>NZ_BJVA01000006.1 GCF_007988905.1 Gluconobacter kanchanaburiensis NBRC 103587
GACTTGAACCTCTAACCCCCAGATTCGTAGTCTGGTGCTCTATCCAGTTGAGCTACGGGTGCGGACACATTGTATAAGTCTTTACTCAAGAAAGACTGGTGCACCCGAAAGGACTTGAACCTCTAACCCCCAGATTCGTAGTCTGGTGCTCTATCCAGTTGAGCTACGGGTGCGCTGTGAAGCGGGGTTTTACAGAGGCTTAACTGACCTGACAACCCCGGTTCGTAAAAAAAATCAGTGCCGTGTCATCGTAATGTGCGCTCGACAGGACGGGGAGCCAAACGTGCCACCAATGGCCTGTCCAACAGGATAACCATTGAACACGACGGCTGTCGGATGATGGTTGAGATCCGTTATCGCGAGTTCCGCATGATAGTGGTGGCTGTCAGGTGTGTAGGTGCCATGCAGTACCTGAGATCCGTCTGCGGGTGTGAAGAGGATTTCACGACCATGTATCCGCAATGTGGAGGTCCGTTCCGTCGGACAGGTTCCCTGATCCGTCACGAGAGCGCCGATCCAGGACCCTGTTGGATCCTGTCCGGGGTCGGGAGTGCCGGCGCAGGCGGCCAGCAGGGCGCAGGCGGAAAGAGTTAAAAATGATCTCGAACGCATGTTGGATCCTGATCCGTGTTGCACAATGGATGACGCAGACGACACAACATCTTATAGGAGAGCCTCAAAAGGCACCATGAAACCGGAACGCGAGGCCACGACATTGACCCAGCAGGACGCCAGCACCGTCGAAAAGCTTGACGAAACCCTTCACGAAGACCGTATCCTCATCCTGGATTTCGGCAGCCAGGTGACGCAGCTCATTGCGCGCCGCGTCCGCGAGAGCGGCGTCTACTGCGAAATCTGGCCATTCACTGCGAGCGATGAAAAGATCCGTGCCTTTAATCCGCGCGGCATCATCCTGTCCGGAAGCCCGGCCAGCGTGCATGACGAGAATGCTCCCCCGATTCCGGATGTCGTCTTTGCCCTGAACTGTCCCGTGCTGGGAATCTGCTACGGCCAGCAGGCGATGTGCCAGAAGCTGGGCGGCAAGGTCGAGAACCACGAACACCGTGAATTCGGTCGCGCCTATATCGATATCGCGGAAGACTGTTCACTGTTCCGTGGCGTCTGGGCGCGCGGCAAGCGTGAACAGGTCTGGATGAGCCACGGTGACCGCGTGACGCAGCTTCCGCCGGGCTTCCGCGCTGTCGCGCATTCCGAGGGTGCGCCATTCGCGATCATCGCCGACGAAGGACGTCGCCTTTATGGTGTACAGTTCCATCCGGAAGTTGTTCATACGCCTCACGGCGCGGCCCTGATCCGGAACTTTACGCATAATGTCGCTGGTTGCAGTGGAACATGGACCATGGCCGGCTTCCGCGATCTAGAAATTGCGCGTATTCGCAAGCAGGTTGGCACGGGTCGTGTGATCTGTGGTCTATCGGGTGGCGTGGATAGCTCCGTGGCCGCCAAGCTGATTCATGACGCGATCGGTGATCAGTTGACGTGCATTTTCGTGGACCCCGGCATCATGCGCACGGGCGAAGCGGACGAGGTCGTCAAGACGTTTCGTGGCCGCTTCAACATCCGTCTGGTCCATCGTGACGCCTCCGAACTGTTCCTGAAGGAACTGGCTGGCGTGACGGATCCTGAGACCAAGCGCAAGACGATCGGTCGTCTGTTCATCGAAGTGTTCGAGGAGGAAGCCGCGAAGCTGGGTGGGGCGCAGTTCCTGGCACAGGGCACACTGTATCCGGATGTGATTGAGAGCGTGAGCTTTTCGGGTGGCCCGTCCGTGACCATTAAGTCCCATCATAACGTCGGCGGTCTGCCGGACCGCATGAATATGGAACTGGTCGAGCCGCTGCGTGAGTTGTTCAAGGACGAAGTCCGCATGCTGGGTCGTGAGCTGGGTATCCCCGAGAGCATTGTCGGGCGGCATCCGTTCCCGGGGCCGGGGCTGGCCATCCGTATTCCCGGCGATGTGACCAAGGAAAAGCTCGATCTGCTGCGCAAGGTGGATGTGATCTATCTCGAGGAAATCCGTCGCGCCGGGCTTTATGATGCGATCTGGCAGGCTTTTGCGGTTCTGCTTCCGGTGCGGACCGTCGGCGTCATGGGTGATGGCCGCACTTATGATCAGGCCTGCGCCCTGCGTGCTGTGACAAGCACGGATGGCATGACGGCGGAAGTCTATCCGTTCGACTTCGCCTTCCTGAACCGGGTCGCGGGGCGTATCGTCAACGAGGTCCGCGGCATCAATCGCGTGACTTACGACATCACCTCCAAGCCGCCCGGTACGATCGAGTGGGAATAATCCCGCGTCTGGCATAAGGTGGCATCACCCGGCATGAAAGTGCCTTAAAGCCCGCAGAAATGCGGGCTTTTTTGTTTTTTGGTCCGGCATTGTCTGGCACAGAACGGTATCGCCAAGCAGTTATTTTTTATGGCATAGTGCGTGGCACTGACTGAGTCTGATGCCATGGTTTTTGTTGATACCATGTCGGACACTTTGTGGGTGTCATGGTATTAATTTCCAATAACCTGTTGAATAAAAAGGGATTTCTCTGATTATTTTGGCGGTTTTTGATCATGGTATTGTTATGTGGGTGCCACGAACCGATGCTGACCGATACCAAACTGCGCAACCTCAAGTCGATGGATAAACTCTACAAGGTGAATGACCGCGATGGGTTGTACGTTGCGGTTACGCCTGCGGGGAGCATTTCGTTTCGCTACAACTACGCGATCCACGGCAGGCAGGAGACTTTGACTTTCGGGCAGTACGGCGTTGGAGGCATCACTCTGGCCGAAGCTCGTGAGCAATTAGGAGAGGCTAAAAAGCTGATTGCAGCAGGTAAGTCACCTGCGAAGGAAAAAGCTCGCGCAAAGGCGCGTATCAAGGGCGTGGAGACGTTCGGAGCGTGGGCCGAGAAGTGGCTGCGCGGATATCAGATGGCGGACTCAACTCGTGACATGCGCAAATCCGTCTACGAGCGTGAACTGAAGCCTAAATTCGCCAGTCAGAAGCTTGTGGAGATTACCCATGAAGACCTGCGGGCGCTGACTGACGCCATCGTCGAACGTGGCGCTCCGGCGACTGCGGTTCACGCAAGAGAGGTGATGTTCCAGGTCTACCGGTGGGCTATCGAACGAGGGCAGAAGGTTGAAAATCCGGCTGAACTGGTTCGTCCGACCAGCATAGCAAAATTTGAGCCGAGGGATCGTGCTCTGACGCCTGAAGAGATCGGCCTGATGTATCAGTACATCGAGCGCATTGGCACGACCCCCTCGATCCGGGCCGCAGCCAAGCTGCTTTTGCTGACGATGGTCCGAAAGAGCGAACTGACCAACGCAACGTGGAGCGAGGTCAATTTTAGTCAGGCGCTTTGGACGATCCCCAAAGAGCGGATGAAGCGGCGCAACCCCCATTTGGTATTTCTGTCGCGACAGGCGCTCGATATTTTCATTGCCCTGAAGACGTTTTCTGGGGGCTCAGATTACATATTGCCATCCCGCTACGACACCGATCAGCCGATGAGCAGTGCAACGCTCAATCAGGTGCTAACGTTGACCTATAGGCTTGCTCAGAAGGAGGGGCAATCGCTCGCGAAGTTTGGGCCACATGATCTACGCCGCACGGCGAGTACTCTTTTGCACGAAGCTGGTTATAATACTGATTGGATCGAGAAGTGCCTTGCCCATGAGCAGAAGGGCGTCAGGGCCGTCTACAATAAGGCCGAATATCGCGAGCAAAGAAGCACCATGTTGCAGGATTGGGCCGACATGATCGATGAGTGGGCCATTCGCAAGCGCTAGCTTTCTTGTCTGCGCACCTTTTTTTTGAGCGCGCTTTTTGACTGCTGCCGAAACAGCCTGGCGCGAAATACCCAGCTTTCGAGCTATTTCGGATTGGTTCAGCGTACCCTCGGATAGTAAGTCGTGAATCATGCTCGCAGAAGATCGGATGGCTTGAACCTGCCTGTATGCTTCTCGTCGAACATACACTTGGTCTTCGATATCCCAGTGCGCGCGAGTGAGGTTGTTGATACAAAGGCTCCATATCTGCTCTATTAGGGCGCGATATTCCCAAATAAATCGCCTGTCCCTCTGATAAGCCCTTCGAGATTCTGTACTTCTTCGTGGGTTGTGATGCTCGCAATACAGTTTACTTGGCTTCGGTCCATTCGGGTCACTCCCAGATAACCGCGTTGGCCACGCAAGATCACCATGTCGGCTGTGTTCGCTCAACCTCATCTTGGGTTCGATGTGTTCTAGAAAGCCCTCGTAAGAATAATCCGCCCTCAGTTCAGTAGAATCACAATAGCGCATAAGCATTTTCCCCACCTCGTAAGGCCCATATTTTCCAGATAAGGCGAGGCGGTAGCGCTCTGCTACTTTAAGTGAGCGGGCTCTGGCGCTTTCGATCATCTTATCGGTCAGGGGGACCAGCTTAGCGTTTCCTCGTTTTAGTTTTTTTACGACTACCGGGGAATTCGTTACCACAGAATATTCTGTCTGGTTTTCACAGAGTTCGCAGAAGTATGCGTCAAATGCATAAAACGATCCGCTCAGTTTCGCTTTCATGCGACCTGTTGGATCTGATTGAACAACCATGCGCTCAAGATGTGGATCGAAAGCAAGCTGTGTTTTGCGGCGTCGAGACATGTTCTCAGCCTACAGTCGATGTCAACCATATTCTATCTTTTTCCCGGCATCAGCGGGCATCGGCCGATAGTGTCAAGCATAACGCTATGCTGACACAGGAATAACAGACGTGGGAATGACAAGCAGAGTTCTGATCGGGCGCAAAAAGCTTCATGAGATGATTCCTCTTGCTGAACGAACCATCTTCAATATGGAGCAGCGTGGCGAGTTCCCCCGCCGTATCGCGCTGACAAGTAGAAACGTGGCGTGGGACCTTGGTGAAGTTGAGGCGTGGATTGAGGCGCGCAGGGCGCAGGGCGCTCAGGCGCAGCGTCCTGGTGTGCGCTTCTGATTTCCGAGCTTGTTTGTAACGCCTGTGTCTCCCATTCGCGGGGAGCAGCATGCCGCCGGCAAGGCATCAAAATGTTCCTCAGCAGACCTCTGCCATCGGGAAGGCTTTTTCGTCGCAGACATTCTGGCCGCTGCACCAAAGGGTGACGCGGTTAGCATGGAGCATCCACTGTTTGCGTTAAAAGCGGGCGATAGGCGTGTAAGAACCTATGAGCGTAACGGTCTCTTGGTGACCGTGAAGCCCGGGGCGGATGGTTGTGCGACCATACATGACAAGGACTTGTGGATTTATTGCATCAGTCAGTTGGTGGAGGCCAAGAATCGTGGGCGCCCCATAACACCAACAGTGCGTTTTACGGCTTATGATTTTCTCCGTAGTACGAACCGCTCAACAGGGGGGCTCGGCTACCGCCGTATAGTCGGTATGCTTGCAAGACTGAGAGGGACTGGCATCGAGACTAATATTGAGACGAACGGACAGTGTGAGCGACGCGGCTTTGGACTGATTGATTCATGGCGGATTGTAGAAAAGTCGCCAACAGATGATCGGGTGACAGCCATCGAGGTGGATTTGCCACACTGGCTATTCCGTTCTGTTGCGACCATGCGGGTTCTGACCCTGTCACGGGACTATTTCAAACTCCGCAAGCCGCTTGAGCGGCGCATATATGAACTTGCCCGTAAACATTGTGGTCTTCAGCCAAAATGGCGCGTGTCTGTGACGGTCTTGTACGCAAAAAGCGGCAGTACTGCGACTTTGAGAGAGTTTCGACGGCAGGTAAAGGAATTGTCAGGTATCAACCTGCTACCTGATTATCAGATGTCGCTTGATACAGAACATGACCACGTAACTTTCTTTGCCAAAAGAGGGGGGCGCTGAAACGCGGCTGCTCGCAATCTGTAGCTAAGAAACGCTCGCTTGCTCAGTAGCAGGGCGACATTGAGGAGCTGATCCTCCCAAAACACCCTGTTGATAAGTGGCGATAGCTTTGTGGAATGTCACGTACCTTCACCCACGTTTTCCTGTGGATTAGCACGTACCTTTACCCACGCCCCGACACGTACTTTCACCCACACGAGTGGTATATAACACATTGAATATTATATGTTTTTCTAACCCTTAACACGCGCGCGCGTTTTAACTCAAATATATTCTTTTAACGTCTACGGGGCTCTTCCTGCTGGGGATATGTCTTCAAGGACGTCCTTCGTGCCAAGGGCGAGAGTGTTTAAACGCTTTGCTCGTAGCGTTTAAACGGCATGCAATTCATTATTTCTCTGTGCCCTCCGCAGGGGACAGCCAGTGGGCAACGAGCTCACGATCAGGGCTTGGATGGAAGTTTATCGGCCTTGGACTAAAAGTACGGCGTTTGGAAGATACCTCCGGGCTTTGTTTTTCAGTGGCTGTGGAGGAGGCAGGTGGCAGCTCTCTTTTGGGCTGCTGTGAGGGCAGTCCCAAAATAAATTTCCTCACGTGCCGCGTGAACTGACTATAGCTCATCTGAAGGAGATCGTGATGTTTTTGGAAGATATCTGACCTGTTGTAACCTTGTTCCATCTCTTCTGCGATGGCGGTTTTTAGGGCGAGAAACCTCACGCGAGCCATACCCTTTTTATTTGGCGTCATTGTAACTACTCCCCTGATTATACCTACTGCGTTAAAGCGCGGATATGCGCTAATATAATCCAATATATGCAACTATAGGCGAAAATCTTCCTGATCGTGGGGCCGATGGTACGTTCGCATATAATTGCATTTTGTCGCGTGATGGCTGAAAGCAAGATAGGTTGCCGTGTGCACGGCAACGTGCTTGTTCGCCTGTGGCTCAACGCTGGTAAAGGGGTGGTCTAGTGACCGAGATCGAGAAGAAGCGCCAAAAAAATATCGGACCGCGGTCGGGTCAACGTATTCCGGTCAAAGTGACGGCAGCAGAAAAAGAAGCAATTGAGCTCACGGCTCGCCAAGTGAGGCTACCGGCTTCCACCCTGATGAGGAGCCTAGCTCTTGGCTATAGTCCTCCTAGTCGTGTCGATCAGGAGACTTTTCTTGAACTGTTCAGGCTGAGAGGGGATCTGGGCCGTATTGGTGGTCTTCTCAAGCTATGGCTGGTCGATCGGCCTGATGCCGTAGTGCCAAATAAGGTCGTTCGGGAGGCTTTGGTCGACATATTGGAACGACAAGAGCAGGTTGCTGATTTGATAAGTGAGATGCGTCCTTTAATTTGCTGTTAGAACGCCTACAGACTGTCCAGAAAACGGTGGTTTCCGGACACGTTGAAAATTCGCATCCGCGACTATCCGAAGCCTCCTTGGCGAGTTAATATTCTCGTCAAGTTTCCAACGTCTCGGTTGTGTCAATGAAACAGCGGATCGGCTGCGCGCGGGTTTCCACAGAGGAGCAGCACCTGGACTTGCAGCGCGACGCCCTTCAGCAAGTTGATTGCCATGTCACCTACGAGGAGGCAGCAAGCGGGAAGAGCGGTGCTCGGCCAGAGCTGGATCAGTGCCGAAAGGCCCTGCGCAGCGGAGACACGCTAGTGGTATGGCGATTGGATCGGCTCGGGCGCAGCCTGATCCGCGAGCGCACCCAGCCGGCCTAGCTGCAGCGCGCGCCAGAGGCCGCTCCGGCGGCCGCAAACCCAAGCCTGGGGAGATGCAGGCCCGCGAGATCAAGGCGCTGCTTCGTGAGCCTGAGATACAGGTTGCGGATGTGGCCCGGCGCTACGGCGTGTCCTGAACCACCCTGTACAAACATGGTTGTGTTGTCGCACCACGGCAGCCATGACCTTACGTTGCACATAACCGAACCCAAGGAATCACAGGAATGCAGCCTCGGAGATCACGTTGAGCACCGAAAAAGACCTCTCGGCCGCCGCTGACAAGATGCGCCGCGCGTTGAATATCGGGGAATACAAGCAGATTACGATTGTCCTGCATAAGCACAAGAAGATAGTTCAATACCAATGAGCATTAACTTTCAGCAACTCGCCTATTTTATCTGGTCGGTGGCCGATCTGCTGCGCGGCCCTTACCGTCCGCCGCAATATGAGCGCGTCATGCTCCCGCTCACCGTGCTGCGCCGCTTCGATGCCGTGCTGGCACCGAGTAAGGAGGCCGTTCTCAAGCGGTACGAGCAGCTCACGGCGAAGAACATCTCAAACATCGACGCCATCCTCAATAACTTGGCTAAGGATGAGGACGGCACCCCGCTGGGTTTTCATAACCACAGCCAACTTGACTTCCAGAAGCTCAAGGGCGACCCCGATAACATCGGTCGTCATTTGGCCGACTACATCGCCAGCTTTTCAGAGAACGTCCGCAAGATATTCGAGCGGTTCGAGTTCGACAAGGAGATCGAGAAGCTCGAAGAGTCCAACCGTCTCTACCAGGTGGTTTCCCAGTTCACCGAGATCGACCTGCACCCCAACAGGGTGGACAACATTACCATGGGTCTGGTGTTCGAAGACCTGATTCGGCGCTTTAACGAAGCCGCGAACGAAACCGCCGGCGACCACTTTACCCCGCGTGAAGTTATCCAACTCATGGTCAATTTGTTGCTGGAGCCCGACACCAGCGTGCTCACTCAGGCCGGTATTATCGTCACTATCTGCGACCCCGCATGCGGCACCGGAGGCATGCTGACCGAAGCGCAAAATTGGATCCGAGCCCACAATGATCAAGCCACGGTCAAAGTCTTTGGGCAGGACTACAACCCGCGTTCCTATGCTGTGGCAGCTTCCGACTTGTTGATCAAGGGGCACAAGGATGGTCAGGTGGTGCTGGGCAACACTCTCACCGATGACCCGTTTCCGGACCACACGTTCGACTATCTGCTGGCCAATCCGCCTTTCGGTCTGAATTGGAATACTGAGAAACAAACCATTGATCGCTGGCCCAACTTTCGTGGCTACGGCGGCAAGCTACCGCGTATCAGCGACGGTGCCCTATTGTTCCTGCTCTACATGATGAGCAAGTTCCAGGACTACAAGCCAGGCCGCCGCGACATGCCCGGCTCACGCGCCGCCATTGTGTTCAATGGCTCGCCGCTGTTTACTGGCGGTGCTGGCAGTGGCGAAAGCGAGATTCGCCGCTGGATCATCGAGCGCGACCAGCTTGAAGCCATCGTCGCCCTACCCGAGCAGATGTTCTACAACACCGGCATCGGCACCTTCATTTGGGTGGTAAGCAACCGCAAGGCGGCAAACCGCCGGGGCAAGATCCAGCTCATTGACGCCCGCGAACGCTACACATCGATGAGGCGTAGTCTGGGTAACAAGCGCCGCTACCTTGACCCAGTTGCGCTCGGTGCCATCACCCGCGAACATGGTGCACTGGAAAACAGCCAGACCAGCCGCGTGTTTGACAACAAGGATTTCGGCTATCGCCGTATTACCGTACTGCGCCCGCTGCGCCTGCGTTTCCAGATTACCGACGAAGCCCGCGAACGTTTCCTCGACACCTGCCCCGAGCTGTACGATGCCCTGCAGGCGGTGCAGGACGAAGTTGGCACCGAACCGCTGTTGGACTGGAGCCAAGCCTGGACCACTGTGCAACAAGTGTTCAAGACCCTGTCCGACGATATGGAAGGTTGGGCCAAGGGTGCCAAGGGCACGGCGCAGAAGAAAATCTTCCGCGACTGCTTTACCACCGTGGATCCCGATGCCTCACCGGTGATTGCCAAACATCACAAGTCAGACCCTTTGGGGGATGCTAGCTACTTCCCTATCCAGACTCTGCCCACCGACCTCACCACACAGTGCCTGCATGTCCTGCTCGGCCTACATCGCGATGGCAAGAAGGGCTTCGTTGAGTACGAGTCCGACCCGGCGCTTAAGGATGCCGAAAACGTTCCGTTGAAAGAAGACATCGTCAGCTACTTCCTGCGTGAAGTGCAACCCTACGTGCCCGATGCTTGGATTGACCGCGAGACGCTGGATGAGCAGGACGGCGGCATCGGCAAGGTGGGCTATGAAATCAACTTCAACCGCATTTTTTTTCAGTATCAGCCGCCACGCCCGCTGCATAAGATTGATGCGGAGCTTGCTGAAGTGGAAAAGCGGATTTTGGGTTTGCTGTCCGAGGTGACGGAGTGAGCACCTCAACTGTACGAATCGACCCGAACGTCTGGCGCTTGGCACGCTTAAAATTCGTTGCACCATTGCGAAACGAACGCGTGTCTGCCGGCTCCGACCATCCTAGCTACCTTGGCCTTGAGAACATCGAACCGTGGACGGGCAAGATCATCGAGATCGCATCGAAACTGGATGGCGAGACCGCCGACGAAAGCGCGGGGCTTGCCAATATATTCAGGGAAGGCGATGTACTGTTTAGCAAACTCCGCCCTTATTTGGCCAAAGCATGTTACGCACTGCATGATGGTGTCTGCTCGACCGAGTTGCTCGTCATGCGACCTTCGGAGCTTCTCGAACCGCGCTTCCTGCTTTACTCCATCTTGACTCCAGATTTCGTTGATACAGTTGCTGCATCAACATTCGGTGCCAAAATGCCCCGTGCCAACTGGGATTTCATCGGATCGCTGGAAATCAATGTTCCACCAGTCGAAGAACAGCGCCTCATCGCCAATTACCTCGACCGCGAAACCACCTGTATCGACGGACTGATTACCGAAAAGGAACGCATGCTGGCGCTGTTGGCAGAAAAGCGTGCCGCCCTCATAAGCCGCATCGTCACCCGCGGCCTCGACCCCAACGTCCCACTTAAGCCCTCCGGCCAGGAATGGCTGGGTGAAATTCCGGCGCATTGGAACATTTGCCAACTGAAGCGCACCTGGATCTCATCCGATTATGGGCTTTCTGAAAGCATCAGGGACGAAGGAGAAATCGCAGTCCTTCGTATGAGTTGCATTGTAGACGGGCGGATTGATGTTTCGAAGTCTGGCATGATCACAGAAGTCGACGACCACTTGCTGCTCCGGCGAAACGATCTGCTCTTTAACCGAACAAACAGTCTTGATCAGATTGCAAAGGTTGGGCTGGTGGATTTCGATCCCGACAAGCCCTTGACCTTCGCTTCCTATCTAGTTCGTATTCGTACGAATCATCGTGCGATGCCGCAGTACTTGGTTGCGCTATTGAATTCGTCACTATTTCTGGAGTTTGCCCGAAAGAATGCGATCCCGGCGATCGGTCAGGCCAATTTGAGCCCGACGCGATACGGAGAAATTCACATCCCTCTTCCGCCAAAGGTTGAGCAGGAAGAGATCGTTGTGTTCCTCGAACGAGAAGCCAACACATCAAATCCAATCCGCGAACACATAAAAAGCTCCATTGATCTATTAAAGGAGCGCCGCGCCGCGCTGATTACCGCCGCTGTTACAGGCCAGATTCCGCTAGAAGAGATGATTTCATGAAATTGAAAAGTTTAGGATTGACGAATTTTCGTGGCTTTGACCGACTGGACATCGGCTTTGATGCGCAAATGACTGTGATTGCTGGCGTCAACGGCGTTGGTAAGTCAACAATTTTGCAAGCCATCACAGCTGCTTATTCCCATTCCTTGCCTGAGTTTACGGTTTCACGCGAAAAGCCACTGTCCCTACTCGATTCTGACGTCCAGCAAGGCAGATCTTCCTGCATCGTCGAAATGGAAAGCAATGTCTTGGGAGACGTTTCGCTGATCACTTTTCTTTCCAAGGAAAGTCTGGATCGAGACGAAAAGTTGGGGCTTGAGCACAAGCAATCCATGATGAAGAAGGGGTTGGTTATCCTTGAAAAAGGATCGCCAGACTACAGGAACCTAAAAAACGAAATTGCGTGGATAGACAAACGTCTGCAAGGCAACTTCGAGAAACGCTTGCGTTGGCTGTTTACTGATAATCATGAATCCGAAGCGCGCTTGAAGTGCCAGTTAAAAAGCAGTCCGACTCAGCCGCTGGTCGTTTACTACTCAACGCACCGTCTCCTTTCAAGGCTTCCGCCAAAGCTTCAAAAGGCACTTCCGTTCAAGCAAGCTGCGGCATTTTCAAAATCCCTTACGCAGCTGGAAATTTCCCTCAATGAGTTCGCCAAGTGGCATCGCGCCATGGGTTCATCTCGTGTAATTCAAGAAGACTCAGAACACGGCTCAAGCATTCTGCCGCTGCTTCAGAAAGCGATTTCTGGTCTGATTCCACAAATCAAAGAATTTTGGTTTCACGAGGAATACCCGCCGCGCTACGCCGTCACCAAAGATGCGACGATTGATGAGCAGATTAACGGCAACAAAAGCGACAAGCAGTTATTTTTGGAGCAGTTATCCGATGGTGAACGTGGACTGATTGCTTTAGTGTTCGACCTTACTCGTCGTCTTGCTATCGCTAATCCTAATCTGACAAATCCAATAGCAGATGGTGAGGCGTTGGTCTTGATTGATGAGGTCGAGCTGCACCTGCATCCCAAGTGGCAACGAGATATTTTGCAGCGGCTGCAAGATACCTTCACTGCCTGCCAGTTCGTGGTGACAACCCATTCGCCTCTGGTGCTGGGAGAGGTCCCGGCACGCTGCGTGCGCTTCCTGGAATTTGTGGATGGCAAGGTGAGCATGACCGTGCCCACTGAGGCTTATGGCATGGATGTCAATCGCATCTTGCAAGAGTTCATGGGTGCGCGGGTGCGTAACCGTCAGGTGGATAGTGAGCTGAAAGCGCTCTTTGATCTGATTGACCAAGAGCGCTTCGATGACGCCCGTGCTGCGATTGTCACCCTCGAACGCAAACTTGGTGATGAGGAACCCGAGTTGACGCGGGCTAGCTCGCTAATCCGCTTTTTAGATGGCGCCGAATAGATGCGCACCATTAAAAAGGGGCAGGAGCCCGCCACTTTGACGCAGCACCGCAAGCAGTCGCATGCCGACTACGACAACTATGCTGACAAAAGTGCCTTGAGACAAGAATTGGTGGCGGAGCAGCACGGTCTGTGCTGCTACTGTCAGTCGCGTATCCGTGCCACACCGGAGGGCATGAAGATCGAACACTGGCAATGCCAGGCCGACCACCCAGGGCGACAGCTCGACTACAGTAATCTGCTCGGCGTATGCTTGGGCGGCCAGGGGCGGTCTGAACGCGAGCAGCATTGCGATACACGGAAGGGCAACAAAGCCCTGTGTTTCAGCGTGTGCGATTCCACCCACCCCATTGAGCCGCATGTCCGATTTTTAGGTGACGGTACCATTAAGGCAGTTGATAGGGACATCAATGAGGCTCTCAACGAGGTTCTTAATCTCAATCTCCCGCTCCTAGTGAGCAACCGCAAGGCGGTCCTTGCAGCGTTTCAGCAACGTCTGCAGGATGGACGCCGTGTTGACCCGGCACGCGAGCTGCCGAAATGGGACGGTAGCGAACCCGGCGAATTGCCGGAGTTCGCGCAGGTCATTGTTTATTGGCTACGAAAAAAACAAGCGAGGTCCGCCGTATGAAGCGCACCAGCGAAGCCGCATTCGAAACCGCCATCGAAGCCGTCTTGCTGAATGACGGATACGTACGGATGGATGCCAAAAGCTTCGATCGAGCGCGCGCGATCTTCCCTGACGAGGCCTTGGCCTTCATCCGTGCCACTCAACGCAACTTGTGGGATAAGCTGGAAGCATTGCACGGCGAGCAGACGGGCGCCCGGGTGCTGGAAACACTTTGCAAATGGCTGGACACACACGGTGTACTGGCCACGTTGCGGCACGGGTTTAAATGCTTTGGCAAGACTTTGCGGATCGCGTTCTTTCGCCCAGCACATGGCTTGAACCCGAAGTTGGAGGCGCGTTACAAAGCCAATCGGCTGGGACTAACCCGCCAACTACATTTCAGTCCTAAGTCGGAAAAATCACTGGATGTGGTGCTGTCGGTCAATGGCATCCCAGTGGTCACGCTGGAACTCAAGAATCCTTTGAGCGGCCAGTCGGCTGCCAATGCCATTCACCAGTACCGCCACGACCGCGAGCCGCGCGAGCCCATCTTCGTGTTCACCAAGCGCACGCTGGTGCATTTTGCGGTGGATACCGAAGAAGCGCACATGGCCACGCGCCTGGCGGGCACATCCACCACTTTCCTGCCTTTCAATCGCGGCCTGGACGGCGGTGCCGGCAATCCGCCCTACCGCGAGGGCCGCAACTACAAGACGGCGTATTTGTGGGAAGAAGTGCTGCGACGCGACAGCCTGCTCGACCTACTTGCCCGCTTTCTGCACCTGAATGTGGAAGAGAAGACCACAGACGACGGTAAAAAAGTGCGCAAGGAAAGTCTGATCTTTCCGCGTTACCACCAGTTGCAGGCGGTACGCCAGATGGTGGCAGTTGCCGCAAGCGAAGGCGCGGGACACAACTATCTGGTCGAGCATTCAGCCGGTAGCGGCAAGAGCAACACCATTGCCTGGTTGGCGCACCGCCTTTCCAGCCTGCACAACGAAGGCGACGAACGGCTGTTTGACAGCGTGGTGGTCATCACCGACCGCGTGGTGCTGGACCGTCAGTTGCAAAACACGATCTACCAGTTTGATCACCGTCAGGGCGTGGTGCAGAAGATCGACGAGGACTCACGCCAGCTCGCAGAGGCACTCGAAGCGGGTGTGCCCATCATCATCACCACGCTGCAGAAGTTCCCGTTCGTGACAGGGCAGCTGGCCAAGCTCAATGAGGAACGCGGGGAGGGCAGCCAAAGCCATCTGCCCACGCGCAGGTATGCAGTGATCATTGACGAAGCACACAGCTCGCAATCAGGCGAAACGGCCACCGAGCTCAAGGGCGTGTTGGGCGGTGTCGAGCTGCGAAAGAAGGCGCAGGCGATGGCTGAGGAGGAAGGCGAAGTGGAACTGGAGCGGCTGTTCCGTTCCATGGCCAAGCGCGGCCACCAGCCGAACATAAGCTTCTTTGCCTTCACCGCCACGCCCAAACATAAGACGCTGGCGATCTTCGGTCGCAGCGGTGAATCCTTTCACCGCTACACCATGCGCCAGGCCATTGAGGAAGGTTTCATTGAGGACGTGCTGAAGAGCTACGTCACCTACAAGACCTATTACAAGCTGATCAAGAAAGCCGAAGACGACCCCAACGTCGAGCGCAAGAAGGCGGCCAAAGCGCTGGCCCGCTTCATGCGCCTGCACCCGCACAACATCGGCCAGAAGACCGAGGTAATGGTCGAGCATTTCCAGCAGTTCACCCGGCACAAGATTGGCGGACATGCCAAAGCGATGGTGGTGACCGGATCGCGTTTGGAGGCGGTGCGCTACAAGCAGGAGTTCGACCGCTACATCCAAGAAAAGGGATACCCGATCAAAAGCCTTGTGGCGTTCTCGGGTAAGGTGGAAGACGACAAGGTTCCAGATAAGTCGTACACCGAGGTGGAGATGAATGACGGCCTGAAGGAAAAGGAGTTGCCTGACACCTTCGCCAAACCAGATTTCCGCGTGCTACTGGTGGCCGAGAAATACCAGACTGGTTTCGATCAGCCGCTGTTGCACACGATGTACGTGGACAAGCGGCTGGCGGGCATTCAAGCCGTGCAGACATTGTCGCGCTTGAACCGGACACATCCACTCAAAGACGATACCTTCGTGCTTGATTTCGTTAACGAGCCAGACGAAATCCAAGAGGCCTTCCGGCAGTATTACGATGGCTCGGTAATGGGTGAACAGGTCGATCCAGACAAGCTCTATGAGGTGAAGGCCGAGCTGGATGCCTCGGGCATTTACCTGCAAACCGAGATTGCCGAGTTTGCTCGTGTGTTCTTTGCGCCTAAGCGCCGCCAGAGCCCCGGTGACCATAAGCTGATGAATGCTATTCTTGATCAGGCGGTCGCGCGCTTTGTGCAGTTGCAGAACAGTGAAGAGGATGAAGCTGAGTTGTGGCGCGGCAAGCTGCAGGCCTTTCGCAATCTGTACGGTTTCCTGAGCCAAGTGATTCCCTATCAGGACAGCGATCTAGAAAAACTCTTCACCTACCTGCGCCATCTCGCGCTGAAGCTGCCAAAGCGCAAGAGCGGGCCGAGCTATCAGTTCGACGAAGGAGTGGAGCTCGATTACTACCGCTTGCAGAAAATCAGTGAAGGCTCGATCAGCCTCAATGAAGGCTATGCCAAACCGCTTGACGGCCCGCGAGAGGTGGGCTCAGGCATGGTGCGTGAGGAACCCGTTTCGCTGTCACGCCTGATCGACATCATCAATCAGCGCTTCGGCGGAGAATTGAATGATGCAGATCAATTGTTTTTTGATCAGATCACCGAAGCCGCAAGCCAGAACGAGTCCCTGCAAAAGGCAGCAGAGGTCAACTCCCTAGACAAGTTCCAGCTCGTATTTCGGCAAATCCTTGAGGCACTATTTATTGAGCGCATGGAGCTGAATGAAGAACTGTTTACTGATTACATGGGCAAGTCAGAAATGCGGGAGCTGGTGTCCAAGTGGCTGGGCACCCAAGTTTACGCTCGTCTTTCGAATAAGGCCCCGGGGAACTAAATGTGCCGTTGAGTGCGCATGTTCTTGGTGGCTGCGGATCTAGAACCGAGACGGATAAGGACTGACTCGCGAGTGATTTTCAACGTCACACGGCTATTGGCGTAAAAATCTCACAATCTTTCCTGTGTCAATGGCATTTTACATGGTATCAGATTTGCAAATCTACGTAAGCGTCTCATAGAAAATGAAAAATTTTCATTATCAATAATCGAGTGGGAATGATCCAGCGTTCGGTCGCAGTTGACGCCATTTGGATCTGATATGCTGAGAACCCCGCAGTGATGCGGGGTTTTTTCTGTGGAGTTTGTTTTGCGCCGGAGAGGCACGAGCAGGCTTGCCGGTCTCTCCGGGGAGTGACAGGGTGAGTCTATCTGAAAACAGGAGACTCTCGATGTCGATCCGGTTCATTTCCTCTTCCGCCCCTCTGCTGCTTGCTGCTCTGGCTGTGATGCCTCTGGGAGTTGCTTCGCAGGCTATTGCGGCTGACACGGCCGAGAAGCCCTGCGAAACCGATCTGTGCCGGACTGTGCGTCAGTCCTGGGCTGCAGTTCGTCATGACACGTCCGATGCGGCGCAATGGACGAAGAAACAAAGCGTCAAGGGCTGGGACGCTACGAAGAACGGTGTCTCTGACGCCGCGCACTGGACCGGAAAGGAAAGCAGGAAGGGCTGGGACGCCACCAAGAAAGGCACGAAAGAGGCCGTTCACGATACGGGCGCCTGGACGAAAAAAACTGTTCACGACATCGATCCGGGACAGCCTGCCAAGGCTCCCGAGACGAAAAATGCGAAGACTGGCGATTAATACCGCCTGTTCGGCAGATGCTGATCTATCTTTGATATAAAAAAGGGCCTGCCCATAATCGGGCAGGCCCTTTTTTCATGGCTCGCGATGGGAGATTTATTCCATGTGATGCTTGTGGCCTGTCAGATCGGTCGTAAGCTGGGCACGGGCTTCGCCGTCCGGGTATTTCTCGGTGTGGAGGTTGATATAGCTCTGTCCGGCCTGCACCTCCTTGACTTGCTCAGGCGTGAGCTGGAGCGTGCCTGTCATGCGGGTCGTGTACGGGCCGTCGATTGGGGCCAGAACGCCAGCGTCCTGACCATCTGCAGCAGGACCATGCAGGTGAGCGGCCGTGACTGGCCCTGAAAGGCCGTTATCTTCAAAACGGTAAGTCAGCGTATTTTTCGTGGTGTCCAGCATTGCAGACGCCGAACCCTTGATGGGCGCAGTGGCACCATGCTCGTCCTTGAACGGGCCGAAGAGATGCAGTGTTTCGGCTGAGGCGGGGAGAGCGGTGGTGGAAAGGCCAAGGGCCAGTGTGGTCAGCAGAAGTCCGGTACGCATGGAAGTCCATCCTTGCAGAAGTTGGACTGGTAAAACGCCTGCTCAGGTTTCGAGTTCGGTGTTCCAGTACAGATAATCGTGCCAGCTTTCGTGAAGATAATGGGGTGGGAAGGTCCGGCCGTTTTCTTGAAGAAGACGGCTGCTGGGACGGACGGGTTTACGGTGCGGATGCATGCCCAGTTCGCTGGGGAGTTTTGAGCCTTTCAGCAGATTGCATGGGCTGCAGGCCGTTACGACGTTTTCCCAGGTCGTCCGGCCACCGCGGGCACGGGGGATGACGTGATCGAAAGTCAGTTCGTGCGTGGGTAATCGGTCATGACAGTACTGACACGAGAAATTGTCCCGCAAAAAGACGTTGAAACGGGTGAAGGCTGGTTTGCGGGCTGTGGGAATGTAATCCTTCAGCGCTATGACACTGGGTAGACGCATGCTCTGGCTGGGGGAGTGGACGACGGCGTCTTCATATTCGGAGAGGACTGAGACGCGGTCGAGGAAGACGGCCTTGACGGCTTCCTGCCAGGACCAGAGCGAGAGCGGGAAATAGGACAGCGGACGGAAATCCGCGTTCAGGACAAGAGCCGGAAAATGCTGACCGCTGACGGACACCACACGCATCCTTTCTGCAAGGACGACACATGCGGGGTTACGGCGCCGAATGAAAACGGGACAAACAGCGGGAAAACACGTGTCGTCGGCTTCTTTGAAGAAACTATTCCAGTAAACTGCGCAGACCGCAAGCAAACGCTGGTGACACATTCATGACGATTCCCGTAACGACACGATTTGCGCCGAGTCCCACGGGATTTCTACATTTGGGGCATGTCGTTTCGGGCCGCTACTCGCGGATCATGGCGGGTGACGGCGGAAAGTTTCTGATTCGTATCGAGGATATTGATACGACGCGCTGTACGCCGGCACTGACGCAGGCTTTGCGTGAGGATCTGGAGTGGCTTGGACTGTCGTCAGACGGGCCGGTCCGGCAGCAATCGGCGCATCTGGCGGAGTATCAAGCCGTGTTGGCCAATCTGCGGGAGAGAGGGGTGCTGTACCCGTGTTTCTGCACGCGGCGGGAAATTGCTGATGCAGCGACGCAGGTCGCACCAGATGGGAGTCTTGTTTATCCGGGGATATGTCGCCACAGCGTGGCGCGGAAAGTGCAGGGGCGTGATCCGGCTTGGAGGCTTGATATGGGCCGGGCGCTGGATGTGTTGCAGGACGTGCCGGGCTGGTATGAGGTCGGGCACGGTCGCGTTGCCGGGAAGGCTGACGCGTTCGGCGATATTGTTCTGGCGCGGAGGGATACGGGCGTTTCGTATCATCTGTGTGTCACGCATGACGATGCGCTTGAGGGCGTGACGACCGTGACGCGGGGGCGGGATCTGTATGAGGCGACGTCAGTCCAGCGTGTGTTGCAGGAACTGATGGGCTGGCCAGAGCTGACATACGCGCATCATGCACTCATTCTGGATGCAGACGGGCAGAAACTCTCCAAGCGTGACGGCGCGGAGGGCGTGCGGGTTTTGCGGCAGGAGGGGTGGACGGCCCGGCAGGTTCTGGACCATCCACGCGTGCTGCAGGCTCTGGAAGCAAGCGCTTATTCCGGTGGATAAGTTCCCGGATAGGTGATGTCCTGCGACGGGCCGGGGGCGTGTGGGGCGCCTTTCTTGCCGCAGGCGGTCAGGCCAAGAGCCACGACCGTCATGCCGACGAGCAGCAGTTTTTTCATGCGGTTTCTCCGAGTTTTGCGAGCCAGGCTTCGGCCTGATGCGTCACATTGGCCGGTGCGGTGCCGCCTTCACTGGTGCGGGATGCCAGAGAGGCCTCGACGGTCAGAACATCGAAAACACCCGCGTTGATCTGCGGTTCGACGGACTGCATGTCTTCCAGCGACAGATCCGCCAGATCGCAACCTTTCTGTTCCGCCATGCCGACCAGACGGCCCGTGACGTGATGGGCGGTGCGGAAAGGAACGCGCAACTCGCGGACCAGCCAGTCGGCGAGGTCCGTCGCGGTGGAGAAGCCCATTCCCGCGACTTCGCGCATCCGGGGAGCGTTAGCTTTCAGATCCCGGATCATGCCGTCCATGGCGGCGAGGGAAAGCGTCATGGCTTCGGTGGCATCGAAGACGGGCTCCTTGTCTTCCTGCGTGTCTTTGGCATAGGCGAGGGGCAGACCCTTCATGACCGTCAGCAGGCCTACGAAATCGCCCATGATTCGGCCGATTTTGGCGCGTACCAGTTCGGCGGCGTCCGGGTTACGCTTCTGCGGCATGATGGAAGAACCGGTCGTGAAGGCATCTGACAGCGTGACGAAACCGAAGGGCGCGGAGGCCCACATCACGATTTCTTCGGCCAGACGCGACAGGTGCATGGCCTGAAGCGAGAGGGCGGACAGGAATTCGAGTGCGAAGTCACGGTCCGACACGGCGTCGAGCGAATTGGCGGTCGGTCGGTCAAAGTCCAACGCTGCGGCCGTCATGCGGCGGTCGATCGGAAAGGACGTGCCTGCAAGGGCGGCCGAACCGAGCGGGCATTCGTTCAGCCGCGCGCGGGCGTCACGCAGACGGCCGCGATCACGCGATAGCATCTCGACATAGGCCAGAAGGTGATGGCCAAACGTGACCGGCTGGGCGACCTGAAGATGGGTGAAGCCCGGCATCGGCGTTGCGGTATGTTCCAGCGCACGGGTGGCGAGGGAGCGCATCAGGGCGGTGGTCTGGTCCTGAAGGCCGTCGATGGCATCACGCACCCAGAGGCGGAAATCGGTGGCGACCTGATCGTTGCGTGAGCGGGCCGTGTGCAGACGCTTGCCTGCCTCACCAATCCGCTCGGACAGGCGCGCCTCAATGTTCATATGGATGTCTTCGAGGGCCGGGGAGAACTCGAAGCGGCCTTCGCCGATTTCCTGCGCGATGTCCCCAAGGCCCTGACGGATTTCGGCAAGTTCTGTCTCGGTCAGCAGGCCGACTTTCTGGAGCATGGCGGCATGGGCGAGGGAGCCACGGATGTCCTGTCGCCACAGGATCTTGTCAAATCCGATGGAGGCGTTGATCTCACCCATGATGGCGGCCGGACCTGAGGCAAAGCGGCCACCCCATTGTGGATTGGCAGCTGTGCCCTCAAAGGACGTGGCGGCATCTGATTGTGTGTCGACAGGAGCGTTTTTCATGATAACCGTAAGCAGATGATTCGGAAGCAGATCGACCGGCGAACCCTTCTTGGAGGAGCTGCCAGCCTAGCTGCGGCAGCTTCCCTCTGCAATTGCGGGCTGGGGACTTCCGCCCGCGCAGAGGATGCAGAAGCCGTGCATCCTGTATTGCCTGCGCTCGCTCCAGGAGCGCCGACCCTCGTGCCCGTCAATCTGAGACTGGCGGGGCCGGATGGTACGGCGCTCGATCTTTCTACACTGCGCGGGCGGCCGTTTATCCTGCATTTATGGGCGACATGGTGTCCGCCATGTCGCCTGGAACTGCCCGCTCTGAACATGTTTCTTGAAAAAACGGGAGCAGAAGTTCCCGTTATTCCTGTCGCCGTGGCCAGTCCGCTGCCCAAGGTCATGATGTTTCTGGCACAGGGGCATCTGCCCCATATTGCACCCTGGACACTGACGCAGCACGAGTTTTCCCAGTGGTTCACGTCCGGTGAACCCAGCCTTCCGATGACCTGTGTGATTGATGCGCAGGGCCGTCTGCGGTCGCGCGTCGAAGGCGAAATGGCGTGGAATGCTCCGGAGGCCCGGTCCGCTTTCGAAAAAATCCTGTCTGGGCTTCAGTCTTCCGGGCCTGCTTGAACAGGCGGATTTTCAACAGACGTACCTTTATTCTTGGTACGGCGGGGCTCGCAGCCCTGACCGGCGTGGGCGCGTCGCGTCTGGCGGGGTTGGTCGTGCGTCGTGGAGCACCGCTTGCTAGTCTTGTCCCGGACAAACCAGTCGGCGAGCCGGTTCGCTTTTCCCTTTCCGGACTGGACGGAATAAATCAGTCGCTGCCTCTTCACAGGCCTTTTCTGCTGCATCTCTGGGCAACATGGTGTTCACCCTGTCGACATGAACTGCCCGCTCTTGCCGCCTTCATGAGGGACTGGGGAGCAGATTGTCCCGTGGTCCCTGTTGCGGTGTCCAGCGGGTCGCCGGAAAAGGTCAGAGCTTTTCTGACACAGAGCGGTGTGTCGGGCCTGCCGGTCTGGACGGTGGAGGATGCGGATCTGAAAGCATGGGTCGGGACGGAGCAGCTTGCCATCCCCGTAACATTCCTGATTGATGGTGACGGACGTGTTCGTGCTTCGGCTTCCGGACCGCAGGACTGGAGCGGAGCGGGTGGCGCTGAAGCCCTGCGTAAGATTTTCGCCGGGATGCGTGGCTGAGACCCGCTATCCGGATTCTGATGCTGACGAGAAGGACTTTTGCGATATGACTATTTTTCTGACACGACGACATCTGCTGGGTGGTGCCGGCGCCGTGATGGGGGCTGCTCTGCTTTCAGGGCAGGCCTTTGCTGCGGCCGAGAAAGAAGAGGCTTCTCACGGACTAGCTTTCGAGCCGAATTCTTTTGGCAGGCTTGCCGTTCCGAAAATTCTGCCGGCGCTGAGCGTTAAAAATGAACAGGACCAGGACGTGCCGCTGTCTCACTGGTACGGCAAACCCTTCATTCTGCATTTCTGGGCAACGTGGTGCCCGCCCTGCATCCGCGAACTGCCTTCGGTGAATGCGACGGCAAAGGCCCTGGGTGCGGAAGGACCACAGATCGTGCCTGTAGCTGTGCGTGGCAGCACGATTCCAAAGGTGCGGGCTTTCTATGACAGTCATGGAATCGATACGCTGCCGGTGCTGGTCGATCCGGTATCGGGCGTGATGATGGAAACCGCGGATCAGACGGCTCTGGTCCAGTCGGTCCGGCAGGTCCGTCCTGAGGACCTTAAGGGCCTGACAGGCGACATCATGTCCCTTCATGGCGTGCCGCGGTCGCTGATCCTGAATGCGAAAGGCGAGGTCGTGGCAGAGTCCATCGGGAACATGGACTGGTCTGCGGACGCCGTGAGGCATACTGTGCAGGCTCTGGCTGGATAGTAAGAGTAAGATTCTGATGTCTGTTCCCCTTCTCGGCGCCGGTGATCCGGCGCCCTTCCTTCTGTTTCCGGAAAAAACGCCGTCTCCGTTCGTGTTCGTGAGTGATCACGCAGGACGGGCGGTTCCGGATGCGCTGGGGGATATGGGGGTGCGGACGGAGGACTGGGATCGGCATATCGCCTGGGATATCGGCATCGTAGGTGTGGGGCGCATTCTGCACGAAACGCTTGGGTCCGCGCTGATCGAGCAGGTCTATTCCCGCCTCGTGATAGACTGCAACCGGGCGCCGGGCCATCCGACGTCCATGCCGCTTGTAAGTGATGGAACGCCGGTTCCGGCCAATCAGACGGCGCAGGAGGTATGTCGTGCGAAGCGGGAACGGGAGATCCTGCATCCGTATCATGACACGATCGCCGAAGTTCTGGCCGAACGCGGCTCTCGTCCCACAGCTCTGATTGCACTGCATAGTTTTACGCCGCAGATGAACGGCAAAGACCGACCGTGGCAGATCGGTATTCTGCACAATCAGGACAGCCGCATGGCGTCGATCGCGCTGGATCTTCTGCGTGAGGATAAGACGTTGTGCGTGGGCGATAACGAGCCTTACGTCCTGACTGATACGTCCGATTATACAGTGCCACGCCATGCAGAAGCCGCGGGACTTCCTTATCTTGAGATTGAAATCCGGCAGGATCTGATTTCCGGGAAAGACGGACAGCGGGACTGGGCGGGACGTCTGGCGCTTTTGCTGCCGAAAGTCTGGGAAAGGCTGGCGGCATGATTGACGGTCATACGAAACTTGCAGGCGTCATGGGCTGGCCGGTCGAACATTCGCGCTCTCCGCGGATGCACAATCACTGGTGTCGGGTGAATGGGGTAAATGGCGCATATGTGCCGTTGCCAACGCGGCCTGAAGGGTTTGATCAGGCGCTACGCGGATTGGCTGCCGCGGGTTTTCAGGGCGTAAACATCACGATTCCGCATAAGGAAGCGGCAATGATGGCCTGCGATGAACTGACCCCGACCGCAAAACGTGCCGGTGCGGTCAATACGATCTGTTTCGTGGCAGGACGCATTATCGGCGACTGTACGGATGGCACGGGTTTTTGTGACAATCTAAGTGCGCATGACGTGCAGATCGATGGACGCGCCATGATTCTGGGAGCGGGCGGCGCTGCGCGAGCGGTTGCGGCGGCGCTTCTGGATCATGGCTGTGAAGTCGTGATTGCCAACAGGACGCTCGAGCGTGCTGAAGCGCTGGTCGACGCGCTGGGCGGAGGCGAAGCCGTCGCGTGGTACGAATGGCCGTCGTTGCTGTCGGGTTGTTCGCTTCTGGTGAATGCCACCTCCATGGGAATGGGTGGGAAACCTGGCCTGGACTGGGACGCGGCTCTTCGTGAAGCTGCACCGGGGCTGTGCGTGACGGATATCGTCTATACGCCGCGCGAGACACCGTTGCTGCTGGCGGCTCAGGCGCGTGGCCTGCGAACGGTGGACGGTCTGGGTATGCTTGTCCATCAGGCGCGTGCCGGTTTCCGGGCCTGGTTCGGTGTTGACCCGCAGGCAGATCAGACAACGTTTGATCTTCTGGCTGCCAGCCTGCGCTAGAGCGTGAAAATCATTGGTCTGACGGGCGGAATGGCGGCCGGGAAGAGCACGGTCGCGGCCCTGTTCCGCAGGGCCGGAGTGCCGGTTTTCGATGCTGATGCGTGCGTTCGCACGCTTCAGGGTGAACAGGGCAGGGCGTTGCCGCTGATCGGAAAAACGTTTCCCGGAACAGTAAGGAACGGCCATCTGGATCGTGGTGCCTTGCGAGAGGCTGTACGGACACGGCCCGGTGCACTGAAACGTCTGGAAGCCATCATGCATCCGCTGGTGCGGGCCGAGCGCGTGCGTTTTCTGAAACAGTGTCAGGCACGGCAGGAGCCGTTCTGCGTGCTGGATATTCCGCTACTGATGGAAATCGGCGAGGACCGGCGCTGCGATGTGGTTGTCGTTGCGGAAGCTCCGATGGGCACGCGCCTGTCGCGTATCCGCCAGCGGGGACGCAGCGGGGGCAGTATGAGCGTTGTTGATGCCAAAGGGTTGCTGGCGCGCCAGATGAGCGACCATGAGCGCAGACGCCGGGCCGACATCGTGATACGAACCGGCCTGTCACGTGGACAGGCCGCCCGGCAGGTCCATGCCCTGTTGCACCGGCTGCGTGAGGCGTCATGAAACGATCCATCCTGTTCGATACGGAAACCACGGGATTCGACCCCGATATGGGCGACCGCATCATCGAGATCGCGGCGCTCGAACTGATCGATGATCTTCCGACGGGAGAGGCCTATCACGTCCTGATCCATCCCGAGCGTGATATTCCGCCCGAGGCGACCAAGGTGCATGGGTTCCGGATCGAGGATCTGGAAGGAAAGCCGAAATTCGCCGAGGTGGCGGACGGTTTTCTGGAGTTCATCGGGGACAGCCCGATGATCGCGCATAACGCTCGGTTCGATTTTAAATTCGTCAATGCAGAACTGGTCGCCTGCGGTCGTGAGCCTCTCGACTATGCCAGCCGGGCCATCGACACGGTGGAAATGGCACGGAAGAAATATCCCGGTCTACCTGCCAGTCTCGATGCGCTATGCCGCCGGTTCGGAATCGATCTGTCTCAGCGTGGGACACATAACGCCCTTCTGGACTGCAAGCTTCTAGCGGAAGTTTATGTTGAGCTGATGGGCGGCAGGCAGCGCGGACTGGGTCTCGCCGGCCCGTCACGGGCCCAGGAGATGATGGAGGGCAGCACGTTTCTCGCCAACCGTCAGCCCCGGAAAATGGCCCCGCCTAGCGTTGAGGAACTTGAAGCGCATGCGGTGTTCATGAGCACCATTAAGGACCCGGTGTGGTCCCGCAGCTGATGCGGATCCTGTTTGTTACTGCCAACCGGCTTGGGGACGCGGTCATTTCCACAGGTGTTCTCGACGCACTGCAGAAACGGTATCCGGCGGCGCTTTTTACTGTAGTCTGCGGGCCAGTGGCGGCAGGTCTTTTCGAAGCTGATCCTCGATGCGAACGCATCATCGTTATGACCAAACGCCGACATGACCGGCACTGGCTGGATCTCTGGCGCGACTGCTTTCCCACGCGCTGGTTCATGGTCGTGGACCTGAGAGGCTCGCTTCTGGGGCTGACCTTGAGGGCTCGGCGGCGCGTTATCGTGCGCGGTGGTCGTCGTCCGGGACGCCGGATCGAGCAACTCGGCCATGCGCTCGGATATCGGCGGACGCCGATGCCACGTGTGTGGACAACTGCCACACAGCGCGAGCAGGCTATGCGCCTCCTGCCGGAAAGGGGTTGGCTGGCATTGGGGCCGACGGCGAACTGGGATGGCAAGATCTGGCCAGCGGAACGGTTTGTGGAACTGGCGAAGGCCCTGAGGCCCCTACATCTGCGTCCTGTCGTGCTTTACGGTCCCGGTGACGCGGAGCGGGAGCGCGCGCTTCCGGTATTAGGGGCGCTTCCGGACGCTCTGGATCTTGGAGGAAGCCCCTCTCTGGGAGAGGTTGCGGCCCTTCTGATGCGCTGTACGCTCTTCATTGGAAATGATTCCGGTCTGATGCATCTGGCTGCGGCGGCCGGCACGCCTACGCTGGGGCTGTTCGGACCTTCCCGTGCCTCGGAATATGCGCCAGCGGGCCGGATGGCGCGTTATGTGGAAGCGCCCGGGCCCGAGGGTCATGCGCCGATAAGCGGACTGTCCGTTGCGACAGTCCTTTCGGCCGCCCGGAAAATCCTGAGTGAAAAAGACGTTTCCGTCTCCTGCATTGGTGCTGACTGACTTGATGCCCTGTCGGTCATGGCCGATAGAAGAGAGATGAATTCTGCATCGCCCAATGGGGACCGGGGCCGCGTGGCCCATGTGATGGCTGGCGCTCCAATGGGGGGCGCAGAGTTATTCTTCGAGCGTCTGGCCATTGCGCAAACGCAGGACGGGCGTTCCGTGCAGGCTTTGATCCGGCATGATGACGCCCGGCGGGAGCGCCTCGAAGCGTCAGGCGTCGAAACCTTAACCTATCGCTTTGGCGGCCTTCTCGATCTGGGGACGAGACCAGGATTGCGGCGCAGTCTTGCGGCGTTCGGGCCGGATACTGTCGTGGCCTGGATGAGCCGTGCGGCTCGGATGGTGCCGTCAGGCCCCTGGCGGATTGCGGGGCGTCTTGGAGGGTATTATGACCTGTCCAACTATCGCCGCTGCGATCATCTGATCGGAAATACCCGTGGTCTGGCGGACTGGATGCGGGCTGAGGGCTGGCCGGCGGACAAGGTCCATTATCTGCCTAATTTCGTGACTGACTTCTCATCTGTAATGCCGCAGCGTCCGGAGTTTCTTCCGCCGGACGTTCCGTTTGTGCTGTCACTTGGACGACTGCATGAAAACAAGGCCTTTGATGTTCTGATCCGGTCCATGAAGCATCTGCCTGGTGTGCATCTCGTCATTGCGGGTGAAGGGCCGGAGCGCGAGGCGCTGGAGACACTGGTGCGTGCCGAAGGTGTGTCGGATCGTGTGCATCTTCCCGGCTGGATCGCGCAGAGTGGCCCCTGGCTTCGGGCCTGCGATGTGCTGGTCTGTCCGTCACGCGTCGAACCGCTGGGCAATGTCGTGATCGAGGCCCTGTCCGCGGGCGTGCCGGTTGTTGCGAGCAGCATTCAGGGGCCGCGGGAAATTCTGGAAGGAACGGAAGATGGGCTTCTGGCTACGGTCGAGGATGAGCGGGATTTTGCGGCGCAGATCGGGACCGTTCTTGAAGATGGTGCGATAGCGAAACGGCTTGCCGGGAATGGCCGCAAAAGATTTGAACGTGAATTCGCGCAGGAGGTCGTCATGCGGCGATGGTCGACCTTTCTCGATGGGGTGCGGGGCTGATGTGTGGAATCGCAGGTCTGTCCTGTCTGCCTGGACATCACCCGGATCAGGATGCGCTGGATCGGATGTCACGGGCGATTTTCCATCGCGGTCCGGATGGCGAAGGGAGGCTGGATCTTTCAGGCGCCGCTTTGCGACACAGGCGGCTGTCGATTGTCGATATCGCAGGTGGAGCACAGCCGTTTCGCCTCGGAACTTCAGCCCTGATTGCGAATGGCGAAATCTATAATGATCAGGCCATTCGCAGGCGTTTTCCCGAGACATGTTTCAAAACGAAAAGCGACTGCGAGCCCCCGCTGCATCTGTGGTTGCAGGACGGTGCCGGATATACGCATGAACTTCGGGGCATGTATGCGATCGCCATCGTGGAGAACGAGCACGGGCGCCATGAAATGGTGCTTTCCCGCGATCCGTTCGGGATCAAACCGCTCTATATCGCGGCCTATGAAGGGGGCATTGCCTTCGCGTCGGAGCCGCAGGCCCTTCTGGCCGGTGGTTTTGGCAGGCGCAGTGTGCGCGAAGGCGTCCGCGATGAGTTGATGCAGCTTCAGTTCACGACGGGGCAGGACATCATTTTCGAAGGTATCCGTCGTCTGCTGCCCGGCGAGACGCTGCGGATCGTGGATGGCAGGATTGTAGAGTCGCGCAGGCGACACGTTCTGCATGAAGCCCGCGATATCGTACCCGCCCACCTGACTGATACTCAGGCGTTGGCGAGGCTGGAAACCGCGCTTCTGGACAGCGTTGAGGCGCATCTGCGCGCGGATGTGCCGCTTGGGCTGTTCCTGTCCGGTGGTATCGACAGTTCGGTTATTCTGGCTGCGGCCCATCGGCTGGGGCTGCCTCATCCGCGGACATGGACGGCCCGTTTTGATAGCGGAAAAGCGGATGAATCCTCCGATGCAGCATTTCTCGCCGCTGCGGTCGGCGCGGAGCATCATGTCCTGACCGTGACCGAGGGCATGGTCTGGAAGGATCTTCCCGCCATTGTGGCGAGCATGGACGATCCTGCTGCTGATTATGCGGTGATCCCGACATGGTTTCTCGCACGGGAAGCCCGCAGGGACGTCACCGTCATTCTCAGCGGGGAGGGGGGGGACGAGTTGTTTGCGGGATATGGCCGATATCGACGGATCATGAAGCCCTGGTGGAAAGGGGGACGTGCGCCGTACCGTTCGGGGACTTTCGGGCGGCGCTTTTTGAAAAATGGTCGGCAGTGGCGGCGTGGTATTGCCATGACGGAGCTTGCGGTTGGCCTGTCCGGGTTGGAAGGTGCGCAGGCACTGGATATCGCCGAATGGCTCCCCAATGATCTGCTGCTCAAGCTGGATCGCTGCCTGATGGCGCATTCTCTTGAGGGACGTACCCCTCTGCTGGATCCCGTCGTGGCAAAAGCCGTCTGGCCCCTTCCAGCGCATTTCAAGGTGCGGGACGGTTACGGGAAGTGGCTGCTGCGTCGCTGGCTTTCAGAGGCCTTGCCGCAGGCGCGGCCGTTTGCCCCCAAACAGGGATTTACGGTGCCTGTAGGGCAGTGGATCGAGGCACAGTCCCCTCGCCTTGGGCCGCTTGTGGGACGCCAGCCCTGCATCAGGGCCATGATGCCGGAAACAGATGTAGAGCGCCTGTTTGCAAAAGCCGGACAGCGCGGCATGGCCAGGCAGGCCTGGACGCTGCTGTTTTTCGCGCTTTGGCATCGCCATCACATCGAAGGGGTTTCCGTAGACGGTGATACGTTCGAAACTCTGGCACGCGCTTCATAAGCAAACCGAATTCCGGCCTGACGGGCCTGCTGATTTGTGAGGACAGACCATGCATTACGATCTGATTATCCGTGGCGGACGCTGCGTTTTCCCCTGGGGTGAGGCTGAGGCGGATATCGGGGTACGGAACGGCAAAGTGGCATCGCTTTGCGCTCGCGCAACGGACGAAGCGGATCGCGTCATTGACGCACGTGGGCTGCATGTTTTGCCGGGACTGATCGATGCGCATGTCCATCTGCGGGACCCGGGCAAGCCGGAAGTCGAAACCCTCGAGACGGGAACCCGCGCTGCGGCATTGGGCGGAATCGCGACTGTTTTCGACATGCCCAACACGTCGCCAAGCGTTACCGACGTGACGATGATTGACTGGAAGCGCGATCATATCCGCAAGACAGCTCATGTGGATGTGGGGATGTATGTTGGCGCGACCCGCGAGAATACGCCGGAACTGGCGGTTCTTGAACAACAGCCGGGGATCTGTGCCATCAAGGTCTTCGCCGGATCGTCAACGGGCAATCTTATGATTGAGGACGATGCAGGGCTGGAGGCCGTCATGCGGTCGGGACATCGCCGGATCGCCTACCACTCCGAGGACGAATACCGTCTTCAGGCCCGTAAACCGATGTTCCATGAAGGTCAGCCTTACGAAACGCACAGCGTATGGCGAGATGTGGAATGTGCGTTTCTCGGAACGAGACGTATCATGGCGCTGGCCCGCAAGACCAACCGTCCGGCACATATTCTGCATGTCTCGACTGCTGAGGAACTGGAATATCTGGCGGATTATCGCGATATTTCTACGGTGGAGGTTCTGGTCAATCATCTCACGCAGGTCGCACCGGAATGTTATGAAAAGCTCGGTGGTCTGGCTGTCATGAACCCCCCGCTGCGGGACCGGCCGCACTGGGAAGCAAGCTGGCAGGCCGTGCGGGATGGTCGGGTAGACGTGGTGTCGTCCGATCATGCTCCGCATCCGCTTGAGGCAAAAAAGCTACCCTGGCCGAAGTGTCCGGCGGGTCTGACGGGAACGCAGACGATCGTTCCCGTGATGCTCGACCATGTAAATGCGGGGCGTCTGTCGCTTTCACGTCTGGTCGATCTGATGGCGGCGGGACCGGCACGGGTTTACGGATTGCAGACCAAAGGTCGTATGGCCGTCGGATTCGATGCCGATTTCACGCTTGTGGATATGAAGGCCGAGCGCGAGATTACCAACGACTGGATCGTCACGCCTGCGGGCTGGACCCCGTTTGATGGAACGCGGGTGACGGGCTGGCCCATGGCGACGATCGTGCGTGGAACGGTCGTAATGGAAAATGATGAAGTTCCTGGAACGCCCACAGGCGAACCTGCCAAATTTGCGCCTTGATCTGGGCGTAGGGCGCGCATCGCTTCGATCAGGAAAGGGAGCTTTATGAGACGTTGGGTTGCCGCCAGTCGCAGAGCGGTTCTGTCCGGCCTGTTTTTCACGGGCGTTGTCTCCACAGGTGTTGCTGGTGCGGCTGACACGGCTTGGACCGCGTCAAAATGCGGATCTGAACCGCAGGCGCCCGCGGTGAAGGCCGCGACTGTCGCCCAGTATAACGAGAGCGTCGACCGGGTGACGGCTTATGAAAAAGCGGCCCGTGTTTACAACACCTGCGTGGCGGCGCAGGCCAATCGGGAAGAGACGGCGATTAGCCAGGATGCCAGTGCGCGGATTTCGCACATCCATGCTGGAAGTGCCGCCGTCCAGTCCCATATCGCGGCCTCTTTTCAGGTTCTCTCGGCCAACCTCGCGACTGCAGGCCATAAGCTTAGTCATCATTGAGGCTGCAAGGGCTGGCGAAAGGGTTCCGGCCTTGTGCTACGACCACTTCGGCATCTGCGTTTACTGGCCCATACGGGTCTGATTCTGTCCGGGAGTCAGGCCCGTTGGCCCTTCGTAGGTCTGGCGTGCCACATTGGGCATGAGGTCCGGTCGCGCCCAGCATGTCGTGCCCTCGAAGCTGGTCGTACAGTAAGGCTGCGGAGGTGGCGGCCCGACCGGACGGGAGCAGAAGCTTTCGTCATCATACAGATAGGCCGTGCTACAGTCCTTGCCGGTAATGGCTGATGCGATACGATCTGGCGCGCAGCCTTCAAGTGCGCAGAACATCAGTGAAAACAGCAGAAGCGGGACGGGTTTTTTCATGACGCTCAGGATGCGTCCGTCGCCGTTAAGGAAGTCTGAATGTGAGCGGAGTTTTCCGTTCCGATATCATTTTCGCCGGCTATTTCCCGGGCATACGATTCTTCACGGCTCTCCTGAACGCGTGAAGCGTTTGCCGCAAAGGTGCGCCGTCTGTATGGTTGGGCGAATAGCGTGAAGACCGATCCAGCAGGGGACCAGGTGGCAGACGATTTCATCACTCAGGTGAACGAGGAAATGCAGGCGCAGAGGCTACGGGCCATGGCACGGCGGATTGGCGCTGTCGTCGGGGTCGTGGCGCTGGTGGGTGCCGTTGGCGGCGGGATATGGGGCTGGAACAGTCATGCCCGTCATGTTGCGCAGAAGGCGGCCTCGGCGCGGTATTTTACCGCTACCACGGCTTTGTCTGATCCCAAGCACGACGCCGCGGCCACGCGGAAGGCGACTGAAACCTTTCAGGATCTTGCGGATCACGGACCAGTAGGTGTGCGCTCTTATGCGGCCCTGCGTCTGGCGGATCTTCAAAGCCAGAACGGACAGACGGACGCAGCTCTGAAGACATGGCAGAGCGTTGCGGACGACACGGCTGCAGAGCCGGCTCTGCGCGACATGGCGCGTTATATGCGTCTCAATGCACAGACCGCGACCGCTGACCCAAAGACGCTGCGCCCGGGCTATGAGGCGCTGGCACAGAGCGGTGGTGCATGGGCTTCCCTTGCCCAGGAAGGACTTGTCGCACTGGATCTGCGTTCTGGGGCCACGGATGATCAGCAGAAGGAGGCCCGGCGCATCCTGACCCAGATCGTCGGTAGTGCAACCGCGACCGAAGGGGTACGTGCCCGCGCGCAGGCCCTGCTCGAGACATTTGGAGACGCCGGCTGATGCGCCGTCCTGTTCTTTCCCGACCTTCCTTCTCCGCAGGCTCTCCGATGGCGCGCAGAAGTCTTCTGCGGACGGCCTGCACCGGGAGTGCTCTTGCCGTACTCGGTGGTTGCAGCCTGTTCGAAGATGACAAGAAGCCGCCTCTGGCCGGGCATCGCGTCAACGTGCTGTCCACCGGTGCCGGCCTGACGGTGGATCATGACGATCATACCCCGATCACCCTCGGGTCGGCCCAGCCCGTTCGGGAGTGGTTGCAGGAAGGGGGACGTCCGTCACATGTGTCCGTGAATGCGGCGTGGAACGGCCCGAATCTCGCCTGGAGCCAGTCGGTCGGTACGCCGACTGATCCGTCCAGCTTTCTGTCGATGATCGCCATCATGCCGACAAACCGGGGGGCTATCCAGTCGCCGCCGGTTATTGGCAATGGTCATCTTTTTACGACGGATGCGCAGGGCGTGGTTAAGGCATGGACATGGCCTGAACGCCGCCATGTCTGGACACGTCAGCCTGCCTCGACAGCCAGTCGCTCCACCAATATCGGTGGTGGTCTCGCACTGGACGGAGACACGCTCTATATCGTAGACGGTGTTGCGCAGGCTCTGGCGGTCGAGGCGCTGACGGGCAAGGTCAAATGGCGTGTCAGCACCGGAACGCCGGGACGGTCCGCACCGACCATTGCTGAAGGTCTGATGGTGTTCGGGACGATCGACGAACGTCTGATCGCGCTGAACGCCAACACCGGTCATCAGGTCTGGACCTATCAGGCGACTGCTTCCGATACGGTGATTTTCGGTCAGTCCGCTCCGGCCTTCGTGGATGGCGTCATCCTCGCGGGTTTCGGAAGTGGCGATCTGGTCGCACTTCGTGCGGCATCGGGCGAGATGGTCTGGAGTGACAGTCTCGGTGGGTCCAACGGCATGGGTGCGATGCTCGATTTTTCCTGCATCCGCGGCGCTCCTGTTATTATGGACGGGACGGCATATGCCGTATCCATGTCCCGCGTTCTGGTCGCGATCGACATGCGCTCCGGCCGGCGTCTCTGGGAACGCGAGGTGAGTGGCCAGAGCCCTATGGCGATCTGTGGAGACTGGATGTATGTCCTGTCCACGGATCAGCAGATTGCCTGTCTTGACCGTCTTTCCGGCCATGTCCGCTGGATCACGCAGCTTCGCCGTTTCATCCGCGAAGATGCGGAAAAAGATGCCATTGCATGGGTGGGACCGCTCCTCGTGGACGGCAAACTGATCTGTTTCTCCACTTTCCCGAAAGAAGGCATGGCGGTTCTGAACGCTGTGACCGGAAAACTTGAACTGACCCGTAAGACTACCGCGTCGTGTCAGGTTCAGCCGATCGTTTGCGACGGTCAGGTGCTGACCCTGTCCCAGGACGCCGTTCTGCGGGCCTATGGCTGAACGAATGACCTCTGAGAACCTGCCCGTCGTTGTTATCGCCGGGCGCCCGAATGTCGGGAAATCTACACTCTTCAATCGGCTCGTCGGCCGTCGTCAGGCCATTGTGTCCGACATGCCCGGCGTCACGCGCGATCGCAAGGAAGGCGAAGCTCTCCTGCGTGGTCGTCGCGTGAAGCTGATCGACACGGCCGGACTGGAAGAGGCCGCGCCGGATACGCTGTATGGGCGAATGCGGGCCTCGTCCGAATCCGCTGTGGCCATGGCGGATCTGGTGCTGTTCTGCATCGATGCGCGTTCTGGCATCACGCCGGCGGATGCCCATTTCGCAAGCTGGCTCCGTCGCCAGAACCGTCCGGTTCTGCTGATTGCCAACAAGGCGGAAGGGCAGGCGGGGACGAATGCGGCTCTTGAAGCCTATTCGCTGGGACTTGGCACGCCACTCGCGCTCTCTGCCGAGCATGGTGAGGGCATCGCGGATCTCATGGGCGAGATTGCTGAGCGCCTGCCGCCTGCCGAGAAAAACCGCCGTCGCGAAGCGCCGAAGACTGAGGGGGAGGAAGAAGAGCGTCCGGCAGGGCCGCTTCGTCTTGCCATTATCGGTCGGCCAAATGCGGGGAAATCCACACTCCTGAACTGCCTGCTGGGCGAAGAGCGGATGATCACCGGTCCCGAAGCCGGTCTGACGCGCGATTCCATTGCGGTAGAACTGCATGACGAGCATGGACCTATCCAGCTTGTAGACACAGCCGGTATGCGCAAGCGCGCTCGTGTTGAGCAGCATCTTGAGAAAATGTCGGTCTCGGCTTCCATCGAAGCGCTGAAGATGGCCGAGGTGGTCGTGCTCGTTATTGATGCAACACTGGGGGTGCATGAGCAGGATCTCCAGATCGGCCGTCTTATTGAGCGCGAGGGCAGGGCCTGCGTCATAGCGCTGAACAAATGGGACGCGGTTGAGGACCGGAACGCGACGAAAAAAGCGATTCTGGACCGTCTGGAAATCTCGCTTGCGCAGGTTCGTGGTATTCCGGTCGTGACGTTCTCTGCTCTGACCGGGGCGGGCGTGCACCGTCTGTTGCCTGCGGTGCGGGATGTCTATGAAATCTGGAATTCGCGGGTCTCCACAGGCGAACTGAACCGGTGGTTCGAGGACGCGCTTGAGCGTCACCAGCCGCCTCTCGTGGACGGTCGTCGCCTCAAGCTGCGCTACATGACGCAGGTCAAAGCCCGTCCTCCGACATTCCTTCTGTTCGGGACGCGGGCCGAGCAGCTTCCGGATTCGTACAAGCGATATCTGGTGAATGGTCTGCGTGAAACGTTCCACATGCCGGGCGTTCCGGTGCGGTTACAATTGCGGGGAACGAAAAATCCTTACGCGGAAAAGTGATTTTCCATTCGTTTGGATGTAGACCACGTCCCTGATTGATCATTAAGACAGGACCGAATGTTTCCGTTTTCGGAATGTTCGGTTCTGTAGCTCCGCTTCCGGCGGAAATGTTTCAGTGAGGGTATCCAGGACTATGGTAGGGGTTGCTTCGTCTTCCAGTGAGGGGCCGTCAGACGAACGGGTCCGCAGTACGGTAAGGGCGACGACCCTCGGTATTCTGGCCGCGCTGGCCGGGCTCATGTTCGGACTCGATACCGGTGTCGTGGCGGGGGCTCTTCCCTTTATCGCAACGGACTTTCATGCCGGTGATGTGCTTCAGGGATGGATCGTTTCATCCATGATGGCTGGTGCCACTGTGGGTTCCCTGTTTGCCGGTCGGATTTCCGTCCGTTTTGGCCGAACCGGTGCGATGCTCGGCGCTGCCGCGCTGTTTCTGCTCGGAACTCTCTTCTGCGCTCTGGCTCCCGGCGCGGCGATCATGATCATCGGACGGATCTTCCTCGGGCTTGCGGTTGGTGTGGCTGCTTTTGCCGCCCCGCTCTATATTTCTGAAATCACGGTTGAGTCCGTGCGCGGCGCGATGATTTCGTTTTACCAGCTCATGGTATCTTTAGGCATTTTCCTCGCTTTCGTTTCTGACAGTCTGCTGGCCTCAGGCGCGCACTGGCGCTGGATGCTGGGCATCATGGTCGTTCCGGCAGGTCTTTTTCTTGGGATCGTACTGATTCTTCCGCATAGTCCACGCTGGTTGATGATGCGCGGCGACAAAGAGCGGGCAAGACGGGTTCTGCAAAGTCTTCGCTCGGATGAAGAGGTCGCTGAGGCTGAACTCATCGATATTCAGGCCCGTCTCCAGAAAAGCAGCGATGCTGGCATTGGTCTTTTCAGAAGCAATCCTAATTTCAGGCGTACGGTCTTTTTCGGCATGCTGTTGCAGATCATGCAGCAGCTCAGCGGGATCAACGCGCTGCTGTATTATGCGCCCCGCGTCTTTCAGGCTGCGCATTTCGGAACGAACGCTGCGGTCTGGGCGACGACACTTGTGGGTTTGACCAATATGACGCTGACGGGCGTTGCAATTGTCTGTGTCGATCGTTGGGGGCGTCGACCGCTTCTGATTCTGAGCTGTTCGATCGCGGCTTTTGCACTGGCCGGAGTAGGAACGCTTCTGGCGATTGGCGCGCAGAGTTTCGCGTTGCAGTTGCTGCTCTGCGGTTTTGTCATCCTGTTCGTTGCCGGATTCGCTATTGGCGAAGGACCGCTTGTCTGGACGCTGTGTTCGGAAGTCCAGCCTACCCGTGGGCGCGATTTTGGTATCGGCTGCTCAACAGTGACGAATTGGGCCGCCAACTGGGCCATTTCCAATGTCTTTCCGGTCGGCATGGCAGTGATGGGGGCGTCTTCGACGTTCCTGATGTTTGCCGCCTTCAATGGTCTGTTTATTCTGGTGACGGTTTTCTTCGTTCCGGAAACAAAGGGCGTCTCTTTGGAGAGGCTCGAAGCCAATCTTTTTGCAGGCAGACGTCTGCGCGAGCTGGGACGCTGAGACGATGAGTGCGACAACGGATGATGCCCCTCAGGACGAATACGATGCGCAACGTCATGCGGGGCTGTACGGGGCGCAGCGTTTCAAGGCGATGTCCGCTGTCCTGCTAGCTCTTCTTCTGTCTGTGCTGGACTATGCCATCGCCAATGTGGCGCTGCCCCTTATCGCACAAGATCTGCATGCTTCGTCCTCGCGGGCCATCTGGGTCGTCAACGCCTATCAGCTCGCAAACCTGTCCTGCCTTCTTCCGCTGGCTTCCCTGGGCGCGCGTGTGGGGTTCGGGCGTCTGAGCCAGGTCGGCATTTTCCTCTTCCTGATTGCATCCGTTGCCTGTGCCCTTTCGCAGAATCTTTTGGAACTGTCGCTTGCCCGTGCCTTGCAGGGCGTGGGTGGCGCCTGCATCATGAGCGTGAACATTGCTCTTGTGCGTTTCATTTATCCTCACAAGGAGCTGGGACGAGGTATTGCGCTCAATGGATTGTTCGTCGGGCTGGGCGTGGCGCTGGGGCCATCGTTAGGGTCCTTGATCCTGTCGATTGCGAGTTGGCCCTGGATTTTCTGGATCAATCTTCCCCTTGCGCTGGCGGCTCTGGTTCTCGCACATGCTGCGCTGCCCCAGACCCCGCGCAGCGATATTCCAACGGATATGGTTGGCTCTCTTCTCACCGTGGCATCTTTTGCACTGACCGGTGTGGGACTCGACGGGCTGATGCACGCGGATTTTCTCTCCGGTGGGATCGTAACCGTGGCGGGTATCCTGTGCTGGGCCATGCTCCTGCGTTACCAGCGAGAGCGGCTGGAGCCGATCGTTCCTGTCGATCTGTTGGCGCGGCGTCCGTTTCTCCTGGCGGTTCTCGTCGGGTTTCTGGGATTTGTGGCCTCTAATCTTTATATTGTGGCCATGCCGTTCACATTGGCTTCCGTTTTTCATCGGGAAGCGGGTACGATCGGTCTGCTTATTGCCCCTTGGGCCGTTGGCGTGGCGACCATGTCCTTCGTGGTTAGTCGTCTTGCAGATCGGTTCCCGGCGTCAACACTGTCCTCGATCGGGTTGTTCATCACGGCGAGCGGATTCTGCCTGTTGTGGCTTCTGCCGACGGATGCAGGGAACTGGGATATTGCCTGGCGGACCCTGTTCGCGGGATTTGGGTTCGGCCTGTTCCAGCCGCCTAACAATCGCGCCATTATGGTGGCGGCGCCTCCCGGTCGGGAAGGTGGGGCGAGCGGCATGCTGTCTGTTGCCCGGCTGGCGGGCCAGACGACGGGTGCTCTTCTTGTCGCCGCGTTGTTCACCGTATTTGCTCATCCGGCGTTCATCTGTCTGGGCGCCGCGATGGTGACAGCTTTTACCGGATCGGCGCTCAGCCTCGGGCGGAAATATATCGCAGTCTGAACAGCGTGGTCGAGCGCTGGTCGGCACTTTCGAGTTCCTGCGTGACGGGAACGGCCTGCCGTGTCAGAATTTCCAGGGGCATTGAAGGGGCATAATGCCTGCCGGGGTCGCAGAGCCAGACCTCGCAGGATTTCGAACACTCCAGAAGCCAGGGAATGATTCGCGCGGCCATCGTCTCGTTGTAGCAGACATCTCCAATGACCAGCAGGTCGCAGTCGGGCGTGGTGCCGATCAGGTCTCCGCAAACCGATGCGATTCTGACGTCGTTCAGTGAGGCGTTCAGCGTCGTGGCCGTGAGCGCCATAGGATCGATGTCGTTCGCCTGAACTTCTGATGCCCCCGACATTGCGGCTGCGATCGCAGCGAGACCACAGCCACAGGCAACATCTAGCACGCGGCGTTCCCGGACGAATTCCGGATTGTCGAGAATAAAGCGGGCGATAAGCTGGCTGCCCGGCCATGCGAAGGCCCAGAAAGGCGGCTCTATGCCGATCTGTTCGAGGTAGGCCTCGCTGGCCTGCCAGATAGGAGTGATTTCGGTCGCCAGATGGAGCGAAATCTCGGACACGAGTGGGGCCTGCGCAACGGCGGTGTTGTCACGGATAAAACGGGTCGGGTCGTTCAAAGCCGGCTTCATCCCAGCAGTCGTGCAAAAACGAATCCCGCCGCAAGCACGATTCCGATAGGAACGTTGCGTCGGAATTCTCGCAGACAGGCCGGGGCATCATGAGGGTTGAGGAGGCGCACCTGTCTCATGAGCATCCCAGCAGCAAGAATGAAAAACGGCCAGAAGCTCCAGTGCAGATCCGCATGAATGGCAACGAGAGCAAGGGCCAGCAGCATAAGAGTGTAGCAGGTGCCAACGAAAGGACGGGCGCTCTTTTCCATAAGCCGGGATGTGGACCGGACGCCGATGCGGGCGTCGTCTTCCATATCCTGAAAGCCATAGATCGTATCAAAGCCGAGCTGCCAGAGGATGACGGCGCCATAAAGAAGCAGGCCATTGCCATCCAGCGTTCCTGCGGCGGCGGCATATCCCATGGGAGCTCCGAACCCGAAGGTGAAGCCCATGACGAGCTGGGGCCACCATGTGACCCGCTTGGCGGCTGGATAAAGAGCAACCAAGAAAAGGGCCAGCGGAGCGAGCGCCCAGCACACGGGCGGAAGGCAGGCAAGCACAGCCAGCCCCAGCAGCAGCAGGATGCTTAGCAGTAGCAGTCCCTGTTTTAGTGACAGCGAACCGCTGGCGAGAGGGCGACCGGCAGTGCGGGCGACCTTCGCATCGATATCGCGGTCCCAGATATCGTTCACGACACAGCCCGCGGAACGCATGACAAGGGAGCCGAAAGCGAACAGGATCGTGTCGATCAGTTTGGTCTGAAGGGACGCGGCAGGCGCGAGAAACAGTCCCCATACGCCAGGGAGGAAAAGTAGCCATGTCCCGACCGGTCGGTCGAGCCGCGCAAGCAGTGCATAGGAGCGCCAGGGCTCGGGCAGGCGCGCGATGCGGCCGGTCAGGTGAATATCGGTATGGGCGCGGGTCTGGCTCATGGAAAGATGTGATGCTTTGCCGACATGCTTCCGTCAATGGGCGAGGCGCGCTATCGGAGAAAGATGAGCCGATCAGACCCCCGACTTTATCTTCCCGCTTCCGAAAGTGCTTTCGCAGAGGGCAGGATCATACCGCTTCTTCCCGGGCAGGCCCATTATCTGGGCAATGTGATGCGACAGTCGGTGGGCAGTTCCGTCCGTGTGTTTAACGAACGCGACGGGGAATGGGCAGGAGAGATTTCCGTTCTGAAAAAGGATCGTGGCAATGTTCTGCTCCATTCCTGCGAACGGCCTGCTGTTGCCACCAGAGGAGTGGAGCTGCTGTTTGCCCCTCTCAAGCGGGATGCGACCGAGTTGGTCATCCGTATGGGAACCGAGCTTGGCGTGACGCGATTCAGGCCGGTGATTACGGAACGGACCAATACCCATCGTCTCAATCTGGAGCGTCTGTCAGTCATTGCGACGGAAGCCGCCGAACAATGCGAACGGCTGGATGTTCCTGAAATTCGTGTCCCGGTGCCGCTGCGTGTTGCCTTGTCGGAATGGCCGGAGGACCGGGTGCTGTTCGCCGCGCTGGAGCGTCGACCGGGCGAGGGCGCAGACATGCAGGCAGCGGCTCTGCTGATTGGACCGGAAGGAGGATTTTCCGGGCCCGAAGTCGAGATGCTTCACAGACACAAGGCCGTTCATGCGCTGACGCTCGGGCCGCTTGTGCTGCGGGCGGAGACTGCCGTCTGTGCGGGTCTGGCCCGGCTGGCAGGGGGAGGCGAGGGGATGGCCCGAGGGTGACAGAACTGTCGGACCTGCTACAGTTCAATCATTGTCGAACAACGAATACAGACCGAGGCCAAACGTCATGTCCAATCCCGGCACGTCCAATACTGCGTCGATCGAAAGCCGGGCGCAGCTCGTCGAGGTTCTCTCAAGAGGCTGCAAACCCCAATCCGACTGGAAAATCGGGACTGAACATGAAAAATTCGGCTTCGTTCTGCCGCAGGCTGCTGACGGGCGGGAACCCCTTTCGGCCCCTCCTTACGAGCCGCGCGGAATTGGTGCGCTGCTTGAGAAACTTCAGGGGCCGGACTGGTCTCCCATCATGGACGGCGAGAGCCTGATTGGGCTGAAAGGCCAGAACGCCCAGTCGGGCCGTGCCATTTCTCTGGAACCGGCCGGACAGTTTGAGCTTTCCGGTGCGCCTGTCGTTTCGCTTCAGGAAACCGAAGCGGAGATGCAGGCGCATTTCGATCAGGTTCGTGGGCCGGCAGCGGAACTGGGACTCGGCTTTCTGCCGTTCGGGTTCCAGCCGCTCTGGTCGCGCGATGCGATGCCATGGATGCCCAAGAGCCGCTATGCGATCATGCGTAACTACATGCCGAAAGTCGGGACGCTCGGCCTCGATATGATGACGCGGACCTGCACGGTTCAGGTCAATCTCGATTTTAGTGATGAAGCGGATATGGCGCGCAAGATGCGGGTCTCGCTCGCGCTTCAGCCGGTCGCGACGGCACTGTTTGCGAACTCGCCCTTCGTCGAAGGGAAGGCGAACGGTCTACTGTCCAACCGGGCACGCATCTGGACCGATACGGACAATCAGCGTTCGGGCCAGCCTTCGGTCTTTTTCGAGGACGGGTTTGGCTTTGAGCAGTATGTCGACTGGGCGCTCGACGTGCCGATGTATTTCGTCTCGCGCGATGGAAAAAATCTGGATGTAGCCGGATGCTCGTTCCGGCGCTGGCTGGCCGGAGACATTCAGGAACCGTTGAAAGGCCTGACGCCCACGATCGGAGATTTCGAAGACCATCTGACGACGGTATTTCCGGATGTGCGCCTCAAGCAGTTCCTGGAAATGCGGGGCGCGGATGCCGGAAAGCTCGAAATGATGGTGGCGCAGTCGGCTCTGTGGGTCGGTCTGCTTTACGATCCCGCAACGCTGGAAGCAGCCGAAAAGCTCGTCAGGGAACAGCCCTGGAGCGTGTATCAGCAGCTTCGGGCCGAGGTGCCGTCTGTTGGGCTGGATGCTGTTTTCCCTGGCGGATTGAAGCCATTTGCCAAGCGTGTGCTCCAGTTGGCGGAGCAGGGGCTGCGGGCGCGCGTCCGCAATGAGGCCGGCTATCTCGATCCTCTGCATCTGATTGCCGATGGCGGTCCGAATCAGGCACAGTACTGGTTGGATCTGTACAATGGAGCTTGGGGAAGGAGCGTGAAGCCGCTTTTCACCGAAGCCGCTATCTGATTTTGCGAGTGCATTTTCTGGCGAGGGATCTGCTGCCTGCGTGACAAAGCTTTCTGAGTTGACCGAACGAGAAATTCTCGCTCTGGCCATCGCCAGTGAAGAGGAAGACGGTCATATTTACGCGGATTTCGGCCAGATGCTGGCTGAAGACTATCCCGATAGCGCTGCCATTTTTCAGGATATGGCGGAAGAGGAAAATCATCATCGTCGGGCGCTGATCGATCTTTTCGTAAGACGTTTTGGCAATCACATTCCCCTTGTGAGGCGGCAGGACGTACAGGGTTTTCCATCCAGGAAATCCGCCTGGCAGATGCAGAACCGTGGCATTGAGGCCATTCGAGCGCAGGCCGCCGATATGGAGCGGCAGGCCGCCCGCTTTTATCGGCAGGCTGCGGGCCAGACGCAGGATGCCGAAATTCGCAAACTGCTTGGCGATTTGGCGACGGAGGAAGACCGGCATCAGCGTGAGGCAAAACGTCTCGAAGATGCCCATCTGAATGATACCACCCGGGACCGCGAAGACGAGCACAGTCGCCGCGATTTCGTCCTGCGGATCGTGCAGCCAGGGCTGGTCGGGCTCATGGATGGGTCCGTCTCGACGCTGGCTCCGGTTTTTGCAGCAGCATTCGCCACGCATAGCCCGCATGCGGCTTTTCTGGTCGGGCTTGCGGCCTCGCTCGGGGCCGGGATTTCCATGGGGCTTGCGGAAGGGCTTGCCGATGACGGAAAGCTGTCGGGAAGAGGCGCGCCTCTTCTTCGTGGGCTGATCTGCGGCGCCATGACATTTGGCGGCGGTATCGGGCACACGCTGCCGTTCCTGGTGCCGGACTTCCATCTGGCTTTCGGCGTGGCGCTCGTCGCGGTGGCGATTGAGCTTCTCTTGATTTCATGGATTCGCTGGCGCTATCAGGACACCCCGTTCGGATCTGCGATGGTGCAGGTTTTTCTCGGCGGGGCGCTTGTTTTTGCAACCGGTGTGCTGATTGGCAGTTCCTGAGACATGATGAACCGTTCCTTTTTCCGTGCTGCCGCTTTGGGGACACTGTTTTCAAGCGCTCTTCCGGCCATGGCATTTGCTCAGGCCACGCCTGCTACGCTTCGTCCTGCAGATCAGGGATGGATTTCCCGGATTGAGGAGATGCTTGGAAAGATCACAACCCTTCAGGCGCGATTTCGTCAGACCGCTGTGGATGGCGGCACGACGCTCGGGACCGCGACGCTCGATCGGCCCGGGCGCATGCGCTTCGACTATGACAAGCCGAGTCCGCTGCTGCTGGTTGCCAATGATGGCCGCGTGGTGTTTCAGGATCGCAGCGTCGATCAGGTTACGACGCTTCCACTGGACCGGACGCCGCTGGGGCTGCTGTTGCGACCGGATCTCCGGCTTTCGGGAGACGTAACCGTCACGGGTTTCGAGCACCAGAACGGTCAGGTGCGTGTGCAGCTCGTGCGCACGCAGAGCGCGGGTGAAGGTAATCTGACGCTTGTGTTCTCTGATGTGCCCCTGGCCCTTCTGGGCTGGAGCGTCGTGGACGCTCAGGGACGTACGACCACGATCGCCCTTTCCGATGTCCGTCTGGGCGGCAATGTCTCGCAGTCGCTATTCGCCCTGCCGAAAGCCGACTGAGGAATTTCAGTCTTTCAGTTCGCGGGATAGTTCCAGCGCGCGGGCATAAACCGTACGCTTGGGAAGCTTGACGATACCTGCCACGAGGGCGGCGGCGTCCTTTACGGAATGCGTGTGCAGGGCCTCGCGTAAATGCGTATCCAGATCCGCCGCCCCGCTGTCGTCTTCGGCTGAGGGGCCGATCAGGAGGGTGATTTCCCCTCGGGGCGCGGTCGTGCGGAAATGGTTCAGAACGTCCGCCAGGGTGCCACGCACCATTTCCTCGAACCGTTTTGTCAGTTCCCGTCCCACGGCTGCTTCCCGCTCCGGGCCGAAGACATCAATCAGATCTTCAAGCGTTTCGACCAGACGATGAGGCGCCTCGTACCAGATCAGGGTTGAATGAAGGCCCGCCTGTTCGGCGGCCCGTAAAGTGGAAAACCCCGTTTTGCGTGCTTCACTGCGCGGTGCGGGAAAGCCGAGGAACATGAAAGGAAGAGGTGGCAGGCCGGACAGTGTGAGGGCCGTGACGACAGCGTTTGGCCCGGGGATGGCGGTGACGTAAACTCCGGCTGCAATGGCAGCGCGGACCAGCCTGTATCCAGGGTCGGAGACCAGAGGTGTACCGGCATCGGACACCACGGCATAACGCGCGCCCTGCTGAAGTTTTTCGATCAGGAACGGAGTGCGGTCCTGTTCGTTATGGTCGTGCAGCGTTCGGGTCGGTGTGGCAATATTGCGCGAAAGAAGGAGCTTTGCTGTAACGCGCGTGTCTTCGCACAGGATTGCGTCTACGGTTTTGAGGGCCTCGATCGCGCGTTCGCTGATATCGGCCAGGTTGCCGATAGGCGTTGCAACCAATATCAGACATCCACCCTCGACCTGTCCTAGCGCTGGCGGGGCCGGTAACGTTTCAGCCGCATCGCTCAAGGGAGTTTCAGCGGAACATGACTTTTCGGACATCTGCATCCTCGGTGACAAAATCTGGGACGCATTGTCGCCCGTTGAGCCGTCTGCGCAAGGGTGTAAGCACCAGCGTTGCCGCGGGAACCTTTCTGACACTTGCCGCGTGCTCGGGAGGAGGCTCGCCTCCGGTTGCCGGTGTGGGTGGTGTTCCGGGCATGTCCGAGGGGCCGGGCGCGCATGATGTTGGCCTGATTCTGCCTCTGACGGGCCGGAACGCGGCCTATGGTTTGCGGATGCGTGATGCTGCCAGACTGGCGCTTTCCGCGAAAGGATCGCCTGCGCTGGACGTACATGACACCAACGCTCCAGGTGGAGCGGAACAGGCCGCTCGTGATGCTCTGGCGCGTGGTGACGCCATTCTGCTTGGGCCGCTGACCGCAACGGAGACAGGTCTTGCTGCCCCTCTTGCAGTGAATGCCGGTAAGCCAGAACTGGCGTTCACCAGCGATTCCACGCAGGCTCGCCCTGGCGTGTGGGTCATGGGGCTGACGCCTGAACAGCAGGTTCGCCGGATGGTAGATGCTGCGCGTGCGACAGGGCGCAAGACTTTTGCGGCCTTTCTGCCGGATACGGCTTTCGGGCACGCAATGGGCGAGGGACTCGCACGCGCCTGTCGGGATGCCGGGCTGAAAGATCCGCAGATCGTGTTTCATACGATGGATGCCCAGAACATCGATGATGAGCTGAAGACACTTTCAGCGATTGAAACCCGTCAGCCCCCCGCGCCTGCGATGGATGCCTCCCAGTCCGGACCATCGGCAATTGATCCTACCGGGGAGGCATCCTCCCAGACTGCTGCTGCTCAGGCAACGGCACCTGCTCCCCAGCCGGTTCCAGTGGCTCCACCGCCCTTTGACGCACTGGTTCTGGCGGATACAGGGCTGGAGCTCGGCCGCGTGATTACGGCGCTTCAGGCGGATCACATCGATTCGTCTCAGGTGCAGATCATGGGGCCAGCTCTGTGGAAGGCATTCGATGGCAAGCTCGGCGCACTGCATGGCGCCTGGTATGCGGCGCCGGACGCTCATGACCGTCTGGGCTATGTGGCCCAGTACCGCGCCGTCTATAAGCAGGCTCCGTCACCCGTGAGCGATTTTGCCTATGATGCGGCGGCTCTTGCCGGAAGCCTGATCCGTCAGGGTGGCGTTGCCGTGAACGCACTTACGCGTCCGGATGGCTATATGGGAGTTGACGGCCTGTTTCGACTGCGGCCCGACGGGCATGTCACCCGGGCTCTGGCGATCTATCAGGTCCAGAGGGGCGGCGGTGCACGGATCGTGGTTCCTGCCTCTAGGGACGTGGCCATTCATCCGGGCTGAGCTGTCATTGAGACCGAAAGGCGCGTTCGTTCTTTTGAGCGGCGCGCTTTTTTTATGTGTTGTCGCGAATCAGTAGTGGTGCGGTATCAGGCCGCGCAGGTTTCGGCCAGCGGTAGAACTGGACGGATGACGTGGAGCGCGAGCTCGAAACTTGCATAGCTGCCCAGTTCATGGTCGCGAATCTGGTCGATCAGGATCCAGCGCATTCCCTGAGGACGCAGCATATAGGCCGGATCCGGATTTTCACGAACCCATACCAGAACATGATCGACAGGCGCGGAACCGTCCAGATTGACGACATCATGAGCGGTACCCGCGATTTCCGCGTCAAACACTCCCATGCGCTGTCCGGCTTCCAGCCAGCGCAGCAGATACTCACGATGACGTGGCAGAAGACCCTGACGCAGAGGCACGATATTGCATGCGTTACGGTCACGAGGGAGGTCGTGAAGGTGAGTTACCTGCGCCATCAGGAAGTCCTCATCAAAAGGCCGGGTAATGTCCCCGGATCGTGGTGATGAATTCAGGCTATGGTCCGAAAGGGGCGTTTCACAATCTTTAATAACGCCAGAAGACGGTTTTGCGACATAAACCATCCTTACTGTGGCAAATCTGCCATGCTAAAAACGCATAGCTTAACGTTTTGTTGTCATGTCCCGATACAGGGACTTGTCCCATCTGCGGTGCAACCAAAGCCACGAGCCGGGAATTGCGCGGATCCATGATTCGAGCCGGTCGTTAAAGATCTGTGTGAGAGCCTGCGTATCCGCAGTGCGGTTTCCGGTCTTTTCGGGCAGGAATGGGGCGTCCACCACCAGAACCAGTCTGGCGGGACCATCACGGCGGACATGCCCTGTCACGACAAGGGCGTCATGGCGCAGCGCGAAAACGGCGGCTGCGGAGGCGGTCATCGCAGGCCGCCCGAACAGACGGGCCTCGATTCCGTCATTCATCTTCTGATCGCCCAGCACGCCCAGATGGCCACCGCCAGCCAGATATTTCAGTGCGGATCGTGCTCCCCTCGCGCCTTTTGGGAACATCGGTACGGTTTGCCCCATGGCGTCCTGCCGCAGGCTATGGATCAGCCCGTCCACACCAGGATTGCTGGCCGCGCGGTAAAAGGAGGCAAACGGCATCCCATATCGGGCGACGACCGGGGGCATGAGTTCCCAGTTGCCGATATGACCGGAAAAGAAAATGATAGGTCTGCCGGACAGTCTTGCAGTTTCAAGATGTTCCGCACCTTCCACGCTCCATCCCGGCCCGGAAAGCGTATCCTGTTGCAGCTGTCCTATATGGGGAAATTCGGCGACTGTCCGTCCCAGATTGTCCCAACACTCCCGGACGATCTGTTTGCGCGCGGAGGGGCCATATTCGGGGAGAGCCAGTTGCAGATTATGGTCGGCAATTTTCGAGACTGGCAGAAGGGGGCCGATCAGTCGGGCGAGCCCCCCTCCAAGATTGGAGGCTGTTGCGGGCGGAAGGCTGCGGACGAGCGCGAGTAAACTACGGACGATCAGGGTTTCGGCGCGGGAGAGGAGCGAGGTCATACCGTGCGAAATAGCAGGTCGAGCAGTCTTTCGGGAGAGCGAGGATCGGCCCAGAGCAGTTCGACGCCGATGACCCTGACCTGGGTCCGGAAAGGAAAGGGTAGTTTTACGGCATCCTTTGCTGTCGTCACGAGTGTGGTTCCGGATTCCCGGCTGAGCGTTTCTAGACGCTGGATATCCCGCGATGTATAAAAATGATGGTCCGGAAACGGCAGGGCGCGGACAGGGTCGACACCTGCGTCGCGCAGCATGTCGAAAAACTTTTCCGGACGTCCGATTCCTGCGAAGGCCACGACGCGACGCCCCTGCAGGGCACGGATTTCCGGTCCCGGGACGAGTTTTGCCTGCAGAGTCAGCAATTTGGATGGGAAGGCCGGAAGAAGGTTATGCCTGTCGTCTCCAATGACGACGACGGCCTGTGCCCGTAGAAGGGCATCGCTCAGCGGTTCACGCAGAGGGCCTGCAGGAAGAACGCAGGCATTTCCGAAACCGCTTGGGCCGTCCACGACCAGAATGGACACGTCTTTATGGAGGGTCGGGTTCTGGAACCCGTCATCCATGATCAGACAGTCCGCCCCGTGTGAAATGGCGAGCCGGGCCGTCTGCGCGCGATCGGCGCCGATCCAGGTCGGGGCGGCCTGTGCGAGGAGGAGCGGTTCGTCTCCAACATCCCGTGCTGTGCTCTGACCGGGTGTGACGGCGACGGGGCCGCGCTGGCGACCGCGGTGGCCGCGGCTGAGAATATGAGGATGGTACCCCCGGTCCCGCAGACGCTGGACAAGATCGAGGGCTAGGGGCGTTTTGCCTGTGCCACCTGTCGTGATGTTGCCGCAGCACAGAACAGGTACCGAGGCGTGAAACATGGGGCGTTTAAGGCGACGGCGCGTCAGGAATGTCGCCACAACGGAAAAGGGACGCAGCAGGCGTGCCGCAGGACTGCGGGTAGGGTGAAGCCAGAATTTGGGCGGCTGGCGTTTCATTGCTCAACCGTGGCGAGGATGCGGTCCCGCAGGGTCGCAACGACGGTGCGTTGCAGACCCGACGTCCTGACCGGCGCGGGAGGCGATTCGAGCCATTCTTTCAGACAGTCCCCATCGTTTACGACGCATATCGTATCAGAAACCATCGTCATTGCCTCGCGCCAGTTCTCCATTCGCGGCCCCGTTGCGGTAGGAATGCCCAGACGCAACGGTTCGAACGGATTATGGCCACCGCCTTTCCCGATCAGGGAATTTCCCACGAAACATTGTTCGGCCAGCCTGTAGAACAGCCCGAGTTCTCCCAGCGTGTCCGCAAGCCAGACGGCTGTCTCAGGCGTGGGATCAGAACCCTGCGATCGCCGGGGGAGGGCAAACTGCACCGCCAGTTCTTCTCCCCGTGCCGGATGGCGCGGAACCAGAATGGTCAGCAGATCGGGACGGGTTTTGCGGGCGGCTTGCGCGGCCCGAAGAACGATCTCTTCTTCGCCGGGATGGGTTGAGGCGGCGACAAAAACCGGGCGGTTACCAATCAGGGTTCTGAGGCGCAGATATTCCGCTTCGTCAAAAGGTAAGGGCGGGGCGTCCTGTTTGAGATCGCCGTCCTCATAAACGGGACCCGCTCCGAGCGCCCGAAAGTGCTTGGCGTCTTCGGGGCCGCGTGCCGCAACCCATGTAAGACGTTTCATCATGTTGTGGGCCGGACCTGACAGACGGCGCCATCGCCGGGCTGACCGGTCTGACAGGCGTCCATTGACCAGCATGACCGGAATGTCGCGACGGGCACACGCAGCGATGATCCCAGGCCAGAGCTCGCTTTCAACAAAGATGGCCCCCTGCGGTCGCCACCGGTCCAGAAAGCGGTTCAGCCATCGTGGAACGTCATGGGGAATGAAGCGGTGAATGATGCGGTGCCCGAATAGTGGATGGCGGCCGACGATCTCGCTTCCGGTTACGGTGGCCGTCGTAAAAAGGATGCTCAGTTCGGGGCGGGCGTTGAGAAGAGCCTCTGCAAGCGGCAGGGCGCAGAGCGTTTCGCCGACGCTGGCGGCATGAAGCCAGAGGAGTTGGCCTTCCGGTCGTTGGCCCGTTTCAATGCCCATGCGTTCGCGATGACGGCCCGGCAGTTCCCGGCCGCGATGGAGACGCACACGCAACATTGTCGTCAGGGCGGGGGCGAGTGCTGTTCCGACCAGACGCCAGATGCGGTCGGTCTGCTTGGTTGCCTTCCGGCCCGCCATGTTTTCCGCGCGACGCGAGACCGTATTCAGTGCGGCCTGAAGGGTTGGAGCATCGGGTTGAAACAGCGGTGTGCCCGCGACAATTGCGCCCTTTCCAAAGGGCAACGGCAAAACCAGCCCATCCCACGATGGGAGGCGAAGACCGGAACTGGCCAGTCCGATGGGAACGACGGCGCAATCTGCAAGACGGGAGAGAACAACGGCTCCGGGTTGGACCTGCTCCGCCGGACCTCTGGGGCCATCTGGCGTAATTCCAACCACGGATCCGGCTTCAAGCTCTTTGAGTGCAGTTCGGAGAACGGCTGCTCCGCCCTTGTTCTTGCCTTTCTTGCTGGAAGATCCGTGGATGCCGATGATCCCCCAGGGCCTGACGACGTCCGCAATCAGCATGCCATCCGGATTGCGGGAGATCAGGACCCGCAGGGTCAGGTCGGGCTGTTTGTCCTTTGCCCAGAACCACAAAGCGGGAGTCAGGGTCAGGGAACGGTGCCAGAAGGCGACGACAACTCCCTGATGCGCAGTTGTCAGGGCCTCAAGGCCACGTGGAGAGCCACCAATCGTCCAACGGGTAGAGCGCAGGCAGGTCCCCAGCCACAGTCTCAGGAGACGCGGAAACAGTGTCATAGCGTGTCGGGTAGCATGCGAGGTCTCCCGTGGCCAAGGTCTCTGGACCAAAGAGCGGGGAGACCTCTTTCCGGCAAGAAAGACGTCATTGCACCGGATGCTGGATGTCGAGAGCGGTAAACGTCACGCGCGCGATATCGTGATGGCATGGCATATGCCATCCCGTCTGTCCGGAAACGGCCTCAAACCACATAGCCGGTGTAGTTGCGGCCGGGGGCATCGGCAGTATGCTTCTTGTGCCGTTGACAACGGTCTGAAGGGCCCCGCTGGGGTTCGACGAAATTTCGTAGCTGATGCGACGGTCTGGAAAGATCGTACCTGCCGTGATGTGACGGGTACGGCTCCCGTCATGCACGAGTGCAATAACCTGCGAGCGTTTTCCATCCGCTACCAGCTCCACAACTGGCCCGTTCGCACTCTGGATCCGTCCGATGATGACACGCTGATCGGCAGGCCATGTGTCGATACGAAGGCTGGCGTTCATGATCGCGGGCGTCTGCTGGGCGTACCAGGCGTGTCCTTCACGAAGGACCGTTGCAGGAGCCGTCTGTCCGCGAATAGAAGGCTGAAGACCATCCGTTTGCAGGGTGACGGCCCCTGTCGTCGTGTCCTGAAAATAGAAAGCGCTGTGATAGCCGGTCGCAAGCGTGCTGCCGGGAACAAGGCGCAGTTTCAGGCGAGCCTGAGGTTCCTGAAGGGTTAAACCGCTTGTCTGCGGCCGAGAAGAGACGTCCATCGCACACGCGGGAAGTATGGCGATTCCTGTCAGGGCGAGGGTCAGGCCGAGAGACAGGCAGGTCACACATGTGAAGCGGGAGATGGTCATGTCAGTTCCTTCAGGGGGCAGAATGGAGACGGAGCGACAGGGGGTTAGCGGCTCATGAGAACCGTAAGCTGGGCCTGTTCCAGAATGTGGCGGGTGACTCCGCCCAGAATCATCTGACGCAGCCGGGAATGGGAGTATGCGCCCATGCCGAGCATGTCGGCTTCAAACTCGGTCGCGGCTTTCAGCAGACCGGCACCAATGTCGCGGTTGACCGCCTCGAACTCGCGGGATGTGGCGGAAATCCCGTGCATCCGCAGATAGGTCACGACTTCATCTGCGCCCGGTCCACGACGCTGGTAGTCCTGACAGGTCAGGACCTGAACGGCTTCGGCCTTGTGTGCCCAGGGAAGAATACACCGCAGGGCAAGAGATGCTTCCGGTGTGCCGTTCCATGCAATGGCAATACGTCGCCCCACCGACTTCGGCGGCGTGGGCGGCGCGATGACGAGTGGACGTCCGCTGTCAAACAGGATGGCGTGGAGCGTTTCGGACCCACGCGGGTCACTATCTTTGGCCAAATTCGGGACCAGCGTCATATCTGCCAGACGCGAACGCCATGTCAGGGAGTCATGCTCCGTACCGTTGAGGACATCCAGACTGGCACTGATACCCTCACCCGCAGACGACCCAATCCTGGAGGGTTCAACGCGGCGGATACCATGTTCCTGAACGAAAGTGTCGAATGTCTTGCGGATCGCGATCGTACGACGCTGCGCTTCCGTCATGGCCGTATCGATCATTTCATTGACCATCCCGGCAGAAATGCCTTCGCCAGCGAGCGTTGCGACTTCTGAGGGATCTGATCCGACCACGACAGCCGAGAGGTGGGCATCGAAGCGGCGAGCAAAATCGAGCGCGACCTGCATGACGGCGTTGAGATCGCCGGATCCGTTGAGGGGGAGAAGGATGTTCTTGATGTCTATAAGCATTGGTGAAGGCTCCCCTGGCATTGTGACTACCAAAATGACTTTAACGTCGTTCTGATGTATTTACGGATAAAGCCGCGTGACGTTCCATTCGTTTTCATCACGTGTCCAGACGGCGCGGTCGTGCAGACGGTAGGGCCGGTCCTGCCAGAACTCGATGGTCTCCGGGAGGACACGGAAACCGGACCAGTTGGCCGGACGCGGGATCGGCCCGGTAGTGTATTTTTCGTCTGTTGTTTTCAGTCGCTCTTCGAAAACGCTGCGGTCGCTCAGAGGACGTGACTGGTCCGATGCGATGGCACCGAGACGGGACATGCGCGAACGACTGGCGAAATAAGCATCGGCTTCAGCGGCGGTTACGGCTTCGACCGGGCCTTCGATCCTGACCTGACGGCGAAGCGATTTCCAGTGAAACAGCAGGGCAGCATGCGGATTGGCCAGCAGTTCGCTACCTTTGCGGCTTTCCAGATTGGTATAGAAAACGAAGCCACGTTTATCCACGCCCTTGAGAAGAAGCATGCGAACCGAGGGGCGTCCGTCAGGTGTGGCGGTTGCAACTGCCATGGCGTTGGGATCATTCGGCTCAGAAGCTTCCGCGTCCGACATCCAAGCATCAAACAGTGTAAATGGATCGGCCTTCAGGTCAATCAAAGGTGTGTCGGACATCGGTATCTCCTCGGAACAGGACAGCATCGGTAGGGGCAGGCGCAGGGCGGGTTCTCCTACTTCTGACAGGATCATAACGCGGCTGGCATGTTCCAGCTATCGGGTCAGTCCAGACTGCTGCCATTCCTACACGCTCTGTTCGCTGCGTGCCTTGATCTGGGACAGCATCCGACGTCGCAGAAGTCCGCTGACAGGGCGGATCAGAAGCCAGTAAGGCAGAAAGAGACGCCGGATGCGGCGCGTGGGACATAGGATATCCGTTCTGGTGACAAGATATGTCCGGCTCTCCGTGACTGAACTGATTCTGAAGGACAAAATCAGGGTTGCAACGGACGCATCCCTGTCCCCAAGAAATTCCGTGGGTGTATTAAAACGGAGCAGACCGTAATCCGTCTCCCAGAATGCCCCCTTCAGGCCGTACACCAGCCTCTGATGGTCCGCTAACAGAAGCGTGAAATCATCTAGATCCAGCGCGGGGAGCGGTCTCCGCATTAAGCGGGCAGGCAGTGAGCGTAGGTAAAGAGCAGGGCGAAAGAGCGTGTCGTCACCCAGACGGTAATGCCGGACGCAGTTCAGGATGACGTCGGACGGGGCGTTGATGAATATGGAATGGCGTTCGGAAAAATCGAATGGAGTATCGTTGAGGTGATCGGATCGGGAACACATAAGGGAGAATGTCTCCATCGCCTGAGTGATGCCTTAATGCCCGTATAGAGGTCAAAAAACGGTGCCGTGATCTCAAACTCTTGTCTGTAGCGGGCGCTTGTGCAACCACGGCCTTCAATACGCCAACGCGATTCAGGAAATCACCATGTCTGAAACGGAAGACAACATCCCGGCACCCGTGACCGGAACCCTCATGAAGGGCAAGCGCGGTGTGATCATGGGTGTTGCCAACAAGCACTCTATTGCCTGGGCCATTGCCAGTGCCTGTGCTGCACAGGGCGCGGAGCTTGCTTTCACCTATCAGGGCGAAGCGCTGGGCAAGCGCGTCCGTCCGCTGGCTGAGAGTGTCGGGTCCGAACTCGTCATCTCCTGTGATGTTAGCGATGACGACGCCATCAACAGCACGTTCGACGAGATCGAGAAGGTCTGGGGTAAGATTGACTTCGTGCTCCACGCCATCGCTTTTGCGGACAAGCAGTATCTTCGCGGCCGCTATATCGATACGCCGCGCGATGCCTTCCTGCAGGCCATGGACATCTCCTGCTATTCCTTTGTGAGCGTTGCTCGTCGTGCATCTGCGATGATGAATCCGGGCGGGTCATTCCTGAGCATGACCTATCTTGGCGCCGAGCGCGTCATGCCGCACTATAATGTAATGGGCGTGGCCAAGGCAGCTCTGGAAGCATCCGTGCGCTACATGGCTGCCGATCTGGGTCGCGACGATATCCGCGTGAACGGGATATCCGCAGGGCCGATCATGACGCTGGCTGCCAACGGAATCAGCGATTTCCGCTATATCCTGCGCTGGAACCAGCTCAATGCTCCGATGGAGCGCAATGTGACGCTCAAGGATGTTGGCGGTTCGGGCATGTATCTGCTCTCCGACCTGTCCAGCGGCGTGACGGGCGAGATCCATCATGTGGATTGTGGCTACCACACGGTCGGCATGAAGAACCCGGACGCTCCGGACATCGCAGCGGTCGGCTCCGGGACCTGACATGTCGGACAACAGCTTCGGGAAGCTTTTTCGCGTCACTACCTGGGGTGAAAGTCACGGGCCGGCGATCGGCTGTGTCATCGATGGCTGTCCACCTCGCCTGAAGCTGTCCGAGCAGGACATCCAGCCCTGGCTCGACCGTCGTCGGCCGGGGCAGTCCCGCTTTACCACGCAGCGCCGGGAGGCGGATCAGGTCCGCATTTTGTCGGGCGTGTTTGAAGGTCAGACGACCGGCACCCCCATTTCGCTGATGATCGAGAATACCGATCAGCGGTCGAAGGATTACGGTGATATCGCAACACGGTATCGCCCCGGCCATGCCGACATTGCCTATGACATGAAATACGGCATCCGCGATTATCGCGGGGGCGGGCGCTCTTCGGCGCGCGAGACGGCCATGCGCGTTGCAGCAGGGGCCGTGGCGCGTGTGCTGCTGAAAATGCTCGTAGGTGAGGGGGTAAAGATTCGCGCCGCCCTGACGGGCATTGGCGGTCAGACTATCGATCCGTCCCGCTGGGATTGGGACGAGGTCGAGCGCAATCCGCTCTGGTGTCCCGATGCGGGCTCCGTGGGTACCTGGGAGGATCTGCTCGACTCCGTTCGCAAGAATGGGTCGTCGATTGGGGCGACTGTCGAGGTCGTTGCGGAAGGTCTGCCCGCCGGACTCGGTGCGCCCGTCTATGGCAAGCTGGATGCCGATCTGGCCGGAGCCATGATGGGTATCAATGGCGTCAAGGGGGTCGAGATCGGGGATGGTTTCGCCGTAGCTGCTTTGCGTGGTGAACAAAACGCCGATCCGATCGCACCGGGCCCGCAGTTCGCCTCCAACCATGCCGGCGGCATTCTGGGCGGCATCTCAACAGGACAGCCCATTGTGGCGCGTTTCGCGATCAAGCCGACTAGCTCGATCCTCACGCCTGTCCCGAGCATCACGCGTGATGGTCAGTCTGTCGACGTGATGACGAAGGGGCGGCATGATCCCTGTATTGGGATCCGCGCCGTTCCCGTAGCAGAGGCGATGATGGCCTGTGTGCTGGCCGATCATCTATTGCGCGACCATGCGCAGTGTGGCTGGGGCCGTTAGACCCCAGGCCGGCTGCTCAGCCTTCGAACGTGGCGTCGAGCGTGATTTTGGCCTTGATGACCTGAGAGAGCGGGCAGCCTTCTTTCGCTTTGTTGGCGATTTCCAGAAACTGCAACTCTGAGGCTCCCGGCACCCTGCCGCGCAGGGTCAGGTGAGACTGGGTGATGGCAAAGCCTTCGCCGGACTTGTCCAGCGATACGGTTGCCTTCGTGTCGAGGGATTCGGCTTTGAAGCCCGCCTGTTCGAGCATCATGGAGAGCGCCATCGTGAAACACCCGGCATGGGCCGCGCCCAGAAGCTCTTCCGGGTTGGTACCAGGCTTGTCTTCAAAACGGGTGTTGAAGCCGTAAGGCTGATCGTGCAGGGCGTTGCTCTGGGTCGAAATCGTGCCTTTGCCGTCCTTGAGACCGCCGCTCCAGTGTGCCGAAGCTGTCTTGTTGATCGTCATGATGGGCTCTTCCATGTTGTCGATTCATCCGTTCAAACGCGATGTGTCGGGGAATGTTGCCGGCATCGGTGTTCACGAAATTTCCCAATCCTGTGACCGGCATCCCACAGTGGAAAAAGGCGTCCGGGGAAAACTCTTGGGATAACAGCCTGATAGGGGCGGTTTTCCGCGATCGGCACTATATCTAGGGGCATTAACGAATTCCTTCCCTAGATATGGGAAAGTGCAAATTCACAGCTCATCGAAATTTGCAAGCGAACTTCGTGCTTGCGGTCGGGTTCGGAGTGATGGAAATGAGTGCTCAAGACTTCAGAAATAGATGCCCGGCGGAGACAGCGAATGACCCTTCATGACGTGACGATGGATGTGTCCGACGAGGCCGATCGCGCCCATGACGTGCGCCCTCCGATTGATCACCCCATTGGTGAGGCTCCGCTTCCGGGAGATGCCGATTCTGCGGACATGTTTGACGATGTCGTGCAACTTCCAGGGCATCACGCCGTACGTGTGGATCGTTCGCGCGATTCCCTGCTGACGGATTTCGGCAAGGCCACGCTGAACAACCGCTATCTGCTTCCGGGCGAGGACTATCAGTCGCTTTTTGCGCGTGTAGCCTCCTATTACGGCGCCGATGCGGGCCATGCGCAGCGGATCTACGACTACATTTCCCGCCACTGGTTCATGCCGGCCACGCCTGTTCTGTCCAATGGAGGCACTGAGCGCGGTCTTCCAATTTCCTGCTTCCTGAACGAGGCTGAAGACAGCCTTTCGGGAATCGTGGGGCTGTGGAACGAGAATGTCTGGCTGGCGTCCAAGGGCGGCGGCATCGGGTCGTACTGGGGCAATCTGCGCTCCATCGGCGAGAATATTGGTCGTAACGGCAAGACGTCCGGTGTCATTCCCTTTATCCGCGTTATGGACAGCCTGACGCTTGCGATTTCGCAGGGCTCGCTCCGTCGAGGCTCGGCAGCCGTGTATCTGCCGGTCTGGCATCCGGAAGTGGAAGAATTCGTCGAGATGCGCCGTCCGACGGGCGGTGATCCGAACCGCAAGGCGCTGAACCTCCATCACGGTGTGCTCGTGACGGATGCGTTCATGCGTGCGGTCGAGGCGGACGAAGAATGGGCGCTGCTCTCTCCGAAGGATCACAGCACGATCCGCAAGGTATCGGCGCGGGGTCTGTGGATTCGGATCCTGACGGCGCGGATGGAGCAGGGCGAGCCCTACATCATCTATTCCGATCATGTGAACCGCGCCCGTCCGGAGCATCACAAGCTGGCTGGGCTGGAAGTGAAGACCTCCAATCTCTGCGCCGAGATTACGCTGCCGACCGGTATTGACCATCATGGCAAGAACCGGACAGCCGTGTGCTGCCTGTCCTCGCTCAATCTTGAGACCTGGGACGAGTGGAAGGATGACCCGCAGTTCATCGAGGACGTCATGCTGTTCCTCGACAATGTGCTGCAGGACTTCATCGACCGCGCACCGGACGACATGGCGCGCGCCAAATACGCGGCTGCCCGCGAGCGTTCGGTCGGTCTGGGCGTGATGGGGTTCCATTCCTTTCTGCAGGCCCGGATGATCCCGTTCGAGTCCGTGATGGCGAAGGTCTGGAACCGGAAGATTTTTGAACATATCCGCAAGCAGGCCGATGCTGCATCGAAGCATCTGGCAGAAGTGCGCGGGCCGTGCCCAGATGCCGCCGAATACGGCTTTATGGAGCGCTTTTCGCACAAGCTTGCCATTGCGCCGACGGCCTCGATTTCCATCATCACGGGCAATGCCAGCCCGGGCATTGAGCCGATTAGCGCCAATGTATTCCTGCAGAAAACGCTTTCGGGCTCGTTCTCGGTGCGCAATCGCCACCTGAAGAAAATTCTGGAAGAGCGCGGGCAGGACACGGACGAAGTCTGGTCGGCGATTACGCTGAACAAGGGCTCGGTGCAGAACCTCGAGTTCCTGACACAGGACGAGAAGGACGTGTTCAAGACGGCGTTCGAGCTTGATCAGCGCTGGGTCGTGGAACATGCCGCAGACCGTGCACCGTTCATCTGTCAGGCGCAGTCGGTCAATCTGTTCCTGCCCGCTGACGTGCACAAGCGTGACCTGCATCAGATCCATTTTCAGGCCTGGAAGAAGGGCCTGAAGTCTCTCTATTACTGCCGCTCCCTGTCCGTGCAGCGCGCTGATGCGGTGTCCACGCTGGCGGTAAAGAGCGACATTCTGGAAGACGAAAAATACGAAGCCACGGCTCAGGCCGCCCCGCGCGGCGAAATGAGCAGCGGCGATTACGAAGAGTGCCTGTCCTGCCAGTAATGGCGGGATTTGAAAGGACGCGATCATGAGCGACACCACCCCGATCTCCGGCACGCCGGACGAACAGCATTTCGACCTGATGACCGCCAATCCGGTCTACAAGCCGTTCCGCTATCCTTGGGCCTATGATGCCTGGCTGACCCAGCAGCGCGTTCACTGGCTGCCTGAGGAAGTGCCGCTGGCGGATGATGTGAAGGACTGGCACCGGACGCTGACGGAAGCCGAGCGTCATCTCGTGACGCAGATCTTCCGCTTCTTCACGCAGTCGGACGTGGAGGTGAACTCCGCGTACATGAAGTATTACAGTCAGGTCTTTAAACCGACCGAAGTGCTGATGATGCTGTCCGCGTTCTCGAATATCGAGACGATTCACATCGCCGCGTATTCTCATCTCCTTGACACCATCGGAATGCCCGAGACCGAGTATTCGGCTTTCCTGAAATACAAGGAGATGAAGGACAAATACGATTTCATGCAGTCGTTTAACATCGACAACAAGCGTGAAATCGCCAAGACCATGGCGGCCTTCGGGGCGTTCATGGAAGGGCTTCAGCTTTTTGCGTCCTTCGCGATCCTGCTGAACTTCCCGCGCTTCAACAAGCTCAAGGGCATGGGGCAGATCGTGTCCTGGTCGGTGCGTGACGAGACGCTGCACTGCCTGTCCATGATCCGCCTGTTCCGTACCTTCGTCCGCGAAAACAGCGAAATCTGGACGCCGGATTTCCGTGAGGAACTGACGCAGATCTGCCGCACCACGGTTGAGCATGAAGATGCGTTTATTGATCTGTGTTTCGAGATGGGGCCGGTCGAAGGCATGTCCTCCGAGGACGTGAAGAAGTACATCCGCTTCATTGCTGATCGCCGCCTGACGCAGCTGGGTCTTGATCCGGTTTATGGGCAGGAGAGCAATCCTCTGCCGTGGATCGACGACATGCTGAATGCCGTCGAGCATGCCAATTTCTTCGAAAACCGTTCAACTGAATATTCCCGTGCCTCCACCTCTGGTACTTGGGAAGAAGCATTTGAGGGAAATGTTTTCAGCTAAAACCCGTTTGGAGAGGTCTGGCTTTCAGGGAGGGCCTCTCCATTACGAAGAACGCGTTCGGCTGCCGGTGTGAAACGGCCATCTGTCTCGTGCAGAATCAGGCCGGATCGTAGCCGGAAGACCCCTCGGCCGCCGTGTATGGCGCGAACAAGCACAAGCTTAGCTTCGCGTCCCGGTCGGGGCCAGAAGGGATAGAGCTGGATCGAGCCGCATCCGTTCTCTTTCAGGGTCTGACAGGCCCCCTCTATGCTTGCTGTGGACAAAACGAATGTGAGTGATCCACCTGGGAGCACCCATTTCGTCAAAACGCGGATCCAGTCTTCTGGAAGACCGCTTTCTGCGCTGAGGGCGAGGCGCCTCCTGAGGTCAGGCGAAGGTGTGCCGTGCGGGCTGTGCCATGGGGGGTTGGCCATCACATGATGAAAGCGCCCGTTGACCGTCGGGGTAAGCCCTCGCAACGATTTCGGGATGTGGGGAAGCTCACCCTGTACGATCTGGAGGGCGGGTCTATCTGTGGAGATGGGATTGTTCCGGATATTCTGACGGGCAAGTTCCGCGGTTGCAGGATCGGCTTCCAGTCCGACTCCACGAACACCGGGAATGCGGGCACAGAGGCACAGCAGTCCGGCGCCGGCACCGCATCCCGCTTCCAGAACCGTCTCCCCCGCTCTGGCGGGAATGGAGGCTGCCATCAGCACGGGTTCAAGCCCGGTGCGGTATCCGTCGCTGAACTGGTCGTACCGAACCCGTCCACCAAGCAGAAATCCCTCTTCCGTCCGGGGGGGCGGGATGCAAGGGAGGGTGTTGGAGAAGGGGGCTGGGGCCTGCAATGGGTTGACCGTCTTCCTGCTGCCGCTCATATGGTCATTCCAACCTGTCGTCCGGCGTTACATCGTCCGTTCGATCTTCCCATCACGGGCAGAAAAGAACGGCACCTCGCCACATCATATCGTGCCCGTGTGGATCTGGGCCAGTGTCCGGATCCGCTGCGGGAACTGGAGTAATGACCCTTGGATTCTGCCGCATCGGACGTTTCCGCGACCGTTGACAAAGCTGTGGTCGGAGATGCCGGGGGCGAGAGCGCCCTTTCTGCTCTGTCCGCCTATCTGGAACAGGACATGCAGGCCTGCAACCGTGCGATTATCGCGCGTATGGAGAGCCCGGTTCCGCTCATTCCGCAGCTTGGCGCCCATCTTGTCGCTGCTGGCGGCAAGCGGCTTCGTCCGTTGCTGACGCTCGCCTCGTCACGCCTGTGCGGCTATCAGTCGACTCCGCAAAACCAGCGTCATGTCGGTCTGGCGGCCTGTGTCGAGTTTATCCATACCGCAACCCTGCTCCACGATGATGTCGTCGATGAGAGCAGCCTGCGGCGTGGACTGGCCTCGGCCAATGCGGTTTTCGGGAATAAGGCATCGGTTCTGGTTGGCGACTTTCTGTTCGCGCGTTCCTTCCAGTTGATGACGGCGGATGGCTCACTCAAGGTCATGGCGATTCTGTCCGACGCTTCGGCGACCATCGCGGAAGGCGAAGTCCTGCAGATGGTGACGCAGAACGATCTGTCCACACCGGTCGATCGTTATCTGGAAGTCATTCACGGCAAGACGGCTGCCCTATTTGCGGCGGCGTGTCGGGTTGGCGCGGTTGTCGCTGATCGGCCGGAAAGCGAAGAGGAGGCGCTTGATCGGTTTGGGACCAATCTGGGGATGGCGTTCCAGCTCGTGGACGATGCTCTGGATTATGCTGCTGATCAGCAGGTTCTGGGCAAGACGGTTGGCGATGACATGCGTGAAGGAAAAATCACGCTCCCGGTTCTGGCAGCCTATGAGGCTGGGTCTGCAGAAGATAGGGTTTTCTGGGAACGGGTCATCGAAAAGGGAGAGCAGACGGAAGCTGATCTGCCACATGCCCTGGCCCTGATCGAAAAAACTGGGGCTATCGCCACCACCATTGAGCGTGCCCGTGTCTATGCGGCTCAGGCGGTCGAGGCGCTTGCGATATTTCCGGACTGTGAACTGCGACGTCTTATGATCGAGACAGTCCAGTACACGGTTGATCGCGCACGCTGATCAGGGTTGCGCCCTGTCTTCGATGAAGGCAGGGCGCCTTTTCTGAAAGGACTGCTCTCAGGGTTCGATCTTCTGAAGTGCAGCATTCCCAAACAACTCCCATTCCGCAAAGCCGAGCCGCTCCGCTGCCGTTAGAAGCTTTTGTGCTTCGGGGGGGGCGCTCGTTACGAGAAGTCTGCCGGAATGTGGTGTTCTGGCTGGCCAGTCTGCTGTTTGCAGAACAGTCCGAATCTGTCTGGCCACCGCAGGGGCAGGATCAAGCCAGGTTATAGCCGCGGGCGAAAGGCGCTCGAATGCATCCATCAGGAATGTGTAATGGGTGCAGCCCAAGCCTACGGTGTCGATTTCGTCTCCGTAAGGCTGGCTGAAAAGACAGTCCAGTTCGTGGCGGATATCGGCATCGGGAATATTTTCACCGAGAAAAGCACGTTCCGCCAGATCCGCGAGGCGACGGGCACCATGTGTCACAAGGCGGCAGTCGGAAGCAAAATCTTCGTGGAGCTGAAGAATATAGGGACGACGCGCAGTCGCGGAGGTCGACAGAAGGCCAATGACCCGGCTTGTTGAAACGCGTCCTGCCCAGCGGATCGGCGGTACGCAACCCACTACAGGAATGCTGAGTTTCTGACGAAGGGCGGGAAGGGCGATCGTGCTTGCCGTGTTGCAGGCAATGACCAGAACGTCGGGCTTCAGTCTGTCGCAGGCTTCGCTCAGCAGGCTGACGATACGCGATGTGAGCGCATCATCTGGCTGCTCCCCGTAAGGGAACAGGGCCGTATCAGCGAGATAATCGATATGAAGGGCAGGCAGGAGGTCGCGCAGGGCCTGCACGACGCCCATTCCGCCAATGCCGGAGTCAAAGACCAGACCCCGGTAGCCTGGCACGGATGCGCCAGTTTTCATCAGGCTTCCGCTTTGGCCTTGAGAGCGAGCGCTTCTTCGGCACTGCTCACGCCACCATGTTTTTTCGACCAGCCACAGGGATCTTCAAGGAAGCGGCGGACTTCGGCGCTGTCTTTTTCCGAAAAATAATCGCCTCCCGCGCAGGCTTCGAGCACGTCCCACCAGGTGCAGAGCGAATGCAGGGAAATGTCCATGTCCGCCAGTGTCTTGTGGGCGCCAGGGAACACGCCATAGAAAAAGACAACGAAGGTATGGTTGACGATTGCCCCGGCGTCACGCAGCGCATTGGCAAAGCGGATCTTTGAGGCGCCGTCCGTGGTCAGATCTTCGACCAGCAGGGTGCGCATGCCCTCGGGGACATCACCCTCGATCTGCGCGTTGCGGCCAAAGCCCTTGGGCTTTTTGCGGACATACGCCATCGGGGTCATCATCCGGTCGGCAATCCAGGCTGCAAATGGAATGCCGGCGGTTTCGCCACCCACAACAGCGTCAATGCTTTCATAGCCGATGTGACGCCCGATCTTTTCAACGGCGAGTTCCATGATTTTGGTTCGTGCGCGCGGAAAAAAGATAATCTTACGGCAATCGATATAGACAGGCGATTTCCAGCCGGATGTCAGGGTGTAGGGATCTTCCGGACGGAAATTGATGGCTTTGATCTCAAGCAGGATACGGGCTGTCGTGAGGGCCGCGTCGCGGTCCCACTGGGTGCGGCCTGCCATGGGGCCATCGGCAAACTGGGTCATGCGTGTCTCCGCTCACATCGTTTTATCGTGGTTTACCGGGCCGTCGCGAGGAAGGGTAGAGGCAATATGACGGAGCCTTTCCTGAATAAGCTCGAGGGGATAACGCCAGTATTTCCTGTCAGTGTTTTCGGGTGAGCCGATCTTCGGGCTTGCGTGTAAGCCCGGAGAGTTCTAGGGAGAGATATCGATATTCATTCTCATTTACGGCAGGATCAGAAGTGAGCATAGAAACCAGCCGGATCGGCCGGAAATGCGAACGCGCTGTTGTGACGGCCTATCAGGAACTGCGGGAGGTCGGACAGCAGGACATGCAGGCTTTCGCAGCCTGCACGACGCTTTACCGTATCCATCATCCCGAATCCTCAGTCACGGAAGCCCGGCGCCTGGTTGCGGAGTGGATTGATCATCACGTCGTTCGTCAGGCCAGAGGCCAGACCCCCGGCTGCGACTGCTGAATTTGCGGAGGGGCTTCAGCCCCTCTCACTCATGGGAACGAATGCTCTTTCCGCCGCGCCTGTATAGAGCTGTCTTGGGCGGCTGATCCGAACCGACGGCTCCTCGATCATTTCCTTCCACTGACTGACCCATCCCGCGGTGCGTGCGACCGCAAAGAGGACGGTGAACATGCTCTTGGGAATTCCCAGAGCCTTGAGAATCAGCCCCGAATAAAAATCAACGTTCGGATAGAGGCGACGGCTGACGAAGTAGTCATCCTCCATTGCCACACGTTCCAGCTCCATCGCCAGATCCAGCAAGGGATCCCGCTTGAGGCCCAGCTCCTCAATCACTTCATGGCAGGTCGCCTGCAGGATCTTCGCGCGCGGATCGAAATTCTTGTAGACGCGATGGCCAAAGCCCATCAGGCGTACGCCGGAATTGCGGTTTTTGACCTCGTTGAGGAAGGCCGGGATACCGTCCCGGGTACCTATGGTTTCCAGCATGCCGAGTGCGGCCTCGTTGGCGCCGCCATGCGCAGGTCCCCATAGGGCGGCAATGCCAGCCGCGATACAGGCATAGGGGTTCGCACCGGTCGAGCCTACGAGGCGGACGGTCGTCGTGGAGGCGTTTTGCTCATGATCGGCATGGAGCAGAAGGATGCGGTCCATCGCGCGGGCCAGCACAGGATTGACCCGGTAGTGGTTGCCAGGTCGGGCAAACAGCATGTGCAGGAAGTTCTCGGAGAACGACATTTCCTCATCGGGATAGATGAACGGTTCGCCGATGGAATATTTGTAGGCCCAGGCGGCGATGGTTGGAACTTTGGCGATCAGGCGACGGGCAGAGAGATCGCGTGCTTCCGGCTGCGAGATATCGAGGCCATCGTGATAGAAGGCCGAGAGCGCGCCGACAGTACCGCACAGGATGGCCATCGGATGGGCATCGCGGCGAAAACCGTTGAAGAAGTTGCGGATCTGTTCATTCAGCAGGCGGTGAGTGTTCATGTCCGTGCGGAAAGTCTGGTACTGGCTCGCCGTTGGCAGTTCACCGTAAAGCAGCAGATAGGCCGTTTCCGTGAAGCTGGCATTGACGGCCAGATCTTCTATTGGATAGCCGCGATGCAGCAGAACACCTTTGTCACCATCAATATAGCTGATGGCACTTGTACAGGTGGCAGTACTTCCCAGCCCGGGATCGTAGGAAAAGATGCCCGTTTTCTGGGACAGGGCTCGCATATCCACCACATCCGGGCCGATTGTCCCCTCCAGAATAGGAAACTGACGACTAACGCCGTCAAGACATACGGTTGCGGAACGTTTTTCGGACATGATGATTTTCAAACCGGCCTATGAAGTGAGATCTACGAGAAAGAATAGTACGCTATTCTATCTTCGAAAGGTTTTTTGTGTCTAGAGACGCCGTCGGAGAGATGTTTCAGGGTAGCAAAACCCGTGCGGGCCTGATTGTGGAAGGGCGTGCATCCATCCACTCCCTGGCAATGTCAAAAATCGTCAATGCTGCAATCGGGTAGCCGTTGGCCAAAGCGGAAAATCGGGTCTCCGTCCGGGCGGCTCCCAGCAGATCATGGATAAGATTGCCGAGTGCCGGGTTATGTCCAACAATCATCAATGTTCTGATGGTATCGGGAGTACCGTGAATCAGGTTGTAAAGATCGTCGGGCGTTGCTGAATACAGACTGTCTTCGATCATGACCGAAGGTCTGTCTGACAGGGACGTTAGAATATTCCGGGTGGTCTGCCGGGTGCGGAGAGCCGGACTACACAGGACCTGAAAGGGCCGTGGGAGATCTAGCCGGGCAATCTGCTGACCAATCAGGGAAGCCTGCTGCAAGCCCAGAGCAGTCAAGGGGCGTCCTCTGTCCCCCTGTTCCTGGGGACCATATGTCGCTGCCTGAGCGTGCCGTAGAAGAAGGAGCTGGCCGGAGGACATCACTCGTTGCGGGCGTTACGGCTGTCCGCGGCGATGGCTTCATGATGGCGGATGACTTCTCGGATGACGAAAGCGAGAAATTTCTCGGCGAAATCGGGGTCCAGATGCGCGTCTTGCGCCAGTTGACGCAAGCGTTCGATCTGCCGGGTTTCGCGCGACGGATCAGCGGGCGGAAGATGGGCGCGGGCCTTGAGCTTCCCAACTTCCTGTGTGCAGCGGAAGCGTTCCGCCAGCATGTGGACCAGTGCCGCATCTATGTTGTCGATACTGGCGCGCAGACGTTCGAGTTCCTTATGGGCAGGGTCTGGCGTACAGGGGACGGAGGAGGTGGGTTCAGGGTTCATTCAGGTCGATCCATGCTAGGTGACCGCCTTTCCCGGCACCAAGATCGGTGAAGACGGCTGTACCCCCCAGACGTCCCGTCCGGCGCCAGGGGCGCCCGTCGGTAGAACGGCGGTCATGGCCGACATAGACCGTCATTCCCTCGGGAATACGGTTGATCCAGGTCAGGCGGCGTTCGGGATAGCCATCCGGCTGCATGCGGCCGGTGGTTTCACCAAAAAGGGCGCGGGAAAGCGGTGCTGACATCTCTCCCAGACCCGGCATGGGCGGGAGAGACAGCATCGCCGTATGAAATCCGCCATGCACGAATAGTGATCGTCCAATCCGCAGCCAGGTAGGGGCCTGGTCGATTGCTCCGTATATCCGTTCAGGCAGGCCCTCGTATTCGGGCAGTGAGATCTGGCGCAGGGTTTCCTCAAGCGGCGGATCGCGCCTCAGGCGCCGCCCTTCCAGCGCACGGCCGAGCTTGCGGTCATGGTTGCCGAGAATGAAGAGACCTCGCTGCTGCTCCAGAAGTTCGAGCATGAGCTCCATCACCCCGGCACTGTCAGGTCCGTGATCGACGAGATCTCCAAGCTGGATAATGAAGCGGTCAGTCGCCGTTGCATGTCTGAAAGCATTGAAATCACCATGCACGTCTCCCACCACGCGGATACCGTGCTCACGGATTCGCGTCATGACAGGAGCGGGGAGAGGTGGATCAACGAAGATGGCGTGTGCTTTCCGATTTTCCCTCTATCAAAAGGCCAGAATGGCTTAACGTCAATTTATCTGTTTCAGAAATCTGATGTCAGCCGTCCACAAGGGCCGTCGCATGCCCCAGATCGACCGAGAGGACGCGACTGACACCGCGCTCCTGCATCGTGACGCCGTATAGACGATCCATATGCGCCATCGTCAGTTGATGATGTGTCACGACGAGAAAACGTGTTCCCGCTTCTTTCGTCATATCGGACAGCAGGGAGCAGAAACGCTCGACATTCGCGTCGTCAAGCGGCGCGTCGACTTCGTCGAGCACGCAGATCGGAGCCGGGTTGCAGCGGAAGGTCGCAAAGATCAGCGACAGCGCTGTCAGCGCCTGTTCGCCACCGGAGAGCAGGGACAGGGTGGAAAGTTTCTTGCCCGGAGGCTGTGCAAAGATTTCCAGCCCCGCTTCCAATGGATCGTCGCTGCCAACCATACCGAGATGGGCGCGACCACCCCCGAACATGCGGGCGAACAGGGACTGGAAATGGCGATCCACCTCAGTGAAGACTGCTAGCAGGCGCTCGCGACCCTCCCGGTTGATCGTCCCGATCCCTCCCCTGAGGCGATTGATGGCTGCAGTAAGCTCCGCATGTTCGCGCGCGATGGTTTCTGCCGTCTCACGCGCTTCCTCAAATTCGGCTTCCGCCCGAAGGTTGACGGCTCCGAGATCTTCACGCTCGCGGACCAGACGGGAAAGGCGACGTCGGGTGGAGGTCTCGGCCTGCTCGGACAAATCGGACGGGTATGATGCGCCCTGTGCCGCTCCTTCCGGCGGATCGCTCTCTGCAAGCAGACGCTCCCGGGCAGCGACAGCCTGTTCGGCCCGTTCCTTCAGTCGCGCAATGGCCTCGCGAGCTGCCGCCAGAGCAAGGTCGGCACTCCGGCGCTTTTCCAGGGCTTCCAGTCCGGCGGCGCCTGCGGCTTCATCCCGTGCGCGCGCATCGTCGTAAGCTTCCTGAGTCTCTGCAAGCGTCTGATCGTGTCTGGCCAGTCTGTTCTGCAATTCGGTCGGAACAGCAGCAACGGTCCGCAGGCTTTCTTCCAGCAGGTCACGCCGGGCCCGCAGGTCCGCCAGAGCGGGTTCAGCCTCCCGGATCCGCTGTTGCAAGGTCTCGATGCTGGCATGTGCCGCGGCCAGCGCGCCCGTCAGGCGGACTTCTTCAAGTGCGAAATGGCTTTCCTGCGTTCGGAGTGTTTCCAGACCGGCGCGTGTCTGCCTGAGGACGTCAGTTGCATCGCGGACTGTCTGTTCCAGCACAGCAGGGTCCGGGCGTTGCGTCAGTTCGTCCGATTGTTTCGCGTGGTCTGCCCGCAGGCGCTCAATCAGGGCATTAAGGTCTTTCTGGCGGGGGATGAGGGCGGAGCGGCGTGCCTGTGCCGTAGCGGCGGCCTGTTCATGGCCTTGAAGTCGGCGGGCGAGCGTTTCCGACTGTTCACGACTGGCCCGTGCGTTTTGAGATGCAATGTCGGCCTCCGCACTGACGCGCTCAAAAATACGACGTGATGCGTCGGCAGCCGCAGAAAGGCTCTCTACATCCGGTCTGGTATTTTTTTCGCGGAGAGCCTGTCTCTGGCTTGTGAGGCGTTCCTGCTCGTCTTTCAGACGGGCCAGACTGTCCGCGAGATCCTGCAGCCGCGTCAGCGTTGCGTCATGCCGTAGCACGGCCTGATCAAGGGTCCGGGCCGCGGCATCCGCGGCATTCCGGCTGTCCTGAACGAGGTTGCTGGCGTTCCTGTATGCCTCGCGGGCCTTTTCGGCCTCCTGCGCGCAGGTCAGGGCTGTAGCCTGAAGAGCATCAGGCGCGGGATACGCGGCGAGTTCGGATTCGGCCTGGGTATGAGTGGAACGGGCAGCGGTCAGGGCCTCTTCAGCTCCCTGACGATGCTGACTGGCCTGTTCCCACTGGTTGCGCGCCAGTGCGGCTTTCTGTTCGAGCCGGGACGCGGCTGTACGGGCTTCTGCCAGTTGCGGCTCAAGCGTCGCACGGTCCCGGCGAAGCGTGGACAGTGTGGACACAGCTTGTTCACGTGTCTGGATGGTTTCGGCATAGGCTGCGCTCAGAGCCGGCTGTGCCGCCTTATGGGATGTGAGGAGAGCCAGATTTTCCGTGAGGCGCTGACGCTGCTCAAAACGGATTGCTCCGGGATCGGGCGCGTCGGCAGAGCGCGTAAAACCGTCCCAGCGCCATAAAGCGCCGCTGCGGCAGACAAGAACCTGCCCTGGCAGGAGGGTTTTCTGCAATGACGGTCCAGCGGACTCATCCTCGAGGAGGAATGCCGCGCTCAGACAACGATGCAGGGCCTCGGGCACCTGAAGGAACGCGGAGAGCGGCCGACCTGCTGGCGGGCTTTGTGTTTCCAGCCCTTCCAGCATGCGCCAGCGACGGTCTGCGGGAATTGTGTCAGGCGCAAGAGATGCATCAAGCCCATCGGCCAGAACGGCTGCCACGGCGGGAACCAGATCCGCAGGGAGATCCAGTACGCTTTCAAGCGGCTCCGGCTGTGCGGCAACACTACCCAGCGCCTGCTCAAGACCGTCACATTCACCCTGCGTGCGTAGGATGAGTGTCTCCAGTTCAGCCAGTGCCTGCCGCGCGCTGTTTTCACGCTCCTGGGCACGGGCGAGAGTGGCTTCAGTCTTCACAAGTGCTGTTTGGAGTGTATCCAGCTGCTTTTCTTTTTCAAGAACGGCGTTGCGTGCTGCCTGAAGCGTTTCATCCGGAACGAGGCCGGTTTCCGCAGAGGCTTCGATCGTTGCCGCTGCCATCGCCTTATGACGGGCCTGCTCGAGAATGCTTTGGCTCTGTTCGACCGCGCGGACAAGCGCTTTCTGACGCTGAGTTCCCTCTTCTGCCGCCGCCCGTGCTTCCAGCCACCGCGTGCTACAGGTTTCCTGTTCCTGCAGGGCGTCTTTTTCCTGCTTCTGCGCCTGATCGAGGTTCGTTGCGATCTTTTCGCAGGCATCCTCCAGTTCGAAGCGCATCTCGTCACTGAGCAACGTCTCTCGTGCGGTGTCTTGCGCCGCCTGATCCTGCCGTATCTGGCTTCCCGTGGTCTGGATGCGCCTGTCCAGATCGGCTTCGTTGGCCAGAAGGGCTTCGAGACGGCTTTTTCCTTCCGTCAGAGCGCGGCTGTCCAACTCGGCTTTCAGGCGTGCGTCATGGAGGGCTTCTGTGCAGTCATGCTCACGCTCACTGTCGGACGCGGATTGCGTCTGCATTGATAAGACTTCATTTCGCAAAGTCTCCAAAGCCTGTTGATCTGGTGCAGCCCTTTCCAGAACGATAATTTCCGCCTCAAGGCTCTGAAGGGAGGCGATTTCCGTATCCAGTCGGATCGTCAGGGAATCGAGCCCCTGCATGACGGTATCCCGCCGGATGGCTTCCGCATCCCGCACACGGATCGCGTTTTCCAGTTCGGTCGCCTGATCCTTTTCCGTCGAGGCCAAATGTGCGATCTCGGTCCTGCAGACGTGCAGTCTGCCCGGCAGTGTGGTTGCCTCCTCATGAAGGGCGGCTTGGTCCTGTGTTGCGACCGCAAGACTTTCCCGGTCGTCTGAAAGACTACGCTCGCTTCGGGCCAGATCGTCCTGCGCCTGTTCGAGGCGAAGACGGGTTTCAAGCTCGGTTTGTTGCGCGCGTTCGAAGTCCTGTTTCAGTGTTTCGGACTGGACTTTGAGGCGTTCCAGGGCGCTGCGAAGGCGGTCCGTCTCTTCACGTGCTTCCGGGGCGGCCTTGCGTGTCTCGAATTCGGTAATTGCAGCGGCTTCCGCATCAGCTTCTGCTTTTTTTAAAGCTTCGCGGGCCTTGGCCAGATCGTCGCGGCTGCGCTGTACCGCAAGGTTGGCGCGGGCGTGAAGCAGTGCGTGAAGCTCTGTCTCCGTCAGGCGAATTTTTTCTGATATTTCACGATATTTCCGCGCCTGTGCGGTCTGGCCTTCAAGGCTTGTCAGCCGTTCCTCGAGCTGAAGGCGCAGGTCTTCGGCGCGGGAAAGATTCGTCTCGGTTTGGCGCAGTTTGAGTTCGGCGTCGTGCCGCCGGGCGTGCAGCCCGGTGATGCCCGCGGCTTCTTCCAGCAGCAGGCGGCGTTCTTCAGGTTTGGCTGCAATGAGCTGGCCGACGCGGTTCTGACTGATGATGGCGGAACTGCGGGCACCGGACGCCAGATCGGCAAACAGGGTCTGGACGTCCCGTGCCCGCATGACGCGGCCATTGATCCGGTATTCGCTGCCTGAGCCGCGTTCGGCGCGGCGTGTGATTTCCAGTTCTTCCGCGTCCTGGAAGGGGGAAGGCGCCAGACCGGCCGCGTTACTGAGATGGAGCGTGACCTGTGCGAGGTTTCGGGCTGAGCGTGCCCCAGTCCCCGCGAAAATCAGATCGTCGAGTTCCCCCCCTCGAAGGGCGCGGGCGGAGGTTTCGCCCATCGCCCATCGTAGCCCCTCGACGACATTGGATTTGCCACAGCCATTCGGCCCGATGATCCCCGTCAGACCTGGAAGGATATCGAGACGCACCTCATCGGCGAAACTCTTGAAACCGCCGATGCTCAGGCGGTCGATCGTCGTGGTGCTGCTAGACATCGGGGAAAGGAAATACCGGTCCTAAGTGGAGTTGATCAGGACGCTTTGGCGACGAGATCGGCAAATTTTTCGTAGGTTTCCGGGTCCTGATCGTAATGCGTGTTATTGAGCCGGAAATACGGCGTGCCCTGGATGTTGTAGGTGTCCGAATCCTTCTTCACCTGATCAAACAGGGCCTCGGCGAAAACGTTGTCCTTGCTGATGGCATCGAACTGCGCGGCGGAAACTCCGGCGAGGGCGGACATCTGCTTAAGGCGCTGCATCGGATCGCCACCGGAGGCGAAGGCCCACTGCATCTGGCTCGAAAAGAGGGCCTCGATGAATGGGACGTAGCGTTCTTCCGGCAGGGAACGCGCAACCATTGCCGCCGTCAGGCCAACGCGATCGCCACAGAAATCATGGAACTGGTAGCGGATCTTTCCCGTATCGATCAGCTTTTCCTTGATCTGGGGAAACTCTTCCGTCGCGAAATGGGCGCAATGCGTACAGGTCAGAGAAAACCACTCCTGGACCAGAACCTTGGCGTTCGGGTTGCCGATGATGCGCGGGCTGAGGCGAGGATCTGCCGCATCAGCAGCATGCGATGCGGTCACACTGCCTGCAACGGCGAGCGCCGGAGCGGCGGAGACGAAAAAGCGGCGGGACAGGGAAAGACGGGTCATTCAGGAGGCCTTTGCGACTGCTTTGGCGAAATCATCATAGCTCCCGACCACACTGGGGGCGGGAACATCATTGATACGGAAATATGGCGTGCCAGAGATCTGGAGGAAAGCGCCGTCGTGATCCTGCTTGTTGATAATGGCCTCACGCAGGGCATTATCGGCATTAATGTGGTCGAACTCCGCTGAGTTCACACCGAATATTGCGGCGCGTTTCTTCAGCTCTGTAACCGGATCGATATTCTGTGCGAAAGCCCATTCGTCCTGATGGTCGAGAAGATCCGTCACGAAGGCTTCGTAGCGGTTCACTGGCAGGGAGCGGGCCACCATGGCAGCCAGCAACGCCACCTGATCGATCGGGAAATCATGGAAGCGATAGCGGATCTTGCCCGTGTCGATCAGGTTTTTGCGAACCTGCGGAAAGATTTCCCGCGAGAAATGTGCACAGTGCGAACAGGTCAGGGAGAGCCATTCGTCTACAATGACCTTCGCCTCTGGCGAGCCGATAACGCGTGGTCCCATGCGCGGGTCGCTGGCGGGCACGTCGTCTGCTCTTGCGAACGGTGCTGCCGCAGCAGCTGCGACGGCCATTCCGGATACGAGGAGGGTACGGCGGCCAAGAAGCCGGGGGGCAGGCATAGGCAGGGCTCCGCTGGAAACAATGTGATACTCGAACGACGAACAGGGCGCCCCGTCAAGAGCTCCGATCGTCTTCCTGTGTTTTCAGAGCCGGAAGCGGTTTGTTTTCCCAGCCTTCCGGAACGCGCATCCGTAGCGAGCGGATGTGTCGCGCATCCGCGTCCAGAACACGGAACTCGAGGCCACTTTCATGAGTGAGCACCTCGTCCCGTGCGGGAACATGCTCAGCCAGACGGAACACCAGCCCACCTACCGTTTCGATTTCGGCCTCTCGTTCGGCATCGGTCAGGACGGCTCCCAACCGTTCTTCAAGTTGTCGGACGGGAAGGCGTGCATCGATATCGAACGATCCATCCTGACGCTCAACCCACATGGTTGTGACAGGATCGTCATGTTCATCCGAAATGTCTCCCACGATGGTTTCGATCAGATCTTCGATCGTCACGAGCCCGTCAATGCTGCCGTATTCGTCGATGACAAGAGCCATGTGCATCTGGCGCTGGCGCATCTGGAGCAGCAGATCCAGCACCGGGATGGTCGGTGCGATCATCAGCGGCTGGCGCAGGAGCGGGCGAATGTCGAAAGCCTCCGGCTCGCCGACATAGGCGATCAGGTCCTTCACATGGATCATGCCCGCAATGTCGTCGAGCTGGTCGCGGTAAACAGGAAGGCGGGAGTGGTTTTCCCGTCTCATCAGATCCAGCGCTTCGCCAAATGGAAGCGCTTCGGGCATGGCAATGATATCTGCCCGTGGGATCATGACGTCATCTGCCGTGATGTCGCGCAGACGCAGCACGTTCATGATGAGGGCGCGTTCCTGGCGGTCCAGCTCGGGCGCGTCGGTCGTGTCTTCCGTGGGCTGGCTGGCCTCATGGACGAGGGTAGCTATGGATTCCCGTAAGCCCTGATCCCGGCTGCGGCGGTTGAAAAGGCCGAATATTCCACGGGACGAGCGACTTTTGCCGCTTTCGTCGGACAGACGGTCGTTTGAATCGTCGCTCATACCCGCACACTCCCCGCCTGCTGTCCATTACCCTGCTTCCATGGATCACCAAAACCGAGGGAGCGCAGTGTCCGGGTCTCTACACCTTCCATTTCCCGGGCCTCGCCGGGGTGGTGATGGTCGTAGCCGGCAAGATGCAGGGCACCGTGGACGACGAGATGCGTCAGATGTGCCTTGAGGGAGCGCTTTGCGGCAACAGCCTCGCGCTGCACGGTCTCGTAGCCCAGCACGATATCTCCGCCATGAGCCGGCGAAACCGGTTCGAACGTCAGAACGTTCGTCGGCTTGTTGCGATCCCGGAAGCGCGCATTGAGTCGCTTGACGACCCTGTCCGTTGCCAGAAGGATCGAAGGGGCCGGAGACTGTGTGAAATCGGGGCCACCCTGGCGGGCGACCGCGACGAGTGCACGCCGGATTGCACGCTCCGTTCCCGGAACCGAGGCGCGCCAGCGGGCGTCCTCGATGATGATGTCAGTACCGACGTGTCGACTTGGAGGTTCCATTGTTTTCCCGGCGCAGCCTGTTGCGGAAGACGTCCCGCGGGGCTGGCGCTTTCTGTTCATAGGCATCGACGATGCGCGCGACCAGCGGATGGCGCACCACATCTTCTGAAGAAAAACGCGTTATGCCGATTCCCTTGATGCCTTCGAGGGTCTCGACCGCTTCACGCAAACCGGATGATACACCATTCGGAAGGTCGATCTGACTCAGATCTCCTGTAATGGCCATGCGTGTCCCCTCACCCATACGGGTAAGGAACATCTTCATCTGGGCTGCAGTCGTATTCTGGGCTTCGTCCAGAATGACGTAGGAATGAGCGAGCGTGCGTCCGCGCATGAAGGCGAGGGGGGCCACTTCGATCTCACCCGTCCCCATACGGCGCACCACCTGATCGCCCGGCATCATGTCATGCAGAGCGTCGTAGAGCGGGCGCAGATAGGGGTCGATCTTTTCACGCATGTCACCCGGCAGGAAGCCGAGGCGTTCACCGGCCTCAACCGCCGGACGCGACAGTACGATCCGGTCCACCTGTCCCGCGAGCAGCATGCCGACGGCTTGTGCGACGGCGAGATAGGTTTTGCCCGTACCCGCCGGACCGATGCCGAACACCATGTCGGTATTGGCCAGCATTTCCATATAGGCGGCCTGACCGTGCGAACGTGGCGCGATTACGCCGCGCTTGGTGCGAATGGCAGGCAGATCTCCGAACGGGCTGGCGGGCAGGGGGGGCTGCTTGCCGTTAGTTTTTTCCGGGCGGCGCTGGCTATTGCCGCGTGGAGGAGGCTCCTGCGAAGCCGTCGGACGGGCTTGTCGTGTATCACTCGGCCGTTCGGGACGGCTCGGTAGAGCGGTGAGGCGAATGACGCCATCGACCTGCGAGGCATCGATCGTACCGCCCTGTTCGAGCTGGTTGTATAGCGCGATAATGGCTGCCTGCGCCCGCCCGACAGTGTCTGTTTCGCCGGAAATAGCAATCTTGTTGCCACGGCAGGAGAGTTTGACGTTGAACCCTTCTTCAAGCCGGACAAGGTGCCTATCATGGTCTCCTAGCAGGCGCTGGAGCAGGATGTTATCGCTGAAACGAAGAGCAACGGTGCGGTTGCCTTCGGAACCACTGCTGGTGGCGACGGGACGGGTCGGGTGCGTTGTCAGCAAGCGGAGGCTGTCTCCCGGATCAGGGTGCCGCCCAGAGAGTTGGTGCGGCGCGTTGTAATCGCGACTTTTACTGTAGAGCCGATCAGATGGTCGGGACCGTCGAAATGAACGGGTTGTAGGTAAGGTGATCGCCCGGCGATCTGGCCGGGCTTGCGGCCGCGGTTCGTCACCAGGATTTCCTGCACCGTCCCGACCATGTCGGCATTGAAAGCGTCCTGCTGTTCGCGCAGAAGCGCCTGCAACTCGGCCAGACGACGATCCTTCACGTCCTCGGGCACCTGCATCGGCTGACCGGCAGCGGGTGTGCCCGGACGTGGAGAATACTTGAAGCTGTAGGCCATGGCGAAACCGATATCGCGCACGAGCTGCATGGTCGCCTCGAAATCCTCTTCCGTCTCGCCGGGATGACCGACAATGAAATCGGAAGACAGGGCCAGATCCGGGCGGGCTTCGCGCAGCCTGCGGACGCTTTCGCGGTATTCGTCGGCCGTATGACCACGGTTCATGGCCTTGAGGATCCGATCCGAACCGCTCTGCACCGGCAGATGTAGGAACGGCATGAGCGCTGGATTGTCCCTGTGTGCGTCGATCAGGCTCTGATCCACATCTCGCGGATGGGACGTCATGTACCGGATGCGGCCCAGGCCCGGAATCTGGGCGAGTTGCTCGACCAGTCCGGCAAGCGTCGCACTTCCGCCGTTGTCGTCATCGCCGTGATAAGCGTTCACGTTCTGCCCGAGCAGCGTGATTTCACGGACGCCGCTTTCCGCCATCCGTCGAGCTTCTGCCAGAACGGATGAGACTGGACGGCTCGTTTCCGCGCCACGGGTGTAGGGCACGACGCAGAACGAGCAGAACTTGTCACAGCCTTCCTGAATGGTGAGGAACGCCGTGAGGTTGCCCTGCGTCTGGGGAGCGGCCTCCGTGGGCAGGAAATCGAATTTCTGCTCGACCGGGAAGTCCGTTTCGATCACGGCACCGCCGGCACGTGCAGCGCGGGCGACCATTTCGGGCAGCTTGTGATAGGTCTGCGGACCGAGAACCAGATCGACATAGGGTGCGCGGGAGAGGATGACCTCCCCCTCGGCCTGCGCGACGCATCCCGCAACCGCGATGATGGTCCGATCAGCCCCATTGCTTATCCGTTCGTCACGGATCTTGCGCAGACGTCCAAGCTCGGAAAAGACTTTTTCAGTCGCCCGTTCGCGGATATGGCAGGTGTTGAGGATGACCATGTCCGCGTCTTCAGGGCGCTCAACCGGCCCATAGCCCAGCGGGCGCAGGACATCGGCCATGCGTGCGCTGTCATAGACATTCATCTGACAGCCCCATGTAATGACATGAAGGCCGCGTGGTGCGGTTCCTGAAGAGACAGGTAGATCTGAAGAAGTCGGAACAGTCGTCAAGGTATCGGTCCGGAAATGGCGGAGTCAGGCGCAGATGTCGGAACAGGCATCCTCCGAGGCATGTCTGTTCCGGAGAACGGGATGCCAGATGCGTCGGTCCGACGGATTATCAGACGGGCCTGAATGGGCAATACCATCTCCGGACACGAAGGCGAAATTGCCGCCGCATCGTGTTGTGAAATTGGCGTGTGGGCAGGCTTCAAGTCAAGACAAACATGCTGGCGGCTTCGGTTTTGAAGTGCTTTTTCAAGAAGCGTTCACCTTCTGCCGACCGCGGCGCAGGTCTGCGGCACCTGTATTCACAGCTTCATACGTCGCCCGGGACAGGTCTTTGCGTGAGAGGAACTCATCAGGGGTGATGGGTTCATGCAGCATCAGAGAGGCTCCCATGGATCGCCATTGCCCGAAGGACCACAGATGTGGCGCAAGATCCATGTCTCCATACCAAGAGAAGACATTCCGGCGGCTGCGGCCGACGGGAAGTCCCTCAAGACTGTCATAGACGACTGAAACCGGCTGAATCAGCACGGGAGGAGCTTTCGGCAGTCCGATCTGTTCCAGTCGGCCGGGTTTGGCGACGGCGAAAAACGAGGACAGGAATGGCAGCACGCGCGAACCATCTGATGACGTCCCCTCCGGGAACAGTACGATGTCGTCTCCGTCCCATAGGCGCGCGGCCATGTCCTGAAGCTCGCGTCCTGTTTCCCGCCGGTTGCGGCTGACGAAAATCGTGCGGCCCAGGCGGGACGCCGTACCGATGAGTGGCCATTTCCCCACTTCGCCTTTGGCGACGAACACCACGGGCAATTCGCTTCCGATAACGGCGATGTCGAGCCACGAACAGTGATTGGCGACGAACACCACGGGACGCTGTCCTTCCCGGACATCCCTTGCCGTGCGTACGCCGCCTGCGCTCTGGCCGAGGACCCGGATCTTAATTCCCAGAATTCGACATACGCCTTTCCAGAAAAGGCGTGGCATCACGATTTTCAGACGTCCGGGAAGGCGGATCAGAACCGCCTGTATGCTGCATGTCACGAAAGCCCAGACCAGCACGAGCGAAAGACGGACCGCACAGCGCAGACGGCTGTAGAGCGAAGAGCGGGTTGTCGGTTGAAAAGCCGGAAAAGCGGCATTTTCGTCCAGGACGGGACGGCTCTGGGAGCGTCGGCCGTTCGAGGGCTTGGCATCACGATGGGACATGGGTGCTGAGTGATACGGTTTTCGCGAGCCGGATACAATCTTGTTTATGTGGGTCGCATTTAATGTGGTCGACGGTGGAGCTTTGCTCCAATGTGGGGCAGGCAGAGGGAATGTGGCTGCCGCGAGGATATTTTTCCGGACCGCTCCCGTCCGGGAGGACTTGACAGGAAACGTCTCGCAAGGTTCCTCGAAGAAGAGCAGCCGCTTTGTCCGGTCTGCGATCTCGTGTCCGCCCCTCGGGGGCGGAAATGTATTCACGACAGATTTCAGGATGCATGGTGAAGTCAGGCTGCCGCCCAGTTTCCATTTCTGCGTCATTCGTGTCGATGTCCTGCGCACTAGGTATCGTGGCGACATTCTGCGTGCCGTTTTCAGCGCAGGGAAAAGCGTCTGGGTCCGCCAGGGACGCGAAACCCATTACCGACGGTACGTCTGATCCGGCCATCCCGTACACCGTAACACTGACGCCGACGACACAGCCCGATCTGGATGCAGCTATTGTGGCATCCTCCCAGCTCAAATCGCTTCAGACGTCTCATACCGTAGGTGCTTACGCTTTGGCCGGACGTATCCGCAGCGATTACGAGCGTGTGACGGGCGCTCTTGAATCGCAGGGTTATTACGCGGGTGCGGTTACGATCAGCGTGCACGCAGGTGCGCGGACTGTAGACGGCAAAGACCCTGCGCTGCCCGATATTCTCAAAGAGCTTGGAAAAAACCAGAAGGTTGCGATTACGGTTCGGGCGACGACCGGTCCCCGTTTCAGTCTGGGCACCGTTGTCCTCACGATGCCGCCTCCGGAACAGCCTCCCGAGCACTCTCAGAAGCAGCCTTCCGTCGTGTCACATACGTCCGCGCAGGGTACGGCGCCATCGGGGCGGACATCTGCCCCTCCGGCAAGCACGGCTGTCGCCGCCACATCCGGGCAGGCTATCGCCCAGGCTGAGCCCGTGACCCTTTCGGCAACAGAGCTTAAGGCTTTTGGACTGAAGCCGGGGCAACCTGCGGTGGCGGCCGATGTACTGGCAGCCCAGAACAGCCTGCTCAATGAATTGCAGGAAGAGGGTTACGCCACCGCGACCGTCTCCACCCCTCTTGCTTATCTCAGACCTCACGATCAGAAGCTGGATATTGTTTTCAGAGTCAGTCGTGGACCGAAGGTCGTGATCGGGCCGATCGCAATGACAGGTCTGAAACAGACCAATCAGTCCTACCTGATGAACCGGCTTGAGCTGCGTGAAGGAGAGATTTACCGCCCCTCGAGAATCGAGGCAGCGCGGCAGGATCTGGCTGCGACGGGGGTGTTTTCGTCCGTTCAGGTGCGCAATAACCCGCCTATCGTGACGCTCCCGGCCACAAAGACCCTGATGCCGGGCGTCTTGCAGGCCATGCCGATCGAGTTCAGCTTTCGCGAAGCGAAACGCCGTACGCTCTCAGCACAGGTCGGGTACTCGACCGATCTTGGCGGTCGCGTGGGCGTGAGCTGGACGCACCATAATCTTCTGGGCAATGCCGAACAGCTCCGTCTGACGGCGCTCGTGACAGGTCTGGGTGGATCTGCGCAGCAGGGGCTCGGTTATGACGTCTATGCGGATTTCATGAAGCCGGATTTTCTGTCCAAGGGGCAGAATCTGAGCGTGCGTCTCGAAGGTATCCGCCAGCTTCTCTATTCCTATCATCAGACTGCCATTATCGGGCGGGCAGGTCTCAACCGTCATATCGGGCGCTATTGGAACGTGTCGGGTGGCGTGCTGGGGGAGCAGGAGCAGATCAAGCAGTTCGGCGATACGCGCAGCTATTTCATTATCGCGGCTCCTCTGAACGCTACGTTTGACAACACGCAGCTTGCCAACCCGATCGACCCTGCGACGCATGGCGTGCGCGCTTCGCTATCTGTCACGCCATCGGAATCGCTGGAAAGCGGATCGTCTTTCTTCACGCTTTTATCCGCGCAGGTTTCAACTTATTTCGACCTGCATCATCTGGGAATTTCCCGTCCCGGTCGCAGCGTGATCGCAGTGCGCGGCATTGTGGGTTCTGTGCAGGGCGCATCCACGTATCAGATCCCGCCCGATCAGCGGCTTTATGCTGGTGGTCCCGCAACGGTGCGCGGGTTCCGCTATCAGGGTGTCGGACCGCAATACGGCAAGACCAAATATGCTATCGGCGGCACTTCCATGGATGCGGGCAGTGTCGAGTTCCGTCAGCGCCTGCCGATGAATCTTGGTGTGGCCGGATTTGTGGACGCGGGGCAGGTGGGTACGGGCTCGCGGCCGGGGCAGGGAACCCTGCGGGTTGGTTATGGCGGCGGCGTGCGATATTTCACGCCGATCGGGCCAATCCGCGTCGATGTGGCGCTCCCGATGAATCGCCCAGCCTATGGCGATAAATGGGAACTGTATTTCGGCCTCGGGGAGACGTTCTGATGCGTGTTCGCAGAATTCTTCTCCGTGTTGCCGCCGGTCTGGTCATTGTGCCGGTGGGGCTGGCGGCGGTGGCGGTTACGGGTGTTCTGATCGGGATCAACATCTCGCCCGGCCAGCGGCTGATCGAGCGCAAGATTGGCCCGCTGACGGGTGGTATGGTCGAGATTTCCGGACTTTCGGGTTTTCTCCCGCATCATCTGGCTATGGCGAAGCTGCTGATCCGGGACACGAAGGGCCCCTGGATCGAACTGGACAACGCGGATCTGCGTTGGTCGCCGCTGTCGCTGCTGCATCTGGACGCGAAGATCACGTCGCTGAGTGCGACGCGGATCGCTGTTTTGCGCAAGATGGTGTCTGCCCCTGACGCTACGTCTGACAAGACTGCCCCAACTAGTACCGCGCCTTCTAAGCTGCATCTGCGCGTTGATCTTGCATCCCTGCATGTCGGGAGGCTGGAGATCGGGCCGGATTATACCGTCACGCCAACTGCGTTTTCGCTAGACGGTTATGCTCATGTTCACAGTATTGCACCGTTTCTGGATGGTGTAACGGTGAAGACCCTGCCGGTCATGGATGTGGCACTGGCACTCAAGCGCCTTGACCAGCCGGGCAATCTGAGCCTGAACGTAGAAACTCCGAAAAACCGCATCGTGGTCTCGGCCAGTTTCCACGAGGAGCAGAACGGCTTTGTCACAACGCTCGGACAGATGCCGCAGCTCGACCCTGCTGATCTGCATCTGAGACTGACCGGCCCCCGGACGGCGGCGGTTCTGGACTTCGGGCTGGCTGCGGGGCCGGTTACGGCTTCTGCCGCGGGCACGCTGGATCTTCTAAAAATTGCAGGCAATCTGCATGTGAAGGCGAATGCGCCGGCCATGACGCTGCGTCCTGGGATCGCATGGAGCGCGATCACGCTGGATACGGATCTTCAGGGGCCGCTCAGAGCGCCGAACGGTCATGGGGTTCTGGATATTGATGCCCTGACGGCGGCGGGGGCAGGGATCGGGCATCTTCACGCGCAGTTTGAAGGCTCGGAGCGTGTTCCCGAGGCCGATACGACGGCCCATCTGGCTGCAAAACTCGACGGTTTGCGCATTCCCGGCTCGCAGCCCACGATCCTGGCTTCCGCTCCCCTGACGCTGGACGTCGTGGCACATCCGCTGGCGGCGTCGATACCGGTCGTGGTGAAACTGGACCATCCGCTGCTCCATGCCGCAGCGACGACCGACCTCAAGCCTGCGGCGAAGGGCCATCTGGATCTCGATCTTCCTGATCTTCACCCGTTGGCGGCGGCCGGGGGTGCGGATCTTGCCGGAAAGGCAGCCCTGCATGCCGATTTCGCCATGCCGGTCACGCAACATGACGACCTGACGCTTGGCAGCACCGGAACTCTGGCTATCACCGGCGGTCAGCCGCAGGCCCTCAACCTGATTGGCAAAACCGGTACATTCTCGCTGGGTCTTGCAAAGTCTCCAGCCAATGTTCTGACGCTGAAAAGCTTTGAGCTGGATGGTGCGGCGCTGCATATGCTGGTGTCGTCCGTCATCGATCTGGCGCATGGCAACCGGATGCAGACGAAGGCTTCCGTTCAGCTTCCCGATCTTGCGAAGGCCAGCCCCGCCATTCTTGGCAACACGACCCTGACAGCAACTGCCGAAGGGCCGACGGATGATCTGGCGATCAAGGCGGAGCTGAAGGGCGATTTCGGCACGAAAGACGTGACGAAGGGGCCGGTAACACTCCAGGCCGATTTTCAGCATCTACCCTCCCGGCCTGATGGTACGCTGACGGCGGGAGGAACGCTGGATCATGCACCGCTCACGCTCGATGCCGCGCTCCATCAGGATGAGGCAGGCGCCTATCATGTCGATCTTAAGACGCTGGACTGGAACAGCCTGAGCGGAAAAGGGAACATTCGTCTGCCTAAAGGAGCGAAGGTTCCGCTTGGGGACCTGGACGTCTCGATCCGTAATCTGGCTGATTTTCGTCGCCTGATCGGTCAGGCGATATCGGGGCATCTGGCGCTGGGTCTGCATACGACCGAAGCCGCTGGAGCGCCGCCCGTCGTAAAGCTCGGACTGGATGGAATGCTGTCGATGGCGGATGCCGCCGTGCAGTCCCTGAAGGTCGCCGGAACCATTGCTAATCCGGTCGACGCGCCGGAGCCTTCACTGGTTCTGGATCTCGCAGGAATGCGCTATCAGGCCATGACAGGCAAGGTGCATGCCACGATCAAGGGGCCGCAAACCGCAATGGCGATTGCGCTGACTGCGGCGTTCCAGAACGTGCTGGATGCACCGGCGACCGCCGATACCGCACTGATTCTGAATATTCCGGATAAAACGGTCCGCCTGGATCGGCTCGCTGCTGTGGCGAAGGGGGAAAGTGTGCGTCTAAGCCGACCGGCTGTTGTGTCGTTTGGCAATACGATGGGCGTGGACCATCTGCTGGCGACCCTCGCGCCACAGGGGGTTGCGCCCGCGACGATCGATGTCGCGGGAACCCTGAAACCCGCGCTCGCGCTGACGGCGCGTCTGGATCATCTGACGCCCGCGATCGCCAGACCTTTCGCGCCGGATCTTTCCGCGACGGGAGCGATTTCGCTCAATGCCCGGCTTGGAGGAACGCTCGCGGCACCGACGGGAACCGTGTCTCTCACCGGACGTGATCTGCGGATGCAGACCGGTCCCGCTGCCTCCCTGCCTGCCGCGCAGATCCTCGCAAATATCGGATTGGGCGGAAATTCCGCGAAGGTGGATGCGACGCTGGGTGCCGGCCCGTCTGTCGCGCTCGCGGTGCGTGGAACCGCGCCTCTCTCGAAAACCGGAGCGCTGGCGCTGGCGATGACGGGGCATGTCGATCTTGCCGTCGGGAATGCTGTTCTGGGGGCGAGCGGTATGGGCATGGCGGGGAAGGTTGGCATCAATCTCAACGTTGCTGGCACCGCCGCACAGCCTCGTGCGACAGGACAGGTCACGCTTGAGAATGCCTCCTTCGATCATTACGCCCAAGGGGTGCATCTCAGCCGGATCAATGGTGCTCTAGTGGCGTCCGGCGACAGTATCGCCGTCAACCATATCGTGGCCCATGCGGGGGCAGGGACCATCGCTCTGGACGGGAATATTGGTGCGTTCCGGCCGGATCTGCCGGTTGACCTGCATATCACATCCGATCGGGCGAGACCGATTTCAAGCGATCTCCTGACGGCGATCATCGATACCGACCTGCATGTTCACGGCCAGGCGACGACGCGTCTGGACGTGGACGGCAAAGTCACCATTCCTAACGCCACGATCAATATTCCTGACTCAATGCCTGCTTCTGTGCCGCAGCTTGATGTCATCCGGCCCGGTCAGAAGCCGCCTTCCGCCTCAGGGACGGGTATGGTGATTGGTCTTGGAGTGGACGTAATCTCGCCGGGCGAATTTTTCGTGCGGGGTCATGGTGTGTTCGCTGAGATGCAGGGACGTCTGCGTGTGCGCGGGACCAGTGCCGAGCCGTCGCTTAATGGCGGCTTTGATCTCAAACGGGGCAATTTCAACCTGGGCGGGATCAATCTCAATTTCACCAACGGTCGTGTCGCGTTCAATGGATCAGGCGTGAACCACAAGCTCGATCCCACGCTGGATTTCCGGGCAGACCGAAATGCTAGTGGGACGTTGGCCAGCCTTCTGGTGACGGGCTATGCTAGTGCGCCGAAAATTGACTTTGCTTCCGTACCAAGCCTGCCCCGCGACCAGGTCCTGTCCATTCTGCTGTTCGGTACGGATTCACACTCACTCTCCACGACCCAGCTTGCGGAACTCGGCGCAGCAGTCGTTCAGCTTGCGGGCGGTTCGGCTTTTGATCCGATGAGCAAGGTGCGTAACCTGCTGGGGTTGGACCGGCTGGCTGTGGGCGGTGGAAGCGGCGTAGACAATGGCGGCACAAGCGTGGAGGCCGGGAAATATGTGATGAAGGGCGTTTATGTCGGCGCCAAACAGGCGACGTCTGGTTCCGGTACACAGGCACAGGTCCAGATCGACCTGACAAAGCGTCTGAAGTTCAACACCACGGTCGGTACGGGCGGACAGGTCACGGGCTTTACAACGCCGGAAAATGATCCGGGGTCGAGCATTGGATTGTCATACGGTTACAGTTACTGAGTAGTCCGGGCGGAAACGGCATCTTCAAGCTGCCGTTTCACGCGCGTGACAACATCGCTCCAGTCTCCAAAACGCGTCTGGCGGATGATCTTCATCTGCGGATACCAGGGCGTATCGTCGCGTCCATGGAGCCAGCGCCAGCAGTTGTTGAGCCGGTCCATCATGATGACGGGTCGGCCCAACCCTCCGGCAAGGTGAACGGCGGAGGTATCGACCGACACGATAAGGTCCAGATTGACCATCAGCGCTGCCGTGTCGTCCATTGTGCCGCATTCGGGCATAAAATCCGTCAGTTTTCCCGGAAAATCCGGGATCTGTTCTGCCGGCCGATCCTTCTGTAGTGAATAGAAGCTGACACCTTCAATATCGGCCAGCGGTGCCAGAACGGAAAGCGGCATGGAGCGCTGTCGGTCCACCATGAGCGCTGCGGTATCTTCCGGTCGCGCAGCTCCGGCCCAGACAAGCCCCACTTTCAGGCTGCGGTCTTCCGCAAGACGCTGTCGCCACATCCCGGCCTTGGCTGGGTCGGCACTCAGATAGGGGACGGGGGCTCCCATGGCATCAGCTGTGCCCGAAAACGCGCGGGGCAGGCTGATGAACGGGCAGTGATAATCGTAATTCGGGGCTTCTCCCCCAAACTGGACTGCCGACACGCCTTCCACCCGTCCGCAGAGCGCGGCAAGTGTCTCCGTTCCCCAGATGTGAATGATTGCTCCCGTGCGGGCCAGAGCCGGGATGTAACGCAGATACATGAGCGTATCGCCCAGACCTTCCTCCTGTGTGACGAGGATGCGTTTGCCTCTCAGATCGAGGGAGGGCGTTATGTTTGGAAGAAGGCGGTCCAGCGGAATGCTGGTATGTCCGGGCAGGCCAAAGCGCCATTCATGTTCCACCCAGCCTTGCGCCATCCGGCCGCTCTTGAGCATGGTGATGGAGTGATTCAGTCTCAGCCGGGGATCGTTAGGCGCCATGGGAACGGCACGTCGATAGAGATTGGCAGCTTCGTCCATCCGGCCCACGTTACTGAGGATGCAGGCCATGTTGCACAGCGGTTCCCAGTCCTCCGGGTCGCTTTCGCACAGACCCTCCATGACCTGAAGCGCTTCATTGAAGCGCCCCGTCTCGGTCAGGAGCAGGGCCAGCAGGTTCAGCGTGGGGCGTGACCCGGGGCGGATCAGCAGACTCCGACGGATAAGGGGTTCCGCGTCGCTGAAATGACCGAGCTGGATCAGGACCGTCGCTTCCACATCCATCAGGCGCGGATCATCGGGCATGCGTTTGCGGCAAAGCTTCAGCAGCGGGAGCAGGTCGCCGCGCCGGCGGAGGCGCACGGCTTCGTCCAGCATAAGCGAGACGGCGTGAGGACCGGCATTCGCACTGGCTTTTTCCAGTTCCTGAACGCAGTCATCGTAACGGTTAAGGTGAAACAGTGCCCGGGCGCGGACATAATGAAGGGCTGGGAGATCCTGACCCTGTTCCGGGGAAGATCCGGCGAAGAGAAGGGCCTGTAGCGCATCCTGTCGGACGAGAGCTTCCTGGGCTTTCTTCAGACGCTCATCGGGGGTGGGTTGGACTGACGTGCTGTTCGTCGCCGGATGATCGGAAATGGGTCTGTCCAGGCTGGCAGACATGCGGCTCTCCTAGTCCGAGGCCGTAGATGTCATGTCCTCAAGGGCCTCCAGAATACTTGCTAGCGTATACGGCTTCGAGATGAAACGGTCACGGGCCGGGTCGCCGGATGTCTCATCCCGACGTAAATCTCCATGACCACTGATGTAGATGACCGGAAGATCGGGCCAGCGGTCACGGGCCGGATGGACGAGCGACATTCCGTCGCCGTCCGGAAGGGCCATGTCGGCTACGAGAGCATCCAGATTCGGCTCTGCAGCGATGATGGCACGGGCTTCGGCACAGTTGTCTGCTTCCCTGACGGTCAGACCGCTGTCGAGCAGGAATTCCGCCAGGCATGTCCGGATGAGAAAATCATCCTCGATCAGCAGAACAGTAAGGGAAGAAGCCATGGGAATTACGAGGACCAGTTTTTTTCAAAATCGCCAAAGAGCGTCAGGCCACCATCGACATACAGGGTCTGCCCTGTGATGTAAGTGCTATCTTCAGCGGCAAGAAAAGTAATAGCGTCCGCAATTTCGCGGCTTTCTCCCGGTCGTTTCATGGGGATATGCCCGGCAACCGCCTTGTACTGTTCGGGGTCGTTGATCCACGACATGTTGATGGGCGTGACAATTGCTCCGGGAGCGACTGCATTCACGCGAATACCGCGGCTGGCATATTCCAGTGCAAGGGTTCGGACAATGTTGCCCACAGCGCCCTTGGATGCGGAATAGCCCAGATAATGGGGCTTGGGGATGATCTGGTGGACGGAGGAGTTCACGATGATCGTGCCCTGCTGATTAGTCTCCAGCCAGTAACGGATGACCTCCCGGCACGGCAGCATCACGCCCGTAACGTTGACGGCCATCACGCCTTCAAAATCCTCGAGTTTGATGTCTTCCGAAGGGGAAGGGATCTGATAGCCCGCATTGCAGACGAGAACGTCCAGGCCATCCATGGCCTTGATGCTGTCTGCTACCAGTCGTTTGACATCTTCTTCTCTGGAAATATCGCCCGTGGCGATCGGATGTTCCCCACCGGAGACTTTCGGAAGCCTGTCGCGGACCGCAATCAGCTTGTCTTCTTTCCGACCGTTCAGGGCGACCTGCGCGCCTTCCTCGGCGAACCGCAGCGCGGTGGCTTCTCCAATTCCCTGGGATGCCCCTGTGACGAGGACTTTCTTGCCGGCGAAACGGTCTTTGTAAGGGGCAGGCATGGGGCTTCACCTCTCCTCTGGAATGCAGGTTTGAAAAATGGCTGACAACACATCTCCCCGAGGGGGTCTCCCTTGCCAACGCGGGAGCCCCCCTCGGGGATGCGAAGAAAACCACATTCAGGGTCCATATTGGAGAAATGACTGTTTTTCAAACAGCCTTTCAGGCCGCTTTCATGGTCTTGGTCAGATTCTCGAGAACCTGTGCCGGGTCTGCATTTTCCAGCACCGCAACTTCTGCGACGAAACGTTCCTGAGCAGCTTCGAACAGCTTGCGCTCGGAGAAGCTGCCATCGAGGCTGTCGACATTGCGACGCAGATCACGAAGCACTTCAGCGATCTGGATCAGGTCACCGGAGTTGATCTTTTCCTGATACGCCACGGCACGGCGCGCCCACATGCCCTTGCTGACATGCGGCTTGCCTTTGATGACAGTCATTGCCTTGTCAACGATGTCACGGGTGACGATCTTGCGCAGGCCAGCCTTTCTGGCCTTGGCCAGCGGGATGCGCAGGGTCATCTGGTTGCCAGGAAACGAGATCTGGATCATCTCGATGGAGGTATCGGCAACCTCGACCATGCCGATCTTGTCCACGCGCCCGACGCCATGGGCTGCATAGACAATGGAATCACCTTCACGGAACGGGTCCGTGTCGTGTTCCGGATCGGTCTGGCGGGCAGTATTATTGGCTGCGACACGAGCCATTTCATCGGTCATGCCGCCCTTCTGGGGGCTTTTGAACGTGTTCATGGGTATGACTCGTAGCAGAAAATCCCCCTCCTGTCTTGTCCGTTCGCAGGAGAGAGGCATGAACAGTCATCTGTCTCAGGGCTGAACGCCGTTGACTGCCGGGATGGGGGCGGGCGGTGTGTCCCCGATGGGTTGGAGAAGGTCACGTTCGATCGTCCGTGCCATGGTCAGCATGGGCAGGGCATGGACGCTGTTCTTGAACGGTTCCTGGAGGTCTCGTCCGCTGCGATCGAGCATCTGGAAGAGCATTCCGATGATGCTGGAACCCAGTGGAGTGATCCAGCCCAGCGTCTGGACGGCCGAGAGAGGCAGGATGATGCAGAACAGATGCGTGGCGATTTCGGGCAGCAGGGAATACTGAGCGGGGAGCGGCGTATTTTTGATACGCTCAAGACCGCCCTGGGAGTTGGCGATATCGGACAGGATACGATCAACCGTTCCATGAACGGCGCCGTCAATGCCCTTGAGCTCGACCTCGTCGCGCACACCCAGGCCGATCTGGTAGAGCAGCATGTTCGCGGTGTTCGAGCATGAGAAGACCTTGTCGTACATTTCCGGAGCCAGCAGGCGCTTGCAGTCGTCGTTTGGCGGCTCTCCGCGCAGGGCGGCACGCAGTACATGTGGATAGGCGGCCATCGCGCGTGCGAGGTCCGGACGTCCCCCAAGCAGGGTGGCGGCTTCACGACCGAAGGAGCGGCAGTTGTTGGTGATCGAGCCCCAGAGAGTCCGGCCTTCCCACCACCGGTTATAGGCAGCGTTGTTGCGCATGCTGAGGAAGATTGCGAGCGCCGATCCCATCAGTGAAATAGGAAGGGAGGGCTGTTCCATCCAGTCCTGATGGTAGATCTGGAACAGGATCACCACCACAAAATCCCACAGGGTCAGGATGATCAGCGGAGGCAGCGCCTCCCGGAAAAGAATGGCCAGTCCGTGCGGGCGGTTAACGATCAAACGGCTGTCTCCTCGGATGGAAGAAAATGTCCATCGAAAGCCTAGCTGTGAAGCCCGCCGGGGGCCAACAGCAAACGGTGTCTGTTACTTTACTTTCTTTTGCAGCGACCGGAGCCTGCTCTTGCGGTACGCTCGTTCCATACGACAGAGTATGTCCACTTTTATTGAGGAGACTGATGTTATGGACGTTACCGCAGCCATTGCGTTCGAGGCTGGCCGGCCTCTGGAAATCGATACGGTTCAGCTCGAAGGCCCGCGTGACGGGGAGGTGCTGGTCGAGATCATGGCGACGGGTCTGTGCCATACCGACAAGTACACGCTCTCCGGTCAGGACCCGGAAGGCCTGTTTCCGGCCATTCTCGGTCATGAAGGGGCGGGAATTGTCCGGGAGGTCGGTGCCGGGGTGAAGCACCTCAAACCCGGCGATCATGTCATTCCGCTCTATACGCCAGAATGTCGTGAATGTCCGTCCTGTCTGTCGCGCAAGACCAATCTGTGCACGGCCATCCGCAGCACGCAGGGCAAGGGGCTGATGCCGGATGGCACGTCCCGCTTCTCTTACAAAGGACAGCCGATCCATCATTACATGGGCTGCTCGACCTTCGCGAATTTCACGGTGTTGCCGGAAATCGCTCTAGCAAAAATCCGTCCCGACGCGCCGTTCGACAAGGTCTGCTACATTGGCTGCGGCGTGACGACGGGCATCGGAGCGGTGCTGTTTACGGCGCAGGTTGAAGCTGGTGCGACGGTTGGCGTCTTCGGACTCGGCGGTATCGGGCTCAATGTTATTCAGGGTGCGAAAATGGTCGGGGCGAACCGGATCATTGGCATTGATATCAACCCGGAGCGCGAGGCGATCGCCCGTCAGTTCGGCATGACGGATTTCGTGAACCCGAAAGAACTGGGGCCGAATGGGGATCTTGTCGGGCATCTGATCGAGATGACGGGCGGTGGTCTGGACTACACATTTGAGTGTGTGGGCAATCCGACCCTGATGCGTCAGGCGCTTGAAAGCGCACATCGCGGCTGGGGGGTATCCTGCGTCATTGGTGTGGCTGGTGCCGGGCAGGAAATCAGCACGCGGCCGTTCCAGCTTGTGACGGGACGACGCTGGATCGGATCGGCCTTTGGTGGCGCGCGCGGACGGACCGATGTTCCGAAAATCGTGGACTGGTATATGGAAGGCCGCATCGATATCGACTCCCTGATCACGCATAAGCTGAAGCTGGCAGACATCAATCTGGGCTTTGACATGATGAGCCGCGGCGAGAGCATCCGTACGGTCGTGGAGTACTGAGTATGTCGGATCTTGAAGTTCCGGGTCTCGAGGTTCTGGCGCATCACGCCTGTTTCGACGGTTCACTCAGGTTCATGCGGCATCAGTCAGAGGCGCTCGGCGTGCCCGCGACCTTCGGTGTGTTTTTGCCGAAGCAGGCGCTGGCGGGGCAGAAGGTTCCGGTTATCCATGTGCTCGCCGGACTCACGGCGACGCAGGAGACGTTTCTCATCAAGGCCAATGCCCTGCGTTTTGCCGCCGAACACGGTATCGCTCTGGTCGCGCCCGACACGTCCCCGCGACATACGGGGATCGAGAGCGAGGATGACTCCTACGACCTCGGATCCGGGGCAGGATTCTATATCGACGCCACCTCCGCTCCGTGGAGTCGTCACTACCGTATGGAAACTTATGTTGGGGAGGAGCTTCCGGCCCTGACGGAACGGCTTTATCCGCTGGATGGTACCCGACGCGGCATCATGGGGCATTCCATGGGGGGCATGGGTGCGCTGATACAGGCGTTGAAATATCCAGGCCGTTGGAAGACGGTCTCGGCCTTTGCGCCGATCTGTCATCCGAGTACGGTTCCCTGGGGTCAGAAAGCATTCGATGCCTATTTCGGCGGTGATCCGGCAAAGTGGCAGAGCTGCGATCCGACTTTGCTTCTGCGGTCAGGACACACGCATCCCTCCACCATTCTCGTGGATCAGGGGCTGATGGACCAGTATCTGGCCGATCTGTGTCCCGACGCGCTGGAAGCGGCGGCAAAGGAGGGCAGGCAGGCGCTCGAACTGCGTCGTCATGCCGCATATGACCATTCCTACTGGTTCATACAGAGTTTCATTGCGGACCATCTGATCCACCATGCCAGAGGGCTTTTTGCGTGAAGCGTTCTGTCCTTGTCGCTCTTTTCCTGCTGGGAGGCTGTGTCTCGCAGGCTCCGACGGGGCCTTCACTCACGCCCAAGGCCCATACTGATTTCCGGCACGATACGCTGGCGCTGACCTGGCAGCCGGGGTTCTGCGCCACGGGCGGTGGGTGCGAGTGGGACCAGACGCATCGGATCTCGATTGGTCTGCACGGCCTGTGGGCCTCGGAACCGCATGCTCTGGAGGCGCAGGGCGTGCCGGTGCAGGAATGGTGGTCGAAGGGGTGCGATCTCTACGACCATGACGATACCCCCCCGCAGCTCCTGCCGACAACGGTCGAGGCGCTGCGGGGTGTTGTGCCGCATCTGAAAAAGCCGCTTTACGTGCATGAATACACCAAGCACGCCCGTTGCTTCGGTTATGATTCGGACCGTTTCTTCATCACGTCCATGGAAATGCGGGACCGGCTTGCTGCGTCGGCGTTCGGGGTATGGCTGTCGCAGCAGGTGGGCTTTCAGGTCAAACGTGACGATCTTCTCGCCATGTTTGCGCGCCTGATGAACGTGCACGACGATCGGGCGCTTCAGGTTCGCTGCGAGCCGGCGCATAATGGACAGACGGTCCTGACGCAGCTCTGGTTCACGCTGGACCCGAAGAAGCTGTCGCGCTTCCCGTATGAGGGCGCTTATCTGTCCTCACCAGATGACCAGAATGGTTGTCCGGCTACGTTCCTCGTCCCGGGTTGGACCCTGTCGGGTCAGGCTGTTCAGCGGCCGTAAAGCTCTTCGGCGCTGATTTCGGGCTGCGCGGTATCGCGCAGTCCGTCCGGCGTTACGCCATGATAAAAACAGCTCCGCCGTCCGGTATGACAGGCCACGCCGGTCTGATCGACGATCATGAGAATGGCGTCCATATCGCAGTCGAGCCGCGCTTCGATCAGTTTCTGCTGCTGTCCCGAAGTTTCACCTTTGCGCCAGAGCTTCTGGCGGCTGCGAGACCAGTAACAGATGTGGCCTGTCAGCAGCGTCTCGCGCAGGGCGTCCGCATTCATCCAGGCCAGCATCAGCACCATGCCGTCAGGGGCCTGTGCGAGGGCGGAAATCAGGCCATTCGCATCGAATTTTACCTGTGCAAGGATTTTATCAACGATTGCGAGAGGTGGTGGGGCATAGGTCATAATGGTTTGTCCTCAACGCTTGTCGTCGGGGAACCAGGCGGGCCAGTCCACGGAAAGCGATGCGCCGTTACATGTCAGATCGTTGGAAGACCAAGCGTCTCGTCGCAGCATGGCGATGGCGCGTTTTCCGCTGTGCGAACGGATGTCTCCGACCTCGCGTTCTCCTGCGACGATCAGGCCGCCCTGTTCCGGGAAGACTCCGTCCGTGAGAACCACAGGCAACAGACGGCGTTTGACGAGGCCGCGATAATGGGTGCGGGCGGTAAGTTCCTGCCCCATGTAGCAGCCCTTTTTCCATGAAACGCCGTGCAGTAGGTCCATGTCGGCTTCCAAAGCCAGTGTCTGTTCGGGCTCAAAATCCATGATATCCGGCAGGCCCAGCGTGAGGCGGCGCTCCAGAAATTCGGTAGGGGTTTCACCGGCCTGATCCGTTCCGGTCACGATGGCTCGCCAACCCGCGCCGTCACACCGTGGATCAGGGGCATGGACCATCGTGTTGTCGGGCGGACCGGACCGGTCTTCCGTGCCTGTGATGACACGTAGATCCGTTTTTTCGATCTGCACATCCGCGCGAAGCCGGAAGCGGGAGAGGCGTTTGACGAGCATATCGGCATGGTCTGCCGCGCAATCCATCAGAATGCGGTCTGATCCGTTATAAAGAAAAAATTCGCTCAGCCAGCGGCCCTGTGGTGTGAGCAGCGCACTCCAGATGGATTTTCCCACGGGCAGGCTCTGAATGTCGTTGGTGACAAGCCCTTGAAGGAAACTGTTTCGGTCCGCACCCGTAAAAGACAGGACGGCGCGGTGGGAGAGAGAATGGCTCATGTTTAAGACACCGCAGTTCCGACGGCTTTCAGTAAAACCACCGTAAATTGGAAAACGCCAAATTGGAAAGCACCAGACCATAACGATGAAATCCATAAGCCGCCACATCCATGCGCTGCCATCCGCTTCAAACCGTGCCTCTGCCAGTTGTTATACCGGGCCGGGAGAAACCTGATCTGCTTCTGTAAAGAGTAGTTGCAGTTCATTGCAGCGGGTTGCAGTCATGCGTTACTCGGGGGATATTGGCGCTGCGCGGCAGTATGGCCCTGGTCCGCGGCACTGCCCCAGTCCGGAGTGAAATACGTTGTCAGCCGCAGAAATTGTGGATCCCGCCCAGAGCCCGGCCAGTGACCGCCGTCGGATTTTTCAGATTTTCGGGCCGTTTGCTGGGGTTTTGCTCGTTATTGCCGCGATTACGGTAATCAGCTTCCACAACTACCAGATGACCCGTCGGGGAGCCATTTCCCTCTCCAACGACCTTCTGCGCAGTCAGCAGCGTTACGTTACGCAGGAAGTCAGCGACTATCTTGCGCCCGCATCTGTAGGGGCAGTGATTGCGCAGGATATGCTGCGCGATCCGCTGACGAACGTTACACCCAACACGTTCATGCTCTACGGCCGTTCCATCCTGACGCACACGCCCCAGGTGGACAGTTTCTATATTGCCAATGATCAGAACCAGTTCTGGATGATCACGCGGCATGGCAAGGACGGCTTCGAGCAGACGCATTTCCAGACGGATGATGGAAAACAGGTCTATCATCACGTCTATACGGACAAGGACGGAAACATCACGGGGGAGGGCGCCGATCCGGCGGAAGGCTACACTGTCTTGACGCGTCCATGGTTTGCCAAGGCCGTCAAGCACCAGAATGATCCGGAGCGGGCGCTCCACTGGACGGATCCTTACGCCCATATTGCAACGCATCAGTTTATTATTACGGCGTCTCTGGCCTTTGATGATCATGATGGTCACAAGGCCGTTTTTGCCATCAATATTTCCCTGAACCAGCTCACCTCTTTTCTCAACAGTTTGCAGGTCGGTCGCAGCGGACAGGCCGTGATCGTCGACATGCATGGTCAGATCATGGCGGGACACAACCTTGCTCCCGGTCAGGATCCCAGCACGTTCGATCCAGGTAATGTCTTTCTCGATCCCAAGACACAACCGGTCTTTACCCACGCGCTTAACCGTTTCCGCATCAAGGGGCCAGGAACGGGAGTGGTCCAGGCAAGGGGCAAGAGTTACGTCACGATTGCTTCCGAACTGCCGTTCGTCCATAGGCACTGGGTACTGCTTCTTAATGCGCCTGAAAGCGATTTCGCCGATTTCGCGCAGACAGCGCGGAAGCAGAATATCTGGTTTTCGCTTCTGATTGTTGGCCTCGCCTCGATCCTCGCTCTGGCGTTGGTGGCTCAGGGACGCCATGTGGAGCGCCTGCGCAAGAGACTGAGTCAGGGACGCGAACAGGTAAAAGCCGAAAATGCCTCGCTTCTTGAAATCGCGAGCACACCAAACCTGTTCGATTCTACACATGAAGTCCCCATCCTCACCGAAGCCCTGACTGCCCGGACTGGGGCACGGCGGGCCAGTCTGTGGCGTCTGCTGCCTGACGGGGACAGACTGCTCTGCGAGGACGCATTCGATCCTGCGCGAGACGTTCACAGTACGGGTGTCGAGATCAGCCGTCGCGAGAATACCAAGCTTTTCGAAGCTCTTGAGGAAGGCCATACGCTATCGGTCTCCGATGCGTCGCAGGATGAGCGCACACAGACCTTCCAGCGCGTCATCATGCGGGCTGTGGGCGCCAGCAATCTGCTGTTCCAACCGGTCCGCAACGCGCACAGGACGGTCGGGGCCATCGTGCTTGAAGACCCGGCGCCGACTGATGCGGTGGAGCATATCATCGCCATCGTGGCGTCTGTGGTTGCCCTGCGCTTTGCAAAGCCTCTTGATGCAGGAACTGGTGGTGCGAGCCAGGGTTTCGTGCTCTCCACCCAGAGACAGGAGACGCGGTTTGATGAAGGATTTCTGCTTGAGCCTGGTGTAGCGGACGGCGAACCCGTGGCGGCGGGTGTGTATCCGCAGGTTCCCGTCATGGTGATTTCCTTCGTCGATCCCTACGCTCCGGATCGAGACAGCATCACACGCGCCATGAGCGTTATCCGGACGCTCAGCCTCGAGATCCAGAAAATCGCTCGCAATAGCGGTCTTTTCTCGGTTCAAGTGGTCAGCAACCGGCTCGTGCTTGTGGGTGGATGTTCCCAGACGCCCGATCCATCCGCTGCCGTTCGCCTTGCGGATGCCGCAGTCTCTATCCGTGAAGCCTGCCTGTCTTCTCTCGCGGCCGCAGATCTGGATCCAGTATTCCGTATCGGTATGGATGTGGGGTCCGTCATGGCGTCCGAACTTGGAGAAGCACCGTCGGTCTTCAATATCTGGGGCGATGCGCTCAACGGTGCTGAACTGCTGACCGGGAGCGCCCCGGATGCGGGTACGATCCAGGTTTCCGAGCAGGCTTATGTGATTCTGCGCGAACACTTCCTCTTTCGCGCACGAGGCATGTTCTACCTTCCCAATAGTGGCATTACCCGCAGCTTCATTCTGGCCGGTCGTCGATGAAAATGCCGCGGAACCTCGACCGGATCACCATGGTCCGGAGCATGCTTGTCCATCTGGGATATTTTTCCCGGACGCAGATGCGTTTTACCTTGATGATGATCGGGGCAGGCTGGGGAATTATGCGCGAAGCCGGGAGGCTGACGACATGGAGGCGTACGGTACGGATTGAGTTCTGGGCTTCCCTGCATCAGGCTGTGGGGGGCGGCATTCTCAGTACGCTGGTGACGGCCGCTCTCACGGGGTTCGGGATCGTGGCGCAGACTGTCTACTGGTTGGGATTTGCCGGGCTGGCCCAGATGACGGGCTCCATTCTCTCCACCGTACTGGTGCGTGAAATCGCGCCTGTGTTGGTGGGAGTAATTCTTCTGGGGCGTTCGGGAATGCTGATGCTAACCGAACTCGGCACCCTGACGACGGGTGGGCAGATGCGCGCCATGACGGGCATGGGCGTTGACCCGTTCATTTCGTTTCTGGTGCCGCGTAGTCTTGCCATGACGATCAGCGGGTTCACGCTGGGCATGATCTTCAGCATGACTGCGCTCGTCGTGGGCTATGCTGTCTGTCGTGTTGAGGATGCGATCACGATGCCTATCTGGGCGTTCATGGATCAGGTGGCGGCCAGTGTGAAACCGATCGACTATTTCGTCATCCCTGCGAAATTCGTGTTCAGCGGTTATGCTGTGGGCGTTTGTTCGTGTCTTTCGGGGATGGACGTGACGACGGAGGATGATCTGGCAAGCATGTTGCCGCGTGGATTTGCGCGGGGAATGCTGTCGATCATGATCATCAACGTGGTTTTCAGTGTGTGCTTCGATGGCTGAACCCGATGATGTTTTCCCGGACTCGCTCGATGCGCGGTTGGACCTTGTTGATGCCCGGCCTCGTTTTGACGAAAGCGGTCTGGTCTCCAGCCGTTATAACCTGCGCCTCAATCCCGGAGAGTGCGCCCTGATCGAATGCAGGGACATGGGACAGGCCGCGCTTTTTGCCGATATGTGCGTTGGTCTGGTACCGCTCGATGATGGACATGTGCGGTGTATGGGGCTGGATTGGGCGGATCTGGACGAAAGACGCGCAAATGCCCTGCGCGGACGTATCGGTCGTGTCGTGATGACGGGTGGCTGGGTGGACCTTTATGGCACGCACATGAACATCCTGTGGCCGCAACTGCATCATACCCGCACTCCTATTGCCCGGCTTCAGGCAGAGGCGGTGCATCTGGCCGTGAGGCTGGGTCTGCCGGGTCTGCCCGTCGTGCCGCCCGGACGTCTGTCCACGATGGACCGGCAGCGGGCGGCCTGTGTGCGGGCGATGCTGGGGGAGCCGGCCCTGCTTCTTCTGGAGCATCCGATGGAAGGTGCGTCTGCGGGGCTGATGAATGCGTTTCTGTCTCTTGTGACGGACCTGCGGGATCGGGGATGCGCTGTCGTATGGCTCGCACCCGATGAAGCGGGATGGGGCAGGTATGTTTCCAATGCCACCGTCCGGCTCAGGCTTTATGATGACGGACTGTTTTCGATGCGAGGTTCATGATGTTTCGCGTACGCCAGACCGAGACGGCCCGCCCACTCTTTCAGAACCGCTATGCGGATGAATGGGTCGGGCTTCTTGTGCTTGCCGCGATCGTCATGTTCGCTGTCGCGGTCGTGGAAGCGGGTTTTCTGCGTCAGTGGCTGACGCCCGAAAAGAAGCTTCATTTCGTTCTGCCGGAAAGCGGTGTGGCGGGGCTTGCCATCGGCAATGACATTGAAGTGATGGGGGTGCATGCAGGCGAAATCCGGCGCCTTAAACTTAACGAGACAGGGCGGATGTATGCGGAAGGGGATCTGGATCCGCAATTTGCGAACTTCATCCGGCAGGACAGCACAGCGGTCATCCGTCATCGGCTGATCGTCGCGGGAGCCAGTTACATTGAACTCGGGCGCGGCATGGGCAAACCGCTTGACTGGGATTATGCAGTGCTTCAGGCGAAGGTTGAAGCCAATCCAGCGGATGTCATTACCCAGACCGTGACGGACCTGCGTAACAAGCTCGTTCCCGCCATGAACAATGTCCAGGCGATCACGGCCCAGGTGAACGACATGCTGACGGATATGCGCAAGGGACAGGGCACCATCGGTGGCTTGCTTATGAAGGATGATGTCCTGAACAAGGCTAACGAGGCTCTGACGCATCTTGATGGTGTCATTGCTGCGCTCAGACCCATTGAAAAGCAGGCGGGAGGGGTTATGACGAAGGTCGACGGCACAATGGATAACGCGCGTGCCGCGACGGCCAGCCTGCGGCAGAGCATGCCGCAGGTTCAGCAGACCGTGGCTCATGCCAATACAGCCACGGCCCAGCTTCCGGCTCTGCTGGCGCAGGCGGAAGCGAGTGCGAGCAGTCTGCGCAAGTTGACCGATCAGTTGCGTGGACTGTGGCTTCTGGGCGGCGGGGGGACAAAACAGGAGCCTTCGCACCGTCTGCCAGCTCAGGCGATCACGCCATGAAGCGCACACTGACGGGTTGTGCAGCTCTGATCGCGCTCCTGTTTGGAGGATGCTCATCCCCCCGCTCGGCACACAGCGCCAAGCCGGATCAGCCTTACGAAAATGCGATGGACACGGGCAAAAGCGTCTATGAGATCGGGCAGTCGTCTCAGGCAGAAGCCCAGTACCGTACGGCCATGGACCGTGCGCTGATGCGGGACGATGCCGTCGCAATCCACGAAGCGGGGTTCAATCTCGCGACTGTTCTGCTGGCACAGGACCAGCCCCGCAAGACCCTGCAAAGTCTCGGCACGACCGAGGCTGCACTGAGCCTGCGCAATTATGCCGATACGTCCGATCTGGCTGTTATCCGGGCTGCTGCGCTGTACAGGCTCCATGATACCGTTTTTGCATCACAGGCAGTGGAACGGGCGTTGAAATCGCCGGATAGCAGCATCAGGGAGCGGGCACTTTATCTGTCAGGTCTGATTGCCGCCGACCTGAAGCAGAATTCCGTTCTGGCCAGTCGTGTGGCGGATCTTGCTTCGTTTCATGATGTTGCTGCGACGGTTGACCGACTGGAACTGACGGCAAGACTGAACCTCCTGCAGATGCAGCCGGAACTGGCCTATGGCGAGGCGCTGTCCGTTGCGCAGAAGAGACGGGACAGTCTGGATTATCGTGGCATGAGGCGTGCCCTGTCGCTTGCAGCTGATGCCGCTGAAGCAGCAGGGCATCTCCCACAGGCTCAGGCGCTGAGACAGCAGGAAAGCATCAGCCAACAGATTGCTGTGAAGCAGGCCGGCGACGTTCCGGAGGTAAGCTCTACCCCCGGAAAGATCACCGTTCAGGTGCAGAGCACTTCGACAGATCAGTCAGGGACCGGCGCGGGATACTGAATGGTACACGACGCTTGGGATCGTGGTTGAATGGGGCTGATAAACTATTCAGCCAAACCCTGCCGTTTAGCTATTTCCCGGCCATACTGACCGCGTGTGTTGCCCACGCGTTTGGCGTCGTCTTCGCACATATAGGCGCCGTACCAGAAACTGCCCAGCATGTGACAAACATGGGTCGCAGTATTCACCCAGACCTGCGTGCTGGTTTCGTTTTTCTTGGTGTCAGCGACCTGTGTGACGCGTGGGCTAGTATTAGTGGCCGCGCTGGCGACTGCGGCTTCAATCTTCGGTTCCTGGGCCAGTGCCGCGCCGCCCATTAATCCTAGGCTCAGGATCTATTGATTTGATTACGGAAATCTGATTCAGGCTCTGCGATGAGATTGGAGATGAGTGACCTGTTTTGGCTGACGGATAAGCGGATGGAGCGCCTGCTGCCGTTTTTTTCCAAGAGCCACGGCAGACCCCGCATTGATGACCGCCGTGTGCTGAGCGGCATCATTTTTGTGAACCGTAATGGCTTACGCTGGCATGATGCGCACCGGGAATACGGCCCCCACAAGACGCTGTACAACCGTTGGAAGCGCTGGGGCGACATGGGCGTTTTTATGCGAATAATGGATGGCCTGTCAGCTGCGAAAGCCGAACCTCAGACAATCATGATTGATGCGACGTATCTCAAAGCGCACCGTATGGCTTCAAGCCTGCGGCTAACAAAGGGGATCCAAGGCGTCTGATCGGACGGATAAAAGCTGGCATGAATACAAAGCTACATGCGATCACGGATCAAAACGGACCACCGTTGAGCTTCTTCATGACGGCGGGACAGGTCCGTGATTACACCGGTGCCGCTGCTTTGCTGGACAGTCTTCCTGCGGCACAGTGGATGCTGGCGGAGCGGGGCTATGATGCTGACTGGTTCCGAGATGCCCTGAAGGGCGCAGGCCCTACATTCGGAGGCTGAAATCCCGCGGAAAACCAGTCAGATACGACAAGCGAAAATACAAAAGATGCAACCACATCGAAATCATGTTCGGTCGCCTCAAGGACTGGCGGCGTATCGCAATACGCTATGACAGATGTCCGAATGTCTTCTTCTCAGTCATCTGCCTCGCTGCAACCGTCATGTTCTGGCTATGAGTCCTGAGCCTAAGGCGGTTCTGGGATGTTTTTGCAGAGTAGCGTTCAGTACGAATTTTTTTCAGTAATGACAGGAAAAAATCAGGAGCTGTGGCGGTCTCGTTCAATTAAAGCCAGACCTTCGGCGACCGAGACGAATTCTGATCCACCGTCCACACGCTCCGCGCCGAAACGGCGGTTGAACAGATTGCGGACAGCAGGCACGAATGACGTCCCACCCGTCAGGAAGACCTGGTCGATATCATCGGCCTCCAGGCCTGTCTGGCGCATGGCATCTTCGATGGCGCTGTCCAGACGGGCCAGATCGGGGGCGATCCAGCTTTCGAAATCTGCACGGGTGATGGGCTCTTCGATTTTCAGGTCGCGATGCACGAAGCGCAGGATTGTGCTGTCCTGACGGGACAATTCGGTTTTGGCCTGACCGACCGCGCGATAAAGGTTCTGGCCTTCCTGATCTTCGATCAGACGCAGCAGGCTGCGGAGCTTTTCCGGCTCGGACGATGTTTTGGCCACGTCCGCGATGTCCCGAAGGGTCTGGGGCGTGCGCATCAGGGACAGGCGGTGCCAGCGGCCGAGGCTTGCGAACCATTCAGCCGGGACGGGCAGGGGCTGCCCCCCCATGATACGATAGGTCGCGTCCCTGCCCAGCGCCGGGGCGACGGCGTGACTGATGATGCGGTAGTCGAATTGATCGCCTGCAATCCCTACGCCCGAATGGCCCAGCGTCGTGACGCGTTGGTGGGCCTGAGGGTCAAAGCGCATGATCGAGAAATCGCTGGTGCCGCCGCCGAAATCGCCAACGAGAACCGTGGCCGGACGATCAAGGCGCTGCATGAAGCGCCAGCCTGCGCCTTCGGGTTCGAGAACGATATTGGGTTCAGGAAAGCCCGCCTCCAGAAAACTTTCGCGCAGACGCTCTACTCCGAGCGAGTCATCCGCAAGTTCGCCCGCAAACCGCACAGGGCGGCCGATCGTGGCACTCACATCGGATGGGTTCAGCCCGGCCTTGTCCATCAGTGATGTGAGGAAGCGTGCGATCAGGGCTTCGAGCGTCATTACGTTGCTGAAAACCCGAGTTTCGCGAAAGGACCCCTGTGCCAGATAGGTCTTCATGGACATAATGAGACGGCTCTCGGCAGGATCGTCGAGATAGGCCTCGATGGCGTCCAGCCCGATCGCGTCTTTCATGACGCGTCGTCGTCCGTCCTGATCCATCCATAGACAAAGCAGCGTGCGGCAGGTTTCGCTCGCAGGATGATCTGTGAAAACGAAACGGGCGGGATGGGTATCGCCGTTTTCGTCCGCGATGACGACCACGCTGTTGGTGGTGCCGAAGTCAATGCCGACGCGGATCTTCGTGTGGTTATGTCCGGGCATCGTCATTGGGTCTGCTTTCCTCCGGTTCCGGCAAAGGGCGTGGGTTTAGGGAAGAAGCGGACAAAGGCCAAGCACAAAAAAAAGGGGAAGCGCCCTCTCGAACGCTTCCCCTGATCATGTGGCCGTCTGACGATCAGGACGCGGCCATCTCGCAGACGGCTTCTTCCGTCACGACCGGACGCATCGTGCCCATTTCGGCTTCCGACTGCACCATGGGTGACATTCCGAGTGCGGACAGGAGCTGTCGGTCGCGGTGTTCAGCCGGGTTCGGCGTGGTCAGGAGCTTCTCACCACAGAAGATCGAGTTCGCACCCGCTAGGAAGCATAGCGCATGGGCTTCGTCGGTCATGTTTTCGCGCCCTGCGGCAAGGCGGACATGACTTTCCGGCATCATGATACGTGCCGTGGCGATGATACGGACGAAGGTGATGGGATCGACGGCTTCGGCCTCGCCCAGCGGGGTGCCTTCAACGCGGACAAGCAGGTTGATGGGCACGCTCTCGGGGTGCTTGGGCAGGTTGGCGAGTGTCATCAGCAGACCGGCACGGTCGGACAGGTCTTCACCCATGCCCACGATTCCACCGCAGCAGACATTGATACCAGCGTCGCGCACGTTCGAAAGCGTGTCGAGACGCTGCTGGTAGGTGCGGGTGGAAATGATGGAGCCGTAAAACTCTTCGGACGTGTCGAGGTTGTGGTTGTAATAATCCAGCCCCGCCGTCTTCAGGCGCTCCGTCTGCTGCGCATCGAGCATGCCGAGCGTCACGCAGGTCTCGAGGCCCAGCGACTTCACGCCTTCGATCATTTCGCAGACGGTGTCGAGGTCATGATCCTTCGGCGTGCGCCAGGCGGCTCCCATGCAGAATCGGCCCGCACCGGCTTTCTTGGCAGCGCGTGCTTCCTTCAGGACGGATTCCACGGCCATCAGGCGCTCGGCCTTGACACTTTTTTCGTGAAGGGCGCTCTGAGGACAATAGGCACAGTCTTCCGGGCAGCCGCCCGTTTTGATCGAAAGAAGCGTGGAAATCTGCACTTTTGTTGGGTCGAAGTAGCGACGGTGCAGGGTCTGTGCACGGTACATCAGCTCGGGGAAAGGCAGGCTGATAAGGGCTTCGACTTCGTCGCGGGTCCAGTCGTGGCGGACGTCTGGGTGGGGCGTATGGGTGGCCGTCACGGATCAATCTCCAAGGGTTGCTGCATCACACCTACCCAAAATTGTCCCACCGTGTCATCTGATCGTCACTATTAGTGAGCCGGAAAACGGACGAGGTTGCAGAATGAAACACTGGCATATCGATCAGATGGACTGGAACTCCTTTGATCCGTCCCGCGTGGACCCCGAGATCATCCCCCTCGTGAAGGCCGCTTCCGTGGTGGAAAAGAACGGTCTTGATTATGCCGAATATCTGCGTCGTGTCTTTGTCGGAGATCCGGATTTCAGCGCGGCCGCCGCGAACTGGGCGGTTGAGGAAGTGCAGCATGGTGATGCTCTTGGCCGCTGGGCCATGTTGGCTGATCCCTCTTGGGATTATGAAAAGGCGTTCGACCGCTACCGCGCGTCGTACAAGATCGATGCTGATGTGGACGCCTCGATCCGAGGTTCCCGCACGGGCGAACTGATTGCGCGATGTATGGTCGAAACCGGCACGTCGTCTTTTTATACGGCACTCGCGGACGGGACGGACGAGCCGTTGCTCAAAGCTATCTGCAAGCAGATAGCGGCCGACGAATACCGGCATTTCAAGTTGTTCTACGATCATATGCGCCGCTACCTGAAGCGCGAAAAGTTGGGTGTCTGGGCGCGGACGAGAATCGCTCTGGGCCGTGTGACGGAGAGCGAGGACGACGAACTGGCCTCGGCCTATCACACGACCAACGAGCCGCCCGGGATGGCCTATGATCATCACCGCTGCATTGCGGCCTACATGTCCAAGGCAATGGGATTCTATCAGCCCCGGCATATCGACCGCGTGACGGCCATGATTTTCAAGACGATCGGCTTCACGCCGCACACGCGCTGGCAGAAACTTGCCGCGCGTGTGGTCTATCGTCTGATCCAGTGGCGCCGGAAAGTTTTTCAAAAAGCGGTCGCGGCTTAACGCCGTTTTGCGAAACACACCGACATTGGAAAAATCGAGACGCAATCGGCCGTTTATGCCATGACTGGGGATAGTTTCTTCCGCATGTGTCAGGAGACTCCGATGACCGGTCCCGCTCTGTTTTCTCGTCGTGCCGTTTATGGCTCTGCGCTTCTGCTCTGTGTGATCGGCCTGTATCGGTTTCCGGACGCAAAGGCCGATCCGTACTCGCTGCCCATCGCTTCGTCCGGACCGCTCAAGGTGGATGACATCAGTGCAGCAACACTTTCGGCGCAACAGCTTGCAAAGCAGGTTGGCTATGCCCGCTATACCGCTCCGGACTGGCGCGTCGGCACGGTGCGGCACATGGTGATGTTCCGGTACACGAAGGACTCGACGACTGCGCAGCGCGCTGAGGTGTCTGGGCGTTTTCTTCATTTGGCACAGGACAGCCGCCGTCCGGACGGTACACCGGTCGTTGCAGCACTTGAGACTGGTTTCCAGAGCAGTGGCGAAGGTACTGATGCCGGACTTCAGCAGGCTTTCCTCGTAACATTCCGCTCGGAAGGCGATCGTAACTATTACGTTGGAAAGCCGGTCGTGACAGATCCGGCCTATTTTGATCCGGCGCATGAGGCGTTTAAGGAGTTTGCCGGACCCTACCTCGAAAAAGTCGTTGTTTTCGACTATCCGATCGCTGCGGCGACAGGTGTAGCGGGGCCAGGGCGGAAGAGCGACAAAGCACGACGCTCACGCTGACAAACCACTGTCTTTAAGGTTTTTTTGACGAAATGATATTTTATACCTCATTCTAGGGCTACCACTCTGATTGAGGTAAAACTGTGAAACGATTCCTTACGTCACGACATGGTCTGAAACACGGTGCCAGCCTGCTCGCCCTCGGCGCCGGGCTGATGATCTCGGGCGCTCATGCCGCCGGTTACAATGCGGGCTGGGGCTTTGACGAGTCCGGAATGAACCGGGCGGTTCATCCGGGTGATGATTTCTTCGAATATGCCAACGGCACATACCTCAAAAATCTTAAAATTCCTGGCGACATGAGCAGCTACGGCCCGTTCCGTATCCTGTATGAACTGTCCCTGTCACGTCAGAAAACTATTCTCGATGAAGCGGTAAAGAAGTCTGTCGATCAGCCTTCAGACGATTTGGGCAAGATTGGCACCTATTATGCCAGCTTTCTTGATCAGAAATCTGTGGACCGTCTGGGCGCGAAGCCTCTCGCTGCCGATCTCGAAAAGATCCGCAACGTCAATGATGGCAAGGGTCTGGCTGAGGCTTTCGGATCCTCGCTCAAATCCATGGCGTTCAGCACGTTCCAGATCGGCGTGGAGCAGGACCAGAAGGATCCTGAACATTACATGCTGATGCTCGATCAGGGTATGAGTATCGGGGTAGGTGGTGGCCTCGGTCTGCCGGACACGAGCTACTACACAAACCCCAAGTTAGCGGACAAGAAGAAGGCTTATCAGGCCTATATCGCCAAAATGCTGACGCTTGAGGGCTGGCCGGATGCCGCGAAAAATGCGCAGGCCGTGGTCGATCTCGAAACGGCGCTGGCGAAGGTTGAGGTTCCGCGCGACCAGACGCGCGATCCGCTCAAGATTTATAACCCCATGCCAGTCTCCGAGCTCCAGAAGCTCGCTCCCGATTTCGACTGGACGACGTTCCTGATTACTGCGGGGCTGCCTGCGGAAGGTCTGGAAAACCGCAAGATCGACGTGCGTGAACCTGCCGGCATCAAGGCGATGGCGACGGTTCTCAAGGGAACGGATATTGCAACGTTGCGTGCGTGGCTGGCCTTCCATCTTGGAGATAACGCGGCGGGTTACCTGTCTCGTGATTTCTATGATGCGTCATTCGAGTTCAACAGCCATACGTTGTCGGGCGTGGCGCAGCAGTCTCCGCGCTGGAAGCGTGCCGTCCGCGTGACGAATGGCGCACTGGGCTGGGCCCTGGGTCGCGAATATGTCGCGCGTTATTTTCCGCCTTCCGCACAGGCTCAGATCACCGATCTGGTGCAGAAGGTGAAGGCTTCGTTCCACGAGCGTCTGGAGCACAACAGCTGGATGGACGAGCCGACCCGCAAGGCCGCTCTGAACAAACTCGACCATTTCGCCATTCAGGTTGGTTATCCGAAGAAGTGGTGGGATTACAGCAAGCTCGACATCCGCAAGGGCGACGTCTACGGCAATGCAGTGCGTGGTGCAGCGTTCAGCTGGCAACACGATCTGGACAAGCTCGACAAGCCGGTCGACCGTGACGAATGGGGCATGACGCCGCAGACCGTGAACGCCTACAACGATCCGACAATGAATGAGATCGTGTTCCCGGCTGCGATCCTTCAGCCGCCGTTCTTTGATCCCAAGGGCGATGTTGCCGTTAATTACGGCGCCATCGGCGGCGTGATCGGTCATGAAATGAGCCATGGTTTTGACGATCAGGGCCGTCATTACGATGAGCATGGTCGCCTGAACGACTGGTGGACCAAGGCTTCGACCGATGCCTTCCAGAAGCTGGCAGACCGTCTGGGCGCCCAGTATGATGCACAGGAAGTGCTGCCGGGTCTGCACGTGAATGGTAAGATGACCATGGGCGAAAATATCGCTGATTCTGGCGGTTTGAACCTTGGTCTTCAGGCCTATCATGACTCGCTGCATGGCCAGCCGGCACCGGTCGTGCATGGGCTGACGGGCGATCAGCGTGTGTTCCTTGGCTGGGCTCAGGTCTGGCGCGAAAAAGATCGTCCGGATGCGCTGCGTCAGCAGGTGCTGTCAAACGAGCACGCTCCCGCCATCACCCGCGTCAACATCCCGGCTCACAACATTGATGCTTGGTATGATGCCTTTGATGTGAAGCCCGGCCAGAAGCTGTATCTGGCGCCGGATCAGCGCGTAAAGATCTGGTAAGGTCGTGACAAATCGGAACGTGGGGCCTAATCACGGTCACACGTTTCAATTTCCTGCCTGACGGATCCATTCTCATGACGCAAATGACGATCGGCCATCTGTACACCTCGTTACATGCGGGATGTGCCAGCGCGGTCGCGCGCGTTCTTGAGGCCTATGAGGTTGAGGTCGAGTATGTCGATCTCGATCCCGATGATGTCGAGGAGGCTCTGGAGCAGGCGGAAGTCGACCTCCTTGTGTCCGCATGGTTTCCCCGTGATGAGAAACTTGCAGGCCCCGGGCGGCGGGTGCTGGGCGACCTTTATCAGCCGGTGACCAGTTTTGCTGCTTTTGTGCCTCTTGGTGCGGTCAGTACGCTGACCGCGGCGGATGTTGACCGCATTATCGTTGCTGACGATAGTCGGCAGAGTCTGGAAGAGGCGCTCAAGCAGCTTCCGGCCCTGTCAGTACTGCCGATTGAAAGTATCGGTGAGGGCGCTCTGATCGAGCGTCTCGAAAAGGCTCGCGATGCAGGAGAAAAACCGCTGGTGGTGGCGATGCAACCGCATGCGGTTTTCCATACGGACCTGCTGAACGTGATCGAAGATCCGGCGCGGTTGTTGGGCGGTGAGATGTCGGCCCGCATGATCATGCGTGACGACGTGGCGCGTCAGGCTGACAGCGATCTGATTGACGAGCTTTCGGAAATGATGCTCGGCAACAAGGTCATGAGTGCCCTAGACTATGTCATATCGGTTGAGGGGCAGGATCCTGAAGGTGCTGCCGAAGCCTGGCAGCGCGGTCGGCTGATCGGCCGCTGACAGAGCGGTTTGAAAAAAAGGTCCGGGGAACCGGGCCTTTTTTTATTGTTTCAGCGGAAGGCCAGACCACCGTCGATGAGAAAGGACTGTCCGGTCATGTCGTCAGAATCGCTGCTGAAAAGATACGCCAGGAAATCGGCCACGTCGTTTGACTTTTCCATGCGACCAAGAGCGCTTCCCTCAACATATTTTTTGTAGGTCGCACCCTCTTCGGCGCCGGTGATTTCTGCCAGGCGCTTGTCGATCGTGCCCCACATGTCCGTGCCGACGATACCGGGGCAATAGGAGTTGACCGTAGTACCTGAGGACGCCAGTTCCTTGGCCGGCGATCGGACAGGCATTGATGGTTTTGCCTTTTGTGCCCTTTTCCTTGAAAATTTTTGCCGCAGCCTGAATGCCCCACAGTAAACCTTGAACGTTGATATTGAAAATTTTCTCGATTTCGGCAGATTCAATGTCGAGAACTGGTTTGACCTGACAGATTTCCGTATTGTTGACCATGATATTCAGGTCGCCCAGCGTTTTTGCGTCCTCGCGAAGGCTTTCCGCGAACTTGTCCCTATTGCTGATATTGGCTGTCAGCGCCACGGCTTTGCGGCCGAGTGCCTCAACTTCCTTTGCTGTTTCGGCCAGAATATCCTGTTTGACATCCAGCAGAATGATGTCCGCGCCCTCCTTGGCCAGACGAAGCGTAGTGGACTTGCCAATACCTTGGGTTGCACCCGTAACGGCGGCTGCTTTTCCAGAAAGGGGCACGGAAAAAAACATCGATTGTCCGTCATCGGTGCATGCAATGCTGTGACGGCGGGAACAATCGACCCATTATTTCGGCAGTCTACACAAAACCGCCTGCTTCCCAAAAGTGACACGGGATTGTGTCAAAGGAGGCTATTTTCGTCCCGACGAGCGGTCGAAGAGGAGGATTTTCGCAAGGACGCTCTGACCATGTGTTTCCGTGCTTGCAAGGATGCGTTAAATAAACGTTACTACTGGCCTTTGGCGGGATTTGATGAACCATTCCGAGAGCATTAGCGACGTTTTTGACACTTTCGGTGGCATCAGCGACGAAGAATGGCTTCAGGTTCTGGTGTCATCCGTTCACATCCCGCAAATCCAGGGCGCGAAAATGCCGGCCTTCCCGCCGGAACAGTTACAACGCGAAATTCATGGACATCATGGGGAAATCTCCATCCATGAGGCGCATGTCTTCTTCAGGGAGGTCAAGGCGTACTGTGCTTACGCCGGACGTCCGATCCGTTCCGAAACGACATTGCTGGATTTTGGTTGTGGCTGGGGGCGGATCGCTCGGCTGTTCATGAAAGATATCCGGCCCTCCAATCTGTATGGCGTGGAGGCCACGGACCGCTTCCTTATGGCGGCACGGCGCGCCAATCCGGCCCTGAATTTTCTGGGTTGTGGCCTCGTCCCGCCACTGCTCCTGATGTCAGAGAGCTTCGGCGTGATTACGTCATGGTCGGTTTTCTCGCATCTGGATGAGTTTCTGGCGGGGCACTGGGTGAGGGAATTCCATCGTCTCCTGAAGCCAGGTGGCATACTGGTCATGACGACTCAAAGTCGGCGGTTTATCGCCTTTTGCGCCGAACAGAGGCTGAAACGTGCATCGGGCATGCGGCTGGAACATCCTTGGCACGAAGCGTGTGCGGACAGCTTCACCGACGAATCCCGGGCCAATGCGGAGTTCGAAGCAGGGCGTTTTCTTCATGCGGCATCTTCAAAGCCACCTCAGCCGCAGTCGCATTACGGCGAAGCAATCATTCCGCGCAATTACATCATAAAGGCATGGGGCGGCCTTTTCCGCCTGATCGAATATATGGACAACCCGGTCCGGTTGCCACAGGTCCTGATCGTGATGCAGAAGATCGGCTAGTCTTTCCCGGTCCGTCGAGTAGTGTCAGGAGAATGGTTGTGGGAAAAGGCATTATCAGCGCCGGGATGGCCGCAGCCTGTCTTTGCATGCTTTTTCAGACGGCCGGGGCTCAGTCCGTCATGCCCCGTCCGGTCGAAACCCTTACCGTTACGGGCAAGCACGCCATGCGGGTTGGAAGCTATAAAGGGATTTACCGGGTCTATGAGCGGTTCGATCGCCTCCCCGAACGTGCGCGACAGACCCTGTCCCTGCATTTTCTTGGAGACATTCTTCCGGATCACGCTGTTCCTTCTGAAGCCCGGGTCGTGATTCATGCAAAAAGCGGCGACATTCCGCTCTTTGTCGGAAACGACAGGGAAATGCATTTCCCCCGGTCCGATGCTCTGCTGGCTGAAAATCCCCCGGTTCTGCTGACGCTGTCGTCGGACAGGAAAGTCCAGCTCGAACTGGCGATCGAAGTGGATCCATTGCCGCAACCGTCGTTTACGAAGGAGCAGGCGCAGGTCTGGCTGGGAGAAATCAATGCCTCCATCCGTGATGTCTTTGGGGTCATTCTCGCTTTTCTGGCGCCGGACGCTCACAGGATAAAAGTCGATGTCGCTCCGGGAGCGCGTTTTGAAGCTGTGGAGAACGGAACAGCACGGCTTCTGGTCGATAATCAGGGGGGTACGCCCTACACGTTTCTGCTGCGCCCGCAGGATTATCAGGCAAGGACGCTCTTTCGCTCAGACCGGCCTTTTTCCTTAATCCGCGTCAAGGTTCCGACCGACGAATTTTTCACGCTCCGGCGGAAGGACTGACACAGGATTTGACAGATGGGTGACAACGACGCATCACGCGGAACCTTGAAATCATTGCCAGCAGGGGGATCCATGTCGGTTCACGCGTTCGTCTTTCCGGGACAGGGGAGCCAGTCCGTCGGGATGGGTCAGGCCCTGAACGAAGCTTTTGCATCATCTCGTGCCGTTTTTCAGGAAGTGGATGAGGCGCTTGGCGATCATCTGTCTCGTCTGATGTTCACTGGTGATGCGGATGAACTGACGAAGACGGAAAATGCCCAGCCCGCGCTGTTCGCGGTTTCGCTGGCAGCCGTGCGCGCTCTGGAAAGCGAAGGCGGCTTCAGGCTGGCGGACAAGGCGGCGCTGGTGGCAGGCCATTCGCTGGGCGAGTATTCCGCACTTGCGGCCGCGGGTACGCTTGGTATTGCGGAAGGTGCGCGCCTGCTGCGTCTGCGCGGAAAGGCGATGCAGCGTGCAGTGCCGGCGGGAGAGGGCGGTATGGCGGCTCTTCTGGGTGTGGACGCATCCCAGGCACGTGCCATCTGCGACGAGGCGTCTCAGGGCGAGACGCTCGAAGTCGCCAATGATAATGGCGGTGGCCAGATCGTCATTTCAGGTGTGATGAGTGCTATCGATCGTGCGATTGTCGTTGCCAAGGAGCATGGCATCAAGCGGGCCGTGAAGCTGCCGGTGTCCGCACCGTTCCATTCATCGCTGATGGCGCCTGCTGCGCGAGAAATGGAAGAGGCTCTGACGTCAGCGACTCTGAATGCGCCGTCTGTTCCTGTCATCGCCAATGTCACCGCAGCCAAGGTGACCGATCCCGCCGTAATCCGTGACCTTCTCGTAAAGCAGGTCACGGGGACCGTACGCTGGCGTGAGAGTGTGCAAACTATGGTCGCGATGGGTGTCACGACCATGCATGAACTCGGCGCGGGCAAGGTCCTGTGCGGTCTGGCGCGTCGCATCGCGCCTGAGCTCACGACCAGCAATGCCGGCACTCCCGCTGAAATCGAAGCCCTGCTCAAGACCCTGTAAGGACAACCGATCATGTTTTCTCTCTCCGGCAAGACGGCCCTCGTCACGGGCGCATCCGGCGGCATCGGTGCTGCCATCGCCCACCAGCTTCATGCGCAGGGTGCGACGGTCGTTCTGAGTGGTACGCGCGAAGCGGCCCTTCAGGAACTGGCTGACAGCCTCGGCGAACGCGCCCATATCGCCGTCGCCAACCTGTCCGACCCGGCCGAAGCCGACGGCCTCGTGGCCAAGGCGGAAGCGGCGGTTGGTGCTCCGCTGGATATTCTCGTCAACAATGCCGGTCTGACGCGCGATACGCTTGCCATTCGCATGAAGGACAGTGACTGGTCGCAGGTTCTGACCGTGGATCTGGAGAGCCCGTTCCGTCTGGCCCGCGCTGCGCTCAAGGGCATGCTGCGTCGCCGCGCAGGACGGATCATTTCCATCGCTTCCGTGGTGGGGACGACAGGTAATGCCGGTCAGGCTAACTACGCCGCTGCCAAGGCCGGCATCGTGGGCATGAGCAAATCGCTGGCGCAGGAAGCTGGTCCGCGTGGGGTCACGGTCAATGTCGTGGCGCCCGGCTTTATTGAAACGCCAATGACGGATGTGCTGCCGGAAGCCGTGCGTGAGAAGCTGGTTGGCTCCATTCCGCTGGGCCGAATGGGCAACACTGGTGACGTGGCATCGGCGGTGGTATATCTAGCGTCCGACGAGGCGGCGTGGGTTACGGGGACGACCCTGCATGTCAATGGCGGTATGGCGATGGTCTGAATGCTTGGCCTTTTTGGTTAAAGCATGCTAATCGCGCGCTGCTTTGCCCGGCCTGCTGAAGGCTGATGTCCGGTTCTTCCGGCGGCAATGCCGTCCCGAGCACGGGATGGCCCTGCTCTGGGAGGACCTCTGGCTCTCCGGACTGGCAGGCGGCAGTAAGAGTTTTGATGTAACGCACCGCACGGGCAACAGGGTCCCGGACGGGCATAAGGAACGAACAGATGAGCGATATTGCTGACAAGGTGAAGAAGATCGTCGTCGAGCACCTCGGTGTGGACGAAAGCAAGGTAACGCCGGACGCGTCCTTCATCGACGATCTGGGTGCGGACAGCCTCGATACGGTCGAGCTGGTCATGGCTTTCGAAGAAGCTTTCTCCGTCGAGATTCCGGAAGATGCAGCTGAGAAGATTGCGACCGTCAAGGACGCCATCGACTACATCGAGAAGCAGAAGGCAGCCTGAGGCCCGTCCTCAGACTGACCGGGGCCGGTTTCCGGCTCCGGATTCCCTCCCCGTGATGGGGCGGAAGACCAGCTGGGCTTTGTTATGAGGCCACGCTGCAAGACCCGGACATAACGTGAGACAAGAGGCATCGATGAGCGGGACTGCAACTAACGGGCGGCGTGTCGTCGTAACCGGTATCGGTGTTGTCAGCCCACTGGCTGTTGGCGCGGAACTGACCTGGAAGCGGCTGATTGAAGGTCAGTCCGGCATTGGGCGGATCACGCATTTCGACCCCTCCGACCTTCCTGCTCAGGTCGCCGGACAGGTTCCGGACGGCCCGACGGCGGAAGGTGGTCTCACGTTATCCGACTGGGTGCCGGTCAAGGACCAGAAGAAGATGGATCGCTTCATCCATCTGGGCCTTGCCGCAGCCATTCAGGCTGTCGAGGATTCAGGCTGGAAGCCTGAAGACGAGGACGATCGTTGCGCAACGGGCGTGATGATCGGCTCGGGGATCGGCGGTCTTCAGACGATTTATGACGGCTCCCTGACGGTTTCGAGCGGCAAAGCCCGCCGTCTGTCGCCATTTTTTATTCCCTCTGCCCTGATTAACCTGATTTCCGGTCACCTTTCGATCCGCTATGGGTTCAAAGGACCGAACCACGCTGTCGTTACGGCCTGTGCGACAGGTGTTCATGCCATTGGCGATGCCTCGCGCCTCATCCAGCATGGCGATGCAGACGTTATGATCGCCGGTGGTGCGGAAGCTGCAATTTGTTCGCTCGGAATTGCAGGGTTCTGTTCGGCCCGTGCGCTCTCCACCGGCTCCAACGATGATCCGACCAAGGCTTCCCGTCCCTGGGACAAGGACCGCGACGGCTTCATCATGGGCGAGGGTGCTGGCGTGGTTGTGCTTGAGGAACTTGAGCATGCCAAGCGCCGTGGTGCGAAAATTTACGGTGAAATCGGCGGCTACGGCATGTCCGGTGATGCCCATCATATTACGGCTCCGGCTGAAGGCCATGAGGGTGCGTTCCGTGCCATGAAAGCAGCGCTGCGTAACAGTGGCGGTCTGACAACGGCTGATATCGACTATGTCAACGCCCACGGCACCTCCACCATGGCGGATGACCTGGAGTTGGATGCGGTCGAGCGCTTCTTCGGCGAAGACGCCAAGCGTCTGGTCATGTCCTCTACGAAGTCGGCCATCGGCCATCTTCTGGGTGCGGCCGGTGCGGTTGAAGCGATTTTCTGTCTTCAGGCTATTCGTGACGGCGTTGTGCCCCCGACCCTGAATCTGGACAATCCGGCACGTGAAAGCGTGATCGACCGCGTGGCGCATGTCGCCCAGCAGCGTAAGATCGACGTTGCTTTGTCCAACAGCTTCGGCTTTGGCGGGACGAATGCGAGCATCATCCTCAAGCGTTTCAAGGACTGAGGAAGGGTTCGTTTCCCATGTCCGAAGACCAGCCTGACGCTGAAGAACTGCGGAAGCTTGTTCTTCCTCCCAAGGCTGGCCGCAAGCTGGCGCTTTTCGGAGTGCCGCTGCTTCTCATCGCAGGATTGGTCGCGGGATATGGTCATTACACCGATCCCGGTCCGCTGCAGGACCAAAAAACTTTCGTTATCCCGCACGGTAATAATGCCCGTGTGACAAAAGCCCTTCAGGATGATGGAATTCTTTCCCCCACCTGGGCCTCCGGTACTTTTTTCCGTATTGCTGCTTTCCTGACACATCGTGACGGCCAGATTCATGCGGCGGAACTTCAGTTTCCCTCTCGCGTCTCGGTCGCGCATGTTCTTGAGATCCTGCGTCACGGCAAGCCTGTCTCCCATCAGGTAACGGTGCCTGAGGGACTGACGGCGCTTAAAATTACAGCTATTCTGGACAAGGCTCCGGCCTTGAGTGGTGATCTGCCGGCATTGGCGGAAGGGACGGTTTTTCCGCAGACGGTCTCTTATGTCTGGGGCACGTCGCGTCGGGCTTTGGCCGAAAAATTGCAGAAAATGATGGCGACCAAGCTGGCCGCAGCATGGGATGGGCGCAATGTCGAGGCGCTGGACGGACTGATCCAGTCTCCGCATGAGTTGCTGGTTCTGGCGTCCCTGATCGAGCGGGAGACGGCAGTGCCGTCCGAGCGGCCGATGGTCGCACGTGTGTTCCTGAACCGCCTGAAGCTGGGAATGCGGCTGCAGACAGACCCCAGCGTGATCTACGGGCTTAGTAACGGTGTGGGGACGCTGGAAGCGCCTCTGACGCATGAGGACCTGCAAACGCCGGGGCCGTATAATACCTATCTTCAGGCCGGATTGCCCCCCGGCCCCATCTGCTCACCTGGGCAGAGTTCTCTGGATGCGGCGGCCCATCCGGCTGATGGTAAAATGCTGTATTTTGTGGCGTCGGGTACAGGCGGGCATAATTTCGCCGAAACCCTTGCCGATCAGGATAAAAATATCCGCGCCTATCGCGCACATCTGACCGCGACGCCTCAGAGCCCGGACTGAAGTCCCGCCCTCCGGACAAGAGGGCGGGACGGTGTGTCAGTGCTTCAGCGGCGCGAGGCTCTGACTCTGGACACCTGCAGCCTGCGCCGAATAGGGGCGGGAAGAATCATAGGTCGTGGGATAGGGGCTGTTGCCCACAACGTCCTGTGCGGCCGTGCTACGGGCTTTGGTAGCTGCCTGCGTTACACGGGATGAGACCGTCGAAGCCGCCGGAGTCTGGGCAACCGACATTAGGGCGCGGCGTAGCGGATCGGCAGACGGGTTGTTGACGCGCATCGTCACGACGATGTCTTCGGGGCCGACCGCCTGATTGTAATAGGCGCGGTTTGCACCGCTATCAACGGTCAGTTTTGAGCCACCCAGAGCAGCACCGGCATAGAGTCCCTCGCTTTTCTGGGCGGCGTAGATATCGGTATTGTGCGCGCCAGCCGTACTGTCCTCCAGACCAGTGCCGATGCTGGCGAAGGAGGCGGACGCAGAGGCATCAAACTTGAACTGGCTGTCCAGAATGGCCTGGATGCCGCGCTGGGACATGATGAACAGGATCGTTTCCGTGCTCTGCACGCCGAGCTGAATCCCCATCGAGGCTGTGCCAAGACGGTAGAATGCCGGGTCGGACCATGATCCGCGAGCATCGCGGCTGAGGAGCAGACAGCGACCGCCAGAGCCTCCGATTCCGAACGACATGTTCAATACGGACGGGCAGACCATGACAGCTTTGGCTTCCGCAAGAAGCTTCTGCGAGCGTGACTGGGCCGTTGTTCCGGCAAAGAGATCCTGAACCGCCAGAGTGGCGCGATCGACGATGATCTGCTGCTGGCTGGCAGTGGTCTGAGGTGCGTCGGAGCAGGCCGACAGGGCAATGCAGCCCGTAGCGACGAGCATGGTTGTACGCAGGAGACCGGACAGGGTCATGGAAGATACCTTCTGCAGTCATCGAAAGGATATTTTCCCGCACTATGCGCCAAATACGGCCAAATCACGAGTGCGGGGAGAAAGGAGGTCAGATTTCGACGCCGACGGCTTCTGAAAGAGCCGTCGCAACGCCAGGAGCAGCAGCAAGGATGGTCGCCCCTCCTGTCAGACCGCCTGTCTGCAGGAACGGGGACACGACCGCACCGGACTCCGCGAGAATGACCAGTGCCGCTGCGACGTCCCAGAGCTGGATAACGATTTCCAGATATCCGTCGGAGCGACCGCAGGCCACATCCGCCAGAGCCAGCGCGCCGGAGCCTCCCGATCGTGGCATGGCTCCGAGCGCCATGATGGCGGCGATTTTCTCGTTGAAGGTTCCGGCCGGAACGCGGGAGGACCATCCCATTTCGATCATGGCTTCCTGCGTGTTGATAATGGGGGAAGCTCTGATCGCCTTGCCGTTGAGAAATGCCCCATGACCCTTCCGGGCGGTAAAGACTTCGCCGAGTGCCGGGGCCTCGATCACGCCTGCCACGGGTTCGTCCCCCTCCAGAAGGCCGAGGGACACGCACCAGCGATCCCGTCCACGGGCATAATTTGACGTTCCATCAATTGGATCAATGACCCAGCGGAAGCGGCCCTGACGTGTCGTGCCGTTTTCCTCGCCCTGAAAGCCGTCTTCGGGGAAGAGTTCCTGAATGCGTCGGCTGACAAGGGCTTCGACGGCGCCATCCGTTTCCGTCAGATAGTCCTGCCGTCCCTTGAGCGTTCCGCTCGGACCTCCGGGAGCGGGACGCAGGGATAGCGCCAGTTGCGCTGCGTCGCGAACGACACTGCGGGCGGCTTCGAGGCGAACGGCAATGGGGTCGAAAGTCATGGAAACATCCTATTCAGTGCGTCTTGCGGCGCGGAGAGACGCTGTAATCGCGGGGTCTTCAAGGCTCATGAGGCGGCTGGCGGCCGTCGTGCCGAAAAGGTGGAGCAACGTGCGCCTGCGGGCCGGAGCAAGCCTGTGCACAGCAGGTTCGCGGAGGATCGTGCATTCCGCCAGAATACTGTCCCTCAAGGCTGCGGGCACAGCGCTCACCGTAACGACGATCACCCCCACATCCTGCGGAATAAGATCGAGTGGGAAGGTATCATCAATTGCGAAAAACAGGCGGTCGGACCAGTCGCGGTATTCGGGCCATTTCTGATCGGTCTGGAAATCGCGCAGTCCCGACTTGACCTCGATGCAGGTGAGGGAGTGATCTGGCAAGAGAGCCATGATATCCGCCCGCCGTCCTGCGGCGGGGAGGGCGAATTCGTTAAGGGCAGCCCAGTTCATCGTGCGGCAAAGGCCAAGCACGGCGCGCCTGATTGCCAGCTGTGTTTCAGGAAGACCGAAAGGAGCAGGGCAGGAAATTTCGGAAAGATCCGTCGTCATGGTTTCATCCTGCCCGGATCTGCGCTCTACGTCTGCCCCGTATGACCGCCTGTGGCGGGTCTTTTTTATCGTGACATATTTTTGTGTGGGAGAGCTTCATGCCATTTTTGCGGACGGATCACTGGCGGTGCGCCATCGTTCATGCGCCTTTGACTGAAGTGGTTGAGGCCGCGAGTCTGAACGGCTTTCCCGTCACAACACTCCCTGATATCGGCGACCATCGTTTTCTGGCTGATCCTTTCGGTTTCTGGCGTGAGGGCAGGCTGCACGTTTTTGTCGAAGCGTTCGATTATCGCAGTCCGACAGGGATGATCGACGTTCTGATCTATGACGGTACGGGACGGATGCTGGCGCGTGAAACCGTTTTGCGGGAGCCGTGGCATCTGTCCTATCCTTTCGTGTTCGAACACGAAGGCGAGGTCTATATGCTGCCCGAAGCCAGCGGATCGGGCCGCCTCTCGCTCTATCGCGCAAAGGCGTTTCCGCGTGAGTGGGAGCGGGTCGAGGCCTTTGAATTTCCTGAAGCAGCAATCGATGCCACGCCGTTGCATCATGCCGGACGCTGGTGGATGTTCTGGACACCAGCGGGCGATAAGGACGAGCGGCAGAGCCAGCTTCATATTTCCGTCGCCGATACCCTGATGGGCCCCTGGAAAAATCTGGGTCTTTTTCTGAATGACCGTGCAGGAGCACGTCCCGGTGGCACGCCGGTTGTTGTGGACGGAAAGATCGTTCTGCCCACGCAGGACTGCCGGGGGACTTATGGCAGGGGGATTAGGCTTCTGGAGATCGAAGGGCTGGAACGCGGGCTGCCGAAAGTCACTCCGGGCCTTGAGATTTCCATTCCGGCCGTTCTGCGGCGACGGTATCCGGATGGCATGCATACCCTGTCCGCTGCGGGACAGGTGACGCTGATTGATGTCAAGAAAATCGGGATTGGTCCGAAACGGGACATGCTCAATTTGAAACGCAGAATTCTGGGAGCCTGAAAAGGATCGTATCCCGGCGCCTCAGAAACCCGGGATACGGTCCAGCACTGCATTGCCATTGCGTGCGAATGCCTCAGGCCCGAAGCGGTCCAGGACCCGTTCGCGGGAGCGGGCGCCCATTGATGCAAGATCATCGGGTCTGCCAATCAGATCCGCGAGAGCCGCAGCCAGAGCGGGAGCATTGTCGAAGGGCACGATGCGTCCGGTCTTGCCCTCGAGAATACTGGAGGGCAGCTCGCCTGCTGGGGTGGCGACGACTGGAAGCGCGCAGGACATGGCTTCATGCCCTGCCACGCACATGCCTTCCCAGTGCGATGACTGGACGTAAAGATGCAAGGTCTTCAGAAAATCGAAGGGTTTTGATTCGTAACCCACAAGGTCGATCGGCAGATTTCTAGCCGTAATGCGTGCCTGAAGCGCTTCATGTTCGGGGCCATCCCCCGCAATCCGCAAACGGAACGGCGGCAGATCCGGATGATCCTTCAGCAGAGCAACCGCCTCACAGAGGATATCATAGGCCTTGACCGGATTGAGACGACCAAGGGAACCAACACGGATAACTTCTCCCTCTTTCCACGGTGCAGCTACGGGAGCCTCTGGATCGGCGCTGAAAATGGGCCAGGCGACGAAATTGTCGGTGAGCCCGAGTTCCTTGGCGGCAAAGGTGATGACGGACTGGGAATCGGCGACCCAGAGCGTGGTGTAAGGGCGGCACAACCTTAGAAGAAAGGCATTGATCTTTTTCAGGCGTCCGCAGTGCTGCCAATGCACCGTTGGTACTTTGCGGTGAAGAGCAACAATCTGGCCCAGCAGGGTAGCACGACTTAGGGAAGTCCAGATCAGGTCGGGCTGAAACGCTTCCATCTCGTCCCGCAACCAGCGATAGGCTGCGATGTGGTCACGCGTCGTGCCTTCCCGGACGCGGACGGGAATTCCGGCGGCCTCGATCAGAGGAATGGCGAGCCCGTCCTTTCGTGCCAGAGCAAAGACGGTAACTTCCCCGCCGCGGGCACGCATAACGGAAACGATGTCCGGAATGGGAAGCTGTGCGCCGCCGCATTCGAGGGAATTAATGATGTAAGCGATTTTCATGAGGGCGTTTGGGCCAGAATTTTTTCAGCCAGCGTCAGATCGGAAGGCTTGTCCACGTCTACCGCTGCGCGTCCGTCCGACAGTGTTACCAGACGGACATTTGCTCCCGTCAGCGTTCGGATACGGCGATAGAGCGCGCTGGAATCAAGGGTGTGGGTTGCGGCACGAAGAAGAGTGCCAAGACCCAGCGTCAGGGCCATGCGAAGGGGACGTTTCCGGTTCTGCTGCAGGCGCTTCCACAATGCGATGACGTTGCGGCCGTCCGGTGTGTTGACCAGAAACAGGTTGCAGCCTGAAAAACTCATGTCCGACAGGCGGATATAGGTCCGTTTCGTGCCGGGCACATCGCGTTCCACCGTCGAGCGTAAGGCGACACCGGCCGCAAGGTCACAGCCCTGCGCCCTTGCCAGAAATTCCTGAATCCATTCAGGACGCAGAAGCGCGTGATCGGCGGTCGTCACCAGACAGGGCGTGCCGATCCGGGCGATCGCCTTGGCCACGCTTTCGCTGGGGGTGGGGGTGGAGCGCAGGATGGTGGCGTCACCAGAAAGATCCCTGATGCAGGCGGGATTTTCGATGCTGATCGTGACGGGGCCAAGGCCGGGCGTGCGGGCGACGGTGTCGAGCACGCGGGCCAGCATGGGCTTGCCCGCTACGGGAAGGAGCGCCTTGTGGGACACCTGCCCGAGCTTCGCAAGTACATCGTTCTCACCGTCCCTGGACCCGGCGAGCACCAGAACCGGAAGGCTCATGCCGCGCGGTTACCGTCAGCCGGAACGCGGGAAGACGCTGGACGCGCACCATCGGGACGGTCTTTCGGTGGTGAGCCGGTCAGATCCATCACCCACGGGTACCGATGGGCTTCCTCGATGTCGTAGCCGAGATTGAAGACATGTTTGCTGCGGGGACGATCGCGGGCTTCGCGGTAGAAGCTGCTGAACAGGCGGTCCGGTACATAGTTGGTGATGCCGTAATTGCCGTCCTCGTCATGGAAATGATGCAGGACATGAAGCTGCTTGATGTCCGCGACCCATTTCCAGCGCGGCTTGTAAGCCAGATGCTGGATGCAGTGAAAGAACTCGTAGATGCAGGTCATGACCAGAGCGGTAGCAAGCGCGCAGAATGCGCCGCTCCAGCCCGCGATCAGACCACCGATCGGCATGGTGATGATCCCCATCGTCGGCACCGTGTTCAGCGGCGAGCCGAACAGCACGTCCAGCAGATGCGGGTCCTGATGATGGTCGAAATGGATCCGCTTCCAGAGGGCGGCCGTCCAGTGATTGCGATACAGCCAGCGTCCATGAAGAATGAACCGGTGGATCGCATACCATGCCAGGGGATAGACCACGATCACGACGGGCACGGGAATGAGCGTTACCCACAGGGAGGTGGAAAAATGCAGCGCGGCCCATGTCGCACCCGCGATCAGGGCGAAATACAGCAGAATCGTCGGATAGGTCAGGTAGGCGAACCAGAGCTGCGACAGATTCATCTTTCCGAGATCGAAGCTGCGGCCTGTCCGGATGGCGGACATGTTCCGCCAGGGTGCCTTGAAATTGCTCATCGTTCCTCCATCCGCAGAAGCCAGGTCAGCGCCAGAAGCGCGCCCAGTACCGGGCCAACACTGACCGCGAGGGGCGCGGGCAGCGTCCCTGCGTTTCCAAGTGCGGAAATCATTCCCTGCAGGATGACGAAGCCCATTCCGGCCGCCAGAACATAAACCGGCAGCGGGTTTCGCAGTCCTGCACGGGGTGGGATATAGATCACCGGAAGCGTCAATAGAAGCATTACTGCAATTTCGGCGGGCAGAATCATGCCTGCGAACAGCGCCATGCGGTATGTCGCTCTTGGCAGACTGGCGGCCGCGCCTCTGTGAAGAATGGCACCGATCTGACCCGGTGTGACGAATGCCCCGTTCTGTGACAGTGTCATGATCACGGACGGCGTGGCGGGGATGACAAAGCTGTTGTCGCCCTTGGTCACACTGACAAAAGACTTGTCTTTCGAAAGGGACAGGTCCTGTGCGCCGTCAGGATGCCACTGGCCGTCTCTGAATGTCAGCGTATTTGTATGTTCGGTGCCTGTCAGCAGTCCCGTGCTGTCGCGGTGATAGATTGTTACGTCTCGCAGGAAGTATCCGCCCTGCGCGATCTGCCCCACGCGCACCAGCGTCGGCCCTGCCCGGAACCAGAGAATATCATCTTCCGGCTGGCCGTCCTGACCGGCAAGAGGGTCCGTCCGGTTCCACCAGGTCGTCAGGGCGTTTTCGCAGGGAGGCACAAGCCAGTACTGCGCACATGTTCCTCCGATCCCCGCAATTAACACGGCGGGAAGGAGAAGGCGGAAGAGGGCAACAGTCGAGAGACCAGCCGCTCTGAGAGCCGAAATCTCGCTCGACAGCGTCATCTGCGTGAGAAGAAAAAGCGCGCCGATCATGAACGCCAGTGGCAGGATATCAATGCTCAGAGCAGGCAGATGTAGGAGTGCGAAAGTCAGGATACCGTGCACGCCCAGATGACGGTTCAGGATAGGGGTCGTCTTCTCCAGAAGGGCCAGGATTTCCAGGAGGGAGACGAGCACCGCACCGCACAGGACGAACCGCCCCAGAAGAGCGCGATTGAGGGCGCGGATCAGGACAAAGCGCGGCATGGCAGGGGAAGACTCGGTCATACGGCGGCCCGTGTCAGCTTACGGCGACGCCAGGATCCGCGAGAGCGACGCAGCAGAGTAGCAAGGCAGCCAATACAGAAAACGACTTCCGGCACCCAGATCGCAAGCCAGATCGGCATCCGACCGGTGGACGCCAGGCTGTGACCGAACATCAGGGTCTGGTCAAATCCGATCAGGATCACGGCAACCGCAATCAGGCCCCATACGGATTTCCTGCGGCGTGCCCCGATGGCCAGAGCAACAGCGAGGGGAGGGATAAAAGGAATGGCGAAAGCGCGGGCCATTCGGAAATCCATTTCGGCCCGGATTGTTCGGTATTCGATGCCTGGCAGTCCGTATCGCAGATCATGGGCCAGTTCGAACAGTGTCAGCTCCCGTTCATCCGCGCCGCGTAAGCGGAAGGCGGTTTCGCGCTGCGGCCGGTCAATGACGCGCACGACATGCTCGAAATGGGTTACGGTCGGTTTGTGGGGGCGGGTGGCCTGAAACGGATCGTCCACGATCTCGCCATTCCACAGATCAAGACGCGTACTGCGGGTTTTTTCTGAAATGGTCAGTGCGCCGGTCCGCGCAGTGATGATATGTGCGACCCCGTTGGCATTCACCTCCCGGATGAAGACCCGTCGGAGGCGGGTTCCGGCATGACTGACGCTGTCGGCGGTCATGACGGCTTTGTCGGACGTGGAGGCAAACATCCCTGCCTGAAGATGGGGGGCCCATCCCGTATGTTCGGCAAAGTAGAAGCCTGCGCGATAATCATAGCGTGCGACCGGCTGGACGTACCCATACAGAAACACGCTCGCCGCGCTGAGCAGTAGACCCACGATCATGAAGGGGCGGCTGATCCTCATGAGCGAGACACGGCCTGCCTGAAGGGCGTCGATTTCGTTATTGTCGCTCATGCCGCGGATGGTCAGGAAGACGGCGATGCACAGCGCTGCCGGAAGCGCGATGCCAAAGTAATGAGGCAGAAGGTCCGTCAGAAGCGCAATGCATGTGCCGAGGGAACTGCCTGCGGCAGCCAGATAATCGAAAAGCGACAGCAGGCGTTCGAGTAGAAGGGCGACAAGCATGGCCAGCAGCGCGATGGCGAACGGAGGTGCCATCTGCGTCAGCAGATACCGGTCCAGAATATTGGCCCGCTGTTTCACGCCTGTGTCCTTCCTGCCTGGTGCCCTTCTGGCCGCGTCCATGATGCCCGTTCGCTGACGGATCCATCAGGACGGTGACGTGCCAGATCGATGCTCCAGCCTCCTTTATATGGGCGGATGCACAGACGGTTCCAACAGGCCTGACGATGGGGACGTTCATCCGTCAGGGACGCGGAGGCAACCCCGAGGAGAGGGATATCCGTTCCGTCGATATGGGTCAGGGTGGCATCATGGGAATGGCCATGGAGAACGATTTCAGCGCCGACCCGCCGGAAAACGGCTGCGACTTCCCGATGGTCCAGAAGAGATTTTCGCCACGGCACGAGGCCGCGCTTTGGCGGATGATGGATCATTACCACACGGCAGAGCCCCTCCCGTCCCAGCCGTTCCAGCAGGGCTTCCAGCTTTTCGCGCTGTCGGCGTCCGACCCGCCCGCAGGCCATGAAGGGCGGCGTAGGGATGCCGGAATTGATGCCGACGATGGCAATGCCGTTCTGGATACGGACATAAGGATAGTCCTGAGCCGACCATCGCTCCCACTTTGCAATCCCTTTCGACACAGACTGACGGACCATACAGTCGTGATTTCCGGGAATGACCAATGCCTGTGCGGGAAGGCCCTCCAGCCAGCGTGCGGCTGCGTCAAATTCGTCAGGGGTCCCGAAATTCGTCAGGTCACCGCTGACGAGAACTGTGTCCACGTTTGATCGGCCAATATCTTTCACCAGCGCCGCGCAGGTCTGCGCCAGGTGAACGTATTGGCGATGCTTTTTCCAGGAAAGAAGGCTCAATGCGCGTTTGTTGAGCGCTTCACGCCAGTGAACAGGCGGCGGGGGCAGGTGTGGATCCGAGATATGGGCCAGTGTCAGGGCGGAACTGGAGACAGAAGATATGGGTGAGGGGGACATTTCCCGCGACGAGATCGACTCTTCGGGCAGGTCAGGGGTCATGATGAACAGTAGGCCTTGTCAGTCTTTACGCCCGAACAAACAGGCCGCGGGCACCGGCGCGCCATGTTCTGGCGGTTCCATCATAGCCGTGCTAGACCCGGCCGCATAGCCGAACGCCAGATGAAGATTGCCTCACCCAGTGCGCATTGCCTTGATCCATAATGCCCGTAGCCGGAAAAACCGCCGGAATGGTTCCAGTTTTGCTGCCGAGGCGCAGGCTCTTCTCGGAGACGAGTTCGTCCCTTCGGACAGTCGGGAAGGGACGACCGAACATGTTCGTCAACTCTATGAACGCGGGGTCGATACCATTGTTATCGATGGTGGGGACGGGACCGTCAGCACGGCTCTGACGGCCATTGCACGTGCCTATCCGGCGAACCGTTTTCCGGACATCGTGGTTCTGGCGTCGGGGAACACCAATCTGATCGCGGGTGACGTGGGCTTCGGCCTGCGGGGGATGGAGGCGATCCATCGTCTGCGCAAGGGCGCGCTCCGCTCCAGCATGCGTACGCCAATCCGCCTGTCATGGCCCGGAACAGACCGGATGCCGGTTCTGGGGCTTTTCGGGGGGTGCGCGGGATATGCGAGGGCCGTCCGGATCGCGCATTCGCCCACGGTTCTTCGCTTTGCTCCGCATGATCTGGCAGTCGGCATCACGCTTCTTTCGACCTTTGTCAGCCTGATGTTCCGTAGCAGTCGCGAAAGATGGCTGCGGGGCGATGCCCTGCGGATAGAGGAGGGTGGCCATGTCTATGACGGGCAGAGCTTCATGTTCCTGACGACGGGTCTGTCGCGGCTGTCGCGAGGGATCTGGCCTTTCTGGGATGCCGAACCCAATGTCGAAGGTCTGCGCTATCTGGATGTCAGCGCGTGGCCTGAGAGTCTTCTGCGCGCGACAGCCGCGTTGCTCTTTGGGCGCGCACCACGCTGGTTGCGCCGGCATCCCGATTACGTCAGTGGCCGTACGGATGACATGACGCTGGTCACGCAAAGCGATTTCGTCCTGGATGGCGAGGTTTTCACGGCCCCTCCCGACGGAGTTCTGCGTCTGGAACGGGCTCCTGCCTTCCGTTTCCTCCATGCCTGACCTTCTGGAGAGGCGTCTCATTGGCGAACTGACCACGCCGGTTGAGCCAGGTGTCGTGGGTTTTGCCGATGCGCTGGCCCGTGCGTGTCCTGTCCTGCCGCTTGGCGTGCTGTTTTACGGCTCCATGCTGCGAACAGCCGATCCCGAAGGTATTCTGGATTTTTATATCGTTACCGAGGACGCGTCGGGCTTTTCCGGCGGTCTGGTGGCCCGGACAGGAAACCTCGTCCTGCCTCCGAATGTCCGGTATGCGGAATTCCGTCATGGTACGAGGACCCTGCGGGCGAAGATCGCGGTCCTGTCACGCGCGCAGTTCGCGGCCCGGACAGGACTCGCCGCACTGGACACGACGGTCTGGGCCCGCTTCTGCCAGCCTGTGCGGCTGGTCTGGGTGCGGGATTCGGATAGTGCGGACGCCATTTTGTCGCTGATTGCGAACTGCGTGACGACTGCATCATGCTGGGCGGCTCTTCTGGGGCGTGCGTCCATGACGGCGCTGGAATTCTGGCAGATCCTGTTTGCCCACACTTATGGGTCCGAACTGCGTGTGGAAAAAAAGGGCCGTGGCAATACGATCCTTGAGGGGCAAGAAGCCCGTTACGAGTCTTTGCTGCCTCTTGGCTGGGCACGGGGAGGACTCGTGTTTTCAGCGAATGGCGAAAAGCTTACCCCTGCCATCAATGCTGCTCTTTACCGGAAATCCGTCAGACGCTGGGCTCTGGTCGAAGCCTCCGGGCGGCCTCGAAACGTGGCAAGGCTCGTAAAAGCAGCTTTCACGTTCGAGAACGGCGCATCTTATCTTGCGTGGAAAATACAGCGCCATACGGGCTTTGACATGCGGCTGTCGCCTTTTGAAAGCCGACATCCGCTCATGAACTTGCCAGTCCTGTTATGGCGCGCCCGACACCTTCTGAGTCGCCGTAAAGCACCATAAAAAAAGGGATCCAGATGGATCCCTTTTTTATGTCTTAAAGACCGAAATGTTTGGCCACCTCGCCGAAAACGGCGACGGCACGGTCGATCTCTTCAGGTGAATGGGCTGCCATAACCGAGCAGCGTAGAAGGGGACGATTGTCGGGTGTCGCCGGGGGAAGTGAAAGGTTGACGTAAACCCCGTTCTCCAGCAGCGCATTCCAGAAACCGACCGCCTGATCGACTGTTTCCAGCGTGACTGCAACGACAGGCGAGACATGCTCTCCCGTTTTGAGGCCGACCTTCTGAAGACCGGCATGCAGACGAGCTGCATTCTCCTGAAGCCGGGCCCGCAGTTCGGGGCGTTCCTGCATGTCTTCAAGCGCCGCCATGGTCGCGGCGATGATTTCCGGCGGAAGGGAAGCCGTGAACATGTAGGGGCGTGAACACAGACGCATCAGATCAACGCCGTCATGATCCGTGACGCAGTAGCCGCCGACGGTTCCAAGTGACTTCGAGAAGGTGCCGACAATGAAGTCGATCCCGTCCTCGCAGTCCTGCATCTCCGCAACGCCACGCCCATGGGCGCCAAGAACACCAAATGAATGGGCTTCGTCAGCCATCAGATACGCGCCATGGCGCGTCTTGATGTCCACGAATTTGTCGAGGGGGGCGACATTCCCCGTCATGGAATAAATGCCCTCGGCGATGATCAGCTTCGCTCCGGGGTGATCCTTGAGGCGTGCCAGACGTTTTTCGAGATCCACGGGATCGTTATGGCGGAAGCGAATGACCTGCGCGCCCGACAGCTTGGCGCCGTCGTAAATGCTGGCATGGCTGTCCGCATCGAGCAGTAGGATGTCGTCCTTGTTCACCAGAGCCGAGATCGTACCCAGATTGGCCTGATAACCGGTCGAAAACACCATGCAATGCTTGCGACCGAAGAAGTCGGCCAGCTGCGCTTCCAGCTTGCGGTGCAGGCCGAATGTCCCGTTTGCAATCCGCGAGCCTGTCGTGCCGACACCCATCGTCTCGGCCGTTTCCACGGCAGCGTCGATGGCTTTGCGGGACTGGCTGAGGCCGAGGTAGTTGTTCGTGCCAAATAGCAGGGTCTCGCGACCTTCGATAATTCCGACGCTGGCGGAGATCGGGCGTTCGATCACGACCTCAAACGGATTTCGAGGGGATGCGGCCGTCAGGCCGGAATAGGCCTCACGAAGTCCCGCGTGTTTGGCGAAGATATCCGTCACGCGTGGGCGACCTTCAGCGTATGCAAGCAGGCGGCGAGATCGTTGATGGTCCGGATATCCGCCAGCTTGTCGAGAGGAACAGAGACGTCCAGTTCATCCTCGATCTCCATGACGAAGTTCATGACGGCCAGGCTGTCAAAGGCAAGGTCTTCGACAATCTTGCTGTTGCCATCGATGTCCCGAGGGACTTTCGGATTGGCGAGCAGTTTTTCAATGATCATTCCGGAAATGACGGCGACGCTGTCAGCCATGGACTTCAACTCTCGGTATCTGTGCAATCTTGGGCAAGCCTTATGCTCCAAACCGGCTCCGTTCGCTACCCCTGCCCATACAGGCAGTCAGGCAGCGGCAGGCCGACCGGGCCTCAGGCGACCGAAGATGTGGTTTCGGGCTGCTGTTCGAACTGGCCGGAAAGCAGCATGGACTTGGCGCGGGCCCGGGTCAGTTTGCCCGAGGATGTCTGGGGCAGGGTGCGCGGCGGGACCAGAACGACATCCACATCGACCCCGTGCTGACGACGGAACAGGCTTGTGACTTCGTCGCGGAGCAAGTCGCGGCTGGTTTCCTCGGTTGCCCGGCACTGTACAAGCGCCACGATTTTCTCGCCTTCGTCGCTGTCCACCGAAAACACGGCGACGTCACGCGAACGCAGAGTGGGAATTTCGCTTTCGGCGGACCACTCGAGATCCTGTGGCCAGATATTGCGGCCGTTGATGATGATCAGGTCTTTAGCGCGTCCGGTCACCACGATCTGGCCGTTGAGATGATAGCCGAGATCGCCCGTATTCAGCCATCCAGCAGCATCCAGAACTGCCTCGGTTTCATCCGGACGGCGGAAGTAGCCGCACATGAGGCTGGGGCCGCGAACAAAGACCGTACCGACCTGTCTGTCCGCAAGATCGCGTCCTGTCGCATCCCGTACCTCGATCTGATGATCGGGGAGGGCCTCGCCGCACAGGACAAAAGTGCGCAGGGGATGGGACGGGTCGTTGGATGGTTCTGCAATTCCGTCCTTCTCGAGGCGGCGCAGATCAATGGTGTCGGTCTGGATGCCGGTATCGAGCGGAGCGAAACTGATGGCAAGTGTGGCTTCGGCCATTCCGTAGCTAGCGACGAATGCACTGGCCCGGAAACCATTGGACGTAAAGCGCTCCGCAAAACCTTCAAGGATATGGTGCCGGATCATGTCACCGCCGATACCGGCGATACGCCAGCAGGACAGATCAAGATCGGCCTGTCCGCTGCGGCGTGAGCACAGCTCGTAACCAAAGGACGGGCTGTAGGCGATTGTGCCGCGATTGCGGGAAATCAGGTCCAGCCAGACATGCGGGCGGCGTGCGAACTCTCGCGTCGGCAGGAGATCGACCGAAAGCTGGCAGGTGAGAGGCGTCAGGAAGAAGCCGACCAGTCCCATGTCGTGATAGAGGGGGAGCCAGGATACGCAGCGATCGTCACGCGGATCTTCGGCGGGATGAACGTGAAGCCCGTCACGCGCGATGGCGCGGGCATTTGCCATGCCGGCGGCCTGTGTGACCGAAACGCCCATCGGAAAGCGTGTGCTTCCCGAAGAAAACTGAAGGTAGGACAACGCTGTCGACGAGATTTCCGGCAGTTCGATACGGGCTTCCGCATGACGTGAGAGATCGGACGGAGAGCCACCAAAAACCAGATCGAGACCGTCGATAATATCTCCGGTCCAGCTTCCGATTACGTCTGGTACCACAACAGCCCGTGCGGCAGCGCTCTGGATCATGCCGCGCAGGGTGGCCACATATCCCTCACGTCCGCCAAAAGCGACCGGCAGCGGCAGAGGCGCCGGAACGAGGCCAGCGTACTGGCAGCCGAAGAAGATCCGCGCGAAATCGCCATCACTCTCTGCGACTATCGCCACGCGATCTCCTGGAACGAGACCAAGGCCCAGCAGGCGGCAGGCCATCGACCGGGCCTGTTCACGCAGCAGCCGGTAGGGCAGCGCCTCAAGAAGCTGTCCACGACCGGAATAGATGTTGAATCCACTCTCACCCTGCGCGGCGTAATCCAGTGCGGCGGCAAAGCTTGGGAAATCTCCGTAGCGTCTTTCCAAGCCGGAACGGCTGGGCGTCGGAACGGGAGTGGCGGTTGGGTTCTGTTTGGCCTCGGTCAAACCTGGACTAGCTCCGTGTGGATTGCCTGACATCAGGCAGCCCTTTTCAGAAAATCGACGATTGCATCCGCCGCAGCGGGCGCGGTGGGCTCATCACCCAGCGTTTCGAATGTCTCTAATACATATTGTCGCTGCGCCTCAAGAAAACGAGGGTGCGTTTCGAAGGCATTCCCGATCTTGAGCATCAGATTTGTTACATCCTCGGTCACCGGGCCCAGAGTCCAGAACTGATAGTCCGGATTGCCCTGCCATGTGACATGGTGTGCGTTGAGGAAGAGACAAGGGCGGGGACGGATCATGAATTCAGCCACCTGGCTACTGACATCTCCAAGATAGAGATCGGCGCCCATCGTATAGGTCATATCAATGCTGCGATGGCTTCCGGGATCGATGATCATGTGTGGCAGATGGGCATAGTCCCGCCTCAGCGCCTCGCCTTCCTCTCGATGATTGTCGAAAAGCCGAAAGTGAGGGGCGAAAACGAGATTATACGCGTCCTGAGAAGCAAAGACATCCAAAATCTGGCGCCCCATTGTCGGCCATGAGGACAGGCGGCGTACGAAATGGGGGTTATACAGCACTGTTGGCCGGCCGTTATTGAAAAGCTTCGGGCGTTTCGCATCCATGCGGCGTACGAGATCGAATTTGGCGTAGGTGCCACGGTGATACATCCCGGGGCGGATGATCTTTTTCTCAAGCATCCGCTGCTCGACCTTTCGTCCCGGGATCAGCAGGAAATCGAATTTACCGAGATGGCTTGCAAATCCTATGGCACGATCGCCCGCGCCATGTCCCGTCCAGATCATTCGGGGGCGTCGTACGCCCATTCGGCGAAGCTGAAGCGAGGTTGCCTCTGGCACAACGATCGCATCAAACGCACGAAAATAGTGGCGGGAGGCGAAAAGTCCGATCAGGCGGTCTACCACCCGCAGTCCATGCTGTTCGATACGTCGTCGAAGTCTCGCGGGGATGGGCAGCAGATCGAACTGGACGCGGGCTTCGGGGTATAACATGGCTAAAGATCGTGCCAGTTCCAGGTGGCTGACAGTCAGGCACGACACATGCACTGCGACATCATGGTGACGGGCCGAGACTTCCAGTGCAATCGGCAGGGCATGCAGGGTCTGGTGACGCTGACCGATCAGCGGAAAAGCGATCTTCATGCGGCGGCTCGTATGGGGGAGTAGGCAGTGCGGAGTACCACCACAAGCTGGATAACGATCAGAAGACTGACACCACACAGCGTGGCGGGCCCCACTCCGCTCAGGCCGTACTGACGCACCATCACCACAAGCGCGGGTAGAAAAAACGCACATTCCAGAAGACGTGCCCCGATCGCGGCTCCCGAATGGTTTGTCGTAAACAACAGGGGTTCGAGCGGTAGTCCCCAGACGGTGATGATTTCGGACGCGAGCAGCCACAGGGTCACGGGAAGGGCTTCGGTTGCGCCCTTATGGCCAATATAGACCTGAAGCAGGGGCCGCCCTGCGAAGAGCGTCAGCACCAGAAGTGCGGTTCCAATGCCGCCGGCAGTTAGTGCAATCTGAACGGCAAGACGGTAGAGCCTGTTCACGGACCGGTCGCGCCACAGACGGGCCATCTCAGGGTAAACAGTGGTCTGGATCAGCGTTGCGGGCTTGGCGATTCCGGCCGCAATCTGGCTTGCAATCCGGTAATACCCTGCGCTCGTCGGACCCACAAAAGCACCCACCACCAAGGTTCCGATATGTCCAAACGCGAGGGCCAGTGTCGAATTGAGGTTGGTATTCAAGGCAAAACGCCAGATTCCGGGATAGGTGCGGAAAAAGTGGCCGCTGAGAATTTCGGGTATAATGGCCCGTATTTCATGAAACAGCCCGCCGATCAGATCGCGACGATGCATTTCACGCGCAGCCATGAAAAAGAGGGTCGCCCAGGCTGCGGCTTCGGCTGTACCCCATACGCAGGCGAGGGCGGCGATTGATGGTGTGCCCAAAGCCATCAGGCCGGTTCCGATGACCCTGACAATCGTCGCTACTGTTCCCTGTGCAGCGAGGAGATCGTAGCGGTCAAAAACCCGGAGCAGTCCGGTTGCAGTTGCGGAGGTCATGAACAGGATGGAGATGCAGTAGAGAACTCCGATCAGATGGAGCTGTGGCGGCCAGCCCAGAAACTGCATGGCCAACAGGCTGATCAGAATACCGCAGCCAAATCCCGCAACGCCCCCTACACTGTCGAGAAGCAGGCTGAAGGAAACGATTTTTTGGAAACTGCGTCGGTTGCCCTCGGTCAACGGCTTCAGACCGAAATGTAGCACCGTCTGCCAGGACTGAAAATCAACGATGTCGCCCATCGTTCGCGCGAATGCATACATCATGGCGACGAGTCCGAACCCATAACTGCCGAGCAGGTGTGTCGCCATCCAGATATGAACGAGGCTCAGTGGCGCGTTGACGGCACGTCCTCCAAGAAGGACTCCCAGATTGCTCAGCGCACGCTGAACGCCACCCGGCCTGCCGGTTCGTAAAGACGATGAATCGTCCGACATCAATTTTCGGAAACTTTCGTGCTAGTCGTGTCGTTGAGCTAGAGCGGCACAAGACATAGGCATTTCGCCAAAAATCTGAACTCACTTTTTGTGACGAAAAATTGCGCTTCTGTGCGGTATGTTTTGTTCTGTCGCTGGATGGGATCGATTTCCGGATTTTAACCCGTATCTGTTTCAGACGGATTTGCGGATGGAGATGGACACAGTACGTCCTAATGGGTCAAGAAATGCCGGTTCATAACCCGCAGGTGTGACACCCGCGCCGTTTCTGGCCCGGATGCGGGTGTTGAAAAGGTTGCTGGCCGAGACCATAATCCGAAAATTCCGTGCCCAGTTCCGGTTTTGCCAGCCTGGTATCTCACCCAGATCGGCGAAGGCTGTCGTATCCACAGTTGCCAGATCACTGAAAAACAGGCTTTTGGCGTGCGTGCTGGCAAGGGTAGACGTGGCGGATTGCCATTTGGTCACCAGTCGGAACCCGAAGCCGTTCCGGAAGAAACCGCTCTGTAATTCTACTTCATGTCTGGGCTGGCCACCCGTACCGCCAATGGTGCCGCCGTTGAGAAGATCGATGGGGGATACGCCAGAGCGAAGTTGCACAGTGTCTTTGAGACGCCAGACCTGCGTCAGGACAATATAATACCGGCCCCCCGAGTGTTTATGGCCGTCTTTGCCAGACGGACTTTTGCCCAGCGGTCTGGAAAACGAAAACGTGGCATTCCACTCATTGCGTTTTTCCATTAGCGCGTTGACGGGGCGGAGATCCACCACATCAAGAACCCCATCTGAATTTCGCTGATAGCGGTCCGGAAAGGCACCTTCGATCGCAGCCGTCGCAGTGGGAAGGCTCACGACTGGGTTGTGGTTGCGATCCCGGACATAGTTCACGTGAAGCCGTGCTCCGTCCAGAAAAGTTGGAGAAATGATTGTTCCGATGCTGACTTCATGCCGGTCGGCCGCATGGAGATTTCTGTTGCCACCGGAGATGGTCGTCACCTGAACGGATCGGCCGGTCACATAATCATAGGTGGTGACATTCGGTGTTTCGATCCGGGGTGCCACCAGATCCGTTGCATCAGGTGCTTCCGTCCGGTCCGTGACGGAAAGGGGAAACTGGATCCATGAAACCGGTTCCCATGTCACGCCGCCGCCAATGGTGCCGAGCGTGCCGAAATGCGATACCTGACTGATGGCCCCGTTGACGTTGCCATCCAGTTTTCCGAGGAAAGACAGCACATGTTTGCGTGCGTTCGCGATCGGGATATCGCCATTGATCTGAAGCGTCCCGACATCGCGGCTGATATGGGTTTTCTGGAACTTTCCCTGACTGACAGACGTCGCGTTCTGCTCTGTCAGGGTGCCGGCGGGGGCGATGCTGGTCGAGACGTCACCGGCCGGCAGGGAAAACAGGGAACCTGACATGAGTCCGGTAATTTTTCCCGTCGTGCCGGTGGTATGACCGTAATTGACCAGTCTGCTGTTCAGCCAGCTTCGGTCCAGAGCGGAGAAAGGATCAAAGTCCGCAGCCCCGTCGGTCAGAGCGGTCTGGGCAGCACTCAGGTCAAGCCCGGTCTGACTGTTGGTTGAGGTGGTGGAGCGGTCGAAACTTCCGGTGCTGTTCCATTTCCAGCTTCCGACGTCCCCGTTGAAATTCACTCCGGCATGGACAGTGTCAGTATGCGATCTCTGCTGGAGTGGAGAAACGCTGGTGTAATCCCGATAAAGAAGCGTGTCCCGGGAGAAGGGGGAATAGGGATTCCCTGCGGGAACCGTGAGGATGCCGCGCGCCGGGCCTTGCAGACTTTCAGAATCGCTGTGGGTGTAACTGGCGTTGAAGGATGTGGCGACGTCTTTGAAGATCTGGTCGGCGTAAACACCATTCAGGGTGAGGTCATGTGTTCTGGGCTGAAGACTGTATGAGGACGCATTCGAACTGACATGCGGCGCATTGGCGTAGGTGGTGAAGTCCTGAAGTGTGGGGATCTGGCCGCTGGTGAGTGAGGGAACGCCTGCGCTGGTGACGCTCTGTCCGACAAGGGCATCCAGGGACGGGTCGATACTGCCTCCCGTGGACGAGGCAATATTGCCGTCATTGGCGTAAAGGCTGCTAGCCGACGGTGGCGTCACCCCCCTATCACTGTCGAGCAGGCGCGCCTGCGCCTCGTAGCGTGCGCTCAGATTGATCCGTCGATCGCCCGTGATTTTCGTGAAGCTGGCTCCGAGTACGCCGTCGTCGCCTCCGCCATCGGTAGAGGTGCTGCCATAGGCCCGCATCCGGACGGCTCGGAAATTCTTGACCGTGATGATGTTCACCACGCGCTCGTCCGCAGGATAGCCGTAGCGGAGGGCTTCTTCTTCGGTAAAGATTTCAACGCGTGAGATGGCTTCGAAGGGCAGGTCGTTGACTTCCTGCATTCCGGAAATGCGCTTGCCGTTGAGAAGCACCACCGGGCTGTTTCCTGTCGCGCCCCGGCCGGAGCGCGTTTCCGGCGAGATGGCCGTAAGCAGGTCGGCTACCGTATCGACGCCATAGGAGCGGATCTCGTCGGCCTGGATCTGCATGATCGGCTTGGCGTCCCCCAGCACAGCTCCCGCCGGTCTGTGTCCTTTAACCACGATTTTTTCGTCTCCGTTTGCGGAGGTCGTTGACGTGGTGACTGTGGTGGCACTGTGGGAAGGGGCAGGGGGTGTGGAGGCAGAAGACGTCTGGGCCAGTGCGGTGGAGGAAGACAGAAAGCTTCCAAAACCCAGAACGACACCGGGGATGACATGTGTCAGGGAGCGTATCCGAAATGGAGCTATCTGAGTTTTCACGTCATAATCTGACATGTGCTGTTCTGAATGCTCCTGCATCGCGTGCGGGGCTGGATCCGTCCGCACGGGCGGAGCGTCAAGAATCTGCAATGGTCTTGTAACTGAAAGTGACCATTTAAAGCTGATTCTGACTGATCAGGGGCGTGATGTCGAGCATTAACGGCCTTTCAGCCGTCAATCATGCTTCGTGTGCGCTGCATGTTCAGGCGTGTTTCCCGATCAAGAATGGCCCGGATGCGACGGGTCAGATCTGTCGCGTCTGTATATCGGCGGCCGTATGTCAGATTGAAGGTGTGATCGAAATCATCCGGATTCAGTCCGGCATTGTGCTGGCTGATGGTCTCGATCTTGTCGAACGCTTTGGCGAGACGTGCTTCGGGTGAGGCCGCATGTTCATATTCGTCCCAAAGGGAGAGAAATTCAGACTGAAGCTCGTGGGGAAGGGGAACCATGATGGCCAGAAGATCTTCACGTTCCTGCGCGGCCTTTCCGGCGGAAGCTGTCTGCGAAATAGCGGGAACGTCCCCGTGAATAGCCTCGCCTAGATCATGAATGATGCAGATTTTCAGAAGCTTCAGAAGATCGATATCGCCAAGCTGATCGGCAAACGTCATGACCAGCAGACACAGGGCCCAACTATGCTCGGCAGTGCTCTCGGTATGGCCGTCGTGCGTATAGGTCCGTCTGAGAATATCCTTGAGACGGGAAGCTTCCCGAAGAAAATCAAGGCGTTTTGCGAGATCGCCCTCTGTCATGGGGTGCGTCCTGTATGGGGTGCTGCGCCGTGGAATATGCCAGAAATCCTATCCGACAAGTGCGTGCAGAACCTCATATCCCACGAAGACCGCTACAGACACAAGCATGATCAGGACGAGAAAACCCGGCCCTTCCTGAAGTGACTTGAAAATTCTGACCATAAGCTGGGGCATGGTGACAGTTCCGGAGAAGAAAATCGGCTGGTTGATGCGGGTAACCGGGAGTGGATTTCTCAAGTAGTAGCATTATCCGGCGCAAAATGACGGAATTTATTCATCGTCCGGCTTTCTGTCACATTTGGTTATATGATGTGGCAAGGAAACCCGGATCCCCGCGGTGTCGTTTCCCGCCAGATTATTTCAAAGGAGACAGTGATGAAAAAGATTCTCGCTCTGCTTCTCGGGGGTGGCCTGACCCTCTCGATGACAGCCTGTGCCGGCCCTTATGACGGCGACCGTCATCATCATCGCCATCATGATCACTGGCGGGGCATGAATGGACCGTCCCGCAGCGGACCGGGTATGGGGAGCCCGAACATGAATAATGGACCGGGCCGTCAAGGAAGCTGGTAATTGGCTTTCACGCTCTTGCTCTGAATGGAAGGGAGTGCGGAATTTGACCTTCGGGTCCGGGTGTCGCTGAATGACGGGCATGAGTTTGCCATCCCGTCCTGATCCGGAACCGTCCACGTCCATGCTGTCCAGTCCTTCGCCATCCAGTTCGGATACCCCGTCCCAGACGGGATGGTTCCCGATATCGCTCCGTCTTGAGGGCGCGCGCGTGCTGCTTGTCGGAGGGGGGGAGATTGCCGTCAACAAAGGACGGCTTCTGCTCGATCACGGGGCACGGATCGACGTTCTGGCTGAAAAACTGCACCCAGTCGTGAAGGACTGGGTGGAGGCGGGCAAGGTGACGCATGTCGGCGGGGATGCTGAAGACGCGTTACTGCGGACATATCTGCCAGGCTGTAGGCTGGTTTACGCAGCAACGGACAGCCGGGAGGTCAATCGCCGGGTTGCGGCCCTGGCTGACGAACTGAATATCCCGGTATGTGCCGTAGATGATCCCGCCCCTTCCAGCTTCATCACGCCTGCGCAGGTTCGTAGAGGTCTGGTGCGTGTTGCTGTCTCCACAGGTGGGGCAGCGCCTGTTCTGGCGCGGCGCCTTCGGGAGCAGATCGAGCGGCTTCTGCCGGAAGGAACCGGACGTCTTGCGACCTATATGCAGGCGCGACGTGCGCTGGTGTCTTCCCGTTATCCCGAAGTCGGAGATCGCAAGCGTATCTGGGAGGATTTCCTGGATGGTCCGGGTGCGGACGCTGCCCGGCAGAGCGATGAAGACCGCGCCGACATGTTTCTGAATGGACTGCTTGAAACACGCGTCCGTAAGGGAGAAGTGTGGCTTGTCGGTGCCGGTCCAGGGGATCCGGATCTGCTCACTCTCAAGGCCCTGCATCTGATGCAGAATGCAGATTCCGTGCTTTACGATAATCTGTTGTCGCCTGCGCTGCTGGATATGGTCCGGCGGGATGCCGAACTGGTGTTCGTTGGCAAGAAGCGCGATCGTCATGCGTTGCCTCAGGACGAAATCAATCAGGAAATGGTGCGCCGGGCTCAGGCCGGCGAGCGTGTTCTGCGCCTCAAGGGAGGAGACCCATTCATTTTCGGGCGGGGCGGCGAGGAGATCGAGGCGCTGGTCGAAGCCGGGGTGTCCTTTCGTCTGGTTCCCGGAATTTCAGCTGCGAATGGCTGTGCGGCCTGTTCCGGTATTCCTTTGACGCACCGGGACTGCGCACAGGCGTGTCTTTTCGTCACCGGGCACGCCCGGGCGGACGGCGTTCTGGACCTGCCCTGGGACGACATGGCCGATCGTCGACAGACCGTTGTGATCTATATGGGCATTTCGACCCTGCCTCAGTTGGTCACGGGTCTGCGCGCCAAGGGGCTGCCTGCTGACTGGCCGGTGGCGATCGTGGAGCGCGGAACCCAGCCGTCCCAGCGTGTTCTGACCGGAACGCTGGATACGATTGCGGGGCAGGCGGCGCAGACCGGTGTGAAGTCCCCTGCGCTCGTGATTGTCGGGCAGGTCGTGCGTCATCGGGTGGTTTCGCCCTGATGGCCTGCGCAAGGAGTGGCCCTGCGTGAGAAGACGGGCGCTGCTCTCAGCCATGCTTTGACCGCATATCCCTCCTGAACTTCCTGCGGGTTGCCCGTCGGCATCCCCGCCTGTGAAACTGTTGTTCTTTCAATCACATCGCGCTTCGCCTTCCGGGGGCATATGACCACTCTCGCGTCCATTATCAGCTCCATTGCGGAGGAAATGCGGACCGCTTCCGAACGCGGTGCAGTCGCCAATTATATTCCGCCGCTTGCGAGGGTGGATCTTGATCGTTTTGGCATGGCTGTTGTGGGAATGGACGGTGAAACACATACGGTCGGAGATGCAGAGGTTCCGTTCTCGGTACAGAGCGTCTCCAAGGTCTTCAGTCTCAGTATGGCGCTCAACACGATGGGTGACGAACTCTGGGGGCGTGTCCGTCAGGAGCCGTCGGGAAGTGCCTTCAATTCCATCGTCCAGCTCGAAAACGAACACGGGATTCCGCGCAATCCTTTTATCAATGCGGGGGCAATCGTCGTCGCGGACATTCTTGTCTCTCGTTACGGTCGCGACAGGGCACAGAGTCGTCTGCTGGACTTTCTGCGGCCGTTGGTCAGTGAGCCCGGTTCGGTAGATATTGATACGGATGTCGCCCGGCAGGAGCGGGAGACCGGCTATCGCAACATGGCGCTGGCGAATTACATGCGGACGTTCGGCAATATCCGGAATGTCGTTGAGGACACGCTGGATTTCTATTTCCATCAGTGTGCCCTGACCATGAGCTGCCATCAGCTTGCGCAGGTCGGAACCTATCTCATGACAGGGGGGCTAAATCCTCTGACAGGCGAGCGCGTCATGTCCGAGCGCAATGCCCAGACGATCCTCGCCCTGATGATGATGTGCGGACATTACGACGGGTCGGGCGCCTTCGCGATCCGTGTCGGATTGCCGGGCAAATCCGGGGTTGGGGGGGGGATTCTGGCGGTTGCGCCGGGTGTCTCCTCCATCGCGGTCTGGTCGCCTGGCCTGAATGCGCAGGGGAATTCGCTTCTGGGAACGCGTGCGCTGGAACGGCTCGTCCAGCATACGGGATGGTCGGTCTTTCGGGCCAGTCCATGGATCGTCAATCCGTCCTGATCCGCTGCTGAACGGTTAGCCTGCGAGCGTATCGTAGAGCAGTTTGAAGTTCAGCAGCAGGATCAGGGCCGCTACGCCCCACGACAGGAGGCGAATGGGCATGGAAATCGTGAATTCCCCCATTTTCTTTCTGTCCGAGACGAACATGACCAGCGGAATGACTGCAAAAGGCAGTTGCAGCGACAGGATGACCTGACTGGCCATCAGAAGATCGCCCACGCCCCGGTTGCCGTAGATCAAGGTCACAATCGCCACGGGGATGATGGCCAGTCCTCGCGTCAGCAGGCGCCGGACCCAGTGTGGCAGGCGGAGATGGAGAAAGCCCTCCATGATGATCTGCCCGGCGAGCGTCCCGGTGATCGTCGAATTCGTACCTGCTGCCAGAAGGGCAAGCGCGAAAAGCGTGGAGGCCATCCCCAGCCCGAGAATGGGCGACAGAAGCCTGTAGGCATCCTGAATTTCCGCAACATCCTGATGACCGGACAGGTGAAACGCCGCCGCAGCGACGATCAGGATGGCAGCGTTGATGAACAGTGCGAGCGTCAGGGCAATTGTGCTGTCCCAGGTCGTCCAGCGGATCGCGTCGCGACGTCCTTCAGGAGAGCGTTCATAGGCGCGGGTCTGCACGATGGACGAGTGCAGATAGAGGTTATGTGGCATGACCGTTGCGCCGATGATGCCAATTGCGATGTAGAGCATACCGGGCGTTGTTACGATCCGGGGATCGGGCAGCAGGCCTGCGAGAACGCTGTGCAGGGGAGGGGCTGCGGCGAAAAGCTGGATTCCGAAACAGACCGCGATAATACCGAGAAGCCCTATGACGAAGGCTTCCAGATAGCGAAAGCCGCGATTCATCAACAGCAGGACGATGAGAGCATCCAGAATGGAAAGGAGGGCGCCCCCCAGAAGGGGCAAGCCGAACAGGAGCTGGAGTGCCACCGCCGTCCCGATCACCTCGGCCAGATCACAGGCAATGATGGCCAGTTCGCAGGCCAGCCAGAGCACGATGTTCACCCGGGGCGAAAAATGGTCGCGGCAGGCCTGTGCCAGATCGCAGCCCGTAGCAATTCCCAGCCGCGCGGAAAGGGCCTGTAGCAGAATGGCCATCAGGTTTGACAGCATGATGACGCAGAGCAGGGTATAGCCGTATCGAGCACCTCCCTGAAGGTCGGTCGCCCAGTTTCCCGGATCCATATATCCAACCGAAACCATAAAACCTGGCCCGACAAACGCTAGAAATCGTCTTATCCAGGAAGCCTCTGCTCCGGGAACATGAATGCTGGAAAAGGCATCAGGCAGGCTCTGCCGGATTTCAGAAGAAATTCGGGCGGCGGAACGCGGCGTTCTGGAGGGCATGTCTGGCATAGGGTCTGTATTCAATCGCATCCCGATTTTATATTCAATATGCTATATTTATAAGTAATGCGACATGCCGCCAGAGAGGTCTATGGACTGGTCAGAATGGTAGGAATGTTTTATTCGGCCCCGAATAATGTTTTCCATAAAAGGCTACGGAACAGGGATGGAACGGAAAAGACGTCAGAAAGACGCAGCGCTCAAGGAAACACTGCCTGACGTTGAAACCCATTCAGAGGGCTTTCGTGCCAATCGTGCCGCCCGGCGGAATGTGCTGGTCGAAGACTATGTGGAACTGATTTCGGATCTCCTGTCCGAAGGTCAGGAGGCCCGCCAGGTTGATATCGCTGGTCGGCTGGGCGTTTCGCAGCCTACAGTGGCGAAAATGCTCGCCAGACTTGCGACGGAAGGTTACGTCACGCAGAGACCCTATCGGGGTGTCTTTCTAACGCCCGCAGGACAGGAAATGGCCGACAGGGCCCGTCACCGTCATCGGATCGTGGAGGCTTTTCTGCTGGCGCTGGGCGTCAGCGAGGAAAATGCCCGGGTCGATGCCGAGGGAGTGGAACACTATGTCGGGGCGGAAACCCTGGCCCGTTTTGAAGAGGCGATTCAGGGAGGGCTGCGTCAGTTCATGCAGAAGCTCGCAAAAATCTGACCTTCTGAAATCAGGTGCAGATTTCGAGGTTTACGCCATCCTGGGTCAGGGATTTGCTGAGTGAAGGCTTGATCTGGGAGTCCGTCAGGACGCGGTCGAATTCGGAAAGCGAGCCGAGGCGGTGAAGGCCTCCTTTGCGGAATTTCGTGCTGTCCACCAGCAGGATCTTCTGGTCTGCAATATCCATCATCGCCCGCTTCACTTTCACGACGTCCTGGTCGTTCTGGAACGCGGTGGCGTTATGGATGATAGAGGTTGAGAGAAACATCATGTTGGCACGCAGGGACTGTGCGGCCTGCTCGCAGACCAGCCCGAAAAACGCATTGCGCGGTGGATTATAGTCTCCGCCAAGACAGATCAGTTTCAGATTGGGGTACGGTGACAGGGCCTGAATGACGCCGATCGCATTGGTGATGATGGTCAGGGGGGCCAGTGCGGGCAGAAGGGGAAGCATCGCGGCAACTGTCGTCGAGTCATCGAGCACCAGAACCTGTTCAGGCTGGATCAGCGAGATTGCACGCTGAATGATCGCATCCTTGAGATCCGTTGCACGGGAGCGGCGGAAATTGACTGTTTTCTGGGTTGTGATCTTGTTGCGCAACACGATGCTGCCGTGAAGCTTGTCGATCAGGCCCTGCTGGACAAGTGCATGGGCATCGCGGTGTATGGTCATACGGCTGACGTCGAAGCGCTCTGCAAGGCCCTCGATCGTGGCGCTGCCCGCTTCAAGGAGAACATCAAGGATCTGCTTCTGCCGGGCCGTATTATCGCGCCGTCTGGAAGCCTGCAGCGAGGCAGTCGCAGTCACGGAGCCCGAACCATCAGTCATGTCTCAAATCATTCCCTGAACATGCTTACAGGCAGACGCTGTAATATCACATTTATCATAACAGACAGAAAACGCTGTGTAACGCCTGATATGCGGAACCCTGTCCAAAAAAAGTGATAATCAGGGTGTCGGAGTAATTTTCAGAACACGGGCGGTTTCATCGCGCAACATCCGGCAGGTCTCCGCATCCCGGGTGAGGTCTATCCCCCAGGACGGAAAGATCTGCTTCAACCGGGCCAGCCATTGCATGTCGGTGAACCGTTCAGAGAAGACGCTCTGGACGATTTTTAGAGCGATGGACGCTGCAATCGAGGCGCCCGGTGATGCGCCCAGAACCGCGATGATGGAGCGGTCAGCGCTTTCAACGATTTCTGTCCCGAAACGCAGGGTTCCGTGAAGTCCTTTTTCCGGCCGGATGATCTGGACGCGTTGTCCGGCGACGACTTTGCTCCAGTCCGATGATCTGGCTGTCGGATAGACCTCGCAAAGGGCGTCGAAGCGGGCCTCGCCGGACTGAAGCACCTGTCGGACGAGATAATCCACAAGGACCAGATTGTCTTTTCCCGCTGTCAGCGCGGGAACGATGTTCTTTGGTGTGAGGGAGCGAAAGTAGTCGGTCCAGGAGCCGTTGCGGAGAAATTTCGTTGAAAAACCGGCATAGGGACCAAACAGGAGGCATGATTTTCCATCAATCACGCGGGTGTCCAGATGAGGGACAGACATGGGCGGCGAGCCGAGGGGCGCCTTGCCATAAACCTTGGCATGGTGCTGCTGCGTAATGTCGGGATTGTCGCAGCGGAGCCAGAGGCCGCTGACCGGAAAGCCAGCGTGATGAGCCACTTCAGGAATGCCGGCTTTCTGAAGCAGGGGCAGGGCATTTCCACCTGCGCCCACGAAAACCGTTCTGCTCAGAACCGTCACCGTCTCTCCGGTCTGCGTGTTCGTGGCAGTGATGCGCCAGCGACCGTCCTCCGTCCGCGTCAGGTCCGTAACGCGGTGAGTGTAGCGGATCGAAACATCAGCGGCCGTTTTCAGGGAAGAGGTCAGGAGATGGGTGAGGGCCCCGAAATTGACATCCGTGCCTTCCCGGATACGCGTAGCGGCGACAGGCTGGCTCGTGTCACGTCCTGCCATGACGAGGGGAGCCCATTGCGCGATAACGTCGGGATTGTCCGTATATTCCATGTTGGCAAAGCAGTGATGGGCGACCATGGCGTCGTATCGGGCCTTGAGAAAGGCCACGTCTTCAGCTCCCCAGACCAGACTGATATGAGGGCAGGGCTGTACGAACGAGCCTGGGTCCGCGATCCGTCCATCCCGGATCCAGTGCGACCAGAGCTGCCGGGAGAGGTCAAACTCCGTATTGACCGCAAGAGCTTTGGAAATATCGACGGTGCCATCCGCACGCTGGGGGGTATAGTTCAGTTCGCAGTTGCCAGCATGGCCTGTCCCGGCATTGTTCCAGGGATAGGAGCTTTCTTGTCCACAATCTGCCAGTGTTTCGAATATTATCATCGACAGGGACGGATCAAGGTCCCGCAGCAACGCCGCCAGCGTGGTGCTCATAATTCCTGCGCCGATCAGAACGATATCGGGGCAGAGACTGGAAACTGACGGCATGAGGCTGAAATCCGGACAGAGCTGGAAAGAAAACGCGCGAGAAGATCCCTGAAAGCTCAGCCCTTGTAAACCGGGCCCGTCGGGACGAGTTTGCCGGGATTGAGGATATGGTGTGGGTCCATCGTGTTTTTCAGGGCGCGCATTACGCTGAGACTTCCTGCGCCATGTTCGGTTTCCAGAAATTCCAGCTTCCCCATGCCGACGCCGTGTTCTCCGCTGCACGATCCGTTCAGCGATAGAGCGCGGGCCACGATTTTCCGGTCCAGGTCGAGGGCGAGCTGATGTCCTTCCGCGGTGTCGTCCGTGATGATGAGTGTGTGGAAATTACCATCTCCCACATGGCCCAGAAGCGGTGCGCGCAGGCCAGAAGCCTCGATATCGTGATGGACACCTTCGATCAGCTCTCCCAGGCGGGAAATCGGGACGATACAGTCCGTGGAGATGACGCGTGCTCCCGGAACAATGGCTTTGGCCGCCCAGTAGGCATCATGCCTCGCCTTCCACAGACGGGTGCGGTCTTCGGGGCTTTCGGCCCAGGCAAAACCGAGTCCATTATTGCCAGACGCGATAGCCTCGGTCGTCTCGACCTGCTCGCGTACGGCGGCCGGGGAGCCTGTGAACTCAAAAAACAGAGTGGTCAGAGGCTGATATTCTTTTAGCCCCGAATACTGAATGGACGCCGCCATCTGCACACTGTCCATCAGTTCCACGCGGGTGATGGGGATGCCGCACTGGATGATTTCCATGGCGGTCTGGGTGGCGTCATGCAGATTCTCGAACTGGCAGATCGCGGCCGAAACACTGTCCGGACGCCCGTGTAGGCGGAGTTGGACTTCTGTGATGATTCCGAGCGTGCCTTCCGAACCGATGAACAGGGACGTCAGGTCATAGCCGGTGGAAGATTTCCGGACCCGGCCGCCCGTGCGGATGACTTCGCCGGTTGCAAGAACGACCGTCAGGCCCAGCACATTTTCCTTCATTGTGCCGTAACGCACGGCGGCAGTGCCGGAAGCGCGAGTGGCGCACATGCCGCCGATCGTGGCTTCTCCGCCGGGATCGACCGGAAAAAATAGCCCGGTATCGCGGATTTCCACGTTCAGGGTCTGCCGCGTGATCCCCGCCTGAACCCGGCAGTCCAGATCCTCGGCATTCAGTTCCACGATCGCGGTCATGCGCGACAGATCGAGGCTGATGGACTCTTCGGGTGGGACGACATGGCCTTCCACCGAGGTACCGGCCCCGAATGCCACAACCGGAACGTGCCATTCATGACAGTGTCGCAGAACGGTTGCGACATCCTGCGTGCTTTCGGCAAAAACAACCGCTTCCGGCAGTCGGGAGGCATTCATGGCCTCGCCGTGGCTGTGTTCTTCACGAACGGAGGGCGCCGTGCTGATCTGCTCGCCCATGATAGGCTGGAGGGCCTTGAGAACGGCCTGAAGGCGGTCCGGAGCAGAGATGGAAGAGACGGTCATGACAGGATCCGGCATGAAGAAAGGAGGCTCTTCATAGTCCGGATCATGATTTCGCGAAATATCTTCGTATCGTTATAGGGTTATAAAACGGAATAATCTGTCGAAAAATCAATGTGCGATGCAATATCAGATATTGCGCGCGATTATCTCAGGAAAATATTGCTGGCCCGGCTGACGAAGATATAGGTCCGGTAATCATCCTTGTTGTTCACGATGATGCCCTGTTCCAGATCTGCGCCTACTTTCATGGCTGATCCGATCACGAGGATCTTGCGGTTCAGCACCATCTTGCGGAAATCGCCCCCGAAACGGATATCGGCGTTATAGGCCACGCCAGACGTGATCTGCACGGCGACATTGGCGCGGTCGAGATAGGTGTCTTCGGAATTGAGGAAGACCATCTTGTTGAAGACGTTTACGCTTTTCACGGTCATGACGAACGTGCCGGGCACGACGGTGCGGTTCGTGGTCTCGCGCAGGGTGTCGGCGGGGGTCAGCCTTTTCTCAAGGATCAGGTCGCCGGAACACGCAGTCTGGGCGATTAGCGACGTGAACAGAGCAAATGAAAGAAGCGTTTTCCGGAGAGTCATCTGAATATTACTGCCGACTATGAACATGCCGGGTCGAGCCTAGGAGAGAATATTCCAGGTGTCGTGCGAAATATTCATGTCCTGTCGACGAAAAGCAGGGCTCAGGGCGTGAAGACGACTGTTCTGTTGCCGTTGATGATGGTCCGGCGCTCGATGTGGTAGCGGACCGCGCGGGCCAGAACACGACGTTCGATATCGCGTCCTTTGCGGATCAGGTCCTCGGGCGTATCGGCATGCGAAATGCGTTCCACATCCTGTTCGATGATCGGGCCTTCATCCAGATCCCGCGTGACGTAATGAGCCGTAGCACCGATGAGCTTCACGCCACGCGCAAAAGCCTGATGATAGGGGCGCGCGCCCTTGAAGCCGGGGAGGAAGGAATGGTGGATATTGATGCACCGCCCTGACAGGCTGGCGGCCATGTCATTGGACAGGACCTGCATGTAACGCGCGAGGATGACCAGTTCGGCTCCGCTCGCGGCAAAGAGCTCCAGAATATGGGCTTCCTGCTCAGGTTTCGTGTCTTTCGTGACGGGGAGGTGGTGGAACGGAATGCCGTAGAAATCCAGATCCGCGAAAACCTCGCGCGGATGGTTCGATACGATTCCGACCGGTTCAATCGGCAGTTCCCCAATACGCCAACGATACAGCAGATCGACCAGGCAGTGATCAAAACGCGAGACCATCAGCAGGACCTTTGGCTTTACACTCCGGTCATGCAGCGCCCAGTCCATGCTGAACGCCTCACCCAGAACAGTCAGCGCGTCGTGAAGCTGTGGTATGCTGGTCCGGCCGTCAGTGATCTCGAAGACGATCCGCATGAAAAAGATCGTGCTATCCCGATCATCAAACTGCTGGGCTTCGGTGATGTTGGCGTTCAATTCCGCAAGCCTGCCGCTGATTGCCGCCACGATGCCGGGTCGGTTGGGGCAGGAAAGCGTCAGGACATAGGTGGTCTGCGAAACTGATGGGGCCGTCATGGAGTGTCTTTTCTCGTCTTTATTGAAAGCCTGCCGTTCTCAGACGGTGAAGTATTTCGCCCGCGGGTTCAGCATCACAAGCGCGGATGTCGACTGTTCAGGATGAAGCTGATAGCCGTCCGAAAGCGACACACCGATACGTTCGGCATCAAGCATTTTCAGGATCGGTTCCTGATCCTCAAGCCGGGGGCAGGCGGGGTAGCCGAAGGAATAGCGCGAGCCGCGATAGGACTGCGACAGTAGCTTCTCCATGTCGCGATCGTCTTCGCTGGCAAAACCCAGTTCGGCGCGGATGCGCTTGTGGGTGTATTCCGCCATGGCTTCCGCCATTTCGACCGACAGGCCATGCAGGTACAGGTAGTCCTGATAGCGGTTTTCCTCGAACCAAACCCGTGCCAGATCGGACGCTTTCTGCCCAACCGTCACGACCTGAAGCCCGACCACATCGCGGACGTCATCGCTGATATCGCGGACGAAATCGGCGATACACTCGCCGTCATCCTTGGGCTGGCGCGGCATGGTGAAACGTGCGGCTTCCGTCATGCCGTCCTCTTCAAACAGCACAAGGTCGTTCCCGTCGCCCGCCGCTTTCCAGTAGCCGTAAATCGCCTGCGGCCGAATGATGTCCTGCTCCGCACTTAGCGCCAACATGCGTTTCAGGACGGGACGGAGTTCGGTCTTGGCGTATTCCATGAATTCGTCGAGCGAACGGCCCTGTTTTCGGAAGCCCCACTGAAATTGGTACAGCGACCGTTCATTGAGAAACGGCAGAACCGCATTCGGCGTCGCTTCGAGCACGCGTGCGCCCCAGAAGGGCGGCGTAATGGCCGGCTCGGAACCCGAAACCCGCTCACGCCGGGCCTTTGCGGCCTCACGATCCACCTCGCCAAAGCCGCGTGTTTCCGCGATTTCTGGCGCGCGTTCGGTCTTGCGGCTTGCCTGACTGGCGCGGCGCGTCTGGATCGCGCCGAGATAGGAGTCGAGGTCGTTGTTGGCGATTTTGTCCATCAGGCCCAGACCGTCAAACGCATCGCGCGCATAGGCCACACGCCCCGGCTCGCCGGCGCCATAGGAGCGGGCGCATTCTTCCTCGACGTAATTCCGCGTCAGGGCCGCGCCACCCAGAATGACCGGAAGGTCAAAGCCCTGACGGTGCATTTCCTCGAGGTTCTCGCGCATGATGACTGTGGACTTCACCAGAAGCCCGGACATGCCCAGCGCATCGGCTTTATGTTCCTTTACCGCCGCCAGCATGTCCGCGAGAGGCACCTTGATGCCCAGATTGATGACCTGATAGCCGTTATTGGTCAGGATGATGTCCACGAGATTTTTGCCGATGTCATGCACGTCACCCTTGACGGTGGCGAGCACCATCGTGCCGCGATGCTGGCCTTCCACGCGCTCCATGTGGGGCTCAAGCCAGGCAACGGCGGTCTTCATCGTCTCGGCGGATTGCAGCACGAACGGGAGTTGCATCTTGCCCGAACCGAACAGTTCCCCCACGACCTTCATGCCATCGAGCAGGACATTGTTGATGATGTCGAGCGCCGGCATTTCCGCCATCGCGTCTTCGAGATCCTGTTCGATGCCCTTGCGGTCACCGTCCACGATCCGGTCTTTCAGACGTTCCGCAGGGGTTTCGGCGCGACGCTTCTTGACGGCATCGGCTGCTTTGCGCCCAGCGAACAGCTCCAGCAGCTTCTGGAGCGGATCGTAATCCTCGGTCCGGCGGTCGAAGATCAGGTCTTCCGCGACCTTGACCTCTTCAGCTGCGATCAGATGCAACGGACGGATCTTGGAGACGTGCACGATCGCGCCCGTCATGCCCGCCTTGACGGCATGGTCGAGAAACACCGAATTCAGCACCGCACGCGCGGCCGGATTCAGGCCAAAGGAAATGTTCGACAGGCCGAGAATGATCTGGATGTCGGGGAATTTGTCGCGGATCAGCTTGATGCCTTCAAGCGTCCACTGCCCGAGCTTGCGGTCATCTTCCACGCCTGTCGCGATGGTGAAGGTCAGCGGGTCGATCATCAGGTCAGACTGCGGCAGCCCGTACTGGGTGCAGGCGAAATCGACCAGACGCTCGGCAATGCGCAGCTTGTCCTGCGGCTCTTTCGCCATGCCGACTTCATCAATCGTGAGTGCAATCATCGCCGCGCCGAACTTGCGGGCCAGCTTCATGCGGGCATGCGCCTGTTCTTCACCGTCTTCAAAATTGATCGAGTTGATGATCGGCTTGCCGCCATGCAGCTTGAGCGCGGCCTCAATGACGGGGGTTTCGGTGGAATCAATCACCAGCGGCGCGTTCACGGACGACGTGAAGCGCGTGACGACCTCGTTCATTTCACGGACTTCGTCCCGCCCGACGAAGGCCGTGCAGATATCGAGCGCGTTGGAGCCCTCGGCGGCCTGTTCGCGCCCGATGGCGACGCAGCCGTCCCAGTCATTGGCTTCCTGAAGCTCGCGCCATTTCTTGGAGCCGTTCGCGTTGCAGCGTTCGCCGATGGAGAAGTAGCTGTTCTCCTGACGCAGCGGCGTCTGGGTATAAAGGCTGGAGACCGACGGCATCCAGACCGTACTGCGCTTGACCGGGGCAGGGCGCAGTTTCGTGCCACCAAGGCGACGGAGCATCCCGTCCAGCGCCTGAATATGCGGTGTGGAGGTGCCACAGCAGCCGCCAATCAGGTTCAGCCCGTCCTCCTTGACGAAGCGCTCCATCCAGACGGCCATTTCTTCGGGGCTGAGCGGATAGACGGTCTTGCCGTCCACAAGCTCGGGCAGGCCGGCATTGGGCTGCATGGAAATGAGGCCAGGCCAGTTTTCTGACAGCCAGCGGACATGCTCGCCCATTTCCTGCGGGCCGGTCGCGCAGTTCAGGCCGAGTGAGGGGACGTCCAGCGCCTGAACGGTCGTGGCAGCAGCGGCGATATCGGGGCCGACCAGTAGCGTGCCCGTGGTCTCGACCGTGACCTGCACGAAGATCGGTGCATCCGAACCCAGTTCGATCCGCGCAATCTTGGCGGCGTTCACGGCTGCCTTGATCTGAAGTGTGTCCTGACACGTTTCGATCAGGAACCCGTCAACGCCGCCATCAATCAGGCCGCGGCACTGTTCGACCAGACCTGCTTCCAGATCGTCATAGGAAATGTTGCCCAGCGTCGGCAGTTTCGTGCCCGGACCGATGGAGCCCAGGACATAGCGGTGGCGGCCATCCGAAAACGTCTCAGCGGCTTCGCGGGCCAGTGTCGCAGCAGTACGGTTGATTTCGCGTGTACGGTCCTGCAGCCCGAACTCCGCCAGCGTGACGATGGAGCCACCGAACGTGTTCGTCTCCACCATGTCCGCGCCGGCTTCGAAATAGCCGCGATGGATTTCGCGGACGAGTTCGGGGCGCGAAAGGTTCAGGATTTCCGTACAGTTTTCCTGTCCCCAGTAATCACGCTCGACTTCCAGATCCAGCATCTGCACACGCGATCCCATGCCGCCGTCACACAGCAGGACCTGATCGGCGAGGGCGTCAAGCAGATGGGGACGTGAGGACATGGGCAGAACGCTCTGTAGTTGTGGATGGGGGAATGGATATCGGAGCCGGGATCGGGCTTGCGCTTCTATACACGGTCAGGGACAGGAGGGTGTAGCAAAACGGCTCTCCTCCGGCAAAGAGGCAGCACCATGAAAATGCTGCCCGCGCTGCGCAGGGCTGCTACAGAAGATCGTATGACGTCTTCCGGCAATGCACTGATCCCGCTGACCCTCCTCTCCGATCCGGCGGAGTGGTCCAGAGAGCGCAGACGCGACGCCCTGCTCATCGGTGATCCGGGGGTGGATGGCGGGTGGGGGGATGTTGTCGATAGTCCGGCAGTCTCGCCTTTCATGAACCGGCATGTGGCTGGATGTCTTTGCTGTACGCGTGACCCTGTGGCTATGGTTCTGGCGCAGGTGTTTCAGGATCGTGTGGTTGGCAGGCGCCCGTTTTTCCGCGAAGTCGCAGTTTTGACCGGGGTCGGAGATCTTGTGGCGGTCTGGCAACAGCTTGAAAATGACGTTCTGGTGCGCGCCCGTTACAGGCTTGTGCCCGGAAGGGTTTTTCAGATCGGGTCTATGCTCCTTGGGGACTTCGGGATAACTGGACGGCATGACGACTGACGCAGAACAGGATGGGCCGCTCCGGCAGCGCAAGAAGGACCGTACCCACGCCGCACTGGTGCGGGAGGCCATGCGCCTGTTCTCCACCCGGGGATATGAAGAGACGTCCGTCGACGAGATTGCCGAGGCCGCGCAGATTTCCCGACGTACACTGTTTCGGTACTTTCCCGGCAAAGCCGATATCATTCTCGCATGGACCAATGGGGTTACGACGATCCTGACGGATGCCATCCGTGAGGTGCCCCAGAACGTTCCGTTACAGGAGGCTGTTCTAGCCGGGCTGGTGCCGGTCGTGGCGTGCTATTCGTCCGACAGGATGGATGCTTATGGCGTTGTCAGACTGGTGGAAGAAACGCCTGCCCTGCGGGACATGGCCCTTCGGCGATATTCAGAATGGGAAGAGACGCTGGCAACTGCGTTGATTGCCCGGTTGCCCGCGACTGAAATGCCGTCTCTCGCGGCCCGGCTTCTGGCCCGGACGGCGATCGCGACGTTCCGGACCGCGCTGGACGAATGGAGGAAAACGGAGGGGAAATCCGATCTGGAAGCCATCCTGCGTCGGACGTTCACGCTTCAGCCGCTGCTGTGGCAGGATGATTTCCCCTTGAGTTCGGGCTAAACCTCAGAGGTCCAGCTCGATGCTGAAGTGATAGGTGCGCGGCAGACCGGCGACCGCCGAGTTCGTGGCTGTACTCACACCATTGATGCTCGACGGATAGACGGACGCCCAGTAGCTCTGGTTCGTAACGTTGTTGACCCCGAAACGGAAGACCAGCGGCTGTCCGTAGGCATGGGTCGCATAACGCGCACCCAGGTCCAGCGTGACATAGGACGGCGCGAAGGTCGTGTTGTACACATTGGCGGCGCGGCGGCCCATGTAATGAACGTTCGCGTTGACGGCAGCGCCTTTCAGGAAGGGCAGGCGATAATCCAGCAGCGCGTTCGCCATCAGCGGCGGGACGCCCACGACCTGCTTGTTGGCGGTCTTGGCGGAGTTCGTGTCCAGAAGCTGGGCGTCCAGCCAGGTCATGCCGCCGAGGAATGTCAGGTTCTCGGTGATGTTGCCCGAAGCCTGGAACTCGACGCCATAATTCCTCTGGTTGCCGAAATTGCCATAGACATTCGTCGCAGGGTCCACGAAGCCGAACGGGCGCGACATGCGGAAACCCGCGATGTTCACCTGGATGCGTTTGGCGACGAGGATCTTGTAACCGACTTCGTATTCTTCCGAGCGCAGCGGCGCCGTGACTTCATTGACATTGGCCGACCCCGCAGGTGCCGTCGTTCCTGCCTGAAGCGAGCGCCCCCAGGTGAAATACAGCGTCTGATTGTCCGTCGGCTTGTACATCAGGCTCGTCATCGGACTGAACGCGGCAGAGCGGTTATAGCTGGACGTCTTGGTTCCCGTCTTGGCGTAGTTGTTCGTGCTCAGCCAGCTCCAGGCGAGGGATCCCATGATCGACCAGTGTTTGCCGAGCGAGATGGTGTCGCCTGCCAGCAGTGACTGGTTCATCGTATCGGCGGATTTGTAGCGGCCGGAATAATACGGTTGGACGCTCGCGAAGCTCTTCGGATGGCCGATCGTGGCTTCTCCCAGCGTCAGGGTGCCGGTCGAGGATGTGGGGTTGTAGTTCCCCATGACATACCCGTTCGTACCGAGTTCGATCTGGTGACGCAGCGGACCGGTGCGGAACTTGCCGTTCAGGTAGGCCATGTTGCTGCCGGCCACGAAGTCATTGGCTGTCAAAGCCGCCGAAATCGTCTGGCGGTACAGTCCCGCGGAATTGAGAAGCTGGTTCGATGTACTGAACACGTTCCGGGCCGCGTTCTGCCACAATCCGCCGAGCTTCAGGCTCCAGTTGTCGTTGAAGGTATGGATGATCTTGGCCATGGCCGTGTCGGTTTCCATGTTATAGCCCGCCTGTGGCTGGCCATAACCCTTCTGGCTCAGATCCGGTGCCTGGGGAAGCTGGATCGCGGTGCTGTACGCGAAACCGCCCGGATAGCCACGTTCGGCATAGGTGTACTGGCTGGCGTCGATCTGGATGACGGTCTTGGGCGAGAGATGGATGTCGAAATCGCCGCTGACGAGATCACGCCGCAGATGCGAGCCTTCGACATAACCTTCGCCGTTCTGGTTCAGCAGGTTCAGGCGATATCCGAACCAGCCGTTCTTTCCCACCCGACCTGAGACATCTGCGCTCTCCAGTGGGGAGCCGATGGAATCCGTTCCCACGACGAAGCGCTCGGTCATCCGGTCCGTCGGGCGCTTGAGCGTGAAGTCGAATGTTCCCGCCGGATTCTGGGGGCCGTAAAGGGCGCCTGCCAGACCGTTGAGAACCTGAAGGCTGTCGAACTGTTCGGCAGCGTAAGGCGTGGTGATGACCATATTCAGCCCGTCCATGCGGGTATTGGCAATTACATCGCCTTCAAAGCCGCGGGACTGCGGACGGCTGGTATTCGGATCGCCGCGCATTTCGAGCTGCGCTGAGGGAACATAAGCCACCAGGTCGTTGATATTACGGGTCTGCTGGTTGACCAGGACGTCGTGAGGAACCGCCATGATGGACATTGGCGTATCAAGGATCGAACGCGTTCCGAGCGGGCCGAGAGCCACGTTTTTCGTCCGGTAATCAGCAGCGGTTCCGGAGCCGTTGCGTCGGTGGACGACGATGGTTTCCGGTTTCGGGGTGATGGTCGCTGCTTTTTCGGCGGCCCGTGTCGGGGAGGTGGGCGAGGAAACGGATGAAGGGCGGGAAGGAGTGTGACCTGGAGTTGCGTCCGCACGCGAAGATGGTTGCGTTTCCGCTGCAAATGCTGGCAGACTGCTCAGAACAGAACCGGAGAGAAGGCAAAGCAGCAGGCGTGCAGATTTCATGAACGGTCGATCCTGATCGGTCTATATCGTAAAGCTGGTGCATCCTTTCCGGATTTTGGCACTTGGTGTCAAAATGATTCTCCCGATTTCGTGCAATCTCTGCATGAGTTTGCTCGCCCCTGTTTCCTGAAAGACACAGAGGTAGCGTTTTTCATCGCTTCCCATCGATCTCGTCCACAATTGTCAGGGCATCCTGCCAGGTCCCGGCGCGCGGGTTCCAGATATCCGACATATTGTGAGGGGCCGTAAACAGAATGCCCTGTCCCTGAAACCGTCTGAAATGGCGAAGATTGTCGTCGATCATCACATCTGCGGCGAGAATGCTTTTGTCTCCGCAGAAAACGATATTAAGCGGGGAAATGCAGGGGAAGTGCTCCCGCAGCCATGCAAATTTCGGGGCGCATGAAGCAGGATATTCCATGGCAGCGGTCGTGATGAAGACTTCACATGTTTCGCACAGTGCTGAAATAGCCTCCTGAGCACCTGGCATGACGGAGAGTGTCGCAAAGAAATCACCCTGATGGAGCATGGTTTCCATGGCGGCGAATTCGTCAGGCGTCACGAGATCCCTGAAATGACGTCCCTGAAGCTCGGTATCGCTCCAGTCATAACCAAAGGTTTCGCGGAACCATGTTCTTTGCGCCGAACACGCATCGGCAATGACTTCATCCATGTCGATAGCAAGACGCAGGCGGGGTTTGGACATGATCTTCTCCGGGGAATATTAATGAAAATATCTGAATAATTACTTGAATTAAAATCTATAGAGATTTAATATATTATTTATAAAGTAGAAAATTAAATTAAACTATTACTGTTATTTATTTTTGAGAATTTAATTTCTGGCTCTTGTCTGCGGAGTGACCTGCTCGGAATACCTTCTGGTATTTCGAGCATCAGTCGCGGCTGATTGATCCAGTTCCAAAAGCGAGGCCCGCTGCTGCAATAAGGGCCGCATAATAGGCGTCGGAATGGCTGAGAGTTGCGTCCAGATATCCGTTTTGAGCGATACTGGTCTGGGTCAGTGATCCGACACCACTGCGATAAGCTGTGGTGGAAGCGTCGAAACTGGTTTTTGCTGCGGTTTCAAGTCGTCCCGAAGCGGCATAGGCGCTCAGGCTTGTCCGCAGGGCATTCTCTGCCGCGACGATCTGTTTGACGGAGCTGTCTACGGTCTGCCGAAGGGTCGCATCCGCGCTATCCGACTGGTCCTGCGCCTGCTTCAGTAAGGCCGCGCGGGTTCCGCCGTCGAAGATCGGGACAGTGATGCCGCCGAGGATCAGGCTACTGAAGGAGTTGCTGGACAGGTTCAGCGTTGGCGGCGCTTCACTTCCGACACCCGGGATGGAAGAGAGAGCCAGTCGACCGGTCGTGTAAGCGACGTTGCCTGTCATGAAAACCTTGGGCAGGAATTCACTTCGTGCGGCCTGCACTCTGCTTCTTGCGGCCTTGGCACTGGCATAGGCCGCAAGAACGTCGGGCCTGCGGGAAACGGCCTGCTGGACGAACGCATCCGTCAGACGCATATCGTCCACAGCGAGTGGTCGGCCGGAAATATCAAGCGTTTCAAGTTTCGACGCTGGGGAAATCCCGATGGCGTTGAGCAGGTCGAGGCGGGTATTTTCTTCGTCGCCTTCGGCCTGAACCAGTCGCAGTTCCGTTTGTGCTGTGGCCTGTCGCGCCTGTGTGACATCCACGATCGTGCCCTGACCCTGACGCAGTCTGGCTTCAGCGGAGGTTTGTACGAACTTCGCATTGTCCCTTGCAAGACGCAGAAGCCGCACGCGGCCTGCGGCGGCTTCATGCGTATAATAGGCAGTCGTTACGCCATAGATGATTTTCTGATGGGCTGCGGTAAAGAGGATATTACTGGCGATCTGGGCCTGTTTCGTGGCCTCAATGACGGCTTCGCGTTTTCCGAAATCGAACAGAAGCCATTCCATGCCCAGTGTCTGGACTTCGCCTGCGCCTGAAGTGTTGTTGCGAATACCGCCCAGTGCGTTTTCGAGACCGCTCAGTCCTGAGTTGATTACGCTGCCCGCCGTGCCGGCATTGGTGAGAGTGGGGTTTGCTCCGTCATTGCGGCTGTGGTTGTAGCCGCCTATGACTGTCGCGGTCAGGCGTGGCAGATAGGTGCTGCGGGCGATCCCGACCGCGAGCGCAGCGTCCCGCGCCATGTTCCAGGCGCGTCGCGTTTCTGGATTTGCGGACTGCGCGATGTCGATCAGTTCCGCCAGCGAGTAGGCGTGTCCTGTCTGGACCTGAAGTTCCGGTGCGGGTGCTCGTGTGTGGATCCGCGTATTGGAAGGAAGCGTATAGCCTGAGGGCAGATTGAGAGCGTGCGGATCATGTCGGCCAGGAAGGATCTCGCCGTTGGCGGCGATATTGGGCTGCCATGGCCGGTTCGGCGCTGCGGGTGCGCTGTCCAGAGCCTGTGTCGCGCAGGATGCGAGCAGACAGGGCACGAGAAGGGAGCTGAAGCGCAATACAGTGCGGAATGCGAACGCATGAGAGGCGGTCGGGCAGGTCATGAAGCAATCCGTTCCAGTCGTGCTGCGCGCTCGGGAAAATCTGCGCGTCCAGGCGTGGCGAGCAGCTCCTCCGATAGGATCGCGGCGTCGTCAATCGCGCTGCGGGCAGTCTCAATTTGGCGCCGGTCAGCGCGCATATGGACAGGCTCGGACATGGCATATTCCAATGTGCGTTCGCTTTCGAGCAGGGCGGACTGGGTCTCGGCGAGAGCCTTCGTCCGGGTCTGGGGCGTTGTAGCCCGTGTCTGTCGTATCAGGCAGTCTTTCAGTCCGCGCAGTCTGTCACCGAGCCCGTCATAGGCGCTGGCAGGCCAGAAGCTTGTGAACATGGCATAGGTGATGAAATTGCCGAGCATGATCCCGACGATCCGGTCCCGCGCGGTTGCCATATCGCTGGTCGGGCCGTAGCCCTTGAGGTCTGTTAGGTAGAATGCGAGCCCGATCTGAAATCCTGCATAGGCAATGCGCTCGTCGCCGGTTTTGACCCAGGCCCCGATCAGGGAGACTACAAATACCAGTGCCAGAAAGCCGGTAATGCCATCCAGGTGTGGCATAACGAAAATGATGGAGGCGATCCCGAACGCACCGCCGATCAGGGCGCCTGAAATGCGGAGCGTCAGTTTGGAGACCATTTCCCCCATTGTTGGAAGTGCGACGATGAAGCAGGTAATGATGCAGGTGTGAATTCCCTGCCAGTCGAGCGCCTTGAATGTCAGGTAGCTCAGCATCACGGCTGCCGTTCCCTTGACGGCAAAGCGGACGTGGTCGGGATTGCTGAACGCGTCTTCATCGAAAAAGCCGGACTTTTTCTTTTCTGAGTCCGTTTCGCTGCTTTCGACGGGGGGCGTTGTAAAATTCGGAAGCAGATTCGCCATCTCTCGGATGGTATCGGAGCTCATACTGAGGGCCGGACGCTCAATGTCGGCTGGATAGTCGCCGTCGGCAAATATGGCCGCCATTTTTTCAAAAACCTGCGTCAGGCAGGCCGCATCGCCTTGCGGTATTGCGCTTCGGCTTGCTGCATCGGCGAGGGCGAGGATGCTGACGCTGCTAATGGCAGCCTGTTTCAGGCAGGCCAGATCATGAGGAGACCAGATTTTTTCCAGTCCCGCCATCTTGACCGATTTCATCATGCCGGTTGTGCCTTCGCGCAGCATGTCCGTAGCCTGTTCGCGCAGACGTCCGTCGGGGTTGTTCAGCAGGCGATACGCCATGCGAAGTCTGGCAGCGATATCGTTGGTCAGCACTCTGCGCGGAGAGGGGCAGATCAGCAAACCGAGCACGACCATGACCGTCCCGGGCACGGCGAGAAACAGATCCGTATAAAGCAGGGCGCGCGTTACGACTTCGCCGACCGGAACGTCGTCGATTGCGATCAGCCCATAGATGGTGCTCAGGCCGATCATATAGGCGACGGGTTTGAGCTTGCTGGCTGAGCCGAGGAAGAAAAATGCGAAGGACAAAAGGGCGGTGACGATCACCAAGCCCATGGGGTGATCGAGCGTCAGGTGGATCAGGCCATAGATGATCGTCAGAAGGATCAGGATTACGATATTTACGCCAACACCGACCAGGGCGTTGCTGACACGGTCCTTCTGCCACAGGGCCATGGTCACGAGCGCCGGGACGGCCAGTTCCGGAACCTGCCAGATTTCACCAACCAGAACTGTTGTGGTGCATCCTGCTGCCATCCGGATGGCATAACCGAGACGCCCGGGAGCCGGATCGCTGACAAGGCGCCAGACGCGGCGAAGGCTCAGGCCGGGCGATAATCCTGGTCGTGTCTGATCAGGACATCTCTGGTCCGCACTTATCCGATCGGACCTCGTTGTGGCAGGTGTATCGGCCGCGTCAGGGACAGGCCGCGCCATGCCGGATCTCGATCGTTGCGGTAGCTCCAAGGCGAAGCAGGAGCGGATTGGTTTTTTCCAGTTGGATGCGGACCGGGAAACGCTGGGCCACATGCACCCAGTCCATCTGACGGGGCACAATCGGCAGCGAACGTGCGATCCCGGCCGAATCGGCGGAGAGGACGCCCCAGCCGATGCTTTGGACATGCCCACGGATCGGAGTGCGACGGTCGATCATGGAGTAGACTGTTACGCAGTCTCCGATCCGCACGGCGCTCAGATTGATTTCCCGGATATTGGCAGTGGCATACCATTCGTCATCTGCAATCAGAGTGAACAGGACCTGCGAGGGTGCCAGAACTTCGCCGGCTTTGACGCGCAAACTGGTGACGTATCCGTCAGCCGGGGCTTTGACCGTCGTCTGACGAAGTTCGTAGCGTGCAAGATCCAAAACCGTCTGAGCGGCATCGCGCGCGGCAAGGGAGCTTTTCAGATCCCCGATAGCTGTGGTTGCCGCAGCGGACTGGTTGCGGGATTGGGCCAACGAGACCTCGGCATCGTGCAGGGCGACGCGGGCCTGATCGTATTGCTGCCACGGGATGTAAGATTTTCCGGCCAGAGGCTGAAGCCGCTGCACGGTACGGGCCGCGAGGTCGCGGTTGGTGCGGGCCCGGACGACCTGTTCATCCGCACTGGCGGCATTGGAGGTTTTGACGCCCAGAAGACGGGTCTGGTTTTCAACTTCCGCGCTGGCGAGGTCCAGATTGGCCTGTGCCTGACGGACGGTCAGTTCATAGGGTTCGGAGTCCAGCCGGTACAGGATGTCGCCCTTGTGGACATGCTGGTTGACCGAAACGTTCAGCTCTTTCAGTCGACCACCGACGGTCGACGCCACATGCACCATTTCCGCATCGATGCTTCCACTATCGGAAGACGGATGGGCGCTGTCCTCATGGGAGACGTGAACGCCGAAGATGGCGGCAGTCCCAACACAGAGAAAGGCGATGATAATACCGACGGTTTTTTTGCCTGAGACGGGAATGCGCTTCACGATCAGGGTCCGAATACCAGCGTCCACACCGTCAGGGCGGCGACGACGCCCAGTGCGACATAAGTGAAGAGACGAAAGCTGAGCACCGTATCCACCCCCGTTAGCAGGAATAGGACCCGAAGCCCAATGGTTGTGGCAATACCTATGAGTCCGCAGAGCATCCAGTCAGGAAAATAGGCTCCCACGATCGGGAACGAGGGGGCACCCCGCAGAGAACATCCGGCCGTCGCCAGAAAGCATAAAATGCCCGGACGCAGGCTGGCCGAATACCGACAGACAGGCAGAGGCGGGCAGGGAGGTCGCATGAGGGACAACGGGACTTTCGCGCGGCCGATTGAAGGTGGCAAGCCTAACACATTCATTTGTGAAAGCCACAGTCTCGGTACATCAAAAAAGGTAGAGAGACGAACCGATCCGGTTGTGGGAAGTTTTGGAAGGCGAAGCCGTCTCAGGAGAAGGTGTCGGATAATGAAATACGGTCTTTTCCCCGTGATATTTATTCTGTGTCTGATGTTTTGTAGGCAGGCCAGTGCCGCGAGGCAGGACCTCGTCCTGTCTCCAGTCAATACGCAGGCCCGCCTGTATGCACGGTCGGCGCTGACGGACGTGGATGGCAGTTTCGATGATGTGTCAGGTGCGCTGACCTATGATCTGGACCGGCAGAGCTGTCATGTGGAGCTGACGATGAATGTCGCTTCACTGAAGGTCGGAAGTGCCGTCATGAAACAGATCATGCTTTCCGGTCTGATGCTCGACAGCGACACTCACCCTGTCATGAAATATGTTGGAGACTGCCGTCCACGGATTGTAAGAGGTCGGCTGCATACTGAATTGGCTGGAACGCTGAGCATGCGTGGTCAGACCCATCCGCTGGTGCTTGCGACCGACCTGCGGTTTCAGGGCAATACGCTAATGCGGATCGTCAGCCATGGTACATTCGACCAGCGACAGTGGGGCATGAGTACCCTGCTTCATTCGGTCAATCCCATGGTGAAGGTCGAGACGGTTATCCTGATGAAATAGTTCGTGATCCGGTCGAGACGGGTTCTTGTGGACGGTTCAGGGGTCGGATAAGCACGAGGCCGGAAATCCTCCGTTTCTCCAGCTTCTGGCCTCGTGAACATGACCATGCGGACGCCCCTGATTCTTTCTTTTGGCAGCATCAATATTGATCTGACGGCACGCAGTCAGCGCCTTCCCCGCCCCGGAGAAACCGTGCACGCGGAGACCTATACGGTCGGGCTCGGAGGCAAGGGTAGCAATCAGGCTGCTGCGGCTGCGCGACTGGCCCGGACACTCGATATCGACGTAGCGCTTGCCGGGCGCGTTGGCTGCGACGCTTTCGGTGCGCAGGCTCGAAGCGCTCTGTCCGGTTTTGGCGTGGACCTCTCCGCTTTGCGCGATGATCCGGAGAATCCCACTGGCATCGCCTTGATCGGAATTGATGCGGCGGCCGAAAATTGCATCACCGTGGCCGGTGGGGCCAACATGGCGGTGGATGTCAGTGATGTTACGGCTGCCGCTCCCTGGCTGGAGCGGGCAAAGATTCTGCTGCTGCAGCTTGAAATCCCGCAGGGTGCCGTTCTGGCTGCGGCCCGACAGGCTCGCAAAACGGGAGCCACGGTCATTCTGGACCCCGCACCGGCTCCGGAGCATGGACTTGCGGACGCCTTGTGGTCTGAGATCGATGTTCTGACGCCGAATGAAAGTGAAACTTTCAGTCTGACAGGTATCCGTCCCACAGATCCCGCAAAGGCGCGTGAGGCTGCGGAGGCCCTGTTGTCAAAGGGCGTGCGTGCGGTGCTGGTGAAAATGGGAGCAGAAGGCGTTTTCTGGCATGACGGGACGCATTCAGGGCATCTGGGGCCCTTCGCCGTCAAACCTGTGGATACGGTGGCGGCAGGAGACTGTTTCAATGCCGGGCTCGCTGTAGCACTCGCTCGCGGCGCCGGTCTTATGGACGCTGCACGCATTGCTTCCGCGTGCGGTGCGCTGGCGACGACCCGTCATGGTGCGGCGGATGCTGCTCCCGAATGGACCGAGGTCATGACCCTTGTAAATGACTGAAAGCGGGGTTGAAGGAATCAACTCCGCTTGTCACAGCTTTCGGAAACAGGAGCCTGTTCAGTAAGGCCCTGTTCCGTAGCCGGGTCCATACCCGGGAGGGACGGCGCCCGGCGGAGGTGGAACCGGTGCAGCAGGCTGGACCGTACCGGGGAGAGGGGCCATCCCATTTGCACTGACAACGCCGGCGATCAGTCCTGTCGCTAGAGCCGTCAGCAGAAACTGGTCTCCATAACGCATCCAGTAATAGCCGCTCGGTGGGGCATACAGCCCCCGATAGTGACGCCAGTTATCGACCGCCCAGCGGCGTCCTCGGGGACCGTTATAGCGGTCTCCCCGCTGCCAGACGCGCTCATGACCGCCATTACGGCCACCGCCACGGTAATCGCCATGCTGGTCGGGGCCTCCATTTCCACGCCCGTTCATGCCAGGTCCGCCATTATGGGGATCTGCGGAAGCAAGGGGAACCCCGGCGAAAACGCAGGCTGCCATCAGCCCTGCAACCAGTTTGATTTTCATAACTCACCTTCACACCCGGTTCCGGCCTCACGGAGATGACCGGACCGTGGGCTTCGTACCGAGCCCTTCATCTGGCCCATCAAGCATGGCCGGAATATGGCTTTAGGTACGCGCTTTGTAACAGGTGCGGAAAATCTGGCGGCGCGCGCCTGTCGGGCCGAGTTATGATCCAAGTTCTTGGGTCAGCATGGAGTGCGCTATCCGTGTGACATGGTGTGCGGTTATGTTCGTTTTCTTACATCTGGCCTCAGGATCGTTTCTCAATGCGCCTTGAACCATCTCCCGTCAGTCCGCGTCAGGATGGAATTGTTCGTCTCGTCCGAAGCGCCGGCTATATGGCAAACGAGGATATGGCCCGACATTTCGGAGTGGCGGTCCAGATGATCCGAAGGGACGTGACGCAACTCGCAGAGCTTGGTCTGCTCTGTCGTCATCACGGCGGAGCCACTCCGGTCTCAACGGTTGAAAACCTGGACTATGACGCTCGTCAGATTCTCAATTCCGCCGCCAAGAATGCGATCGGCCAGTATGCTGCGTCCCTGATTCCAGACCGATCCTCCCTGTTCATCAATATCGGTACGACGACAGAAGCGTTTGCCCGTGCGCTTTCGTCCCACCGGGACCTGCGGATTGTGACAAACAATCTTCATGTCGCATCCCTCGTTTCAGGACGCTCGGATTTTCATACGGTCATCGCCGGAGGTCAGCTTCGACCGCAGGACGGGGCGATTTTAGGAGCTGCGGCAATTGAGACTCTGTCTTCCTTTCATACGGAATTCGGTGTGATCGGGATCAGCGGAATTGAAGAAGACGGAACCCTGCTGGATTTCGATCTAAGTGAAATCCAGTGTGCACGGACGATTATCCGAAATTCCCGGCGAGTGCTGCTTTTGGCGGACCATACCAAGTTTAATCGTCGGCCAATGGGGCGTGTTGGAGAACTTGAGGATATCGACGACCTTATTACGGACAGGCCGGTTTCCGAGGCGTTCCAGCGTCGGTTGGAGCAGGCGGGCGTGACGCTTCACATTCTGGAAAAATAACGCGCCACAGCGTCTGATCCAACACTATCGCGTTACGAATCACATAAAACCCTTTCTTTATCGTTCAACATGCTCCAAAACGAACATCGACCGCTCGTTTTGGAGCGAGATGACAGGAGAGTGTGATGTCATCGATTCACGAGGTTTCATCTGTGTCCGGTTCGGCAGCGCCTTACGACCTTCTGGTTGTGGGGGGCGGAATCAATGGATGTGGAATTGCGAGAGATGCGGCGGGCCGGGGAGCGAAAGTGCTCCTGGTCGAGCAAGACGATCTTGCAAGCCATACGTCTTCCGCAAGCACCAAGCTGATCCACGGTGGCCTGCGCTATCTTGAATATTACGAATTCAGGCTTGTTCGCGAAGCTCTTATGGAGCGGGAGCGTCTCCTGAAGATCGCGCCCCACATCATCTGGCCCATGCGCTTTGTGTTGCCGCATTCAAAAATGCTGCGACCCGCCTGGCTGCTGCGGACGGGGTTGTTCCTTTACGATCACCTGTGTCCGAATATGACGCTTCCCCGCACCAAAGCTCTGAATTTGCGGAGTGCTCCTGCGGGCCGGTCGCTCCGATCTGATTATGTGCGCGGTTTCGAATATTCCGATGGCTGGGTTCAGGACAGTCGTCTTGTCGTGCTGAATGCCATGGATGCCGTTCGCGTCGGGGCGACTGTTAAAACCCGTACGCGTCTGGTGAAGGCCGTTCGCGCAGCGCAGGGCTGGACTGCGACGATCGAAGATACTGTGACCGGTGAACAGAGCACGGTAGAGGCCAAAGCAGTGGTAAATGCTGCGGGGCCATGGGTTGCGGAACTGCTTCAGGATCGCCTGAATGTTCCAAGCCGTAACCGCGTGCGTCTGGTCAAGGGCAGTCACATCGTGGTTCCGCGTGTGTTTGAAGGTTCTCAGGCCTATATCTTCCAAAATCCGGACAAGCGGATTGTGTTCGCAATTCCTTATGAGCAGGATTTCACCCTGATCGGCACGACTGATGTGCCCTGGGAGCAGGATCCGGCTCATGTGGAGATTTCCCAGGACGAAATCACCTATCTCTGCGAGAGCGTAAACCGCTACTTTACGAAGACTGTCCGTCCCGAAGACGTTGTCTGGACCTATGCCGGTGTGCGTCCGCTTTATGATGACAATTCGGGCAACGCTTCCGCCGTGACGCGTGACTATGTTCTGGATGTGGATGCGACCTCTGCGCCGATCCTGTCTGTTTTCGGTGGTAAGATCACGACGTTCCGTAAGCTGGCAGAACATGCTGTTGAGAAGCTCGCGCCGCATCTTCCGGTTCTGCGCAAGGCAGGCTGGACGGATGGCACACCTCTGCCGGGCGGTGAGTTTGCGCCCACCGACTTCGACTCGCAACTCCAGCGGTTCAGGGCTTATGCACCGCATCTGTCAGAACGCAGTTCCTGGCGGTTGCTCCGCAATTACGGCCTGAGGGCTTACGACATCGCAACCCCTGATTCAGACCGCATGGGGCGCATGTTTGGCAAGACGCTGAGTGCGCGTGAGGTGGATTATCTGATCGACAACGAATGGGCGCGCTCTGCCGAGGATATTCTCTGGCGTCGCTCGCGGCTTGGACTCTTCGTTACTGATGCCGACCGGGCGGACCTTCAGACTTATGTCGAAAGCCGTCTGCAGGCATCGCCCAGTTCTGTTTCCGACCCCGGCCCGGTCACGCGTCAGAACGTCGCCTGACCTCCCAGTTTCATTTTTCATGGCGGATGCCAGTCATGTCAGAAAACAGGCGTTATCTTGGAGAGCTCCTTTCGGAGTTCTTCGCAGTCGCAATCATCATTCTCTTTGGAGATGGCGTTGCGGCCATGTACTCGCTGTATGATCCCAGCCCCTACAAGACGGCTTACTGGGGCGTGTGTATCGTCTGGGGTCTTGGTGTGACGGTTGCGATTTACGCGACCGGAGCCATCAGCGGGACGCATGCGAACCCGGCCGTTACGGTTGCGCTGGCCATGTTCCGTGGTTTTTCGTGGAAGAAAGTGCTTCCTTACATTAGCGCTCAAGTTCTGGGCGGTTTTGCAGGTGCAGCCCTTGTCTATTCGCTGTACGTGCCGGTGATCGACCATTTCAACATGGCGCATAACCTGACGCGCGCGGTGGATGGTGGCGCTGCTGGCGTCTTCTTTACCCACCCGGGTGATTTCGTCACCGTCTCGCATGCGTTCTGGGACGAACTCGTTCTGACGGCGGTGCTGGTGTTCGGCATTTTCGCCATTACCTGCCAGTACAACACGCAGGCCCCACAGGCGAATTCGAGTGCGCTGATCATCGGGCTCCTCGTCGCGATCATTGGTGCGTCCTGTGGCTATCTCGATGCATGGGCCATCAATCCAGCCCGCGATTTCGGTCCGCGCCTGTTCTGCTTCTTCGCAGGCTGGGGACAGAGTGCGCTGCCGGCACCGGGTAATTATTTCTGGGTGCCGGTTGTTGCTCCGCTGATCGGTGGCCCGATCGGTGCAGCCATATATCAGTACGGACTGCGCCCCTTCATGCCACGCTATGTCGAGCAGACGATCACTGTCACACCAGAGGGCATCAATCCCGCTGAGCCGGTTCTGGTCGTCTCCAATCCAGGCGATCCCGCTGCACCGGTCATCAACCGCGTCTCCTGACATCCGTCTGAAACATTCCGAACCTTCTGCCAAGATTTTCTGCCGGAGAATTCATCATGAGCAAGAAAGACTGCATCCTCGCCATCGATCAGGGTACGACGTCCACCCGTAGCATCATCTTCGGAAAGGACGCCCAGGCACTAGCCCTGTCGCGCAGGGAGTTCCCGCAGTATTATCCGGAGCCGGGCTGGGTCGAGCATGATGTCGAGGACATCTGGCGAGACGTGCTCGCTACGGCGCGCGAGACGATTGATGAAGTGGGTGGTCCGGGTCGGATCGCGGCCCTCGGCATCACCAACCAGCGTGAAACCATTGTGATCTGGGATCGCGAAACAGGGCGCGCCATTCATCGTGCGCTCGTCTGGCAGGACCGCCGGACGGCCCATGAATGCAATGCCCTGCGTCAGCAGGGTAAGGAAGCGTTGGTCCGGGAAAAGACGGGTCTGCTGCTAGACCCCTATTTCTCGGCCAGCAAGATCGCTTGGCTGCTTGACCACGTGCCCGATGCGCGTCGTCGTGCGGAAGCGGGCGAACTCGCGGCAGGGACAATCGACTGTTTCCTGCTGTGGCGTCTGACCGGGGGCAAACGTCATGCCACCGACATCACGAATGCCTGCCGCACGTCACTTTTCAATATTCATACACAGGACTGGGACGAGGAGCTTCTTGAGCTGTTCAATGTCCCGCGCCAGCTTTTGCCGGAAGTCTGCGACAACAGCAGCAATTTCGGGGAGACGGAAGCCGGGCTGTTTGGCGAAAAGATCGTTATCGGCGGTATGGCGGGCGATCAGCACGCAGCAGTCATCGGGCAGGCCTGTTTTCAGGAAGGCATGGCAAAGGCGACTTACGGGACGGGCTGCTTCATGCTGCTCAACACCGGTGAGACGCCTATCATGTCCAACAACCGTCTGCTGACCACGATTGCCTACCGGATCGGCGGCAAGACGTTTTACGCGCTGGAAGGCTCCATCTTCGTAGCGGGCGCGGGTATCAAATGGCTGCGTGACGGACTGCAGCTCATCACCCATGCTTCCCAGACGGATGACATGGCGACGCGCATTCCTGATAGTCACGGCGTTTACATGGTGCCTGCGTTCGTGGGCCTCGGTGCGCCGCACTGGGATCCGGATGCACGCGGGCTGATCTGCGGTCTGACGCTCGGTTCCACGCAGGCATATATCGCCCGTGCCATGCTGGAATCCGTAGCTTTCCAGACCTATGACCTGATCCGCGCCATGCGTGAAGATGGTGCCATGCGGACCAGTATTCTGCGGATCGATGGTGGCATGGCCGTTAATGACTGGTTTGCCCAGTTTCTGTCTTCGATGCTGAAAGCGGAGGTCGAGCGTCCAATTAATATCGAGACCACGGCCCTCGGCGCGGCCTTCCTTGCCGGGCTTCAGGTGGGTCTGTGGAAGACGCTCGATGAGGTCGCAGCGACGTGGAAGCAGGAGCGGGTTTTTGCGCCGAAGATGGATCCGGCGCAGCGTCGGATTATGATTGATGGCTGGCACGATGCTGTTCGTCGGACACTGACGCCTCCCGCTTTGACGGTAAAGTCGTCGGCAGATGTGAAGTCTATTCGTGCTGCCTGATTGTCAGGCAAAGCGTTCAAAAACTGGTGCATCGAAAGGTGCGCCAGTTTTTTTAAAACAAAATGATCGATTACAAAGATAATTATATCAGAATATTAATGAATATGTTATTATAAATGAATTGTTTGTGTTGAAAATCCGATCCTTCTGATCGGCCTCAATAAATGATCTGAATAAGGCGGATTCATGCCCGGCGAGTAAAGCGTTTTGCAGCGGGGAATACAGAGTATAAGACAAGAAGAGAAACGCTTCTTCGGGCGGAGCGGCATGAAAGTTACGGCTTTCGCATTCGGAACCGCTTTTCTGGGTCATGCTTTGCGACGAAAAGATCGTGGCGATTGTACGCTGAGTACAAAAATCCACCAAGTTATGACGGTACGATGCGTGCGTTTGTTGGATCTCTCCAGCGACTGGCGCTGGAACATATCGACCGTTTCATGAATGGTGATACCCGACCCAAATATTTCCGGAATACTCGTAATCAGAACGGTGTTCCCGCTTGAGCAGAGCCTTGACTGGCTCAGCCACCCCATCCCGGTTGAATGTTGAGTAACTCTGAAACGTAAAGGCCTTCTACCGGAGAAGCTCTGCTACTTGAAGATGGCGGAAACTAAGGAAGTAACTTGTGAACTGAAGGAGTGGAGTTGCGGTCGGTCTTACAAGCCTGTGGCCGCGAAATGTTACCGTGCCTAGCTGTTTACGGATGACGACGCGTAAAGGAAGCGCAAGTCTCAGGCTGTAAAGAACTGGCTGAAACCCATTGCGCGAAGGGTGCGGCGATAGGCGATCGAACTGCGATCCGCCATGACATGAGCTTCCAGCGTGGGATCAAGTGGAAGGTTCTCGGGCTTCTGCGCCTCAACCAGCGCGCGATCTTCTTCAAAGATCCTGCGGTTGAAATCATAAACCGCCTGAAGCGGGATCTGTTTGTCGAAGTTCCGGCAGATCGGTGAAAACATTCGTGTCTTCCGTGCAGAAACGGGCGAGGCGGCATTCATGATGACCAGGCGCCCGTCTTCTGGGAAATGGATTTCCAGCGTGGCTACGAATGGCGCGTGGACGCGGAAATGCCGCAACCATTCAAAACCCGGTTTTTCCCAATCCTCATGCCCGATCGGGAAATTGCTGACCGTGCTGCGATATTCCGCTTCAAATCCGTCATGCGTCATTTTCGGCACGTAGGATGGAACGATGGGGTTGTCGGGATGGGCGAACGTCTCGGTATGGACGAAGGCGAAATGCGCTACGTCGATGAAACCCTCGACCTGCCGTCCAGCAAAGCCCGCGATGTCGATCCACGGGCAGTTGATCTGTTGATAATCAGGCTCGTCCCAGTGTGGCATTGGTGGAAGTATCACGCTTGCATTGGAATTCAGACACGTCCAGATCAGACCGTAACGCTCGACGGCCGGATAGGTGCGCAGGTTCAGCTTTGAGGGAATGGCGCTGTCAGGATGGGCCGGGACACGCACGCATTTTCCGCCGTTGCCGAAGCGAAAGCCATGATAGGCACAGGCGATCGTCTGACCATCACCCTTGCCCATGCTGAGGGGCACGCCACGATGCGGACACAGATCATCCGCGATTACGATTGTACCGCCTGCGCGATAGAGTACGAGAGGCGCGTCGAGAAGCGTTACGCCCAGCGGCTTGTCTTCCAGTTCTCGCACCAGCGCCACGGGATGCCAGCAGCGGGCGAGAAGATCCCAGTCCGCCGCTTCGAATGTACAGTTGCGGGGCAGATGCACGGTGGCGGGCTGTGAGATCATGAAAGGCTCCTCAACATGAGAAAGCATCATTCCCGATCTGCCTGTTCTCGAATATATCAAATTTTGTGATAATTCGTTCTTTAAAATAGTACGGACACTTTTTATCGAGTTCCGGCTTTGAACTCGCTGAAGCTGGCAGTATCGTGCACGGCAGTCCGGAAAAAGGAACGAACGCGACCGGCGTACCGGTTCTCTTTCCGCAGGAAAACAGGAAGTATGTCCGCATGACCGTCCCGCAGCAGTCCAGCCCTTTTTTCCAGCAATTGCAGCTGATGAATGGTGATCGCGGCTTTCTGGCCAATCTGGGCGGTTTTTTCTGCGTCAGTTGTATGATGGGTCTGGGTAATCTGTTCAGCCAGTCACTCTTTCACCAGAACATGGCATGGCTTCTTGGACCGCTCATGGTCATGATCGGACTCTATTTCTTCGTTCCCTATTTCATTCTGCTGCTGACGCATAAACGCTCCAGCGAGGGCTGAATCCGGCCCGGTCCACTAAAAAGGAGATACGGACCAGATCCCTTGCTGTGCCTGAAAAGGGGGCGTCAGTACTGCGTATGGTTCTTGCGAACCTTTGTGACCTGATCCGCGGTCAGGGGATAGGTGCCGCTGCCTAGGTGTTGGGATCCGCCATTGTCCGTGTCAGCCATCTGTAAGTGCTCGTCTTGTCTGGTCCTTGAAACGGTGAGAAAGAAGAGCATCATCAACTGAGTAGGCGGGTAGTCAGGTTCTCATGCATTTTCGTCTTCTGTGTGCGTCCCTGATTGGGGTCGGTTCCGTTGTTTTTTCATCCAGTGCTTTCGCATGGGGGCCTTACGGTCATGCGATCGTGGCGGATATCGCGCAGGAGCGTCTAACGCCGCAGGCCCAGAAGGCCGCCACATCCCTGCTGGCGCTTGAAAATCACCAGAGCCTTGATCAGGTCGCGTCCTGGCCTGATACGATCGGCCATGTTCCCAAGAAGAAGGGCGGCGCGCCTGAGACCTTGAAATGGCATTACGTTGATATCGATGTGTCTCATCCGGCGTATGATCAGACCCGCGACTGCCCGGATCATGCCTGTGTCGTAGAAAAGCTGCCCGAAGAGATCAAAATCCTCGCCGATACGCATGCTTCCCCGCACGATCGTCTGGTTGCTCTCAAATGGGTTGTGCATCTGATTGGAGACATTCATCAGCCGCTGCATGCTGCTGAGCGTAACAAGGATATGGGGGGGAACGCGATCCGTCTGACCTATTTCGGTAACAACGCCAATGGTCACATGAACCTGCATTCACTGTGGGATGAGGGTGTGATCGACCATGAGGCGGACTTGCATGTCGGCCCGTTCTACAGCATTGATCCCGCCCGCGCGAAGAAGGAAGCCGACCGTCTTGGCGCTCTGATTACGCCAGATGAGACGAAATACTGGGTGCAGGATCTGGACGGAGGCGATGTTTACAACGCAACTGTTGACTGGGCCGACGAGAGTCACTCCCTCGCTCGCAGCGTGGCCTACGGTGGACTTCCGGCCAACAAGGGTGCCGATATCGGCAAGGGCTACACGGCGCTGGCCTGGCCGATCATGGAGCTGCGTCTGGAACAGGCCGGTGTGCGTCTGGCTGCCGTTCTCAATACCGCCCTTAACGGCGGATGAGAACGGCTCCAACGGGGCTGGGCGTCAGGATTTCTGCGTCCAGCCACCGCCCAGCGCTCGATACAGATGGGCGACGGAAATTGAGACATTTGCACTCGACTCAGCCAGTGCACTTCGGCTCGTCAGAAGGGCATTCTGGGTCGTCAGGACGTTGAGGAAGTCCCCCGCACCCTGACTGTACTGAAGCTGTGCGATATGAACGGCGGTTTCGTCTTCTGTGACCGTCTCCGCGAGTCTGGTGTGTCGCTCCTGCGCGGCGCTCAGATCCGCCATCGAGTCATCGACTTCTTCCCAAGCTTTCAGAAGGGTACGCTGCAACGCGATGGCCGCTTCCTTCTGCTGGGCGCGGCGTAGATGAAGCTGCCCGGTCAGGCGGCCGCCTTCGAACAGCGGCAGTGTCATGGTCGGGCCGAACCCGTACTGACGCGACGCCCATGAGCCCAGTCCGCTGAACTGCAACGCCTGAATATCCAAACTGCCAGACAGCGTCACGCGCGGGAAAAAGTCCGCGACTGCCACGCCGATGCTCGCCGTTGCTGCATGAAGATGGTCTTCAGCCGCTCGTACATCCGGGCGACGCTCCGCCAGTTCGGACGGTAGCCCGACCGGAATGTCTCCTGGGACGGCAGGAATGGTCTGAGCTGAACCGAGCATGTTTTTCAACGCACCCGGCTGTTGTGCTGTCAGGAAGCTCAGTGCGTTTACAAGATGTACTTCCTGACTTTTCAGAACAGGAAGACGCGCCTCGAAACCATGCATCTGTCCGCGGGAATAGGCGACATCAAGCTTAGTTGCCGTGCCCTGCGCGAAGCGAAGTTCCGTCAGCTTCACACTATGTTCTGCAATCGCGATACTCTGCTGTGTGATGCCGATCTGCGTCTGGATATTACGCAGGCTCAGATAATCCTGCGCCGTTTCCGCCATGAGGGAGACCAGCACATCACGGCGAAGCTCGTCCGTTTCATGCATGGCCGCGGTAGCCGCCTCAACCTGACGCCGGACATGCCCCCAGAAATCGACCTCCCATGACGCACTCAGCCCGTATTGTGGCAGATTGAAAGACGGGTTGCCCTTCGCGCCATTCATTGCCGCTGGTCCAAAGCCCTGCTGGCCGCTGGCAATCTCGCCGGCGTCGGCTTGCTGCATGGTTCCCAGCAGGCCTAGAATACCATTCGTGCTGGCGCGTTCGCGGGCATAGGATGCAGCACCTTCCATATGCGGCATCTGGGCGGCACTGGCGATCCGACGTTCAGCCTGACTTTCCGTGAAATGCAGGGCAGCCTCGCGGAGATCGAGGTTGTTGCGCGCGACCTTTTCTTCCAGCGCCGTCAGTGTTGGGTCACGATAGATATGCCACCATTGTGCATCGACGGCAGAGGTTTCTTGCGGATGACTGGCTGCTGGAGAAAGGCTCTGATGCCAGTGTGCGGGGGCCTGCGGGTCAGGACGGTGATAGTCCGGTCCAACGGTACACGCAGATAGCGCGGTGAGTGCCAGAAGAAGGCCGCGTGAGGGGTGGAGCATGGCAGATCTCATTTCCAGAGATACCGGGCATCATGGGAATGGGCGCCTTCGGGCGTAGAAGACGTGTCGATGCGAGCTTCAACCGACATGCCGACACGAACCTTTTCCGCCAGCGGTTGGCCGGGATCGAAGGTCAGCTTGACGGGGACGCGCTGGACCACTTTCGTAAAGTTGCCTGTCGCATTATCAGGTTGAATCGCTGCGAAAGCGACCCCTGTGGCCGGGGCCAGACTGTCCACGTGCGCTTTGAGAGGATGGCCGGGAAAGGTATCGACCCATACCGTCGCGCTCTGTCCGGTCTGGACTTTTGTAAGCTGGGTTTCCTGAAAATTCGCCAGCACATAGGCTTTGCGGACCGGCACAACCGCCAGCAGCCCTGTGCCCGGTTGGACATACGCACCAACACGCACACCGCGCTCGCCCACCACGCCATCCACGGGGGCGGGGATGGTGCAGTAGGACAGGTTCAGTTCGGCCTGATGCTCGGCACTTTTTGCCTTCAGCAACGTACCCTGAGCCCTTTCGAGCTGCGCCTTCAGCACAGCGACCTGCTGCTCGGCCGTACTGGTTCCGGCCTTGTCGCGGGCAAGGGCCGCAATCGCTTCAAGCTGTCGGGCTTCCGCGCCCTGTTGCTGTTCTATCGTGCTCGCGCCCCCTGCGGACAGATTGCGATACCTGGCAGCATTCTGCCGTGCGAAGACAAGCGCAGCTTCGTCGGACTGCACCGTGTATTTCGCCGCGTCGACAATGGATCCCTGACGGTCAAGCAGGGCCTGAAGATTATTCACATCGCCCTGAGCAGCAGCCGTGTCACCACGGGCCGCATCCAGTGCCGCGCGGTAATCGTCGTCCTCGATATGCGCCAGTTCTTCCCCGGCATGGACGTATTCGTTGTCCTCGGCCAGCACGCGGTCGATACGCCCGGAAACTTTCGGAGCTACTGTCGTGAAATCTGCCGTGACGTAGGCGTCGTTGGTCTCCTGACGGATACCGTCGCCCACGAAGAAACGGTCTGCCGTCCAGGCCAGGCCTGTCAGGACAACGACCGCACATCCGGCCAAAAGAAGGGGTTTTCCGTAAATCATATTGAGGCAGGTCCGTCAGTGTGCGGTGGCTGGAAGGGAGGAAGGATCGGGTTCGCGGGCTGCGGCAGGCATGGCCGGAGCTGGTCCCTTGCCGGGCGGATAAACCCGTTTCGGCAGCACGGCAGTCAGCGTGACATAGACGATGCACAGGCACATCACGACGAAGTAGATGTCCACCAGTGCCAGCGTGGTCGACTGTTCGTGCAGATAAGTGTGGAAAATCTCGAGTGTATTACGCGCTACATGATCGCCATCGGGCGAGCTGTTGCTAATTGCTGCATGGATCGGATTACCCATGCCCGACAGTGCGGTGGCGTTGTTGCCAGCCCGGTCCAGCAGCATTGTGGAATGATACTGCTCCCGGCGACGGAGCAGAATTTCGAAAATGGCAGCCGCGAGCGCATTGGCCATGCCCTTGAGCATGTTGACCATGCCTGAGATGAACGGGCCGTCGGCTGGCCCCAGAGACATGGTGGCCAACATGAGCACTGGGATCACGACCATTGGCTGACCGAGGATCTGAAGCGCCTGCAGGAGGTAAAAGTTATCCCGTACCCAGTCTGGTGTCAGCCAGGTTCCAAGGAACGCTGCCAGCGCCAGACACGACATGCCGAACGCCAGCACATACCGACAGTCCACCCGCGCGGAGTTGCAGAGCGCAGCCGTCAGCGGCAGCACGATGAGCTGGGGCAGGGCAACCGTCAGCGCGACTGGAGCTGCCTGAATGGGCCGATATCCCCGTACGGCTTCCAGATACGTCATCGGCACTTCCAACATCAGTCCGCAGATCACCAGCACGCCAACGAGTGTTAGAAGCGCCATCGTGATGTTGCGGTTTTTCCAGTACTGAAGCCGGAAAAACGGGCTGTGATGGTGCCATTCATGGAACAGGAATCCGACGAATAGTGCGCCGCCCCAGAATGTCAGATGGGAGATGATCGGCGAACGGAACCAGTCCAGCCGGTCTCCCTGATAGAGCACTGTCACCACACACAGGATGGACGGCACACCAATGAAAAAGCCGCGCCAGTTGAACTTTTTGAACCGTTCGAGATGCACCGGATCGCGTGGCAGTCCGTAGGCCATCATGGCGATGGCGATGATGCTGAAGGGAATGACCTCCCAGTACAGCCAGCGCCAGCCTACATGCTCAAACCACATTGCTTCGAGCGGCCCGCCCAGATTGGGGCCGAAAGTGGCGCTCATCGCATAGCCGCCAATGCCGAACACCTTGACGGGTGGCGGCAGGTATTTGAGCATGACCGTCATCAGGACGGGCGGCAGGCACCCCGCACTCAGTCCCTGTGCCGCACGAAGAAAGCACAGCGAGACCATGTCCGGCATGAAGGGCAGCGGAATTGACAGAATGGCGAGGACAGCCGTCATGAAGATCGAGAAGCGGTAGATCGAGAACGTCATGTAAAACCAGGGCGTGAACGCCATGGCCGCGATGTTGAAGGCCTCGTAGATCGAGGTGAACCACGTCCCCTCATCATGCCCGATATGCATTGCGCCCCGGATGTCGGCGAGACCGATTTCCGTGATGTGCTCGTTGAATCCGGCCACATGCACGGCCAGCAACATCCCCAGACAGCCGACAATGGTCCGCATGCCGAAGGGCGGGATATAGGAGGGCTGCGCGGGTGGTGCACCTGCGGGAGGCGAATCTGCTGGTTGCATGTGGTCTCTTTCGTTTCGGCATAGGCACTATCCGGAGTGACTTGGTCCGAAAACCCACGTTTGTGGTAAGTGACGTTTCCATTTTTCGTAAGGGTTGAAGAAATCCTTTCCATTTTCACGCAAAGGCGTGAGAATGTGCTCGCAAACCGCAGAAAACGGAGGATAATTTGGCAAAGCGGACCGACGGCCACAGACGCTACGATCTCGATCTTCTACGGTATCTTCAGGTTCTCGTAGAGGAAGAGAGCGTCTCAAAAGCCGCGCTGCGCATGAAGGTGAGTGACGCCGCCATGAGCCGTCATCTCGCAACGCTACGGACTGTTTTCGGGGACCCGATTTTGGTCCTGTCAGGCCGGCGTATGATGGCCACGACTTTTGCCAGCCGGATCCGTGACAGAGTTCAGAGTATCGTGCGCGACGCCGATGCGCTGGTGAATGATAACGAAACGCTGAAGCTGCGGCACATCTCACCCCGTTTTACGATCCGCGCCAATGATCTTGTCGTCAGTGCGTTCGGGCATGTCATCCTGATGGCCCTCAAGCAGGAATGTCCAAACTGCAGCGTTGTGTTCGCTCCTGAAACGGAAGAGACGGCCAGTGAGGCGCTACGCAACAGCCAGATCGACCTTTATGTTGGTGCCACGGACGATCTGCGTCCTGAAATAATGCGCCAAACCCTGTTTCTGACGTCATTTCGCGCGATAGTTCGTGAAGGGCACCCTATCTTCGCGCGAGGGATTACGCCGCAGACTCTGGTCGATTACGATCATATCAGTGTCTCCCGAAAAGGCCGATCCTATGGTCCGATCGACACTATTCTCAAGGAACGCCACGGCCTGACCCGCCCCATCGCGATGGTCGTGCCGACCTATCATTCCATGATCGATACCGTGCGCGAGACGGATATGATCCTTCCCTTGCCGGACATTGTGATTGACCGCCTTCCACTTTCCCAGATCCAGCTTGAGGCTTTCGATTTCCCGTTCGAACTGCCGCCTGTCACGTCCTTTCAGGCTTGGCATCCCCGCGTGGATACGGACGGAGTGCATCGCTGGTTACGTGATACGGTTTTTCAGGTGATCCGTCGCGAACTGGCGCAGGTCAGGAAAGTGCCAGCGGCGGTGTTGCCGTCATAGGGATAAGCAGAATATGGGAATTGGGTTCATAAGTTTCCGGAAACAGGTCGAAGACGGGCCTGCAGACGTGGAACCATAAAGTCGAGAACCCCCCGGACGCGATGAGGAAGCTGTTTTCCTCCCTGATAGAGCGCATGGATCTCCTCTTCGTCGCGCGTTCCACTGTTTGTGAGCACTTCGACCAGACGTCCCTCGGACAGGTCCTCACGCACATGATATTCCGCCAGACGGGCCAGTCCGGCGCCGCCGATCGCGGCCCGGCGGACGGTTTCGCCATTATTGGCCAGAAGGGGCCCGCGAATGATCCTGTCGACGATCCGTCCTCGGTCCTGCAACGGCCAGACCGGTGCAGCACGCCGGAAATTGAATCCCAGGCAGTGGTGGTGCTCCAGATCATCCACGGTTTCAGGCCGTCCGAACTGCTTCAGATACGCAGGTGACCCGACAATCAGCCTCGGTACCTTTCCCAGATGACGCGCCATAAGGCTGGAGTCCTGGAGGCGCCCGACCCGGAAAGCAATATCCGTCCGGTCAAGATATAGGTCCGCCATTTCGTCAGAAAGTGAAAGGTCGATCAGGATATCCGGATATGTCTCCCAGAATGCTGGTAGCAGCGGCTCCAGAAGCAGCGTACCGAAAGCTACGGATGCATTGATGCGGACCGTGCCCTGAAGCTGAACGGTTTTTTGGGACAGGGTGCTTTCCATGTCGTCAATTTCTGTCATCAAAGTCTGCGCCCGGTTATAATAGGCATGACCTTCGGGAGTGACTGACAGTTTCCGGGTAGATCGTTCAACGAGCCGGACGCCAAGCCGGGTTTCCAATCGTCCGATAAGCTTGCTGACAGTCGAGGGTGTGGTCAGGGACAGACGCGCTGCTTCGGAAAAACTACCGCTTTCCACAACACGCAGGAAGATCTTCATTTCTCCGAAACGGTTATCCATAAATATTCCAACCTATGAATTTGGTTCACAGGTTTTATGGAGTCTGCTGCAGTTATCAAGAAGGCTCTGTCAGGTCATGATATTTTTTCTAGCTACAGACTGGACGAACATTCATGACAAGAATTCTTCTCTTGAACGGTGGCAAGGTTTTTGCCCATTCCCATGGCCGCCTAAACGACACGCTGCAGGCGCTTGCCTCCGATGTTCTCGGTCAGAATGGCCATGAAATACGGCAGACGAAAATCGACGACGGCTATGATGTTGAACGGGAAGTCGAAAATTTCCTTTGGGCCGATCTGCTGATCTATCAGTGCCCCGCCTGGTGGATGGGTGTTCCGTGGATTGTCAAAAAATACATCGACGAGGTGATGACGGCCGGTCATGGCAGGCTCTACACCAATGATGGACGGAGCCGGACTCATCCGGAACGTAAATATGGTTCAGGCGGACTGGTGCAGGGTAAACGTTATATGCTGTCCGTTACGTGGAACGCACCCGTTGAGGCGTTCACCGATCCTTACCAGTTTTTCGAAGGGCGAGGGGTGGATGCGGTCTATTTTCCGTTCCATAAAGCTCACGAGTTTCTGGGTATGTCGGCGCTGTCCACATTCCTTGCTACCGATGTCATTAAATCTCCTGACGTGGACGGCACACTCGCGGCTTATCGCACACATCTGATGAACGTTATCGGAGCTGCTACCTGAAGCGAAGAAAGTCCGGAAACGAAGCTTCCTGCAGAAGAATTACTTGTACCTGTATTGAAGTGCAATCTTTCCAATTATGGAGCACCTCATCACAAAACGGTGCTATCCTGAAGGAAGAGATTGCTTTACGGTGACTGTGCGTTATTGGAGATAAGAGAAAATTGAAGAAATTTCTATTGTTGGTCTCTGTAGTGGGGCTTTCAGGTGGCGCTTTTGCACATGCAGAGGTCGCAGGTGCATCCCAGCTCCTTACCAAGGGACCGGTCTATCCTGCGGCGATGCTCGTCAAGAATGAAACCGGTCATGTCACCCTGACGGCTGACATCGACAAGACCGGTCATACTGTAAACTGTCAGATCATAGCCACGACCAATCCGGGCTTCAATGAGAGTGCACTGGATTACTGCCGCCGAGAGCTATACAGACCGGCAGCCAGAAACGGTCATCCCGTGGTGGAACATCGCCACCGTATCAATGTGGACTTCAGTCTGGACAAGTAACCAGCGACCTGACGGCTGACAGGGAGAAATTTTCCCTGTCATGGGCCGCTTCTTCTACCAGCCATTCTCGGAACTGGCTGAGGCTTTTGGAGACCGGGTGGGAGAGTGGTCTCACAAAATAATAGGCTTCTTCACCACGCGGGCACGGTTCTGTTAACTGGATCAAAGTGCCGTCCGCCAGTTCTTCGCGGATCAGAAAACGGGGTATCATCGCACACCCTGTCCCCTGGATCGCGGCGGCTATGATGAAGCTGAACTGGTCGAAGAGCGCTCCCTGAAGGCTGATGCTCTCTGTTCCGTGGCTCAGGAACCAGTTCTCCCAGGCGTTGGGGCGGCTTGTAAGATGCAGAAGCGGCGCAGTCAGTAAATCCTCACAGGAGGAGATGCGGAGTTTTCTGGCGAGGTCCGGGCTGCATACGGCTACAACGTCTTCCGTCATCAGAAAAGAAAGCTCTGTCCCCGGCCATTCCGGAAGGCCAAAGTGAATGGCTGCATCCAAAGGGTCCGTCGAGAAGTCGAAAGGTTGCAGATGGGTATGCAGGTTGACAGTGATGTCAGGATGTTTCGCCGCAAAACGGATCAATCGGGGGGCGAGCCAGCGAGCACCAAATGTAGGAAGAACGCCCAGATTGATGCTTCCTCCGCCGGGATTGGCCCGGAAGGCGAGGGTGGCCGCTGAAATATGGCGGAGTGCTTCCCGGATTTCCCGGACATAATGCTCTCCTGCCTTCGTCAGTCGCACGGTCTGTCGATCTCGTAGAAACAGTGTTGAGCCCAGATGACTTTCGAGCGCCCGGATATGACGACTGACAGCACTCTGCGTAAGTTTCAGCTCTTCTGCGGCTGCCGTGAAACTCTGGTGACGGGCAGCGGCTTCGAACGAGCAGAGAAGGGTGGTGGATGGGAGGAAACGACGGGCAAGTGTCATGACTCTGTTGGTTTTCCTCTCTGGGCGACATATCCGGTCATTCCGTTTCGGAATGACCCTGCGCAGCTTTATCGTTTGGCAGGCCGCGAGTCATGACTGTAAATTCATGACAGTTTCGTATCGGCCTTTTAAGGGCGACTTCAGACCCGTGTCTTGTTTTATGTACCTATCGACAGACCGTGTTTTCAGATGCCTCCTGCTGCGTGCCGAAAATCCATAACAGGAAGAACAATGACGTCATCCCTCCGTTCCGAAGTAAAGACGCTGCTGGATACCCTCGGCGTCAGTGCCGAGCTCCATTCAGGTGGCAGTCTTCAGGTCAGGTCACCGCTGACGGGTGAGGCGATTTCCGAGGTTGTGGAAATCAGTGCGGAAGCAGCGCAGGCAAAAATTGCTGACTCGGTGATGGCGTTTCGGGACTGGCGGAAAATTCCCGCTCCCCGGCGTGGCGAACTGGTCCGGCTGCTTGGGGAAGAGCTTCGGGCGAACAAGGAGGCGCTGGGACGCCTCGTGACGCTGGAAGTGGGCAAGGTTCCGTCCGAAGGTCTGGGCGAAGTGCAGGAAATGATCGACATCTGCGATTTTGCAGTCGGTCTCTCTCGCCAGCTTTATGGCCTGACGATCCCGTCTGAGCGTCCTGATCATCGTCTGACGGAGCAGTGGCATCCTGTGGGACCGGTGGGTATCATCTCGGCGTTCAATTTTCCGGTTGCCGTCTGGTCATGGAATGCCGCGCTGGCGCTGGTTTGTGGTGACAGCGTGATCTGGAAGCCGTCCGAAAAAACTCCGCTGACGGCTCTGGCTACGCAGGCATTGTTCCTCAGGGCCGCGGCTCGTTTCGGTAGTGATGCGCCGGCCGCGCTCAGCACATTGCTGATTGGTGGACGCGAGATCGGTGAGTTGATGGTAGAAGACCGCCGTGTCCCCGTCATTTCGGCGACAGGCTCCACGCGGATGGGCCGCGACGTCGGCGAGCGTGTGGCGCGGCGTTTTGGCCGCTCCATTCTGGAACTGGGCGGCAATAATGCATCCATCGTCACCCCGTCCGCCGATCTGGATCTGACGCTGCGGGCCGTTGCTTTCGGTGCCATGGGAACCGCTGGCCAGCGCTGCACGACGCTGCGTCGGCTGCTCGTCCATTCCAGCGTTTACGACACGCTCGTGCCGAAGTTGATCAATGTCTACAAGGCGATTTCCGTCGGCAATCCTGTCGAGGGCGACGCGCTCGTCGGTCCGCTGATTGATGCGGCGTCTTTTTCAATGATGCAGGACAGTCTGAAGGCCGCCATTGCCGCAGGCGGTACGATTCATGGTGGAACGCGTGTGAATGTGAATGGCGAAGGGTCATTCTATGTTCGTCCGGCGCTGGTCGAGATGCCGTCGCAGGTCGGCCCCGTGCTGGAAGAGACCTTCGCGCCGATCCTGTACGTCATGAAATACGATACGCTCGACGAGGCCATTGCGCTTCAGAACGATGTGGTGCAGGGCCTCTCGTCGTCTATCTTTGCGACCGATATCCGCGAGGTGGAGCAGTTCCTGTCCGGGCAGGGATCGGACTGTGGCATCGCGAACGTCAATATGGGGCCGTCCGGTGCGGAAATCGGCGGAGCATTCGGTGGCGAGAAGGAAACCGGTGGAGGCCGTGAGTCCGGCTCTGATGCCTGGAAAGCTTATATGCGTCGCCAGACCAACGCCATCAATTACGGTCGGACCCTGCCTCTTGCACAGGGTGTGACATTCGATGTGGATGGCGGTTCGGCAGACGCCTGATCAGGGACTTCCAATGGGGTGGGGCGCAGGCTTCGCCCCCTGACCCTGTGCAGGCGTGGCCTGCTTTTCTTCGCTGGCATGCGTAATGCTGAGGCGGTCATGGGTTGGCGACCAGGGGAGAGCCTTCTCCTCAACGTAACCGGCAGGTGGTTTGAAGTCCTCAAGCCAGAGTTTGCCCGCCATGGAATTGATCAGGACGTTGAAGTGTTTGAGGACGTCCATCCCCAGGATGTTGAATTCCGCATCCGGGACGACATCCAGTGTGATGTCATGCAGTGTGTGCGAACCGAGTTGCAGCGTGTTGAAATGATGTCTGTGCCCTAGCAGGACCTCACCCGCGCCCACACGGATTTCGTCGTCCTGAGTGAGCATGCGTCGCGAAATCCCCATTTTCCGAGCGACCCATTGCTGGATAATGGACCGGTTGGCGCTGGTGTTGAGCTGCATGTCCACCTTGTGACCATCCAGCAGGGCCGTGACCTGGTCTCGCTGAGGGGAGTCGTCATCGAACGACACCAGGGGCAAGGAAGGCCCCGGATCTTTCAGGAGCGTTCCGATATCAGGGCAGTCTGGTGCGGTATCGTAGGTAAAGATAGCCATTTTCTGGGAGTATCGGTCGATCAGGATATGATAGTTTCCAAGAATGTCCCATCCGATATCTACCATCAGAAGTAGACCATCGGGGGCTTTCGGGGGGCGTTCGCCGACCAGAAGAGCCGTCATGTCCTTTAAGGTAGACTGACCGATCTGAAGGCTACGGATGTTTGTGGAATAGTTGCCGCCCGTTCCCGTAACGGAAATGGTCCTGATGGGATCTTCCCGGTAAAAATCAAATCCCTTTGCATCCCAGACACTCGTTCGCGTCGTGAACGTCGAGAAGAAGGCGCCGACATCGTGATCGTTGACCCGGACATGAATGACGGGAGCGCCAGCAGGGTTGAGGAAGGGTAGGACTTCACTCGTTAGGACGCAGTCATGAATGGATCTTGCCTGCGTTGAAGGAATGAAGGTGAGCAGAGCAAGAAAGGCGGAGGAAATATGCCGCCTGAAAGACAGTCTGCCCATTGCGGATCCTCGATCAAGGGCGGGTCAGCCATGATGGCACCTTCTCCCGTTTCCCCATAAAAGCCAAATGCTTTCACAGGGAACTTTCTTAAGGCACTTTCATGGGCAGGTTGCC
>NZ_BJVA01000007.1 GCF_007988905.1 Gluconobacter kanchanaburiensis NBRC 103587
AAAACCAAAACCAAAACCAAAACCAAAACCAAAACCAAAACCAAAACCAAAACCAAAACCAAAACCAAAACCAAAACCAAAACCAAAACCTTGGGCCGCAGCAGAATGCCTCAACACCTCTGAACTCGGTTCAGCAGAATGCGCCGCCGCAGGCGGCCATTCCGCCGGGTATTTTCACAACTTATCCTGCACCTCCGCTTTCCCCTCCGCATGCGGCTGCATCACTTATTACGGAAGGACCACCATCCATTTTCTCTGACCCGTTCGGTATGACGTCCTGGTTGAGAAACAAAGGTATCGGGTTCCATGTTGATAATACCAACGAATACGCGGGAGCGCTCCAGAATCCAACACGTGGGCCTCACTATAAAAGCTACAGAAATGGATCCAGTAATGCGGGTCAGTATTCAGCAAACCTCATTGTGGATTGGGAGCATCTCGCAGGCATAAAGGGGTTTGTGACCCGGATGACAACTATTGGTCGCTATGGAACAACTGCTAACAGAATGTTTGGTGATTGGCTGGCTCATAGCTCCGAGATCTATGGTGGAGGGGGAAATGTGGTGGTGCATCTTGTCTCGCTTTATGGCGAGGAAAGTCTCTTCGGAGGACGCTTTCTGATTTCGGGTGGCCGCATGTCGCAAATGTCTGACTTCGCTTCCAGTCCTATTTTTTGCAGTTTTCAGAACAACTCGTTCTGCGGTCGACCCAAGGCGGCTGCCGACAGTACGTATTATGGCAGTTATCCAGCTGCGACCTGGGCGTTCCATATGAAAGGTCGCCCGCGGAAAGATCTCTATATTCAGACGGCTGTATATTTCGCTGAAAATGGAATCTACATGAATTATCAGCACCGAACGGGATTCAAATTTAACGGTGCAAATATCGTTGGTTATGAAATTCCAGTCGAGGCCCAATGGGAGCCGCATTTTGGGAGTCATCATGATCTTCCGGGTCATTATAAGGTCGGTTTTGTCTATGATGATGTTCGGCGGCCAGATAATTACTATAACACCAAAGGGCAGGCATATTATGTTTATGGGGGTGTTCAGCGGATGCGGAACTCATCCTGGCAGACATATTTCATGTTTGACCAGAAGCTTATGAACTACCCTCACAGATCGAAATCTGCAGGACTAACGTTTTTGGGAGGATTTATTTACAACTCTCCCCATACGGCCGTTCGAGATTTCGAGGTTTATGGCGCGTTGATAAGTCAGGGGCTAATTCCTGGGCGTCCCGAAGACATGTTTGGTGTGGCTTTCTCCTATGTCAGCATTGCTCCAGGCACACGTGATACGACGCTCGCCATGGTTGCTGCAGGAAAATATGCCGGCATGCCCAACCATGCTACGGGCGTTCAGACCAATGCCGAGGTTTTGGAAGTTGATTATTCCATAAATGTGATGCGTGGCGTAACGTTCAGACCTGATTTTCAGTATTATATGAATCCCAATGGACAGGTTGGTCTGCGCAATTCAGCTATGTTGGGCTTCAAGTCCTATGTGTCTTTCTTTTAGATCGATCCACGGATTTATGGTTATAATGATTTCCTATATGCTCACCTCTCTGCATCATCCATCGTCTGTGCACCGTCTTACGGGATCAGCGGGCGTCGCCTCCGCAACTCTGACGGACCATCAGCTGGCCGGACACGAGAATGCGGGTACTGGAGGGGCTGGAATTTTCTATTCTGTCCAGCAGCAGTCGGGCGGCATTGCGGCCAACGCCTACGGGATCGGTGACGATGGTTGTAAGGGGAGGAAAGGACGTCGCGCTCTGTGGCAGATTGTCGGCGCCGATCACTCCGAAGTCACGTCCGGGCATTATCCCCGCAGAAAGCAGATGCCCCATCAGCGACTGGGCCACCATGTCGTTATAGCAGATGGCAGCATCCGGCGGGTTGGAGGAGGACATCAGCTTCGGGAGCGTACCAAAATCGGAGAGGTTCCCCAGATCGGTTGGAATAATCAGATCGTGTTCGAGCTTGTATTTTCCGAGTGTCCTGCGAAAACCGTCAAGGCGTTCGCGGGCAGCGGAATGCCTTGCTCTTCCGCCGAGGAAGGCGATTCTTTTTCGGCCATGTCTTACAAGATGTCTGACCGCCAGAGATGTGCCTTCCGCGTAGTCAGGGCCGACATAATCGCCCCCCGTCTGCGAAACATGTCGCAAGACCTGAACACAGGGGATGCGAAGGGTTGCGATCTCGGAGAGGAGCTCCTCGGACGTTCCAACGGCGGGGCAGATGATCAGACCGTCCACTCCGTGCTCCCGCAGGCGTCTGATTTGTCTGATTTGTCTTTCAGGGTTTTCAGCGCTGTTGACCAGGATTGCGACAATGCTGGCTTCCACGATGATCTCGTCGATTCCGAGCATCAGCTGGCTGTAGAAGGGGCTGCCGATATCGCAAAGAACCAGCCCGATGGTGCCGGTCCGCTGCCCGCGAAGATTGGCCGCGCCGCGGTTGTAGATATAGCCCAGCTTGTCCATCGCAGCGATGACGCGTTCTCTCGTGTCAAGCGAAACCAGAGGGCTGTTTCGAAGAACAAGAGACGCGGTGGCGCGAGAGACCCCTGCTTCAACAGCAACAGAATTGAGAGTTACTGCTCTCTGACGGCCATTCATGTTCGTCAGATGCCTTTTGGGGGCGGTAAAGTGTCATAATTATTCAAAAGTGGTTCTCTCCGGCGGCTGATTTTCTTTTTGTGAGCATCCCATACTTCCTGAGGTGCGCAAAGGGAAAAGGCAGAGGGGTGGATTTGCGCAGAATGTTTTCATGTCGTCAGGCCATGTGTGTCAGTGGAGTATTCAATGAAACTACCCTCTTCAACGCGGCGTAATTTTACCGCCGGTCTTCTCGGATCAACGTCGTTCTGGATCTATGGCGGCCACAAAGTCTGGGCTGATGCTCTGCAGGCGGAGAGCGGACAGCCCTATCAGCCACGATATTTCACGGCAGAGGAATGGCGTTTCCTGAATGCGGCCTGCGCCCGGATTTTTCCTGCGGATGCCCACGGGCCGGATGCCGCAGCGCTTGGAGCGCCGGAGTTCATTGACCGGCAGATGAACACGCCGTACGGCCACGGGGAGTTGTGGTACATGTCCGGACCGTTTCGGTCAGGCGCACCCAATCTGGGGTATCAGCTTTCTCTGCCGCCCCGTGATCTGTATCGGCAGGCTATTGAAGCCGCGAACGCCTATGTGCGCGATCAGCATAAAGCCCATAGCTTTGCGGATTTGTCCGCCCCGGATCAGACCGCCGTGCTCAAGGCGTTCGAACAGGGAAAGATGATGCTGGGGACGGTGCCTGCTCATACGTTCTTCGAGCAGTTGCGCCAGAATACACTCGAAGGCGTTTTTTCCGATCCTCTGTATGGCGGCAACAAGGGGCTGGCGGGCTGGACGCTTCTCGGTTTTCCGGGAGCGCGGGCTGATTTCATGGACTGGGTCAATCAGAAAGGGGCGCCGTATCCTTTCGGGCCTGTTTCGATATCTGGCGAAACTGCCTGAGGATTTTCAGATTATGTGTGCGAAAAAAGTTGATGCCGTTGTCATCGGTGCAGGCTGGGCGGGTTCAATTCTCGCCAAGGAACTGACGGAGGCGGGGCTGTCCGTTGTCATGCTTGAGAGGGGTGACGAACGTGCTACCGCTGTCGAGGGTGATTATCCAAGCTCGATCGACGAGCTGAGAGGAGCGATCCGTCATCGGTTGTTCCAGAACCTGTCTCAGTCCACCGTTACGATCCGTAATACGCTGGACCAGGAAGCGCTGCCATATCGCCGGCTGGCTGCATTCCTTCCGGGAGAAGGGGTTGGAGGGGCAGGGCTGCACTGGTCCGGCGTGCATTTCCGTGTTGCTCCGGATGATCTGGCCCTGCGTACCAATGTAGTCGCCCGTTATGGCAAGGGCTTTATTCCTGAAGGAATGAATCTGCAGGACTATGGTGTAACCTATGAAGAGCTTGAGCCTTTTTTCGACAAGGCGGAAAAGGTTTTCGGTACATCGGGTGAGCCTTACACTATTAATGGAAAGGTTGTCGGCAAGGGGAACCGCTTTGCTCCCGATCGTTCCGATGCCTTTCCCCTGCCTGCCATGGGGGAGGTCTATTCAGCCAGCCTGTTCAGGACGGCTGCTGCCAGTGTGGGGTATCATCCCTATGCGCTGCCTGCCGCCAATGCGTCTGCGCAGTATACCAACCCTTATGGGGTGCAGATGGGGCCGTGCAATTTCTGCGGATATTGCAGCGGGTACGACTGCTACATGTATTCGAAAGCTTCGCCAAACGTGAACATTCTTCCTGCGCTACGTCAGGATTCAAAGTTCACGCTGATCACGAAGGCGCATGTTCTCAAAGTCAATCTGGATGCCGACAAGAAAAAGGCGACAGGTGTGACCTATCTTGATCTGCGAACCAAAAAGCAGGTTGAGCTTGATGCGGACCTTGTGATCATCAGCGCCTTTCAGTTTCACAATGTCCATTTGATGCTGCTTTCGGGAATTGGCCAGCCTTACGATCCCAAGCAGAACACAGGCACGGTCGGGCGGAATTTCGTTTATCAGACGATCACGACCTCACGCGCCTGGCTGTCTCCCAAACAGTACACGAATCTCTTTGTAGGAGCCGGCGGAGCAGGGGTGGCCATTGATGATTTCAACAGCATGAATTTCGATCACGGGCCACTTGGCTTTGTGGGCGGGTCGCCGGTCTGGGTAAATCAGGCGGGCGTCAAGCCGATTGCGGCGGCTGTTGGGGGACCGGGTGGCAAGGCTCCGACATGGGGCGAGGGGTACAAGGATGCGATGATGGATACTTATCGCCATTCCCTGACCATTGATGCGCATGGCAGCAATATGGCCTACCGGGATGTTTATCTGGATCTCGATCCAACCTACACCAACGCCTACGGGCAGGCATTACTTCGAATGACGTTTAACTGGAAAGACAACGACATTCGCATGAACCAGTATGTGGTGGGTAAAATTGAGCCTGTCATCAAAGCTATGGGTGCGACCCGGTATTCTTTGGGAATGCTGAAAGACGGTGAGGTTTTCGATACCCGTCGCTATCAGACCACGCATCTCGGAGGGGGCGCGATCATGGGGAGCGACCCGAAGACCAGTTGCGTCAATAAGTATTTGCAGAGCTGGGACGTTTCGAACGTTTTCGTAATTGGAGCCAGCGCGTTCCCTCAGGGAATGGGGTATAATCCGACCGGGATGGTTGCCGCTCTTGCGTACTGGGCAGCGTATCATATCCGGACGACCTATCTGAAAAATCCAGGTCCGATGGTGCAGGCATGACATACGGTTCGTTCACCCGTGCAGCGTTCTTTGGGGCTGCGATCCTGCTGACAGGCTCCGTTTCGGATCTGCATGCAGAAGATATGAGTGCCCTCGTCAAACAGGGAAAATACGTTGCTGAGGCTTCCGATTGCAGCGCCTGCCATACGGTGAGAGGGCGAGGCGAATTTGCGGGAGGCATGGAATTTAAGTTGCCGATTGGATCGATCTACTCGTCCAATATTACGCCTGACGCAACGCATGGCATTGGGGCCTATTCGGAAGCGGAATTTTCCCGCGCGGTGCGTGAAGGTGTTCGGCGTGATGGCGCAAGTCTTTATCCGGCAATGCCCTTCCCGTCCTATGCCCGCATGAGTGATGCCGATATCCATGCATTGTATGTATATTTCATGAAGGGCGTGCAGCCGGTGGCCCAGGCTGCTCCGGCCAATGGTATTCCCTGGCCGCTGTCCATCCGTCTGCCGATGACCATCTGGCGGGCTGTCTTTTCGCCATCAGTCAGCGCGGCGCAGAAAGATGTCAATCGCTCGCTGCCGAATGACGGTATCGCACGCGGCGCCTATCTTGTGGAAGGTCCGGGCCATTGCGGAGCCTGCCATTCTCCGCGAGGACTGGCTCTGGAGGAGAAGTCCCTCTCGAACAGCAGTGGGACGCTTTTCCTCTCAGGAGGGGCAGCCATTGATGGCTTCGTCCCTACCAGCCTGAGGCAGGACCAGCGAAGTGGCCTGGCGGGATGGTCCGAGGATGATATCGTCCAGTTCCTTGCGACCGGCCGTAACCGGCGGGGTGAGGCGTTTGGAGGTATGACGGATGCCATTTTCCATGGAACGCAGCATCTGACGGATGCAGATCTTCATGCGATGGCGCAGTACCTGCTGTCGCTGCAGCCTCATAACCCGGCACTGTCAGCATGGGCGTATGATCCGGCAGCGGCTTCTGCTCTGCAGGCGGGAGATGTTTCGGCTCAGGGTGCCAAGGTTTATGTGGATCACTGTGCGGCCTGCCACCGTTCTGACGGTCGGGGATATGCGCCAGCCTTTCCGCCTCTCGCGGGTAATCCGGTGCTCATGAGTGATGATCCGGCATCTCTGGTGCATGTGGTGCAAAGTGGTGCCATTCTGCCGGGCATGACAAAGGCACCCACAGCTTTCGCCATGCCTGCGTATGGAAATATGCTCAGTTCGCAGCAGATTGCAGACGTAGTGACGTTTATCAGAAAAGCTTGGGGAAACAATGCAGCCCCCGTCTCTGTGGCAACAGTTGAAGCACTTAAAAAGACCGCACCGGAGCCAGTGCTGAACCAGGGTGTTATTCCATTGAACTAATCCCAAGAATATGAATGACCTGATGATCTTAGAACACTGCCGCATGGAGACAGTGTCTTAGGCTGTGGTAACCGGTTACTGTGGGAAAACATCTGACTGCGTCTCGACGCAGTCAGATGTTTATTTTAGGATAATGTGAGCATTTTTATGAAAAGGGCTCATATATGTCTCGCGAGAACCTTAATGATCTGCTCGCGTTTCTGGCTGTAGCTCGTGAGAAGAGTTTTACGCGGGCGGCTGCAAAACTTGGAGTGTCGCAATCGGCGCTGAGCCACACGGTCCGGCTTCTTGAAGAGCGGCTCGGGCTCCGTCTGCTGACGCGGACAACGCGTAGTGTGACGCCGACAAATGCGGGCGAATATCTGTTACGCAATATTGGTCCACATTTTGACCAGATTGAAACGCAACTTGCCGCGTTAGGGCAACTGCGGGGCACACCGAGTGGGGTAATCCGCATTACAGCAACCGATGATGTGATTGCCTATATTCTTCGGCCGCGGATTGAAGCGTTCATCAGAAAATATCCTGATGTAAAAATCGAAATCAATGCTGATCTGAAGCTGGTGGATATTGTGGCTGAGCGATTTGATGCGGGAGTGCGGTTGGGTGAACATGTAACAAAAGAAATGACATCGGTGCCGCTGACTCCAGATATCCGGTTTGTCGTTGTTGGATCGAAATCATATTTTCAAAAAAACCCGAAACCCAAAGTTCCACATGATCTGCTGAAGCATCGTTGCCTCACGATCCGCTTGCCGACCCATGGAGGCATCTATGCCTGGGAGTTCGAGAAGAACGGACGGGATGTCAAGGTCCGGGTTGATGGCCCCCTCATATTCAACAGCATTTTTCCCATACGCGATGCCTGTCTGGATGGGGTAGGCTTGGCGCACATGCCGGAAATGATTGCGGAAAAATATATTGCAGAGGGGCATCTGATCCCGGTTCTCGAAGACTGGTGTCCTTACTGGACTGGCTATCACCTCTGTTTTCCGCGTCATCATCAGAATACGATGCCGTTCTTGTTGTTTGTCGAAGAAATGCAGCATGAACATAAAATAGAAAATACAGTGCATTCATGAGTGAAATCGAACACTGTATGCGTAGTTGAGGGGCTAATCACACAGGCGCAGAAGTTTTACGCAGAGAAGCGTAAAAGATTTTCGTAGCGACGAGGGCCAGCATCATGAAAGCAGTTTATCCTGTCTTGTGTGCAGTTTCGGTAATGGTGTCAGGTTCGGCGCTGGCCGCTCCCGATCTGAGCCAGGCGGTCCAATCTTCAGGCCGCGATGCGCGGTTTGTAGCTCGGGATGTAGTGCGTCATCCTCTGGAAGAGCTGCAGTTTTTTGACTTACGCCCCGATGCAAATGTTGTCGAAATTTGGCCGGGTGGTGGGTACTGGACGCAGATTCTCGGACCGTATCTGCATGACAGAGGCGCCTATACACTTGCTCTGGGACCGGAAGACAAAGCCGGTTCGGCATTTAGCAAAATGCTTGCTACGCATCCGGCGCTTGAAGGAACGTTCAAAACTACGCAGTTTGATGGCGGGCATCTTGATTTTGCTCCGGCGGGGAGCGCGGACCTGGTTCTGACATTTCGCAATCTGCATAACTGGATGGAGGCAGGGAATGCGCCTCAGATGCTTGCCGCCATTCATCGCGTCCTCAAACCAGGCGGAATTTTTGGGGTTGAAGATCATCGTGGCCATACAGATGCTCCACAGGATCCGCGGGCAGAGGATGGATATGTTCGCCAGTCTTATGCAATTGCTCTGATAGAGAAAGCTGGCTTCAGGCTCGTCGGTACGTCAGAAATCAATGCTAATCCCAAGGATACGGCCAATTGGCCAAAGGGCGTGTGGACGCTGCCGCCGACCTTCGCGCTTAAGGAAAAGGATCACGCTAAATATGCCGCCATTGGCGAGGGGGACAATTTTGTTCTCAAATTTCAGAAAATTGACCGTTAAAAACGCGGAGAATGATCATGAATAATACTGTTGCAAACAAAATTGTTGTCATCACGGGGGCTAGCAGCGGTCTTGGGGCGGAAACTGCACGCCATCTTGCGGATCATGGTGCGACAGTCGTTCTGGGCGCGCGGCGGGAAGAGCGGATCAGGGATCTTGCGCAGGATATAACGGCCAAAGGTGGCAAAGCACTTGCCGTCGAAACCGATGTGACGGACCGTAATTCGGTTCAAAACCTGATCGAAACGGCAGTCAGCACTTATGGTCGAGTTGATGTCCTGTTGAACAATGCGGGTGTCATGCCGCTTTCGCCGCTGGAAAATCTGCGGGTTGATGAATGGGATCTAATGATCGACGTGAACATCAAAGGTGTTTTATATGGCATAGCTGCGGCTCTGCCTCATATGAAAACGCAGAAAAGTGGCCATATCATCAACGTGTCATCTGTCGCTGGGCATCATGTTTTTGAAAGCAGCGCTGTGTATTCCGCCACAAAATTTGCTGTGCGTGCTCTTTCGGAAGGGCTGAGGGCGGAAGTGAAACCTTACAACCTGCGTACGACCATAATTTCACCGGGGGCGGTCCAGTCGGAACTTCTTAACGGCATTCATGACGCAGCAACCGCTCAACAGCTTCAGAGTTTCGTGCCGGACATTGCGATTGGTGCTGACTCTTTTGCGCGGTGTGTGGCCTTCGCAATAAGCCAGCCCGAAAATGTCGATATCAATGAAATTCTCTTCCGTCCAACAAAACAGAAATTATGAAACAATTAGGAATAACCGATCATGTGTGTAAATCATGATTGTGTTTGATCGTTAGGCTCAGGACTCATAGCCAGAACATGACGGTTGCTGCGAGGTAGATTGTTGAGAAGAAGACGGTGGGGCATCTGTCATAGCGTGTTGCGACATGCCGCCAGTCCTTGAGGCGGCCGAACATGATTTCGATGCGGTTGCGTCTTTTGTATTTTCGCTTGTCGTATTTGACTGGTTTTCCGCCCCGGAATGTAGGGCCTGATGCCTTTTTCCTCTAAGGCATCCCAGAACCAGTCAGCATCATAACCCCCAGTGCGCCAGCATCCATAGTGCTGCAGGAAGACTGTCCAGCAGAGCAGCGGCACCGGTGTAATCACGGACCTGTCCCGCCGTCATGAAGAAGCTCAGCGGTCGTCCGTTCTGATCCGTGATCGCATGTAGCTTCGTATTCATGCCACCTTTTGTCCGCCCGATCAGACGCCTTGGATCCCCTTTTTTAGCCGCAGGCTTGAAGCCGTACGGTGCGCTTTGAGATACGTCGCATCAATCATGATTGTCCGAGGTTCGGCTTTCGCAGCAGACAGGCCATCCATCATCCGCATGAAAATGCCCATGTCGCTCCATCTGTTTATCCGTCAGCCAAAACAAGTCGCTCATCTTCAGTCTCCTCACAGAGCATGAATCAGAGTTCCACAATCAAATCAATGGGTCCTGAGCCTAGCCTGTTCTTTATGGGACAGTTTACGCTGTTCACGTATATACGCCCTTTTCTTGAAGCGGTGGATCATGTTGACGTGTACGTTCTTTCTCTGATTCTGCTGTTGATGGCAGTGTCCGGTTTTATTGGTGCAGTATTGAAAACCAGCCTTTATCCGACCTTGATTGCTATTCCAGCACTGATGGCCGTTCTGGAATTTAGACTTATCGTATTGGGAAACTGGATAGCCGTTTGCACTGTCATTCTTGCGGTCTGGGGTTTGTTCGCGACATCTGCACCTGTGGGATGGTAACCTGGTTGGCCCAAACCATGCCTCAAGAGGTTGAAGCAGGCGGCGGTCTGATGGTAGTGGTGGTGCAACTTGCCATCACATTGGGTGCGACCTGTGGTGGTTTCCTATTGGATCGGATATCAGGCCACGTTTGCCGCGAGTGCTCTTGCCCTCGTGATGGCTGCCATGCTGGCCTTTGCAACAATGCGATTGGCGAGGACATCATGATCCCGTGTGAGACAGGCAGTATTGAAAGGCCTATTCAACAGTTTTACAGGCTATTCAGAAGTAGCGGTTATGGAAAGCAAGCGTATAGGAACGCAGCCTTCCGGGCGAGGATCATTTGCTTGATTTACCGGAACGGTGCGGATTGATCCGCGTTTCAACCCGCCCGAACTTGAGCAGATGACGACGGCTTTTGTCACGTTTGATCCGAGAGCCCGTACGGTGTGGCACGTCCATCCGTTCGTTGCGGTCGGGTGCAACGTGATGGTGCCCGTGGAGGAAATATCATCCCGGCGATACCGTGTGGTCTGCCGGTCCTAGGCCGCCTAAAATCTATCAGTACCGGATTTTCTATGGCCGCCGAGACTGTAGCGGTTGCCCGGGTAAGTGAAAATTCCTTTCATAACGACGCGGTTTTTGACCCATGTTCGGCGGACTAGTTGAAGGCAAGGTTCATTTGGGCCGATATCGAGAAGGGTTTGGAGGTCCGGCGTAGGAGAAACCGCGAAGACAATATGTTCGATCTCATCGGGGCCTGATATATGATAAAGGTGTCGATGGGGATGCGTAAGCGTAAAGTCCTGTTGCAGGTATTCCGGAGCAAAAGCCGGCGAGACAAACCGTTCTTCTACCTGAAGCGGGATATCGTCTTCGAAATGTACGATAACGGAATGGAAGAGTTTGCTGCCCGGTCGCATGTCGAAGGAAAAGGCGAGATCGATGTCGGCCCTGATGGCGTCCAAGGTGATGACCTGGGCGGTGTGGGTATGACCGGAATTGAGAATATCGTCGGCGATGTCGTGCAGTTCGAGTAGATCGGTTTTGGGGGCAGGGCGGGAGACAAACGTGCCAACTCCCTGCGCTCGTACTACAATTCCTTCTGTCATCAGTTCGCGCAGGGCGCGATGAACCGTCATGCGTGAGACCCCAAGCAGATCGACCAGTTCGCTCTCGGAAGGAAGTTTCTGCCCCTCTTTCCAGTCTCCGTTCTGGATCCGACCAGTAATATGGAGCTTGACCTGCTCATACCGGGCCGGAGAACGATCTCTGGAAACGCCCATTTTCATGTCGCAGACTGTCCTTCAGCTAAGGTGCGGCAATCCAGAAAACATCCTGACGAAAATGCTTGGACAAGAGGTTGTATGGATAAGAATATGGCACTTCATATCATGTTAGAGTCTTTTTGGAAATTGAGCGTGAGGTGTTTTCAGGGAGTCTGGTCGGTGATTCATGCTCTGGATGTGGACGCCAGAGCAGAGAGGCCGTATGGCCGACATCACCCGCAGGACGAAACGTTATCAGTCTGATCTGGCCGATGAAGAATGGGAGCGCATATCGCCCCTGATGCCGCCTGCGAACCGGCGTGGCCGGAAAAGGGCGATTGATTTTCGCGAGATCATCAATGCGTTGCGGTATCTTGTCAGCTCGGGTTGTGGTTAGGAAATGCTGTCTGTTCACTTTGGTCCGTGGCTATTTTCTGCTGGTTCCGCAGGCTGATGCGCCGTTTTCTGTTACGGACGATCCTTAATGTCTGTCTGGTGCTCGATCATGAAGCCAGCCCATCGGGTGGTGTCATCGACATCCCGAGGATCAAGGCTTTTCATGCCAAAACCTGAGGTTATGACGCAGGCAAGATGATCGTTGATCGTAAGCGCCATATTGCGGCTGATACAGATGGCCGACTGCTTCTGGTCAGGCTGACGCCAGCCGATATTTCAGATAGCGCGGAAGGGCGGATGATTCTGGAAGCCATCCGCAAACGCTGGCCGTGGATGAAGCATCTCTTCGCGGATGGAGCTTATGACCGCCTTCAGTTGATGGATATGCAGATTTTTTCGACTTCACGCTCGAGGTTATTTGCTGCTTAGACACCGTAAAATGTTTGAAATCCTGCCGCGACACTGGATCATTGAACGGACATTCGGCTGGATGATCCGATGGCGCCGACTTGTGAAGGATTACGAGCAGCGCATCGATGTGGCTCAGGCTATGATCCATATTGCCATGGGAAGCCTCATACTACGTTGAACCGCTTATCCCTGAATTTCCAAAAGGGCTCTTAGAAAGTTTACCGTCAAAAATGCGGTGGACGGGTCGTCTACCTCCGATCCAGTATGACAGTTCATGGGGACCGGCGATGTCCCACAGCAGCATGTCTGCCGCTTTACCGAGGGACAGGCTGCCGGTCAGGTTCTGAAGGCCCAGAGCCTGTGCTCCGATCCGGGTTACGGCTGCGAAGGCTTCTTCGGGGGTCATCCGAAACAGGGTGCAGGCCATATTCATGATTCCTGTCAGACTGACGCTGGGGGAGGTGCCCGGATTGCAGTCCGTAGCGAGTCCCATCGGTACACGGTGTTTTCTGAACAGGCTCACGGGGGGTAGGTGTGTTTCACGGATGAAATAGAAAGCGCCGGGTAGCAGCATGGCAACGGTTCCGGAGTGAGCAAGCTCCATCACATCGTCTTCGGTGACATATTCCAGATGGTCGGTGGAAAGCGCGCCATAACGCGCGGCCAGTTTTGTTCCGCCACTGTTGGAAAGTTGTTCAGAGTGAAGGCGAACCGGAATTTCAAGATCTGCAGCGGCGCGGAAAAGGCGCTCAATCTGGTTGGGGGTGAAGGCGATGGTTTCACAGAAGCCGTCCAGACTGTCGATCAGGTTCTCTTCGGCAGCCAGAGGAAGGATTTCTGCGATGAGATGGGAAACGTAGTCGTCCTGCCGATCCCTGAATTCGGGTGGCAGGGCATGGGCACCGAGAAATGTGGCATGGACGCGTACGGGAAGGGTTTTGCCGATGGTGCGCGCAACTCGGAGCTGTTTGAGTTCGTCTTTGAGAGTTAGGCCGTAACCGGATTTCATCTCGATCGTGGTGGTGCCTTCGGACATCATGCGCTGGACGCGACGTGCAGTGACGTCAAGCAACTCCTCCTCCGTCGCGCGGCGAGTGGCATTAACAGTCGAGAGGATGCCCCCCCCCCTCTGGGCGATTTCTGCGTAGGTGGCGCCGTTGAGGCGTTCCGCAAACTCGGAGCTTCGATCACCGGCATAGATGACGTGCGTATGCGCGTCGACAAGTCCTGGTGTCATCCAGAAACCCTGTCCAGAACGGACATCCTGCGCAAGTTTCTGGGGCGTATCAGGAAGATCCGTAGCGGTGCCGATCCAGCTGATGCGGCCGTTTTTGATGCCGAGTGCCGCATCGCGGATGCAGCCATAACCGTCCAGTGTTGATATGCGGGCTGGATCGGCGGTCGCGACATGAATGTCTGTCCAGAGTGTGTCCCACATTCTTGTCTTCCTTACGCGCTCAAAAGGATCTTAAAAGTATATACAAGTGATATAAATCCATTATCATGATGTAATCAACGCGCAAATCCAAGGCTTTCCGCTTAAGGGTGGAGGGAAGGTTGAGAGGTTATGGAACTGTTTGCCGATCAGGCTCTTTTGCCCGGAGGATGGTGCAGAAATGTGCGGATAACCATTTCCTCTGCGGGGCGGTTTGAAGCGGTTGTCCCGGATAGCGTGGCGCCCGTCGGAGTGAGACGGGAGGCGATGATTGTTCCGCCTCAGTTGAGTCTTCATTCTCATGCGTTTCAGCGAGGAATGGCCGGGCTGACGGAAAGTCGACAGAATCCGGCGGACACGTTCTGGACGTGGCGGCGGCTGATGTATCGGCTTGCGCACCGGATTTCGCCTGAGCAGATGCAGGATATCGCCAGCTATTTATATATGGAAATGCTTTCGGCCGGATATACGCAGGTTGCGGAGTTCCATTACCTTCATCATGCTTCGGGGGGCACATCTTACGCCCGGATGGCGGAGATGTGTCTGCGGCTGGGAGACGCGGCCCAGATGACTGGAATCGGGCTGACAGTTCTGCCGACGCTGTATGAGCGGGGAGGGTTTGACGGCAGTCCGTTGCAGGATGCGCAGGAACGGTTTGCGACGACGCCCGACCTGATTGCGAAGATCATCGATCAGACCCGCTCCGCATGGATGGGGATGCTGCATCTGTCTGTGGGATTGGGGCTGCATTCTTTGCGGGCTGTGGATCTGGCGTCGGCGTCGGATCTTCTGGCGGTTCAGACGGGGCCTGTTCATATTCATGTGGCGGAACAGCAGAAGGAAGTGGAGGACTGCATGTCGGCTACCGGCGCGCGTCCTGTGGATTATCTGTTGTCCCATGCGGATGTCGACGGGCGGTGGTGCCTGGTGCATGCGACACATCTCTCTGCGTCTGAAATTACGGGTCTGGCCCGTTCGGGAGCTGTGGCGGGGCTATGTCCGATCACGGAGGGTAATCTGGGAGACGGCCTGTTCCCCCTTGTTTCTTATGTGAATGAAGCAGGGCGTTTCGGGATTGGAAGTGACAGCAATGTGCTGATCAGCCCATGGGAAGAGCTGCGCCTTCTGGAATATGGGCAGAGACTGGTTACGCAGACACGGTGTGCGTCCCTGCCTGTGGATGTTCTGGGGTCTACAGGGGGATGGCTGTACCGCCAGGCGCTGGAGGGTGGGCGGCAGGCCTGCGGGCTGGACTCCTGGGGGCTGGTAGCGGGCGCACGTGCTGATCTGTGTGTGCTGGATGAAGACCTGCTGCCGCTTCCTTCTCTCCAGAGCGATGCCATCCTGGACGCTGCTATTTTCGGATCGCGCCAGCCGCCCGTGAAAGATGTCCTATGTGGCGGTCAGTGGCGTGTGCGTGATGGGCGGCATGTGGATCATGATGCCATTACGACGGCTTTCCGGCGCACGGTACGAACACTTCTCGATCTCTGAGTTCAAAAGGAAATCCTGACCATGACGGATGTCTTTTCCCTCGTTCGTGGCACCATGCCCGTGCTTGTGACGCTGCCTCATTCCGGATGTCATCTGGCGCCCGGTATGGAACGCCGGATGACCGCCCGGGGGCGGCAGCTTCCTGACACGGACTGGTATATGGAGCATCTTTATGCTGGGGCACTGTCGAGCGGTATCGGCGTTCTGAAAGCCAGTCATTCCCGTTATGTGGTGGATCTGAACCGTGGGGCCGACGACGCAGCCCTCTATCCGGGGCGACCGAGTACGGGGCTTGTGCCTTCGCTGACGTTCGATGGCCTGCCCATTTACCGTGCGGGACAGGAGCCTGATGACTGTGAGATTGCCGAACGTCGGGAGGCTTACTGGCGTCCCTATCATGCGGCTGTTACCGAAGAGCTTGAGCGCCTTCGCCAGAAATGGGGATGGGCGGTTCTGTGGGACGGCCATTCCATTAAATCGGATATTCCTCGCCTGTTCGAAGGGACGCTTCCCGATCTGAATATCGGGACCAACAGCGGACAGTCCTGCAATGTGGATCTGGAGGCTCGTCTGGGGCTGCGTATGGCAGAAAGCCCGTTTTACAGTCATGTCGTCAACGGCAGGTTCAAGGGGGGCTATACGACACGACATTACGGGCAGCCCGCGCGCGGCATTCATGCCGTCCAGCTTGAGATTGCACAGTCCACCTATCTGAAGAGCGAGGACGGACCGTGGCCGATCGATCTGGAAAAGGCCGTGCGGCTGTCGCGGATGATCAATGCGCTGCTTGAGACGGCGCTCTGCTGGCGCCCGGAATAAGGCAGATGAAAAAGGCTGATATCATTTCATAAATGGATTGACAGGAGTGCTATGTGATCTGAATAATGGTATATACAAGTTCATACAGGAGATTTCCATGAGTGATTCCGGCAGCCGCCTGTCGAATGATCGTGTCATCCGCGCTCCGACCGGACCCGGACTTTCGGCAAAAAGCTGGCAGACGGAGGCTGCGCTCAGGATGCTGATGAACAATCTCGATCCTGACGTTGCGGAAAAGCCGTCCGAGCTGGTTGTCTATGGTGGTATTGGTCGTGCTGCCCGGAACTGGGAGTGTTACGACAGGATCGTCGAGGTGTTGCGGGATCTCGAGGGGGATCAGACGCTTCTCGTGCAGTCCGGAAAGCCGGTTGGCGTTTTCCGGACGCATGCCGATGCGCCGCGGGTGCTGATTGCGAATTCCAATCTCGTGCCTCACTGGGCGACCTGGAAGACGTTCAACGAGCTCGATCGTGCGGGGCTCATGATGTACGGTCAGATGACGGCGGGATCGTGGATCTATATCGGGTCCCAGGGCATTGTGCAGGGCACCTACGAGACTTTCGTGGAAATGGGGCGCCAGTCTTATGGTGGCAGCCTCAGGGGGCGCTGGATCCTGACGGGTGGTCTGGGGGGCATGAGCGGTGCGCAGCCTCTGGCAGCCGTTATGGCCGGTGCGTCCATGCTGGCTGTCGAATGTGAGCCATCCCGTATCCGGAAGCGCCTGGAGACGGGATATCTGGATCGTCAGGTCGAAACCCTTGATGAGGCTCTGGCTATTATTCATGACGCCTGCGCCAAAGGCGAAGCTGTTTCGGTAGGTTTGCTGGGCAATGCCGCCGAAGTTTTTCCGGAACTGGTACGGCGTGGTATTCGCCCGGATGGTGTGACGGATCAGACGTCTGCGCATGATCCGCTGAACGGCTATCTGCCCGCCGGGTGGTCGCTGGAGCAGGCCGAGAAGATGCGGATTACCAACCCTGCGGCGGTCGAGAAGGCAGCGCGTGAATCCATGCGGCTTCAGGTTGAGGCCATGGTGGCGTTCCATCGCATGGGTGTGCCGACGTTCGATTATGGCAACAATATCCGGCAGATGGCCTTCGAGGAAGGGCTTGAAGACGCTTTTGCCTTTCCAGGATTTGTGCCGGCCTATATCCGGCCGCTGTTCTGCCGGGGGATCGGTCCGTTCCGCTGGGCTGCGCTGTCCGGCGATCCGGAGGATATTTTCAAGACCGACCAGAAGGTCAAGGAACTGCTGCCGGACGACAGACATCTTCATAACTGGCTCGATATGGCGCGGGAGAAGATCCATTTCCAGGGACTGCCTTCGCGGATCTGCTGGGTGGGTCTGGGAGACCGCCATCGTCTCGGGCTTGCGTTCAACGATATGGTTGCGAGCGGGGAACTCAAGGGGCCGATCGTAATTGGACGCGACCATCTGGATAGCGGATCGGTCGCCAGTCCCAACCGGGAGACCGAAAGCATGTGTGATGGCTCGGATGCCGTATCGGACTGGCCGCTGCTAAATGCGCTGCTGAATACGGCGTCAGGTGCGACCTGGGTGTCGCTGCATCATGGTGGAGGTGTTGGAATGGGCTTTTCGCAGCATTCGGGCATGGTGATTGTGGCGGACGGTACACCGGATGCGGCACGGCGTTTGGAGCGGGTATTGTGGAATGATCCTGCGACGGGCGTTATGCGACATGCGGATGCCGGTTACGATATCGCAAGAGACTGCGCGCGGGAGAAAGGGCTCGATTTGCCCATGTTGACGCGCGGTTCCTGATCAGGGCGTCAGAGACTTACATGATGCCGTAAGCAATAGGGCGCAACGTCGATTCCGTTTTCAGAATGGTCAGTGCAAAAGGGCGATCTCCAAGAAGGATGTCGCCCGGAGCAAGTTGGTAGTGCTGGTGATCTGATGCCACGGTCCAGCGGTTCTGGACGACAACGAAGGCCAGGAGGGAATTCGGGAGCGGCTGTTCGGACGTTATGGAAATCAGGGTTGGGCCGGCTGCTTCCTGGGGACGCATCAGGTTCAGGACTTCGACCGGCCCTGCCAGAGGTATGCCGGTCATGGGTAAGTCGCCGCTGTATGTGAGGATGCTTCCTAGCCTTTCAAGGCGCAGGGCAGGGCTGTTCGGAGCAGGAATGATCTGGACTCCCTGACCTTTGAGCAGACCGGTCTGGCGAAGGATGCCCGGGAAAACTGAAAATGGCGCAGGGCCGGTGATGAAAGCGACGCTCAGGCGCCACTCCGGCTGTTCGTTCAGCAGCCGGGTGGTCCCCGCTCCGTTTTTCCAGAGGATGTCGGGGAGATCGGCGAGGCGGATGTGACGGAGGGTCACAAGAGGTCAGGGCTGACGGACGTCATCGAGTGCCCGAAGGAAAATGCGGCTGTCTTCCGGACGCGCGACGCTGACCCGTATCCAGCTTTCATAACCATTTTCTTTCCAGGGTTTGACGATGACGCCATGCTCCAGAAGGCGTTCAGCCAAGGCTGCCGCAGGTTCACGGGCATCGAAAAAGAGGAAGTTGGCGAAGGATGGTGCGACGAAATAGTCCCGGTTTTCCAGGGCAGTCTTCAGAGTGCGTCCTTCCGATAGTGTTGCCTCCACGCTTGTGCGCATATGGTCCTGGTCAAGCAGGCTCAACCGGGCCATTTCAAGAGCGGCGCTGTTGCTGTTGAACGGGTCGCGGACGCGCGTCATGACAGATGTGAGATCGGCTCCGGATGTCAGGGCGTATCCGACGCGCAGGGCTGCCAGCCCGTAGGCTTTCGAGAAAGTTCTCAGAACCATCCACGGTCTGGGTTGTTTTTTGAGAATCGTGAGACTGTCTGCGTATTCTGGACTGCTTTGGGCGTATTCCCAGTAAGCTTCGTCGATCACGATCAATGTGTCTGTCGGACAGGCATCGATCAGATCTCTCATGGCGCTATCCGTCATGATGCAGCCAACCGGATTGGACGGGTTTGAAAACATCAGAACCTTGAGAGGGCCGGATTTTACGGCTGCAAGAAGAGCGGGCATGTCGAAACGTGCGTCGGCTGTCATCGGGATTGCGTCCGCTCGCGCTCCCATCATCTCTGGCCAGATCAGGTGCAGGCCAAAAGAGGGGAGGACGGTGACGAGTCGATCATCTGGAGACAGGAAAGCCTCACAGATCATGCGGATGATCTGTTCAGAGCCATTTCCGACAAGGATGCGATCTGTATCGATTCCGCTCTGACGCGACAGCTCTTCCCGCAACGCTTCGGCTGACGCGTCGGGATATCGGAAAAGACTGAATGAGATATCGTTCCAGTGGCTCAGGGCAGCCGGGGAAGGGCCGTAGGGGTTTTCATTGCTCCCGAGCTTGGTGATGTGTTGAACGCCATATTTATCGCGCACCGCATCTTCCGATAGTCCGGCATTATAGACGGGCAACTGACGGATTTCAGTACGAGCCAGGGCAAGAGGTGATGTCCGGCAATCGAAAACGGCGGTCATGGAATGGCTCCGGCAGGGAGGGGGGGCAACCCAGCAGATGAAAGAAAGCTGTCATGTAAAGACAAGTATGGAATATCGTATATAGACAGAATACGACAGAGTGCTGGTTCGTTTTTCCGGATCTTTTGTATAGCTTTTTAAAAAGACGTTTTCTTGCAGGGGTCAACGCAAAAAAAAATTCTATTAAACATATGAAATAAAACGGAAAATATTGAGATCTGGATTTTGGTTGTGAGTGGGAGGTGAGATGCGAGCACCAAAAAACCGGTTCGGTATCAGAATAGACATAGACAACCATTTTCCGGAATGACATGGTTTTTCCAGCTAAGGCGATATGCCTCTCAGTTTCCTCTGTAGCCTGTCAGCGACTGATGGCGCCTTTTTAACGACTGCTTTGGGAAAGTACTGGAATAAGATGTCGAAAAATAACGTTCCATCATCGGACCAGCCAGCCTGTTGTTCTGCCTTTTCGGGTGGAGAACGCTTTGTCTTGGCTGGGAGGGGGACGTCATCTTTTCTTGTCTGGATTCTCGCAACAACCGCGTTTTCATGTTTTTCGGCACGTGCAGCCGTTCCTGGCTCTCATTCTGTCGTCCATCATGCGGCCCATAAAACATCTTCGGCAGTCTCTGTGCCGACATCTTCCCGCAGTAAGGCTGTCCGGTCCCGGCGGGTGACGGCGAGAGAGGCGCTTGAAAGCGAGAACATGCATGTGACGGCCCGCCACGTTCCCCGCGGTGCTGTCACAACCGTCTCTTCTGAAACGCTTGCGGATGCGGTGCCGGGCACCAATCCGCTCAAGGTTCTGGCGCGTCAGCCGGGCGTGATGTTCCAGTCCGATGATCCACAGGGCATGGATACCTGGTCCACCCAGTTCTATATGCACGGGTTCCTGCAAAACCAGATTGGCATGACGCTGGATGGTATTCCGCTGGGTGATCAGGAATTCCATACTTTTAATGGTCTGAATTCCGTGAACGCCATTTCTGCCGAGAATGTCGGGCGCATGGATGTTTCCATGGGAGCAGGAGCAGAATCGGTCGCCAGTACGAGCAATCTCGGTGGTGCGGTCGAATATGTTTCCTCCGATCCGAAACATAAGGCAGGTGGCCTTGCATCGCAGACATTCGGGTCAAACAGCGGATTTCATACATTCCTGCGGATGGATAGTGGTGATCTGAACAAGAGTGGGACACGGTTCTATGTGTCTTACATGCGTAATTCGCAGGACAAGTGGAAAGGCGGCGGCGGCCAGTTTGGTCAGCAGGTCAACGCAAAATTTGTCCAGCCGATCGGTGAGCGCAGCAGCATCTCGTCTTTTTTTGATTATAATCTGACGCAGAGTTATCTGTATCAGGATATGTCGTTCGACATGTTGAAAAATGGCGGATACGGTATCGATAATTTCTACGGGACACCCAACGCTTATCGGAAGGGTTATCTGTCCGCGCTTTCGGCGAATGGACTGCCGGGTGGCGCGCTGCCAGCGGGTTACTCCAAAATGTCTGATCCTTGGGATGCGTCGTATTATGATGGTGCGTTGGTTGAGCGGGACTATCTGGGTGGCCTGAAGGCTAATCTGGCCCTGACGGATCGTTTGCGCTGGGAAAGTGTGGTTTATGGACATGGCCAGTATCTGCGGGGGACTTGGGCGAACCCGTATGTGTCGTCTCCTAATGGTGCGCCTCTGATCGATCAGGCGACCGTGACGCATTCTCAGCGTTTTGGTTTCACATCTGCCCTGCATTATGAAATTGCACATAATGATATCAGTGGCGGTGTCTGGTACGAGAACTTCCATACGAATGTAGGACGTTTTGCTTACGAAGAGCCGCTGTTGTCGGATGTCGAGGCTGGGCGCGCTAAACCTGTTAATTCCGTTGGAGAGCTTCCGGACCCGTTTGCAACGCTGTGGGGACAGAACCTAAATTCCAATAGTTTTACGGCTTTTGTGCAGGATACCTATCATGTCCTTCCTAATCTTTCGCTGCACTTTGGTTTCAAGTCGCTTTTGCAGACGGTGCGTGGCGGTCAGTATGCTAATGATGAAAGCTATACTGGTGTCGGTCAGATCGCTGGTGGCAGTATTACGACAGCCAGGGCTTTTCTGCCGCATTTCAGCGGTGACTGGCATTTCCTGAAGCATCATGAGCTTTATTTCGATATTGCGGAGAATGTGAAGTCGTACCCGGTGCAAGCCTTCAAGGAAGGAGCTTCTCCGTTCTCGGTATCGCAGTCCGCTTATAACCAGCTTCTGCAGAACGGTGGTCTGAAGCCGGAGACAGACTGGAATTTTGCGGTCGGTTATCGCTTTACGCATAAATATGCGCTTGCGTCAGTGCATGCTTACCGTACCAATTTTCATAACCGGTTGCAGCAGGTGACGTCGGGATCCATCGTTAATCCGGTTTCGACTGTGGCGAATGTCGGAGGTGTGACCATGAATGGTGTGGATGGTGGTCTGACCTTGATGCCGGTTAAGGGTCTCTCGCTGTATAACAGCATCAGTTATAATCATGCGACCTATGACAATAACGTCACCGAAGCTGGAACGACCTATCATATCAAGGGTCAGCAGATCGTTGCCTATCCGCGTTTCATGTACAAGGCCAGCCTTGCGTATGAGTGGCACGATTTTTCGGCGCATCTCGATACCCAGTTCCTCGGGACGCGCAACTACAGCTACACCGGAGACATGAAAATCCCGTCTTACTGGATCGAGACGCTTGGTGCGCGGTATCGTTTTGGGAATCTCGGAAAGTACTCGAAGAACCTGAATTTCGTGAAAAACCTGACCTTCGAATTCAATGTCTATAACCTGACGAACACGAAATATATTTCGACGATGGGTGAGACGGGTATCCCGATGTCCGGTGACTATCAGTCATTCCTTGTTGGTGCGCCGCGCCAGTATTACGGAACCCTCAAGGCAGAATTCTGAGAACACAGCGAGGAAGCGGAAAGCATGTTTCGTCGGTTTGGTACGGTTTTGTGTCTGACGGCTAGTGTATCCGCGGGATTGGGCGGAGCCGCGGCGCAAAGCGTACAGCGCTATTCCGATCCGAAAGATGATTTTCCAATCTCGACTGCTGTTCGGGTGCCGGCGGGTTCGGAGACTGTTTATGTCTCGGGTCTTGGTCCGGCATCCGACATCGGTTCGGGGGCGACGACCGCAGTCCAGACACGGAGTGCTCTGGATCAGATTGCCGCGGCACTTGGTCATTTTGGAATGACGCTTCGGGATATTGTGCAGATGCATGTCTATCTGGTGGCGGACCCGAGGCTGGGGCACATGGATTTTGATGGGATGATGCAGGCCTATCGGGACAGGTTCAGGAGTGGATTTCCTGCCCGGACTGTCATCGAGGTTCCTCATCTTGGTAATCCGCACTGGCTGGTCGAGATTGATGTGACGGCTGCTCGTGATGGCAGAGCGGTAGATCATGGTTCTGGGTTTTCAGATAATCAGAAGGAATAAGGCATGAACGTCATCAAGCGGGCTCGGCTTTCCGGGAAAACTATGGGTGGGAGACTGCTGCAAGGCGGTCTTCTGATTCTGGCTGGTGAGCTGATGGCGGGCCCGGCATTTGCTGCTTCGGCAGATCATCACGTTGCCGCTGATCAGGCACTGGATCTGGCCGAAAAAGCGATTGCCCTACGTTCTGTGGAAGGGGCAGGGAACAAGACACCTGAAGTGGCCGCGCTGTTTCGCGATGCTCTGGTCAAAGGTGGGTTTGCGCCGTCTGACATCACGATCACGCCTTACAAGGATACGGCCTATCTGATCGCGCGATGGCCCGGACAGGATCCCTCCCTCAAGCCTTTGGTGATTTCGGGACATATGGATGTAGTGGAGGCCAAGGCCTCGGACTGGACGCATGATCCCTTCAAGCCGCAGATTGAAAACGGCTATCTTCTGGGCCGCGGATCGACGGACATGAAGCTGGATGACACTCTGGCCATTGCTGCGCTGCTGGAACTGCGACGGGAAGGATACCATCCGCGCCGGGATATCATTCTCGAGTTTTCAGGTGACGAGGAAACGACGATGGCGACGGGAGCCATCATTGCGGACAAGCTCTCCAATGCCGAGCTTGTGCTGAATATGGATGGTGCGAACGGGACCCTCGATGAGAAGACGGGAAAGCCGGACTATTTCACTTGGGAAGGGGCGGAGAAGAATTATGCGGACTTCCGCCTGACCGTGACCAATCCGGGCGGACACTCCTCTGAACCGCGTCCGGTGAACGCGATTGACGAGCTTGCGGCAGATCTTCTGCGGATTCAGCAGTATCGCTTCAAGCCTGAAGTTAATGAGCTGAGCCGTAGCTACTTCCAGAATGCCGCACGCTGGCAGAAACCTGAGATGGCGGCTGCGATGAAGGCTTTCGCGCGCAATCCGGGAGACGAGAAGGCCATTCGTGTTCTCTCGGCGGATCCGTCCTATATCGGCCGCATTGGCACGACCTGCGTTGTGACCATGATCGAAGGTGGCCATGCGCTGAATGCCTTGCCTCAGAAAGTGACGGCCAATATCAATTGCCGGATTTTCCCAGGGCACCCACGAACAGCCATTATGGAAGAGCTGCGGCAGGCAGCCCGGGATCCGTCTATGAAAATCGAGGATGCGACGGAGGGCTCCGTTCAGACGGCCGCATCCCCGATGCGTCCTGATGTCGTCAAGGCCATCGAACATGGCATGCAGGTTGCCTATCCGGGGGTTGCCGTATTCCCCGCTCTGTCTTCGGGCGCGAGCGACAGTATGTGGTTCCGCTCACACGGCGTGCCGAGTTATGGAATCAGCCCGATCTTCATTAAGAATTCGGATTCATTCATGCATGGCCTGAACGAGCGGACGCCTGTGGCCAGCATTGTGCCGGCTGTGGAAGATTTGCTGGTCCTGATTCCGGATCTCTCTCACTGAAACGGGGTCGATCCTGACTGACTGTATCCGGTTGCGGGATGTCTTCTCTGTCAATGGCAACAGCAGGGGACATCCTGTCGCAGGGAGATATGATTTTCTTTTGCCGCCGGCTTCGATATTCTTGTTTTTTTAAGGAGTTTGAAACATGGCTATCAAAGATCCGGTGGTGATTGAACACCTCAACACGCAGTTGACCAACGAACTGACGGCAATCAACCAGTATTTCCTTCATGCCCGAACCCTGCGCCACTGGGGTGTTACCCATCTGGGGAAAAAGGAATATGACGAGTCCATCGAAGAGATGCGCCATGCGGATTGGCTGATCGAGCGCATTCTGTTTCTTGGGGGACTGCCCAACGTCCAGCGTCTGAATCCGATCCTGATCGGGCAGAGCGTTCAGGAAATTCTGGAATGTGATCTGAAGCTTGAGGAAAAGGCCATTCAGGATTTGCGGGACGGAATTGCCTATTGCGAAAGCGTCCGGGACTATGTTTCCCGTGATCTTCTGTTGAAAATCCTCGTTAACGAGGAAGAGCACGAGGATTTCCTGGACCGTCAATTCGACCTCATCAAGCAGGTGGGAATCGAGCGTTATATCCAGAAGAACTCTGCTGCTGCGCCTGAGCAGGAATAAGGGATCGAGCTTCAGACAGCCCGGAGTTGTCCGGGCTGTCTCTTATACGACATTGAGCTGCGTCTGTTCGGCCTGGGCTTTCTGTAGTGCCGAGCGCAGCAGGCAGACAATACCTGGCACGCAGTTCCCGCACTTTGCCTTGCATTTTCGTGCTGAATAGATTTCGGCCGGCCGGGACGCGCCGTTGTGGATGGCAATTTCGATATCCTGATGGGACAGCGCGTTACACGAGCATACGATCATGGATGGGCGGGCTTTCGTTCACGGAAACCGATGGCCCAAGCCTAGTTCAATTGCAAATAGTTCGCAAACTCATTTTTTTTGTTTGAAGCGGCTCAGGACAATTCCTGCCCTGTCCAGCGTTGGACGACAGGGCGGATCGCGAAATTGCTCTGGATGCGGACGACGCCGGGCAGGCGCGAGAGTTCTTCTTTGTGAATGCGTTCGTAATCCGCCAGGTCGCGGGCGGCGACGTGCAGAAGATAATCGGCTTCGCCAGTCATGAGGTAGCATTCGCGGATATCCGGGCACTCCCGGATGCGGGCTTCGAAGCGGCGAAGTGATTCGTCGGTCAGGCGTTCGAGGGTAATCTGGACGATCACGGTCGTCAGTTTGTGTGCGGAGCGTTCGTCGATGATGGCGCGATAGCCACGGATGACTCCCTGCTCTTCGAGTAGTCGGACGCGGCGAAGGCAGGCGGATGGCGAAAGGCCCACACGTTGTGCCAGTTCGGCGTTGCTTAGGCGGCCGTCATGCTGAAGGATGCGAAGAATGGATTCTGTAATGCGGTCGAAGATCATGTTTGAATTATCGTTCTGTTTTCGCATTTTTGATCATAGTTTTTTCGTTAGCTGAAAGATTATGTGATTGTCCGGCAGGATATTCTGATGAGGAAAGAGATAGTATCACCTCTCATGATGAGTGCATGTTCTGAGTCTTCCTGGCCTTCCTATCGCGCTGGTGCCTGCCTGACGGTGGATCTGGATGCGATTGCCTCGAATTACCGCTTCCTTCGGGAAAGGGTAGGGCGCGCATCATGCGCTGCGGTCGTCAAGGCTGACGCTTACGGTCTGGGAGTGGAACAGGTTGCTCCTGTTCTCGAAGCCGCTGGGGCACAGGATTTTTTCGTTGCGCATGTTGATGAAGGAATACGACTCCGCTCCGTTGTTTCGGAGAATGCCCGGATTACGGTGCTGCATGGTCCTCGCCCCGGGGTGGCGAATGACTGTCTGCGTTATGGTCTGCGTCCTGTTCTGAACAGTCTCGAGCAGATTGCGATCTGGCGTGATGAAGCGCATCGTGTCGACGTGCCTCTTGAAGCGGTTTTTCAGGTTGACAGTGGAATGTCTCGATTTGGTCTGTCGGTGGCGGATATCGAACGCCTGCGGGAGAACTCAGATCTTATGGCGGGGCTGAAAATCGGCCTGGTCATGAGCCATCTTGCCTGTGCGGACATGCCGGACCATTCTGCAAACCCGCTTCAGAGGGCACGAATGCTGGAGATGTGCGCGCAGTTACCGTCTGCGCCCATGAGTCTGGCTGCGTCCTCAGGAATATTTCTGGGATCGGACTACCATCTGGACATGGTGCGTCCCGGGGCTGCACTGTATGGGATTGCTCCTAACCATGTTGGCCCCAATCCACTGTCCGCCGTCGTCCGGCTTCAGGCGCATGTCCTTCAGGTTCGTGATCTCCTGCCCGGCGATGGCGTGGGTTATGGAATGATTTATCGGGCGGCTGAGCCGCGCCGTATCGCAGTTGTTGCGGCAGGGTATGCAGATGGTTTCTCACGGCATGGCGCGGGGCAGGGTTGCGCTTGGTTCGAGGAGTTCCGTCTGCCGCTGATTGGGCGTGTCTCGATGGACTCTCTCATCGTGGATATTTCGGATGTTCCGGAGGGCAGGCTCGATGCGGACATGATGGTTGATCTCATCGGTTCACGGCGCAGTGTGGATGACGTCGCTGTCGCGGCAGGGACAATTGGATATGAGGTGCTGACGTCCCTGGGGCACCGCTTCTATCGGAATTATGTTGGAAAAGCGGAGAGTTCCGAAAAGGCGATTGACACTTCAGCACAAAACACAAGATAGACGAACTGAAATCGGATTATGTTAAGATGATGTTGTCTGTCGCAGAAAATCGGAAGTCTCATGTATCTCCGTCGTGATAGAGCTTTGACCGCGATATCCATTATGCTGGATGTTGCATTCCACGCGGGCCGGTCTGGGGTTGTCAGCGGTGCTGATATTGCCCGGCGGGGTGACATGCTTCGCCGTGGGATCGAGCCTGTGCTGCAGGCTCTGTCCCGTGCCGGAGTGCTCTCAAGTGTTCGTGGTCCAAAAGGGGGATACCGTCTTGGTAGGCCGCCACGGACTATCACGCTGAATGAGATCGTGCGGACGGTTACGGAAGATCCCGAGCTGTCTGATGATGGTGTAAATCTTTTGCGGACCAAGGTCCTTGAACCGTTCTGGCGGTCTGTGGATCATGATGTCTCGGAAAAAATGGCATCTGTCACGCTGGAACACCTACTCCAGAACGCGGAAGAAGCAGGTATGCAGCGACCGAGCCGAGCCCCCATTTCGTTTTCCATATAACTTTACGAGAAAGTATTTTACAAAAATCACGAAATAAGTTTAACAGACTGGAGCATCGCACCATGTCCGATCAATGATTGATTGGCTATGGCGGGATGCTTTTTCGTGGTCTGTCCCTGAACGTCTTTTCGGCTGTCTGTTCGGACCGGAGAGCGGGACGCATTCATGATGGGTCCGTCCACGGGTAGAACCGGACTTCATCAGGAAGGTGAGTGCTGATGAAACGTCCTGTTCGACTTGAGGCGGGCCAGAAGCTGGTTCTGACGGCGAACCGCCTTCTTGATGGGCGAACCGTCTGGTGGAGCGCGGAGGGAACGTGGGTTCCTCATATCGGTCATGCCTTGCTTCTGGATGCTGAAGAGGCACAGGTTCAGCTTGCACATGCGACGGAGCAGGCCCAGCATGACGGGGTCGTGGGTGTCTATGACACGGCGGTGCAGGATTCCGTTCCTCCGGAGCCTGTCACAGTCCGTGAGAAGATCCGGGCTCATGGCCCGACCGTACATCCGGAATTTGCAGTGGAGACCGCACAGTGAGCGTTCCTGTCGGCCATTATCAGTATGACCGGATTGACCGGGATTTTCTTCAGGCGCGGATTGCCGAGTTTGAGGGGCAGGTGAAGCGTCGTCTGGACGGGACGCTGAGCGAGGACGAATTCAAGCCATTGCGGCTGATGAACGGGCTGTATCTCCAGCTTCACGCATATATGCTGCGGGTGGCCATTCCTTATGGAATTCTGGACAGTCGGCAGTTACGAAAACTGGGCCAGATTGCCCGACGCTATGACCGCGATTATGGTCATTTCACGACACGGCAGAACATCCAGTTCAACTGGATCCGGCTGGAAGATACGCCGGATATTCTGCGTGAACTGGCTGAAGTTGACATGCATGCCATCCAGACCAGCGGGAATTGCATCCGCAATGTGACGGCGGATGAGTATGCGGGGGCGGCGGCTGATGAGCTGGTGGATCCCCGGGTTCATGCGGAAATCCTGCGGCAGTGGTCCACGCTGCATCCCGAGTTCACGTTCCTGCCGCGCAAGTTCAAGATTGCGATTTCGGGCAGTCCGAATGACCGGGTGGCTGCACGCTTTCATGATATCGGGATTCTGGCCCGTCCGGGTGAGGATGGGGCTCCGGTGTTCCGGATTTTCGTGGGCGGGGGACTAGGGCGGACGCCGGTTATCGGCGAAGAGCTGTTTGACAGCGTGCGGGAAGAGCATCTTCTGGCGACGCTTGAGGCAATCCTGCGCGTTTATAATGCGCATGGACGGCGGGACAATATCTACAAAGCGCGGATCAAGATCCTCGTTCAGGCGATCGGGGTTGAGGCCTATCGGGAGGCTGTGGAAGCCGAACTGGGTCAGATGGATCTCGAGCAGTATCGGCTGACGCCCGAAGCGGTTGAGGCGATCCGGGCGCGTTTTGCTGTGCCATTGCTTGAGGCACCGGACGATGCGGATGCCGTGCTGACGCAGCAGCGGAGGGATGATCCGCTGTTTGATCGCTGGGTGCGGAGCAATACGCACGTTCATCGCGATCCGGGGCATATTATTGCGACCATTTCGCTGAAGCCTGCCGGAGGGATCCCGGGGGATGCGACGTCGGCGCAGATCGAGCGTCTGGCAGATCTGGCGGATGCGTATTCGTTTGGCGAAATCCGGATCACGCATTTGCAAAACGTGGTTCTGGGGCATGTCCGTAAAGACCGGTTACGGGATTTGTGGCTTGGATTGTCGGAAGTCGGGCTTGCGGAAGCGAATATCGGGCTGATTGGCGATATCGTGGCGTGCCCGGGACTGGATTACTGTGCGCTGGCGAATGCGCGCTCCATTCCGATTGCGCAGAAGTTGGGTGCGCGTTTTGCGGATACGGCGCTTCAGGCGGAAATCGGGGCGTTGCGGATCAATATTTCGGGCTGCATCAATGCCTGTGGACATCATCACGCTGGGCATATCGGACTTCTGGGCGTGGACAAGCGTGGAGAAGAATTCTTCCAGCTGACGGTTGGTGGTCGGGCCGAGAATGGTGCGGCGATCGGGACGATTCTCGGGGCGGCGCTGCCGGAGGACGAGACTGTGGACGCCATCGCACGCGTTGTAGACTGCTATCTTGGGCGTCGTGAGAGCGGGGAGACGTTTCTTGATACTCTGACACGTCTGGGGCACGAGCCTTTCAGGGAGGCGGCGTATGAAGCTGTTTGAACTTGGTGAGCGGACGGCGCAGGTTCATAATGTGCTGGTGACGGTTGCGGAACTGGCGGATCGGGATGATGTGCGGGCTGTCCTGTTAGAGAGTGCGGATGATCCCGCGCTTTTGCGGCCTTATCTGAATCGGCTGGATCTCGTGGTGCTGCGGTTTCCCATTTTCAGGGATGGGCGTGGATTCACGCAGGCCCGCGAGTTGCGGGAATATCTGCGGTTTTCTGGCGAAATCCGTGCGGAAGGGCATATTCTGCCGGATCAGGCGGCGTTTCTGCGTCGGTGTGGGGTGGATAGTGTCGTTCTGCCGAAGAACGGTAATGGTGACCCGGGCCTGTGGGAGAAGCAGCTTCGGCAGTTTCCGATGGCGTATCAACGGTCGGTCTTGCCAGAGCGTGGGATAGGGCCGGGCCTTCGGGTTGAGGAAGCTCCCTAACGGGCGCCGAACCAGCCGCGTCGCCAGAACCAGAACAGCGGCAGGACGACAGACAGTGCCATCATAGCCAGGCTGTAGGGGTAGCCGTATTTCCACGCCAGTTCGGGAATGTCATGGAAATTCATGCCGTAAATCCCTGCGATTAGGGTGGGCAGGATGCCGATGGCACTGACTACGGTCAGGACTTTCATGCCGTCATTCTGTTCGATGCTGATGAAACCAAGTGTGGCATCGAGCAGGAACTGGACCTTGTTGACGGTCTGGGCATCAAAGTCGTTGAGAGAGGCGATGTCGCGTCCTGCGACCTTGATGCGGGTTCTCAGGGCCTGGGGATCCTTTTCGGTTCTGTCGCCGATATAGATCAGGATACGGTCGAGGCCGAGCAGGCTGTCCCGGGTCATGGAAGCGAGATCGCCTGCATGACCGAGGCGACGGAGGGTCTCGCGAAGCATCTCGCCTGTGCGGGCCGGGTTGCGTCTGCGGTTCGCCCTGAAAACCTGTTTCGAGATGGCATCCAGTGTCCTTCCCAGTCCCTCGAGAATATCCGCCAGACGATTGATGATTTCCTCGATGATTTCGACGAGGAGTTCGTTGGCGCTGGGCTCTCCTTTCGTGGCATCACGTTCCGCCTGACGGCGGCCGACCATGTCAAAGCCGTAATAGTCGGCATAACGAACGGTGACGAGGCGCCGGTCTGTCAGGACAAAGCCGATGGGCAGGGAGATGGCCGTGTCTTCTTCACGTCTGACGAGGGGCGTTGAGAGATAGAGAACGCCATTGTCTTCGTGATGTCGTGACGAACTTTCGATTTCCTCGAGTTCGTCACGGCGCGGAATGTGGGTTCCGAGAATTTTTTCCGCGCGTGCGATTTCGTCGGAAGTCGGATTGATGAGATCGAGCCAGACTGCCTTGGAAAGATCGACGTCCGGACCGGTTTCCCGGGCCGGAGCACCAGCGGGGCGCACCAGGAACATCAGGCGGGTCCTTGCGGAAAATGAAAGGGCTGTGAGGGACTTTCATGTCCTGCCTGTCGTGTAATCGCAAGTCCTTGAGAGGTGAATTGTTTCAGAATGCGTCGGGAACCGGTGAGACGGATGGACGGCAGGGGCTGCCCTTGGTATCGCTTTGGGGCCCTGAAGTGGAACCGAGCGCGGTATGACGAACACATCTTCCTCCCAACCTTCCCCTCTTTCCAATTCGCTTCGTTCCGGCCCCGATGACCGGGGACGGTTCGGGATTTTTGGTGGCCGCTTCGTTGCGGAAACGCTGATGCCGCTGCTGTTCGAACTGGATGAGGCCTATCGTGCGGCGCAGGCCGATCCGGCGTTTCGTGAGGAGTTGGACTATTATCTGAAGGATTATGTTGGTCGTCCGAGCCCATTGTGGTTTGCCCGGCATCTGACGGAAGAGCTTGGCGGAGCGAAGGTCTACTTCAAGCGTGAAGAGCTGAACCATACTGGTTCTCATAAGCTTAACAACGTCATGGGCCAGATTCTCGTCGCCCGGCGGATGGGTAAGACGCGGATTGTCGCGGAAACCGGTGCGGGGCAGCACGGGGTGGCGACGGCGACGGTCTGTGCGCTTTTCGGGTTGAAATGCACGATTTACATGGGTGCTACGGACGTTGAGCGTCAGAAGCCCAATGTGTTCCGTATGCATCTGCTGGGCGCGGAAGTGAAGCCGGTGACGGCTGGGGCAGGGACGCTCAAGGATGCGATGAACGAGGCCATGCGTGATTGGGTGGCCAATGTTGCCGACACGTATTTCCTCGTTGGTACGGTCGCGGGGCCGCATCCGTATCCGGAGATGGTTCGTGATTTTCAGTCCGTTATCGGGGTGGAGGTCAAGGAACAGATTACGCAGGCTGAGGGACGTCTGCCGGATGTGATTGTGGCGGCCATCGGGGGTGGATCGAACGCGATGGGGATTTTCCATCCGTTCTTGGATGATGCGTCCGTCAGGTTGATTGGTGTCGAGGCGGCGGGGCATGGGCTGGATTCTGGGAAGACGGCAGCGTCCATTTCCCGTGGGAGGCCGGGTGTGCTGCATGGCAATCGGACATATCTGCTCCAGGATAAGCACGGACAGATTGAGGAAGCTCATTCGATCAGTGCGGGGCTGGATTATCCGGGGATCGGGCCGGAGCATTCATGGCTGAACGATATCGGTCGTGCCGAGTATGTCGGTGTGACGGATGACGAGGCGCTTGAGGCGTTTCAGGTCTGTACGCGGACGGAGGGCATTATCCCGGCGCTCGAATGTGCGCATGGACTGGCGCATGTCATGAAGATCGCGCCCACGATGGCGAAGAACCAGATCATCGTTCTGAATGTCTCGGGTCGTGGGGACAAGGATATTTTTACTGTGGCGCATCATCTGGGAGTGAAGCTGTGAGCCGGATCCAGACACGTTTTGCAGCTCTGAAAAAGGAAGGGCGCGGGGCGCTGATTCCGTATCTTCAGGCTTGTGACCCGGATTATGATACCTCGCTGGAACTGCTGCGGGCGATGCCGGCGGCGGGGGCGGATCTGATCGAGATCGGTGTACCATTTTCCGATCCGTCCGCGGATGGGCCGACGATTCAGGCGGCTGCTCTGCGTGGGTTGAAGGCCGGGGCGACGCTGGGGCTGGTGCTACAGATGGTCCGGGCGTTCCGTGAAACGGATAATGAGACACCGATCGTGCTGATGGGGTATCTGAACCCGATCGACAGTTACGGTCCGGCGGAATTCTGTTTCGATGCTGCGCAGGCGGGTGTGGACGGGATTATCGTTGTCGATATGCCGACCGAGGAGGCGGACCTGCTGGATGCGCATGCGCGGGAAGCCGGGCTGGATATCATTTCGTTGGTGGCGCCGACGACGTCGAATTCCCGTCTGTTCCATGTGCTGCGGGACGCGACCGGGTTTGTCTATTATGTGAGCATTACCGGGATTACCGGGACGAACAGTGCGAGTGCGGCGGATCTGGAGAAGGCGTTGCCGCGGATCCGGGAAGCCACGGATCTGCCGGTTGCAATCGGGTTCGGGATTTCCACGCCGGAACAGGCGCGGACGGCGTCGCGGATCGGGGATGCGGCTGTTGTGGCCTCTGCGCTGATCAAGACCATGGCGGGGACGCTTGAGGACGGGCACGCGACGGAGCGGACGGTTCCGGCTGTTTTGTTGCAGCTTGAGGCATTGGCTGCGGCTGTAAGAGCCTGAGTTTCTGGTCGGGTTTTCGGGTTTGAATATGCGTTCCGGCAGGACTTGCCTGCCGGAACGCACCAGATCAGATTGTGTTTCGCAAGGAAAATCCGAACAGCAGTGTCGCGAAGCCTGCCATTAGCAGTTCTATGGCGATGAACATGCCGATCAGCCAGAGGCCGGACCAGGGCAGCGTCATGTAGAGCAGGATGCCAACCAGAAGCGTGACGAGGCCGCTCAGGGCCAGTACGATCCAGTGTTTGTTAGTTCGGTGGCCTCCTGCCCAGAAGGTTCGTGCAAGACCTGCGAAGATCAGGCAGCCCGCGAGAATGGCTGTGATGAAAATCGAGCCTGTCGCGGGCTCCTCGATCAGAAGAATGCCACCAAGGATATAGAGGCCGCCGATCAGTCCGGACAGCCATTGGTTAGGAACGGGAAGTCCCCGGTGAGCAAAGCTCTGCATGACCTGGGCGACGCCGCCAATGATCATCAGGGCCCCAAGAATCACCATGCTGGCAAGGGTTGTTGTAATGGTGTCGAGGGCGGCAAGGGTGCCGAGGACGATCAGGAAAGCCCCGAAGCCTATGAACCAGCCGGGCTTCAGGCCGTGTGGCGGTAGAAAGCGGGGAGGGTTGAAACTGTCTGACATGGAGCTGTTCTTTCCGAAATGTGGTCCCGCTCTTTTCGGGAAGCCTATAGGGCGGACACGACGCCCGCTGTCGTGGTCTGTATAGCGGAAGATGGCATGTTGTGCATCGCAGGCGGGAGAGATAAGAGACACACAGATGGTCGGGCTGGCATAATTGGTGTTGCGGCGTTAAAACGCGCGAGAGAAAGTGGCCCTTCGTTGGGCTTTGACCCCATTCCGCCCTTTGTCCTGAAGGCGGCCAGAAAGTAACGAGACGACATGAGCTGGATGACCGACTACGTCCGACCCAAGCTGCGTGGCCTGCTTCAGCGGGACGTGCCGGACAATCTGTGGACCAACTGCGAATCCTGTGGGCAGATGATGCTTACCAAGGAGCTGGAGCGGTCCGAGAAGGTCTGTCCGCATTGCGGGCATCACATGCGGGCAACGGCGAAGGAGCGTCTGGGCTGGACGTTCGATGGTGGGGAATACACCACGATCGAGCTGCCGAAGATGCCGGTTGATCCGCTGGGGTTCAAGGATTCCAAGCGTTATACGGACCGTCTGAAGGATGCGCGGAACAAGTCGCATCTCGATGAGGCACTGGTCGTTGCTCATGGCATGATCAAGGGGCAGAAGGCTGTTGTTGCGGTCATGGCGCCCGAGTTCCTTCTGGGGACGATGGGGGCTGCGCTGGGCGAGGCATTCGTGGCCGCCTGCCGTCTGGCTGTTCTGCAGAAGGCGCCGCTGGTGATCTATACGGCTTCGGGTGGTGCGCGGATGCAGGAAGGCGTTGTTAGCCTGATGCAGATGCCGCGGACGACGATTGGCGTGCAGATGCTTCGGGAAGCAGGGCTGCCGTATGTCGTCGTGTTTACAAACCCGACGACGGGAGGGGTCACGGCGTCCTTTGCGATGCTGGGTGATGTGCATATTGCCGAGCCTAATGCGCTGATCGCATTTGCAGGGCCGCGTGTCATTCAGGATACCGTCCGCGAGAAGCTGCCGGAGGGCTTTCAGCGGTCGGAGTATCTGCGTGAGCATGGGATGGTTGATATCGTAGCCAAACGGTCCGAACTGCCTGAACTGCTGGGACGGATTCTTGGCATCATGATGGGTCATAAAACCGTTTCTGACGCAGCGGCCTGATGGCGGCCGAGCGTGGAGAGCCCGTGAAGCTGTCCGGTGAATATCGGGGGCGGCCTGGGGCTGTTCTCGCGCGATTACAGGATCTTTATCCCGCGCTGATTGATCTTTCGCTGGGGCGGCTTGAGGCTTTGCTGGCAAAGCTTGGTCATCCTGAACGAAATCTGCCTCCTGTCATTCATGTGGCGGGAACGAATGGCAAGGGAAGTACCTGTGCCAATCTGCGTGCGATTGCTGAAGCCGGTGGGCTGCGCGTGCACGTTATGAGCAGTCCGCACCTGGTGAGCGTGACCGAGCGTTTTCGGCTGGCTGGCCGGCTGGTGGACGAAGATGTTCTGGTTACTGCCCTTGAAAAGATTGAGAAGATCAATGCCGGTGCCCCTATTACCGTTTTTGAGGTTCTGACGGCTGCTGGCTTCCTTCTGTTCTCGCAAGTTCCGGCGGATTTGGTAGTGCTGGAGGTCGGCCTTGGAGGTCGGCTGGATGCGACCAATGTCGTTCCCAGACCTGCGGCCTGTGTGATTACGCCGGTCAGTCTGGATCATGAGGCATTCCTGGGCGGTACGGTTGCGGCTATTGCGGGAGAAAAGGCCGGGATCATCAAACAGGGCGTTCCGGTGGTCTCTGCTGCGCAGTCACTGGAGGCTCTGGAGGTCATCCGTCGCCGGACTGCAGAGATGGAGGCCCCTCTCCGGGTGATCGGGGAGGATATTTTTTATGCCACAGGCGCTGACGGACTGGAGTATCGGGATGCGGATGGAGTTTTGTCATTGCCGTTACCTGCCCTGAAAGGGCGGCATCAGGATGGTAATGCAGTGCTAGCTGTGGCCGCGCTTCGGGTTTCAGGAGTGGGGCTTTCGCTTCCGGCTTATCAGGGGATTGCTCATACCTTCTGGCCTGCACGGCTGCAGAAGCTGGATGGAGCGCTGGCTCGCCTTCTTCCCGCAGGATGGGAGCTTTATCTGGATGGCGGACACAATCCTGACGCCGGACAGGTGTTGGGAGAAGTCCTCGATGGCTGGCAGGATGGGCCTGTGCATGTCATTGCGGGTGTGAAGCAGACCAAGGATGCATCGGGTTTTCTGAAACCAATTGTTGAACGCGCGTCGTCGGTTCAGGCGGTCTCCGAACGTGGTCAGCATCTGGCAATGTCTGTGGAAGAGATTATTGCAGCTTCCGGTGGGCGGGCGATCGCGGGACCAACAGTCAGAGATGCTCTGCTGCGTCTGACGGCGGCGGGTGGGCCGCCAGCTCGGGTCCTGATTTGTGGAAGTCTTTATCTGGCAGGTGTTGTTCTGGCGGAGGATGGCTGGCTCGGGAGGTAAGCCGTTTCTGGTAGCCGGGCTGAGTGGTAGAAGGACTGTGTGAATATGATCGAATCGCACTCCTCCTCATCCGCTTCCGACAAGTCCTCCGGCGAGGGAGACCTCAGCGCTCTGCTGAGGCGTAGCCCTCCGTCCAGCACAGCGGCGGAACAGGCGCTGCTGGGCGCCATTCTCACCAATAACAAGGCGTATGAACGGGTTTCGGACTTCCTGGAGCCTGCTCATTTTTCGGATGCTCTTAACGGGCGCATCTATGAGGCCATTGCCCGGCGTATCGAACGAGGGCAGCTGGCCGATCCCGTAACCATGCGGGCTGAGTTTGAACATACGGGTATTTTGGATGCTGCCGGGGGACCTGTCTATCTGGCCAAGCTGCTGACGGCGATGGTGGGTATCGTCAATGCTGGCGACTATGGGCGTGTGATTCATGATGCCTGGGTCAGGCGGCAACTGATCGATATTGGCGAAACAGTCGTTAATAATGCTTTTGGTGCTCGGCCAGATCTGGACGGTTCGGATCAGATTGCCGCGTCCGAAGAGGCCCTGTTCAAACTTGCTACGGAGCGTGGGCAGGAAGGCGGGTTTGTCTCGTTTACCAAAGCGTTGACGGACGCGGTCAATGTCGCGACGAAGGCTTATCAAAGAACCGGCGATGTGGTCGGGTTGACGTCGGGTCTGCGGGATTTCGACAAGCGCACAGGTGGGTTGCATCCTTCCGATCTGATCATTCTTGCGGGACGCCCTGCGATGGGAAAAACGGCGCTTGCGACTAAAATCGCGTTTTCGGCCGCGCGTTCCATTCTGCGGGATGCTGAAGATAGTGGAGAGAAGCCGAAAGGTTCGGTTGCGATTTTCTCTCTGGAAATGTCCTCCGAGCAGTTGGCGACGCGTATTTTGTCGGGTGAAGCCGAGGTGTCGGGTGAGAAAATCCGGCGTGGCGATATCGGGCAGAAGGAATTTGACCGGTTTGTCCGTGTTGCGCGTGAATTGCAGAGATTGCCCCTCTATATTGATGACACCCCAGCGATCTCGCTCTCGGCAATGCGGACGCGGTGTCGGCGCCTGGCACGAACGCAGGGGCTTAGCCTGGTGGTCGTGGATTACCTGCAACTGATGCGGCCTGCGATCGGGACGAAACCTGATAGTCGCGTGCTGGAAATCTCGATGATCACACAGGGACTTAAGGCAATTGCCAAAGAGCTTGCGGTGCCAGTGATTGCTTTGTCGCAGCTTTCACGGCAGGTCGAATCGCGTGAGGACAAACGTCCCATGTTGTCAGATCTGCGCGAATCGGGATCCATTGAACAGGATGCAGATGCGGTCATGTTCGTTTATCGCGACGAATATTATTTGCAGCAGCGTCAGCCCAAGGACAGTGCTTACGATAGTAATGACAAGTTTCAGGTTGCGACAGAGGAGTGGCAGCGCAAGATGGCTCTGGTGCACAACAAGGCAGAACTGATTCTTGAGAAGCAGCGACATGGACCTACTGGAACCATTCAGCTCTACTTTGAAGGCGAATATACCAGATTTGGAGATCTGGATATCGTTCACGAATAACTGCGAAATTGAGATGGGTATCTCATTGCGAGGTCTTTAAAATATAACATATAGATATGTGGTGTCTGGACGAATTGCATAAAAATTGGTCAGGGTAAAATTTATTTCCGTGAGCAGAAAACTTTTCTGATTCAGGCCCACAACGGCATAAATCGGTAATTAATATCGTATTGGTACAAATTACCGAAAGAACCAGTTCCTGAAAAAAGCTGCAATATGAAACCCTTCAGTGTGATTTCTAGCTGGAATTGCGTGAAAGCGCATGCAGCCGAAGCACATATTATGGCGTAAATCCCCAAAAATGATGCCGGTCAAAATCACGCATATTGGCTCAACGCCATATTTGTTCCTTGACCCATTGGCACAGTGCCATTAATTTATCGTTAATCGGTGGTTGCCATGGGGGTGATCGACCGGGAGGAACGGAGCTGGTCAATGAATTTAGACTATCTGGCAGCCAGCAATGTTTCCGATTTGTTCATTCCATCGATGACGCGAAATGATCGCATCGTATCGAATGGGGGGCGCCTGAATGCGTACGGAAACCGGTGAAACGGTCACTAATGGATCTCCTCATCTGGTCTCTTGGGCGGATCAGGTATGTCGGAAGACGTGTTTCTGTCCGTGCTTGGAGCCATGTCTTGCCGCTGGAGCACCAGTTCTGGGTGCAGGGCAGCCAGCCGCAGGGCCAGTTCTTCGTCGGTACGACCGTTCAGGACGCCTTTCAGAAGAAAATCTGTCGAGACGCGCAGGCGGTTCGACAGTGCCGCAATGAGGAAAACGCTGGGTGCGCGGTCTCCCCGTTCGATCTTGTTGAGGGTGGAGGCGTCAACGCCCAGAAGGCGGGCGCACTCACTTTGGTTGGGCATGACGAGTTCACGAGCCCAGGAAATGCGAGTTCCGATGGCTCGTTGGAGTGCAGTCAGAGAGTCCGGGCGCTTGTGTTTGGCCATAAGGCCTTTTTAGCAATGGCTTTATGCCAAATCCAGAAGAAGTTTTTTTTATCACCATCTATGGCATTTTGCCAAAGTTGGTAACAGTCCTGTACTGATGAAGGGTATTGAGATGAGGCAGGTCAAATCAGGTTCTGTACCCCGCCGGGTTTCCGCAGATGCTCTGGCAGCCATGCTGGCTTCTGACGGTTGGCTACCTGAGCAGGGTGGACCGCGCAGGGGGCGTGGACGTTCTGCCATAAAAACATCCGGGCGCTCGAAACAGCGGGCGCGACTGGCAACGGACAGGGAAACGATTGACGCCCTTCCGGCAGGTCATCCTGTTAGTTGGAACGCGCTTTGGGGGGCTGATTTGGCGCCTGTTTTTCCTGGACTGCAGCCGATGGGTGGGCGTGATTCTGGAATGGAGATCAACTGATGTTTGATAGCGTGCAGGACGTCTCGTCGACGGGATCTTATGGAATGTCCGATGCTGTGGTGAGGCCCACGGCTGAGCGTTACGGCCATTCGGATATCCGCGAAGTGTCAAATACATTCCGGGTCGTGAATGCGGTGCAGTCCATGTATGACGCCGGTGACATTGGCGACGACGAACTGAGTGCGGCAGACCGTTGGTATAGAGAGTATGTTTTTGCTTCTCTTGGGGTGATTGAAAATTCGCGGTCTGATGGTCGGGTCAGGGAGCGGGGAGATATTCATACATGGATGATGGGTAGAGGAGAATGTTCCGCGCGGATTACGCGCATCCGTGACATGCTTGGACTGTGCGTCCATGTTCGTCTCGAAATGCTTCTGGCGCGTGAGATGTCATTTTCTGCGATGGCGCGTCATCTCTATCCGGCGTTGTCTGAGGGGCGCGCCAGAATGAAGGTTTCTGCTCAGTGCGCGCTGGTTCTGGAACAGCTGGCGCACGTCTATGAAGTGTTGTCTCAAGATAAAACGAGAAAAAAAATACGTTAACGATAAATTATCGCTTGCTATCCGAATGCAGTTTTATTATAAATAATTCATAATGAAGAATTAAATCCTGAATACAAAAAGCCTCAGATCAATTGATATGAGGCTTTTATTTTGGAAGTTTCCTGATTTATGCAAAAAAACGACATTTATCCTGGTAGCGTTGTTTTGTCAGGTCGGCAGATATTTATTGTTCTTCAGAAAAATGTGAGTTCAATTTTGGGGTGCCCTCTCGTCTATGAAGGAGAGGTTGTTCATCGAGCCGATGTCAGACTGGAGTGGCATGAGCTTGTGGATGCAGGTCTCTCCCGTCTTGATGTGCGATGCAGATCCATTCTTTGTCAGCGGTCGCTCCCTTCGGTTCGTGTCATTGGTGTGGTAGCGCAGGAAACTCTTTCTCGAATTGGTGCGCGAGCCGAGCGTGAACAGAAACAGAGGAATGTTGAAGTTTCACAAAGGGGTGAGCGAGAGCATAGGGGTCGATCACGAAAAGAGCCGGTCCGTGCTGTCTGGCTGGAAGCCGGTATGATGATGAGCCGCCGGGAGGCTTTGCTGAGAGCCGGGTGATGAGTGCTTCTCAGGTCAGTCCGGGAGAAAAGGTTTAGGCAGATGGTTGAAGACGTGTTTGGTAAATGTTCTCTGCGACGGGAACAGTCATGGGAACGGAAAAAGAAATTCCTCGAACATCTGTCTGCAAGTGGAAATATTTCGGAAGCTGGTCGTGTCGCAGATGTCCGGCGGAGTACGTTATATCTGTGGAAAGATACGGATAAGGAATTTTCCTCTCAATGGGAAGAAGCTCTGGAGGAAGCCGCGGATGCCCTTGAGGCTGAGGCAAGGCGCAGGGCCATAGAAGGCTATGATGAGCCCGTGACGTATGCCGGTCGGGTGGTCTGCGATCCGGATACGGGAAATCCTCTGGTCCGCAAACGTTATAGTGACGGGTTGATGGCTTTTCTGCTGCGGGCGCATCGTCCCGCACGTTTCAGGCCGGGCGCCGAGGCAGAAGGGCGTTCGGGTATGATTTCGATCAGTATCAGCCGTGATGACAGCGCCCTTTAGGCTCAATGATTCGCAGCGTGAAGCGGTGCGGCTGCTTGGTGGGCCGGCAAGGCATATTCTTCTGAGAGGCGGATCGCGGTCGGGAAAGACCTTTGTTCTGGTTCGGGCTGTTGTGATACGGGCGCTGAAAGCGTCGCAAAGTCGACATGGCATTTTTCGTCATCGTTTGACGGCGCTGAAGGCGTCGGTTTTGCGGGACACGTTTCCGAAGGTCATGCGGATGTGTTTTCCGCAGGTCGGGTGGAAGCTGGACCGCCAGGACTGTGTTGTGACGTTCCCGAATGGATCGACGATCTTTTTCGGGGGGCTGGATGACGAACAGCGGACCGAGAAAATTCTGGGTCTGGAATTTGCGACCGTTTATTTGAACGAGGCCAGCCAGATCAGTTATGGCGCGCGGAACATGCTTCTGACGCGCCTGGCGCAGAAGACGGGTCTGGCGGTGAAGGAATATATTGATGCCAATCCGCCGAGCATGGGGCACTGGCTTTATGCGCTTTTTGAAAGCGGGATCGAGCCGAAGTCGGGAGAACCGTTAGCGGACAACAGGTCGCTGTATGCGACGATGATCCTCAATCCGCAGGCTAACCGGGATAATTTGAGCGAGGATTATCTCGCCAGCCTTGAAGCGCTCCCTGAGCGGGAAAGGCGGCGGTTTCTGTATGGTGAATATCAATCGGTTGTTGAAGGCGCGCTGTGGCGGCTGGAGATATTCCGGCGCGAGCTGGCGATTACGTCACAGAGCCGTTCGGATGTTGCGGCTCGGATGCGGCGTATTCTGGTGTCTGTTGATCCTTCGGGGGCTGCGGGACCGGAAGATTACAGGTCCGACGAGATCGGGATTGTGGTCTGCGGCGTTGATGCGGCTGGTGTGGGGCATGTTCTGGAAGATCTTTCTGCCAGGGATAGTCCGGCGGGTTGGGCTGCAAGAGCCCTGCGGGCATTTGATGAATGGGGTGCTGAACGCATTGTTGCGGAGCGGAACTTCGGCGGGGCTCTGGTAGAGGGCACGATCCGGAGTGTGCGGTCGCATGCCTCGGTCAAGCTGGTGACAGCGGCGCGGGGGAAGGCGGCACGCGCAGAGCCGGTTGCAGCGCTCTATGAGGTTGGCAGGGTTGTGCATCATGGGCGGTTTCCGGCTCTGGAGGATCAGCTCTGCCATTTCTCGGTCAGTGGATATCGTGGTCCACGGTCTCCGGACCGGGCGGATGCGATGGTCTGGGGGCTGAGTGAACTGATGCTTGCCGGAAACGGCGGCATGACGGGCTGGAGCTCGTCTGGATTTTCGCTGGCGCGCTGAACCGATCTTTGCGGGTCGGGATGTGGCCTGAAACAATGGAGAACACATGGACTGGTTGTCCCTGCAACAGCGTTATGCTGTTCCCGCGGGTGCGTCCGCGCGGACGGCGCGGCTGCTGGCGCTTAAGCGTGTTCTGGACGGAACGCAGTATGATGCGTTGCCGCATCCGTTCTCGATGGAGAAGTCTGGGGCGGGAGAATATATTCCGCTGTCCAGCCGGCGTCCTTCTGTTCGCACGAATTTGTGCCGGACGGTTGTGGATGAGTCGGTTTCGCTGCTGTTCGGGGATACGCACTGGCCTGGTCTGGTGACGGATGATGCGCGGGTGGCGCATGCTTTGAGCGCGTTTGCTTCGCAGGCCCGGCTGGCGTCGTTGCTGATGGAAGCGGCGCGGCTGGGGTCGGTGGGATCGGTTGCGATCCTGTTCGAGGTCTCGGCCGGGGTTCCGAAGTTGTCCGTGCTGGAAACAGCATATCTGACGCCGTTCTGGGATGATGCGACAGGGGAACTGCTTCGGGTTGAGGAGCGGTTTCTGGTCCGGGGGCGGGATCTGGCGGCGCAGGGTTATCCGATTGCGGATGAGCTTCTGAGTGCCCAGTTCTGGTGGCAGCGGGTCTGGACGCCGTTGGATTGTGCGGTTTCCGTGCCCTGGCTGGTGGGAATGGATGGCGGGGTTCGGGACGAGAGCCGCTCTGTTCGGCATGGGTTGGGGTTCGTGCCTATTGTGTGGATACGCAATCTGGGTGGGCCTTGTGGGCGTGATCCGGAAGGTGAGTGCACGTTCGAGCGGGCCATCGATACGGTGATCGAAGCGGATTATCTGCTGTCACAGGCAGGTCGGGGGCTGAAATATGGCTCAGATCCGACGCTGGTTCTGAAGACAGGTGGATTTTCCGACGGGATTGCACATCAGGGGGGGGCAGCTTCGGCGTTGACGCTTCCCCCCGAGGGTGATGCCAAACTGCTGGAAATTAACGGGAACGCAGCGGGGGCGGTGCTCGATCATTATCGGGAATTGCGTCTGGTGGTGTTGGAGCAGTTGCATGGCAACCGGGCTCATGGTGACCGGGTTGGCGGCGCGCAGTCGGGGAAGGCCATGGAGATGATGTGTCAGCCTCTGATCTGGCTGGTGGATCGTTTGCGCCACTCCTACGGCGAAGGTGCGCTGATTTCGATTTACCGGATGGCGTGCCAGTTTTCCTGTGTTCTGGAAAACGGGCTTCGGATCGGGGGAACGCTGGTCAAGGACCTGCCGTACTGCCGCATGAGTTTGCGGTGGCCGGCGTGGTTTCCGTCCACGGATCCGGAGCTTCTTTCACTGACGCAGGGGCTGGTGACGGCTGTTTCCAATGGAATTCTGAGCCGCGAAACGGCGGTTCGGATGTTTGCGATGGCATCGGGAAATTCTGATCCGAATACGGAATGGAAAATGCTGGAGCAATGGTGTGCTTCTGAACAAGCATGAGTGTTGACGGGGGAATGATGTCCGGAACTGATGACACCATCGAGGATGTGGAGGCTCTGCGTCGGGCGCTGAATGAAGCGCGGAGCGAGGTTGAGGCGGTTCGTCAGGAGATGACGGATGTGGTGACGCGACAGGAGACGCTTCAGCGCAGTCATGAGGAAGCGCTGGCCCGGGTGCGGCAGGATAGTGACCGGGAGGTCATTGTGGCGGCGCTTCGTGCTGAAGCGATCCGCAATGGTGCGCATAACCCTGATGATGTCGTGCGGTTGATTGACCTGAAGGGGATCGATCGGGGCGAGGACGGCTCAGTGGTCGGTGTGGTTGAGGCTTTGCAGCAGGCCCGTCAGGAGCGGGCCTATTTGTTCGGCGAGGCGCTCCGGCCTGGATATTCGAGCGGAACGACTGTCGGGCAGGCAGCGCCGCGGCCGGGTGGGATTGAACCGTTCAATGCGCGCGCCGCCAGCGAGGCGGATTACGAAACGCGCAAATGGCAGTTTCTGGCCCAGGGTTGAAGCCCGGGACGATCTTTGACCGGGTCTGATGGCAGGCCGGGTTCAGAAAACACATTTACGGAAAAAAACACATGAGCATTGATAATTTTCCTGTTCAGCTTCAGGCCGCCATTCAGCAGGGTTTTCTGGCCCGCGAATTCGAGAATGGTCTGAAATCCCGACTGGGTTTCCGGCAGGTTGCCGATCGTGAAGTGTTCCCGAATGCCATTGGTGAGACGCTGACGAAAACCCGCAAGAGTCTGAAGGCTCCAGTGACGACGCCGCTGAACCCGACGGGTAATACGAATTTCGACAATGGTCTAAGCCCGTCTGGCTGGTCGGTTGAACAGTATACGCTGTCCATCAACCAGTATGGCGATACGATTGATCTGAACATGGTCACCAGTGGTGTGGGGATTGCGTCGCAGTTCCTGGCCAACGCCAATACTAATGGTGTGCAGGCCATGCAGTCTCTTGACCGTCTGGCACGCAATACGCTGTTTGGTGGTGCGCAGAATGGTGTGGGCGGTTATCTGGGTGGCAACACGCGTGTGACGGCGACGCTGGGGAGCGCTGGTGACACCATTGCGGTGGATGATATTCGTGGTTTTCAGTCCGTGATCGTGAATGGCCAGGTTACGCCAATCAGTGCAACCAACGGCATGACGGTCACTATTGGGAGTGACGTTTATACACTTGTTAGCGTTACGGAAGATGCGACGAATGTTTCTACAGCACCTGGCGGTGTTTCGGGTCAGATGACGTTTTCGGCTTCTGTGTCGGTTTCGGATGGTACGGAAGGTCAGGCCGTTGTGGCGTCCACGGCACCGCTGGTGATCCGTCCGAATGGTCGTCTGACGACTGCTGCGTTGCAGACGGCGAGTGCGAACGGTCTGGCAGATACGTTGGGCATTCAGCAGGTTCTGGCCGGTGTGGCGACGCTGCGGCGTAATAACGTGCCGATGATTAACGGTGCGTATCACTGTTATCTCGATGACCTTCAGCTTCTGTCGCTTTTCCGGGATCCGGATTTCAAGCATCTGTACCGTGGGGCTTATGGTTCGGAAGAGTATCGTTCTGGACAGGTTATAGAGCTTCTGGGTGTGCGGTTCATACCGACGACTGAAGCGCCTCAGCAGGTATCGCTGGGTGCAGGTTCCATTCACCGTGCGCTGCTTCTTGGGCAGGGTGCGCTTATTGAGGGTGACTGTGCTCTGACAGGGCATTCCGATATTCCGGATGCGGAGAGGGCGCTGATCGAGATGGTGGATAGCGTGGCCATGGTGACGCGTGAACCGCTTGATCGTCTGCGCCAGATCATTGCGCAGTCCTGGTACTGGATTGGTGGCTTTGCGCTTCCGACAGATGTGACGGCGGATATGACCGTCATTCCGACGGCAACGAACAGCTATCTCAAACGTGGTGTGGTGATCGAGAGCCTTGGTACGGATGCTCTTGGTCTGACGTTCTGAGGTCTTCCGGCCCCTGCCTGAACGGCGGGGGCCTCTCTTGCGGGGAGAAGGATATGTCCGGAACGGTTGGTTTGTCGACGGATCTTCTCTCGGAAGGAGAGAAGATGGATATTCGTCGGTTCTGTGGTTATCCCGCCACCGGATCGCGGGAAGGGAATCAGGAATCCTGGCGTTTCTTCCAGGTCGAAGGAGCGCTGGAGTGGCGGATGAACTGTCTGTCAGGGGCGGAGCTTCAGCAGATACGGCTTTATCTGGAGCAGCTTTATCCATTGGAAAATGCGATCACTGCGTCTTCAGACAATCTGGATACGGCGCGGGCTGCGGCTTGGTATCACAACGGTCGGGAAATTCAGGACCGGGTGATGCTTTTCAATCTGTGGCGCCGACGGCTGTGTGTCTTTCTTGGTGTAACGGGCGGCCTCGAATTGCAGGACGGACGGGCAATTGTAGTTTGAGGAGCGCGGTGTGCAGCAGACAATGATCGCAGCCAGGCTCTCCCGGGGATACGCTCGGGCAGCGACGGTGCTGGGTGCTTCGGGGGAGCAGTATCGCCCTTCGGGTGGAGTGTTGCCGATGGAGACGCTCCATGCCCAGCCCACGCTGGCTTTCGACGTGGATGCGGAATTTTCGTTTACGCAGCCGATCGGGTGGGGAATTCCGACGGAGTATGTTCTGACGGATCGACGTGATGATACGGAGGTAGGTGATATCCTTGTCGCGAGTGGTCGGACATATTTCGTGGCGTCTGTTGAGCCTTTGCGGCCCCCGCTCTGTGTGGTGTGCAGCAGGACGGTTTCGGTCAGCGGGGTAACGGGAACTGTGCAGACGCTTGTTTCCGAGTGTCCTGCGGGCATCATCATGCGGGCGAAGGGGGAATCTTCAGGAAGTGGAGTTCCTGGTGCGACCCGACCGGGACAGTCAGTCATATATCTGCCGCTTCTGCCCGGGGTGGTGCTGACGCCTTACATGACGGTGACGACGGATCTGGGAACGACATATACCATCAATGCAGTGGAAATATCGGAGTTCGGCATCCGCTGTACCATGTCGCTTCAGCAGGTCTGAGGAGGACGGGAATGACAGACGCTTCCAGGGTTGGGTTGGCGCTTGCCTATAACTGTGCACAGGTTCTTTATCCGCAAGGACTGTCGGGCGCTTCCGTGACGGGACGTCAGGTGGTTCTGAGGCGGGGATGGCTGTTGCCCAGCGATCTTTTTACGGCGCAGAATATCCGGAATAACATCGATTTCGTTACCGTTACAATGTCGCCCCGAAAGATGCCTGAATGGATTGAACCCTTGGGACGTCCATGGCGGGTGCAGCAGAAGGTTGCTCCTACGGTCGGGGTCGTCGTTGTGGATGGGACAGTAAAAATTGTCTTTTCCGGGGATGTTACGCCTGCAGGTGTCGTGGCGGTCTGGCTGGATGATGTGCTGTATGAGGGCGCTCCTTCCGCGGCTTATGCGGTGATGGCACAGGACACACCTGAGACAGTCGCAGCCGCTCTTGCGGCAGCGCTGAGCGGGGGTGTCGCGACTGGCGCAGTGATCAGCGTGCCGGGTCGCATGGTGAACGGGCATGCCGGTGGATACGGTCAGTCGGTTCGGGTGACGCGGCGTCAGGCTCAGCTTTATCGCGTATCGATCTGGACAGCGGATGCAACGGCGCGTGAAACGTTGGCTTCCGTTCTGGATACCGCGCTTGCTGAACAGAGTTGGATCAGCACTCTGGATGGGCGGGAGGCTCAGCTCCGCTTTCAGAGCGTGGAAGATGTCGACACGATGCAGAACGAAGCGCTGTATCGGCGGGATTATTTCTATGAGCTGGTTTTTGACACCCTTCAGGTGCAATGGGCTTCTGACATGCTGTGTGGCATCGGAACCCTGTCTGGTGAAAAGGGACTTCCAGCGTCTTTCGGCATTCTGGCTCCCGGGGCTCAAAACCAGACTGTTACGGCGGCTTTGGAGGCGATGCAGGCGGTGATCGCCACACGGGCTGCGGCGACGTCCTACCCCGGTCTGGGGGTTGATCGGTTCGGGACAGTGGTTGCGGCTGCCTGACTTCAAGGCTGTGTTAAAGAGCTGAAATTTCATTCAGGAAAGCGGGTTATTTCCTCGGGGAAGTGCCCGCTTTCTGCATTTTGGAGAGCGATCCGGGGATGTCTCTGGTCTATCAGGCGGGAACACTGAATACCACGGCACTGACTGTGCCAAATCTTTATGTGCAGATCGCCCAGCCGCAGACGTTGGCTTTGGCGGGGGCTGCGTCTTCGCAACTGGGGGTCGTCGGAACTGCCGGCTGGGGCCCGGTGGGAATGCCGCTGCCAATCGGCGGCATGAGCGATTATATTGCGGCGTTCGGCGCCAAGCAGAATAAAACGACAGATGCGGGCTTGGCAGTGAATATTGCCGTGATGCAGCAGGCGTCATCTTTTGTGGTTGTCCGGGTAACGGACGGCACGGATGTTGCTGCGACGGGCAGCATTGTTGGTGTGGCAATCCAGGCTGTTCATACGGGGAGTGCAGGAAATGGCATCGGGGCTGCGGTAACGGCGACGGGGTCTGGCTATGCTCTTGCGGTTACACATGCCGACCTGGGTGCGACGACGTATGCTGGAGCGGACTGGTCTGCGCTTGCGTCTGCTGTGGCGCAGGATCTGAATGCTCTTGTGAAGATCGTATTGCCGGAGACCGTCCCGGCGTTGGCGGTTGGGAATGTGGCGCTCTCGGGCGGTACGGATGGTGGAGAGCCGACGACCGCACAGTTTGTGGGAGAGGATAGCGCGGTCCGGACGGGCATGTATGCGCTGCGTGGTCAGGGATGCGCGGTGGCGCTGCTGCATGGTGTGACGGACAGCACGTCTTATACGGCACAGTCGGCTTTCGGAACCTCGGAAGGGGTTTACATGATTGCGGTAGGTCCAGCCTCCGACAGCGTGACGAATGCCATTTCGGTCAAGGCGGGTAGTGGGCTGGATGCGGCATCGGTCAAGCTCATGTTTGGCGACTGGCTCTGGTGGAGTGATGATACGTATGGTGTGATGCTGGTCAGTCCTCAGGCATTTTCGGGAGGAAAGTTGGCAGCGCTTTCGCCTGAGCAGTCCAGCCTGAACAAGGCTCTTGCGGGGATTGTGGGCAGCCAGAAGGCTGGCCTGACCGGAAGCAGCGCAACATATTCAACTGCCGAGTTGTCCGCTCTATTTACGGCGGGGATCGACGTGATCTGCAATCCGGCGCCAGGTGGCGCTTACTGGGCGGTGCGCTGTGGGCATAACTCGTCCAGCAAGAGTACTGTGAATGGTGACAGTTATACACGCCTGACAAATTACATTGCGTCGTCGCTTGCTGGTGGCATGGGCGGATATGTGGGTGAAGTTATCAACGACACGCTTTTCAGCGATATCCGTTCAACTCTTCTGGGTTTTCTGTCGTCTCTGCTGTCGCAGAACATTCTGGGCGTTCAGAATGGTGAGCTGCCTTACAGTGTAGTGTGTGATTCCAGTAATAACCCACAGTCTCGGACGGCACTGGGCTATGTGCAGGCGGATGTGGCGGTCCGCTACCAAGGCATCAACGAGAAATTTATTGTCAATCTGCAGGGTGGCGCTTCCGTTACGGTGTCGTCTGCGTCGGGGAGTGTCGGCTAAATGGCAAATCCATACAGCATTGGCCGGGATTGCCGGATTACGGTTCTGTGGAACGGGCAGCGGGTTGATCTGCGGGATGTCACGTCTTTCAACGCGTCCCAAGAAACACAGGCCCTGCGCGCCAATCCCCTGAACGGGGTTCCGCTGGAATTCAATGTGCCCAATGGCTGGCGGGGCGTATTTCAGATCGCTCGTGCCAATGCAGCTCTGGACAATCTGGTTGCGGCTATTGAGGCGGCGTACTGGAATGCCGGTACTGTCGGGAGCGGCACGATCTATCAGTACGTGACTGAACCGGACGGAACGACCAGTACCTGGGAATTCAGCAATGTCTCGATGCAACTGAAGAGTGATCCCTGGCAGGCGGACCATATGATCCATCAGACGGTTCAGTTCTTTGCTTCTACGAGGACGAAGATTTCGTGAGTGATTTTCCGCAGGAACTTGTTCTTTCAGATGACCGTCGTCTTGCGCTTCGTGAAATCGATCCTGCCGATATGCTGGATCTGATCGAGGCGGCAGGAAGCGCGATCAATGGTGCGTCTGCGTCCGCGTGGCTTGGCTATGCGGAAATGATCTGCTCGGTGACGGCTATTGATGGCGTTCCGGTTCAGATGCCGCAGACCAAGGAAGAAATCAGGGATCTGGCACGTCGGGTCGGAAAAACCGGAATTGCAGCGCTTACGCCCCTGTTTGAACGGGGTGTGGACGAGGATAGCCGGGACGTCGCAAAAAACTGAGCCGGCACCCCGGGTTTCAGGAGATGCTTTATCTGCTGGATCACGGGGTGCCTTGGGATGTGTTGAGGGGATGGTCCCGGGCCCGGCGGATGGCTGCCTGTGTGATTACTGCTGAGCGGAACGGGCACAGCTTTGACTGGGATATGATGTCCTATCGGGGAGAAATATGATGCGGAAAACTTTCTGGCGAAATATTCTCCTGATCAGACCATTTTTTGTCGGTTCTTCTGTGGCGCTTATGCGGGGATCACTGCTGAGAGCAGCGGTTCCTCGCATCAAGAGACAGGCTGGTGTCGCGGGTGTCAGAAAACGCCCGGTTTTTTCAAAAAACATGACCTCGGTCAGAACGAGGCCTAATATTCTGGTGAACGAGGTGGCGCGGGTGCAGGATATGACACGGGGTGTGATGCCTTCAGTGCCATATGCGCGCATTCTGCGACATGGATCTGAAGTGCTTGCTCCGTTGCAGGTGTCTTTTCCGGAAAAGGCTCAAAAATTTACAGGAAAAACGTGTCGGCCAAGTGTCAAATGGCAGATGGATAGTGTCACGAATAAGGTTGTTGGACGGAACAGAAAAGATTTTTCAGCTTTCAACCTGCGGAAGCGGACTGTTTTATCGGTAACGGCCGCAGCAAGCGCTGTTCGGCATCCTACGTCGCCGAAAGTGGTGGGGGCTGGAAGACAATACCGCTTCGACCACGAGAATGGGCAGGTTCTTCATAAAGCGACTATTTCGCAAGAGGGTGCTTTACATGTGCCTAGGGTGCGGCAGTCAGTCAGTGTGGAGAGTGCGGTTCACAGAGATGGGCAAGAAAAACGTTCCTTATCAGGAATGGATCGTGAGATTGCACGACATGATGCTCAGTTCCACGAACTCTATTCCGGCTCCGACGTGAAGGATACAAATTTTTCGTTGGGAGATCGACGAGTACGGATGGCGGCCCGGCGCTCTGGGAGTGGCGTGGACGAAATCATGCAGCCTCAATATCCGGGGCGGAGTATTGGCTTTCTCTGAGAGAGGAGATGTCCCCTGATGGGAGTTGGGCTTTCTGATATAGAAAACGCCATTGGCGCTGTAGGACGGCTCGGTGCATCATCGCCTGTAATACTGGGAAATCTTGTTCTGACAGGAATTGAGGTTCCTGACTCGCTACAGGTCGGCGGTCGCCAGATGCTGGTTGTGCATCGCTTGCCTGGCGGTGGGAAAGTTGTTGATGCTCTGGGAAATGACCCGGGGCGTCTGGAACTTAAGGGGCGTTTTCTTGGACCGGACGCGCAGATGCGAGCGCAGGCGGTTGAGCGTATGAGAATGGTGGGACAGCAGGTCGTCTTTTCAGCGGCCGGTCTTTCCGTACAGGTCTGGATTGCCCAGTTTAATTATGTCTATCAGGCCAAAGGAGCCGTCTGCTCCTACACGTTGATTCTTGAACGGCCCCAGGAAACGACGTCCACGCAGGCTTCAAGTACCTTATCCGGAGTTCTGGGAGAAGATGTCGGGAGTGCTCTGGACAGTTTCTCGGGCGTCGTTTCCGAGGTTTCCGAGGGCTTATTTGCGGCAGCAGGACAAGTATCCTCTGTGGTCGGTCAGGTCATGCCTCTGGCCAGCCTGATCGGTGTGGGAGGATTTGCTGCAAAGGTGACCGATGCTCTAGGAACTGTTGGGAGCGTGGCACAAAGTGGAATGAATCTTGCGGCTGTGCCTTCAGCCCTTACCTCTGTTGCCGGAGGTCTGGAAAGTGCCGGGAATGGCCTGAATTCCCTTATTGCAGGTACAGGACAAAATATTGAAGCTATTCAGCCGGTCAACAGCGTTTCTCTAAATGCGCTGGGGCAGAATGCAGCATTATTGAGTGCCGCGGCGGATGCAGGCGGCCTCGTTAACCGGGCGGTGGCGAATATTTCACTATCGCAAGGGCAAGAGATGTCTCCCCCGTCTGTTTTCGCGTGAGGAAATAATGCAGGATTTTATTGTTAGTGCTGCGGATATTTCTCTGTTTCATGTGGCCGCGCGCGAACTGGGGGATGCTTCCCAATGGTGGAGAATTGCGCAGGTTAATGGGATGACGGATCCGGATCTGGGAAGAATTTCCCAGACAGTGGTTCTGAAAATTCCATCGATTGAACAAGATCTGACATCTGGTTTGCCGGATGGAGCGGGTGAATGAGTTTCAGAACTTTTGAGGCTCAGGTTCTTTTTGACGGTGAGGTGGACCCCGCTCTTGCGCTTGCTCAGTTCGAAATTGATTCCAGCCGGTATGAGGCGTGTGATGTGGCTTCACTCTGTTTCGCTGTCAGAAAACAGGGAAAGCAGAATCTGTGGTTCGACGCGGAACAGCCTGAGCGAAAATGGGTCGCGGTGAAGATGCGTGATGTCAGCGGTACCGATCCGGGATGGACGACGCTCTTTGAAGGGTGGCTCGATCACATTGAGTATGCGGCAGAAAATGCATATCTGGAGATGGAGTGCCGGGATGCGCTGGCGGCGCTGATGGATCTGCGTGTTCAGGATGCATGGCTCAATCACACCCAGCAGGAACTGCTGGAAATCATGGCGCAGGCTGCGGGACTGGACGCAAGGGTCTTGCTGCCTTCGGATCAGGCCACTCTCATGGCGGGACAGTTCTGGCAGATCGAGCATAAACGCGGTGCCCTAATGGGACAGCATCGTTTTCAGACGGCTGCGGATCTGGCTTTTACCATCGCCCGGGACGCATTTTGCGATCTGTATGCAAAAGGAACGTCCATGGTCTGTGAGCCGCTGGGGTCTTCTTCTGACGTTGGTGCTAAAGTGACTGATATGCGCCGTAATGTTCTTGAGACGAATATTGCAAGAGATTTGCAGCTTTTGTCCGGGGTGGTTGTGCATATGGCTTCATGGGACTCCAGGCAACGAAGTACGACGCATGTTTATTACGATGGGGTTTCATTTTATCAGGATGCGCCGACAGGAAACTCGGTTATCCATACGTTCCGTATTCCTGGACGTCGGTCTGAGGAATTACAGCGACTGGCGCGCGGAAAGTATGCACGGATTTCGGCTCATGCTCTTTCTGTTCGGATCAGAATGCCGGGTGTAATCGGGATTGTTCCTAGAGATTTCATGACGGTCGTTATGGGGGCTCAGGAGAAAACGTTGGGAATCGATCAGGTTATTTCACGCTTTTCTGCTGAAAAAGGGTTTGTGCAGGACGTTGTTCTCAGGGATCGCGGAGGAAAGGCATGATAGATGGCCGTTTTGATGCGGCTGTGGTGCAGGGACGGACCGCGCATACGATGTTTGGCATCGTGTCAGCAGTCGATCCTGTCAATCATGCCGTAAAAGTCCGGATACAGCCTGAAAATGTAGAGACTGGCTGGATCCCGGATGCAGGGAGCGTGCATGCGGGGGATTTGCGGGTTTCCTGCCCGTCTTCGCCAGGAACTCACGTTATTTTGCAGCCGGTTGAAGGCGATGGTGAACACCTGGTTGTGACGGGATGTATCTTCGATACGGTGGTGATGGCACCTGTTTCCCCTTTGACGGGAGCTGTGGCGCAACCAGGCGAGTTTCTGGTGAGGGGCGGCAGCGGGCGCCCTCCAGTATCATCCTCGGGAGCTGTTGGAGTATCGTCTTCGGAAGCTGGCTGGTTGCATGTCGGTTCGGATTGTCTCGCTGTGGGAGCGGGGAATGCGCAGATTGTTCTCAAAGATGGTGAAATAAAATTTTCGGTAGGCAACACCTCCGTCACGCTGACGTCTACTGGACTGAAAGTTGCCGGCGGGGATGTTCAGACTGACCAGCATTCTCTTAATCAACATATCCATTTGGTGGGAAGTCAGAAGACAGAGGGACCGCTTGGATGATTGGGCTTTCACATATTTTTGGAAATGATCTGCTTCTGGAGGCGGGCGCTCTTCAAACGGTGTCAGGTACGGAACTGACGAGACAAGCGTTGCTGAGACGTCTTCTGACAGTTGCGGGTGATTATATCTGGCAGCTTGATTATGGCGTCGGACTGCCTCTCATGGTCGGGCAGGTAATCGCGCCGGAAGCTATGGAATCTGTCATACGGGTGCAGGTTCAAGCTGATGCCGGAGTTGATTCGTCGCAGGCTGTGAATGTCCAGGTCGAGGACAGGGGAAACGGTGTTTGCAGATGTGACATTTCCTATGTCGACGCCGGGTCCGGTCAGCAGCAGCAGTTGTCATTTTCCTACTGAAATTATGAGAGCGGCACATTACTCAACCGCTCCACGAGGATGCGATGTCTCTCTCCTTACGTTCTTTTTCCACGACTGTTTCAACTGCTGTCACCACCGCGCAGGCATCCTGTTCGCAACTGCTTGATGTGTCCGTTGGATCTCCTGTCCGTGCGTTGATGGAAAGTGTCGGTGGTGTGGGGCTGTGGCTGCAGTATCTGGTGCTGCAGTTTCTGCTGAAGACCCGGCTGGCAACATCTGTGGGGTCTGATTGCGATAGTTTTGTTAACGATTTTGGTATGACCCGACTGGCTGGAACGCCGTCGACAGGATTGGTGACGTTTGCATCGTTTACCGCCAGTGACCAGTCCGCGGTTGTTCCGCCGGGGGTCATTGTTCGCACCGTAGGTGGTATTTCGTTTGCCGTAACGAAGGATCAATCCCTTTCTGCCTGGTCTGAATCCGCAGGCGGATATGTTCGGGCTGCTGGTGTTTCCAGCCTGTCGGTACCAGTTGCATGTCAGGTTGCTGGTGCCTCAGGGAATGTATCGATCGGGGCGATCTGTCTCATGGGTACGGCAGTATCTGGCCTTGATACCGTAACGAATCCTGCTGCTTTCCTGAATGGTTCGGATCAGGAGACGGATGCGCAGTTGAGAACGCGGTTTCCGCTCTGGCTTGCTGCCAAAGCTTCTGCAAGCCGGGCAGCAGTTGGGAATGCGATTGCCAATGTCCAGTCTGATTTAAGCTATTCATTGCGTGATGGTATCGATGCGGCGGGCGTGGCAAGGAGCGGGTATTTCACGGCTGTTATTAACGACGGAAGTGGCGTCCCATCGGATCAGCTTTTGTCCGAAGTTTATGGTGTGATTGAGACGGTCCGCGCGCTGGGGGTCGGGTTTGGTGTGCAGGCGCCTCAGGTTCTGAGCATCAGTGTTTCCATGGATGTCGTGGTGCCTTCTTCGGTACCGGTCCAACAGGCAGAGAGTGCCATTCAGTCGGTGATAGCGCAGGATATTGCTTCAATGGCTGTTGGCGACGGCTACCCTTACAGTCGTCTGTCTTATCTGGCCTATGTAGGAGCAGGCGTTTCAGTATCGTCGGTTCTGAATGTGCGTCTGAATGGAGAGCAGGCCGATATTCCTGCAAATGGCAATCAGGCGCTTGTTGTCGGAAGCATTCAGATCAATGTCACTCAGGGCTGAGAATCCGGAATCTGGCTCTATCGAAAAGGATGAGGAATTCTCATGGCTGTTTTTAATACTTATCCAAAACTTGAGTCCCTGACGGGAGAAGAAGTTCTTGTTCTGGCAGATGCCACCGGCACCCGAACAGTCACCGCCACTGTATCTCAGGTAATTGAAGCTCCTGTAACCATTGAGGCCAGTGGTCAGTTTTACTCCGACAAGGGGGCGCAGATAAAACGGTTTGCGGATCGGCTTCTGGTGGGTGTTGCTGCGGAAAACCCTGCTTTGAGTGATCGTGCCAGTTCTTCGCAATATGACTGGCTCTCCGAGACGATGGCGGCAACGTCCATTGGTCCCTGGGCGTTGCAGGATGCACAATGCGCCTCCGTTGCCCAGTTCGGAAACAGTGCCTTTGTAGCGGGTTCGCGAACGTCGGATGCGTTGAGCGGAGCCTCAGTTCTCGGTTTTCAACCCAGCACTATCGGGGTCGCATCATGGGGGATTGCTGATGATACTACCAATCCTACGACGACGACGGCCTATGCTTATTATGGCGAGGCCTGGCGCATGTCGGGAGTGGATTATCAGCCCACTTTCGGGATGGAGCTCGAAGCGGTCAATTTTGGTGGCCTTGCTGTGGGGCAGTCGACGCCTTATGCGCCCAATGTTGGAGGGGGGGTCTACGGTATCCAGCTTGGTGCGGGCGGAGGGCAGACATCCGGAACATCGGATGCTGCGGCAGGGCTGGTCTTTGTCTCAAATCCTAATTCTTGGCAGACCGGAATTGTCTTTGGTGCCCAATCACTGACCGGGACCGATGGTAAAGACACAGGATACGCATCGGCAGTTTCCTTGTCTCGCAATCAGGCCATCGAATGGCATACCCCCGAGACTGTTTCAGGGGTGGCGGGAGCGAACGTTGGAGCGTTCATCCGTTCCACTGTTACGGAACGCTCCAATGGCACGCGACAGGAATTTACGGATAACGGGATCCTGTTCTCCAATATCGATGGTGAAACGCTTTTCTCGGTCTCCAGTATTGCAAGCCCGACAAACGCTCTGCAGGTTCAGGCAGGGGCGGGAACACAGGCTGCGGGTCTCTATGTTCAGGAGGGAACGGGCGGTTCCGGAAATCTGGGGCTCTTTCCTGCAAGTGGAGGGGAGTTGCAGATAACGTCTCCGGTTACGGGGGTGGGCGGTACGATGCCGACCGTAGCTGATGGAGGCTTCCTCCATATCAACATCAATGGTTCTGATTATCGTATTCCGCTGATGGGTCCCACTCAGGTCGGAGGATGACGGCATGGGTATTCTTTATGATGAAGACAGGAATATCCTGCGGGCTTCGGATGGCAGCATTCTTTTTGATACTGGTCCTTCTCCGGGATCAGTAGACGATTTTGCAGGCAGACTGAGACGACTGCTCCCTGCAGGATGGTTTCCGCCGGAAGCTCAGGGGCTCGATGAAGAAGCTGCCCCTGTGCTGGCTGCTCTCCTGAAAGGTTTTGGTACTGTTCTGGCCGGGATCTGGCAGTTGATGCTGGAATGCTCGCAGCAGATGCGTCTGGCGACGATGAGCGGCGCTTTCCTGGATATGGCGGCTGAAGACTATTTTGGTGAAAGCGGTCTGGTGAGACAGACTTCGGAACCGGATATTTTATATCGTCGACGTATCCGGGCCTCCCTTTTTGCCGAGCGCAATACACGTCAGGCTGTGACGAATGCGATCATGGCCGTAACGGGTGTGCAGCCGGTGATTATTGAAACGATGAACGCCGCAGACTGCCATGCTCTGGCCTGCATGCCGTCTCCCGCGATGGGAGGCGGATATGGTTACGGTGCGGCTGGCCTGCGTTACGGAAGTCTGCTGGGTGGTCAGTTTTTTGTAGAAACGCAGTTGGGAAAAGCCGCGGACCTGGCAGTTATCTGCCGCGCCGTCGATCAGACGGCAGCCATGGGCGTTACCGGCTGGATCAAGGTGAAGAATTAATGGATCGGGCAATCGTTTATGCGGGATCAATCCCGCTTGATACTGATCTCCTGCGTGCTGGCCGTTACACCAAAGCCGCGTTCGGAAATCTGGCATCAATGCTGTATGGCTCCAACGTGGCTGCCGCTTCGGGGCTGGGATATGCAGTCTCTTCTAGCACGTTGAGCCTGACGATCTATGCGGGCTCCATCATTGCCCCGGGCGTCATGGATGTTTCTACAATCGGAGGTAACGGAGGGGGGCTGGGGGCGGACACAACCGCCGTGACCTGTCAATACTGCAGCCCTGCAGCCCAGACGGTTACGCTGCCCGGAACGGGAAATACCTATACGGTTTATGCCGTCTGTTCGGAGCAGGATGCCGATCCGACAGTGTTGCCGTTTTTCAATGCCAGCAATCCTTCCCAGACACAGGCGGGTATCAGAAACAGCGGTGGTGCTTTGCCGGTCAGACGGTCAGGCGTGATTACTTTGGTGGCTGCAACAACTCCCCCGATTGCTCCAGTTGGCGGCTATGTGGTGGCTCTGTATACGATTGTGGTGCCTCAGGGGGCTACTAGTCTTGCGGGTGTCACGGTGCAGCCAGGGCAGATTTTCTGGCCAACCATCCCTGAACTTGCAACGCAGGCTCTTCTCAAGGCGTCTACGGAACCCATGACCCTTGTGACGGGTAACGGGTCGATTTTGGTTCCTGCCTGGGCATCCCGTGTGGAGTTGCGTGTCATTGGCGGTGGCGGCGGTGGTGCAGGCTCGCAGGCGACGACGACAGCCAGTTCATTCTCGGGTGCAGGCGGCGGCGGCGGCGGTGACGCCTGGGGAATTTATGTGGTCAGCCCAAATCAAGGAAATGGACTGGCAATTACCGTTGGCAATGGGGGAGAGTCCGAACAGACAGGAGGAACCTCGCTGGTCAGTTATAACGGACAGACTCTTTTGCAGGCTGAAGGTGGTCAGGGAGGAACATTTTATTCCACTACCGGATCAGCGGGTGGTGTCGGAGGAAATGCCTCCGGTGGCACAGTCTGGAATCAGAGCGGTACGTCCGGGGGGGACGGGCAGTGTAACGCCTATACATTTTCCGGATATGGAGGAGATGGCCCGTGGGGTGGAGCAGGGCGTTGCGGCAATCAGGGAGGCCGAAACGCCACACGTTATGGAGCGGGTGGAGGTGGGTCCTATTCAGCGACTGCCGATGGCACCGTCTCTGGTGGTGGGGCAGGATATCAGGGCTGTGTCCTGTATCGTTTCCTACCCTAAAAAACGTAGAGAGGGCTGATCAGTGCGTCGTAGCACTGTCTTTTGAAGGTAACTGTAACGTTCCCGGTTGGGGGGAATGCTGCGTATCGGAGGATGTTTCGGCATCTGTTCCCGTTGGGAAAATGGCGTCCGGACCGTTTGCGGTTGCAATCGGGGAGGTGGCTTTTCCTCCGCCGGCAGAAGTATTGAATGACGTATTCGTTGTCTGCGGAGCGGGTGCCGTCGATTGCCCGGTACCAGGGACTCCAAGTGTCTGTTGCTGTACACCACCATTGACAAGAGGTGTCCCTGTGGCATCCGTCATCCAGGACATGAGCTTTTTGCGGATTTGAAATTCCAGTTCCACATTCATGTCCTGCATCATCTGGCTGGTCAGATTGTACAGTTCCCTGCGAGACGTCGGATCGCGATCTCCCGTGTCCAGTTTGCGCGTGATGCGTGCATGCACAAATCCTGTGTGCTGGTTTCCGGCATCAGCGACGTTCAGCTGAACATCCATGGCACCTGTTATCGCATTGTCGCCAGCACGATTCAGGTAGGCCTGCTTGATGATGAAATCTGCCTTTCCGGAAACGCCGCTGGCCACCAGACGCTGCGCAGCCATGGCTTTCAATGCTTCGTCCGGGGCAATGGGTGCCTTGGCCGACAGGGAGTCTGGCGTTGCAGGCGCTTCATCATGAACATCCACAGAGCCCACGTTCAGGTGGATCTGGGAGAGATAGCCGTAGTCGAGAGGCGGAAAAGACTGCTCCGCATCGCCATCAGAGCATGCGCCAACACTCAAAGAGAGCGCCAAGGCTCCCAGACCGCTCCAGTAACGTAAACGCATATCCGTCTCCTAAGGAAGCTCACTGACGCCCGAAAAGGGATTTGATACGATTCTTAAGGCCTTGCTTAGCTGGCTGAGGCTGAGGCTGAGGCTGAGGCTGAGGCTGAGGAGCGGAAGCCTTGTCTAGAGAGCGGGCCTCCTGATCTTTCAGGGGGGATATAGGAGAATGCGAGAGCTGGTTCTCTCGGTTCTGTTCGGCAGCGACGTCGCCAGAAAAACTCTCAGCAGGCGTCAGCTTCAGACCTGAAGCCTGCCCCACACCGAAATCCTCTGCTTTGAATGGTTTGGCCTCGCGAATAAGCGTGACATGCTCAGGATGACGAGCATACCAGCTCAGAACAAGTCCGGGAATGACGGCCGCGCCCGGATCGTCGCTGATCAGTAATGGAGCGTCTGGATAGTAAAACGACGGACGGCTGTCTGGAAGGTTGTCATTCCAGGCGAGATAGAAAACCGTTCCGTCGTCCTGAAATCGGCTGATACTCAGGTTATCCGCCTGAAACGTGATCTGCGCCAGGAGTGGCAAGGCCGTAAAAGGTGATGAAACGATCAACGGCCCATTTTTGCGTCCGCTTTCACGCTGGGCGGACAGAAGGGCTGTCATCCGGTTTTCGGCAATCCGTCGACCATTCTGACAGACAAGGGCTTCTCCGCTGTCAGCATGACCGGATGCGAGTAACAGCGTGTGAGGCGCAAAACCGCCCAACCATGAACCTGAGAGTTCGTTGACGGCAATTTCGGGAAGGCTGCCACAAGATGGTGCCTCCCCCTCAGGCAGAACTGCGCCTAAAACTCCCGTTGCCAAAGGCCAGAAAACAGGATCCATGGCTTTTAGAAGTCGGGCCTGTACAGACGGTTCCAGGGCAAGGAGATGGCTCGCCGTGTAATCATCTCCTTCAAGCCACCAGCACGCTTTCCGACCGGTCTCCTCCTCGGCAAAAACCATGACAGTGAAATCGTCCGCGACTGGTGTCCGACTGGCAGGGCTCCAGCCGGGATAAAGCTGCTCGACTGGAAAGCCATCGAGCTTCACACCATCAAGCAGGGGCAGCGTCATGCAGTCCGTTCTCCCAGTTCCCCGCGCGTAAAGCGGAAACCGACATTGCAGAATTCACAGTTCATCGTGATGGCGCCATTTTCGACCATGTGGTCGAGGTCGTCTTCCGGGAATGTCTCCAGAACGGAGGCCAGCCTCGCCCGGCTGCACCGGCAGCCATAAGCCAGGGCGCGCGGCGTTCCTACGCGGACGTCCAGCGTGCCGAAAAGCCGTTGGATCAGGCGCTCGTTGGACAGGTCCGGATCAAGGATTTCCTGCTCCGTCACTGTCGTGGCCAGCGTACAGGCAGTTTCCCAAGCATCCTCATCCTGTTCGGACGCCTCGACCCCGCCTTCTGCCGCGATCCGCTCCAGAACAAGCGCCCCGGCCTTCCATCCATCGGCCGATTTCGCACAGAACAGCCGGATCCAGCAGTCATGCTGCTCGCTGGTCTGGAAATAGTTCACGGCCATGTCCGCCAGCGTCGTGCCGGTCAGATTCACGATGCCCTGATGCCGGTCCATGTCCGGCCCCTGGTCAATGGTGAACGCCATGTAGCCGTCCCCCAGAAGGCTCTTGGCCGTCTCAGGGAGGGCATCCCGGTCCACATCCTCGCGCAGACGTGCGAAGAACCGCAGATCCCCGCTGTCTGTGGCATCCGTCACCAGCATTGAAACCGGACCGTCGCCCTTGATCTGGAGGGAAAAGGCCCCCTTGAACTTTAGGGCCGACACCATGGCCGCCACGAGGGCCAGTGCCTCTCCCCCAAGCTGCGAAACCGCATCGGGATTGTCATGCCGCGACAGGATGGCATCTGCCAGAGGCCCAAGCCGCACCAGACGTCCCCGGACCGGGGAGCGTTCCAGATAAAAGGGCGTAACGCCGCCCGAGACGACCATGTTCGGAACGTCAGGTCGGTTCGTGTCGAGGAAAGGTGGTGTATCCATCAACCGTTTTCTTTCCCAAGAGCCCAGAGCAGCAGGCCCTTCTGCGTGTGCAGGCGGTTTTCCGCCTCATCGAAGACAACGGACGCCTGGCCTTCAAAGACCTCCGGCGTCACTTCCTCTCCGATATGGGCAGGCAGGCAGTGCAGGAACAGGGCATCGGGCGCAGCTTTTGCCATCAGCGCCGTATCGACCTGATAGGGCTGGAACACCTTGAGGCGCGTTTCACGGTCCTTGTCCCCCATGCTGACCCAGGTATCCGTCAGCACTGCATCCGCGCCCGTGACGGCTTCCGCGGGGTCACGGAAGATCTCGATCGTCGCACCATGGGCCCTTGCCCACGCCACGGCGTCCGGATTGGGCGCGAACCCTTCCGGCGTTGCCAGACGGACATTGAAGCCCAGCAGGGCCGCGCCTTCCATCAGGGATGTCGCGACGTTGTTGCCGTCCCCGATCCAGGCCAGCGTTTTGCCGCGGATCGGCCCGCGATGTTCCTCGAACGTTAGGACATCCGCCAGAATCTGGATCGGATGGGAGACGGGCGTCAGGCCGTTGATGACCGGAACCGAGCTCCATTCCGCCAGTTCGCGCAGATTGGCGTCATTCCCGGTCCGCAGCACTATCACGTCCAGAAAGCGCGACAGGACGCGGGCCGTGTCGGCCACCGTCTCGCCCCGGCCAAGCTGCATGTCGCCCGGCGAAAGGACTGAAACGGACCCGCCAAGTTGCCCCATCCCGACCTCGAACGACACGCGGGTGCGCGTCGAAGGCTGGGCGAGGATCAGGCCGAGGGTACGGCCTTCCAGCGGGCGATCCGGATGCAGAGGCTGACGCCGCCCGTTCTGCATGGCCTTGACCTTCGCTGAAAGGTCGATGATCTGCCTGATGATTTCGGGGCTGAAATCGCGCAGATCCAGAAAGTGCCGGGGGGATGTTGTCGCGCTCACGATACTTTCTCCTGCGCGGCAGAGGCTTTCAGGGACAGGGCGGCCTTCAGCAGCCGCTCGCAGGCCTCACGGCATTCGGCTTCTGTGACGATCAGCGGCGGAACAAGACGCAGCACATTGTCCCCCGCGCCTACTGTCAGGAGTCCCTGATCCAGAACGGCCTGCATGACGTCAGCGACCGGCGGCACACAGTGCAGGCCGCGCATCAGTCCAAGACCGCGGACATTGTCGAAAACGCCTTCCGAGCGGCTGACAACGTCTTCCAGCATCTTGCCGAACGCGTCTCCGACCGTGCGAACATGCTCCAGAAAGTCGGGGCTCAGGATTTCTTCCAGAACGGTAACCCCGGCTGCGCAAGCCAGCGGATTGCCGCCAAAGGTCGTCCCGTGGGAGCCCGGTGTCAGGTGTCGCGCCAGCTCTTCCGTCGCAAGAACGGCGCCAAGCGGGAAGCCACCGCCAATGCCTTTGGCCACTGAAATCACGTCCGGACGGATGCCATACCATTCATGTGCAAATAGCTTGCCCGTCCGGCCAACGCCCGTCTGGACTTCATCAAAACCCAGATACAGCCCGTATTCGTCACAGACGGCGCGCAGCCCTTCCATGAACTCGCGCGTTGCGGGCTTGATACCGCTCTCGCCCTGAACAGGCTCGACGATGATGCCCGCCGTGTGCGGCGTAATGGCCTCACGCAGCGTGTTGGTGTTGTTGAACGGCGCATGGTCGAACCCTTCCACCACAGGGCCAAAGCCCTTCTGATAGGCGGGATTGCCCGTCGCCGAGATCATGGCGAGCGTCCGGCCGTGGAAGGCCCCGTCAAAGCACAGGATGCTGGTCCGCTCCGGATGCCCGTTCTCGAACTGGGCGCGGCGGATCATCTTGACCATGCCTTCATTGGCCTCGGCGCCCGAATTGCAGAACAGCACGGAATCCGCGAACGTATTCTGCACCAGCAGTTCCGCCAGCGCCTCCGCCTGCGGAACCCGGTACAGGTTCGAGACATGCATGACCTTCGCGGCCTGTTCCGCAATGGTTTTAACCAGTTTCGGATGGGCATGTCCCAGCGAAGTCACGGCAATGCCGGCCCCGAAATCCAGATATCGTCGCCCGTTCGTCGCCGTCAGCCAGACGCCTTCGCCCTGCTCGAAAGCGAGGTCGGCACGTTTGTAATTCGGCATCAGCGCGGGGATCATGATGGATCTCTGAATATCTGGTTGAAAACGAAACGGTTTATGCGGAATCGCAAAACCCTGCTCCGGTTGCCCGGAGCAGGGCTTCAAATTCCGCCCGTGCATAGTGAAGGGCAGAACGGGGTTCCGTCAAACCCCGGCGTGCCGGAATGTGGCGGTCAACACGGCAGATCAGACCCGTTGATACAGCAGATCCCGTGCCAGCCAGCACCCGACCCGCACTGCCGTCACGCTGCCGCCCTGCCGCTCGAATGCCAGGGTCCAGTCTCCGGGAGCCGTGTGATCGAGTGCGCGCGGGCAGGGCAGAACCCACACATCCTTTGCCAGACGCTGGAGCATTTCCATTCGTCCATCGCCTAGGATTCCCGAAAAGCCGCCATAAACTACGCCACCCGCCAGTGTGATGGTGACTTCGGCTTCGTCCAGCTCCTCGCAGCGATAGACGCCAGCCAGTTCGGCAATATCCTCGCCGGGCGTCTCGTCACAGCGCATGAGGAGGCTCGTCCGGTTTTCTCCCGGGCGCTCCACCACGACTTCCGGCCCCTCCGCAGTCTCCTGAGCCTTTACGACGACGGATCCCGCTTCGGCCCGCGTTGCCGAAATCCCTTCCAGAGCCTCCGGCACCATCAGATAGCGCAGCGTTGCTCCACCAGGTGCAGGTTCGATTCGGGCCGACAGTCCCGTCTCCCGCTCCAGATAGGTCCCATACAGCGCAGTCGGAGGCTGCGTGCTGCGGTCCGGCTCATAGGGAACGCCCAGAGCCGCTGCCAGAATCTGCGCCGCCGCAACCTGTGCTGCGCTCATGTGATTGAACATTACCACGACTGACAGACGCTCGGACGCGACGTGCAGTCGATGGGAGCGCCAGCCCCGCAACGCGCCGCCATGCATCGTCACATCCCGTCCGAACATCGTGCTGCGTTGCAGGCCGAATCCATAAGGCGCGGCCTGACCGTCGCTGAACGTCACCGGCGCGGTCAAACGCCGGTACAGACTGTCCGGCGCTTCACGTGTGGCATCAATGAACCGCTCCCAGGCGATCATGTCTTCCAGAGACGCCCCAAGCCCGGCATCTCCCGTCCAGATGACATTGTTGACCGCCGGGCGGAAACCGCTCTCCACGGTTCCTTCATAGCCGACTGTCCCATCCGGCATGGCACGCGTATCGGCGGCCAGAATGGCGCGTTCCATGCCCACCGGATTGAAAATGGATGTCTGGAGCAGTTCGGCAAAGCTGCGTTCTGTCCGGTCCTGAAGAATGTCGGAAATCAGCCGGAAATTCTGGTTTACATAGGAATAGGACGTGCCGGGCTGAAACTGGAGCGTCCGCGTTCCCTCAATGACACGCCGGGCCTCGCGGTCTCCGAAATCCCCTTCGATGGGCGCGCCATGCAGCATCGCTACGGCCCAGTAATCCCGCAGGCCCGACTGGTTATGCGCCAGATGCAGCATTCCCGGCGAAGGCTCGTCGAGCTGCGGCAGCCGCGCATCCACATCCGCGTCCAGCTCCGACGGATCGTCATACAGATCCAGCAGCGTGCCGCAGGTGAACTGTTTGGTGATGGAGCACATGCGAAACAGCGTGGAAGGCGTGAACGGAATGCGCCGCTCCACATTCGCATAGCCCCAGCCATGCCGGACCAGAACCTCACCGTCCTTCAGAACGGCCACAGCCCCGCCGGGGCCGGGAAAGCGGGCAGGGAGGGCGGAGATGGCCGCTTCAACGCGGGTAAAAAGTGAATCACTCATGGATGGAATGATGGCTCCAGACCGTCTTGCCGTAAATGCCTTTCACCCTGCATAGTTGTCCCATCATGGAGGACAATCCCGCCCCGCCCCCCGTTCCGGATGCCGCGTCCCTGCGTGAGGCCGCGCTGGCGCATCTCGCCCGCTTCGCCACGACCGAACAGGGCCTGCGTCAGGTGCTGGATCGTCGCTTGCGCCGCTGGGGCGTTCGCGCTTCCCGGGCGGGGCTGCCAAACGAAGATATCGAATCCGCTATTGCGGCTGTCCGCCCTGTCATCGATGCAATCGTCGCGTCCATGACCGATCTGGGCGCCGTGGATGATGCAGGTTATGCCCGCAGTCGCGCCACCAGCCTGACCCGCACCGGCCGCTCCCGGCGAGCGGTGGAAGCCCATCTCGCCAACAAGGGTGTCGATCAGGACACGGTCCGCGACGCCCTTAACGACTCGCTGGGCGAACGCTCGGACAGCACCGCACGGGAAGCGGAACTCGCGGCCGCCCTCGTTCTGGCCCGCAAACGCCGCCTCGGCCCGTTCCAGAGGCCCGACCGTGAAGACGATGATCCCCTCAGGGGGCTTGGAGTCTTCGCCCGGAACGGCTTTTCACGCGATGTTGCGCAGAGCGTGCTCGACATGGACCCCGATGAGGCAGAAGACCGCATTATCGCCTTCCGGAGTCTGTGAGCATGACATTCCGCTTCCTGCCGCTCGGCCTTCTCGTGATGCTCGCAGCCTGTGGCAACCGCTACGAATACAGCCGCGCCAGCTTTAACGGCCCGTTGCAATGCGCGCCCTATGCCCGCGAACGCACCGGGCTGAAACTGAGAGGAAGCGCGGCTTCATGGTGGGGGCAGTCCAGCGGGCGCTATGCCCACACCCATACGCCCCGTCCCGGAGAAGTACTGGTTTTCCGCGCCACGTCCCGTGTCCCGAGTGGTCATGTTTCCATCGTGCGCCGACAGGTCTCGGATCGCACGATCCTCGTCGATCACGCCAACTGGGAACCTGGACGCATTGATCGCGCCGTTCCCGTCACGGACGTCTCGGCCAGCAATGATTGGACGCAGGTCCGCGTCTGGTGGGCACCGGTTCATGGTCTGGGAAGGCGTTCCTATCCGACTTACGGCTTCATTTCCCCACGGGACAGTGACGACTCTTCCTGAGAGGAACGCTTGCACAATCGTCCAAGCCTTGCCACATGAGGGGAAGCCTTGGCTTTTCGGAGTATACACTATGGGTAGCATGAGCCCCGTTCACTGGCTGATCCTGGCGGTCGTCCTGCTCGTCGTGTTTGGCGGCGGCGGCAAGATCAGCGGCCTGATGGGAGACTTCGCGAAGGGTATCAAGTCCTTCAAGAAGAACATGGCCGACGATGAATCCATGACCACGACGGACGCCCCGCAGTCGCCAGGTCATATTTCTCCGCCGAACCAGAATCCCGGCTATAGCCAGACAACCACCAGCGAAACCCATCGCAACCAGGCCTGATGCAGACTCTCAAGGCTGATGAAAACTGGGGCAATGCCTGCCGTCAGATCGTGCAGGCCGGCCAGCGGATGGACCAGCGTGGCTGGGTGCCGGCAACGGCTGGAAACCTATCCTGCCGCCTGCCTGATGGTCGGATTGCGATCACCCGCTCAGGTGGTCATAAAGGCTTCCTGACGGACAGTGACGTTATCGAGATCACGCCGGATGGCGTGCCGGTCGATCCTGCCAATCGCGCGAGTGCGGAAACGCTGCTGCATACGCAGCTTTACGCCCATGACCCCGCGATCGGCGCCGTTCTGCATGGCCATTCCGTCGCCGCGACCATCCTCTCCATGGATGAACCGTCCGACGCGATCACACTGGCGGGCTATGAAGTCCTCAAGGTCTTCGAAGGCCAGACGACCCACGACACCAGCCTTGAACTGCCCCTGTTTCACAATGATCAGGACATTGCCCGTTTGGCCACAGTCGTCGCCCCAAAGCTTGCGGACATGCGTTTAGGCTATCTGATCCGTGGTCACGGTGTCTATGTCTGGGGTAAGGACATGTTCACGGCTCTTGCGCGCCTTGAGGGGCTTGAGTTCCTATTGGCCTGCGAGCTCGCTCGTCTGCAGAGAAAGGCCTGACCATGAGCCGTCTGACTGTATATCGTGACGATGCCCCCGATACGATCCTGCTGGACGTCACCACACCCGGCGAAATCGCGGAAACCCTGCGTCCTCACAACATCCGTTTCGATCGCTGGTCCGCTCCGGTCACACCGGCCCCCAATGCCCCGACGGAAGAGGTTCTAGAGGTCTATCGCCCCTATCTCGACACACTGATGGGTGAGACAGGCGCAGGCAGTGCGGACGTGGTGCGGATCAACGCGTCCACGCCAAACCTTCCGGAACTCCGGAAAAAGTTTCTGTCCGAGCATACCCACAGCGAAGACGAAGTCCGCTTCTTCGTGCACGGGCAGGGCGCGTTCGTCCTGCATATCCGAGGGCGCGTCTATTCCGTCTTGTGCACCCAAGGGGACCTGATCTCTGTTCCCGCAGGCATCCCGCACTGGTTCGACGCCGGGCCGAATCCGGACGTGGTGGCCCTGCGTGTCTTCACCGACACGACCGGCTGGATCGCGCAATATACCGGCGATGACATCGCCAACCGCTTCCCCGCTGAAGTTCCCTGAAAGTCCCCCATGATCCGTCTCGTCCTGCTTGATATCGAGGGCACAACCCTGCCGATCTCTTTCGTGCGGGACGTCATGTTCCCTTATGCCGCGAAAGCCCTTCCGGCCCTGATGCAGGACCACACGAACCCGACGGTCGTGGCGGCGCGCGCGGATATTGTCATGGAACATCCGGGACAGGACCCGCTGAAAGTCTGTCAGGACTGGATGAAGGCGGACGTGAAGGCAGCTCCCCTGAAGACGCTTCAGGGCCTGACCTGGCGTCAGGGGTTCGAGGACGGCACCCTTCGGGCCGACCTGTATCCGGATGTGCCACCCGCTCTTAAAGCATGGTCGAAAGGCGGCCTGCGTCTGGCGGTCTACTCGTCCGGTTCCATCTCGTCGCAAAAACTGCTCTACGGCCATACAGCACAGGGCGATCTGACGCCTCTGTTTGAGGATTTTTTCGATCTTTCGACCGGCGGGAAAAAAGACGCAGCCTCCTACGAGAAGATCACTGCCGCCGTCGGCCTGCCTGCAGAGCAGATCCTGTTCCTGTCCGATATCGGAGCCGAACTGGACGCTGCCCGGACAGCGGGCATGAGCGTCTGCCAGCTCGTTCGAGAACAGGATGGCACCGTCCCGCATCCGGATGTCGCACAGGCTCCCGACCTGAACGCCGTTTCCAGTCAGTTTGGCGTGCCCGTCGCATGATCCTGCACACGGACTGGCGCGATATCCCTGCCTCCGCCCGCAATACGGTGGCAGCGCTTGGCAATTTCGACGGCGTACATCGCGGCCATGTGCATCTCCTCGAAACATTGCGGATGGCGCGGCCCGATCATCCGCTCTCGGTTGTCACGTTCGACCCGCACCCTCGAACACTGTTCCGGCCGCAGGACCCGCCGTTCCGCCTGATGCTGCCGGATGTTCGCGCCGCAGCCCTCGGCGGCCAAGGCGTTGAACACGTCTTCCAGATCCCGTTCGATACGGAATTTTCCCGTCTGAGCGCCGACCGGTTTGTGAACGATGTTCTCGTGAAGGGCCTCGGTGTGGCGCATGTGGCCTGTGGTGCGGATTTCGCATTTGGCCACCGTCGTCACGGCAATATCGACCGTCTTGAAGCACTCCTCAAGCCCCATGGAATCGGCCTAACCATCGTGCCCCAGCTTGTCGATGACGGCGGCCCGATTTCCTCTAGTCGCATCCGTCGCCTGTTGCAGGAAGGTTATCCAGAGCGCGCCGCCGAAGAACTGGGCCGTCTCTGGAGCGTCATCGGTCCCGTCATGCACGGAGACCAGCGCGGGCGTCTTCTCGGCTTTCCAACGGCCAATATTCCCCTGACTCAACATCTCGAACCCGCGCGCGGCGTCTATGCTGCCCGTGTTACACTGCCCGATGGCCGGGTGATCCCCGGTGTCGGCAATATCGGCCGTCGTCCCACGATCAATGACGGCCGAGAAAGTCGTCTTGAAGTCCATCTCTTCGACTTCAATGAAGACTTGTACGGCCAGACCCTCAGCGTTGCCCTGCTCGCGCTGCTGCGTGAGGAAAAGAAATTCTCCAGTCTGGACGAACTCAAGGCCCAGATTGGCTCCGATGCGACGCAGGCACGATCCCTTCTGAACGTCTGAATTTTTATTTTCTTTATTGTTCTTTGCCATTCGCCCCGTCAGGGGAGAGGTGTGTCTTTTTGTGTCATTTATGCCACGATCCGACGTAGAGAATGCGAATCTTTCGCAATATTGCAGAATTCGTATTGAGAAAGAGTCGCATTAACATTTTAAGGACTGCATCAATGTCGTTTACAGGATCGTGACCCGATGTCGTCCCCAGCTTCCCGTCGCCCGTTAGGTCGGCTTTCTCTCGCGGCCAGTCTCACACTTGTCTGTTCTGCCGCACATGCGGACGAGGCCCGGCATCACCACAAAGCTCGACGCCATCCCGTGCCCAAGGGAGATGCAGTTAATCCCAAGGATGCACATCCAGCTGAAGCGACACATACCAGCCCGATCCAGCCTCTTCCGAAGGCCAGTCCCCTCAATGCAGGCATAACGGCTGCTCCCGAGGAAACCGAGCACCTCAAAGTCACTGCTGCGCCCATGAACATTCTGCATGAGACCATGGGTCTGAGCCGGATGCCGGAAGACGCATTGCATACCCCGCAGACGATCAATATCGTCCCCCAACTCCTGATGCAGCAGCAGAACGTCAAATCCCTCGACGAAGCCCTGCGCAACGTGCCAGGCATTACAGCCTCCGTTGGCGAGGGTGAGGGCGGGATGGCGGGCGACCAGTTTCTCATCCGCGGTTTTCAGGCCCAGAACGACATCTACGAAAACGGCCTGCGCGATTTCGGCGTCTATACACGCGACAGCTTCGATTACGATCATGTCTCGGTCATCAAGGGACCTTCTTCCGAAGTCTTCGGTAATGGCACCACGGGCGGTGCCATCAATATCAGCACCAAAGTCGCCCATCTCGGCGACAGCTATGGTGGCAGCTTCTCAGGCGGCTCGGCGGACTACTACCGAGGCACGCTCGATTTCAACAAACAGATCGGGGACTCCACGGCCATCCGCATCACTGGCATGGGGAACGAGAACAATACTGTCGGCCGTGACAACGTCTATTCGCACCGCTGGGGTATCGCACCCTCGATCGCATTCGGTCTAGGGAAGCGCACGACGTTTACGCTGGAATATTTCCATCAGACGGACAACCGCGTGCCGGATTATGGCGTACCGGTCGGGACCAAGCCGGGCACGCAGATTGCAAAGCCCCTGACGGAATATGGCCTGAACCGCAACAACTGGTACGGCACGACCTACGATCAGGATGCTTCGAACGTGGACATGTTGACCGGTCGTCTGAAATTCGACCTGAACAAGCATATCACGCTGTATGACGACCTGCGCGGCGGCATGTACAGCCGGTATTTCTCCGCTTCACAGCCCGGCTGCGATACAACCTGCGTGGCCAATTATTTTAATAATCCCGAGGCTGCGACCATCAACCGGCGCGGTCATCTGGGCGGTCCAGAACCATACCAGCAGGATGACTGGTCCGTGCAGAACGTCTTTTCGGGCGTCGCGAAATTTTCCACAGGCGGCATCCGCCATCAGATCATCGCGGGCGTCGACATCGCGCATATCTATGACCGGCGCACCAACTACGCCTATAATTTCAATGGCCAGAACGGCACGCGGACCGATACGACAAGCCTGATCAATCCCTCCGCCACGCAGCCCGGCCTGCTGCTCGGCACGCTTGGTCAGTATAGTGGGAATCTTGTGAACATTTCTGGTGTTGGTCATGCCATGTACAAGACAGGCGATGCCACCGATGTCGGTGCTTTTTTCTCCGAACAGATGTGGCTTCTTCCGGAATTCTCGATCCGTGGGGGCTTCCGCTGGGACCACTGGGATAGCCACTATTCCGCCAATGGCGGAACCACAGGTGCCGGAGTGTCTTACGGACAGCAGCAGGATACGTTCAACCCGACCGTCAGCCTGATGTACACACCGACCAGCGATCTTATGGTCTATTTCAACTGGGCGCAGTCCACTACGCCGCTTGGCCTGTATGTGACGAACAGTTCCGAACCCCTGAAATCCTCGACGCAGGGCTTCAGTCCCGAACGCAGCAGCCTGTACGAACTGGGTGCGAAGTATAACGCCTTCCACGGTCGGATGGGTTTTACGGCCTCCGTGTTTCGTCTGGAGAAGGGCAACGCCCTCATGACCGATCCTTCGACCGGGAATGTGTCGTCTTCCAGCGACCGTCAGCGGAACCAGGGTGTCGAACTCAGCGTCTCGGGTGAGATTCTGAAGAACTGGACGATGATCGGAACCTACGCCTATTACGATGCCACAACCGTCTGGTCCCAGACAGCGGCCAATGTCGGCAAGCGTATCCAGTACGCTCCGAAAAATTCCGCTACGATCTGGTCCACCTACACGATCGCGCCTAATCGCCCGTGGAACGTCACCTTCGGCGGTGGCCTGACATGGCGTGATGGCGTCTATCTGAATGCCGCCAATACGGGCTGGGTGCCTGCGACCATGGAGTGGGATGCCGTCGTTTCACATAATTTCGGCAAGCACTGGCGCGTGGCCATGAACGGCTACAACCTCGACAACCGTCTGAACTACAGCAACCTGTTCAGCGATCGCGCCACTCCGGCTGTCGGACGGTCCTTCCTCTTCAATCTTTCGGCGAATTACTGAGCCGAAACAGCCTCGCCTGAAGGAGCAATTCCCATCTCCTTCAGGCGCGCTCGGACCCGCTCCAGCAGGTCCGCATCGCCTTTCAGCCCCAGCGCCGTAAGCTTCTGGTCCATCGCCAGCAGGATGTCGGACGTCGCATCCACAACCGCCTGACGCCACCAGTCCAGCGCTTCTTCGACCTTCCCCGCATCTACGAGCGCCGTCGCGTAATTGTGCTGCCCCCGGTAATCGCCGCCTTCTGCTGACTTCCGGTACCAGTCCAGCGCCGCTGCCCGGTCCTGCGGTACGACCCAGCCTTCTTCCAGAAACCGCGCATAGAGGTTCATGGATTTCGCATGACCGTGACCAGCGGCCGTGCGGAACAGATCCAGCGCCCGCGGCAGATCCGCGTCCATGCCAATCCCGCGCATGGTCAGGATGCCCAGATTGTACCGGCCCCATTCGTCGCCCGCAGCGGCAGCGGCAGCGTAACATTGCGCCGCCTGTTGCAGATCCTTCTCGCAGCCCCAGCCGAACTGGAAACACCGACCGCGCATGTTGTGCCCCGGCCCGAACCCGGCACTGGCCGCGATCGTGAACCACTCCAGCGCACCCGCCGGATCGCGCGGAACATGCACGCTGTCCAGCAGTACCTGTCCCCACTGCACGATCTGAAGATGCTGACCCTTCAGCGCCTCCTGCCGGATCTGCTCGATTTGCGGCGGCAGGGCAGGGGTCTCAGGACGACGGGGACGGGATTTGCGCCCCAGAAATTTCCGAACGATCCGCTTCATCAGAGTGCCGGCACGATCTGCTGGACCGTAAAACCGTCCTTCCGCAGAAGAGCGGGCAGTCCTTTTGGCCCCGCCATATGAAGGGACCCCACTGCCACGAACAGCGAGGTTCCGCTTTCATGGATCTTTGCAATCTTTGCAGCCATTCCAGCATTCCGATCGTCCAGAAGTCGCGACATGAAGCGCCGTTCCTGCGCGGTGTTCAGGCAGTCACACCACTCATGGTACGCATCCAGCCGCTTCACGTCGCTGGACGCCCACATTTCAGCAAGCCGCCGGTTTTCAGTCTGTGTCTTGCCCGATGACACGCCCTTGATGATGCCGTCGATGAACGCATCTTCATCCGCCTGATTCGGGCCGATCAGCAGGTCACGCTGCATCTGTACCGTCTCCAGCCCGATCAGCGGTTTTTTCAGACTGCCCGCCATGCCCTGAAGCACCGCATCCACGGCATAATCCGGATAATATCCATCCCTGCGCGCTGAAAGCGCCTCGACGCCTGCTGCTTCCACGCCCACAGCTACATGCGCGAACGCTGCACTTGGCACACATTGCTGGTCCATGAGCGCATCTACCTTAGCTTTGCGTCCGGATTGCACGAGATGCGCCCATCGCACCGCATCTTCGGGCTGGCGCAAGCTGGTCGCAGTCTCGGGGGCGTTCAGATCAAGCTCCAGCGCCACTTCGCTGCTTTGTAAAATCGCAGCCCGCGTCAGCGGACCGGGCATCAGCCAGTCCTGCTTCGCCACATGCAGCGTGCCGTACAGCCAGGACGAATGGCCGTCTTTCGTCACTTTCCATAAAAAGCCCCGGTCCGGCGCCGTCCTGAACATCTCTCCCATCCGGGCCTTGTCCGGCACGCTCGCTGCCGCCGGACAACGGGGCGCCTGCGCGAAGACTCCCCCCGTCGCACAGAAGCCCAGAACAAGCATGGCGACAGACTGGAAGAGATGGCGTTTACGCACGGATATGCCTTCTGGAAAAAGCCTCATATTCCCCATCATCCGTTACTCCCGCCGACCCCGCAACCCGCCCGGCTTACGAGCCTTGTGCAAGGCTGCTCCGCAACCCGCACTTGACCGGATTGGCCCGCGATCTCCATATGGTCCCTACTTTTGTGTGAATGACCGAAACTGGCCCGTCCCTGATGTCCAACAGCCCCTCCGACCAGACCCCTGATCCTTCTGTCGCCGCTTTCAAGGAACAGCAGGACCGCTATCGCGATACCGTGTTCCTCCCACGCACCGGCTTTCCGATGCGCGGTGGCCTGCCCAAGCGTGAGCCCGAGACGCTCGCCCGCTGGGCCGAGATGGGGCTGGACGAAAAGATCCGCGAGGCCGGGAAGGGACGCCCCGTCTTCACGCTGCATGATGGCCCGCCCTATGCCAACGGTCATATTCACATCGGACACGCCCTGAACAAGGTGATGAAGGATGTGGTTAATCGCGCCCATCGCATGTCGGGCTACGAAGTCCGCTATCTTCCGGGCTGGGACTGCCACGGCCTGCCGATCGAATGGCGGATTGAGGAACAGTATCGCAAGGCCGGCAAGGACAAGGATCAGGTGCCGCTGCTCCAGTTCCGCGCCGAGTGCCGCCAGTACGCCGCCGAATGGGTCCAGAAACAGGCCGAAGACTTCAAGCGTATTGGCGTACAAGCCGAATGGGCCAACCGTTATGTGACGATGGACTTCAGCTCCGAAGCCAAGATCGTCGATGAAATTGGCAAGTTCCTGCTCAATGGCAGCCTCTATCGTGGCTTGCGTCCCGTCATGTGGAGTCCGGTCGAGAAGACCGCCCTGGCCGAAGCTGAGATCGAATATCACGACATCGATTCCACTACGATCTTCGTGGCCTTCCCGGTCATCAAGGACCCCACACCCGCCCAGGCCCTGAGCGGTGTTTCGGCCGTCATCTGGACGACCACGCCCTGGACTATCCCGGCAAACCGCGCGCTCGCCTATGGCCCGGACATCACCTATGTCGTCCTGCGCATTGACGAGACGAACGAAACCAGCCTCGTCCCGCAGGGCGCAAAATTGCTGGTAGCCGAAGACCGTGTGGAAGCGTTCTGCACGGAAGCCGGGATCACCGCCCATCATACGCTCTACACTCTTCCGGGCACCGCCCTGGAAGGTGCGGTCTGCGCTCATCCGCTGCGTGGTCGTGGCTACGAATATGACGTGCCGATGCTGCCGGGCGAGTTCGTCACGACCGATGCTGGTACGGGCCTCGTCCATATGGCCCCGTCGCACGGTCAGGACGACTTTGCGCTCTGTCGCCAGTACGGCATCGAAGTCCCCGAACTGGTTGAAGACGATGGTCGTTACGCTCCGTGGGTTCCGCATCTGGCCGGTATTCACGTCTTCAAGGCCGCCGATCCGGTCTGCGACCTGCTGACGGAAGCCCGCCAGTCCGCCGAACATGATGATGCGCCCGCCACCGGCCTTATGGCACGCGGCTTGGTTCGCCATTCCTACCCGCATTCCTGGCGCTCCAGAGCCCCGATCATTTTCCGCGCCACGCCGCAATGGTTCATCGCGATGGATGGCGAGACAAAGCTGCGCGAAAAATCCCTGAGCGCGCTGGACAACGTTACCTTCGTTCCCGAAGCGGCCCGCCGTCGCCTGACTTCCATGATCGAGCAGCGTCCCGACTGGTGTATCTCCCGCCAGCGCGCTTGGGGCGTGCCAATCGCGGTCTTCGTTGAAAAGCGCACCGGCGAGGTCCTGCGCGACCCCACTGTTATGCAACGCATCGTCGATGCGTTCCGTGAGAAGGGGGCCGATGTCTGGTATGAGGCCGATCCGGCCGTGTTCCTTGGCGCCGATCGCAATCCTGCCGATTACGAACAGGTCTTCGACATCGTGGATGTCTGGTTCGAAAGTGGTTCGTCCCATCGCTTCGATCTGGGGCAGGAGGGGCTGAACTTCCCCGCCGACGTCTATCTCGAAGGCTCGGACCAGCATCGCGGCTGGTTCCAGTCTTCCCTGCTGGAAAGCGTCGGCACGATGGGCGTTGCTCCTTACAAGGCGCTCGTGACCAACGGCTTTGTCATGGACGAGCAGGGTCGCAAGATGTCCAAATCGCTGGGCAATGTCGTGGCCCCGTCTGACGTGACTGATAGCCTCGGCGCGGACATCCTGCGTTTGTGGGTCCTGAACTCCGACACGAACGAAGATCTTCGCATCGGACAGGAAATCCTCAAGCAGCAGGGTGAGCTTTACCGCCGCCTGCGCAACACGCTGCGCTGGCTACTCGGCGCGCTTGATGGCTTCGTGCCTGAAGAGGCCGTGCCGTATGCTGATCTGCCGCCGCTGGAGCAGTATATCCTGCACCGGCTGTCCGAACTGCGTGGCCTGATCTCCAGCGCGGTCGAAACGCATCAGTGGGTGGGCGTCTATCCGGCGCTGCACGGGTTCTGCACTACCGATCTTTCGGCGTTCTATTTCGACATCCGCAAGGACGCGATCTACTGCGACGCCAAATCTGATCCGACGCGCCGTGCGGCCCGCACGGTTCTGGACGTTTTGCATCGTGCGCTTTGCACCTGGCTGGCGCCTGTTCTTGTCTTCACGGCGGAAGAAGCCTGGCAGGCCCGCTTCGGCGAGAACGACAGCGTGCATCTTGCGCAGTTTTTCGAGCCGGACGCCGAATGGAACGACCCCGAACTTGGCAATCGCTGGGAAGACATCCGAGCCTATCGCCGTCTGGTCACGACCGAGCTGGAAACAGCCCGCCGTGATGGCACGATCGGCTCCTCGCTCGAAGCCAGCGTCACGCTGCCACTGTCGCAGGAAGAAGCCGGAATTCTGGGCGGTCTCGACTGGGCCGAACTTCTCATCACGTCCCATGCCGAAACCGAGTTGCTGCCGGGCGACACGGCTCATGGCGGCCCGCAGGTCGAGCGTGCGCCGGGCCATAAATGCGCCCGCTGCTGGAAAGTCCTGCCGGAAGTTGGCGAAAATGCCGAACATTCGGCCCTGTGCCGCCGCTGCATCGATGTGGTGAGCGCCTGATGTCCCTGTGGCATGACGGTATGAGCCGCGCGGGACGCATGGTTCTGGGCTTCGTTCTGCTGCTTCTGGTCCTTGTTCTGGATCAGGCCAGCAAGGACTGGATCCTGTATGTTTATCATCTGCCGGATCGCGGTTCGGTCGAGATCCTGCCGTTCCTGAACTTCACGATGGTCTGGAATCACGCCGTGACTTTCGGAATGTTCGGCGGTCTGGGCAGCCGGGGGCCATGGATTTTCTGTGCTGTCTCGCTGATCGCGGTGGGGCTTCTGGTCTGGACGCTGACGCGCACGAAGCGCACGCTGGTGGCGGCGTCGTGTGGCGCGATCGCCGGGGGTGCCATCGGCAACGTCATTGACCGCCTGCGCTATGGCGCGGTCGTGGATTTTCTGCACGCCCATGCGTTCGGCTGGTCATGGTATGTCTTCAATGTCGCGGATTCAGGGATCGTTTGTGGCGTCATTGTCTGGCTGATCGACTCTCTTCTTGCGGAACGTCAGGCCGCCAGAGCGTCGAGCGCGAAGTGATACGCTGGCGGAACTTGTTTCCACGCTCTGCTCCGGCCTTGCTCCCGCGCCGCGCGGACTGTAGGAGTGTTCCAATCATGATCGCGTCCCAGGGGCCCTCCATGCGTCGTAACCGTCTTTTCGTTGCCCGTCTCAGTGTTCAGATGGGTGCCATGGCTTCCGTCGGCCTGTTGCTTTCGGGCTGCTCGGGCGCCGATGTGTCACGCGCGATCGGTCTCGAACGGGCTATGCCCGATGAGTATACCGTTACTACGCGCGCGCCGCTGTCGATGCCGCCTTCCGAGCAGATGCAGCTCCCTGGTGCCGCAGATGCCCATCGCCCGGACGAAAGCCCGCGCATGCAGGCGCTCGAAACGCTTTCGCCGGACACGGCCCTGCACCCGGATTCCGGTAAGGGAAGCACGGGTCAGACTGCACTGGTCGGACAGGTGGACAAGTCCGCCAATGCGCCGAACAATGCCGAACTCGGCGCGGCCGATGCCGGTTTCGTAGACAACCTGATGTTCTGGAAAGGCGGCAATGCCGGGTCCGTCGTCGATGGTGACGGCGAAAACCGTCGCATCCGCGAGAACTCGGCTCTGGGTCGCAACCCCGCAACGGGCGCAACTCCGACGGTTCGTAAGAAGAAAGCCTTCCTCGGCGTTCTCTGAGTATGCCTGTTCCTTCCGCTCCCTGACGGGGCAGAAGGAATGGCCCTGTCTGCCGTCCGGCTCCACTCCGGACGATGAGGAGGCATCGTGACCGAGGCCCCGTCCTTTCCCCGCCCCACGATTCGTCGCCTGTCCGGTCATGTCATCGACCTGATCGCAGCGGGTGAGGTCATCGAACGTCCTGCCGCTGCGCTGAAGGAACTGGTCGAAAACGCCATTGATTCCGGCGCAACCTGCATCGTGGTCGCGCTGCGTGCAGGCGGGACGGACCGGATCGACGTTACGGATAATGGCTGCGGCATGAGTCCGTTTGAGCTGGAACTGGCGGTCGAACGGCACTGCACCTCCAAACTTCAGGACGACCACCTCGTCCAGATCCGGACGCTCGGGTTCCGAGGAGAGGCTCTGCCCTCCATCGGCGCCAGCGCGCGGCTCTCCATCACGTCCCGCACGCCCGATGCCGACACCGCCTGGTGCATCCGCGTTGATGGCGGCGTCATTACCCCGCCACAACCCGCTTCCGGCCCGGTCGGCACGCGCATTGTCGTAACGGACCTGTTCTTCGCCACCCCGGCGCGGCGCAAATTCCTTAAAAGCGCGCGCGTTGAGAGCGGGCATGCCGAGTCCGTCATGCGGCGGTTGGCCCTGTCCGCTCCCCATTGCGCCATGCGTGTCCTGCTGGACGACAAGGTCCTGTTCGACCTGCCCGAACAGAGCCCGATCAGTCGTGCGGCGTCCATCCTCGATACCACGCCCGATACCCTGATCCCGCTCGACGAACAGCGCGGTGCGGTGCGCCTGTCGGGTTTTGCCTGTGGTCCGGCCCGAACCCGCGCGACAGGATCGGGACAGTTCATTCTGGTTAACAATCGCCCGGTGACGGACCCGATGCTGCGAACCGCCATTCGCGTGGCCTATCGTCCCGTCATTGAGCGTGGCCGTTTCCCGGTCATGGCGCTGCATCTGAAAGTGCCGCTGGAGCGTCTGGACGTGAACGTCCATCCCGCCAAGACGGAACTCCGTTTCGCCGATGAAGCCGAAATCCGCTCCCTCGTTATCGGTGGTCTGGGTCGGGCGCTGGGGCATGGCTCGAAGGGCGGAGGCGGCATTCACGCAAGTTTCGCCCCGCGTTCTTCCATTGTCTATCCGCCGCGCCCGCCGGAACCCCGCGAGACGCTGACGTCGCTCCCGTTACAGGCCAGTCTGCCTACTGCCTCGACGTCAGGAACTGAGCGTGCGCCCCAAACCCCGCAAGCTGTCCCTCGTCAGGGTTTCGCGGAAAAGGACCCGGCTTTCGCCCCGGCAGCCCGCGCCCCGCAGCAGCCTGAGGCACTCGATCCAGCATTCCCGCTCGGCGCGTCCATCGCGCAAGTCTTTGACACCTACATTCTCGCGCTGGCGCCCGATGGCGACCTGATCCTCGTGGACCAGCATGCGGCTCATGAACGCCTGACCCATGAGCGGCTGCGCGAACAATATGCAAGCGGCGGTACGCTGCGTGCGCAGGCCCTGCTCCTGCCCGAAGTGGTGGATCTGCCCCGCCGTGAGGCCGAGGCTCTCATGGCGCGGGTGGAGGATCTGGCCAGACTCGGGATCGATCTTGAATCTTTCGGTCCTGGCAGTGTGCTGCTGCGGTCGGTTCCGGCTCTTCTGGGCGCGCAGGACATTCAGGGCCTTCTGAAGGACGTTGCTGACGAACTGGCCAACGATCCGGATCTGGACGCCGCCAGTACTGGAAGTTTCGCGCATCATCTGGATGCCATTCTCGCGCGCATGGCATGTCATGGCAGCATCCGCGCAGGTCGTCGGCTTAAGCCTGAAGAAATGGATGCGCTGTTGCGGGAGATGGAACGCACACCACGTGCAAATACATGCTCGCATGGACGTCCGACATGGCTCAGACTGACTCGACGTGAACTTGAACGTCTTTTTGGGCGCGTTAAATAGCACGTAGCCTTGAAGAGTCATTTCTTGCATCACCATGTTAGGACCGGCGGAGATCCGTTTGGCGGCAGGAAAGACAACAGAATGTCAGCGTCACTCCAAGACAGTTTCGAGGTCAGTAATGACTCTCTTCTCCACTCTTTCCGCTCCATCGTCGGTTCACGCCACGTCCTGACTTCGCCAGAAGCGACTTATCGCTTTCGCAAGGGATTTCGTTTCGGCATGGGAGACGTGGTGGCGGTGCTTCAACCGGGCAGCCTTGTCGAATTGTGGCGTGCCGCGAAGCTTTGCGCCGAGTCTGGACGGATCATCATCATGCAGGCCGCCAATACGGGCCTGACGGGCGGCTCCACCCCGGACGGCAACGACTATGACCGGGGCGTGGTCATCATCAGCACGAACCGTCTGGACGGCATCCACCTGATTGGCGAGGGGCGGCAGGTCGTGTGTCTACCCGGCTCCACCTTGCACGATCTGGAAGACAGGCTTGCCGCCATCGGCCGTGAACCGCATTCCGTGATCGGCTCGTCCTGTATCGGTGCGTCGGTTCTGGGCGGTGTCAGCAACAATTCCGGCGGCGCGCTGATCCAGCGTGGTCCGGCCTTCACCGAAATGGCGCTGTTCGGCCAGATGGGTGCGGACGGCAAACTGCATCTCGTCAATCATCTCGGCATCCGTCTGGACGGCAATCCGGAGCAGATCCTCGCCGCCGTGCAGACGGGACAGTTGCCCGAACCAGCCATCGACTGGAACGCCGGACGCGGTCACGACGAAAATTACGCCACCCATATCCGTGATGTGGATGCCGATACGCCCGCCCGGTTCAATGCCGATCCCAGCCGCTGGTATGAAGCTGCGGGATGCGCGGGTAAGCTGGTCGTGTTTGCGGTGCGTCTGGATACGTTCGAGGCGGACAAAAATCCGGCCGTGTTCTATATCGGAACGAACAGCACGTCCGATCTTGAAGACCTCCGCCGTCATGCCCTGACCCATTTCGACGAACTGCCGATCGCCGGTGAGTATCTGCACCGCGATGCATTCGACATCGCCGAGAAATACGGTAAGGACACGTTTGCGGTCATTCGCTATTTCGGCACGAAATACCTGCCGAAATTTTTCTCGATGAAGTCCCGCTTCGACGTTTTCGCGCAGAAACTGCCATTCCTGTCCGACCATTTCAGCGATCTGGCGATGCAGTTCCTCAGCCGTTTCCTGCCCAAGCAGCTCCCCAAGCGCATGTGTGAGTATCGTGACCGTTTCGAGCATCACCTGATGCTCAAGGTCTCGGCCTCCATGACTGGGCCTGTTCGGACCTATCTGGAACAGTGGGCCTCAGGCACGGGGGGCGCTTTCTTCGAATGTACGCCCGAAGAAGGCAAGCTTGCCTTCCTGCACCGCTTTGCCGCGGCCGGTGCTGCTGTGCGGTACCGCGCAATCCACACGAAAACGGCCGAAGATATCGTGGCGCTTGATGTCGCCCTGCGCCGCAATGATCGTGAATGGTTCGAGGTTCTGCCGAAGGAGATCGAGGACAAGATCATCGTCAAACTCTATTACGGTCATTTCTTCTGCCACGTGATGCACCAGGATTACGTGATCAAAAAGGGCTACAACGCCATGCAGGTGGAGCACGACATGCTCCCCGGACTGGACGCCCGTGGCGCGCGCTATCCGGCGGAACATAATGTCGGGCATCTCTACAAGGCGCCGGACGAGATGGTCGCTCATTACCGCAGCCTTGATCCCTGCAACTGCTTCAACCCCGGCATTGGCCTTGCGCCCAAGACCCGGAACTGGGTTGCCGAGAGCGTCTGACGCTCTCGGTTCTGTTGCGGTCCGACTCCCCTTAGAATGCGGCGGTCAGGTTCATGTTGAAAGACCGCCCCATTCCCGGCAACGGCCCCAGAACACCCGTAGCGTCGTAATCTCCTAGCGAGAGACCGCCGAGCGGCAGGTAATATCGCTGGTTCAGCACGTTCGCGAGCTCGGCATTGAGCGTGAAATACCGCCAGCGATAGCTTCCCCCAAGCCCCAGCAGAGCATAGCCGGGCGTGCGGGGCTCGTTGCGCAGCCAGTCCACGGTGTTCTTGGATTTCACGAGCGTCACCTCGACGCGACCTGTCCAGTTTTCATAGGTCTCGTGGAGCCCGATCAGGCCATTCGCAGGCATCTGGTGATACAGGCCCGAATGCGTGACCAGATCCACACCGCGCACCCAGTTGATATTCCCGACCAACTCGCCCCTGCCGTAAGCTCGTTTGTCCCACAGGCGCACGGAGCCTGAGGCGTTGATGCCGTAGCTTTGGGCATTGTGATTGACGAATTTCAGCATCGACAGCCCGTTTGAGAAGCGGCTCAACCGCCGGACGTTAATGTAATTGTGCGTGTAGGTATAAAACGGCTGGATCTTCAGATCCCAGCGCTGGGTCGGGTTCGGATCATGCCAGTCCACCGTGACGCTGGCCGTATTGGCGACTTCGGGCGACAGGTTCAGGTTCCCCACATAACCGTTGCCATCGCCAAACCAGCCGATCATCCGTGTCGCCATGCTGCCCATGCCCCAGGCATAACGTTCATACAGGTTTGGCGAGCGCGTCTTGCGGGCATAGCCGCCTTCGATGGACAGGCTGTCCAGCGGCTTCCAACGTCCTGTTGCGGTCACGTCGAAATTGACGTCCGTGCGCCCGCGTGACGCCTGATTGAACCGCTCCGCAGCCATCGCATCGGCCATGGACATCATCCCTGTCCAGGAATAGGGCGCGACCTTGCCCGTATTCATCATCACCAGATCGTTGCGGAATCCGAGTTGTGTGGAAAAGCGGGGCAGCCACTGCGCGTCCCATTCCGCGAAATGACCCAGCCGGTCCCGATGGCCGTTGTTGATGTTGTGATAGGTGCCCGGCCCCATCATCATGCTGCCCTGAAGCGGCGGCCACCAGTCGTTCAGTCCGTTATGGTCGAAGGAGCTGCCCAGTTTGAGCGTGTGCTTCAGCCCGAGCGGAATAGTCGCCTTGATTGCATAGGTCGCCGTTCGCGCATCCGTGTTCATTGGCATACCCGTGGTCGCGCTGTGCCCGCCCTTGTCCGAAAGCATGTCCATGACATGCGTTACCCGTTGCCAGGAGCCGCGCACATCGAGCGTGCCCCAGTTGAAGTCGCCCTTATACTTGCCGTTCACGAAGGTCGAGCGGTTGTTGGTCATGTCCATGTACTGGTTGGGAAAACCTTCATAGGGGATATCCTGCTGACCGAAGGTCAGGGCCAGAAGATGGTTGGCCTTCTTCACGCCCAACGTCACGGCATGGTTGAAGCTCAGATACTCGGTGGAGCGCACGCGCTGCCCGCTCCCGCCTGCCTGATAGTCGCTGGCATGGGAATAAGAGGCCGTATAGCGCAGGCTGAACATGTCATTGGCGACCGTCAAAGACCCCGAAGCCCCCGAACCGCCGCCATTGCTGCGATAATCCCCCCGCACATGCCCAGTCACGAGGATATTGCCCGTTTTGGCAAAGAGCGGGTCTTTGCGCTCGATCTCGACGGTCCCGCCGATACTGTCTCCGCCCAGACTCACGGGCGTGATCCCCGCAATCGCTACGGCACGCGAGACGCTGTCCGGATCGACGTAAGACATGGCGGGATTCATATGGTTCGGACAGGCGGCATCAATCCGCATGCCGTCCACGAGCGTCGCCACCCGGTCGTCGGCCATGCCGTTCAGGACAGGCAGGGCGGAGACGCCGCCTGCGGAATAGGTGCTGTAACCGAGCGCATGGTCCAGAAGATGCGCTGTATCCGCGCTGCTTGTCTGGGGCTGGTGTACGCCGATGACGCTCAACTGTTCGGTCTTGGCAGACTCGACGGAGTCCGGCTGAGAGAGGGCATCCTGTGCGGATGCTCCTGAAAAGGTACTCAGGGTAAAGAAAATGGCCGTCAGGCACGGGCGCGCATAACCTGCGTCAGTGCGGGTCCTGTAAAGGGGGAGCATGATCCACATCCTCGACTGATCTGAAAACCAGTCACGGCGGATCATGCTCCGCAGGCTGTCCCGAAAGAGACAGACCGCAGGCAGTTTCGTCTTCCGCCATGACCACAATGGGGGTCAGACGAGGTGAGGTGGCCCTCGGGAAGGGGGAAGCAGTCGCCAGATCGAGGGAGGCGCACGCGGTGCACCAGGCGTCTGGCGGATCTGACGTCCTATGATCCCACAGGCTGGTAGCACAGGCAGACTGACCAGAATGACCGTCAGAAGCTGCAACAGCGGACAGAGCGGGCAGGTACCGTCATGCGAATGGTGATGATGCTGATGTCCGGCGGTCATGCCGGGCATCGGCCCGGCCATTTGCTCTGTCATCACCATGGGGGATGGTGCAATGTCGATGCCCGTCAAGCGCTCGATCGTCGCCCGGGGACTTTCTTCGGGGTAGGAACATCCCTGAAGAACGAGCTGCCCTAGAAACCCCAGAAGAACCATGGCGATGACTGCAAGCGCAGACAGACCGGACCGTCGGTTCGAGGGGAAGAAGAGGCGAGACATGACACCGGCATCTGGCGCGCGCCTCCCGCGTCGGTCAAGAGTGCGAAATACGTCCCGACCCTATGTTTCTGCCTGTTTTGAGCCGATTATAGGATCTGTGTTGCGTCAGTGCAGAGACTTCTGTCGGCCAGTCAGTACATTCCCCGCTGAGGCGGCAGCAATACACAGTACGCCCATCCAGCGCATTGCGGACAGGGCCTCATGCAGAAACACGAATCCTGACAGAGCGCCCAGCATTGGCTCCATGCTCAGCAGGATCCCCAGGTCGCGCGGACTGAGGGTCCGCATGGCCATCATGTCCAGAATATACGGCACTGCTGAAGACAGGACCGCCACACTCAGCGCCGCTCCGCCCTGCCAGGGATGGGTCAGGACCGTCGGGATCGTCGGGATCAGGCAGGGCAGCAGCAAAATTCCCGCGGTACTCATGCCTAGTGTCGTGGCGACAGGGGCCGGGAAGATCTTCCCCATCCGCGTGCCGGTCAGGATATAGACTACCCAGCCGCAGCCGCTCAGAAGGGCCGCTGCCACGCCGAACAGATTGAGCGACGCCAGACCCGCTGTCGGTCCTTCGGGCCGCAGCAGCAGGAACAGCCCCATAACCACAAGCCCTGCCCAGCACAGATCCAGCCAACGGCGGGAGCCGACCAGTGCCAGTGTCAGGGGACCGGTGAACTCAAGAGCAACGACCACACCCAATGGCAGCCGCACCAGCGCCACGTAAAAGCAGAAATTCATGATCGCGACAGAAGCGCCATAGGGCAGCAGCAGCTTTAGCCGCTCGACCGTCAGCGTGCCTGGCGTCGGCCGCCAGATGCACAGCAGGATCACAGCCGCCAGACAGACGCGCAGTCCCACCATGCCGGTCGGGCCAAACAGCGGGAACAGTCCTTTCGCGAGCGTTGCGCCGACCTGAAAGGAGGAAATTCCTCCGATCAGACATCCGACGGCCTTGAGCTGGCTATTCGATTCCGTGGAGCTGGCCGGTGATGACACGCTCAGACGTCGAGCTCGTCAACGGAGCGGGCGTGTTCCTGAATAAAGCGGAACCGCAGTTCCGGCTTGCGGCCCATCAGGCTTTCCACACGTTCGCTGGTCGCCAAACGGTCCTCGGGCGGCGTGATGACGCGCAGAAGCGTCCGCCGGGCCGGGTCCATGGTCGTTTCCTTGAGATCCTTCACCGGCATCTCGCCCAGACCCTTGAACCGGGAGACCTCGACCTTCGCATTGGCCTTGAAATCTGTCTTGATCCGCCGCAGCCGGTCCTGATCGTTCATGGCATAGACCGTCTTTGGTCCATGCGTGATGCGATAGAGCGGAGGCTGGGCCAGATGCAGATGCCCCTGACGGATCAGTTCAGGCATTTCGCGATAGAAAAACGTCATCAGAAGCGAGGCGATATGCGCTCCGTCCACGTCGGCATCCGTCATGATGATGACGCGCCCATAGCGCAGACGGCTGATATCGAACGATGCCCCGATGCCGCAGCCCAGTGCCTCGGTCAGATCCCGAAGTTCCTGATTGGCCCGCAGCTTGTCGGTCGTGGCGGAGGCCACGTTGAGGATCTTGCCCCGTAGCGGCAGCACGGCCTGTGTCTCGCGGTCGCGCGCCTGACGGGCGGAACCGCCAGCCGATTCGCCCTCCACGAGGAACAGTTCCGTCTCGGCGGCATTTTCGCGTGTGCAATCCGTCAGCTTGCCCGGAAGGCGCAGCTTGCGCGTGGCGCTCTTGCGAGCCGTGTCCTTGACTTCGCGGCGGCGCAAACGCTCTTCCGCACGTTCCACCATGAAGGCCAGCAGACTGTCCGCCTGTTGCGGATTGCCGCCCAGCCAGTGATCCACGCGGTCGCGCAGCGCACCCTCGACCAGTCGCGATGCCTCCTGAGAAGTCAGCTTGTCCTTGGTCTGGCCCTGAAACTGTGGATCGCGAATGAAGACCGAGAGCTTGGCGGCCACGGAGCCGAGAACATCTTCCGCCGAAATGGCCGCCGCCCGCTTGACCTTCCGCTGATCGCCCCAGGCCCGCAACCCCTTCACCAGAGCCGCGCGGAACCCGGCTTCATGTGTGCCGCCCTGAGGCGTGGGAATCGTGTTGCAGAACGAGGACAGGGTCGCTGTTCCGCTCTCAAGGAACGCCACAGCCCATTCTACGCGCCCCCCCGTGCGGCCGTCGGCTGCGATCGGTAGGTCCACGTCTCCCGCCCAGAGCGGTGTCAGCAGATCCGGATCAGGCCCGAGTTCCGCGGAAAGGGCATCTTCCAGCCCGTTGGGGAACTGGATGGTGGCCTCAACCGGCGTCTCGTCGCCTGCCTTGATCAGGGAAGGTTCGCATTTCCACTGGATCGTCACTCCCCGGAACAGTGCTGCTTTGGAGCAGCACATCCGGTAGAGCCGGGCAGGAGAGAAATGATGATTGCCGAAGATTTCCGGATCGGGCGTAAAGCGCACGGTTGTGCCGCGTCGGTTGGGCGCGTTGCCCACTTCAGCCAACGGCGCCAGCGAGACACCGCGCACGAAATCCTGCCGGTACAGCGTCCTATCCCGTGCGACCTCGACTTCCAGCTTCTCGGACAGCGCGTTGACCACCGAACTGCCCACACCATGCAGGCCGCCGGACGTGTCATAGGCCTTGCCCGAGAATTTTCCGCCCGCATGAAGCGTGGTGAAAATCACCTCAAGCGCGGATTTTTCGGGAAATTTCGGATGAGGGGCAGTCGGGATGCCACGGCCATTGTCGCGCACCATGAGCGTGCGCGAGCCTTCCAGCCGCACGTCGATGGTTGTGGCATGACCCGCCACCGCTTCGTCCATCGCATTGTCGAGGATTTCGGAGGCGAGGTGATGATACGCGGTATCATCCGTCCCGCCGATATACATGCCCGGACGGCGCCGGACGGGTTCAAGCCCTTCCAGCACCTCAATGTCGTGGGCACCATATTCCGTATCGACCGGCCCCTTGCGGGATGTTCCGGCCTTTGGTTTGCCTGTCTTGCCTGACTCGAACAGATCGCTCATGTTTGCGTTGTCGCCGCCCGGCTAAGGAACGTCAAGCAAACCCTTTTGGTCAGGAACTCAAGCCGTTTGAGCAATCCAGCGTCTCAGGCGCGGTTCGTGCGGCGCGTCGCAGCCTTTTTCGTGACGCCCTTGCGGGAATGGCGGCTTACCGTCGAGGGTGCTTCGCAGCTTTCATAGGAAGCCGGCTGGGCAACGTCCTTGGCTTCGGCGTAATGGGCAAGGTCGGAAGACGTTTCCAGTGCGTTGATTTCGTCGAACATCGCTTCGCGCTGTTGGCAGAAGACCGTCCCGGACTTCAGGCCGCCGAGCGACTGGATGTCGGCGAGCTGCGTGATGTAATCATCATGCTCGACCTGCGCACGACGACCATAAGTCGTGCGGAAATAGCTGTTCAGGCGCTCGTCCGCATTCAGCAGGGCCGGACGGAACTTGCTGACGAAGGCATTGTACCGTTCCTGAGCCTTGCAGGACAGTGCTGTCACCATAAGTTCGGATTTCAGACCGGCCACGTCGAAAGCTTCGTGAGCGGGCGAATTACCGCAGTCCGCAGCGCGGGCGGAGAGGGGGTGAACGGCAGCAAGCGTAGCGCAGGAAAGCCCGACGGCAAACAGGCTATTGACGGAACGGCGAAAGATCGACGGCATTGACAGACTCCACAAGACCGGGACGCCCGGCCACAACCACTGGAACAGACTACCCGCGGTCGACCCCCTGCGAAAGCTGATTCTGCGTCTGAGGAACGTGCGGCAAGCCATTAATCCGAAACATTATTTCGTGGCAGAAAATTGGCGTTCTCCACCTCAAAGCCAATTTATCGCGTCGGGGGTATAAAATACCGTCAAAATGGCGACAGTGCCTCCATGCAGTCTTTCGCCTCGTGCGGTCCTGTTCTACATCCGAACGTCTGTCCGCTGTGAAAACGCGGCCTGTCCAGTCACGATGCGTTGGAGTTGACCGTGCGTCTGCGAGGTTCTGCCATTACCCTGGGTTCGGCACTGGCCGTTTCCCTGCTTCTTTCCGGTTGTGCCCAGCAGCCGATCGTCCAGCGTTCCGTGGCCCCGAATCCCTTCGGCTACCAGCGGGCTTCTGCCGTCTGCCATGTCTCCGCCGTCAAGAAGGCTGCCGATGGTACGATGAGTGTGGATATGACGGTTCGCAGCGATGACGGCCTGTGTTCCATTGCCATCCAGAAGCCGTTAGGCGGTAGCTACGCCTCTTTCGGCGTCAATCCTCCGCCGACACACGGCAAGGCCTTCCTCTATAACTACGATGGCAAGACCTACGTGGATTACACGCCGGCCACAGCCTATGCCGGAACAGACTCGTTTACGGCCGAGCTGATCCCCGGCGGTGGCCAGAAGCGCGAGCATCTGACAATTCACGCCACAGTGGATGCGACCGGCGTCGTTGTTGCAAAGCCGCCCGCAGTTGTTGCACCGACTCCAGCAAAGACGACGGCCCGGAAGGCCACCGTGCGTCATACGGTGCGTCGCAAGAAGTAAGTTTCCTTCCAGCCATGGATCGGAACAGGGCGGGGAGGCTTCTCTCCGCCCTTTTTTTGTCTGACAGGCGCGAAAAAACCGGCGGCTCCTTACGAAGCCGCCGGTTGAGCAGAAGGCTGGATCTGTTTTCCCGTTTACTTGAAGTCGATCTCTACACGCCGGTTCTGCGCTTCGCGGGTGTTGGGGCCTGTGACCACGAGCGGATGGGCCTCTCCGAAACCGTGAGTTGTGATCAGACCGGCAGCAACACCATCACGCACCAGTTCTTCTTTCACAGTATTCGCACGGCGCTGGGAGAGCGCCATATTGTAAGCTTCACCCCGGTGACCCGGATGCGCTGCCGAACTGTCAGTATAGCCGCTGACTTCAATATGCGTGACCTGCACGGAAGTGGAATTGCGTGCTGCCGTAGCCACAACAGCTTTGGCGCGTGTGCTGAGTTCAGAAGAATCCCAGTCGAAGAATACGAGATAGGTCCGCGTGGGCGCAGGAGCCGGGATCGGCATGGGAGCCGCAACCGGTTTCGGCGGCGGGGGCGCCGGATTGAACTCGTAGCGCAGACCCAGCATCAGCGAATGGTTGAAATCCGTTCTCGTATCGCGGTTACCGCTGGAGACGCCGAATTCTTTCGTCTTGTCCCAGCCACCATAGATTCCGGTCGCCGTGGCCTTATGTCCGTTCGGCCCCATCAGTGTGTAGAAGCGGTATTCCGCCGTCGCTGACAGACCCACAACCCAGGGAACGGGGAAGGAAAGACCGAAAATTCCCTGATAGGCAAAATTTCCGGTCGTGCCGCCGACATGCTGGTCAAAGGCACCGTTCGGGGCATGAACATAGGTGTTCATCGCCTGCCAGCCATAGCCGACGCCAGCACCAAAATATGGGAAAACCCACGATTTGCCGATATCCATGTCGAACAGGGCGTTAGCCATGACGCCATAGCCCTGCTGACGGCCACCGACGGAAGACGGGAAGGTGCTGGACCGGAACTGCTGCAGACGATTGTTGCGGTAGTTGCCCTCGACCTCGACGCGGAACCCGTTGCCAAGGCCATATCCCAGGCTGCCGATGCCGGTGACGCCCGCCTGATAGTGGTCCCGCCCGCTTGGAAAGACCGGGGATAGGCGCGCGGTCTGGTCCTGGTTGAAGCTCGCTCCGCCTTCTCCGGCGATGTACAGACCTTTGATGGGCTGCGCGGTTGCGGCACCCATGACGAGCATTGAAACGCCTGCTGTGAACCCGGCTCGGGTCAGCCAGGTTCTGACAACGGATCGCTGCGTCATGTCCATTTCTCTCCAACCAGCCAAATCTTGTGTGTGTTCTTGCCGAAAGCTCGGACGATGGCAACGCATCACACAGCACAATGCCGCATCATACGGTTTTCTTTATGGCAGGTTCGCCATGTGCTGTGTCTTCACTCCCACAGTTTACGCCTCTTCGTCCAGATCGAGGCGTCTCGATCCCAGGGTGCGTTCTACGGGCTGGGCAACGTCACGCATCTCAAGTTCGATAATCCACAGATCGGGATCATAGGTCTTCTGCCGTTCCAGATAGGCGTTGACGCTTTCCGCGTCGGTGGCGTCCACACGGACCCAGTCGCTGCCATCTTCCCGCAGGACCCCGAGTCCCCCGCTCCGGTCCGTCAGGACGATCAGGACTGCGCCTGCGTCTTCGTCACCTTTTTTCAGCACCATGGCCGAGGTGCCGTCGGAAGAAATACGGCGCAGGACAGCCCGTACCCAGAGTCCCGTTTTCAATCGTGCGGCCATGGTTGTTTCCGTTCGTCCTGCATGATTAGTGGAGAGGTGCGCTGTTCTCGTCCGGAACAGACTCCAGCGCTGCCCGGTAAGCGGCCGGAGAAGACAGCAGCGCCCGTGCTGCTTCCATGTCGGAGTCCGATCCGATCGCGGCGGGACAGTGCTTCCGGATCTCGAGGATTTTCGCAACCGGAACCGGGTAACGTGCTGCGCGTGCCATCTGTATAGCTTCGCCCTGAAGGGTATGGCCCTCTCTGAGCGCGGCGAGCTGCGCCTGAAGTGAGTCCGTGCCCAGGGATGTGCAGATCTGGGGCATGACCCCCAGCCCCTGGATCGGCCAGCCGAGAGGCGCCTGATTGCGACTCCACGTCACGAACAGCTCGCCTCTGTTGGGCATCTGTCCAATGACCTGCACGAGGCCTTTGCCAAGCGTTTCGCTGCCGATCACGACAGCGCGCCGGTGATCGGCGAGGGCAGATGCGAGGATTTCCGCCGCGCTCGCCGTTCTGCCGTCTACGAGAATGACCACAGGGGTGCCATTGGTCATGTCGCCACCCTGAACGGCCCAGATATGGTTGGCCAGTGGATTCCGGCCATGCGTGGTTACTGCCACACCATGATCGAGCAGGAGTGCTGCCGTAGTGACGGCCTGCTGGAGGACGCCGCCGCGATCGCCCCGCAGATCAATGATGATGCCCGCTGCTTTCTTGCCCGGAGAGGTGGTTGAAGGGGCAGTCTGGGTTGGATCGTCCACGACCTGATCCAGAAACTGGCTGACTTCCTCGGCGGTCTGGGTCGAGAAGGAGGCGACGCGTAGCAGGGTGAAGGGGCCGTCGCTGGACGCGAAGACGGTCTCTGGCGGAACCTGCGTCCGTTCCAGCCGGACCGTCGTTGTGCGGTGCCCTCGGGAGGAAATCCCCAGCGTGATGGAGGTGTGGTTGTCTCCTTCAAGCCAGCTCTGCACGGTTGCGGCATCCTGTCCGTGCGTCGTGCGCCCGTTGACGGACACCAGATGCTCGCCCGTATCTACCCCGGCCTCCCAGGCAGGTCCGTTGGCGTTGACGGCGGCGATCACGATTTTCCGTCCGCTTTGTCCGAGTGTCAGTCCCACGGTTCCCGTATCTCCTGAACGGCGCGTACGGTCCGACAGGGCAGGCGCCGGCGCAAGATAGCGGGAATAGGGATCCAGGTGATTGAAAAGCTCGTCGAAAAAGCCCTGCAAAAGTGCGTCCGGCCCGGCATCACGCAGCGTGGAGGACTGTTTCCATGCCGCCTGCATGGCCGCCGTGACAAGTTCCGCCCATGCGCCATTGCTGTCGGCCGGGGGAACAGGCTGAGAAAAAATGACGGTCTGCCCTTGCAGGACGGTCAGCACCGAGGGGGACTGTGCCGAAGCGTCCGAGGCCTTCTCTGCGGCGACCGCCGTGCTTGGAGCTGACGCAAGGGGGGTGGGAGGAGCAGGATGGGTTTCCGTAACGGAGAGGGTCGGGTCAATCGCGGTCAGGCCATCCAGCCCCCAGATGCAGAAATCCCGGGCGGAATGGGCCTCAAGGGTCCGGGGCTCCAGAAAACCGAGCGCCGCGACCAGAACTTCGCGTGTCGCCGAGACTGAAAAGGAGGGGGCTGGCGGCGGAATTACCGGTGCGGGTGATGGCTGTGTTTCTGCCGGATGGCCGTTTGGCAGCGGTGATCCGGCAGCAGGGATGTCCTGTGTCCTGGCGGATCCTGTGGAGGTCATGAAGATCAATATGCAGACCGCCAGACCCAGACCCCGGGCCGGACGACATGCCGCCTCTCGGCTGCGCGGCATGGTGAAAGTCATAGGGCGGACAGCATGACGCAAAACGGGGTCCTTGGAGACGGGATAGCAAAAGACGGCTGCTCCCGTAACGTGACCACGCCACAAACTTCAGCCACGGTAAAGACTTGCCAGATCAAATCTGGGGTCGGCAGTGCCATCTGGCAACACTGCCGACCCGATCTGTTTTCAGTCTTCCGACGAGGTGTCGGAAGCAGTCTTACGCTTCCGCGCTGTTGTGGTTTTCGTCTTTGTGGCAGATTTGGCCGGGCTACGCTTCGTTACTTTCTTCGCCGCAGTCTCATCCCCTTCCGAAGACGCAACAGCTTTCTTGGCTTTTGCCGTTTTCGGAGCTGCTTTTTTCGCGGAAGTTTTTTTTGCGCCGCCTTTCAGTGGCTTGCCCTTTTCCGCCAGAAGCGCCACCGCTTCATCGAGCGTGACCTCCTCCATGTCCTGCCCCTTCGGCAGGTTGGCGATCAGCTGACCATGCTGGGCGTAAGGGCCGAACCGTCCCTTGCGGATCATGACTGCTTCGCCGTCCTTGGGGTGTGGTCCCAGATTGCGGATGGAGGCGAGCTTTTTTGCCAGCGAATCTACGGCCCGGTTCAGCCCGACTGTCAGGACGTCGTCGTCCTTGTCGAGCGTGCCATAGATGGCGCCCATCTTCACATATGGCCCGAACCGTCCAAGGCCGGCCTCGATCTTTTCGCCCGTTTCGGGGTGAAGTCCGACCAGACGCGGCAGGGACAGCAGTCCCAGCGCCTGTTCCATGGTCATGGTATTGCCGTCGATTCCCTTGGGAATGGTCGTCCGCTTGGGCTTGGCTTTCTTGTCCTCGGGATTGGGTTCGCCGCGCTGGATATACAGCCCGTACGGTCCGCGCCGGATCGAGATGTCCTCCCCGGTATCCGGGTCCTGGCCTAGAATTTTCGGCCCGTCGTTCAGCCCTTCGGTATCGCCTTCCTCGGCCACCAGACGACGGGTGAACTGGCAGGTCGGATAATTCGAACAGCCGATGAACGCGCCGAACTTGCCAAGCCGCAGGCCCAGCCGTCCGGTTCCGCAGGAGGTGCAGACGCGCGGATCGCCACCATCGGGGCGGGGCGGGAAGAAATGCGGCGCGAGGTCTTCGTCCAGAGCGTCGATGACGTCCGAGATTTTCAGATCCTTGGTCTGCGCTACAGCAGCCGAGAAATCATGCCAGAACGCCGCCATGACATCATGCCAGTCCGCACGGCCGCCTGAAATATCATCAAGCTGTTCTTCAAGCGAGGCTGTGAAACCTGAATCCACATAGCGCTCGAAGAACGATGTCAGGAACGCTGTAACAAGCCGTCCGCGATCTTCAGGCACGAAACGCCGTGCATCAAGCCGCACGTAATTGCGGTCCCGCAGTACGCCGAGAATGGAGGCGTAGGTCGAGGGACGGCCAATGCCGATCTCTTCCATTTTCTTGACGAGCGAGGCTTCCGAATAACGCGGAGGCGGCTGGGTGAAATGCTGCTCGGCGTCCACGGCGCCGGTCGTCAGGCGGTCGCCTTCCTTCATCGGCGGCAGGAGCTTGCCGTCTTCGTCTTCAGCCTTCGTATCGTCTCGGCCCTCGATATAGAGCTTGAGGAAGCCGTCGAATGCGATGGTCGAACCCGTGGCGCGCAGAAGCGTCTGGCCACTCGCATCCGCTAGCGTTACCGCCACCTGATCCAGTTCCGCCGACTGCATCTGCGAGGCGACGGAACGCTTCCAGATCAGCTCGTACAGCTTCTTCTGGTCGGGTGTCAGCGCATGGCCGACCTGTTGGGGTGTCAGAAAGACGTCAGTCGGGCGGATGGCCTCATGGGCCTCCTGCGCGTTCTTGGCCTTGGTGGAATAAGCGCGCGGGAAATCCGGCACATAGTCATCGCCGAACGCCTTGCCGATATGCCCGCGGATGGACCCGATGGCTTCCTTCGCCATCGTCACACCATCGGTTCGCATATAGGTGATGAGGCCGGTGGTTTCGCCGCGCAGATCCACACCTTCATAAAGCTGCTGCGCCGTACGCATCGTCGTCTGTGCGCTCATGCCGAGTTTGCGGGACGCCTCCTGCTGGAGGGTCGATGTCGTGAACGGCGGCGGCGGGTTGCGCTTGGTGCGCTTGCGCTCGACGGAGCGCACCGTGAACTGTCCGCCGAGGACCGTATCGCGCGCGCCGAACGCCAGTTGTTCGTTGTTCAGGTCGAACTGGTCGAGCTTCTCGCCCTTGAGATGCGTCAGACGGGCCTGAAAGGCGGCCTTGCCGGGCGTCGTGAAGCCGCCGGTGACGGTCCAGTATTCTTTCGGACGGAAAACCTCGATTTCGGCTTCGCGCTCACAGATCAGACGCAGTGCGACGGACTGCACCCGCCCGGCGCTCCGGCTGCCCGGCAGTTTGCGCCACAGGACGGGGGAGAGCGTAAAGCCCACCAGATAGTCCAGCGCACGACGAGCCAGGTAGGCGTCAATCAGCGGACGGTCCAGCTCGCGTGGAGCTGCCATCGCTGCCGTGACGGCTGATTTGGTGATTTCGTTGAAGGTGACGCGATGGACATCCACGTTCTTCAGAAGCTTCTTTTCTTCCAGAACGCTGCGGACATGCCAGGAAATCGCTTCGCCTTCGCGATCCGGGTCAGTGGCGAGATAGAGGTTTTTCGCCCCCTTCAGCGCCTTGGTGATTGCTGAGATCTGCTTTGCGCCGCGCTCGTCCGTCTGCCAGCTCATGGCAAAATTTTCGTCCGGGCGCACGCTCCCGTCCTTGGGCGGCAGATCCCGCACATGTCCGAATGAAGCGAGCACGGTATATCCGCTTCCCAGATACTTGTTGATCGTCTTGGCCTTTGCCGGGCTCTCGACCACCACAACGTCCGTCATCGCCACTCCGGTATTCCGCGTCACTTCAGTTCGGCAGCAACGCCACGCGTCCGCCGGGCACAAACTCCACGACCCCGCCAAGCTCCAGCTCGGCCAGCGTCGCAAGTACTGCCGATACGGAGAACTGGCAGCGGTGCACCACGTCGTCAACTGTTACGGGTGTCACGGAGAGGAGCGCGCAAACCGTTTTTCCGACCAGATCCGGGTCTGTCCAGTCTGCTTCACTGGTTGCACTCCATGGGTGAGACGGTTCGGAAAAGCCGGTTAAGAGCGGATTATGGGATGCTGAACGCTGCCACGGAGCTGGTTCTCGTCGAGGGAGGTCCGGGGGAAGAGCCTGTAGAATGTCACCGATATTTTCTGTCAGAGTTGCCTGGCCCGTCTTGATCAACTGGTTTCCGCCCCGGGACCGCGGATCGAGCGGCGATCCGGGCACGACCAGCAGTTCGCGGTTATAAGACTGGGCCAGTTCAGCCGTGATCAGTGTGCCCGATCCCAGTGTTGCCTCGATGATCAGACATCCCAGCGAAATCCCGGCGATCAGGCGGTTGCGCCGTGGGAAATGGCGGGCCAGAGGGGCAGTCCCGAGCAGAGATTCCGTGACCAGACAGCCCTGTTCTGCAATTCGTTTCTGGAGGGAGGTATTTTCGGGCGGGTAGACATGATCGAGGCCTCCTGCGATTGCGGCCACCGTCAGTCCCGGATGAAGCGCAGCCGCATGGGCCGCCGAGTCGATTCCCCGGGCCAGACCGGAGATGATGCAAAGCCCGGCCTGTGCAATTTCGGCAGAAAGACTTTCCGCAATCCGGATTCCCGCCGCCGAAGCATTCCGTGCGCCCACAACCCCGACAGACCGCATCGACAGTTTGCGGACATCACCAAGAGTGAACAGGACGGGGGGTGCGTCCGGGATCCGGGACAGCATCAGTGGATAGTCCGCATCGCCCCGTAGAAGCATCCGTCCGCCCAGTTTTTCAAGGCGTTCGAGCTCGTCCGTCATGGACGAAACGCTGGGGATGACGGCTTCGTCCCGGCGTCCCGCCTTGCGCATCCGTCCGGGCAGGGCGGCGAGTGCCACGCCCGCACTTCCATACTGGGTCATCAGTCGCGTAAAGTTGACCGGGCCCACCCCCAGCGTGCGTGCGAGGCGCAGGGCGTCGATTCGGTCAGTGAAGGACGTGGTGGCGGGAAGGCCCAGAGAAGCGGTCATGATGCTCTGCTTTAAGGCAGATTCATTAATAGTCGCTTAAAATCTAGCGAGGGGGCGCCTGATCGACCGTCACACGAGGCTCCCGACCTGTCAGGAGGCGGCCAATATTGCCGGCGTGTCGCACCCAGATCAGCAAAGAGACGAGCAACGTCGCGATGGGAACAGGAGAAGAGACGGGTTTTCCCGACAGAAACACCATCAGCACGGGGGCCAGAAGGAAAGCTGCCAGCGCTCCTGCTGAGGAAATCCGGCTCAGGCGGGCGACAAGCAGCCAGATCACACAGCATGCCAGTCCGACAGGCCAGCTCAGGACCCAGAGTGTACCAAGGCCGGTGGCGACGCCCTTGCCGCCCCGGAAGCCGAGCCAGACCGGAAAACAGTGCCCGAGGACGACGGCGACGGTCGCCACGGCCATGGTCATCTCGCTCGCGCCGGGGAAGAAAAACCGTGCGATCAGGACTGCCGCAGCTCCCTTGAGTGCATCCAGTAGTAGCGTGGCCGCAGCCAGGCCGCGTCGTCCCGTGCGCAGGACGTTGGTTGCGCCGATATTGCCCGAACCGATCTTGCGGATGTCGCCGCCGCCAGAAAGCGCCGTCAGGAGCAGCCCGAACGGGATGCTTCCGATGACGTAGGACACGAGAAAGAGCAGGATGAGCTGTGCCTGAAAACCGCTCATGACTGTGCCTCCGCCAGCCCGTCAGCTGTGAAGACTTCCACGCCCCGCTTGAACGTCCGCAGGACACGGCCTTTCAGATCCCGACCGTCAAACGGTGTATTCTGCGCGCGTCCCGGGAGCTCTCCGGCGACCACAGTCCAGGAGCCTTCCGGATCGAACAGGCATAGATCGGCATCGCTCCCGACTGCCAGCGTCCCGGCGTCAAGGCCCAGCAGGGCTGCCGGAGCAGATGTCACCAGCCGCAGGGCATTCACAAGCGGCAGTCCCGCGCCAAGCGTGACGCCCAGCAGCGTGACCAGTCCGGTGCCGCCAGCGCGAGCCTGCGCGAAAGGCAGGCGCTTGTCATCTGGGTCTGCCGGAGCGTGGTCCGAGGCTACGGCGTCGATCGTTCCATCCGCCAGTGCTGCGCAGACGGCCTGTCGGTCCGTATCGTTGCGTAGGGGGGGCGAGAGTTTCGCGTAGGTGCGGAAGTCGCCGATATCGTCTTCGGTCATGGCGAAATAGGGCGGCGCCGTATCGCAGGTCACACGGACGCCCCGGCTCTTGGCCGCACGGATCAGATCCAGCCCCTCTGCCGTCGAGACATGGGCGAAATGCAGCCGCGCCCCGGTCATGGCCGCCAGACGCAGATCGCGGGCGATCATGATGGCCTCGGCTTCGGCCGGAACCTGCGGCAGACCCATCCGCACCGCGCGTGCTCCGGCCGTGGCACAGGTCCCTTTGGCCAGAGACGGATCTTCCGGATGCTGCACCACGATGGCGTCGAGAAAGCGTGAATAGGATAGCAGGTTGCGCATCTGCTTGGCGTCTGAAATCGCGCGGGTTCCGTCCGTGAACGCCACGGCTCCGGCGTTGCGGAGCAGCCCGAGTTCGGCCATTTCGCCGCCCTCGCAGCCGCGCGTCAGCGCGCCGTAAGGATGGATCGAGACCATGCCCGTCTCTTCGCCCCGGACCCGCAGCAGATGCACGAGCGCCGGATTGTCGATCGGCGGGGAGGTGTTGGGCAGGACCGCCATGGTGGTGATGCCACCCGCGACGGCAGCCCGCGCCCCGGAAGACACGCTCTCACGGTATTCCGATCCCGGCTCTCCGAGGGCCACGCGCATGTCCACCAGACCGGGACACAGCACGGCTCCCGCGCCATCAATGACCCGCGCGCCTTCGGGGACCGACCCGTCTTCGCAGGCGACGATCTTCCCCTGACGTACCACAAGTCGTCCGGTCTCATCGCGGCCTGAAGCCGGATCAATCAGGCGGACATTCTCAAAAACGATATCAGTCATACCGGCATCCGTGCCCGGGACAGACGGTCCAGAACCGCCATCCGCACAGCCACGCCCATTTCAACCTGTTCGGAAATCACGCTCTGATCCGAATCCGCTACGTTCGAAGCGATTTCGACGCCACGGTTCATCGGTCCCGGATGCATGACGAGCGCGCCGGGTTTGGCCAGTGCCAGACGGCGGCGGTCCAGCCCGAAGAAATGAAAATATTCCCGTGCGCTCGGCACCAGCCCAGCCCCCATGCGCTCTTTCTGGAGCCGCAGGGACATGACAACATCCGCGCCCTCGAGCGCCTTGTCCATGTCGGAATATAGTTCGACATTGCCGAGGCTGGCCATGGCACCCGGAAGAAGCGTCGGTGGTCCGACCAGCCGTACCAGGTTTCCGAATGCTGTCAGCAGGTGGATGTTGGAGCGTGCCACCCGGCTGTGTCCGACATCCCCGCAGATGGCGACCGTAAGGCCCTCAAGGCGGCCGAAATGCCGGCGGATGGTCAGGGCATCCAGCAGCGCCTGTGTCGGGTGTTCATGTGTGCCGTCGCCAGCATTGACGACGCTGGCTTCGACTTTCTGCGACAGCAGGGCCGGCGCACCGGACTGCGCGTGGCGGATAACCAGCAGGTCACAGCGCATGGCGTTCAGCGTCGCTGCTGTATCCAGCAGCGTCTCGCCCTTGTTCACTGAACTTGTGGCGACGGACATGTTGATGACGTCCGCGCCAAGCCGCTTCCCCGCGAGTTCGAAACTCGTACGGGTGCGGGTGCTGTCTTCATAGAACAGGTTGATGACCGTCCGCCCCCGCAGCGCATCGCGCGGCGCGGAGCGCGAGCGGCTCAGCAGCGCATAGCTCTCCGCCAGATCGAGGAACGGCACGAGCTGTTCGGCCGACAGCCCCTCGATTCCCAGGAGATGCCGGGGGACGGCGGGCCGCTCAGCCATCGTTGGATGCGGATGCAAGAACGGCTGCGATGCGGGCCAGAACCTCGTCCTGTCCCAGCGCCGCGAGCGTCAGGTCAATGCCCGGAGACGTCGTGGAACCGGTCATGGCCGCGCGCAGCGGCTGGGCCACGGAGCCGAGCTTGATCTCATGTTTTTCAGCATAGGCGCGGAGCGTTGCGTCGACGGTTTCGGGCGTGAATTCCGAAAGCGCGGCCAGATCCTTGCCTACGCCTTGAAGAACCGTGCGCCCGTCCTCGCCCAGCAGCTTCTCGGCTTTGGGGGTGAAGGTCAGGGGCAGGGTGAAGCCTGCGAAAGCGGCGTTGTCCGCCAGTTCTACGAGTGTTTTTGCGCGTTCCTTGAGGCCCGGCATCATTGCAAGAATGCGTGCACGGGTGCGGTCGTCGGTCACAACGCCGTCGCGGCCTGCAAGACGCTGCATGACGTCATCCGTCAGGCGCGCATCATCGGCGACGCGCATCCAGATCCCGTTCAGATGCGCCAGCTTGACGTAATCCATCCGGGACGGGGAGCGGCCGACGCCATCCAGGTCGAACAGCTTGATCTGCTCCTCGCGGGACAGGACTTCGGCATCGCCATGACCCCAGCCCAGACGCAGCAGGTAGTTGCACAACGCTTCCGGCAGATAGCCTTCCTCGCGGAAATCCACGACTGACTGCGCGCCATGGCGCTTGGACAGCTTGGCACCGTCCGGCCCATGGATCAGCGGCAGATGCGCGAAATGCGGCAGGTTCCAGCCCATGGCGCGATAGATCATGGCCTGACGGAAGGTGTTTGTCAGATGATCGTCACCGCGCATGACATGGGTGATGTCCATATCGTGATCGTCCACGACCACGGCGTGCAGATAGGTCGGCGTGCCGTCTGAACGCAGCAGGATCAGGTCGTCCATTTCGGAGTTTGCGACCCGGACTTCGCCCTGCACCAGATCCTTGATGACCGTCTCGCCGTCACGCGGGGCCTTCAGACGCACGACATAGGGTGCACCGGCGGGCGCTTCGGACGGATCGCGGTCCCGCCATGTGCCGTCGTAACGGGGTGGGCGCTTCTCGGCCATGGCCTTCTCACGCATGGCGGTCAGTTCTTCGGGGGTGCAGAAGCACTTGTAGGCCTGACCCTTTTCCAGAAGCTCAAGCGCCACTTCCGTATGGCGGTCCTGCCGGGCGGACTGGAAAACCGGTTCCGCATCCGCCTCGATTCCCATCCAGGCCAGACCGTCAAAAATCACGTCCACGGCTTTTTGAGTGGAGCGTTCCTTGTCGGTGTCCTCGATCCTCAGGAGGAATTCGCCGCCATGATGACGGGCAAAGAGGAAATTGAACAGGGCGGCGCGGGCGTTGCCGACATGCAGCAGACCCGTCGGGGAGGGGGCAAATCGCGTACGGATGGTCATGCCGCCGTCATATCATGCTCTGACCCGCGCTTCCATCCGCCTGCGCCTGCGTGACTCAGGTGCTTCGTCACGCGCCATCGCTTTACAAAACGCTAAGGTTCTTCAAGCGCGTGTGATTTCCAGCCGCCTCCCGAAGCGGCCTATTGTGGGATTCAATAGTCCGGGTGGTGCCTTTCCAATGAACAGACGAGATTTCAATGCCCTGCTGGCAGGGCTGGGTCTGACCTTCGGAGAGGGGAAGATCCATCACGCCAGCGCCACGACCTCCCGTGTGGATGTCTTTAAGCTGCGCGCCAATGACTGGGTTCCGAACAATCCGGATCTGCCCGTCATCGTCTATCGCAATGTGCTTGAATCCGGGCCGGATCGCGAGGCGGTGTATGAAGACCTGTTCAGCCGGAACGGCTGGCCGCCGCAGTGGCGCAACGGTGTTTATCCGTTTCATCACTATCACAGCCTTGGTCATGAAGTTCTGGGCTTTTCCAATGGTTCCGCACGCCTGATGCTTGGAGGGCCGAATGCCCGGACGGTCGAGGTGCGCGGTGGCGACATCGCCGTGCTTCCGGCCGGAACGGGGCATTGCAATTTTGGCTCGGATGAGGATTTTACCGTCATAGGCGCTTATCCGCCCAACCAGTCCTTCGACATTCTCCGCGCCGCGCCTACAGCGGAGCAGAGTGCCCGTATTCACGGTCTGCCATTCCCGAAAACCGATCCGGTTCAGGGCGCAGCAGGTGTTCTCGCACGGGAGTGGCACCCATCATGACGGGTTTTCCTCTCAGGCGCCGTCCTTTCCTTGCAGCGCTCGCGGGGCTGGCTACGGTCAGTAGCGCCAGCGCGGTTGAAGCACCCACCCAGAAAACCCGGATCGGCATCATTGGCACGGGTCATGTGGGCACGACGCTGGCTGAACTCTGGGTTCGTGCGGGCTATCACGTCATGGTTTCGGCCCGTTCCCTGATGGAAGCCCAGTCGCTTGCGACATCTCTCGGCCCGCTTGCTACGGCTGGCACACCCGCGCAGGCTGCGGTTTTTGGAGACGTGGTGGTGCTCGCTGTCCCCTATGGCGCCATTCCTCAGCTCGGCCCGCAACTCAGCCGGACATTGATGGACAAGATCGTGCTGGACCCTTCCAATCCCTATCCCTGGCGGGACGGAGCGATTGCGGATACGGCGCAGCGGGACGGGGCAGGGGTGACGACCCAGCGTTATTTTCCGTCCGCGCATGTGGTGCGGGCATTCAATTCCATCGACATGAGTACGCTGCGTTCCGAAGCGCACCGTGTCGCGCCGCTGCTGGCGGTGCCGGTAGCGGGTGATGATGCGCAAGCCGTGTCTCAGGTGAGTGTTCTGGTGAAGGCAGCGGGGTTTGACCCTGTCGTGACCGGAAATCTTGCGACCGCAAAGCTGTTTCAGCCGGGGAGCACCGGGTTTGAACTCGAGCGGGATGTCGCTGGTCTGAAGCAGGCGCTGAATCTTCCGCAATAACAGGCCACGTTAACGCATCTACGCCGCAGGATCCGCTGACTCCGATCGGGGAGGAGCGTCCTGCGCAAAAATCCGTTACGGTCCTGTCCGTGAAGACAAAGACCCTCTCCGTTCCGGATCTTGAGCCGCGCGAACTTCTGGAAAAGGCGGAACGGTCTGTAACCGTGCAGACGCCTTCTGCCGGCATAATCCGTTTCATTCTGGATCAGGGGCGGCAGTTGATCTGCTGGATTCCGGTGGGTGTCGGGCTGGGGGCCATGCTCTATCTCGCGCTGCCGTTCGAACCCTCCGTTCTTTGCGTGGTGCTTCTTACTCTGCTGTTCGGCCTGTCAGGGGCTGGGTGTTTCTGGTGGGGCTGGCAGCGGCTGTTTCCGCGCCTGTTGGGATTCGCGTTTCTGGCTCTTGCAACCGGTTTTGGGGATCTGGCTTTTCAGGCCCGGATGCAGCCCCCCATGCCGGTCCTGCCGACTCATGCCACCATTCTGACGGCGCGCGTTTTGTCGCTTGAGATGCTGTCTCCGCGCAGTGATGACGAGGATGATGGTCATCGTGTCACGCTGGGGGATGCGGTGTTTGACACGCCTGTCGATGCTGGAATGGCTCCACTGCGCCGCACGTTACATATCCGGCTGCGCGACGATGAGGATCTCTTGCCCGGCCCTGGCAGCATGATCCACCTGCGGACCATGCTCCGTCCCCCACCACCACCGTCCTGGCCCGGAGGACGCGATCTTCAGCGCGAGGCCTGGTTTTCGGGACTGGCGGGAAGCGGTTATGCACTGGGTCCGGTCAGCCTCGACAGCGCATCTGCTAGCCGGTCCGGGCCGGGTGGTCTCGTCAGGGGGGTTGTCGAATCCCTGCGTGAAACCGTGACCCTGAGGGCCAATGCAGCCCTGTCCGACCAGACGGCGGCCATTGCCGCCACGCTTCTGGCAGGTGAAGCCGGAGGCATCGACCCGCAGACGAGGGAAGCGTTTTCGGCATCCGGTCTGGCGCACCTCCTCGCTGTGGCGGGGTTGCATCTGGGTCTGGTGATGGCCGCTGTCATCGTAACAGTGCGCTGTGGTCTGGCGTCCATCGAATATGTCGCCCTGCGCTGGCCGTGCCGGCAGATTGCAGCCGTTTCCGGGCTGCTGGCCGGAGCAGCCTATGTGCTGCTGACGGGTGCGCATCTGCCCAGTCTGCGGGCGCTGGGCATGGCTAGCCTTGTGACGCTGGCCATCGTGACCGGGCGGCGCGTTCTGTCCATGCGTTCGCTCTCCATTGTAGCGCTTCTGATTCTGCTGGTTTCGCCGGTTTCGGTGGTGGATGTGTCGTTCCAGATGTCCTTCGCTGCCGTGATGGGGCTGATCGCGGGTTATGGCGTGTTGCGCGAACCGCTCATGTGGCTGCGTGGGGAGGGTGAATGGTACAGGGTTGTGGCTTCCCATGGCGCGGCCCTGACATTGACGAGCCTTCTTGCCGGACTGGCGACGCTGCCGGTCAGCATGGCGCATTTCGGCGCGCTTCAGCCCTGGTTCGTGCTGGCCAATCTCGTGGCTGTGCCGCTGGCTGCTGTCTGGATCATGCCAGTCGGGCTTCTGGCTCTTGTGACCATGCCGTTTCATGCCGAAGCGCCGTTTCTGAAACTGATGGGCGTAGGCATTCGTATCGTTCAGACACTGGCGGAGCGCGTGGCGGCGTTTCCGATGGCGCATCAGCCTGTTCCGGCCATGCCGGGCTGGGGGCTGCTGCTCGTAATGCTGGGGCTCTGCTTCCTGTGTCTGTGGAAAGGCCGGATTGCCCTTGCTGGTCTGCTGCCGGTTGCGATCGGGGTGGGGTCCATCTGGATGGCCCCGAAACCGGATATTCTCGTGTCGGCGGATGCGGGGCTGATGGCGGTTCGCAGTCAGGGCATGCTTTTGGTCGGTCCGCATTCGGGTCTGGAACGTCGCACGTTGGAAGACTGGCAGAAGGCTCTTGCGCTTCCCACGGGGGTTCTGCCGTCAGACTGCCTCTCCGGCCCGTGTCGGGTGGCGGTTGGCTCCGGGACTGTCCTGCTGCGGGTCCGCGACCCATCGGACGGAACCGCGCTGCCGACGGCGGCACAGTGTGAAGGCGTAAGCCTGTTCATCAGCGCATCCCCCGCCCGCAAAGGTTGCCCTGATGTGCCGTCCATTGATCGGTTTTCGGTCTGGCGCGACGGGGCCTACAGCGTGTTCGCCGGCCGCGTCTTCAGGATCGTTTCGGATCGGATCTGGCGGGGAAACCGGCTCTGGGTTCCGCCCGTGGGCTGGCACGGCATGCCCAATCTGCCTCTGGCCCAATCGGAATAAGCCGCGTCTCAACGTTTTGGAAAGTAATCGCCCTTTAGGATTGCTCCATAAGGAGATCCGTTATCGTGGCTCATAAAACCGCAAGGGCTGTTCTGGGAGCCGTTTTGTCTGGCCTGTCACTGATGATCGCCCGCCCGGTGCAGGCTGCTCCGGCTGCGATCTGGGAGGGGCTGACTCTGGGCATGAGCGTCCCGGAAGCGCAGATCAGCCATCCGCAACTGACGGCGCTGCCCTTTCCGGTGCCGCGTCCGGGTTTTGCGCGTTACGTCATGCAGGGACCGTTCATCGGCTCCTGCCTTTCGACCGTGGACGTGAATTTTCTGGGCGGGCGTCTGGCGTCCGTTGAGGTTCATGCCCTGACGGATACGGATTCCGGTGATGTCCGCATCTGCGCGGAGGAATGGGGACGTGCCATTCGTCAGAAATATGGTCAGCCCCTGTTCGACGTCCGCGCGCCCATGACGGAAAACATCACCTGGAATGCGAACGGTTTTTCCGTGACGACCCATATGCGCGTTCTGAACAGCATCGTGGTCTATTCCGTGTCCTATCAGGCCCCGCGCCGGACAGCCGCCCAGATTTTCTGAAGGGGCGTCTAGCGCGCGGCAGCTTTCCGTGTCGCGGGAGCCACCATGCGTTTGTCCGGATACAGGCACCACGTCGTGGCCGGGCAGCGCCAGCATTCTGGCGCGCGGGCTTTGCAGACATAACGTCCGTGCAGGATCAGCCAGTGATGCGCAGGGCGGAGCATGTCCTTCGGGATGCGTGCAATCAGCCCGTCCTCGACCTGTCGCACGGTTTTGCCGGGGGCCAGACCGGTGCGGTTGCCGATACGGAAAATATGGGTATCGACCGCCATCGTATCCGCGCCGAATGCGACATTCATCACGACATTTGCTGTCTTGCGCCCTACACCGGCCAGCGCCTCGAGCGAGGCTCGGTCGGATGGTACCTGTCCGCCGTGACGCTCCAGCAACTGATGGCAGAGTAGGTCCACATTATGCGCTTTCGCCCGCCACAGGCCGATGGTGCGGATGTGCCGCGCAATACCCTCTTCGCCGATGGCCGCCATGGAGGCCGGGTCGGGGGCTTCCTCGAACAGGCCTTTCGTCGCTTTGTTGACGGATTTGTCCGTCGCCTGTGCCGACAGCACGACGCTCACCAGTAATTCGAACGGATTGTGGAACACCAGTTCGCTTTCCGCATCGGGATTGGCTTCGGCCAGTGCTGTGATGAAGGCTTTGGCCGCCGCCTTGCTCATGGCCCGCTTCGCGGTTGCGGGGGCATCGGTCATGACGGGCACTCCAATAGCGTGTGTTGCGTCCGGTTCGGACACACAGCAAGATACGGCAAAGTTTTGAAAATTCCATGCCATCACACCCCATGCCATTACACCGTGGCCTGTCTTGCATGACACCGCAGACAGGCATACGGCGGAGCGTCCTGTGTCTGATACCTCTCTTTCCATGAGCCGCCAGCAGCAGGAGGGCCGTAAGCAGGATGTCTCCTTCACGGAGGTCCTGTCCTTTGTCTGTGGCCGCTGGTGTGACCATCCCCTTCTGCTTGCCAAGACCCTTGGTGGCGTTGCCCTCGCTACGCTGGCCGATGTCTGCACGCCCATTCTCGCAGGCCGTCTGGTGGAGGATGTTTCCCGTCATGCCGCTGGCCCTACTGTAGAGAAAACCTCGGAACTGCTGCATCTGCGCGACGATGCGGGGCTGATGGTCGCGGGGCTGATCGTCCTTGGGTTGGTCGGGCTGTTCGGGCGGCGTTCCTCCTTCATAGGGATTTCGTATCTCACGCTTGCCATCATGCACCGTGTTGCCAATCAGGCGTTCGATCGGGTGCAGCGCTTTTCGACGGACTGGCATGCCAACAATTTCGCGGGTTCGACTGTTCGCAAGCTGACGCGCGGCATGTGGGCCATTGATACGCTGGACGACACGCTCTTGCTTCTGATCGCGCCGGAAGTGCTGGTTCTGGGCGGGACGACGGCGGTTCTTATGGTCCGTTCGCCGCTGATGGGGTCGGTTCTGGCGGTTTCGGTGGTGCTGTTTGCTACGCTCTCTATCATGTTGACCCTACGCTATGTCGCGCCCACCGCCCGTGCGTCCAATGAATGGGACACGAAAATGGGTGCGGCCATGGCGGATGCCGTGACCTGCAATCCGGTCGTCAAGGCATTCGGCGCGGAAAGCCGCGAGGATGACCGGCTCGACAGCATCATCCGTGGCTGGCGTCAGCGCACTCTGAAGACCTGGGTGCGCGGGACCAACAGCGCCAATCTTCAGGCTCTGGCCTCGCTCGCCATGCGAATGCTGCTGATCGGGCTGGCCGTCTGGCTGTGGTGGGACGGCAAGGCCGGTCCGGGGGATGTGGCGTATGTCCTGACCATGATGTTCCTCGTGCAGGGGTATCTGCGCGATCTGGGGCAGCAGGTCAGTCAGGTGCAGCGTTCGGTTAATGAGATGGACGAACTCGTGGCGATTTTCCGTCGCGATCCCGCCATTCAGGACGCAGACGATGCCCAGACAGCCCGTTTCACGACAGGGGCGATTCACTTCGATCATGTGGACTTCCAGTATCCGGGGCAGGCCAAACCGCTTTACCGCGACCTGAGCATCGACATCGCGCCTGGCTCCCGCGTGGCGCTTGTCGGGCCGAGCGGATCGGGCAAGACGACCCTGACCAAGCTGCTCCAGCGCCTTTATGACGTGAATGGCGGGCGGATCGTGGTGGACGGGCAGGATATTGCCCATGTCACGCAGGAGTCCCTGCGCGCGCATATCGCCATTGTTCCGCAGGAACCGGTCTTGTTTCATCGTACGCTTGCGGAAAACATAGCCTATGCGCGGCCCGGTGCGAGCCGCGCCGAGATCGAGGAGGCGGCCCGTCTTGCCAATGCGGCGCCGTTCATTGAGCGGCTGCCTGAGGGCTATGAAACCATGGTCGGTGAGCGTGGCGTGAAGCTCTCGGGCGGGGAGCGCCAGCGGGTTGCCATTGCCCGCGCCTTTCTGGCCGATGCGCCTATCCTGATTTTCGACGAAGCGACGTCCAGCCTCGATTCGGAATCTGAATCCCTTGTGCAGGATGCGATGCGTCGCCTGATGCAGAACCGGACCGTCATCGTTGTGGCGCATCGTCTTTCAACCGTCATGGAACTGGACCGCATCCTCGTGTTCAGTCAGGGGGCACTGAAGGAAGACGGAACGCACGCCGAACTGATTACACGCGAAGGCGGGATCTACCGCCGTCTGTTCGATCTTCAGTCGCTGGAAGGGTGAGGTCGGCGGCGTCTTTGCATCTTTTCGTGCCTGGTCGCGTTCCATCACTGATGGACGTTTCCGCGCGGACCGCAGTATGCCCGACGGAATTCACACAGGAGACCGTCGCATGACCATCCGTTCCGCTTTCGCTGCCCTGCTGCTTGCAACCCCTGCTGCCCTTGCATTCGGGAGTGCGATGGCGGAGCCTGTGGCGTTCGATCATGCGCGGTTGATCGACGGAACAGGCGCCCTGGCACAGCCGGACGCGACAGTCGTTATTGAAAACGGCACGATCCTCTCTGTCGGCATCCCGGCTCCCGCTGATGCGCGGCACGTGGATCTGACGGGTAAGACGCTGATGCCTGCTCTCATCAGCGATCATGTTCATATCGGCCTCGTGAAAGGTACGGGGGCCAGTCGTGACAACTATACCCGCGCCAATATTCTCGCCGCATTGAAGCAGTATTCTGATTACGGTGTTTTAAGCGTTGCATCGCTGGGTCTGAATCGCTCTCCGCTGTTCGATACGCTGCGTCAGGAACAGCATGAGGGCCGCAATCCGGGGGCGGATCTGTATGGCGTGGATCAGGGGATTGGTGCGTTTGCGGGTGCTCCTCCTGCTGCGATGGTCAAGGGTGTTGGCTCCGATCAGGTCTTTCGTCCAACCACGCCTGAAGAAACCCGCAAGGATGTGGACCAGATGATTGCGGAGCACACCGATCTGGTGAAGGTCTGGGTGGACGATTTTCGTAACGATATTCCTGATGGCAAAACATATCCGATGATGCCCCCCGCCATTTATCAGGCGGCTATCGACGAGGCGCATCAGCATGACACGCGGGTTGCTGTCCATATCCACGATCTCGCCGTCGCCAAGGCCATCGTGGCGGCAAAAGCCGATATTCTCGCGCATGGCGTGCGGGACCAGCCGGTGGATCATGATCTGATCGCGGCGATGCTCCGTCAGGGTACATGGTACATTGCGACGCTGGATCTGGATGAAGCGAATTATCTTTATGCCGAACAGCCGGAGTTGCTCTCCAATCCGTTTGTTCTGGCAGGTATCGACAAACCCCTGCGCCGCCAGTTTACAGACCCGAAATGGCGCACGGAGACACTGGCCAAGCCTCTGACCAAGGCCTCGCATTACGCGCTGTCGGTGAATCAGAAGAACCTTGCCGTGCTGTATCGGGCCGGGGTGAAGATTGGTTTTGGCACGGATTCCGGGGCCTCCCCGACCCGTGTTCCCGGCTTTGCCGAGCATCGTGAGCTGTATCTGACGGTGCAGGCCGGGCTGTCCCCCGTGCAGGCCATCAGTCTGGCCACGGGCAATGCCGCGGCCCTGCTGCATCTGTCAGACCGGGGTGTGATTGCTCCCGGCCGCCGGGCGGATCTGTTGATCGTGGATGGTAATGCGGATGAAAACATCGCCGCCGTGGATCAGATTGATCAGGTCTGGCAGCGGGGCGCGCTTGTCAGTCATGGCCCCGTGCGTTCGAAGGATTGATTATATTACGGTTTCGGGACGCGAACGTCCCGAGACGAGCCGGAACATCGGCCCGGTCAGCGTCGTTGAGATTACGGCCAGAACCATCAGCGAGGCGAAGGCAAATTCCGAAATCATGCCATGCGCGTGCAGGATGGTCGCAGCCACAATTTCCATCAGCCCCTTGCACTGCAACAGGGAGCCGATGCCCAGCGCCTGACGGTTCGTCAGGCCCGGAGCAGGCGGGAAAATCCAGACGGCAAGGATTTTCGTGACGATCGCAATGACGACCAGAAGCAGGGAGGCCAGAACAGATGGCCAGGTCAGCGCATCGCCGTCGATCCGCAATCCGCTATGGCCAAAGAACATCGGGGCCAGCCAGATCAGCGAGAATGTCCCCACAGCTTCGACCGGCAGGCGACGGACCCAGCGCGGTGGCATGAGCGCGCCTGCGAAATAGGCACCGATCAGTTCGTGCAGCCCCAGTTCGTGGCTCGCCCAGGACCCGGCGGCCAGATAGGCCGGAACAGCGGCCCAGATGATCCAGATCGGCGGGTTCTTCAGGTTTCGCGTGGCCCAGCTGCTCAGGAGCGCCATGCCGACCAGAAGCAGGACGGCCAGTCCTTCAAATCCGCTCCAGCCATGCAGTGCATCCGATCCGCGTGCCGCGAACTGGAGGATGGCCAGCCCGATCCAGAGGGCGGCATCGTCCACGACCGCGAGTTTGAGGGCAAGCTGTCCAACGGGGCGGTACACAGGCTCCAATTCGCGCACGATCCCGATCAGGACCGGCAGCGCACTGACGGAAATGCACAGCCCGATCGACATGGCGCCGATCCAGCTATTGCCGTGCGGGGCCTGCCAGCCATGCAGCGGCAGGAAGAACAGCTTGACCAGAATGGTCCCGATGACGAACGGAACGCCCAGCGCCACAAGTGCTCCGCCCAGCAGGCGACCCAGCGTCGGGGAGGGGAGGTTTTCGGCTTCGGGAGAATGGGTCGGATTCTGCCACATTTCCAGTCCGGCGGTGAACGCCAGAACCAGAACGGCCAGCCAGCCGATGTAATCGCCGTAAAGCGAGGGAATACCGACCTTTGACGCTGGAAAATGCAGGACCGCTAGAACAATGCCCACCAGAATGGGCAGGATGGCAATGGGAATGGAACGCCTGAGCAGTTGCCACAGTCCCCACGGAACGAGGACAAATATAAATGCATCCGCAAACAGTGCTGTCACATTCCCCATGACAATTCCTTTTTTGTTTCAGGTCCGTTCAGGGTAACATGGATCAAAAAAATTTGGGTAAAGTTTTATTTCTATGTAATAAATAATTCTATGTTTCTGTTTTCAGAAAACTGTTTTTGAAAGGAATGAAAGCCCGGAATTTTCTTTTGGAAAGACCGGGTTTTTCCAGTCATCAAGCGATGAAATTCTTCAGGAATTGCTCCAGCGCCCGGCCGCGATGACTGATGGCATTTTTCTCCGCCTCCGTCATTTCCGCAAAGGTCTGGCTTCCGCCTTCCGGTACGAACATTGGATCATAACCGTGTCCATGGTCGCCTCGTGGAGGCCAGACGACCGTACCGTGACATTCACCCTGCACGGTCCGCGTTTCGCCATCCGGCCAGGCCAGACATAGGGCCGCGACGAAAAAGGCCCGGTGATCGGCACTGTCGCCCATTTCCCGATGTACGCGGTCCATTGCAATCTGCATGTCTTTGGTCGGGCCGCCCCAGCGCGCGGAATAGACGCCCGGACGATTGTCCAGCGCCGCGACGCAGAAGCCGGAATCATCGGCCAGCGCGGGTAGTCCGGAAGCCCTGGCCGCGGCCAGGGCCTTGATGGCGGCGTTGCCGGTGAAGGTCTCTTCCGTCTCTTCGGGTTCCGGGAGGTTCAGTTCCGCTGCCGAGATAACGGTGATCCCGCTCTCGGCCAGCAGAGTGGAGAATTCGCGCAGCTTACCGGCATTATGGCTGGCCAGAACGATTTTTGAGCCTCGGGACAGTGTCCGCATCATGCAGTCTCCAGTACGTGATTCTGGGCGTCGAACAGTCGGGTCGTGCCGAGTTTTGCCAGTCGGAGGAGTTCGAAAAATTCGCTCTCCTGAAACGGCTTGTCCTCGGCGGTCCCCTGAATTTCGATGATGCCACCATCCGCCGTCAGGACGAAATTCGTATCGGCTTTCGCACTGCTGTCTTCGAGGTAATCCAGATCCAGCACGGCTCCCGCCTCTGTCAGCCCGCATGAGACTGCTGCGACCTGAGCTGTGAGGGCCTGCGAACGCTTGATTTTCTTCAGTGCGATTGCCAGAGCCACCCAGGCGCCCGTAATGGAGGCGCAGCGCGTGCCGCCATCCGCGTTCAGGACGTCGCAGTCGAGCGTGATGGTCCGCTCCCCCATCTTTTTTAGATCTACACAGGCTCGAAGTGAGCGGGCGATGAGTCGCTGGATTTCCTGTGTGCGGCCGGACTGTTTGCCTTTGGCCGCCTCGCGCTGGCCGCGATTATGCGTCGCCCGGGGGAGCATACCGTATTCGGCCGTGATCCAGCCCTGCCCCCTGTTGCGCAGGAACGCCGGAACACGCTCCTCGACTGTGGCCGTGCACAGGACTTCCGTGCCGCCCACACGGATGAGTGCGGAGCCTTCGGCATGGCGGGCAAAGCCTGTTTCGATTGAAACAATGCGGTTTTCGTCCGGCGCCCGCCCGGATGGACGCTTGCGTGCGGTGTCAGTCATGTCAAAAAAGATCCCGTGGAAGAATATGTCCCGCCTCTAGCGCGTTTGACGCAGACCCATCCAGCCCCGACAGTGGGTTTACCATGATGCGACCACAGCCTCCCTTGTTCCGCCCTTCCATCCCGATGCCGCACGGTCTGGGAGATCGTGAAGCTGCGATTTTGCGCGAAATCGTCGAGGAATATGTCGAAACGGGCGAGCCCATCGGCAGCCAGACGCTGGCCCAGCGCCTGCAACCGGCCCTGTCTTCGGCTACGATCCGCAATGTCATGGCGGATCTGGCGCGGGCCGGGCTGCTGTTCAGCCCGCATGTTTCAGCCGGGCGTCTGCCGACCGAAAAGGGCGTGCGTCTGTTTGTGGATGGGCTGCTCCAGTTTGGTACCCTGACGGAAGAAGACCGCGCCAGCATCGACAGCCGGCTCGATATTCACGGGCGGTCCTATCAGGACATTCTGTCCGAAGCGTCGTCCCTGCTGTCGGGTCTGTCTTCCGCTGCAGGGCTGGTGCTCGCGCCGAAATCGGATGCCGCGCTCAAGCATATCGAGTTCGTGGCGCTTGGCCCGGGGCGGGTTCTGGTCATTCTGGTGGGTTCGGACGGACAGGTGGAGAACCGCATCATCGAGACCCCGCCCGGCGTGCCGCCTTCCGCTCTTGTCGAGGCCGGGAACTACCTGAACGCCCGCCTTGGTGACCTGACGCTCGGCACGCTGCGCGAACGGGTCCGGAACGAAATGGACGCCAGCCGCCATGAACTCGATGCCCTGACGGCCAGTGTGATCGAAAGCGGTCTTGCGACGTGGGACGCCGATGGGGGGACGCTGTTCGTGAAAGGGCAGGGGAAGCTGCTGGCCGACATCACGGAAATCGAGCGTCTGACAACGATCCGCATGCTGTTCGACCATCTGGAGACACAGGAGACCATGCTCCAGCTTCTGCAACTGGCCGATGCGTCCGAAGGGGTGCGGATCTATATCGGGCGTGAAAGTGGCATGTTCGGGATGTCGGGCGTGTCGATGATCGTGGCGCCTGCCCGCAATGAAGCCCAGAAAATCGTGGGTGCGATTGGCGTGATCGGCCCGACCCGTCTGAATTACGGACGGATCGTACCTGTTGTGGACTACACCGCGCGAATGGTTGGTCGTCTGCTGGGCTGAGGGCTTCTGGACGTTTCGGGATGATGATCCCGGAGTTACGCCTCTTTCATGAAATGACCTTTTTAGACGGGGCGACTAAAGGTGCGGAATAATGCTATGCAGGGGACATGACGCGACGCTCTTTCCGCTCCCGTAACCCTCAAGGTCCGGGCGCCACGCCACCACGCCCTCCCCGTTTTCGCCGCTACCGGCAGTCCCTGGCGATCATCGCCGGTGTGGGGCTTGTGGGCGTGGCCGGGGCGGGCGTTCTGGGCTGGACGACCTACGCCAAGCTTGTGGCGGATCTGCCCAGCGTGGACAGCCTGCGTGCCTATCAGCCGCCGACCGTCAGCCGTATCTATGCTGCCGATGACCGTCTGATGGCCGAGCTGGCGAACGAACGGCGGATCTTTGTCCCGATCAACGCCATCCCCGAGCGCGTGAAGAATGCCTTCATCGCGACCGAAGACCATAATTTCTATACGCATGGCGGCGTGGATTTCATGGCGATCGGCCGTGCGGGCCTGACGGACATTTTCGCGCGTCATGGCCGCCGTCCGCTGGGTGCTTCGACCATCACCCAGCAGGTGGCGAAGGTCATGCTGCTCAATAGCAACGTCGTGAGCCTCGATCGCAAGATCAAGGAAGCCCTGCTTGCCATGAAGATGGAGCAGGTGCTGTCCAAGGACAAGATCCTCGAAATCTACCTGAACGGCATCTATCTCGGGAACGGCGCCTATGGTGTCGCCGCGGCCGCGCAGAGCTATTTCAACAAGCCGCTCGACCAGCTCGACGATGCTGAAGCCGCCTCTTTGGCAGCACTTCCCAAATCGCCCACGAACTACAATCCGTTCCTGCATCCGCAGGCCGCAATGGGTCGCCGCAACCTTGTGCTGGACCTGATGGTCGAGGCAGGCGTTCTGACCCGTGAGCAGGCCGATCTGGAAAAGCAGGAGCCGCTGGTCCCTCAGCAGAAGCAGCGTTTTGGGCCTTTGCCGGATTCCGAATGGTTCGGCGAGGAAGTCCGTCGTCAGCTCATCGCCCAGTATGGTCAGGACCGTGCGGCGCAGGGCGGTCTGGAGGTCCACACCAGTCTGGACCAGAACCTTCAGACCACCGAGACGCGCCTGCTGCATGAAGGGCTGATGAACTACGACCGCGCCCATAGTGGCTGGCGGGGGCCGTTGCGCAACCTGTCGGATATTCAGGACGATGGTTGGGAAAGCGTGCTCGATCACGTCACGCCGCCCGGCGGGATGCTGCGCGAGTGGCGTCTGGCGGTTGTGCTTCCGGGTGGAACACATGTCGGCTGGATCGAGGAAGGCAGCCCCCGCAAAGGCGCGCTTCTTGCGAGTGATATCGCCTGGGCGCGCCGGGCGCATCCGCTGCGTGCCGGGGATGTCATCATGATCGAACCGCAGGAAGGTGGTTCGGCGGCCCTGCGCCAGATTCCGCAGGTCGAAGGCGCGGCCGTGACGCTGGATGTGCATACGGGCCGCGTTCTGGCGATGGTCGGCGGCTGGTCGTTCCATGAAAGCCAGTTCAACCGGGCCACGCAGGCGCTGCGTCAGCCGGGGTCGTCGTTCAAGCCGTTCGTCTATCTTGCCGCGATGGAACAGGGGATTTCCCCGTCCGAGCGTTTCGACGATTCGCCCATTTCCTATGGCGACTGGCATCCGCAGAACTACGAGCATGACAACTGGGGCCCAACGACGCTGCATGATGCGCTGCGCGAAAGCCGCAACCTCGTCACGATCCGTGTGGCCGCCCATCTTGGCATGAAGGCGGTCGCCGATACGGCCATCCGCGCCGGGCTCGTAGCGGAAATGCCGCATGTTCTGCCCGCAGCGCTGGGCGCCGTCGAAACCACCGTCATGCGCGAGGCTGCGGCCTACGCCACGATCGCCAATGGTGGCCATATCGTCACGCCGACCCTCGTGGACGACATTCAGGACCGCTCTGGGAACGTATTGTGGCAGGCTGGCGGCCTGAAGCTCGGCACTGCCATGCAGGCTCCGCCGAGCGAACAGCCTGCTCCTGCGGACGGTGCCCCGGCCGATGGCACGACACCGCCCGCCGCGACCACTCCCGTCCCGGCCACGCCGGCACCCGGTAGCGTGTCTGTCCCGTCCCTGACCGACACGCGACCGACGCTTGCCAGCGAGCAGAGCACATTCCAGATCGTGAAGATGATGCAGGACGTGATCGCCCGGGGCACCGGCCGTATGGCGGGTGTCGGTATCGACCGTCCCATCGCGGGTAAGACCGGCACCAGTCAGGACTTCCATGATGCCTGGTTTGCCGGGTTCTCCCCCGATATCGTCACGGTGGTCTGGGTTGGTTTCGACACGCCCCAGACGCTGGGTCGCAATTCGGATGGTGGCCGTATTGCCGGGCCGATCTGGAACAAGATCATGAAGGTCGCTCTGGCCAGTCGTCCGAAGCTCGACTTCCGCGTGCCGGACGGTATTACGTTGGCCAGCTACGACACGGGACGAATTTCGGCCGTCGATGGCTTCAAGACCGATCAGGTTCCGGGTGCGTCCGTTGAGCTGCATGGCTTCGGTGCGGGAACAGAGGCTCTGACCGCCGCCGATACGGGCGCGGACAGCGTGATTTCGGATTCCGAAAGCGGCATGGCCCAGATGCCGGATCAGCCGGGAGGCGGCGCGCCCGGCACCGGGTCGTCCGCAGCGCCAGGACAGGCCCAGAAACCTGCTTCGTCCGATGGTGACATCGGCGTAGGCGGCCTATACTAAGACCACCAGAACAGACCCCCCTTATGAGTGGAGGACACTATGTCGGCCGAAACCGAGGCCCTTTCCGAGCAGATCAAGCAGTCGGTGGCACTGCTGAGGAGGCATCTTTGACTGGGATGTCGCAACAACACGCCTCGCGGAACTGAACCACCGCGTTGAAGACCCCGACCTGTGGAACGACGCAGACGCTGCCCAGAAGCTGATGCGCGAGCGCACGACGCTCGCCAACCAGATCGAAGGCGTCCAGCAGATCGAAGCCGAGGTCGAAGGCACGCTCGAACTGGTCGAACTGGCGGAAATGGAAGGGGATGACAGTCTCGTTCAGGATGCTGTTCAAACCCTGCGTGCCATTGCCGAAGACGTCCGCAAACGCGAAATCGAAAGCCTGCTCTCGGGCGAGGCGGACAGCAATGACTGTTACGTCGAGGTGAACGCGGGTGCTGGCGGTACGGAAGCCCAGGACTGGGCCGAGATGCTCCTGCGCATGTACACGCGCTGGGCCGAACAGCATGGCTACAAGGTCACGTTCATCGAAGGCAGTGAAGGCGAGCAGGCTGGCATCAAGTCCGCCACCATTCAGGTGAGTGGTGCGAACGCCTATGGCTGGCTCAAGACCGAGGCCGGCGTGCACCGTCTGGTCCGGATCTCACCATTCGATGCGGCGGCCCGTCGCCAGACGTCCTTCGCGTCGGTGTGGGTTTATCCGGTCGTGGATGATTCAATCGAGATCGAGATCAACGATTCGGACCTGCGCGTCGATACGTTCCGTGCCTCGGGCGCGGGTGGACAGCACGTCAACAAAACGGATTCGGCCATCCGGATCACCCATATCCCGACTGGGATCGTGGTGGCCTGTCAGACCGACCGTTCGCAGCACCGCAACCGCGCTAAGGCGATGGAAATGCTGCGGGCCCGGATGTACGAAGCGGAGTTGCAGAAGCGCGAAGCCGCTGCTGCCCAGACAGAAGCCTCTAAGACCGATATCGGCTGGGGACATCAGATCCGGTCCTACGTTCTGGCACCCTATCAGCTCGTCAAGGACCTGCGGACGGGTGTGGAGAAGGGAAATCCGGGCGCGGTGCTCGATGGCGCCCTGGACGACTTCATGTCGGCTTCTTTGGCCCAGAGTGTGGGGGCTACGCGTTCCGAAGCGAGCGCGAGCGCACAGTAAAAGTTCTGCAAAACGCGGAATGGATATCGGCGTCAGATGAATATCCATCCCTGTGGAATGGATTCGAAAAAAGTGCCGGGGCAACAATCTGTCCCGGCACTTTTTTCTTGAATCTGTCATATTGGCGCGTAGCGAAATTACATTACCCTGATTGCGGGTGATACTTTTGTTTGTCGCAAGTCGCCAAAAACCGCAGAATATGTCGTCAATATGAAAAAATCGTTTCGATTAAGGCAATAACCGGCTTGACAGCGAAGGGGTTAGACTGCCCAATCGGCATATCGGGTATGTTCCTAGGGCATATGACTCATCGTGATGTGTCTGCAGGAAAAACCGAAGGAAACACAGAAATCGGGGGCACCGCACCCGGCAAATGTGGATCAACGCCGGTGTCAGTGAGGGGTAAGAAGGTTTCGACATGAAGAGCTACGCCGCACAGCAGCGCAAGCCGACAGACTACATTGTCGCGATCGTCGTGGCCGTGCTGGCTATGGGCGCTGTGATCTATGCGCTCATGAGTGGTGCCGTGAGCAAGCTGGTCCAGGAAAAGCCGCCTATCAAGACGGAAGTCATCAAGGAACAGCCCAAACCGCCGCCGCCGCCGCCGCCACCGCCGCCGCCGCAGATGGAACAGCCGCCACCGCCGTATATTCCGCCGCCTAAGATCAGCGTTCCGCCGCCGCCGAAAGCGGTTCAGCGTGTTACGCATGTGAAGCCGCCGCATCCGGTCCCGCCCAGCCCGACGCCTTCGCCTGAGCCTGTACCGGCTCCGCCGCAGGGTCCGCCGGCCGACGCCGTTCCGGATCACCAGGCAGGCGCGCGACCGATTAACGGCGCACAGGCTGTCTATCCGGACGAGGCCATGGAAGAGAACCGCGAAGGTCATGTGACCGCATCGTGTGACATTCTTCCGACCGGCAAGACGGCAAACTGTACCATTGTGAGTTCAAACGGTGGTCATGAGTTTGTGGAGAGTGCGCTCGACTTCCTTCGTCGGGCCCGTTACCAGCCCGCCGTCGTGAATGGCGTTCCGGTTACGGAGCATCACCACGTCCTGCACATCGACTTCACGATGGGTGACGACTGATCTTTCGACGATTGTTGTCAAAAATAATTGCCCTGCCGGAGTTTTTGTATTCGGCAGGGCTCAGAAAAGGGCCGGTCTCCATATGGCCGACACCCAAGAAAGCTCCGAAAACGGGCATCGCTAACGAGGATATGGAGTTCATGACCAGACTGTTCCGCCTTCCTGCCCTTGCCGTTCCGACGAAGGCGCGTGCCGTCAGAGCCAGCGCGCTGGCTCTGACGCTGGCCTTGGCTTCCGGTGCCGTTGCACCGGCCGTCGCTTTCGCCCAGCCGGCTCCGGCTGACCAGAGCGCTCCTGCAGCCGCTCCGGTTGATCCCTCCGCCAACCCTGCACCTGCCGCGACGCCGGCCGATCCGGCAGGTGCTCCTGCTGCTGCGGCTTCGAATGATCCGGGCGCTCCTGCTGCTGCGCCGGCCGACGGTGCTGCTCCTGTCGCGCCTCCTGCCGATCAGTCTCCCGCTGCGGCTGCAACGCCAGGTGAAAGCGCAACAGCAACGCCGGAAGCTCCCGCTCCTCAGGGTAACCCGTACGGCCTTGGCGCTCTGTGGGCCAACGGTGATGCGATTGCCCGTGGCGTGTTGATTATCATGGTGATCATGTCTGCTGGCACCTGGATCATCATGGTCATGAAGTTCCTGGAACAGGGCCGTATGTTTGCCGCGTCCAAGGAAGCCGCCCGCGAATTCTGGACCAAGCCGTCCGTTCAGCAGGGCGCTGCTGCCCTGAAGGCTTCTTCCCCGTTCCGCTATATTGCAGAGACGGGCATCGTTGCCGCCGAGCACCACGAAGGCTCCATGCGTGACTCGATCGACCTGCCGTCCTGGACCGAAATGTCCATCTCGCGCTCGGTTGATACCATCAACACCCGTATGCAGGGCGGTCTCGCCTTCCTCGGTACGGTGGGTTCCACGTCGCCGTTCGTCGGTCTGTTCGGTACGGTCTGGGGTATCTATCACGCCCTGACGGCCATCGGTATTTCCGGTCAGGCATCCATCGACAAGGTTGCCGGTCCGGTTGGTGAGTCCCTCATCATGACAGCCATTGGTCTTGCTACCGCTGTTCCGGCAGTTCTGGGTTACAACCTGCTGGTTCGTCGTAACAAGGGTGCCATGGATCGCGTCCGCAACTTCGCTGCTGACATTCAGTCTGTCCTGATCGGCGGCTTCCGTCACGGTGTTGCTCCGGCCGAAGGCAGCATGGCTGTCCCGACCACAATCACCACCAGCGAGCGGGTCTGATACCATGGGAATGAACGTCGGAGGAGGCGGCGGTGACGACGAGGTGGTGTCGGCAATCAACACCACCCCCCTCGTCGACGTCATGCTGGTGCTGCTGATCATCTTTCTGATCACCATCCCCGTCGCCACACATACGGTGAAGGTCAAGCTGCCGGTTGATGCCAATCAGCCGACGCAGACCAAACCCGGAAACGTGGTTCTGGCCGTGAATGCAAACGGTCAAGTGTTCTGGGACACGACGCTTGTCCCGAACCACACCGAGCTTCTGAACCGCCTCGTTGAGGCGGCAAAGAAAAAGCCGCAGCCGCAGATCCAGATCCGCGGTGACCAGGCTGCCAAATATCTGGCAGTCGGCCAGGTGGTCGCAACCTGCCAGGAGGCCGGTATCGCCCACGTGGACTTCATTACCGAGCAGCCTCACTCGAACTGAGGTCGTGTCGGGTCGTTTTTATCGAAACGGCCCGTCCCTGCTTTTACGTCACCCTTTTGGAGAACCGCCGTCATGGGCATGAGCGTCGGATCTGACAGCACGCACGAAGACGAAGGCATTGTCGATATCAACACCACGCCGTTGATCGATGTGATGCTGGTGCTGCTGATCATGCTGATCATCACCATCCCGCTTCAGACACACTCGGTGGCGATCGATCTGCCTCAGGGCAATCCTCCCCCGTCGACCGAACAACCCAAGCTCGTGACCGTCAGTATTGGCTACGACAACAGCATTTCGTGGAACAACGAGCCGGTCTCCTCCGAAGCTGATCTGCAGGCGCGTTTTGCTTCTGCTGCGGCTATGCCGGATCAGCCCGAGATGCATATCCATCCCGATCGTCTTGCCGACTACAAGACGGTGGCTCATGTTATGGCAGATGCGCAGCGTCTTGGCATGACCAAGCTGGGTATTGTCGGTCTGGATCAGTTTATGGAAGGACAGTAATTCGTGTCTTTGTCCCTTTACCGCCGTCTGAGCGCTTGTAATTTCCTTCTGGCCGGTGTTTTCGGCCTCGTAGCGCTTGGCGGATCCGCTCATGCAGACGATGTCCTCGGGCAGGCTGTTGGCAAGGATCTCCAACAGGCGCAGAGTGCTCTGGCGTCCAAGAATTATTCCAAGGCGATGGACGCCGTTGACGCAGCAGACGCGGTCAAGGGCAAGACCGATTATGAAGCCTATACGACGGCCCAGATGCGTGCGGCTATCGCGGCACAGTCCGGTAACACTGAGGCTGCGATAAAAGCCTATGACGTACTGATTAACAGCTCTCGTACGCCGAAAGCCGCCAAAGGCCAGATGCTGATGGCACAGGCTACGATGGCCTACAGTGCAAAGCAGTATGCGCAGGCCATTCCGGCGACCGAGCGGTATCTAAGTGAGTACGGTGCTGATCCGCGCATGCAGACGATGCTGATCCAGTGTTATTATCTCCAGCAGGACTGGAAAGGCACTGCCAAAGCCGCGCAGGAACAGGTGGACGCGACGATCAAGGCTGGAAAGGCTCCTCCTGAAAACCAGCTTCAGATGCTCGCAACGGCCTATACCAACCTGAAGGATAACGATGCCAAGACGCATGCGTATGTTCTTCTGGCGAAGTATTATTCGAAGCCGGATTACTGGTCGATGCTGATCCATGATCTGGTCGCAAATCCGAATCTTTCGCCGCCGCTTGTGTTCTACGTTGAGCGTCTTCGTTTGGCGACCGGTGTGCTGAAGGATCCTTCCGATTATCAGGATATGGGTGAACGGGCTGTCCAGATGGGACTGCCGCAGCTTGCCCTTAATCTGCTCAATCAGGGTTATGCCAATCATTCCCTCGGGAATGGCCCAACGGCTGCTGCGGATGCCAAATTTCATGCTTTCGTTGCTCAGCAGGCCGCAACGAGCCGCAGTCAGCTCGCCTCTGCCGCAACGCAGGCAGTTTCTGCTCCGAATGCAGGTCCTGCGCTTACGACTGGTTATAATCAGGTGCTGAACGGGCAGGTTGATGCAGGTTTGGCGCTGATGAAGGCAGGCCTTGGAAAAAATCCGCGTTATCCCGATCTGGCGCAGGTTCAGTACGGTATGGCGCAGATGGATGGGGGCCAGAAAGCCGAAGCCATCAAGACATTTTCGTCTGTCTCGGGTAATGGTCCGGCACGTGATGTCGCAGAACTGTGGTCGCTGCTTCTGTCGCGTCCTGCGCAGTAACACAGCGTCACAGACGTATGAAAAAGCCGGGGTATGACCCCGGCTTTTTTTATGCTCAGAATGGCAGGATTGCGTCCATGACCTGCTGGCCATAACGGGGCGTCTGGAGTTGGGTCAGGGTTCCACGCCCGCCATAGGAGATGCGGGCTTCCGCCATGCGGTCGTGGGTCACAGTGTTGTCGGCGGTGATGTCCTGTGGACGGACGATCCCGCTCACGCCCAGTTCGCGCAGTTCGCTGTTGACCCGGACTTCCTGCTTGCCCATCACGACGAAGTTGCCGTTTGGCAGGACCTGAGTGATGGTACCGGCCAGACGCAGGGTCACAGTTTCGTTTCGGGTGATTTTGCCCGTGGCACTCGAATCGCTGCTGCTGGCGGTATTGAGGCTGTTCGCACCCGTGATCGAGCTGATGATCTTGCCCTTGATGCCGAACAGATTGGGAATGCCGAATTTTTCATCAGCCGCTCTGTCGGCGGTTGTGCCGTTGTTGAAAGCGGCATTATCCGTAATGTCGACAATGATCGTCACCAGATCGCCGACCTGAGAGGCGCGCTGATCCTTGAAGAAGGCCTTGCTGCCCGAACGCCACAGACTTGCTGCCTCATCCGGAGGTGGCTGAAGTGCGGGCATGGGCATCGTGACGGGTCGGTAGGAATTTGCGCGGGTCGGGTCTGTAATCGATGTCATTCGCGGAGGGCGTCCGACTTCAGATAGTTGTGCAAGGGAATTGCAGGCCGTCAGGACCGGCAGCAGCCCAAGCAGTCCCATGGTGTGAACCAGAGTGCGACCCGGGGTACGAGCAGAATGTCGAGAGGCGTGCCACATGGGAAAGCTGAAATCCGTCTGTTCCGTGTGCTCCCAAGCAAGCACGTAAGGGGTAAAAAACCTGTTAAGACGGCGCTGGTAGCGGTTTCTGACAGGACTTGGGTTTAGACCCGTCCGCCCGGCATAGCGGTAGTTCGGCGTATGCCATTTTCTTGTGCTCTTGCCCTGGTGGACGATGTGTTTGAAAAAAGAGGGCATGGGCTGACATTTCGGCCAGTCCGGCCATGGCTTCTGCCGGGAGACTGCCTTCCATGCCGACCGTCCAAGCTCTGTCCATGTTGGTCAGACTTTCCGTTTTCCGGTTCTGAGATGGGACTTCGTATCCTTCTGACCGGCGGTCAGGGATTTGTCGGTCAGCATTTCAAGGCACGATTGCAGGACCGTATTCCTGGCTACGTGCTGCTGGAAGACCCGATGGATATCCGGGATCGTGCGGCTGTTGAGCGCTTTGTCCGCAATGAAAAGCCGGATGCCTGTCTGCATCTGGACGGGACGCTCATTCTGGCCGAGTCCTTTGAAGCCTATGCACCTGAGGCTAGTTTCGTATTTGTCTCGACTGCTGAAATTTATGGCGCGAGTTTCAGATCCGGCGCGCCCCTCGACGAATCCGCCGTCATTGCACCGGTGAATGCCTATGCGTCCAGTAAGGCGGCGGCGGATCTGGCCGTCGGAAATCTGAGCCGTGAAGGGCTGCATGGTCTGCGGCTGCGCTCTTTCACGCAGGCCGGAACCGGACAGGATGGAGGAAGTCTTCTTCCTTTTCTGGCGGCTCAGGTCGCCCGGATCGAAACTGGGCAGCAGCCACCTGTCTTGACAGTGGGCGATCCGGATACGGGCTTTGACGTGACGGATGTTCGCGACGCGTGTGATGCGTATGTCAGTGCTCTGGCTCTTCCGCAGCCTCTTCCGGACGGAACGGCTCTGAACATCTGTTCGGGCGTTACGCGGACTGTCGGGTCCATCGCCCGCGATCTTCTGGACGTGGCTGGTGTGGCCGCGTCCATTGTGGTGGATCCGGCGATTATGTCGCCTACGGGCCTGCCGTCTATGCGGGGCAATCCGGATGCGGCCCGTGCGGCACTGAACTGGTCGCCGCGGATTGCATGGACCGAAACGCTGCTTACGGTGCTCAACGACTGGCGCTATCGGATTACGCTCTGAGGCCCGGTCACGGGATCGTCAGGTTCTGGACAGCGTCGGAGCGCGTTGTCATTGTTTGCGAAGATGCGCAAAAGCGGAGGTCGTATGATGACAGACCCTCATGACACGGAAATTACGGTTCTTGCCGGGGCGAACGGCCTAATGATTCCAGTTGAATTTCATGCTGGAGTGCGGGCCAACCTCGATCTTCTGCGCAGTTATGGCGCACTGATTGAGGGGCTGGATCTGCCTGAGCGTCTCGAACCTGCCTTCCGGTACGAACCATGAGCGGCCTTCAGCAACGCACGGTTGCGCTCGCCGCCAGCGTTCGCAGGGGCGAGATTTCCGCCCGTGATCTGGCGGTGAAGGTTCTTGCCGATATCGAAAGCCGGGACGGAAACTATCACTGTGTCACACGGCTGCTGATGCATCGGGCGCTGGAGGCGGCCGAACGGGTGGATCGTCTGGTGCTTCAGGGGCGCGATCCCGGACCGCTGGCCGGTGTGCCGTTCGGGATCAAGGATCTGTTTGACGTCCGGGGCGAAGTCACGACTGCGGGCTCGAAGGTTCTCGCCAATGATCCGCCCGCTACCCAGGATGCCGTGGCGGTCGCGCATCTGATCGCAGCGGGAGCGGTTCCGGTTGCGCTGACGAACATGGACGAATTCGCTTACGGGTTCGCCACGATCAACGCCCATTATGGCAATACCCGCAATCCGCATGCTCCCGAACATCTGGCTGGTGGGTCTTCGGGCGGTTCCGCGGCGGGGGTGGCGGCGCGGATGTTTTCTCTGGGGCTGGGTTCGGACACTAACGGCTCCATCCGTGTTCCGGCTTCGCTCTGTGGGGTCTGGGGGTTACGGGCGACGCAGGGCCGTCTTTCGGTTGAGGGCAGTTATCCTTTCGTGCCGAGTCTCGACACTGTTGGCCCGTTTGCCGACAGCGCGGGTGGTCTGAAAGCCTGTTTTGAAGCCCTGTCCGCCCGGCCACTTGCCGAAGTGGACGTGCGCGGCCTGCGCATCGCCCGGCTCGGTGGCTGGTTCGGTGAGAACATGTCCCCCCCGATGCAGGCGGCTATTGACGGGCTGTCGATGGCACTGGGTGCGACGGATGTGGTTGAACTGCCTGAAGTGGCGCGGGCGCGGGCTGCGGCCTTTGTCATCAGTGCGTCCGAAGGCGCGGGGCAGCATCTTGGACGACTGCGGACACAGGCTGCGGAATACGATCCTGCCGTGCGTGACCGTCTGCTGGCCGGGGCGCTGTTGCCCTCCACGCTGATCTTTCAGGCGCATCGTCTGCGTCACTGGTTTCGTGACCGTATGCACGAGGCTTTTGCAAAGAGCGATATTCTGCTGGCCCCGGCCCTTGTCGGCGAAGCGCCGCGTTTCGATCAGCCCGAAATCGAGGTTGGTGGGAAAATGGTTTCCGCCCGCGCCAATCTGGGTCTGTACACTCAGCCTCTGACGCTGGCGGGGTTCCCGGTCCTGACAGTGCCGATGAAAGTTCCGGGGAAGGCACCAGGTCTGCCGCTCGGTGCGCAACTGATTGCCCGTCCGGGACGGGAAGACCAGCTTTTCGCTCTGGCTGAAAAACTGGAAGTAGATGGTCTTGCCGAGGCCCGTCTGATCTGATCAGGGCTGTTGCAGCGCCTTGGCCATTTTTGTGTGGTCGAGGCGCTTTTCCCATGCCGCAATCAGAACCGGGGCCACGCAGTTTCCGGCGAAGTTGCCCACGGCCCGGGCAATTCCGGCAAACCAGTCCACGGCCAGAAGCATCACCAGACTTGCAGGCGGGATGGAAGGAACGCTCGCCAGCGTTGCCGCCAGAATGACAATGGCAAAACCCGGAATGCCGTGTGCGCCCTTTGAGGTGACAAGAGCCGTGAGCAGAAGGGTTGCGATTTGCCAGACGGTCAGATGGGTTCCGGTCGCATTGGCCAGAAAAATGATGGCCAGTCCCAGATAGATCGACAGGGCATCCAGATTGAGCGAATACCCGGCGGGCACTACGATTCCCACGACCTGACGATCGACGCCCAGCTTTTCCAGCTTTGTCATCAGGCTGGGCAGCACGGCATCGGATGCGGTTGTCGTGGCTACGATCAGCAGGTCTTCACGGAAATACCGTGCGAAATGCAGTGGGTTTACGCCTGCGACCCGAAGGCCACCGCCAAGTGCTCCGATGACAAACAGACCGACCAACAGAAAATAGAGGACCGTAAATCCGGCGAGATGTCCGATCGTCCCAAGCCCGTAACGTGCGGTTGTCGTCGTCATCGCGCCGAATACGCCCAGTGGAGCCAGCCGGATGATGACGCCCATCATGCGTGAGAATAGCGCGGATATGCTCTCGATCAGCCGGACCAGGGGAGCACCCTGTTCGCCCATGCCGCTCAGGCAGCATCCGACGAGGATCGCGAATACGAGAATCTGGAGCACGTTGCCCTGTGCGAAAGCGTCTGCCGGTGTGTGCGGGACGAGGGACAGCAGAAAACCGCTGAGGCCTTCCGCTCTCAGGTTGCGGGCATGGCCACCATAGGCCGCGATCATGTGTGCATCGTCGGCTGTGGGCACGAACCCGACGCCCCGGCCGAGGCCGAGCATCATCGCGACGAGAACCGCGATGCCCAGCGCCAGGGTTGTCATGACCTCGAAATAGAGCAGGGCGCGGCCACCCAGACGGCCGACCGTTTTCAGGGAGCCTGCGCCCAGAATTCCGAGCGTAACGATACAGAACAGTAGCGGCCCGACTGCCATGATGATCAGGCGCATGAACAGCGTGGTCATCCAGCCCACATCATCCGCAAGACCGGGGAAAAACAGTCCCGCGCCAAGTCCCAGAACCGTCGCCAGCACGACCTGTGCGAACAGGTTTCCGTTCAGGAGCTTTACCATGCCGCGACCGCTCCGTCGCTTCGGGGGTCGGTCGCGCCTTCAAGCCGACCATTGTCATGCCGGATCAGCGCACCCGCATGGCCCATGATGATGGACTGCCCAGCAAGAGCCTCGACCGTATGTCCGGCGGCTTCAAGCTGTGACAGGACGTCGGGACTGAACCCCGGCTCCACTTTGAGCGACAGGCTCTCGTCCCCCCAGGTCCGCCCGAGCAGCCAGCGTGGCCGGCGGATGGCCTCCTGAAGCGGGATGCCGTAGCGGACATGTCGGCTGAAGATCGCGGCCTGCGTCTGGGGCTGACCTTCGCCGCCCATGGTGCCGTAAACCATCGTGCGTCCGTCGCGGAGCCGGGCTGCGGCCGGATTGAGCGTATGAAACGGCTTGGCCCCGGGACGCAGGATGTTCCAGCCTGAATGGGCCAGACGGAAGGACGAACCCCGGTTCTGCCAGAACAGTCCGCTCTGCGGCAGCATAACGCCGGAGCCGAATTCGAAATACAGGCTCTGGATCATGCTGACGGCCACGCCATTGCGGTCGATCGCGCCCATCCATGTCGTGTCGCCCCATTGCGTTTTTTCGGTCCAGGGCAGGGCGTGCGTCATGGAAATCTGCGATGCCATGGCGTTCAGACGTGCCGGATCGGCCAGCAGGTTCCGGGCCTGCGCCTCGGATTGTCCGCTGCCATCGGTGTGGCGGTTACGGTAGAGGAACGCCTGTTTGGTGGCCTCGACCAGACCATGCACATGTGAAAAGCTCTCCGGTCCGTCGTCTCGGTCCAGATGATCCGACAGTGCAAGGATCAGAAGCGATGCCACACCCTGTGTGGGAGGCGCGGTGTTGTAAAGAATGCCATCGCTTGTCCGGACGTGCAGCGGTTCCTTGACTTCGGCCCGATGCGCCAGAAGATCCAGCGACCTGACCGGACTTCCCGCCGCCGCCAGATCGGTTGCCAGACTGCGCGCGAGGGGGCCGTTATAGAAGCTCCGCAATCCGTCCCGGTTCAGCATCCGCAGTGTCTGCGCCAGTTCGGGGGACGTGCGGATACTGCCTGCCGTCCAGGGCTTGCCCTCGGGAAAGCAGATCCGCGCCAGAGTCGGGTCCGACATCAGTTCCGGCTGTTTCTGCGCGAGCAGGGTGGCCTCGCTTTCGGAGACGACGCGTCCGTGTTCAGCATAATGGATGGCATCGCGCAGCAACCGGTCCAGCGGCAGGGGATCGCGGAGTTCGGCGCTCAGGCCCAGGGCGGCTTCCCAGCCTGAAACGGTTCCTGCGACCGTATTGGCGGCCAGTCCGCCGCGCCAGGGGATGACGCTGTGTCCGGCGTCCGCGTAGAGCGTATGTTCGGCCCCCATCGCCAGCGCTCCGCAGGCGTCTATCGCGACGGTCCGTCCGTCCGGATGGCAGATCAGCCAGAACGCGTCCCCACCCAGACCTGTCATATGGGGATAAACGACGGCCAGCGTGGAAGCCGTGGCGACAATGGCCTCGATCGCCGTTCCCCCGTCGCGCAGGACATCCAGCCCGGCCTGGCTTGCGAGGTGGTGCGGGGACGTCACCATGCCGCCAAGGGCGTTGGGTGTCAGCATGGCAGGAGCCTCACAGTGGCAGGTGATCGGGTTGCAGTCGGGGGATATGGAGGCAGAGCGTCCGGATCAGCAGGGCTTCCGGGCCCTGTGCGGTCTGGTGACGGGTGGAGGCGATGAATTCCACCTGAGGCATTTCGGGCAGCAGGCCCGGCGCGCAATGGCACAGGTGTTCCACATTGCGCAGAAAGGCAGGCTGCGGGGTGACGCCATATCCCGCGCGCACGGCAGCCAGCAGCGCGCCGAGACTGCCGCTGGTAAAGGCCAGATGCCATGCCCGTCCGGACCGGTTGAGCGTTTCGATGGCCAGCCGCCTGGTGACGCTGCCGTCGGGGAAGGTCACGAGCGGGATGGACTGCTCTGCGGGAAAATCCGCGTCCGCCGGAGCGTACCAGCGCATGTCCTCGGTCCAGAGCTTCTGTCCCCGCGTTTCCGTCGTGCGCCGCATGCCGCACCAGACGTCCAGTTCGCCCTGTTCCAGCAGACGCGCCAGACAGGCCGACAGGCCGACCGTCATCGTGATCTGCAGGAGCGGATGGGAGGCACGGAAGGTCCCGAGGATCTCGGGAAAGCGCGTCAGGAGCAGGTCTTCCGTTACACCCAGGCGGATCGTTCCACGCGGTGCGTCCTGCCGGAAGCGGGACAGGATGCTGTCCTCGCACTGGAGAAGCTGTCTCGCCAGACCGATGAGCGCCATGCCATCCTCGGTCAGTCGCACGCTCTTGGTGCTTCGGGCGAGCAGGCGCGTTCCAAGCTGTTCCTCCAGCCGGCTGACATGCTGGCTGATGGTGGACTGGCTGACTCCCTGGCTCTGCGCGGCGGACGTGAAATGCAGTGTTTCCGCGACCGCGAGAAAGGATTGCAGATGGAACGGGTCGAGGTGCATCTGATCTTTCATTCCGATATGTGGACCCATATTTATTGGCAGGTCAACTTGATCTGATTCCGTTATGAGAGCACAGTTCCTCCCGTCTTGACACTTCATCCTGAGCAGGAGCCCCCATGACAGCCCACGGAGCCCGCGCCGTCGAGCGGTGCCGTCTTCTCGCCGATACCCCTTTCAGCGAGACACCGGGCAGTCTGTTCCGCTTCTGGCTCGGTCCGGCCTACCGGCGCACACTTGAACAGGTGTCGCAGTGGATGGAGGAGGCGGGTCTCACTACCCGTCTGGATGCGGCTGGCAGTCTGGTCGGGCGCTATGAGGGCCTTGTTCCGGGTGCGCCGGCGCTGATGATCGGTTCGCATCTCGATACTGTTCGCAACGGGGGGGCTTTCGACGGCAATCTGGGTGTCATGCTGGGGATCGAGCTCGTCTCCGCCCTGCATGAAAAAGGCACCCGCCTGCCGTTTGCCATCGAGGTCATGGGCTTTGGCGACGAAGAGGGCTCACGGTTTGCGGCTCCCATGATCTGCTCCCGCGCCATGGCGGGGCTGATCGACGCGATCCCCGAAGACATGACGGATGCCAGCGGTATGAGCATGGGAGAAGCCATGGGAGACTATGGCCTCGATCCGGCGCGTCTCGCCGAAGCCGCGCGCCGGCCTGATGAGCTTCTGGCCTATATCGAACCGCATATTGAACAGGGCCCCGCTCTTGAAAGTACGGATGGTCAGATCGGGGTCGTGACGGCGATCGCGGCACAGACCCGGCAACGCGTTACAGTCACAGGGCAGTCCGACCATGCGGGTACGACTCCAATGACCCTGCGGCAGGATGCCCTGACCGCCGTTGCTGAAATGATCCTTGCCGTCGAGCGTCATGGCGCGGCCGGGGGAGACACGCAGGTCGCCACTGTTGGCCATGTCGAGGTGCTGCCCAACACGTCGAACGTCATTCCCGGCGAGGTGCGGTTCTCGCTGGACATGCGCGCCGCTACCGACGCAGCTCGTGACGTCATGGTCGATGCGATCCGCACGGATCTGCGTTTTATTGCCGCGCGCCGGGGTGTCGGCATCACATTCGATACGCCGCAGATCCTGCCCGCCGCCGCCTGCGCGCCCGAACTGGTGGAACGTCTGGCCCGGGCCGCCACAGGCGTCACCGGTCGTCCGGCCCAGCGTCTTCTGAGTGGTGCGGGGCATGATGCCATGGCCATGGTCGATCTGTGTCCGATGGGGATGCTCTTCATCCGCAGCCCCGGTGGCCTCAGCCATCATCCCGATGAAACAGTCCGCGTGGAAGATGTCGATCTCGCCCATCGCGCCCTGCTCGCCTTCGTCAAGGAGTTCCAGTCATGAGCCATCCTGCGACTTACGCACAGCTCGACCCGCCGTCCCGTCTGCTGATGGGTGCGGGGCCGACCAATGTCCATCCTCGCATTCTGCGTGCCATGTCCTATGACGTGATTGGCCAGATGGACCCGGAAATGACCGCCTATATGGACGAGGTCATGGCCCTGTACCGCGAGGTCTTCCGCACGAAGAATCACTGGACGCTGCTCGTGAACGGCTCGGCCCGTTCGGCCATTGAAGCCGCTGTGGTCTCGCTGGTCTCGCCGGGCATGAAGGTCGTCATTCCGCGTTTTGGCCGTTTCGGGCTGCTGCTAACGGAAATCGTCCATCGCTGCGGTGGCATTCCGTGCACGGTGGATGTGGAATGGGGGGAGGTTGTCGATCCGGCCCGCATCGAAGCCGCTATTATCGAGCACAAGCCTGGTCTGGTCGCCTGTGTGCATGGCGATACGTCAACCACGACTGCCCAGCCGCTCGAAGAGATCGGTCGGATCTGCCGCAAACATGACGTGCTGTTCTATGTGGATGCTACGGCGACCCTCGGCGGCATGACGTTCGAGACCGATGCCTGGAACATCGACGTTGCCACGGCAGGGCTTCAGAAATGTCTGAACGGCCCTCCGGGTTCCGCGCCGATCACGCTGTCGGATCGTGCCGTTGCCGCGATCCTCAAGCGCCGCCATGACGAAGCGGGGATTGCCACCGGTCAGGAACAGGGGAGTGGTCCGGTCATCCAGTCGAACTATTTCGATCTGGCGATGCTGATGAACTACTGGTCTCCGGCCCGGATGAACCATCACACCGAAGCCACATCCATGCTTTACGCCGCGCGTGAGACGGCGCGTCTGGTTGTGGAAGAAGGTGTGGAGGCGCGTGTCGCCCGTCATGTCAGGGCAGGGCGCGCCATGGTCGCCGGGCTGCGGGGCATGGGCCTGAAGGTCTATGGTAACGACACCGCCCGCATGAGCAACGTCACCGGCGTCTGGGTTCCGGACGGTGTGGACAATGCCCGCATCCGTCAGCTTATGCGAGACGATTTCGGGATCGAGATCGTCTCGTCTTTCGGTCCGCTGACGGGGAAAATCTGGCGTATCGGAGCAATGGGCCTGAATGCGCGCAAGGATAAGGTGCTGCTCACGCTCGCCGCGCTTGAGTCCGTTCTGGCAGGGGAAGGGGTCGCAATCTCGCGTGGGGCCGGCGTGGATGCTGCCCGCAGTGCGTGGGATGCGGACTGATCGCTCTTCGGGCCGGAAAGCTTGTTTCGGATAGTTTTTCCGGCCTGAATCGTTCTTTTTTCCGCTGCCATCTTTCTTGTGGCCGGTCGCCCAGGCGCGGCGTTCCGTTTTTTTTTCGGAGAGGTCACGTTCCCCGAAAATCTGCCCTACACAAATTAGGTGTGCAGGGTTGATCCCGCTTCTCCGCGGCGCGACCATCCGCGCATCCGTTTACCGGCTGGAGAGCACGCAAAATGTCGATCGTTTTTCATCATACCCCAGAGCGCGCCAGAGTCTGGAGTGAGAAATTCGCTGAATGCCGTCCTGACCTGCCATTTTATGCTTGGCCCGAGACCGGTCCGAAGGAAGACGTGCGATATCTTGCCGCCTGGAAGACGCCGGACGATCTCGCCACGCTCTTTCCTAATCTTGAAATCCTGTTTTCACTGGGTGCGGGGATCGACCAGCTCAATCTCGCCAATGTGCCTCCTGGCGTGAAGATCGTCCGCATGGTGGAAAGCAGTTTGGTGGAGGGCATGATCGAATATGTTCTGTGGGCGGTTCTGTCTTTTCATCGCGACATGTTCCGCTATGCCCGGCAGCAGCATGACCATATCTGGAATGGATCGCACAACCGTCCGGCGAAACTCTATCGCGTCGGCGTGATGGGAATGGGGGAACTGGGCAGCCCGGTTCTCGAAAAACTCGTGTCTTTCGGTTACGATTGCCGGGGATGGAGCCGCAGTCGCCGCGAGGTTACGGGCGCGCGTTCGTTCGCGGGGGAAGGGGAGCTGGAAGCCTTTCTGGCAGAAACCGACATTCTGGTCTGTCTCGTCCCGCTGACGGACGCCACCCGCGGTATCCTCAATCACAGCCTGTTCGAAAAACTGCCGAAAGGCGCGTGCCTCATCAATTGCGGGCGTGGCGGTCATCTGGTGCAGGACGACCTCATTCCGGCTCTCGACAGCGGCCAGTTGTCACAGGCGGTGCTTGACGTCGCCTCGCCCGAGCCACTGCCGCCTGAACATCCGTTCTGGAATCATCCCTGCATTTTTCTGACGCCCCATATCGCCAGTGCGGCGCAGTCCGACAGTGCGGCTGACACAGTTCTGGCCAATCTGGGCCGCTACGAGGCAGGCGAACCCATGAGCGGCATGATCGATATCGGTCGGGGTTACTGAAACCCCGACATGGCTTATGCATTTTCCGACTTGCCAACCCCGAAGGGCTCGGTTAGAACGCGCCCACCTTGATGGGTGCGCCGGTGTAGCTCAGCTGGTAGAGCACGTCATTCGTAATGATGGGGTCGGGAGTTCGAATCTCTTCACCGGCACCATCAAGGTTTTCCCAAATATCCGGATCTGGTTTCGTCTTCCCTGTCTGACCTGACGGAAGGCGGTTGCCTTTCACCGGAAATGGATGTTCACGATTTTTCAAAATATTGCCGATATGACAGACCTCCTCTGGGCAATCTGTCTGTGATGGGATTACGATGAGTGTCGATATCCTGAGCGGAGGGCTGCCTGAAGGAGGGCAGACTGTCAAAAGACGGTTCCCTGCGTTAGGTTAGGAGCCCGATGTCTGACCGTTTTCATAAACGACTCTGGCGTAATGCCGTCAGTTTCTCCCGCAGTCAGGAGCCTCATGCCTCCATTCACGCGGTAGAAGGTCTGCGGGAATGTCCGACATGCGGTCTTTTTCAGCACGTCCCGCGTCTGAAACGGGGGCATCTCGCGGAATGCCTGCGTTGTGGTTGTCAGCTTGCCCGTCGGCGCAAGACCTCCCTGATCGGCGCACCGGCGGCTTTCTGCGTCACATCAGCCGCGCTTTACGTTACGCTGCTTATCAGCTCTCTCATGACACTGAACGTCTATGGACGCGAAAACACCGTCTCTCTCATGAGTGGCCCGATCGAACTCGGGCACCAGGGATATGGCATGATTGGTGTTCTCGTGGCGCTGGTGACGATCCTTATGCCAGGTGTCATCATCGGCCTTATGGGGGCCATCCTTTATGGCGCCTCCCGTCCCCAGATGCCTGACTGGACCCCGCGATTGCTCACCTGGTACGATCGTCTGCGCGGCTGGTCGATGGTGGAAGTCTATGTCCTTGGCGTGCTGGTGGCTTACACCAAGCTGGTGGATCTTGCGCTCGTCATTCTTCAGCCCGGAGTCTATCTTCTGGGCGCTCTGATGCTAAGCATGGCCGCCGTGGATTCGACTTTCGATGCGGAGCGCATCTGGCGGAGTCGCGACATCAGCCCCAAACTCGACGATCATCAGGGCCGGCTTCTGGATGTCGCCCATCTTGATGCCCGTAGCGGAGTCATTCCTCCTGTTGAGAACATGCTGTCCTGCCACGCCTGCAATCTGGTGCTGGCGTTCGACCATGCAGTTCCGCAAGAGCAGGACATGGGGGACTGTCCCCGCTGTGGTCAGATTCTGCGCCGCCGCAAGCCGCAGAGTCTGGCCTCGGCCACGTGCCTTCTCGTGGCAGGGGTCGTGTTCTATCTGCCTGCGAATCTGTTGCCGGTTATGACTTATACCAAGGTGGGTCACGGGGCGCCCAGCACCATCATCAGTGGTGTGATCGAGCTCTGGCAGGCGGGAATGATTCCGCTGTCGCTGCTGGTGTTGTTCGCCAGTATCACCGTGCCCGTGCTCAAGATCGTCGCCCTGACATTCATGATTATCGGCACGCGTCTCCGGTCCCGCTGGCAGCTCAGGCACATGGCGAAGCTTTATCGGCTCGTCGTTATTATCGGCCGATGGTCGATGATCGATGTTTTTATGATTTCCATTCTCGTGGCTGTCGTACATTTCGGCTTTCTGGCCAATGTGACGGCTGATCCGGGTATGGTCTGCTTTGCGCTGGTCGTGATTCTGACCATCTTCGCAGCAGAACTGTTTGATCCCCGCGGGATGTGGGATGCCGCAGGCCTCAATGGCGCGGTTGCATCTCCCGCAGCGGAAAACGGACGGTCCGGCGCACAGTCGTCCTCCGACGCTGTTTCCGGACCGCCTTCTTCTGATACTCATGACATGGAGCCTGGACGCGCGTGAGCGATTCCCGAAACAACCGGGGGGAGCAGACGGTCTCGCCGAAGGAAGCCCCGGTGCGCCGCACCCGTTTCTCCCTTATCCTGCTGATTCCGGTGGTGGCCATCCTCATCGCCGGCTGGCTAGCGTGGGAACATTTTGCAACGCGTGGCCCGGTCATTACCATCACATTCGAAACCGCGGACGGCCTGACCCCGGGCCAGACCCAGGTGAAGAACAAGGCCGTGACACTCGGTACGGTTCAGGACATCACCCTGAGCGACGACATGAAACATGTCGATGTAACCGTCCAGATGAATGCCAATAGCGCGCATATCCTGACGGACCACACCCGGTTCTGGGTCGTGCGGCCCCGTATTAACGGCGCCAGCATCACCGGTCTCGATACGCTGTTTTCGGGAGCTTATATCGCGTTGGATCCGGGCACGGATGATGGCCATTACCAGAAGTTCTTCAAGGGTCTGGAATCACCCCCCGGCGTTCGCTCCGATCAGCCGGGCGAAACATTCTGGCTGGTGTCTCCGTCGCTTGGATCGCTCGGGCCGGGTTCGCCGGTTTTCTTCCGGGATCTCCAGGTCGGTGAGGTGCTTGGTTACACGATGCCGCCGGGTGGGACGGGACCGATCGTCATTCAGGCGTTTGTAAAAGATCCCTATGATCACTATCTGCGCACGGATAGCCGTTTCTGGAACGTCTCGGGCGTACAGGTAGGGCTTGGAGCAGGGGGCCTGAAGGTCCAGCTTAAATCGCTTCAGGCACTTTTTTCCGGCGGTATTGCCTTTGGTCTTCCGGAGCGTCGCCGCAACATCGATCTTCCTGATGCGCCTGCCAATTCGGTCTTCAAGCTCTATGCGAGCGAAGCAGATGCCGACAATGCGCGTTATCACAAGCGCCTGCGCGTCGTGACCTACATCAACTCCTCCGTCAAAGGCCTGACGACTGGCAGTCAGGTTACGATGTTCGGCCTTCAGATTGGCAGCGTCACGGATGTTCATCTTCTTTTTGACGGTCCTGCCAAGCTTCCTCGTGTTCGTGTGGATATGGAACTTGAACCCGAACGGGTATTGTCCAACTGGGATGACCGGATTGAAAATGCCAAGGAGGGATCCGTCGAGAAATACCTTCAGGCGTTCGTGGCGGATGGAATGCGGGCTTCTGTTCAGAGTGCAAGCTTCCTGACAGGTGAATCCATGATTGCGCTGCAATTCGTCAAGAATGCCCCCGTAACGCCACTGACCTATGAAGGAGACGTTGCAGTTCTTCCAAGTCAGGCGGGTGGCATGGATGGAATCATGGAGTCTGTCTCGACCATCACTGACAAGATCGCTGCAATGCCGCTGACCGAGATCGGTGGGCACGTGAACGATCTTCTGGCGCATGCGGATGGTCGTCTGAATAGTCCCGAAGTCACACAGTCTCTCGCGGCTCTGCGTGATTCGCTTCAGAACCTGAACAGGCTGACGAAAACCGCCAACCAGAACCTGCCTGCGCTGATGAAAGAGCTACAGGGCACACTCTCGAACGCACAGGCGGTTCTGGGAGCTTATGGCGGGGATACGGATTTCCATCGCAGCCTTCAGGGTATGATCACTCAGTTGACCCAGATGTCTCGCTCCCTGCGGTTCCTGACGGATTATCTAGATCATCACCCTTCCGCTCTCATCACAGGCCGCAGGAACTGAGCCATGATATCGTCTTTCTCCTTCCGCCCGCTCGTGCTGTCCCTGATGGGGGCCATGGCACTGACGGGATTACTCGCGGCCTGCAGCAGCGATCCGACGCTTTATGCTCTGGCTCCAGTGCCGGGCGTGCCGCAGGCAGGTGGTCCTGTCGTGGTTGAAGTCCGCACGCCTGTCGTCAGTGCCCGACTGGATCGGGATACGATCGTGAAGTCGAGTAGCGACTATCAGCTCAAACTTGCTGCAGGCGCGAGCTGGAGCGAGGCGCTTCCGGATATGATCGCTCATACTCTGTCGACTGACCTTGCACAGCGTCTGCCGGGTACGACGGTTTTTGCCGAGAACGACGCCGTTACCACAACGGCTGCAGCTTATGTCGAATTGACGATCCGGAATTTTGAAGCTGATGCCCGAGGATATGCATTGGTGAACGGCATGCTGTCCGTTCATCCTGCGGGAAAGATGATCGGGCCTGTCATGACGGTCCCTGTAAGCTGGCGGTCATCCGAGCCTGTGGCATCTGAGACTGCGCGCCTGGCCGCAGCGCTCAGTCAAGGTGTTGCAGCCATTGCCGATCAGGCGGCGGCAAGTGTGCGGACACTTCCCCCACCAGTGCATGACTGAGGACGCAGAAAAGAGCTGCATAGTCTGAAAATAAAAAAGGCTCCCGGAAGGGAGCCTTTTTTATTAGAAAACACTAACAGATGTCAGAGCTTTTCCACCTGTGTGTAATCCAGATCGACCGGCGTTGACCGTCCAAAGATGGAGACGCTGACCTTGAGGCGTTGACGCTCGTCGTCCACGTCTTCGATCATGCCGGTGAATGATGTGAACGGACCATCTGCAACCCGGATCTGCTCGCCAATCTCGAAAGAAAGGCTGGAGCGGGGGCGTTCAACGCCTTCCTGGGCCTGCTTCATGATCCGGTCAGCTTCGGCTGCCGTGATGGGCGTAGGACGGTTACGGGTTCCGAGGAAGCCCGTGACCTTGGGGGTATCCTTGACGAGATGCCAGGCTTCGTCCGTCAGTTCCATCTTGACGAGGACATAGCCCGGAAAGAACTTGCGCTCCGCATTAACCTTACGGCCGCGACGCATTTCCGTCACGTCTTCGGAAGGAACGAGGATCTGCTCAAAATGGTCGGACAGGCCTTTTTGTGCAGCCTGCTCCTGAATATGACTCGCGATTTTTTTCTCGAATCCGGAATAGACATGCACGACGTACCAACGCTTCGCCATGGTGCGAACCTAGCCTCCAACGCCAAAAAGTTCGCGGACGCCAAGGCCAATCACCTGGTCCACGATGAAGAAGAAGATGCAGGTCACGGTAACCATGACCAGTACGGCACCTGACGTGATCAGGGTGTTGCGACGGGTCGGCCACGTGACGCGCTTCGCTTCGGCGCGGACGTCACGGACGTAGGCAACCAGATTGAAGCCGGATCCGTTCTTTTGAGGCGCCGTTTTCCGCGACTCGTCTTTCGGGGTACTGACCGACACCATCGTCCTCGAATCAAGTGAAAATCCCGCTCCCGGTGTCGGGAAGGACATCCGGCAAGAAGGAGTGGCAGGGGCGGAGGGTCTCGAACTCTCAACCTCCGGTTTTGGAGACCGGCGCTCTAGCCAATTGAGCTACACCCCTATCATCGGGCAGGGCGTTTTGAAACGTCATGCCAGCGACAGTGGGCGCAAAAGAGAATGTTCGCGAAGAAAAGTCAAGAGCCCCGAGCATCTTTGTTGAGGAATTTCCAATTTGATTTTTCCCCTCTTGCGGGTGCGGAAAAAAATGAGCTAAGGACAGTCTCACCTGAGCGGGCGTAGCATAGTGGTAATGCAGTAGCCTTCCAAGCTTCTTAGGAGGGTTCGATTCCCTTCGCCCGCTCCAGGATCTTTAGAAAATCCCAAAAATAATTATTGAATTCTCAATGCCATTGGCACGGTACGTGCGAGGGCGTTGCGTCTGCGAAGCTCAGAATCTGGAGTGCGACTGCACTGTCGCCGACATTCTTTTCCAGGTGCCCTTTTGGCTCTGGGCCTGAAGCAGAAGGTGATACGTCCTCACTGAGGAGAATGTCTCCGGGGTTCAGCTCCACATTGTTTCCGTCCATCGCTGTGACGGAATAGATGCCCGAGAGTGGGACTATCCACTGGGTCTGCCGGGTTTCGCTCCATTCGCCTTTCCAGCCGGACGGCTGCACACGCACTGTCATTGTGACGTCCCCTTTGTGAGGGGTGCTGAGCAAGGTTTCATGTCCGTTAGATGAGGTCGAATCGTCATGAAATGCCGACATCCGGCATTTGGTCAGATGAGTTGTGCCTTGCGGGTCTGTCCAGTTGTCCCAATAAGAGAGCGTCGGGAAGGAGGGCTTGTCCTCTACAGGAGCAGCCCGGACGGCTGACATCAGAAAAGGCAGGGAAAGGGCGCCCAGGAATGCCGGAAGGCGCTTTGTGTGTGACATCTGGTCTCCAGGAGGGTGTTTGAAGATGTGCTTCGCCTGAATTGATCGGGCAGCAATCGACAGTTCAGCGGCGAACTGTCTGATCTCTGTCATGCCAGTCTGCTCGGCTACAAAGCAAACTGCTGTCATTGCCTGTGGATGACGCAGGGAATTTGCGTATCGTCTTGGTTGCGCAGGAACGGGACAGCGTGCTAGAGGCGGCGCCAAGTGGAGGACCGGGTTTCAGACGAATCCTGCGCAGGAACGTGTATGCCCGGTCCGGACAGTTTTGATGCAAGGAGCCGGATAAGCCGGTTCCGGCCGCACTCTGCGGCGGATTTAGTGAGACGGAACACGCGTGTGACGGTGACACAGGTGCCGCAGGTTGGACACACAGGGGGCTTGGCCCAGCGCTACGCCCGTGCGCTTTATGATCTTGCTTCGGAGCAGGGGGCTCTTCCCGATGTTCTGGGTGAAGTGAAGGCGCTGCGTACCGCCATTTCCGAAAGCGACGACCTGCGGAAATTCCTGGCTGACGCCCGGATGGACATCCGCCAGGGTCAGACGGTTTCGAATGTCCTGATGTCGAAGCTCGGCTTTGGAGACGTCCTGCGCCGGTTTGTCGGCGTCATCGCCGAAAATCGTCGCTTGCCTGATCTTGCATCCATTCTGGACGGTGTTCTGGCGCTTGATTCCGCCCTGCGTGGCGAAGTTGTAGCCGAAGTCCGCTCCGCACAGCCTCTTAACGACACGCAGCGCAGCCAGCTTCAGACCCGACTGGCCGAAGCCGGCTACAGCCGTGTGTCCATGACCGAACATACGGACGTTGCCCTCCTTGGTGGCATGACCGTACGGATCGGTTCCACACTCTTTGACACTTCGATCGCCGGGCGCCTGACCCGCCTGCAGAACGCCATGAAGGGAGCCGCGTGATGGATATCCGTCCCGCCGAGATTTCGGACATCCTCAAGCAGCAGATCGCGTCTTTCGACCAGGTCGAGACCGTTTCCGAAACGGGAACGGTCCTGTCCATCGGCGACGGCATCGCCCGCGTCTACGGCCTGAACAACGTCATGGCCGGTGAAATGGTCGAGTTCGAAGGAACCGGCCTCAAGGGCATGGCCCTGAACCTTGAAGCCGACAATGTTGGTGTGGTTCTGTTCGGCGACGGCGACGGCATCCGCGAGGGCGACACCGTCCTGCGTACGAAGTCCGTGGTTGAAGTTCCGGTCGGCAAGGGCCTGCTCGGACGCGTGGTTGACGGTCTGGGTAACCCGATCGACGGCCGTGGCCCGCTGACGGACGTTGAATACCGCCGCGCCGAAGTGAAAGCTCCGGGCATCATGCCGCGCCAGTCGGTCAGCGAGCCGATGCAGACGGGCATCAAGGCCATCGATGCGCTCGTTCCCATCGGACGTGGCCAGCGTGAGCTGATCATCGGTGATCGCCAGACAGGCAAGACCGCGATCCTGATCGACACCATCGTCGCCCAGAAGCCGGTCAATGCCGAAGGTGACCCGAAGAAGTCCCTGTACTGCATCTACGTCGCCATCGGCCAGAAGCGCTCCACGGTGGCCAACCTGGTCCGCACGCTGACCGAGCATGGCGCGATGGAATACTCCATCGTTGTTGCCGCTACGGCCTCCGATGCTGCTCCGATGCAGTATCTCGCACCGTACACGGCCTGCGCCATGGGTGAGTACTTCCGTGACAACGGCATGCACGCTCTTGTCTGCTACGACGATCTGTCCAAGCAGGCTGTGGCGTACCGTCAGATGTCCCTGCTGCTGCGTCGTCCGCCGGCGCGTGAAGCGTTCCCGGGTGACGTGTTCTACCTGCACTCCCGTCTTCTGGAGCGTGCGGCCAAGATGTCCGACGCCAATGGCGGCGGCTCCCTGACGGCACTGCCGGTCATCGAGACGCAGGCTGGCGATACGGCTGCCTACATCCCGACCAACGTGATCTCCATCACCGACGGTCAGATCTTCCTTGAGACGGATCTGTTCTACAAGGGTATCCGCCCGGCCGTGAACGTCGGTGGTTCGGTGTCCCGCGTGGGTTCTGCAGCCCAGATCAAGGCGATGAAGCAGGTTGCCGGCAAGATCAAGCTGGAGCTGGCGCAGTATCGTGAAATGGCTGCGTTCTCGCAGTTTGCTTCCGATCTGGATGCTGCAACCCGCAAGCAGCTCGATCGTGGTGCCCGTCTGGTTGAGCTGCTGAAGCAGCCCGAGACGTCCCCGCTGCCCGTCGAAGAGCAGGTTGTTGTTCTTTACGCCGGTACGCGTGGCTACGTTGATCCGATCGCAGTGGACAAGGTTGTGGCCTACGAAGCCGCTCTCCTGTCCGAGCTGCGCGGTGCGGGCTCTGACATCCTGACGGCCATTCGCAATGACCGCCAGATCAAGCCGGAGACGGAAGGCAAGCTCAAGGAGCTGCTCGAAGCATTCGGCAAGCGCTTTTCGGCCTGAGGATAGCCCATGGCTTCGCTGAAGGAACTGCGTGGACGGATCACGGGCGTCAAATCGACGCGCAAGATCACGAACGCGATGAAAATGGTCGCAGCCTCCAAGCTGCGACGCGCCCAGATGCAGGCCGAAGCGGCTCGCCCCTATGCCGACGCCATGCGTCGCATGATGGCAGAGCTGGCGACGGCGACCCGGGGTGAGGACGCGACAAGCCTGCCGCGCCTTCTCGCGGGAACGGGCAAGGACCAGACCCATCTCGTGGTGGTGCTGACCTCTGACCGTGGCCTTGCTGGCGGCTTCAACGCCAATATCGTCCGCAGTGCCCGTCAGCTGGTCGATACGCTGGTATCAGAAGGCAAGACGGTCCGCATCCTGCCGGTCGGTCGCAAGGGGGCAGATATCCTCGTGCGTCACTATCCGGACATGATCGTTGATCGTCTGGCTGGAACCGAAGGCAAGGATGTCGGGTTTGACAAGGCTACCGACATCGGAGGCCGGATCGTGACCCTGCTGGAAGCTGGCGACATCGACCGCTGCACGCTGGTTTATAACCGCTTCCTCAATGCCATGACGCAGGTGCCGGTACAGGCGCCTCTGGTTCCGCTCGCGGTTCCCGAGAACGACAATGCCGCTTTGGATGCCGACACGGCCCAGTATGAATTCGAGCCGGACGAGACGACGCTTCTGACGCAGCTTCTGCCGCGCAACCTTCAGGTCCAGATCTTCTCGGCCCTGCTGGAAAGTGCTGCTGGCGAGCAGGGCGCGCGCATGACCGCGATGGACAATGCCAGCCGTAACGCTAGCAAGGCCATCGACCGTCTGTCGCAGAAGTACAACCGTACGCGTCAGGCCAACATCACCAACGATCTGATCGAAATCATCTCCGGCGCAGAAGCCGTTTGAGATCACGCAGGAGACGAATCCGATGTCCGAAACCCTTACCCCTTCTGCCGGAGCTGCCAACAACGTGGTCGGCCGCGTCACCCAGGTGCGCGGCCCCGTCGTGGACGTGCAGTTCGAAGGCGATCTTCCCTTCATCCTGAACGCCCTGCACGTCCAGAACGGCGATCACACGCTGGTGCTGGAAGTTGCGCAGGAAATCGGCGAGCGTCAGGTCCGCTGCATTGCCATGGACACGACCGACGGTCTCGTCCGTGGCGCTGAAGTCCGTGACACGGGCACGCAGATCATGGTTCCGGTTGGTCCGGCAACGCTTGGTCGTATCCTGAACGTCGTTGGTGAGCCCATCGACGAGCGCGGTCCGATCAGCAGCGAACTGCGCTTCCCGATCCACCGTCCGGCCCCGGCTTTCGAAGATCAGGCCGCGGCGTCCGAGATCCTCGTGACCGGCATCAAGGTCGTCGATCTGCTCTGCCCGTACCTCAAGGGTGGCAAGATCGGCCTGTTCGGTGGCGCTGGCGTCGGCAAGACGGTCATCATTCAGGAACTCATCAACAACATCGCGAAAGCCCATGGCGGCGTGTCCGTCTTCGCCGGTGTCGGTGAGCGTACGCGTGAAGGTAACGACCTGTATTTCGAAATGCAGGACGCAGGCGTCATCAAGATCGCTGAAGATGGCTCGACCGAAGGTTCCAAGGTTGCGCTGGTCTATGGCCAGATGAACGAGCCGCCGGGAGCCCGTTCGCGCGTCGCCCTGACAGGCCTGTCGCTTGCCGAATATTTCCGTGATGAAGAAGGTCAGGACGTCCTGTTCTTCGTGGACAACATCTTCCGCTTCACGCAGGCTGGTTCCGAAGTCTCCGCACTTCTGGGCCGTATCCCCTCCGCAGTGGGTTACCAGCCGACGCTGGCCACCGAGATGGGTGCCCTGCAGGAGCGTATTACGTCCACGAAGAAGGGCTCCATCACGTCCGTTCAGGCCGTGTATGTCCCGGCTGACGATCTGACCGATCCGGCTCCGGCTGCGACCTTCGCGCATCTTGATGCAACGACGGTGCTGAACCGTTCGATCGCGGAAATGGGCATCTATCCGGCTGTTGATCCGCTGGATTCGACATCCCGTTCGCTCGATCCGAAGATCGTTGGTGAAGAGCACTATCAGGTTGCGCGCCAGGTTCAGCAGACGCTCCAGACCTACAAGGGTCTGCAGGACATCATTGCGATCCTTGGCATGGACGAACTGTCCGAAGACGACAAGAAGATCGTTGGCCGCGCCCGCCGTATCCAGCGTTTCCTGTCCCAGCCTTTCCACGTGGCCGAAGTCTTCACGGGCGCCCCGGGCAAGCTGGTGTCGCTGGAAGATACGATCCGTTCCTTCAAGGCCGTTGTAGCTGGCGAGTACGATCACCTGCCGGAAGGCGCCTTCTACATGGTCGGTGACATCGACGAGGCCATTGCGAAGGCCGAGAAGATGAAGCAGGAGGCCTGATCCGATGCCGCTTCGCATCGAGATCGTCAGCCCGGAAAAGCGCCTTGTCGAACGTGAAGTCGACATGGCCGTGGTCCCGGGCATGGAAGGCGATATTGCAGCCATGCCGGACCGCGCACCGCTGATGCTTCAGCTGCGGGGCGGCGTTGTGGCCCTTTGTCAGGGTGACAAGATCGTGGACCGTTATTTCGTGACGGGCGGTTTTGCTGATATGGGTGCTGATCACTGCACCATTCTGGCCGATTCCGCACAGCTCATGAGTGAGCTGTCCGTGGATGAGGCCAAGAGCCGTTTGCGGGATCTGGAAAGCCAATGGGCCGAAATCGGTCCGAACGACGTGGACATGCACGACCAGATCAGCCGCGAACTGCAATCGGTTCGTGCCGAACTGGAAGCTGTTCAGGAACATGGCTCGACCTGAACGGTCTTTTCAGATCAGGTTTGCAAAAGCCCGCTTCATCGTAAGGTGAAGCGGGTTTTTCTTTGCCATTTCTCCAGGGCTTTTCTTTCGCAGGCTTGCCGCCATGCCTGAAATGACTCCGTGCTCAAACATCAGGCGGATTATCTAGGCGTGTATAGAACCTCTTGGAAGGTGGGAAACTGGCTGCCTATCCTCAGAAGCCTTGTAACTTTGCCTAAGGGTCTATTCCTCAGGCAGGAAAAGGCTTTCTCCCTAACAGCGCTATACGAAGCGTAAGACGCGATAGGACGCACCTCGGTCCCCCGACGGATGTTGAACGGGCGCCAAACTGGGTGATTCAAAGAAAA
>NZ_BJVA01000008.1 GCF_007988905.1 Gluconobacter kanchanaburiensis NBRC 103587
CCAGGTGTTTAGTCCCGTGGTTTGATGGCGTGATATTTTCACGAGAGTGGAAGGAAGCCTTATGGGGCAGATATGTCGTGGCGCCACGCCTATGACGTTTCTGTCTCGGAACAAACCTTTGCCAGACCTTCACGGTGAGTTTCCCCGGACCTATCGTAAGACGTTACTCTTGTGCCGCAAGTCGTCATCTGGCGCGGATCGCTGGAATGGCCCTTACGTCAAAAATGGAAAAATTCCGCGCGATCCCTAGCAGCATCCCTATCTCTATCAGAATCCGTCTTTACGCGAGGGACATGACTATGGTCTGTGTTCGGGCAGCAGGGGATCTCAGGGGCAGGATGGCATGATCTGTAGCCGAGCCGTTTCAGCGGGGCAGGGGTTCGGGAGAGAGCCTGTCGTGACCGGTTGTGGGAATGTGCTGGAATGAAAATTCTTTTTAGAGCCTGCGAACAGGGCGCATTTTTCCCAGAATGAGCTAATGTCCCGGATATGAAAATCCATTTCGTGGCGTCTTCAGCGGACGCTCCCCAGACGGCCCTGACACAGCTTTCCCAGAAATACGGCAACGTTCCCCTGCACAGGGCTGACGTTGTCGTCTGTCTGGGAGGCGATGGTTTCATGCTGGAGGCGCTGCACAAGGTTCTGGACAGCAGCATCGCCATTTACGGAATGAATTACGGAACTGTCGGCTTCCTCATGAATGCCGCGGATGAGGGTGAACTTCTGCTCCGTCTGGAACAGGCCCAGCCTTCGGTCCTTCATCCCCTGCATATGACGGCTGTGACGAAAAGCGGCGAAGTCCGCACGGCTTTGGCTTTCAATGACGTTTTTCTGTTCCGCCAGACACGTCAGACCTCCCGGATCCGGATCGACATCGATGGCCAGACGCGCCTTGAGGAACTGATCTGCGACGGGATCATCGTGTCCACTCCGGCGGGATCGACGGCTTATAATCTGTCGGCGCATGGCCCCATTGTGCCGCTGAGCGCCAATCTTCTTCCGTTGACCCCGATCTCGCCCTTCCGTCCGCGCCGCTGGCGGGGCGCGCTGCTGCCTTCGACGGCGGTTGTGAAACTCACTTTGCTGGATACGGAGAAAAGGGCGACTGCCGCCGTGGCCGATTTCACCGAGTTCCGCGATGTGGTCGAGGTTGTCGTGAGGGAAGACCGCGACCGCAAGGCAACAATCCTGTTCGATCCCGGCCATGGCCTGTCGGAGCGGATCATCGCCGAACAGTTTATCGCTTGAGCGGCGCGGTTTTCGGTCTTCAGTCTTTCAGCTCCATGGTATGAAGGATGCGGCGCTGGGGATCGCATCGAGCGTCTTGCGTAGTGTCACGGTCCGCGGCAGGGCCTCCCTCAGGTCTTCGGTCAGTTTCGCGGCCGGCCTGTCCGTCTTCGGTGTTGCCCAGCCGCCGGGAAGGGGATTATCGGCGATACCGTCATCCTGCCGGGACTGACCGGTCGTGCTCTGGCCCTGTCCGCTGCCGGAGGAACTGTTCTGACTGCTGTCTTTCGTCGTGACCATGGACGGCACACGGTTTCATCAGGGCGCCATCCTCGATGTCATGGGAAAAAAATGCTGGCGCGTCCGATGCGCTTCGTCGCTGGCATGTTCAGCATGATTGCGGCAGTCCCGGGACGCAGGGCTCAAGATCCTGATCAGAGCAGGACGGGTCTCTCACGAGGTTTCATTGATCTTTGACTTCCACAGGGCTTCATTACGTCTATGCCTGTCCCTCTGGTGTCCCGCCCTCGACTAGGCAGGAATGGATAGGTTAACCTCGTTTCAGAGGCGTATTTTCGTACCAGCAGAGGACGTAGGATGACCCAGGCCGAAAGCACATCGGAGGTTTCCATAACCGCCGGGAATTCCTCTGTCGCTCTGTCGTCCGAATCTGCCTCTTCCGTCGTATCGTCTGCTGCTGCTTCGCCGGATACGAAGACCCCCTATCTTCCGGCCTCGAAGGTGCCGACCGTCGAGGCGCCGAATGGCGTGCGGTTCGATTTCAATGATGGTGCGCGCGTGCTGGTTCCCGCCCTTGCGGAGGGGCAGGGACAGTGGCGTGTCCGTCTTATGGACGCGGAGACGGGCAATATTCTTTTCGATACCAAGGTATCGGGCGGACTGGTTTCTTCAGCGAAAAAGTATTTCGTGCCTTTCGGCGTGGATGTCTGGTTCCATGCTCCGGATGGCGCGGTCACCCATGTCGTGCAGCATGTGATGTATCTGCGTGGTCGCAAGGTTTTCGTCCAGATCCCGGTCGGAACGCTGGGTGACACGCTGGCCTGGCTGCCAGCGGTGTCCCGTTTTGCCCGGGAGACCGGTGCCCTCGTTACCGCGACCGTCTCCGAAGCGATTTTTCCGCTTGTCGATGGCGCGGATCCGGCCATGAAGCTTGTCGTGCAGGGGGAAGCCCAGAAAGACAAGGCGTTTACGGAACAGTTCTATGCGACCTATGCGCTCGGCCTGTTCTTCACGGACAAGGAGCATGTCCGCCAGCCGACCGATTTCCGCCATGTCGGGCTGCACCGGACCGCATCCTACATCCTCGGAATCGATCCCTGGGATGATACACCTCCTGCCCTGAATGTGGATGATGGGGAGCGTCCGATCGAAGAACCGTATGTGTGCATCGCTGTACAGGCCAGTACGCAGTGCAAATACTGGAACAATCCAGGAGGATGGCGTGATGTCGTCACCTTCCTGAAATCCTGTGGCTACAGGGTGGTGTGTATCGACCTCAAACCGATCTACGGTCAGGGAATCGTCTGGAACCATATTCCCTACGGTGCGGAAGACGAGACGGGCGTACGGCCCCTGTCCGAGCGCGCACGGTGGCTGCGTCATGCTGCATTTTTTGTGGGGCTGTCGAGTGGTCTCGCCTGGCTTGCCCATGCTGCGAGAACGCCGGTCGTAATGATTTCGGGCTTTACCCACCCCGATAACGAGTTCGCGACGCCCTATCGCGTCATTAACTGGCATTCCTGCAACTCCTGCTGGAACGATGCGGCCCATCAGTTCGATCACAAGGATTTCCTGTGGTGTCCACGACATGCCAGTACGCCGCGCCAGTTCGAATGCACCCGCCTCATCACAAGCCAGCAGGTGATCAGGACCGTTCAGAAACTGCTGGGAGATTACGCGCTACCTGGCGCGGACAGGCCTGCTTACGTTCCTACCTGAGTTTTCGGGTGCGCCCCGGCGCGGAGAAAAGGCCGATCAGGTCTGATGCCGCTGTGTTCGCGTGGCAACAGTATCCCCATTGAAAAATTCTGTAAATGAGAACCATTTGCATTTTAATTTAACCTGAACCAAAGAGGCACCAGTCAGAATGTCGCGAGGACTTTTCCGGTGCGCGCGAGCTGAATGCAGAGGAGGAACCGGGTTTTGCAACTGGTGTCCTGCCGCTGTTTCGTGCCGGGTTGAAGTCAACCCAGGGAAAGCCCTTTCGACGTTCTGTGGAGCGTTTGAAAGTTCAGGTGTTGCATGCCTTCAGAGAACGATTTTTTGCACTCCCTGTCATCTGTAGCTCCTTTCAGGTCCTGTTGCCGCGAAGGAGAGGGGCAGAGATGGTCGGCTCTCATCTTGCTGCCGCTTGGTGCGGGATTCGGTATTGTGGAAACCGGGGACGCTGAAGCACGGGATAGTGTGGATGCCACGGCCACAGATAGTGTGAGCCGGCTGCTGGATATGCGTGTTCACGGACAGGGCAACGCTAAAAGCAGCAATAGCAACAACACGTCTTTTGATATCGGGCAGATGCCGCGTGAGGTCCGCGATATGCTTCAGACCATCAGCGTCGTACCAAAAGAGCTGATCGTCCAGCAGCGTCTGTTCACGCTGGATAATGTTCCGGGCATCATGATGTCCACGGGCAATGGTGGCCTGAATGGGGATCAGTTCTGCATTCGTAGCCAGCAGGCGCGCAGTGACATCTATGAGGACGGTCGGGATGTTTCCCATGCGTCTTGAGCCTGTTTCGTTTCATGGAAACAGATTTCGGATCCGTGTCCGTTTTCCGGACGCTTTTTCCCACCTTCCGCTGCTTTCGGCATGATCCGGCACAGGAAAGTCAGATGTTCAAGAAATTTATGAACCGTTATGGAACGCCGCTCACGACGGGGTTCTTTATTGTCTCTGGCGTGACAGGGGTCGCGCTGTTCTTCCACTGGGCGCCATTGGCGTTTCATCCCATTCATGAATGGCTCAGCATGGCGCTTCTTGTGCCTTTTGTGCTGCATGTCATCAAGAACTGGACGTCATTCGTCAACTACGCGCGCCGGAAGACATTGTTTGTGCCGCTGATCATTGCGTTCATGGCCTGTATTCCGTTCTTTTTTCAGGGGCCCGGTGGTCATTCGGGCAACAGAAAGACGGCTTCAATAGCGCTGCCCGTTCTCGAGCATGCCCCGTTGTCCCAGATTGCACTCCTGATCCACACGGACGGAGATGGACTTGTGGGGCGTTTGCAAGGGCAGGGCTATACGGTTCAGACGGCAGACCAGACTCTTGAAGAGATCGCGAAAGCCTCCAACCGCCCCATCAACGATGCTGTCGTCGCAGCGCTTCAGCCTTCCCACCACAAACCGGGTGATGGGTCAGGTCGTGGGCACCATCAGGCTGCCGGAACAGCCTCTGAAGGAAAATAATCTTTGCGAATTCCTTAGACGTCGGCCCGGTTCTGTGGAACCGGGCCTAAAGACCTGCGGTGCTGACACGACAGGGTATACGGGATCGTGCAATCATTCATTGATAATGAGAATTAGTCTCACTATTGTGTGTATTCAGGATTGTTTCAACCCATGTAGGTTTCGTGATGTCGCTCAGTTTCTCTCCCTGGCAGATGTTTCTCAACGCAGGTCCGGTTGTGCGGGGCGTTATGACGATCCTCGCGATGGCCTCACTCGTCACCTGGACGATTTTCATTGCCAAAACCATCGAACTTCAGCATTTGCGCTCGCGGCTGAAGAAGTCGGAAATCGCTCTGGAGGATGCCGAAACGCTGGATATGGGCGAGGAGTGGACGCGCACCGGTTCGGGGTCTGGGATCGTGCATGCCATGGTTGTGGCGGCCGAAGTCGAGCGTCAGCGTTCGCAGGACATTCCGGGCGACCGTGAAGGCATCAAGGAACGCATTGTCCTGCACCTTGAACGGCTGGAAGCGGCTGAAGGGCGCAGGTTAATGCGAGGGACCGGCGTTCTTGCGACCATCGGAGCGACGTCTCCGTTCGTCGGCTTGTTTGGCACGGTCTGGGGGATCATGTCATCCTTCACAGGGATCGCTGCGGCTCACGCCACCAGTCTCGCGGTTGTGGCGCCCGGCATCGCCGAAGCTCTGCTGGCCACAGCACTTGGTCTCGTCGCGGCCATTCCGGCAGTGGTAATCTACAATCATCTGGCCCGTCAGACGGCGGCGTGCCGGGCCTGTGTCGCGGATCTTACGTCGCTCGTGATGCGTCTTGTCTCTCGCGATCTGGCGCGCGGAACCAGCGGCGGCAGGGTGCTGAGTTTCGGTCGCGATACGCTGGCCGCGGCAGAGTAATTTTCCATGGCCATCCGGATCCGCCATGCGGACGACACCGTGCTTGAAGCACATGAAATCAACGTCACGCCCTTCATCGACGTCATGCTGGTGTTGCTCGTGATCTTCATGGTCACGGCCCCCCTCACAACCGTCAACGTGCCGGTGGAGCTTCCGTCGTCCACTCAGCAGCCGACGCCCAGACCGGATGAACCCGTTTTCCTGACGGTCAAGGCAGACCATACGCTGTCTCTGGGCGAAAATGACGTGGCCGCCACGCAACTGACGGAAGCGCTGAACGCGGCGACCAAAGGCAATCGTGACGAGCGCATTTTCCTGCGGGCTGACAAAACAGTGGATTACGGCACGTTGATGGACGTTATGGATCATCTGCGCAGCGCAGGATATCTGAAGGTGGCCTTCGTGACGCTCCAAGGCGGGAACATACCGGCTCGGACGACCGGGGCGACGCCCTGATGTCGGATGGTCTTTTCTCACCGCAGGGGGCGTCTCTGTCTTTCAGGCGGTGGTATGAGGCGTCCTGCCGTCTGGAAGATCGCCGGAGCATGAGGCTGTGGGGAGGGGTAGGTCTCGGTGTGACCGTGCTGACAGGGGTAGTCCTGTTCTGGGCGCTGATATCCGTTCCTCCTCAGGCACCGCTCGCGGAACCCGCGCCTGCCGCGATCAGCATCGATCTCGCACCTGCGCCCGCGCCGGTTCCCGTTCCGCAGCAGGATAGCGATCCGGGCCCGCAGCAAGTCGTGGCGTCTACAGAGCCGCAGTCAGACGATCCACCGAAAGTCGAGGCACCTCCTAGCCCCGCACCCAATCCGCCTGTTCCTGTGCCGAAGGCGCAGAAGGTCAGGCCGCACAAACCGTCACTTCACAGTCCAGCGCCCCCCGTGCCCCTGAAGGCCGCGTCTGCGGAAAAAACGACTGCGCCGCGAAGCGTCGATGTGCCTCCGGCCGCCAGGCCGAGCGCCTCTTCAGTCGCGTCGTCCAGTCAAGCCTCCCATGATCCCGTGACCTGGCAGGGAGAGCTTCTGGCCCGACTGGAGCGGTTTAAGCGCTATCCCGCAGCGGCCCAGTCTATCCGGCAGGAAGGAACGTCCCTTCTGCATTTCGTGATGGACCGCAAAGGCCATGTACTGAGCGCCAGCCTTAGCCGGAGCGCGGGTTATGATCTGTTGGACGCGGAGACACTGGCACTGATCCGACGCGCTGAGCCCCTGCCGATCCCGCCAGACAGCGTGCAGGGCGATCCATTGTCTCTGACGGTTCCTATCGAGTTCTATCTGGAGCACTGATCCGTAGGGGATGCTCTCGCCCCTCAGACTTCGATATCATCCAGTTCGAGAGTGACGAGCTTTCTGCGGCTGATAATTTTTCCCTGCATGTCGATCGGTAGGGTGCTGCAGGCGTCTGTCGAACAGGTTATGAAAATCGTATCCTGTGCGGTAATGTCCGGCCACGAACGAAAACAGGGTTATCATGGACAGTCATCTGAAATGCCCGGTCTGCGGGTGCGAACATGTTTATCCGGATGGTGCGCTCTGGATGTGCCCGGAATGCGCGCATGAGTGGAATCCGGCTGAAACCTCAGAAGAAAATGGCGGAACGTCTGGAGAAATCCGGGACGCAAATGGCAATGTGCTGGCAGATGGCGACACGATCACAGTCATCAAGGATCTGAAGGTCAAGGGTTCGTCCCTTGTCGTCAAGGGTGGCACCAAGGTGAAGAACATCCGTCTGTCGGACGGCGGCGACGGGCATGACATCGCCTGCAAGATCCCGGGGATCGGCGCGATGAACCTGAAATCTGAGTTCGTCAGGAAAGCCTGACGGACGGGGGCGGGCCGTCCAGAATATCGTGGGCGGCTTTCAGTGCCGTGTGCAGTTCGGCATAGATATTGGTTGCTCCGAGGGCCAAGGTGATGTGGTGCCGATCCATGTCCGCGCGAAGAAAGACGCTTACCCGGCCGAAAATCAACGCGATGTCGCGTTGATGTAACTGCGCGATCAGATCCCGCAGGTCCGCGGCGGCGGAATAGTCGATATCGGTGACGGGACTGGCATCCAGCACTATGCATCGCACCGGATGTGGGGCGTGGTCCACCAACGCTAGCAGATCCTGACGAAAGCGCGTCGAATTGGCGTAGAACAGGTCCGCGCAGAAGCGGAAGACGATTAGCCCCGGTGAACTTTCCTGTCCGTTCTTTGCGGGCAGGGCTTCTAGAACTCCGGCAGTTGGAGACTGTTGCAGCACCAGTGTATGCGGTTCGTAGCTGTGCCGGACGTGGCGGAACAGGGAGAGCGCGATGGCGAGGAAAATGCCTTCCTCGACGCCCACTCCCACCACGACCGCAGCTGTCGTAACAGCCAGCCAGAACTCACCGGGGCTTTCCTGCCGGATCGCGCGCAGGCTTTTCAGGTCGATCATGCCAACCGCGACCGTAAAGACGATCCCGGCCAGCACGCAGCGCGGCAGGGCTTCGAGTGGGCGTGTCAGGAACAGCAGCACCAGAAGCGTCACGCAGGCAAACGTAGCCTGTGCCAGCTGCGTTCGTGCACCGGAGCGGACGGCCATGGCGGTCTGTGTCGGGCTGCCATTGACGGTGAAGGTACCGCTCAGCCCTGCGGCAACATTGGCCGCCGACAGGCCCAGAAGGTCGCGGTCTTCATCGACGGTTTCATGAAACCGCTCCCCGAACGCCCGGGACGTGGCAGCACTTTGGGCAATGATGACGAACACGCAGGATGCCGCGACGGGCAGCAGGGCCAGAAGCTCGTTCCAGGAAACGTCCGGCAGGCCGAAATGTGGCAAGCCGCCCGCAACATGCCCGAGTGTCGGGACATCGTGATGAGACAGGTTCAGCGCCATACTCAGCATAATGCTTCCGATCACCACGCAGAGCCCTGCGGGCAGATGCGGCGCAAGGCGTTGCCCGGCCATGAGGGTCCCGACCGTCACTGCCGACAGGCCCGCGACCATGAGACTCCCCTGCGGAATGTGCCGGAAGGTCTCATAAGCCTGCACCAGCGGATTATGTGCGCTGACGGACACGCCCAGCATATCATGCAGCATGGCGATACAGACCTGCACGCCCACCCCGGCCAGAAATCCAGTCAGCACGGTCCGGGAGAGGAAATCCGCCAGAAAGCCCAGCCGGAAAACACGCGCCACGAGGAGAAGTACCGCGCAGAGCAGCGCCGTTGCGCTGACGAGCGCAATGTAATGCGCGCTGCCTGGGAGCGCCATTTTGCCGATGGCGCTTGAAAAAATGGCTGCCGTCGCGGAGTCAGCGGCCACGACCAGATGCCGCGATGATCCGAAGGCCCCGAATGCGATAAGCGGCAGCAGGACCGTATAAAGTCCCGTGACTGCCGGCATGGCCGCAATCCGCGTATAACCCAGAACCTGCGGAATATTGACGGAAGCGAGGGAGAGACCTGCGACGATATCCGACCAGTTCGGCCGGCCGGTGATGGGCTTCTGCTGTTCCGACATGGCATCTGTTTTAAGCGCGTGACGCAGATCTGTCTTCACAATGTTCCGCGGGAGGTTGGGTCAGGCTCGAAAATGGCTCATGCTCCGGCAGATGGAGGACGGCTCTTCCGTCCATACAGCCAGAAGGAACAGGATCATGACCCAGAGAGTGGCGCTTATTACCGGTGGATCACGCGGCATCGGCGCGGCAATCGCGTTGAAGCTGGCGCAGGATGGCTTCGATATCGCTATCACCTATGCCCGTAACGAAAAGGCCGCGCAGAAAGTCGTGTCAGAAGTCGAGGCACTGGGCCGCAAGGCCGTCGCCGTTCAGGCCGATGGCGGCAGCACGGACGGCAATATAGCCGCCATTACGAAGACGCATGAGGCGTTCGGGCGTCTGGATGCGCTGGTGTGCAATGCGGGCATCTATCCTTATGGTCCTATTGACCAGATGACGGTGGCGCAGATCGAGGACGTCCTGAACCTCAACCTGCGCGCCGCGATGGTTGAGACGGTCGAAGCTCTGAAATACATAAAGGCGGGTGGTCGCCTGATCTATATCGGCTCGGCTTTCGGCGAACGTGCGCCATTCCCCGGTATCTCGCTATACGCGTCGACGAAGGCCGGTCTGATCGGCTTTGCGAAGGGCGTAGCGCGGGATCTTGGACCGCAGGGTATCACGGCGAATGTTGTCGAGCCCGGCCCGATCGCAACGGATCTAAACCCTGAAGATGGTGCCGCCGCCGCGGTCATCCGCAAGTTCACGGCAACGGAATCCTACGGCAAGGTGAATGACATTGCCCGCACCGTGTCGTTCCTGGCCAGCCCGGATGCGTCTTACATCACGGGTGCCTCCATTCTGGTGGATGGCGGTCTCGTCGCTTGAGACTGAAAACGGCTCCCTCGCAGCAGGGAGCCGTCGTTTCTTCAGGAGCCGAGGGACAGCGAAATCATCATCGAGAAGGGAGTCTATGCCATGAAGAATGTCGGCAGGTGATAGCCAAGCGCCAACGAGCTCGAGAAATAGGATGGCATCGCCTGATCATTCAGAATGTTGAGTATTGTTTGTCCGTGTAGCGAATGCTGGTGTTGAGGAAGAGCGGGCCTGCCGTATAGGTCAGGCCGACGCTGCCCATGAACTTCGGCATTATGATAGGCGTGCGGCCTTCGGTCCTCAGAAAGTCGATCGAACCGTTATCGGCTGCGATGGGCAGGTTGTTGTCCATCGTGGCGTGCAGGTATTCAAACGACAGATACGGCCTGACGCGGTGGAACAGCGACTTGGTGGAGAGCATCGGCACCGCGCCGCTGGGAACTATTTGTTCACATTGTGGAACGTATTCTACAGTGTTGAGACCAATACATTATTTACTATATATTATGGGAAGAATTAATAATTTAGATTTTGTGCTTCCAACAAAATATGACGGGAAAGATCGTCGACGGTGGTGTGCCAGCGGGTTTGTCGAACCGGGCGTTCCATGATTTTATGGGGTCTTTCGAGCCTTGAAAAACCGCCTTTTTGCGATTGGGAACAGACCGAATGACAGCGTCGCTAACGATTTACGGGCTTGCGAACTGCGATACGATGCGCAAGGCGCGGACGTGGCTGCGTGAGCATGAGATCAGTGTGGTTTTCCACGATTATCGCAAGGAAGGCGTGGACCCTGAGCGTCTTAGGGCCTGGGTGGAAAAGTTCGGCTGGGAGAAAATACTGAACCGGTCCGGCACGACCTTTCGCAAACTGCCTCCCGAGCGTCGAGAAGGTCTTGATGAACAGCGTGCTCTGGCGCTCATGCTGGAACAGCCCGCCATGATCCGCCGACCGGTTCTCGAAGGGCAGGGAGTTCTTCTCGTCGGATTCCGGCTGGAGGACTACGCTGTGGTGCTGTCGGGGGCTAGCGCTCCAGACCGAGCGCTCTGATCTTGCGGTGCAGCGTGGCGCGGCTCACACCCAGCAGTCGTGCCGCCGCGCTGACATTTCCGTGGACGGTTATAAGCGCCGAGCGGATCACCTGAGCCTCCGCCCGGCGGAAGCTGGGTTCCTCGCATGCATCAAGCAGGGTGAGCAGCGCCGGAAGTCCTGTGAGTTCGCCTTCAGGCCAGTGCATATGTTTACGGCTGGCATGGGTAGCGCCCCGGACATGCCCGTCCCTGTCTATGGCGACAAGCATCGCGGAAGACGCGGTCGAGGGCCCCAGCGACACAATCATGTCCTTGTCGAAGCGATCGTGAAACAGTTTCTCCTCCACACGCCGCGCAGTTGTCTGAAGGGCATCCATCAGAAGCGATGCAGCGGGAAGAACATTTTCCGCCGTGAAAGAACAGATGTTGAGGGCGCCTGCAAGCTCTCCGATTGAATTGTAGACCGGCACTGCCATCCCGGTCAGTTTTCGGAAACACAGACGCCAGTGCTGGTCATGAACGACCATGACCGGGCGTTCCTCGCGTAGGCAGGTGCCGATGGCATTCGTGCCCGCATTGCGTTCATCCCAGACTGCTCCGGCCTGAAACCGCCATCGGCGGCATCCGCTCAGATTTCCCCGCTGGGTGTGGCGCGAGAGAACAATTCCCGTGGGGTCCGCCAGAAGCACCGTGAAATCCAGCGGATCGACAAGCGTATGCAGGCGTTGCATTTCAGGTACGGCGCTCTGGATCAGGCGTTGCGTCCGGCTGCTGACAAAACGCAGTTCGGGTTGGCTGAGAACCTGTGTTTCCCATTGTTCGGCCGGGTCGAGATTATAATTCGTGGAGCAGCGTGCCCAGGAGTCCGAGAGGCATGTCCGCGTCGTGGAGAGCGTCATCGCGCACTCGCGACTGCGGCATAAGACACCGGGTGCCGAAAACCTGTCGCAGTTCTGCGACAGGTGCGACGCAGCCCGTCACAATCGGGTGAGAGTTCAACGATGCGGGATAGCCCCGCGCGAGGACAATGGGGAATGACGGTTTCCGGGAAGGACGAAAAGTTGCGTGTCGGGGATGTAATCTTACAGGCCATCGGTAACGCAGCGCTCCTCGTCTTTCTCGGTACAGTGCTGTGGTTCGGACGGGAAACAGGCCTCAATGCCGGTGTTTTTGCAAGCACTGGTTCATAAGGTCCCCGACGCGCGAACAGGACTGTCCCGACCACCACAGCCATGACGGAACGCAAACGATATCGCGTTCCGCCGATGATCAGGAAAGACAAATCATTTCAAAGAAAGTGATTTCCGTTTTTCACAAGAACGAGGTCTCATGTCTGCTTCACTTCAGAGGGTAATGTCGCCATTAACCTCTATCCTGCTCGCGCTTGTCGGGCTTTTCCTGCTGGGAGGAGGAGGGTATCTCCTCGTTCTCGGTGGTTCGTGGTTTTATGCCCTTCTGGGCCTCGTGATGCTCGCCGCTGCTGGCGTCAGCTTCAGAAACCCGCTTCTGGCTGTACGCCTGTATGCGGCCCTGCTGCTCGTGGCGACCGTCTGGTCCATTTTCGAGGTCGGTTTCGACATCTGGGGTCTGGAAGTCCGTCTGTTCACGCTTGTCGGCATCGCAGCCTGGATGCTGCTGCCGTGGGTTTGGCGGACCAGTGAGAGCTGGGTTTCGGACAAGCGCGAACTGCTCGGCTCGGCCGTTATTGCGATGGTTGCGATCATTGCAAGCTGCTTCACATCCTATTCCATCAACGGCACGCTGCCGGCGGATCGTATGGCCGCCAGCGGACAGTCCGATCTGACGGCCAAGAATACGTCGGCAGCCGACTGGCCAGCTTACGGCCGTACGGTTGGTGGTGATCGCTACAGCCCGCTGGCGCAGATCACACCCTCCAATGTCAGCCATCTCAAGCGCGCCTGGGTGACCCGCACGGGTGACGTCCAGAAGTCTGATGAAGGTGTTGTCGCAGGTCCTGATCAGGGCCACGAGTTCAACCTTGAAGTCACCCCCATTAAGGTTGATGACACGCTCTATCTCTGCACGCCGCATAACTGGGTCATGGCGCTTGATGCCAAGACTGGTAAGGTGAAGTGGAAGTTCGATCCAAAGCCTGCCGCCGCCGATCTGGCTGCGAACGTCTATCTGGCCTGCCGTGGCGTGTCCTACTATAAGGCACCGGACGACTATACGGCTCCTGATGGCTCCAAGGCTTGCCAGAAGCGTATTTTCTCCCCGGTTGGCGACGTGCGCCTGCTGGCTGTCGATGCTGAAACCGGCAAGCCCTGCGAAGACTTCGGCGAGCACGGCTTCATCTCCCTGCGCCAATATCTTGGTCATGTTCCGCATGGCTTTCACTTCGTGACGTCGCCGCCGCTGGTAGTGAAGGATCGCGTAGTTCTGGGCGGCTGGATCTTCGACAACCAGGCGAATTTCGAGCCTTCCGGCGCAATCCGTGCGTTCAACCCGATCACGGGCGAGATCGAATGGGCGTGGGATGCCGGTCATAATCCGGAAAACTGGAAGCCCGGCCCGAACGACGAGCTGACGCGTGACACACCGAACGCCTGGGGCGTTTACACGGCCGATCCGGATCTCGGCCTGCTGTATATTCCGACGGGCAACTCTCCGCCGGATAACTGGGGTGGCTCGCGCCGTCCGTTTGACGACGCAACCTCCAGCGCCACGATTGCTCTCGACATTGAGACGGGTGAGCGTCGCTGGACCTTCCAGACCGTTCATCATGACCTGTGGGACATGGATCTTCCAATCGGTCCGTCCATGGTTGATCTGCCCGGCCCGAATGGTGAAAACATTCCGGCTCTGATCCAGAGCACGAAGCGCGGTGAGTTCTTCGTTCTGGACCGTCGCACCGGCAAGCCTGTTCCGGGATATCCTGTCGAGGAACGTCCGGTTCCGACCGCAGGTGTAGCTCCGGATGATCATGTAACGCCAACGCAGCCTTTCGCTGTTGGTCTGCCGTCACTGACGCCGCCGGATCTGAAGGAAAGCGACATGTGGGGTGCGACACTGCTGGATCAGATGATCTGCCGCATCCAGTTCCGTCAGTCTTCTTATGACGGTCAATTCACGCCGCCGCATGTTGGCAAGACGACGATCGTCTACCCCGCATTCTATGGCGTGGTGGACTGGCAGGGCGCATCCATTGATCCGCAGCGTAAACTGCTGATCGCCAATGCGAGCTACCTGCCGTTCCGGATCCGTCTGGAACACCGTCAGAAGGCTGAAAATGCCGGCATTCTTCCGAAGTGGAACGGCCAGGGTGACAAGCCGGAAGCCAAGGGCGATGCGCTGAGCGTCTCTCCTGATTACGGTACGCCTTATATCGCCTACACCAGCCCGTGGCTGAATCCGCTTCAGATCCCCTGCAAGGGGCCGGCCTGGGGAACGATCACGGCAATCGATCTGGTGACGAAGAAGATTGTCTGGCAGCACCCCGTCGGCACTACGCGCGACACGGGTCCTTTCCGGACGCATAACAATCTTCCGCTTCCGACCGGGATGTACAACATCGGCGGCAGCGTTCTGACGAAGGGCGGCGTGTCCTTCATGGGGGCGACGGCCGACGATTACCTGCGCGGTTTCGATATGTCGAACGGCAAGGTCATCTGGCAGGACCGTCTGCCCGCTGGCGGACAGGCAACACCGATGTCCTATCAAATTGATGGGAAGCAGTATGTTGTGATCGCCGCTGGTGGTCATGGGGGCCTTGGCACCCGCAGCGGTGATTATATTATCGCTTATTCTCTGGACGGAGATCAGGGCGCGACTGCGCGCTGATCCTTTGATCGTGGCTGGAGCGTGTTCCCTGGGGGCACGCTCCACACCCTCATTCATTTCGATGGAAATTCACGTTATGCGTCGCAAATTCACGCTCGGAGTGCGTCTTGGGGCCTTCGCGGCCTCCCTGCCTGCCGTTGCTCTCTTTCCGGGCTTCGCCGCGCATGCCTCGGATATTCCACTGGCCATCATTGGACCGCACGAATACGATCTTCCGGTGGATTTTAAGCCATTCAACGTGCTGGTGCAGTACGGTGACGGCAACGCGGCGGGCCACACTTATGACAGTCTCGGAAACCGCCAGCCAAGGGGTGGAAGTCACACCTGGGCGGGTATGACCAAATACGTTCATTTCCGCAGTTTCGACGCTATCCCGCATGTCGGTTTCGCATTCGAGCTGATCCAGTCCGAGAGCTTCGCGCTGGCCAACGGGCAGAACTGGGGTGGGCTGGGTACGACGATTGTCGGACCGGCAGCCTGGTTCAAGCCTAACAAGCATAGTACGCTCGGTATCCAGACGTTTATGGAAACGCCGTCGGGGACGCGGGATTCCACGGCGATGCATTACTGGGCGAACCTGTCGAGCATCATTTTCGATTATGAATGGAAGCATTTCAGTTTCGATGGCGATCTTGGCAGCGTCGTGAGTTCGACAAAACATCGCAACGGCGAACACAGCTATTCGGCCGGGAACGTCTTCTACACGAATCTGCGTTTTAGTTGGAAAGCGACAAAGATGGTTGAGCCGTTCTTCTCGCTCGACTGGCAGAACACGGGCGGCATGCACGACAACACGTCCAATCTCTGGGTCGCGAATTCAAGCAGCAGGGAAACGGCGCTCGGTGTCGGCGCAATGTTCAACGTGACACCGCATTTCTCGATTACGCCGCGTTATTCCCATTCCGTGGAGGGCCGCAACACGCCTGAAACGAATGCCTATTACATGAAGATTGTCTATCTCTGGTAGATTCTGGCAGGCTCCGGAATCAGAAATGTTTCCGGACAGGCGTCGCTTGCAGGGGCTTCATCGGCGAGCGATGAGGGTGCCGGAAAACGGGCCAGCCGTCGGGCACGGATGCCGATATAAATCCTGTCGAGCAGGCTTTCCCGCGTTTCGGCATCGGTTGCACAGCGCAGACGGATCGCATTGGTTTCTGTGGTTCCCAAAGAGGCCGCAAGCTCATGGAGCAGGGCGTCCCGATGGACCATTCTGCCGGCCTGATCCCTCAGAAATGTGCCTGCCGCACTGTTGCTGAAGGCGGCATAGGTCTGTCTGGCTTCCTGAAAGAAACTCTCCTGCGGAAATCCCAGACAGGCCGCTCGAATCTGGTAATCCCAGCTCAGACCTCTGACAGTCTCTCCTGGCGTCAGGTCAAGCATTGCCTGTTGCAGGGTCGGTGAGAGGGCGACAGGGGGAAAGTGGACTGGTCCATAGGCGCGGCATCCCCGCTCGCGCCAGTCATCCGCAGACAGACCGGCCTTTTGCAGATCCTTCGGGATCGACCCCCTGAAAGCCCAGAGATAGAGGGTCCGGGCCGGGGGTGACAGGGTTTCGGTGCTGCTTGTGCTTCCAGTCCGTTTGAGAGAGGGTGTCCATCCCACTTCAAGCGTATAAGCTGAAAACTGACGACCATGCACCGGCTTCAGAGGGCCCGTTCCGGCACATCCCGTCAGCGACAAAAGACATCCTGCAAGCCAGATCCCTGTCTGTCGTCTCATGGCGCTTTCTCTATCACGGTCCCGTAATAAAGACCCTGGACGGAGCGGAAGATGATTTCAAGCGGCTTTCGGGCGGAAGCGCGCCGTGGTGATGTCGCAGTCGTAATGCGCTGCCGTCTCGCACGGATTGCTGGCAAGTTCGCTGACGGCATCAAGGATACGCTGAACTTTGGCGTCCTCCATCAGCACGCTGAAATTCAGGCGCGTCCAGCCCGGCTTCTCGATTTCCTGCCCGGACAGAATGGCTCCGCGGATCAGCCCTGATTCGTCTTCATCAATCCCAAGCAGTCGATGAGCGTACGGGCCTGCACAGGCACAGCCCCCACGGACCTGAATACCATAGCGGTCCGACAGCATGCGGGTGAAAAGCTGTTGATGAATGAAGCCGCCATTCTTCACGTCGCGCACCCGGAACGAGAAGATCGGGAGGGCCGCTGCGGTCGGGTGCCCCAGAATTTCGATGGCGGGATTGCTGGCCCAGGCTGTCATGGCACGCTCGCGCAGTTCGGCGTTGCGCTGCGCCATGTAGGCGTCTCCGATGACGTCCTTGACGATGAATGCCAGAGCCGCCCGGATGTCGCCGATCACGTTCGGCGTGCCGCTTTCCTCGCGGGCGGCAAGGCTCGCGGTGTAGTCGTGGTTCCAGGGCGACACGAAGCGGACGGTCCCGCCGCCCGGCAGGACGGGGCGCGTGCGGGTGATCGCTGCATTGCGCACGATCAGGATGCCCGACGCCGCCGGACCGCCAATGAACTTGTGGCAGGAAACGACCACCGCGTCCTTTTCAAAGGACGTTCCGGGCTGCATGTCGATCGGGCAGTAAGGACCGGCCCCGGCATAATCCCAGATGGACAGCGCACCATGACGCTTGAGAAGTGCCGTCACGGCATTCACGTCCGTCAGGATGCCCGTGACGTTGGATGCGGCCGAGAAAGAGCCGATCCTCAGTCGCTCCGCCGGGCAGGATTGCAGAGCCTGCTCCAGAACCCACAGGTCGGGGCCACCCGCGGGGGCTTCGGGGATCTCGACGATTTCCGCGCCACTTTCGCGCCAGGGCAGGATGTTGGAGTGATGCTCGTAAGGGCCGATGAAAACGATCGGACGCTCATCGGCCGCGCACAGGGCCGGAATGTCCAGAAGATGTACGAGGCGGTTCAGGCCGGCCGTGGCGCCGTTGCCCACGAAAATGGTCGTGAAGTCAGGGGAGGGCGCGTGACAGATCCCCGCGATCGTGGCGCGCGCGCTGTTGCGCAGCCGCGTCATGTAGGCGCCGCAGAACGAGGCTTCGGTATGACTGTTGGCATAAAACGGCAAAATCTCGTCCATGATGAACGTTTCGATCTGCTTCAGCGCGCGACCTGAGGCAACGTAATCGGCATAAAGCAGGGATTGCGTCCCGAACGGCGTTGAAAACTTCGCACCATCACCGATCACGCCCCGCCCAAGCGCGGCCAGCCCGTTGTTGCGCAGCGTTTCCTCGAACTGCTCAAGAATGGCGGTGCTGTCCTCGAGATTGCCGATCGTTTCCATGGCGCGATGTTTTCCCCGTCCGTAATAGCCCTGCGTGACGAGAGAACGATAGACCGACGGAAAGAGTAAAAACCGCTTCTTTTTTAAGGATGAAAAATCCTTTTTGTGGTCATATGATGCGTAATGGCCAGAAAACTCGATCAGACGGACAGGGCAATCCTGAGAATCCTGCAAAAGCAGGGCACCCCCTCGCAGCGCGAACTCGCCGAGAAAGTCGGGCTGTCGCAGAATGCCTGTTGGCGGCGGCTCAATGCCCTGCGCGAGGACGGGGTGATCGCCCATGATACCGTGCGGCTCAATGCCGCTGCGCTGGATCTGACCCTGACGGTGTTCGTGTTGATGCGGACGCGACATCACTCGCGCGAATGGTTCGAGACATTCCGCAAGGTGGTCGGTTCGATCCCGAACATAGTTGATTTTTATCGGATCGCGGGCGAATACGATTATCTTCTGAAGGTGGTGGCCTGCGACATGAACGATTTCGATCGTGTTTATCAGCAGATCATCAGCAAGGTGGAGCTTGATGCCATCACCTCGTACATCACCATGGAAACCCTGGCGGATAACAGGGATCTTCCGGTCTGAAGCGTCCGGCCAGCAACACCGTCCCGTCCACAGCAGGAACCCCTTGTCCATGAGCCAGCCCGACCAGCTTGCCCACAGTCTGCGTACGCGCCATGTCGTCATGATCGCCCTCGGCGGCGTGATCGGGGCGGGATATTTCATCGGGGCGTCCGCGGCGCTCTCGCTGGGTGGGCCGGCGGTGCTGCTGTCCTATGCTCTGGCCGGCACGCTGGTGTTTCTGGTCAATCTGATGATGCGCGATCTGGCGCTGAAAGTGCCGGGACGGGCTTCGTTTCTGGGCCAGATCCAGTATGCGCTCGGAAACCGCGCGGCCTTCGTCGCGGGCTGGGCATACTGGCTGACATGGATCATCGCGATCGCCGTGGAGGTCATCGCGGTGGCGACGATGCTCGCCCCCTATATTCCGCTGCCCTACGCGGTGCTGGAAATCCTGATCATGGCGGTGATGACCGGGGTGAACCTCATGTCCGTCAAAGGATACGGGGAATTCGAATACTGGTTCTCGGCCATCAAGGTTCTGGCGATCGTCTGCTTTATCGGGATCGGCCTCTGGGCGTTGTTGAGCCATCCTGTTCCGGTCCATGAAAATCTGTTCGCGCATGGCGGCCTGTTGCCGCATGGCTGGCTGGCGCTTCTGGCTGTGATCCCGACGATCCTGTTCTCCATGGGCGGCAGTGAGATTTCCACCGTTGCGGCCGTTGAATCCGACAACACCGAACAGAATATCGTCCGTGCTACGCGCTCCATCGCGCTGCGGATCGGTGGGTTCTATATCGTGTCCATTGCGCTCGTTCTGTGCCTGGTGCCATGGAGCGATGTAGTCCCGGGATATTCGCCATTCCTGCTGGTGCTGCATCGGGTGCATGTTCCATTCGCGGATGTGGCGCTGGCGCTCGTCGTCATGACGGCGGCGCTCTCCAGCCTCAACTCCGGGATTTATGTGACGTCCCGCATTCTGTACGAACTGGCGGAATCCGGCTCTGCACCGGGACTGTTCCTGACGGTGGATACAGCCACGAAACTCCCCCGCCGCGCCATTCTGGTCAGTGCGCTGGCGTCCATTCTGGTCGCTGCCGTGGCCGTGTTTTCTCCCACACTGATTTTTGGTCTTCTGGTCAGTCTGACGGGCGGGTTCATGGTGTTTAACAACACCATGATCGTGGCGGGACGGCTGAAACTTGTGCCGGAAACCCCTTGGAAGGCCTATGCCGCGCTTGCTTTGATCGGCTGTACGCTGGTCGCCATGCTGATCCAGCCTGAGACGCGCTCGCAGATCGTGCTGGGGGCGTTTGCCCTGCTGCTGATCTTCATAGCAGAGCGGTTCGTGCCACGTCGCCAGCCAAACTGAACCTTTAGAAAAGAGCGCCCTGCGCCGGGCTTTTGGGCACGGACCCTCCAAAGTCCCGCTCGATCCAGTGTCGCAGTACGAGCAGGATCCGTGCCTGCTGCTCCGCCGTTAGTGCTTGTCCGGGCGCCATACTGTGCCATTTGGACAGGCAAGTCCGGCAACATGAGCCAGTTGCATGTTGGGCAATGAAGACAGGATGGCCACGCATGGGCGTCTGTTTGCCGTCCTGTGGCGGGTGGGCGGGGGCAAGACGCTCTGCGATGAAGGTCGCGCCATGCTCTATGACGGCATCCAGCCCCCGGCTTTCAAGATAGAGTCGCGCCTGATCGTCCAGATGAAATCGTGCCCTGAAGCGCGAGCGGGAGAGGCGTTCGAACAGTTCAGCGGGATCAAATCGGTTCACCGGCCCACAACCTTCTGAAAAACAGACAAAAATCCGCGTGAGAAGGCCGTGACCCCCTGTAAGAACATTTGTTCTTTCTCCATATGGTGACGGATGGACGCTTTTCCGAGACGCTCCCGCTCATCTTCCGCGGCGGGAGATACAACGACACTGACGGCTCTCTCTCCGCTTCAGGTGCAGGATCTTTTTTCTGCCCGGCTGGAAGAAATCTGTGCGGCTTTCGACGAATGGGGCTTCCCGCTGGTCGTCGCGGGTCAGCTTGGGGACGCCGCGTCTAATAATTACCCGAAATACTACCAGCTTCCTCTCGTCGATCCGCAGTTCGGCACAACCCTGTCCCTTGAAGTTAAGAAAGACGTTCTGACACGGGCGGAGGTCGGGCCGGGCGATCATGTCCACGTCACGGGAATGTTGCGGGCACGGCAGTATCGCGGGCAGGTCGTCCTGCGGTTCGAAGTGGTCGCGGTGGAACTGCATGATCCGGGTCGCCAGAAGGTCGAAAGGGTGGAGCGTTCCATTCTGGACACGCTGCGAGGATTGCCCTGCGCGTTTCATCCCTATCCCACGCGCCCGGATGCCCGGCTCCTGCTGATCCATTCCGCCGCGTCCAGTACGCTTGTGGCGGAGGATTTTCTTCAGGCTCTGGGGGGCGCCTGGCGTCCCGAGCGTGTGCGAAGCCTGCCCGCCGCCATGAACGATCCAGGACGACTGGCGGAAGCGATCGGGACCTGTCGGGAAGACATTATCGTTCTGATACGCGGCGGCGGTGATGCCTCGGATTTCGTGGTGTTTGAAAATCCTACGGTGATGGAGGCGCTCGCCGTCTGCCCGGCGCATCGCGTTCTGGGGGTAGGGCATACGGCCAACCGGACGCTGGCCGAACGCGTCGTGGATCATGCAGCAACGACCCCGGCAGATGCCGGGCATTACATTCGACGCATGAGTGGCCGGGTGTGGCAGGAACAGGAGGAAGCCCGGGCGCAGCAGGAAGAAATGACCGCGCTCCGGGACAGTGTGGCGCTCAACGTCGCACCGGAGCGCATGCCAATCGGGGGACGTCTGCGCAACGGGTTGATTCTGTTGGCGATCGGTCTCGCCTTCGGCTTGCTCCTGCCGAAGCTATTCTGAGCGTCAGGCTGCCATCAGCTTTACTTTGATGAGAAAGCCGAGCGCTGTCATGGCGACAAGTGCAAAGGCGACGACCCCATGCCCGTGTGTGACCGCGTAGGTTGTCATCGCAGTTGCAAGAAAGAGGTCGAGGCGATTCAGACGTGAGAGGGGCATGCTGCCCAGTTGTGAAATCATCAGTCCTGACGTCCTTTGTTTCTGTGCCAGATTGCCGAAAGAATGGTTAGGATCGCGGTCGGTGATGTGCGCTGCTAAAGTAAATCCATGCGCCTGAAGACGTGCGGCAATGAGGGACGGCGTCCAGACAATCGTGCCAAGATCCTGCCTCACGACCTGCTTGACACGAAAAAATTATCGTCCTGCCGTGGAGGGGTCAATGCTTAATCGGAACAAGTCGCGGCGTATTCCAGTCGTTGGTGATGCCTAGCGCACATCCACACGCACGAACGGTTTTGCGGTCGATCCATCCGTGATGGCGTGCATCTCGATCTGGATGGGCTGGGCTCCGGCCTTGGTGAGATGGGCAGCGACAGGTGCGGCCAAGTGGTCCGTTACCTCTGTCAGAGCCTGCGCCTGGGCGTCCGGTGTGGCCTGTGGAGGTGCGAAGGCCTGTACGATGAAGAGCACGTTCTCCTTGCGAGACAGGGCGGTCTTCGCGGCACGTTCGACGACCGGCCCATACTCCGATTCCGGTGTTCCCTCTGAAACGGAGAGGAAAGGCGCGTGCGGCGGCGGTCCTGGAGGAGCGGGCGGGATATAGGGATGGGGAGGTTTGCCCGCATTCGGGTTGAACGTGCGCTGGTCCAGCAGTTTGCATCCGGACAGCAGGGGCATGACGAGCAGCAGCCCCCCCATCAGGAGGGCGGACTGCGGAAGGAGACCCCGCGGCGAACGGAAATGTTGGACAGGCAGTGTCATATCGTGCGGAACCGTCGCAGGAACGGACGTTTTGAGCAAGATTATAGAATCAACTTCGTGAAAAACTGTTGAATCCCCCTGTTGCTCTGCTGTGGCGGTGCTATGGAGGATGCCCGAGTTTTCAAGAAACGGAGTAGGGCAGGTCATGGCTGTAAAAATCGCGATCAACGGTTTCGGACGGATCGGACGGCTGGTGCTGCGTGGCATCATTGAGAGCGGTCGCACGGATGTCGAGGTTGTCGCCATCAACGATCTGGGTTCGGTCGAGGCCAACGCGCATCTTCTGGCTTATGACAGTACGCATGGCCGCCTTCCGGGAACCGTTCGCGCCGAGGGCAACAGCCTGATCATTGAAGCCAATGGCCGCACCTATGGTCCGATCACGGTATCTGCCGAGCGTAACCCGGCACAGGTCCCGTTCCAGGGCGTCGATGTGGCGATGGAATGCACGGGCCTCTTCACGTCCCGCGAAAAGGCTTCGGCCCTGCTGGAAGCTGGTGCCAAGCGGGTCGTCATCTCTGCTCCGGCCACGGACGTCGATGCGACGATCGTTTATGGTGTGAACAATGATGTTCTGACGCCGGACATGAAGATCATCTCCAACGCGTCCTGCACCACGAACTGCCTGGCGCCCGTGGCCTCCGTTCTGGACAAGGCGTTCGGAATTGAATGTGGCTACATGGTCACGATCCACTCCTACACGGGCGACCAGCGCACGGTGGACACCCTGCACAAGGACCCGCGCCGTGCCCGCGCCGCCGCGCTCAACATGATCCCGACCTCCACGGGTGCGGCCAAGGCCGTTGGTCTGGTCCTGCCGCACCTGAAGGGCAAGCTGGACGGAACCTCCATCCGCGTTCCGACCCCAAATGTCTCGGTCGTTTCTCTGGATTTCGTCCCGACGCGCGCCCCGGCCTCAGCCGAAGCCGTCAACGAAGCCATCCGCGCTGCGTCGCTCGAAGGGGCCCTGAAGGGTATTCTCGAGTACAACACGGCGCCGCTCGTCAGTTCCGATTTCAACCATGACAAGGCGTCGTCGATCTTCGATGCGACGCAGACGGTCCTTGTCGATGGTGGCAAGATGGTGCGCGTCTGCTCCTGGTACGACAACGAGTGGGGCTTCTCCAACCGCATGGCCGATACGGCCGCTCTGTTCGGAAGCCTCTGAGTGATGGCCTTCCGCACCCTTGATGGTGTGGACGCACGCGGCAAGCGCGTGCTGGTCCGCGCCGACCTCAATGTCCCGATGCATGACGGCGTCATTACTGATGACACCCGCCTGCAACGGGTCGCGCCCACGATCCGCGAACTGGCCGACAAGGGTGCGCGCGTCGTGGTGTTCAGCCATTTCGACCGCCCCAAGGGGCAGGTCGTCCCGGCTCTGTCTCTGCGTCCGATCGCCCTGAAGCTCGGTCAGATTTTGGGGCAGCCGGTCGGCTTCGTAGCCGAATGCGTCGGCCCGACCGTGGAAGCGGCTGTGGGCGCGATGGAAGATGGGGACATCATCGTCCTCGAAAACACGCGCTTCCATGCGGGTGAAGAGGCCAATGATCCGCAGTTCGCCAAGGCCCTGGCGCAGAATGGCGATATCTTCGTCAATGATGCGTTCTCGGCTGCGCATCGCGCCCATGCCTCGACTGAAGGTGTGGCCCGCGACCTGCCGTCCTTCGCCGGACGTCTGATGCAGGCCGAACTGAGCGCTCTGTCCGCTGCTCTGGAGAACCCGGAGCGCCCGGTCGGTGCGATCATCGGCGGCTCCAAGATCTCGACGAAGCTCGACCTGATCGGGAATGTCATCGAGAAGGTGGACACGCTGTTCATCACGGGTGCGATGGCCAACACGTTCCTTGCGGCTGAAGGCATGAATGTGGGCAAGTCCCTGCAAGAAGCCGACATGCACGAAACGGCACGCAAGATCGCCCATCTCGCGCAGGAAAAAGGCTGCGAGATCATCCTGCCCGTCGATGCAGTTGTCGCGCGTGAGTTCAAAGCCAATGTCCCGACCGAGACCTGCCTGATCGGTGAAGTCCCGGACGATGCCATGATCCTCGATGCTGGTCCGCGCACGGTCGAGCTGATCCGCGAGCGACTGGATACGCTCAAGACGTTGGTCTGGAACGGCCCGTTGGGTGCGTTCGAGATCGCACCGTTTGACAAAGCGACCGTCGATGTCGCGCAGTATGCTGCGAGGCTGACGAAAGAGGGTAAACTCAAGACGATCGCTGGTGGTGGTGATACGGTCTCGGCCTTGCGTCATGCGGGTGTCGTGGACGAGATGACCTATGTCTCCACGGCGGGCGGAGCCTTTCTCGAATGGCTGGAAGGCAAGATCCTTCCCGGCATCGAGGTGCTGCGGTCCGCAGGCCACGATCTGGGGCTCGAATAAGAGAAAAGCCGGGAAGGGGTATCTTCCCGGCTTTTTTATGCGCTCTTTGAAGAGGAGAGGCGGATGTTGAGAAAATTTCTGTCAGGCTTTTGTCTGCTCTGCAGTCTGGCCGGGTGTCAGGCCTACAACCAGCCCCCAAAGCCGCCCGCTCCGCCTTCGACCGGGGAGCCTATTATAAGCGGACGCCCTGCAGGATTGCTGCTGTCTCCTCCAAGGCGTACGAGCGGGACATATTACTAAGCAGGTTGTACACCTCTCAGTCGATTGGACCCCGGATTTCGGACTGCCCACTGCGCCTGAGCAGCAGCATCGCCAGAAGATAGACGAGCAGCCCAGCCACAGAGAGAATCGCCCCGCCGATGCCGAGCGAGCCATAGCCGAACTGCCGGGCCAGCAGAACGCTTCCGAGCGAAGCGCCAAGCGCATTGGCGATATTGAACGCGGAGTGGTTCAGCGAGGCCGCCAGCGTTTGCGCGTCTCCTGCAAAATCCATTAGCCGTGTCTGAAGCGCCGGGCCAAGCGTGCTCACAAAGGCTGGGATTAGAAAAACATCCACCATCAGCAGTGGACCGTTATGAAGCAGGAAGGGGAAGGTTATCATGACCCCCGCGCTGCCTGTGAGGGCGACAAGGGCAGCGGCATCAAGGTTCCGGTCCACGATCCAGGCGCCGACATTGGTCCCCGCCAGCATCCCGAAACCCCACAGCATCATGAACAGCATGACCTGCCATTCCGGTACATGCGTCACGTTCTGAAGCACGCTCGTCAGATAGGTGTAGATCGCAAACATTCCGCCAAAGCCGATGGCCGCCGTCAGCAGGGTCAACAGGATCTGTACCTTTACAAGGGCCGTGACCTCCCGCAATGGGGAGTTCTTTCGGTTGGGGATATCGGCCGGAATATAGCGCCACACGCCGAGGAACGTCAGGAAACCGAAAACACTGATGATCAGATAGGCAATCCGCCAGCCAAAATGGTTAGCGGCAAATGTCGAAAACGGCGCGCCGATCAGGCTCGAGATCGCAATACCCGACAGAACGCGCCCGATTGCCCAGCCGCGCCGTGAACGCTCCACCATGGACGCGGCGACGAGCGCCGAAATCCCGAACAGCGCGCCATGAGGCAGGCCGGTAATGAACCGCCCGATCTCCACCAGCCCCAGTGTCGGCATGGTGATGCTAAGCAGGTTGCCGCAGCAGAACAGGATGAGAAGCAGCAGCAGAAGCTCGCGCCGTGAGAGCCGGGCGCCCAGAATGGTAATGAGCGGTGCGCCGATGACGACACCCAGCGCATAGGCCGTGATCGCATAGCCGGCTTCTGCGGGAGAAAGTCTGAGAGAATGGGCAAATTCCGGGAGCATGCCCATGATGGCGAACTCTCCGGTTCCCACCACGAACGTCCCGAATGTCAGGGTGAGGAGCGCGGCTGTCCGGCCATGCGGGGGAGGGACCTGAACAGTGGTATCCGGTGGAGGAAGGGTGTCAGTCGTCATGCAGGAAAACCATTGATGCGGGCTGGAGGATCAGGCGTTGAGCGCAGCGGCACTCGGACGGGCGACCGCGATATCGTCGTTCACACTTCCGTCGGAAACCCCGATGGCCCCAAGGAGGGGGCCGTCCATCCGGATCGTTGCCATCGGCCAGGCGGTCTCGTCAATGATGGAAATGCACACGGCGACGTCCAGCTGTCTGGCCTGCTTCACGCCGGGCAGTGGCGATGGAAAATTTCATGAATCCGGTCTCTATCACTGAAGAAACGGTGGGAACTACTCACGTTCGGTAGGAATGAAATTGGCAGATTTGTGAAAAATCGATTTGTCGATCAACATTGAATACAGGCTTTTTCGATCTGATACATCATCCGTTCCGGATTGATTAGCCGGGATTTCGGAAGAGCGGGTGCAGGGGGACTGACGCGGTCTATGACACCGGATCTTGGAAAATGTGGAATTCGCGTTAGTGCGGTTAATCCGGGACTGTGTCGTACGTTGTCGATGATCCGGAGAAAGCGGCGCGTTTCATTGAACGAACGGCTCTGGGGTGTCTTGGGGAACCTGAAGATGTGGCTGCTGTAATCGTTTTTCTCGCCAGTCCCGAGGCTGGATTCGTAACGGGCGAGACAGTCGCCGTGGATGGCGGAGCACTGGCATCCAATGGTCAACTTTCGATGTTCTGATAGAAAAAACCCCGCTGCAACCGAGGTTTCAACGGGGTCTTTCTGAACAGGATGCGGTCAGGATCAGGCCTGCAAACCGTTTTCACGACGGCGATGTTCGACTTCGGCTGCCATTGCCTTCTGGAGTTTTTCCATCGCTCTCGCCTCGATCTGACGGATACGTTCGCGAGAGACGTTATAATGATGGGAAAGATCTTCCAGCGTGGAGGGCTCTTCCTTCAGACGACGCTCGGACAGGATATGACGCTCACGCTCGTTCAGCGTCATCATAGCCTGATCCAGAAGTGCCTTGCGGCCCGTGAACTCTTCGGACGCGGCGTAGGTCTGTTCCTGGTTCTCGTGATCGTCCACGAGCCAGTCCTGCCACTCACCTTCACCATCGATGCGCAGCGGCGCATTGAGGCTGTGGTCGGGCGCGGCCAGACGCTGGTTCATGGACAGGACGTCCTGCTCCGGCACGCCAAGCGTTGTGGCAATGGAATTGACCTGCTCCGGTTTCAAATCACCGTCATCAATGGCCTGCATCTGTCCCTTGAGACGACGCAGGTTGAAGAACAGCTTTTTCTGGGAGGCCGTGGTGCCAATTTTCACGAGCGACCAGCTATGCAGGATGTATTCCTGCATAGCGGCGCGGATCCACCACATGGCATAGGTTGCAAGGCGGAAGCCACGCTCCGGATCGAACCGGCGCACGGCCTGCATCATGCCGATATTGCCTTCGCTGATGAGTTCGTTCACCGGCAGGCCATAGCCACGATAGCCCATGGCAATCTTGGCTACGAGGCGCAGATGGGACGTGACGAGGCGGTGGGCCGCGCTCGTATCCTCGTTCTTGCGCCACTGGCGGGAGAGATCGAGCTCTTCCTGCGGGGTCAGCAGGGGGAACTTGCGGATTTCCTGAAGGTAGCGGGTGAGATTGTTCTCGGGACCCACTGAAATGACGGCTGGGGATGCCATGGTTTTCGACTCCTTTCGCCCGGGGCTTAACCCGCATCCGGATGAGATGGAGACTCATACGGACCGGCGACGAAAGAGTTCCGTCTGACCCAGGTGACGCATTGGGAAGGACTTTCACGTCCCCGACCGTCAGTCCCCGGACTGGGCGACTTCTGGCGGTACGATCCGTTCCGGCGGCGCGTCAGCTCGTCGGATAAGCTGTTTATGACAGGCTCAGCCAAAAAAGTCAATGGCCTTTTAAGGTTTAGCCGATCAGTCGCTTTTTCAAGGCCTGGAAGTCTTCAGGGGGAGCAGTTTCGAACGATAGCTGCTTTTTCGTCCGCGGATGGATAAATCCGAGTCGGGTCGCATGAAGCGCCTGACGGGGAAAATCGAGCGCTGCTTCCTTCGCATCCTGCGACAGACCGCGCGCCGCAGCTGGAATCCGGCGCAGATAAACCGGGTCACCGAGCAGGGGATGGCCTGCATTTGAAAGGTGAACACGGATCTGATGAGTCCGTCCAGTGGCGAGGCGACATTCGATCAGGGACACAGCAGCCTGAAACGGCTCAATCAGTTTGAACCGTGTCAGCGCGACCTTGCCGCCACTGCCCACGACCGCCATGCGTTTGCGGTCCCGCTTGTCGCGGCCGATATTGCCGTCAAACTCGCCCTCGGATGGCACAAGCCCCCAGGCGAGGGCCAGATAGGCGCGGTCTATATCGCGGGCAGCGAAGGCTTCGGACAAGGCGTTATGAACCATCGCCGTTTTGGCCACGACCATCAGCCCGGACGTGTCCTTATCCAGCCGGTGGACGATTCCCGGACGCTTCTCGCCGCCAATTCCTTCGAATCCTTCACCGCAATGGCCGAGCAGCGCATTAACCAGCGTACCCGTCTCGTTGCCAGGAGCGGGATGTGTGACGAGCCCCGCCTGCTTGTCGAGCACGATCAGGTCGTCGTCTTCGTAAAGGATATCGAGCGGAATCTGCTCGGCGATCGGCCGGGCAGGCGTCGGTTCGGGAAATGTCAGCACTAATGTCATGCCATCGCGCAGGGTCTCGGCCGGTTCGCAGACCGTTTTTCCATTGACGCAGAGGTGTCCGGCTTCAATCAGGGCCTTGACCCGGGAGCGCGAAACCGTGCCGATGGCATCCGCAAGGGCGCGATCGGCTCTCTGGCCGGCCACGGTCGCATCGACAACAAGACGGAATGGGGAAACAGGATCAGACATGACACAGGGTGTAGCCGAGGAAGTGGCGAACAGCGAGTCGCAGACACCGAAAGCGCTGCTGGCCGCGGTAATTTTGATGGGAGTCCTGATCATTGCGGCTGTTTTCGGCCTGATCGGGGTGATTGCTTATCGTTTCCTGCATCCCCGGCCCAGTGTTACGGCAACTGTCCCGCTTGTTGAGGGTGGCTTTTCGCGTTTGGCGCTGCCGCTTCAGGAAGGGGAACATATTACCGCTGTGACGGCGCGTCCGGATGGTCTGATGGCGGTGACGCTGGGCGGAGTGGGGCGTGATCGTGTGCTGCTATGGAATCCGGAAGCCGGAAAGATTGCCGCCGAGCTTGATTTTGGTGCGCCTGCGTCGGCCGCTCCCTGATTGACGCGATCGTCGCGACGGGCACTGTGTTCGGAGTACAGTACGCCCCGCGTGAAATCAGCCCGGCGGACGACGCTTCTACCCGTCGCTGGTGTTCGCCACCTGCTTCCACGAGAAAATCTGGCGCAAAAACTGAGGCCAGAGAGGGAAAGACGTCTCAGGACGCCTGAAGAATGGCCGACAGCAGACCGGGAAAGCGGGTGTTGAGTTCATCGCGGCGCAGGGAGTTACGATGCTGCACCCCTTCGATGCGCGTATGCAGGATTCCGCTCTCTCGCAGCACCTGAAAATGATGCGACATGCTGGATTTGGGGCGCGTTCCGATCAGCGTAGCGCAGTTGGCTTCCCCGACGCGTTCGAGATGCCGCACGATATCCAGCCGTGCCGGATCGGCGAGCGCGCGGAGTACCGCACTCAGTTCGAACGTCTCGGGGGCGGGATGGTGATAGGCGGGCATGAATCCCTTATCCCTTTCCTGAGATTTTATCGCAACACTTGCATTGTTCGAGTTTTATCGAACAATATGACATCCCCTTCTGAGGAGAGATGTAATGCCTACATTGTTTGATCCTATCGATTTCGGTCCCATTCATGCGAAGAATCGGATTCTGATGTCTCCGCTCACACGCGCACGGGCTGACAGGAACGCGGTTCCCACGCCGATCATGGCGGAATACTACGCCCAGCGCTCAGGGGCCGGCCTTATCATTTCCGAAGCTACGGGCATTTCCCGTGAAGGTCTGGGCTGGCCTTTCGCGCCGGGCCTGTGGACCGATGAGCAGGTTGAAGCCTGGAAGCCTGTCGTTGCTGCTGTTCATGCCAAAGGCGGGAAAATCGTTGCCCAGCTCTGGCATATGGGCAGGATGGTCCATTCGTCGGTGACGGGAACGCAGCCCGTTTCGTCTTCCGCAACGACCGCGCCGAACGAAGTCCACACCTATGAAGGCAAAAAGCCTTATGAACAGGCTCGGGCGATTGATGCGTCCGATATCAGTCGCATTCTGGGGGACTACGAAACGGCGGCCCGCAATGCCATTCGGGCGGGTTTCGACGGCGTCCAGATCCATGCGGCCAATGGCTATCTGATTGACGAATTCCTGCGGGACAGCACCAACCTTCGGACGGACGAATATGGCGGTTCCCCTGAGAACCGCCTCCGCTTCCTTCGGGAAGTGACGAAGCGTGTGATTGCCGCTGTGGGTGCGGACAGAACGGGCGTTCGCCTGTCGCCGAATGGAGACACGCAGGGTTGCATCGACAGTGCGCCGGAGACGGTCTTCGTGCCCGCCGCGAAGATGCTTCAGGATCTGGGTGTCGCTTGGCTTGAGCTGCGTGAACCTGGTCCTGACGGGACTTTCGGAAAGACGGATCAACCCAAGCTGTCCCCGCAGATCCGCAAGGTCTTCACCCGGCCGCTGGTGCTCAATCAGGACTATACGTTCGAGGCAGCGCAGGGCGCACTGGCTGAGGGACACGCAGATGCGATCGCTTTCGGCCGGAAATTCATTTCGAACCCTGACCTGCCGGAACGGTTCGCCAAAGGACTGCCGCTTCAGCCGGATAATATGCAAACCTGGTACAGCCAGGGGCCAGAAGGCTACATCGATTACCCTGCTGCGACGTCCACGACGGACTGACATGGCAGGCCCGGGAGCGGAACAGGCTCCCGGGCTTTCCGGTCAGACAGGGCGGACCAGTTCATAAAGCGCCACGGCGGCGGCGTTGGAGACATTGAGGCTTTCCATGTCGCCCGGCATATAAACGCTGGCGATTTCGTCGCAGGTCTCACGCGTCAGGCGCCGCAGTCCGGCCCCTTCCGCTCCGAGAACCAGTGCGACCCGGCGTCCGGCAAAGCTTTTGCCGTCAAGCCGCGTGCCGCCTGCATCCAGCCCTACCACCCAGAAATTTTCAGCCTGAAGTGCCTGAAGGGCACGGGAGAGATTAACCTCCCGCAGGATCGGCACGACGTCTAGGGCCCCAGAGGCCGCTTTTGCCATGGCGCCGCTTTCCTGCGGAGCATTGCGGTCCTGAACGAGAAGCGCCGCCGCTCCGAAAGCTGCGGCAGATCGCAGGATCGCACCGATATTGCGGGGGTCCGTGACCTGATCCAACACCAGAACAGGACCGGTCCGCTCAACGATATCGGGGATGGCCAGTGTCTCCAGCGGTTCTACCCGCAGGCAGACGCCCTGATGGACGGCATCACGCTCGCACAGTCGGTCCAGCCGCTCACGATCGACGATCTGTGGCTTGCGCGAGGTGGTGTCGAAAGAAGCGGCAGCCTCGCGCGTTGCCAGAAAGTCGTGGATGACGCGCTCGGGATTGGAGAGAGCGGCCTGAACCGCGTGATGTCCGTATATCCAGTACCCCGATCCGGAGCCGCCTCCCGATGGCCGCCCTGAACGGGCATTGCGCCCTCCCGATCGCTCGCCCGCCGGGCGGGCAGACTGTTCGGCATGAGGGGAGGGAGAGGGACGAGCCGTGGAACGGTCGGGAGCGGAACGGGAGGAGGATCTTCTGGCCATAAAAAGCATATAATCGACAACAGGCGATTGACATAGCCGTCAATCCGCCATATCCCAACCGCCGACCCGGAGAGGTGCCCGAGTGGCTAAAGGGGGCGGACTGTAAATCCGCTGGCGTACGCCTACGTTGGTTCGAATCCAACCCTCTCCACCAGGTCTTTTTCCAGAAAATTCCTATCTGTATTTCCGTAAAGCGGGCGTGACGACGTGATCGCCGTTCATGAAATGGCGATGCGGTTCAGTTGCGTCTGTCCATGTGGGACTCTGTCGACCCTGCCTCTTTGCAGAGACAGGGCGAGGTGCTGTTCAGATCAGAAATGGGCGCCGATATTCATCTGGAATGAGCGGCCGATTATCGCTTCGTAATAACGTGTCAGGCTCACGGTCCCCGCGTATTTCGGCAGGGCGTTCGTGATGTTGTTAACCATGAAATTTATGTCGAAATTCTTGGTGAGTTCGTATCCGACAGTCAGGTTGAAGTAAGCCCAGGATGGGCGCTTGTTATGCTCGTACTCGCTGCTCGTGACCTGGGTAGCGTACTGGGATGGTCCGTACCAGATGGTCTGCCACTGGAGCGTAAACGGCCCGCGGATGTAGTTGGCATTGAGCGTGAAAAGGTCGTTCGGCGTACCCGTCGTTCCGCTGAGCAGATAGGTGTTCTGAAGATAGGATTCCTGGCTCTTCAGATAGTGTGTGTAGTTTCCGCGCAGATCGAGCGAGCCGGAACTTCTTGGCAGGCCAAATCGTGAGAGCGGGGTATTGTAATCCACCGATGCCTTGAGGGCCTGTGTCTCGTAGGAGGCGATGTTGTAGTAGCCGGCGGTGAAGGACGTGAGCTGACCGCTGCTGCTGCGTGTGAAATCCTTGCAGAAAGCATTGTTGGGATAATCACTGGAATCGTAGCACGCATCCATGATGTCCTGAGCGTCCAGATACGTGATGGCATTGTGGATTTTAACGTCCACGAAAGATCCCTGGAAATCGAAGCCCCTTATGAAGTGGGGGCGAACTTCGAGGGTGCCGGTGAAGCTCTTTGAAACTTCATTTTGCAGTTTCGAGTTTCCACCTGCCTTGCCCTCGATCGTTGCATTGTTGAAATTCGATTCAAAAGGCTGCGTGATTCCGGCCTTGGCGCAGTTCGCCGCGCGTGTGGCCGGATTTGGGCCGGAGGAAATACCTTCTGTTGAGCAGGGATCGATACCATCTTCGTAATCGGTGGTTTCCGGAGAGAAAAGCTCGGTGATGGAAGGGTTACGCACGGACTGGGCGTAGTTGCCGCTCAGGCCGAAGTCCCGTGTTGGCCACCATGCGCCGCCGAACATGTAGGTCCAGTAGCCGCCGGTCATGCTGTTATGGATATAGCGTCCGTTCGCTGTCGCGGAGACTGAATACGCACCTGGAACATGCATGGCCGGGGAGACGATCGGGATATCAAGCTCGCCAAAAGCTTCATGCGTCAGGTAATGGCCGCTGGTGGCGTGAATGATCGTCGAGTTGCCGTATTGCAGGTCGGACCCGTCGTCCGCTCCGCCGGACCAGCCTTCGAAAAAGGTTCCCGGATCGAAGTTGTAACCTTCGCGACGGTGCTCGTAGCCGATATCCCAGCGGATATCGCCGGCCGGAAGCCGGAAGAGCGTGCTGTGAATTTCTGCCTGAAGGTCGCGCTGCGTATTGACGTTCTTCGAATGGGCGTCGGCGGTAATGTAGTCCTTGGCCGCCTGGGTCATCTGGTTATAGCCGAACGGATCCAGTGGCGAGCATGTGGAACTGCGCGTCTTGACCGGCGCATTGACGTAGCCCGAGGAGCAGACGATGTTTCCGCTGGAATCCGTGGTGGCGTTCAGCGCATTCAGAAGATTCTGGGTCACGATTTCCGGTTCCCAGGTATCGTTCATGTAGCGGCTGTATTCACCTTTGACGCTCCAGTCGAAATGCCGCCCGACGGCATCGAAATCGCCTTTGAGCCCGCCCTGGAAGCGGAACATCTGCATCGTGGTCTGATACATGCCTGAATCCAGATCCTGGTTCAGGCGGGACATGTAGAACGTGTCCGTGGACTGTCCCGCAGCGGCTAGGGCGCTTTTGATCGTCGTCTTTTCAGCCGTCGTCAGATAGGGATTGTCTGTGCTCAGCGTATAGGCCCCGTTGACGTCACCCGTCGCATGATAGCTTGCAAGCGAGAGGGGATTGTCGAAATCGGGCGTATTCCAGGTTCCCTGAGCCGTGTCGCTGGCTGCGGTGCCTCTCGCATACCAGCCCTGCCATGTCGCATGCAGATGGTCAGTCAGATCGTAATGTCCCAGCAGGGTCAGGTTGAGTTTCTGGGTAGGGGCGTAAAGCTGTTCGTAATCGCGAAGTGCGGTCGCATTGCCGCCAATGACGCTTAATGCGTTCTTCGTGGCGTAATCATAGGTGAGGGGGACAAGAGATTTTCCGTCCGCACTGAAAATCAACGGGTTGCCGTTGGCGCCGGAAATCCCGTCCTCGGTCTGGCCGTAAAGAACGGGAAAATCCTCTCCCGTCAATTGAGGTGTTCCCGTGACGCTGGCCAGCGTGTTCCTGATATTGCTCTGGAGCGTGTAGACGTAATTGGATGATGTTCCGTATTCCGGACGGGCATAGGATGTTGCGCCTGATCCGATCAGGTTTCTGCGGTCATTATAAAGCATGCCGCCGGAATTGCGGTACTCGACATCAAACACGATGCCGCCTTTCCCATGATCAAATTCCCGACCGGCCTTGAAGGTGATCTTCTCGCTGGGCGCGTCGAGCTTCTGACTCCAGCCGCCCTGCGCGTTGAAGTCCACGCCGGTAAAGTGATCGTCGAGTGTATAGTTTACCACACCGGCGACGGCATCCGCGCCATAGGCTGCACCGGCGCCACCCAGCTTGGTATCGACCTGCTTGATCAGGGAGGTGGGGATGGTGCTGACATCGACCTGAGAGCCGGATCCTGCGCCATAGAGCGATGCCGTCGAACCGCCGACCATTCTCATACCATCAATGAGCGTCAGCGTCCTCTCGGAGCCAAGGTTCAGCAGCGAGATCATGGATTGACCCGCGCCAAAGCTGCCTTGTGTTCCGATGGGGGAGTTGTCGCCAATGCTGAAACTCGTGTCTTCGCGAAGAAGGGCGAGGCCGATATCCGTGTAGCCGCGCTTGCGAAGCTGGTCAGCGCTCACCGTGAAACCCGCCATCACATTCGTCAGGCGTGTCTGTGTCAGGCGTGTTCCCGTAACAACAATGCTTTCGCTACCCCCATCGCTGTCCGACGTACCGGTCTTTTTGTGAACGGTTTTCGACCCCGTTTTCGACGGGCCTTTCGAAGTTGCCTTAGGGGGGGCTTTTGCTGGGCCTGCTATCTTGTGATCTGCATTTTTCTTCAATGGGGCCGATGTTTCTGCCGCCTGTGAAGAAACGCTGTCCTGCGCAAAAGATGGAAGGGAGAAAAAGCCTGACAGCAGGGCGCCATAAGAAACGAATGCTACAGAACGAAATAATAAATAAAAATTAGATTCATTCCTGTAACGCGCCATAAACATCTCCATAAATCTAGAATCTTGAAGGATAGAGAATCCTCTCTGGCGTAATGAAATATGAAAAAAATAATTCATTTGAACTCTGTATTTTTGATTCTCTTTCTATGGATTCTGTGTGTTGCAATTTGGCAACTTAATATATTTCCAATTTAGAAATAATATAAATTTATTCTTCATTTTCGGTTTCTTTTCATGATCTCTGAGAAAAGATCTGTTGAGACATGATGCATCCCGTAACGGGGCATTTTCATGCTCTGGGCGGCTGATTTTTCATAAGGCACTGATAAAAATGAAGTTTTTAGTTCGTTGGTAGAAATGTCAGATATGGAATGAAATATTCCTGGATGTGACAGGCTGATTCATATCCTTGGTACCCGTTTCACGGAGCCACAGCGGTGGTGATCCGCCCGCTTCGCGGTGAGCACCTTGTTGTGAGGGCGTGTTATCTTTCGTTGCTTGGCCTGCAGTGCCCGTCCGTTAAGACAGGGCCTGCCGTCATCAGGCCCTGTCTTGGGTCTGTGCCGAAGGAGAAAACTTATGAAGCAGCGGATCTGTGTTGTGTTTGTTCTGATCGGGCTGGAGGGCTGTACCCGTCCCCATCCCCATCCCCGTCCACCGGCGGCAGACGGTCGCGATGTGCTTTTGCGTCCGGTTGCGACCAGCGGTTCCGAAAGTCCCAGGGATACGACGCATGCGGATCGGAAGATCCATGGCGCGGTGAGTGTCGGAACGGGATTTGGCGGCGGCAGGAATTATGGTCTGGGATCGCCCTCCTCACTGGGATCGGGGCTCGGCACGGGAACCGGTCTGGGGAGTACGGGATTGACGTCAGGCGGCTGGTAGGCCGCCGCCTGAGCCTATGGACGTCTGTTTTCAGTCTAGAGGGGCAATCTTCACGACGATATACGGCATGACTTCAAGGTCCTTGCCGCCATGGAACACCGGCAGACGTGCCCACTGTCCGATCGTGGCGTAGAGCGCGCCGTTGGCATAAGTCAAACCATCGGGTTCCGTCATGCGCGGGTCGTGAGCCACGACCGAGATCTGTCCGTCGGGTTTGCGCCGCAGAATGGCATGACGTTCATCATCCGTCATGTAGAGCGATCCGTCCGGACCCGTCGCCATGCCGTCGCCCATCCCGGTTTCGCCTTCGTCCTTCACGGCGCGCTCCAGCGTCGTCTCGCTGGCTTTCGGGTCGGACAGAACAGCGGTTGGCGCGGAGTAGAGGCGTCTGCTGGTCTGGGGTTGCCAGTACAGTGTCTGCTGGTCCGGACTGATGCCGATTCCGTTCACGCCACCCTGGGGCAGAATGGCGTGTGTCGGATCGTAGCGCCCCGCCACACCATCCATGACCGCCACAAACCCCTGAACAGGCATGACGGAGACTGTATCGGCGAGGATACGGCGCTGATGTCCGGTGGCCAGATCCACAACGATCAGTGCGGGATGCACCCCCGTCGAGGTGTCGGTAATGAAGGCGGTTCCTGCCTGACCATGCGTCAGGTCGATGCGGACGTCATTGACATGACTGTCCGGCAGAAGGGCAGGTGCGTTCAGCGGAATGACTTGAGCGATCTTTCCGCTCGCCGGATCAATGCGAAAGAGCTTCTGCGCCCCGGTCACGGTCCCTGTTCCCGCGACCATGCCTTCATCCAGAACCCAGAGCTGCCCTTTTGCATCGACCGTCATGCCGAGGGGGGAGACGAACTGCTCCTGTGCGGCGGCGTCAGGGAAGGGCGTCAGCTTGCCATTGGCATAGAGCGCAAGACGTGGGCCGGAATGTTCGTGGGCGCTGCGCGGGAAGCCCAGGACCAGACGGCCATCCGGTAGAACCGCAATGCCGGACGGCTGGGCTTCGGAAAAACGTCCGATGATCTGCACATTGCCGGACGATAGCGTGCCCTTGTCCACGGTCTGGGCGGCGAGAGCGGATGGCGCGGCCGTCAGGGCTGCGAGAGTGGTACTGAAAGCAAGGGCCATGAAGGGCTGACGGGGCATGGTCTGAAATCTCCTTTACCGTGAAAGGACTAGAGGCGACGGAATCTGACAACCCAGAAAACGCGGGCGCATCGATCAGGTTTGCAGCAGCCGCTTCCGCAGGGCAGGGTCATGAGCGTACAGGAACAGCCCGTGGATTCCGCGAGTGAGAATGACGTTCAACGCATTGAGAATAACGCGCTTCTTCGCCTCGTCAGGCGCTGCGATACCGTCGCGTCCCTGAAATGCCGCACTGTCTTCATAGCGTTCCGGCCGCACCCCGATCCGGTCATGGGCCGCATCGTAAAACAGGGACGGACCCAGGATCACGCCTGCATAGTTCAGGTCGAATCCCTGGATCGTATAGACAGAACCCACTTCGTCGATCGTATCCGGGCGCTCGGCCCAGGGCTGTTTCTCGGTCGGGAGGGAGCGGTCCCAGCGCAGGTGGAACGCGCCTTCGGTAATGAAATGGTCCTCGCCGTTGAGCGTATAGGGATAATCATAGGTCGAAAGCAGACGGCACAGGCCGTATTTCGCATTGCACGCGCACAGATCCGCATAGAGCATCGCGCAGTCGTCATAGATCCGCAGGTCGAAAGACGGATCTTTCCGGCGCGGCAGAAGCCTGCCCTGTCCCAGGGCATCGATCCACGAACGCGTCGCCGGGCTGGCCGCGACCCGGAACTGCGTATCCAGATGGAATGTTTCGGACGGACGCCCCTTGCGGAACGTGTCCAGTAGATCGACCGACCAGTGGCTTTTGAATTTCAGCACCTGCAACGGATCGAACACCACCACTACGATCCGCGCCCAGCGCAGGATTTCTTCCAGATGGTTCTGTTGTGCGAAATGGTTGTAACGATCCGGTCGCGTCAACAGCAGATGTGCCTCGTCCACCAGAACGATATCCGCCCGTTTTCCTGTTTTGGCCGATTTATTGATGAACGTCGTCGGGCGCTCGTAATCGCTCTTGCGCAGGTTCGGCATGATGGCCGCGATGTTGCGGTAAAGCTTGAGCATCTCCGGATGGTTGACGATCACCATGTTCTGCAGACCCTGCAGCGGATCGTCCCCCCTGCCATTCCGCGCCCGGGTCTGAAGCGTATTGAAAATCGCGTTCAGAACAACGCTTTTCCCCGTGCCCGCCGCGCCTTCAATGACGAACAGGGCGCTCTCATCTCTGTGGTGTTGCTCGCAGAACGACACCACACGATTCAGCAGTTCCGTCTGTGGCCCGGACAGCGCCCGCCCGGGGGAGAGCTTGTGTGTCGCGGCGTTATCCGTGGTCATGCGGATCAGTCCGCTGCGATATCGGCCACCGTGGCATCCGTCGCCCGCTGGGCGTCCGCGGGGGTGATCCGCACGACGAACCCCTGCCCCCCGGCATTAATGTAAACATGCCCGCGCGGCATGGCATCCTGCGAGATGACAACCGGGATCGGGGTCTGCGATCCGAAGGGACTGGTCCCGCCGGACTCGAAGCCGGTCAGATCGTGCGATTTTTCCGGACTCATCATGCGCGCGTTGCGGCCTCCGAACAGCGCGGCGACCTTCTTGAGGTTCATCCGCTGATGGGCAGGGGCCACCACGCAGACAGGCTGTTTCTTGTCCACTTCCACAATCAGCGTCTTGAGCACATCTTCTGGCGCCACGCCGATGGCTTCCGCAGCCTGCATGCCGATCAGGCCGCCATTGGGCGCGTATTCGTAATCATGGGTACTGAAGGGAATATTCCTGTCCGTCAGGAAGCGTGTTGCAGGTGTTTCGCGGGTCACGGCGCACTCCGTTGCAGGCGGCAGGTCTGCCTGAGCGGGGTGTTCGGAACCGTGCCAGAGCAGTCTCGGCATGACCTGCAAAGTCTGAAAGATTTATGGCGTCCGGGGAGGGGATTGGCAACCGGCATGCCCGAAGTCGAAAAGGGCGTGATCGGCGCGTGGTTGCAGGCATGTTTGTGATGTATCGTTATTTTTGGTTCAAATGGCATTTTCGGTGTGACTGTTTAGCGTTAAAGTCAAATGTATGGATTGGATCTTAAGGAAACGCCCGGGTAACCGGACGGATGGGATCTGTCGGAGGAGAGTGAGCGTGGATCAGAAGAGCGTGTGGGTCGGGACGAACTGGAAAATGAACAAGGGCCCGGGGGAAGCCATCGCGGCCGCCGATGCGCTTGCATCCTTTAAGCTCCCCGAAGGGGTGCGGGCATTTGTCACGCCTCCGCTCACCTCTCTGAAGGACGTGGCTTCGATCCTGCAGGACAGCCCGGTTATGGTGGGCGCGCAGACGATGTACTGGGAAGACAGCGGCGCCTGGACCGGTGAGGTTTCAGCGCCCATGATCGCTGAATGTGGAGCATCCTGCGTACTGCTCGGCCATTCGGAGCGCCGGCAGAATTTCGGCGAGACGGACTGGACCGTAAACCGTAAGGTCCAGGCGGCGCTACGCCACGGGCTGCGTCCGCTGATTTGTATTGGCGATCTTCTGGATGAATATGAAGCAGGCGTATCGCAGGAGACCCTTGCCCGGCAGACGAAAATTGCACTGAACGGTCTGTCGCGGGAGGATCTGAGACAGGTCGTTGTCATTTATGAACCTGTCTGGGCGATCGGCTCTTCCGGCCGGCCGGCTGATCCTCCTTTCGTGTCGGAAATCCATACGAAACTTCGCTCCGTGGTGGAGGAGATCGCAGGGCATGACGGGTCCATCCGGATTCCACTGCTCTATGGCGGCAGCGTTTCGCGCGCCAATATCCGCGATTATGTTGCCCTGTCTGACGTAGACGGCGTGCTGATCGGCCGCGCGGGCTGGGACCCTGAGGATTTCATGAGCCTCATCGCGAGTGTCGGCGATCTTGTTTCGGTCAAGGCCGGAGCCTGATGGACACGCCGATCGGGGATTGGCCGTCCGTGTTCGGCCAATCCCTCTCCGGGCGCTGTCGGGGTATCCTTGATTTCGTCATGGAGCGGGGGGCGGTTCCGGTCGAGGAGCTCGTAAAGACGTTTTCGCTCAGTCAGGCCTCGGTCAACCGCGATCTCATGGCGCTCTCCGTGCAGGGACTGATCCGCAGGACAGGCAAGAAGATTACGGCACTTCCGGGGCTGGGCGTTGCAGCAAGTGTGACGTACCGCTCCCGGCAGGCCGTAGCCCGGAAAACCGCGATCGCAGCCTTGGCTACATCACTGATCAGCCCGGGCGAGACATTGGCTTTCGATGACTCGACGACTGCCCGGTGTGTGGGGACATCTCTGACCGATATCGCGCCGCTTGCGATTGTAACCAATAGTCTGGGTCTTGGGTTACATCTGGGGCAATCCGAGACGATCACATTTGTCGGGCTTGGTGGCCACTACCTTCCAGCTTTTGATGCTTTTGTCGGCATGATCTGCGAGCAGGCGATCCACTCCATGCGGATCGATACGGCGTTCGTCTCGGCTGCCGCGATCGACGGGCTGACGGCTTTTCACCAGTCGGAAGATGTCACCCGGGTCAAACGGGCCCTGATGGAAACCGCGGACCGCCGGGTTCTTCTGGTGGATAGCGGGAAGTTCGGCAGGACCGCGATGTGCAGGTTCGCCACCCTGGCAGAATTTGACGTCGTCATCACTGATGACGGCCTTGACCCACAGCTTGCGGATCTTCTGCGCGACGCGGGCGTTCCCCTGTGGCTTGCTCCCGTTGCCCCCGCAACGGACCATACGGGCGCTATTGTAGGGCGGGAGCATCCTCACGGATCGTGAACGGGGTCACGGGCCAGAACGCAACTGAAACCTCTTCCTGCAGGGCTGCCAGTTCATCTTGAATATAGGTCATGTATTCATGCAGCCCGCGGGAGATGATCTCTTCCGCCGTCTGGTCCTCAAGGGTCGCGCGCAGATTGATGATTCGCTCCTGAAGCGGACTGCACTGATGGCGAAGATTGTAATGGGTCGAGAGGGCGGAAAGCGTACTGTCCACCTGTCGTAGGTTGAGCATCAAGGAGCGGGGAAAGCCTTCGTTCTTTAGCAGGAAACCCACGACATTGGCCGGTGTGGTTGTGACCGGCTGAAGGCGCCGGAAAGCATGATATGCGGCGGCCGAGCGCAGGACGGACCCCCACTGCGTGATGTCCATCTGCGAGCCGGAGGTTTCTCCGCTGGGGAGGAGCGTATGATAGCGGATATCGATCAGGCGGGTGATCTGGTCGGACCGCTCCAGATATTTTCCCAGCAGATAGAACAACCAGGCCTGATCGCGGTAGAGCGTGCCTTCGGTAATTCCGAAATGGCTTTGACAGTCCTGTTTGATCCGGTTGCACAGCCCCGACAGGCCGTTACGGCGGATGTCGGGCGTGGAAAGTTCCATCATGCTGTGGGTGAAGACATTGAGCTGCATCCACATTTCGGTGGAAATCAGAGGACGGGCCGACCGGGCGTTTTCGCGGACCATATGGGCCATGGCGCGGATGGAGGTCGGGTTGGAGCTCTCGGTAATGTAGAAGGCGAGGATGTTCTCTTCCGTTGGGGGAAGCGGGTAGATCGCGGCGTAGCGTTCTTCGTCGGAATTGATCTGCAGGATCGTGTCCCAGCCCGGACTGCCGTCAGGGTTGCGGACGAACGCTTCCGTGACTTCCAGCAGGCGGGCCAGATTCTCGATGCGCTCCATGTAACGGGCGAGCCACATCATGCTCTCGCCATAGCGCGACAGCAGCATGTTGAGGTTGGCGAGCATGGCGGGAAAATGAGAGCCGGTCTGTGTCATCGCGCCATCACCCATGTGTCTTTCGAGCCGCCGCCCTGGGAGGAATTGACGACCAGCGATCCCTTTCGTAACGCCACGCGGGATAGGCCGCCGGGCAGAACCCATGTGCTTTTTCCGGTCAGGGCAAAGGGGCGCAGGTCCACATGGCGGGCTTCCACCCCGTTGGGGCAAAGCGTTGGCGAGACGGACAGATCAATGACGGGTTGGCTGATGTAGTTGGACGGATCGTCGAGCAGTTTGACGCGGAATTCGTCCAGTTCGGTCTGCGTGGCCTGAGAGCCGATCAGCAGGCCATAGCCACCGGATTCGCCGACGGGTTTGATGACGAGTTTGTCCATGTTGGCCAGCGTGTAGGCAAGGCCTTCCGGTTCCGCGCAGATATGGGTCTGGACGCTGTCGAGAATGGGGTCTTCACCCAGATAATAACGGATGAGACGCGGCATATAGGCATAGACCGCCTTGTCATCTGCGACCCCGGTTCCGAGCGCGTTGGCCAGTGTGACGTTACCTCGCCGATAGGCCTCCACAAGCCCCGGAACGCCGAGCATGCTGTCCGGGTTGAATGCCAGCGGGTCCAGAAAATCATCGTTCAGGCGACGGTAGATCGCATGAACCGGCCGCAGCCCTGCGACCGTCCGCATGTAGACGCGGTGGTTCTCGACGATGAGATCCCGGCCTTCCACGAGGGGCACGCCCATTTCACGGGCCAGAAAGACATGTTCGAAATACGCGGAGTTGTAGATGCCGGGCGAAAACAGCACGACCTGCGGATTGGTGACACCCGCAGGGGCCACGTCGCACAGCGTCTGATGCAGTTTCAGCCCGTATTCCTCGACCGAGCGCAGCGGCATTCCGGAGGCGAGATCGGGCATCAGCCGCAGCATCATGTGCCGGTTTTCGATGACGTATGAAACGCCGGACGGAGTCCGGGCATTATCTTCAAGGACCATGAAGCGCCCGCTGCTGTCGCGGATCAGGTCGGTTCCGTTGATGTGGACATAGACGTCCCCAGGCACACGGACGCCGATCATCGCTTCGCAGTAATTCGCATTCCCGAGCACCAGATCGGTCGGAATGATCCCGTCCCGCAGTACATGGCGCTCGTGGTAGATGTCTCGTAGAAACAGGTTGAGCACCCTGACGCGCTGTTGCACGCCGCGATCAATATGGTCCCATTCCGCGGCGGTCAGGACGCGGGGGATCATGTCGAACGGCAGGATACGGTCGATGGCCTCGCGGTCGGAATAGACGGTGAAGGTGATGCCGAGGCGATAGAGCTGGGCTTCGGCAGTGCTGGTGCGATGACGGAGCTCTTCGAGATCGAAGCTGGCCAGACGATCACGGACGCTCCTGAGAGACGCTGGCATCTCATCCGTCCGCCGCATCAGTTCGCAGAAGAAATCAGGCGTATCGTAGGCGGCGAACATACCTGCCCGGGCAGCCGAACCAGCAGGAGAAGGTATGGATGAAGGAAGGGAGGACTGTGCAACCGGCCTGTTCATTGTCTGCCTCACCATCCCTGTTTCCCGTCCGCTTTGACGGCTGTCCGAAGGTCCGGACAGCGGCAGCGCTTCGTTACGATATTTTATTAACGGAGCAAGATTTCGACGGTTTGCCAAGCGTGAAATTTACCCTTCAGCCGTATCGCGAAAAGGGGTGTGGAAATTGTTGCGGTTCCTGGCAGGACTGATAGGGTAACGTTTCGACTGATGTCAGAGACCCGGGCCGATGAAGCGGGATGGGCCCCAAAAACGCGAGGAAATGGCGCGGCTGGCAGCAGATGTCTGAACCGATTTTGCGCAGGGCCTCCTGACCATGAACTCCCGTGTCGTCCTGAGCCATGCGACCCGATACCAGTATGATCGGCCCGTGCATCTGGGGCGGCAGACAATCCGCCTCTGCCCGGTAACGCAGCTTCGCTCCGTTCGAGGATATGCGCTGGATGTGTCGCCGGAAGACGCGGACATTCTGTGGCGGCAGGATCGTTACGGCAATCGCGTGGCGGAAATCCAGGTCACCGAACGGGTGACGCATTTCGACGTCTACGTGAAAATGGAAGTCGATCTCGCGGCTATACCGGAGAATGCCCTGAAGTTCGGCGTGCAGCTCGAACGCCCACTCTGTACGGCCTATGGCGCTATCGACAGCGCCGGGACGCAGGTCAGGCGTTTCGTGGAAGCCTGGCGTCCGGCGGGACAGAAAAATACGTTTGCCGCCCTGATGGCGCTTAACCGCGAAGTGGCGCGGCGTTTGACCTATCAGCGCCGTCTCGAGCCCGGAGTCTGGACGCCGGATGAGACGCTGGACCGGGCAAGCGGCTCATGCAGGGACAGCGCCTGGCTGCTGGTAACGGTCCTGCGTCATCTGGGGCATCCTGCGCGTTTCGTTTCGGGCTATTTGATCCAGCCGGACCCGGAAGGGGCGCTCGACTGCGAGCTTCATGCCTGGGCCGAGGCATGGATCCCTGAACAGGGCTGGGTCGGTTTCGACACGACGTCGGGACGGATGGTGGGTCAGAACCATATTCCGCTGGCTGTCGCCGCGCGTCCGGAGGAGGCGGCGCCGGTGTCAGGTTTGCTCGACAGGTGTCGTTCGACGCTGGACGTGACGATGCGCGTGGAACCGCTGGGCAGCGACCAGGGGACTGCACAGGGTGGTGCCGGACTCGCCTTGATCGGGAAAGCCGGTGTAATGCGGTCCCATGAAGCTCTTTGAGTGCCAGTCCTGCGGACAGATTCTCTTTTTCGAAAATACGGTCTGCGAACAATGCCGACATCCGGTCGGTTATCTACCGGAACAGACACTACTGACGGCGCTCGATCCAGCGGGCGAGCGTCTGTGGCATCCGCTGGAGCCGTCGGTTGCGCAGGAACAGGTTCTTTACTGCTCCAATCATGAATATGGTGTCTGTAACTGGCTGACAGTACCGGAACCCGGCGGTCGGCCATTCTGTTTCGCCTGCCGGTTCAACCGCACGATTCCGAACCTCCAGATTCCCGAAAACCCGGAGCGCTGGCGCAAGATCGAAGTCGCCAAGCATCGTCTGTTCTATACGCTGCTGCGCCTGAAGCTGCCCATTCATGATCGCAGGGAAGATCCCGAGAACGGTCTGGTCTTCGATTTTCTGGATGATGCGCCGGATGGTTCGGCGCCCGTGATGACCGGTCATTCCAATGGGGTCATCACGCTCGCCATGCGTGAGGCGGATGATGCGACCCGGGAGCGGATGCGCGTCGAGATGGGGGAATATTACCGCACCCTCCTCGGGCATTTCCGTCATGAGATCGGACATTATTACTGGAACCTGCTAGTGCGGGACGCGGGGCGGCTGGAGGATTGCCGGACAGTGTTTGGGGACGACCGGGCGGATTACCAGCAGGCCCTGAAGACCTATTATGCCAGTCCGGCACCAAAGAACTGGCAGGACAGTCATGTGAGCGTCTACGCGACGTCCCATCCATGGGAAGATTTCGCGGAAACCTGGGCGCATTACCTTCATATCGTCTCCACCCTTGAAACCGCCTGTGCATTCGGCGTGAGTGTCAGCCCGATTGTGAAGGGTATCGGGCGTGCATCAGGGGGAAAACTTGGCGATCCGTATACGGAGGCCTGTTTTGAGGACATCATGCAGGCTTGGCTGCCTCTGACTTATGCGGTCAACAGCCTCAACCGCTCGATGGGCTTGCCTGATTTCTATCCGTTCGTCCTGACGGAAGGAGTGATCCAGAAACTGGCCTTCATTCACAGGCTGATCCGGGAAAGCCGGAAGGACTGAAAGCGGAGTTAGCATTTAGTCCTCGGGCTTCACTGTGATGCGTTGGGATCAGAACCGGTTTTTCTGTGTGTCTGTGCGGGAGATGATGCGTTTTGCTGAAAAATGTCGTATCCGTTCCGCAACCCGGATGATCGGACAGTCCGGGGTCTGACTGCGGAATGAAATCTGATGGCAGTCTTGTGCTCTTCTTGGGGCTGCCAGCGGCAAAACAGGTAATGAATCTATGGACATGCGGTCCGCTTTTCTGCGTGTTGCGCTGTCGGTAACGACCGCGCTTTCAGTCGGGTTTTCGCCCGTCGTTCTGGCTGCGGGAACGCACCGCACCGGCACACCTCATGCGGATCGTCATCCGCGACACACGCTTCCGGTACCGCAAAAGCACCATGCAAGCGGGCCGTATGTCAGTCGGGACGCCGAGACGGTGGCCGTTGTGGCGCGTCATCCGCCTCGGGGGGCGGTGGAAACGGTCAGTCAGAAGATGCTTGCGGAGGCGCCTGCCGGAACCAACCCGATGAAGGTTATGGCGCAGCTTCCCGGTATCACGTTCCAGTCCGGGGATGGGCAGGGGCTGGACACCTGGAGCACGCAGGTTTTTATGCATGGTTTCCAGCAGCAGGAAATCGGGATGACGCTGGACGGTATGCCGCTCGGGGAGATGACGTACCGGAACTATAACGGCCTTAACCCGATCATGGCGATCTCGTCGGAGAATGTGGCGCGCATTGATGTGTCGCAGTCGGCGGGTGCGGAGAGTATGGCGGCGAGCAATAATCTGGGGGGCGGGCTGAGCTACGTCTCAATGACACCGTCCGATAAAATGGGCGGCACGGTTGCGGCGGGTTTCGGTAGTTATAGCACCTATCATACCTTCCTGCGCTTCGAGAGTGGGAAGCTGAATTCCAGCGGCACGAAGTTCTTCACATCCTACATGCGCAACGATAGTGGGATGTGGAAGGGCTATGGTGAGCAGTTCATGCAGCAGGTGAACGCCAAGCTGGTGCAGCCGATCGGTCATGACAGCTCGATTTCAGCATTTTTTGACTGGAGTGACCTGCACCAGAATACTTATCCGGATATTTCACCCCAGATCATCAGTCGTGTGGGTTATGGTCTGTCGAGCTATGAGAACGGCAGAAATTCAGGCTATATCGCGGCTGTGAATGCGGCGAACGGGATCTATCCCGGCAAGGTCGGAACGCTCGATGATCCGACGGATGCGGCCTATTATGATGGCAGCACGAATACGGTCGATACGTTTGGTGGCATCAAGGCCGACCTGCGCCTGGCGGAGCGTTTGACCTGGAATACCACTGCCTATGGCCATGGTGAACGCAACCAGACATCCTGGGCAACACCCTATTTCCCGTCGCCCACGGGATCGCCAGTCAGTGAATTGATGAAGGAGCCGGAAATCAGGCGTTTCGGCATCGTCTCGGCACTGCATTACGATATCGCGCGCAATCATATCGGTGCGGGTGTCTGGTACGAAAACAACAGCTATATGTCGCCCATGAACGCCTATGCGCAGCCGGCGGTGGTGAATGGCGTGGTTCAGGGAAAGGTGCATGATCCGCTGACCCAGTGGCGCGATCCGTTCGCCCAGATCTTTAACCAGAACTATAACACCAACACATTCACGGCTTTCGTGCAGGATACCTATAACGTCCTGCCAAACCTGGCCCTGCATTTCGGCTTCAAGTCCCTGCTCAGCACGACCAACGTGGGCGACGGGTATCTGAACCAGGAGTATTACGGCGCAGGGGCTGCCGTCACGAGCGGGGAGAGCCTGACGGTCGCCAAGCCGTTCCTGCCGCATATCAGTGCGGACTGGCACTTCCTGCAGGATCATGAGCTGTATTTCGATATTTCGGAAAACGCTCGGACCTATGCGGAATCCGGCTACAAGCTTTCAAATTCGCCCTTCGCTGTCTCTCAGACGGCTTATGACGACACGAAATCCTCCATCCGTCCCGAGACGGCCTGGACCTATGCGATCGGCTATCGCTACACGGGCAAGCTGCTCGCCGCGACGGTCTATGCCTACCGGACGAATTACAACAACCGTCTGCAACAGATTACGGAAGGGCCGGTCGTCAACCCGATCTCGGCGGTCTCGAATGTGGGCGGCGTGACGATGAATGGCGTGGATGCGGGCCTGACGCTGACGCCGTTCCGGGGTTTCGCGCTGACCAACTCCGTCAGCTATAACCATGGCGTCTATGACCAGAACCTTGTCAGCGGCGCCACGGTATACGCGACGAAGGGCCAGCAGGTCGTGAATTATCCGCGCTTTATGTACAAGGGACGTGTGTCTTACGAATGGCGCGGCATGACGGCCTATGCCGACGGGAGTTACACGGGCACGCGCAATTACAGCTACACGGGAGATGTCAGAAGCCCCGGTTACTGGCTGACGAATGTGGGCATCCAGTACAGCTTTGGAAACATGAAGCGATATAGCCGCTCTCTGGGGGCCATCAAGAACCTGACGGTCGCGTTCAACGGCTCCAACCTGACGAACAAACGTTATGTTTCCACGATGGGCCAGAATGGCAATCCGGCCGATATCGCCTCGGGCGCGCTGACGGACCAGTCCATGCAGATCGGGGCGCCCCGGATGTTCTTCGGCAGCGTTCGCGCGGATTTCTGAAGTTGGATATGCCTCCCCTCAGTCCAGCCGGACGGAGGGGCGTACGAAGGTTTCGACCCAGTCGGAATAGAAGGACATCATGCCTCGGTAATAGCCGAACAGTTCGATCTGGTGCTGACGATACAGCATGAGATGAGCCATCCGTGCAGAAAAACCGTGCGAAATTCCTCCACCCCACACGGTTCCGCCGGGCAGGGCCGCCCATCCGTTGTATTTTCCCAAAGCGACTATCGCGCCCTTGTTGTGGAAGATACAGCTCGGAACTTCTTGTCCGTGTTCGATCCAGGCGGGCAGATACCGCGCCAGATGCCGGGCCTGCTGACGCGCTACCTGGGCCGTGGCGGGCAGGGGATCGTTCTGGATGAATGAGCAGTCTCCCATCGCGAAGATCCGCGCGTCATCGATGGAGGAGAGGTTCGGATTGACGAGGATCTGCCCCGTCCGGTTGATCGTCAGGCCGCCATAGGCCGTGGTTACGTCGGGTGCCTTGACGCCTGCCGCCCATACACGGAGCTTCGCGGGAACATACGAGCCGTCTTTGAGTGTAAAGCCATGGGAGTCGGCCCCCGCGACGCGCGCGCCGGTGCGCACAGTGACGCCGATATGTTCCAGCTCCTGCTGGGCTGCTGCGGAAACAGATTCTGGAAACGCGGGGAGAATGCGGTCTCCTGACTGGAGAAGCGTGACGTGCAGCTTGGGAGGAGCCTTGCCGAAGGCGTGCAGATTATAGGGGCCGACGATTTCCAGTGCCTTGTGCAGTTCTGCGGCAAGCTGGACGCCGGTGGCGCCTCCGCCGACAATGGCGATGTCCAGCTCCGAATTGTTGGCGAATGCCCGGAGCAGTTCCCTGCGGAATTTTTCGTTGAATGCGTTGGCTTCTACGAGATTGTCGATGGACAGACAGTGTTCCTTGACGCCAGGCGTGCCGAAATCGTTGGCGCAGCTTCCGATCGCGATCACGATCGTGTCGTATTTCATGCGCCGGCTTTCCAGAATGACTGTCCCGTCCGCCTCCAGAAGCGGACTGAGGACGACTTCACGGCAGGCGCGGTCTATGGAGGCGACTTCTCCCGGCCAGAACTCGAAATGGTGCCCGCTGGCCTGCGAGATGAAATTGACCCTGTCGTTTTCGTTGCTGAGCGTGCCGGAAGCAAAGCAGTGCAGCATCGGTTTCCAGACGTGGGAAAAGCTTTTGTCGATCAGCGTGATGCGCGCCTTTCCGGTTTTTCCCATGGATTTTCCAAGACGGGTGGCAAGGGACAGACCGGCAACGCCGCCACCGACAATGAGGATTTCAGATCGAGACGCCATCGGTTTCCAGGCCTCCGTTCAGGGGGTGGGCAACAGAAAAAGACACGAGGAAAGGCATGTTTGCCCCGTTGTTCGGTAGTAAACAGGAGGAAAGCACGCAGGATTTCGCACAGACTGTTATGGGTATTCCGGATATTCCGAAAATCATATTCAGGTGACTGTGGTAGATAGTGATGAGTTCTTTTCTGAATTCAGTAAAGAACTCAAATGAACGTGATGTTTCTGACAGGAGGAACCCGGAAATGCTCTTCCGGGCTCCTTCCTGGTGTCGTCAGATCGGAGCGTCGATATCCACGATATTGATGAGCTTGTGGTTGACGAACTCCTTGATCCCGAGCCCCACCAGTTCGCGGCCGTAGCCGGAGCGTGCGATGCCACCAAAGGGAAGATCGGCCTTCGGGATCAGGGGGTGGTTGATATAGACCATGCCAGTGCGGATCTTTGCGGCGACCTGTGCACCGCGGCTCTCGTCTTTCGTGAAGACCGCTCCACCCAGACCATAGGGAGAGTCGTTTGCGATGCGGATGGCGTCGGCCTCGTCCTTGGCACGATAGAGCTGGGTAACGGGGCCGAAGAACTCCCAGTGACGGGCCTCGTTCTGTGCGTCCAGTCCCGTCATCAGCAGGGGCTGGAAGAAGGAGCCCTTTTCCGGGACCGGAGCGCCGATGGCCTCGACCTTGGCACCGTGTTTCTTGGCTTCCTCGACCTGTTTGCGCAGATCATCCGCCGCACCCTGCGAGCAGAGCGGAGCAAGGGTGGTGGATGGGTCCATTGGATCACCGGCTTTCAGTGCGGCGACGCCCTTCTTGTAGAGGTCGAGGAATTGATCATAGACCGCATCGGCCACGATGATGCGTTTGGCGGAAACGCAGACCTGACCGGCGTTCCAGTGACGTCCCATGACGGCCCATTTTGCGGCTTTTTCCACGTCGGCGTCGTCGAGCACGATGAAGGCATCCGCGCCGCCGAGTTCCATTGTGGCTTTCTTGAGCGCCTTGCCGGCCGTTCCCGCGATGATGACGCCAGCCCCTTCGGAGCCCGTTAGCGCCACGCCGCAAACGCGGGGATCGTTGAGGATCATTTCCGTATGGGGCCGGGCAAGATAGAGGTTGCGGAACAGCCCCTTGGGCAGTCCGGCTTCGTTCATGAGGTCCTCGCAGATGGCGGCACACTGCGGCAGGTTGGACGCATGTTTGAGTAGAACCGCGTTACCGGCTGAAAGCTGCGGAGCGATGATGCGGACGACCTGATAGAATGGGAAGTTCCAGGGCTCGATGGCCAGGACGATGCCGAGAGGTTCGTGAACCAGCGTGGCCTTGCCTTCTGCCGGACTGGCGACCGGAAGTGTCTCGGGCTTCAGCAGTTCTTCTGCGTATTTGGCATAATATTCGAAGATTTCGGCGGAGAGGATGATCTCCAGTTTCGACTCTGTAAACAGTTTGCCCATTTCCAGCGTGCCGAGGCGGGCGTATTTGTCGATATCGCGGCGCAGGATCGCTGCGGCGGCATTCATGATCTTTGCCCGTTCGGCAAAGGGAGTGTCGCGCCAGCTTTCGAAAGCTGCGTGGGCTTCGGAGAGGGCCGCCTGGACGTCTTCATCCGTTGCGTTAGGGAAGGTCTTGAGGACTTCGCCTGTAAGGGGATTTGTCGTTGCGTAGGCCATTTTTACCTCGTTACCGATTAAAAGAAGGCGATAGGGCGCGGGGCGTCCGGGCGTAAGCGGTACTGTTTCTGGATTTCATAAAAAATAGGAAAGTAAACATACTACCGGATTGAATAGAGTGGATAAAAATATCATAGGCTTCGCATGGTAATTCCATAGAATTCCGGTATATATTTAACATCCATTTTATCCTTTATCCGGATTGAAAACAGATAGACTGTCGGAAGACAGATTTTTTCAAAAAAATGACACCGGGTGCCAGAAATTGGTATTATCCAAATCCTGGCTGATGACCAGAGCGCGGACATCACATGGATGTGAGGCTGACCGGCCGAACAATGTGCCCGCGGGGTGCTGGGATGGGCAGGGAGAGTGAAAATACGCAGAAAATCTGTCTCTTCAGCCATGCGGAATTTTCTCGTCGCATGTGAAGGTCGAATTGTGGCTCAGGGAGCGTCAGACAGGTTTTCAGGATCGTAAAAAAGGGAGTCGCCGGTCTGTAAAGCTGCAGACGCGATATCAGGCGGCCAGACCCGGGACATATGCCTATGTCCCGGGGTAATATTGTGATCAGGCGGCAAAGACCCTGGAGATCGCGTCCTGTGCTTCCTGCTGGATCGCGCGCAGGTGCTCCTGACTGATGAAGCTCTCCGCGTAGATCTTGTAAACGTCTTCCGTGCCGGACGGACGGGCGGCGAACCATCCGTTTTCAGTCACGACCTTCAGACCGCCGATCGGTGCGTCATTGCCCGGAGCGCGGGTCAGCTTGTTGATGATTTTGTCGCCAGCCAGCGTCTCCAGTGGGAACTGCTCGGGCGTGAGCTTGCTGAGCTTCGCTTTCTGTTCCGGATTGGCTGCGGCGTCGATACGCTCGTAATAGGGCGTACCCAGGCGCGTGATGATGTCGTGATAATGTGCGCTGGGGTTCTTGCCGGTCTTGGCCGTGATTTCAGCCGCCAGCAGGCCGAGGATGAGGCCGTCCTTGTCCGTGGTCCAGACGGTGCCGTCCCGACGCAGGAAGGTCGCGCCCGCGCTTTCCTCTCCGCCGAAACCCAGCGAGCCGTCCATTAGTCCCGGCACGAACCATTTCAGCCCGACCGGAACCTCAACAAGCTTGCGGCCCATGTCTTTCGCCACGCGGTCAATCAGCCCGCTGCTGACGAGCGTCTTGCCAACACCGAGCTCCGGACTCCAGTCCGGACGGTTCCGGAACAGGTAGGAAATCGCCACAGCAAGATAATGGTTGGGGTTCATCAGCCCGTCGGGCATGGCGACGATGCCGTGACGGTCGGCGTCGGTGTCATTGGCGAAAGCGACGTCGAAGCGGTCTCCCATTTCGATCAACCGCGCCATGGCGTAGGGGGAGGAGCAGTCCATGCGGATCTGCCCGTCCCAGTCGGCGGTCATGAAGGAGAAGGTGGGGTCCACCACGTCGCTGACGACGGTGGCATTGAGGCCATAGCGGTCGATAATGGGCTTCCAGTACGCCACAGCCGCACCGCCCAGCGGGTCGATTCCGATTTTCACGCCCGCATCGCGGATCGCCTTCATGTCGATGACGGAGTCCAGATCGTTCACATAGGGGGTGATGAAATCGTAGCCCCTGATGCAGGCTTCCGCCTTCGCCTGTTCGAAAGGCAGACGTTTGACGTCCTTCAGATCGTTGGCGAGGAAGTCGTTGGCCATGTCCTGAATGGCCTTGGTAATGGCGGTGTCAGCCGGGCCGCCATTGGTCGGATTGTACTTGAAGCCGCCATCTGAAGGCGGGTTATGCGACGGGGTGATAACCACGCCATCGGCCAGACCTGTCGTGCGGCCTTTGTTATAGGTCAGGATGGCGTGGGAGATGACGGGAGTTGGGGTGTAGCCGCCGTTTTCATCGATCCGGGTGTCGATTCCGTGGGCTGCGAACACCTCGATGGCGGATTTCTGTGCCGGCCCCGAAAGGGCATGGCTGTCCATACCGATGAAGAGCGGGCCGTCGATACCTTCGGCCTTGCGATGGCGGCAGATGGCTTCGCAGATGGCAAGGATATGGTTCTCGTTGAAGCTGGTATGGAGCGACGAGCCCCGGTGGCCGGAGGTGCCGAACGAAACGCGCTGTGTGACGATCGACGGGTCGGGCTTGCGGTCATAATAGGCCGCGATCAGGGCGGGGATGTCTGTAAGCTGCGACGGGGAAAGGGTTTTTCCGGCCAGAGGACTGATATGGGCCATTGCTTCAAGATCCTTGCACTTGCCGTCGGGGTAGAGACGTCGATGGACGGCTGTAACGCGTTAACGCCCGCTCGGGGCGTGCCGTTCGGGCAGGAAAACTTGGATCGGCCCAGATGTCCAGAGAAGCGGTCCGGATTGCTCCTTTTCAAGGTGATAGCGGCGTCCAAAGCGGGCTTTTCCCGATCAGTCCGGAAATGTGCTCTGCAGAAGGTTTTCCGGCCCGAGTCCGGACAGGGATGCCTGTCCGCTCAGCCCCATTGTGACTCGCAGTTCTTCCAGAAGCATCGTCAGGACACGTTCCACTCCCCGGGTTCCCTCTGCAGCGAGGCCGTAGAGGGGCAGGCGGCCGATCATGACCGCGTCTGCGCCGAGCGCCAGAAGCTTGAAGACGTCGCTTCCCTGGCGGATGCCGCTGTCGGCAATAACGGTCATATTGCCTGACTCCGCCACCAGACCGGGCAGCACGTCGACGATGGGAGGAGCGGAGTCCAGATTGCGCCCTCCATGCGTCGAGACAACGATGCCATCCGCTCCGAGGCGTCTGGCGCGCACGACGTCTTCGACCGACAGCAGCCCCTTGATGACGAGTTTTCCTTTCCAGACCGTGCGCAGATGTTCGATATCGCTCCATGTCACGTCATGGGCCAGTCGGACCGACGGATCCTGTACGGGTTTCAGGACCGTCGGACGGAGGTCCTCCGGATAATGCGGAAAACCGGGAATGCCACGTCCGTGCAGCAGGGGGCGCAGGAGCGCAAGCCATGTCCATATGGGGTGTGTGGCGATATCGAGCAGGGAGCGTGGCGTCGCGCGGAAGCCCATGCTGAAACCATTGCGGCGGTTATAATGCCGCAGGGGCTGGACGGCGGTGTCGACGGTGACGACGAGCGTCTCCACGCCCGCTGCCTTCACACGGGCCACAAGGTCCAGCATTTTGCGCCGGTCCCGCCAGACATAGAGCTGGAACCATACGTTTCCCGGGGCGGCCCGAACCACGGTTTCGATGGGAACGATGGACTGCGTCGCCAGACAGACCGGAATACCGGACCGGGCCGCTGCCGTCGCGATCCTGGCTTCTCCGCCCGGACGGATCATGCCCGCGATGGCTGTGGGCGCTACGATCAGTGGCGTGGGGAGCGTCTTGCCCAACACGGTGCAGGACAGATCGAGGGTGTTCACGTCGTTGAGAACGGAGGGGACGATCCGCAGCCGGTCCAGCGCCGCGCGTCCCTGTCGCAGGGCGGTCTCCTGCTCGCTGCCCCTGTCCATGTAGTCGAACAGGACCCGCGGCAGGTAACGGCGCGCCGCCCTGCGAAAATCTTCGGCGTCGAGCAGGGAGGAGGGATTAGGAGACATCATACGCTCCGGATCATGCCGCCATCAACGCGAAGCTGGCTGCCGGTAATGTAGGAGGCGCGTTCGCTGGCGAGGAAAACCGCCGCATCTGCAAACTCTTCAGGTCGTCCGTAACGGGCGGCAGGAATATCCCGGAGGGAGCGTCGGGCGACGTCGTCGCGGGTCAGTCCGTCCCGCTGTGCGGCGGCCCCGTCAAGCTGGTCGAGGCGATCGGTATGGATGCGTCCGGGAATGAGCATGTTGACCGTTACGCCATCTGCTGCGACCTCGTTGCTGAGCGTTTTGGACCATCCGGCGATTGCGCCCCGGATTCCATTGGACAGGCCGAGGCCCGCAATGGGCTGCATGATGCCGGAAGATCCGACCGTCAGCACGCGCCCCCACTTACGCTCCCGCATTCCCGGAACGAGATGCGAGGCCAGCAGGAAGAAGCGGCTGGCCATGACCGTGAAATGGGCGATCCAGTCCTCGTCGGAAAATGTGCTGATTGCGCCAGGGGGGGGGCCGCCGCTGTTGTTGACGAGAATGTCCACGCCCCCGTCCCTTACGACCCGCTCCGCCAGGGCGACGATCGAGGCACGGTCCGCAAGGTCCGCATGGAAGGCAGTTAGCTGGGTCTGTTGGTCCGGGGGAAGATCCGCGCGCCAGGCTTCGATGTCGGATGGATGGCGCGCGGCTGCCAGCACGGTGGCACCCTCCGCACAGAGCCCTGCGGCGATCGCGCGGCCAAGTCCGCGGCTCGCTCCCAGTACGAGTGCGGTCTTTCCGTTCAGGCCCAGATCCATGGATATCCTCCTTTGCAACCCTGTGCGGATGACTGTGGAACAGCTTTCACAGCCTTGTCGACAGGCTGCTTTGGAAGGGCATGTGCGAGGCAATCACGATCTGACACTTTATTTCGATATGGTATTGGTTAAAGTTATAGCACCCGATGATTTACAATCGGGCAGAATTGCAAAACAGGTTCACCTGAGCCGCTTTTCGTTTTCTCCTGTAAACGACATCCCAGACGACAGGCAGGCCCCCGATGACATCCCACGCTCTTCCGCACGCAGACCGCGCCCTTGCCGACCTGACATTGCGTGTCCGTGACGATCTTGATCGTATCTCCCATCCGCGACGTCCCTGGACATTCGCGCACGACGCGCCGTCTGGCGGGACGATGCTCGATGTCCTGATCGTGGGAGGCGGGCAGAGCGGCCTTGCGGCGGCGTTTGGCCTGATGCGGGACGAGGTGCGCAACATTCTGGTCGTCGATCAGGCGCCGCGCGGTCTGGAAGGGCCGTGGCTGAGCTATGCGCGGATGCATACGCTCCGCAGTCCGAAAGACTTTACCGGCCCGGATCTCGATATTCCGTCTCTGACCTATCAGAGCTGGCACGAGGCGAAATTCGGCCCGGAAAGCTGGACCGCGCTTCATCTGATCACGAAGCAGGACTGGGTGGACTATCTGCTTTGGCTGCGCGATGCGGTCGGAATCCCGGTCCAGAATGATACGACCGTTCTGGACATTGAACCCTGCGAGGGTGGGCTGTGCGTCGTGCTGTCCATGATGGGGGGCGAGCCTGTACGCCGTTATGCCCGCAAGGTGGTTCTGGCCACGGGGCAGGAGAGTCTCGGCCGCTGGTCCATGCCCGGTTTTGTCGAGGCGCTTCCCCCCCAGGTGCGCGCCCATACGGCGGAAGGTATCGATTTTGCGGCCCTGCGTGGAAAGCGTGTCGCCATTCTCGGCGCAGGGGCTTCGGCGTTCGATAATGCCGCAACGGCGCTCGAGGCGGGGGCAGGGGAGGTGCATCTCTTCTGTCGCCGGGCGGAACCACAGCTTGTCCAGCCCTATCTCTGGCTGACATTTACGGGATTCCTGAAGCATTTTTCCGAGCTCGACGATGTGTGGAAATGGCGTTTCATGAACTATATCCTCGGTCTGCGTGAAGGGTTTCCGCAGCCCACATGGGACCGTTGCGCAAAGCACATGAATTTCCGCCTCCATACCGCAGCCGGCTGGTCCGGTGCGCGGATGGAGGGAGACAGGGTCGTTCTGGAGACGGCGAAGGGACCTTTGGAGGCCGATTATGTGATCTGTGCCACCGGGATCGAACACAACCCCGCCCAGAGACCCGAACTCGCCCGCGCCGCGGGAAACATCGCGCGCTGGGAAGACCGCTTCACCCCGGCGCCGGACGAGCAGAATAACCGCCTTTCGGCCTTTCCCTATCTGGGCAATGATTACACGCTTCAGGAACGTGTTCCTGGTCAGACGCCCTGGTTGCGGAACATTCACCTGTTCTCTATCGCTGCAACAATGAGTTTCGGGCCATCGGGCTCCTCCATCAACGCCATGAAGTTTTCGGTGCCCAAACTGGTCTCCGGCATTACGGGAGGACTGTTCCGCGATGATGTGGAAGCTTACTGGCAGGATCTGAGGAGCTATGACATCCGGCAGGCCGAACTGCGCTGGCCCGAGGGTCATCCGATGACGCTTTCCCTAATGAAGCAAGACGCCTGAGCCGGTGGCCGGATATGCTGTCAGCCGCCGGACGTTCCTGAGCACGACCCTCGGGGGAGGCATCTCTCTGGGGTTTGCGTCGCCAGGCGCTGCTCTGGCCCAGTCCCGCCGGGAAACGCTCCGTCACGTTACCGGTGGCGCCGTCAACACGCTCGATCCCACGATGCTCGGTTCAACACGGGAGTCCTTTGGCCTGAGCATGAGCGTCTATGACCGCCTCATGACGTTCGGCAGCCGTTCTATCGGGGATTTCTCAACCTTCGATCCGCAGGCTCTGAAAGGCGAACTCGCGGAATCATGCGATGTCAGTCCTGACCAGAGGACGCTGACCCTGCATCTACGTGACAATGCGGTATGGCACGACGGGACGCCCGTGACGGCCGAGGACATCAAATGGTCGCTCGATCGCTGCGTGTCGGCCAATTCGCTTGCCCGCCCCCAGTTCAGCAGCGGCTCCATGAGCAGTGCTGAACAGTTCCGGGTCGCGGGGGAGCGGACCCTCGAGATTTCCCTTCCTAAACCTGACCGGCTGGCGATGGCCAATCTCGCCATGCCCTATGCCATCATGGTTAACAGCCGTCTGGCCCGTCAGCACGCGACGTCCGACGACCCTTGGGCACAGCAATGGCTTCAGCACAATACGGCTGCTGGAGGGGCATATCGCGTGGGGGCATTCCGGCCGGGCGTCAATGTCACGCTCGACCGTCATGAAGACTGGCATGGCGGAAACAGACCGTTTTTCGAGAGGATCATCAGCCAGACCGTTCCTGAAGCCACAACCCGGGCCGGACTGATCGAACGCGGTGATGCAGACATCGTTATCGACCTCGAAGCCTATGACATTATGGCGCTGTCCCGGCGGGGAAAGGTTCGTATCGATTCCATCGTGCAGAGCAACTGCTTCACGCATCTTGCTTTCAACACGCAGAGCGCCCCCTTCGACAATGTTCTGGTGCGGCGCGCCATTGCCCTCGCCATACCCTATCAGGACCTGTTCGCTGCCAGCATTTTCGGTCGTGGCAGACCGCTTTATGGCGCGGACTGGTCCGGGCACGCTCCGGCGCCGGATTTCCCGCAGCCGTTGCCTTTCGCACAGAATATTCGCAAGGCCAGAGAGCTGCTGGCGCAGGCCGGCCATCCCGATGGCTTTCAGACGACGTTTTCCTACGCCACCAGCCAGACCACGACAGCCGAGCCCATGGCGGCGCTTATTCAGGAAGCGCTCGGCCATATCGGCATCACGGTGCGGATCGACAAGCTTCCCGACGCGCAGTTCAACACCATGCAGGCCCGCAGACAGCTCGATTTCTACACCGACACCGCTGCGGGCTGGATCGAGCATGCCTATTATTTCTTCTACCTTTACTTCACGCGGGACCAGCGCTGGAATTTTTCCAACTGGAACAGTCCGCGCATGGTGCAACTCGTGGAAAAAGCCCGTTTCGAAACGGATGAAGCGGCCTATGTCGCGGAATGTCAGGCCATGCTGGAGCTTCTGGTCGATCAGGTGCCGCTGATTCTGCTGTGGCAGCCCAACATGGATGCCGTCACCGTTCCTGACCTGACGGGCTTTATCTACCAGTATTACCGTCAGGTTGATTTCCGTACCCTGGCCAGGAGCTGACCATGTCCACGGAAAAACCTCTTTTCCCGCCTCTGTTGCGCCGGATCGGGCTTCGTCTGGGAGCGGCGCTTCCCGCGCTTTTCTGCGTTATTCTCTTTACCTTCATCATGATGCGGGTCCTCCCCGGTGATCCGGCGGTCTATTTCGCATCGGGTCCGAATGCGGGTCAGGCCGAAATCCAGGAACTGCGTCATAGGATGGGTCTGGATGCGCCGATGCTCGTGCAGTTTCTGCACTATCTGGAAAATCTCGCGACGGGCGATCTGGGGCGCTCCCTTACGACCGGCCAGTCCGTGGCGCAGGACATGCATGATCGATTGCCTGCCTCGCTGGAACTGACGCTGACGGCGCTGGCGTTCAGTCTGCTGATTTCCCTGCCGTTGGGTCTGACATCTGCCTGGTGGTCTGGTTCGATATACGACCAGTGCGTGCGGGCATTCTGCTCGGCGTGCTTCTGTATTCCACCATTCGTCTCGGGCATTCTGCTGGTTTACGTCTTCTATTACTGGCTCGGCGTCGCCCCCGATCCGACGGGGCGGATCAATATTTTCCTGCCCCAGCCGCCGCGCGTGAGCGGTCTTCTGCTGATCGACAGTGCGCTCGCAGGGGACTGGACGGCCTGGCACGAGGCTGCCGGACAGCTTGTCCTGCCAGCGCTGACAATGGCCCTGTTCGTTATCGCACCGCTGACCCGCATGACGCGGGCGGCCGTCATTTCGGTTCTGGGAGCGGACTACATCCGGACCGCGCGGGCCATGGGACTGCCGACCTGGCGGATCATGATCGTCTATACGCTGCGCAATGCGCTGATGCCCGTCCTGACGACGGTCGGGATCGTGTTCTCGACCATGATGGGGGCGAATGTTCTGGTGGAGAAAATCTTCTCCTGGCCCGGCGTGGCGTCCTATGCGCTCGATGCGCTGGTGTCCTCTGATTATGCCCCGGTGCAGGGATTTATCCTGCTGATGGCCTGCCTTTTCATTCTGGTCAATCTGGTGATCGACCTGTTGCTGGGCGTTCTGGACCCGCGGGTGAGCGTGGAATGACCATGACAGATTTCATGACGCGTTTCCGTCGTCCCGATATCGGACGTTTCGTCCGTCGTCAGCCTGTGGCCGCACTGGCTTTTGCGGGCCTTTCCGCCATCGTTCTGCTCGCTCTTCTGGCTCCCCTGATTTCTCCCTATGATCCCCTTGCGTCGGACGTGCCGCATGCTCTGCTGCCACCCGACAGGCTCCACTGGTTCGGAACGGACGAACTGGGGCGTGACGTTTTCAGCAGGATCCTTGCCGCGGCCCGGCTTGACCTGTCGATCGCCGTATCTGCCGTGGCGATTTCGCTTGTGGCCGGTGTGACGGTCGGGTGTTTCTGCGGCTATCAGGGAGGCTGGCTGGACCGTGTCACCGGGCGCATCGTGGATGTGCTGACGGCGTTTCCGCTGTTCGTTATGGCCATGGCACTTGTGGCCGTTCTCGGGAACTCGATTGCGAACCTGATTTACGCCACGGCAATCATCAACTTCCCGTTCTACATCCGCATTGCGCGCAGCGAGGTTGCGGCGCGGCGCAATCTGGGCTGGGTCGAGGCCGCGCATGTCAGCGGAACATCCCCCACACGTGTTGTCCTGATGTTCCTGCTGCCGAACATCTTGCCGACCATTGTGGTGCAGGCGTCCCTCAATCTGGGCTGGGCCATTCTCAATGCGGCCGGCCTATCCTTTCTGGGGCTCGGTATCCCGGTCCCGACCCCGGAATGGGGTGTCATGGTGGCCAACGGGGCGCATTTCATGTCTTCGGGGCGTTGGTGGCTGGTCGTGTTTCCCGGCGGAATGCTGATGGTGACCATCCTGTGTTTCAATCTTCTGGGCGATGGCTTGCGGGACCTGCTCGATCCGAGGACGCGCTCATGACCAAACCTCTCCTGAGTATCCGTGATCTGCGGGTCAGTTTCGTGTCCGACCGGACGCACAAGGATGTGCTTCACGGCGTATCCCTGTCCGTGGAACGCGGGAAAGTTCTGGCGCTCGTAGGTGAAAGCGGGTCCGGCAAGTCGGTGACCGGCCTGACCACAATGGGTCTGCTGCCCCGACAGGCCACTGTGACGGGCGGGAGTATCCGCTTTCGCGGAGAGGAGATCACCGGGCATGTTCCCCGCAGTTTGCGGGGAGCGGGCATCGCCATGGTGTTCCAAAACCCGCGTGCGGCGCTCAATCCGACGCGCCGTATACGGGACCAGCTCTCGGACGTTATCCGTGCGCATGGAAAAGTGGATCGCGCAGGGTTGCAGGCTCGGCTGACCGAACTGATGCATCAGGTGAGCATTACGGACGCTACACGCTGCCTGAACGCCTACCCGCACCAGCTTTCGGGCGGGCTGTGTCAGCGCATCGTGATTGCCATGGCTGTGGCGTGTTCGCCGGATCTGATCATTGCGGACGAGCCGACAACCGGGCTGGACGTGCTAACGCAAAAGGCGGCGATGGACCTTCTGCTGCGCCTGACGCGGGAGCGGGACATGGGCATGATTCTCGTGACGCATGATCTGGGAATGGCGGCGCAGTACAGCGATGACGTGGCGGTTATGCGCCATGGGAAAATCGTGGAACGCGGGACGCCGGAAGCGCTTTTCCGCTCTCCGCGCAACGACTACACGCGTCAGCTTGTGGCGGCCTGTCCAACCGCGACATCGCTTCTGGAAGCCCCGGAAGCTACCGTGGCACGGCAGGCCGCAGAACCTGTGCCTCTGCTGGAAGTCCGCAGTATGGTGAAGGAATACCAGAACGGATTCCGGGCCGTGGATGACGTCTCTTTCGTCATCCGGCCTGGTGAATGTCTGGGGCTAATTGGAGAATCCGGTTCCGGCAAGAGCACGATTTCACGTCTGGTCAGTCGTCTGGTGGATCCGGAGGGGGGAGAAATCCTGTTCAATGGCACGCCGATCAGTACCATTCCTGCGGAAGCCTTCTATCGGGCGTCACAGCGACGGCAGATCCAGTTCGTGTTTCAGGATGCCGCGGGCAGTCTCAATCCGCGTTATACCGCCTATCGTTCCATCGTCGATCCGCTCCTGCGGATGGGGCCGGTGCCAGATGGGGAGGCGCTGCGTGCGCTTGTCGTGCGAACCGCGTGTTCGGTCGGACTGTCGGAGGAAATGCTGGAGCGTTATCCGCATCAGATGTCCGGCGGGCAGTGCGCCCGCGTGGGCATTGCGCGGGCGATCATCGTCTCGCCTGACCTGCTGATCCTTGATGAGCCGACGGCGGCTCTTGATGTGCTGGTGCAGGCCGAGGTTCTCGCATTGCTGGAACGTCTGAGACGGGAGCGGGGCATGTCCTATCTGTTCGTCAGCCATGACCTGCATGTCGTGCGCATGCTGTGCGACCGTGCGATCATCCTGCGCAGGGGGCGAATTGTGGAAGCCGGTCGGTGCGATGATATCTTCCGTGCGCCGCAGAGCGACTATACAGCCAGCCTGCTTGAAGCGATCCCCCATTTCAGTCCTGGCGCGTCCGTATAAGTAATTCAAATAGAGGCCATTCAATCGTTATAGGCCTTTAATTGATCCGCTTCCGGAATTTCCATAACCTCAAGACAGGTCAGAAAGAGACACAATACTGTTCTCCACCAATACAGATTCGAGAAAACAATGAGCCGCATTATCAGAATTGCTGCCGCCCAGATGGGGCCAACACAGCGTACGGATTCGAGGGCTGACACACTTGCCCGGCTCATAACGCTTCTGGAACAGTCGGCGCAGCAGGGTGCCGAACTGGTGGTGTTCCCGGAACTGGCGCTGACGACATTTTTCCCGCGCTGGCTTCTGGAAGGTCAGGAACTCGAGGATTATTTCGAACAGTCAATGCCTAATCCCAATGTCCAGCCCCTGTTCGACCGGGCGCGGGAACTGGGCGTTTCGTTTTATCTCGGATATGCGGAACTGACGCCGGAAGGGCAGCGCTTCAACACCTCCGTTCTCGTTGGCCCGCAAGGCCAGATCATGGGGAAATACCGCAAGATCCATCTTCCGGGCTCGGTCGAACCGCGTCCCGGCGCAGTTTATCAGCAGCTTGAGAAGCGTTATTTCGAATATGGAGACATGGGCTTTCCAGTCATCCATTCAGGTCCGGCACTGAAAGACGCCATCATCGGAATGCTGATCTGCAATGACCGCCGCTGGCCGGAAGCCTGGCGCTGTCTGGCGTTGCAGGGGATGGAACTGCTCTGCGTCGGCTATAATTCGGCAGCTTACGACCCGAATGGCGGCGATACGGAAAGCGCGGCCCTGCGGACATTTCATGCTCAGCTCGTTGCGCAGTCCAATTCCTACATGAATGCGTGCTGGAGCGTCGCCGTTGCCAAAGCGGGCGATGAGGACGGTTCGGGTCTGATCGGTGGATCATGCATCGTCGATCCGGACGGGCAGATCGTCGCTGAGGCCGCCACACTCGGAGACGAGGTCGTAGCGGCTGACTGTGACATGGACCAGTGTTTCCAGGGCAAGTCCAAGATGTTCAACTTCGAAGCGCATCGCCGTCCTCAATGGTACGGGCCAATTACCGAACAGGTCGGCGCGATTATCCGAAAATAAAATCTGTCCGGATTTCTTCTGTCTGTGGGGGGCTTATGACGGACACTACCAGAATACTGGTCATCAATCCGAATTCATCGGATTTGGTGACTGCCGCAATCGACCGTGAACTTGAGCATTTTCGCGGACTGTCATCCGTCCGGATTGACGTGTGCGGAACACCTGGTGCGCCTCCGGGGGTGTCCTATCAGCGCGATGCTGACGATATTGCCCCCATGGTTCGGCGCATTGTCGAAGAAAACGAGGCGGACGCTTATGTCATTGCCTGTTTCAGCGATCCAGGTCTGGCCGGTGTCCGGGAAACTTTCCCCGAAAAGATCATTCTCGGCTGCGGTGAAAATGCGATCCTTCAGGCGCTGACGGAAGCCGACCAGTTCGGGATCATTTCGCTTTCGATCCTGTCTACGTACCGGCAGAGACGCAAGATCCGCATGATGGGCGTTGCGGAGCGCTATGTAGGAAGTCAGGGCATCGCCTCGAACGCCGTCGAAGCAACATCGCCGGAGCTTCTCGACCGGATGGTGGAAGCCGGACAGGGCCTTCTGGCGCGCGGGGCGGATATCATCCTGACGGGCTGTGCCAGCATGTCGCATTTCCGGGAACCCCTGGAAGAGCGTCTTGGAGTGCGCGTCATCGATCCGGTGGGGTCGGCCGTTTGCGCCGCCATCGGGCGCATCATCCTCAGGCAGGGACAGTGTCGTGGTTCCGGCCGGTAAGCTGATCGGCGTTCTGGGTGGAATGGGGCCGGCGGCAACGGCGGATTTCATGGGGCAGGTCATTGCCAATACGTCGGCACGGGTTGATCAGGAGCATATCCCGCTCCTGATTTTCTCCGATCCTGTCATCCCCGATCGCAGTACATCCATTCTGGATGCCGGTGCACCGTCGCCGCTGCCAAAGTTGCAGGATCATGCGCTGAAGCTCCAGAAGGCCGGGGCGACGGCGCTCGTCATTCCCTGCAATACGGCCCATCATTTCCATTCTGATATTGCCTCTGTTCTGGCGATCCCGGTGCTGCATATCGCAGACGCCGTATGCGAGGATCTCTGCCGGTTGCGGCGGGAGGGGCAGGATGTGAAAACCGTGGCCCTCATGGCAACTGCGGGCACCATCACGTCCGGATTTTACCTCCAGCGTCTGCAACAGGCGGGGTTTGAATGCCTGATTCCGAACATGGAAGAGCAGGCGCTCATCAATGACGTGATCCGTTTTGTAAAGGGCGGCGACCCGTCTCCGGCGGTCGGTCCGGTCCGGGAGGTCGTCCAACGGCTCAGGGCGCGCGGGGCGGATGCGGTTATCCTTGGCTGTACGGAACTGCCCCTGCTACGTGACGCCATCAGCGATATTCTGTCCTATGTGGACTCTACGAGAGCGCTCGCGCAGGCCTGTATCCGGTACGCCCGCGAGGCCTGATCCCCTTGCCGGTGCAGACGGGAGAGCCTGTTGAGCTCTCCCGTGTCGCGTTTCAGCCCTCTGCTGGCATGATAAAGGGTGCCAGTGCGTCCAGATCCGGGCGGATGCCCCAGCCCGGGGTTTGTGGAAGGCCAACCTGTCCGTCCTCCGGCGCAAGGGCGCCGAGGAAATAGGGTGACCAGAGCGCGGCCTTGGACATCGGCCATTCCAGAAACAGTGCATTGGGCATGGCCGCGAGCCAGTGAGCGTGCATGGCGATGTTCAGCGGTGTGGTAAAGGAGTGGCTACAGACTTCCGGCACCTGCGGGGCAATATCACAGGCTGCGATCAGGCCGCATCGCGTGATGTCCGGCTGGAGAATATCCACAAGTGGCGCGATACGGCGCAGGCCGATAAGGCTGCACTCTCCTTCCCCGGAAGCGATTGGGACGACACTGCGCGCCCGCAGGGTCTTCTGGCCCTCCAGATCGTCCCTGTCCAGTGGCTCTTCGATCCAGGCGAGACGGAACGGTTTGAACGCCTTTGCACGGGAGATCGCTTCGTCGAGCGTATAAGCCTGCGCGGCGTCGACCATCAATGTGGCGTCCGGAGCCACAGTGCGGGCCGCTTCAAGAAAGGCGACGTCACTTTCCTCGCTGGCTCCGAACGGAGGCCACCCCAGCTTGTGAGCACGAAAACCTGCTTCCCGCTCGGCGCGGATGCGCAGGGCGGTGCGCTCCGGTGTGGCGGCGACCTTGTCACTGGCGTAACAGGCAATAGACGAACGGGCCTCGGGGGACAGAAGGCGGCTTACCGGCAGTCCTGCGCGCTGTCCTGCCAGATCCCACAATGCCAGTTCTGCTGCGGCGATGGCCTGCATGACGACGCCGTCACGGCCGATCCACTGGGTTTCCTTTTCCATGCGCCGCCGCAGGGCGCGGATGTCCTTAGCATCCGCGCCGGACAGGATGCCCCGCAGACCCTGAGCGGTAACATGGGTTTTGGGCGCATTCACCACGGCGCGGGACAGATAGGGACTGCCATGGGCCTCTCCCCAGCCCGTCAGGCCGTCTTCGGTCACGATGCGCAGGAGAAAACACTCTTCGTCGCGCGCCTGACCGGTCAGAGCTGCGGGAAGACGGAAGGCCAGCCCTTCAACGGATTCGATGCGGCTCATGCGGGGAGGGCCCGTGAGAGGAACGCGCGTCCGCGCTCTGTCGCGGGAGAGGCGAAGAAACTTGCAGGTTCTTCGTCTTCCACGATCTGTCCGTCCACCATGAAAAGCACGCGATGGCCGATGCGTCGGGCGAAGGCCATTTCATGTGTCACGATCAGCATGGTCATGCCGCTGCCTGCCAGTTTCTCCATCACACCCAGCACTTCCTGCACCATTTCGGGGTCGAGGGCGCTTGTCGCCTCATCGAACAGCATGACTTCCGGCTCCATGGCTAGGGCGCGTGCGATGGCGACGCGCTGCTGCTGTCCGCCAGAGAGCTGCCCAGGATATTTGTCCAGATGGGCGGAAAGCCCGACCTGTTCCAGAAGCGCCTCGGCCTGTTCGCGTGCCTGCCCCCGTGGTCTGCGCAGAACCGTCATGGGGCCTTCCATCACATTGCCGATTGCGGAGAGATGCGGCCACAGGTTGAACGACTGGAAAACCATACCGACATGGCGTCGCAACCGCATGAGGTCGCGCTGCCGGCAGGACGGGGAAATCTGCTGCCCAGCCACCGAAATGTTGCCGGACGTATGGCGGTCGAGCTGGTTGACGCAACGCAGAAGGGTGGATTTTCCTGCGCCCGACGGCCCGATCAGGGAGACGACCTGGCCCTGTGGGACATCGAAGGTGATGTCGGTCAGGACCTGACGGGCTCCAAAGGATTTGGAGACGTTTTTAAAGGAGACGACGGTCATGTCAGCGCACCGTGTAATAGCTGAGGCGGCGTTCGATCCACGCCTGAGCGATCTGAAGAACCGTTGTGATCGCCAGATAGAGAATTCCGGTCGCAACCATCACTTCCGTCACCCGGAAGGTTACGGAATAGATGCTCTGTGCAGTCAGCATCAGATCCGGGACGGCAATGACCGAGACCAGTGAGGAATTCTTGATGAGCGTGATCGCCTGTCCGACGAATGGGGGCAGGGCGGGCCGGAGGGCCTGTGGCAGGATGATGCGGCGTAGGATCTGCAGGGGTGCGAGGCCCACTGCGGCTGCGGCTTCGGCCTGCCCCGCGGGGATGGACTGGATCGCGGCACGGAAAATTTCCGAGAAATAGGCTGCTGAATTCAGTCCAAGGGTCAGGATGCCCGCGCTCCACGGATCGAGCCGGAATCCGGTCCGGGGGACGGCGTAATAGACCGCGAAAAGCTGGAGCAGGAGCGGGGTGCCGCGAAGAATCCAGACATAGCCCCATGCCGCAAGCGAGACGGCCCGGATCGAGGAAAGGCGGCCGAGCGCGATCCCAAGTCCGAGGCAGGTCGCCATGAGCAGTGCCGCCATGCTGATTTCAAGCGTGACACCGCACGCCCGGAGCAGACGCGGCATGATGTGGACGACAAAGTGCCAGTTCACCATGAATTTCAGGCTCCGAACCAATGGTCGAACAGCGATTTGGCCTGACCGTCCGCCTGCCTGGCGCGGATCTGGTCCGAAATGGTGGCCGCGAGCGTTTCCGAACCCGGAGGCAGGATCATCGCAAGAGGATGAGGGTCGATCGAGCGTCCGACGAGTTTGAGCGGAACCTGCTGCGCCTTAATGGCATATTGTGCGCCTCCACGCCCGACAATGCCTGCGTCCAGTCGGCCGGACATGACATCCATGATGATGTCCGGCAGCCCGGGATAGGAGCGTAGCGTGCCTGGTTTGCCCTGTGCGTGAGCGACATCCTCCAGAATGCTGCCCGAGGCGACACCGACCGTCAGGCCATGAAGATCCTCGACTTCATGAATGGTCGTATTGTCGGTCCGGACGATTACGGCAGCGGAATCGGTCGCGTAGGGGGCTGAAAAGACGAAATTTTCCTTGCGTTCGGGTGTGACGCGAACTGCGCTCATGACGGAGTCATACTGTCCGGCCATCAGTCCGGGGAGAATGCCGGGCCAGGACAGATAGGAAAAACGGGCCTCCACGCCCAGTCCCTTGCAGATCAGACGCGACCAGTCGATGTCGAAGCCGCTCAGCTCTCCGTCGGCGTCAAGAAAACTGTAGGGCGCATTGGCTCCGGTGGTCGCAATGCGCATGAAGCCCTGCTGGCGCACTCCGTCCATGGTGGAGGCCTGCGCTTTACCAAGCAGGGACAGCCCTGCCGTTGTGAGCATTCCGGTCAGCAGGGAGCGGCGGTGCATCATGATTTTCCTCAGCATTGAAGGGACGACCGGTCGTGCGGCGGTCAGCAGCGTCCGTTGACGAGATAGAACGGTTGGGAAATATCGAGATGGTCCAGCATTTTGCGATGCCAGTCGTGAAAATATGGACGCAGTCTGGCGAGGGCTGCAACACGCTCCGGTGTGGCGGCTTTCGTCTCGTTATGCTTCACGTAGCTGCGGATTTCCCGGTACAGACCTTCCACATCGATGGTCTGGAACTGACGGTCCCGGATGACGATGCGTCCGTTGACGACCACGTCGCGGACATCCTGTCCCTTGCCGCGCCAGAGCAGCAGATCCGGGATGGAAAGGTTGTCTGAAGTCCAGGGATCATGAAGCATGGACGCGGTATCCATGATGGCCAGATCAGCCGGAGCCCCGACCTGAAGCGTGCCGTGGTCGGGCGCGAAGCCCAGTGTCCGGGCAGCATTTGTCGTACCCATCGACAGGATCTGCGCCGAAGTCAGCGGCGGCATGTCGGCAAGGTCGAAGCCCGGAACGCGCGACAGCATGGCCGACATTCGCAGCTCCATCAGCACGTCATCGTCATCGTTCAGGGATTTGTCATCGATGCCCAGAGCGACATTGATGCCCTTGCGCATCATGTACCAGACCGGTGAAATCCCGTTGCGGACATGCAGGTTGCACGAAGCGTGATGGGTTGTGCTCGCGCCGCGTTCGGCAATGAGATCAATGTCTTTTTCCGATAGCCAGACAGCATGTCCCAGTGTCGTGTTGGGTCCAAGGAGCCCGATACGATCCAGATGTTCAACGAGGGAACAGCCGAATGTCTTGATGCTCCAGGCGCGCTGATGCGGTGTCTGGAGCGTATGGATATGGATGGGCGTGCCCCCATGGGCGTTGGCACTGTCGCGGATGCGGGTGAAGAACGCGTCTGTCGAACCATGAGCCCAGGACGGACCGTGCAGGACCCGGCTCATGGGCGAGTCTTCCTCGCGATGCAGGGTTTCGAACAGGTCCAGATAGCCGTTTGCGATGGCCCGGGCGTCATATCGCGTCATGGGGAGGACGAAATCGTGCAGGTCCGGCGGCAGCGTGTCGAGAAAGTCCCCTTCGTCGATGCAGAACCGGTTTCTGTCCCGCACGGCAGGGGAATAGGCGAGGCGGATGCCCGTTTCGCGATAGCTGTTGATGGCGGCCCGGGCCTGTTCCAGCGCTTTGGGCCCCTCATCGTTCCAGCCGGTGTGGTGGATCGTGGTGCAACCGCCCCGCAGATGGCGGACGGCGGACAGCGCAGAGCAGAGGTCGTTTGGCAGGTAGACCATCGCCGACCAGTCCAGAAAAGCGTTCTCAAGGTAATCGTAGAGGACGCCCTTCTGGATGGGAGACAGTCCACGTCCATGCGAATGGGCGTCAATGAGGCCGGGCATGACGAGAGAGATGCCATCCCCCAACACCTCGGCAGCAGGATATTTCGCCTGCATTTCTGGCCACGGCCCAAATTCCTTTACCGTGCCGTCTTCGATACGGATTGCCGCGTCCTTCAGGATCGTTGCGGTATCGATGATGACGTGACCACCCCTGACAAGCAACATATCACGCTCCATAAAATCTGTGCTCCGCATAACGGGCGTCGGGAAGATGCAGAGAACCCGCTGGTTCCTGTCGGAAAACTTCTGAAACTGGCATTTATAGATTCGAATCCGAACTGAATTCGAAAACGGTCCTTCCGCTTGCCGAAAATTACCCTAATCAAACCTGAATCGGACTGAAACCGCTAAATTCAGACAAGGCATATATTAGAGAATATAAATATAACTCTCTGTTAAATAAGGAATTTATCGTTCTTTCTGAGGGTTTTTATGCTTTCTCTATCACCGAAGGATATAGCGGCGCTGATCTGCTGATAACCAATTTGTTGCCGCCTCAAATATTCGGATGCTTATATCATCACGAAACGGAAACATTTTCGCGTGATCCAATATTGCTGCACGACATCCGGGCCGGGAGGCGGGACTGTCACAGTAAAACGCGATTATCGGATAAGGGAGCAGAGCGATGAGACACTGGTCAGCTGCACGAATACTGCTTCTGTCTACGACTGGGCTTATCTGTGGAACGGGAAGCGTCGCATACGCGGCGGAAAGCAGAAAAACACACCTTGCGTCGGTGCCCAGTCCAGCCACGCACCCCCAGACCAAAGCTGCAAAGCCCCGTCGGGGAGGAAGTGCTCACAAGGCGCCTGGCAGTGTGGATGCGAAAGGTGAGATTGAGGCCATTGCAGTCCGGACGCACCGTCAAAGCGGCGGCGGTCTTTTGTCCATGACGAAAGATATTCGCTCCTCCGTCGCGACAACGCGCGCGTTCATCGAGACACAGCCCGCAACGGCCAATCCGGAACAGTTGATGGCGATGCAGCCTGGTGCGGTCGTGGCCACGCAGGATCCCTACGGTATTGAGCCGGGCAACATCACGGTCCGTGGTTTGAATAACAATGAAATCATCTGGCTGTATGAGAATTCGCCGATCACCAATGACGGTACGTTCTATCCCCAAGAAGCAGTCGATGCGCTGAACCTTGAGGAAGTGCGGCTGAGTCCGGGATCGACAAGTTTTGATCTTCCCGGCTCCAATGGTGCCGCGGGTACGATCCGCATGGCGCTCCACAATCCCGAGCACAAGCTTGGGGCTACGACGAACGTTACTTATGGCGCGCATGATACGCGGCAGGTCTATGGTCGTATTGATACGGGCGATATCGGCAATACCGGTCTACGCGGATTCGTATCCTATTCCAATTTTGTGGGCGATGACTGGCGTGGTCCAGGCCATAACTGGCGCGAGCATGTGGACGCGAAATTCATCAAGGACTGGCAGGGCGGTCACCAGACGACTCTTGCTGTGGAATGGACCAAGCTGAACTTCCAGCTCGAGCGTCCACCCAGTATGTCGGCGTGGAATACGTATGGAAAGAACTATAACTATACCAGTACGTTCACTCCGGGCGACACGAATTACTACAAGCTGCACCAGAACGTCTATCAGGGGATGTTTGCGACACTGAACCAGCATTTTGTTCTGTCGCGCAATCTCGTGTTGGACGTTGATCCTTATCTGTACTGGGCGGAAGCCGCCATCCCGGGCGCCATGAACCTGTCGGCCTCTTCAGCTTATCAGGGAACGGAAAAGATTTCCGGACTCCAGCTTGAAACTGGCAACGGCTCGACCGCAAATTCGGCGCTGCTGTATTCCAATGCCCCTGCACTGTTCGAGCGCTCGGGCATCAATGCGAAGCTCGAATGGAAGATCGGCACGCATCATCGCCTGATCTTCGGGGACTGGTACGGATTTACCGAACAGTCCCAGGCCGGGCAGTTCAACTATCTGGATTCATCGGGAAGTCCGAAGAGCTTGTGGGGCAGCAGGTCGTCGGCCGTCTATCTTCCGAACGGCAAGCTCTATAACTTTTCCGATGTACTCAACCGTATCCAGACAAACCAGATCTTTCTTGGGGATCGCGCGTCCTACATGAACCACCGACTTTCGATCGAGGCCGGCTTCAAATATCTGTTCTATCGCGCGCAGAACTTCAACCGAATTCCGGGCGTCACCTACAACATCAATAACAATCAGACGGCGCCAATGCCTAGCGTGGGTGCGCGTTACGATTTCAACAGCGAGCACGAGATCTTTATGGATGCGGGTGTGAATTCCCGCGTTCCGGATCCAAGTCAGATCGCAGACTCCGTCAGTGCCAGCACGGGCAAGATCACCGGGCGCGCGTCACGTGACCAGAAGATCGAGACGTCTATCATCGAAGAACTGGGATATCGTTACAACGGAAAACTGATTAACGCACAGCTCACATTGTTCAACTACAATTTTACCAATCGTCAGGTGCAGACGGTTGTTGTCCAGAACGCGGGACTGGTCACGCAGTATGTCAATGCGGGTGGACAGACGAGCCGTGGTGCTGATGTTTCCGTCGGGACAACGCCTTTTCATCATTTCTCTATCTTCGCATCTGGTGAGTATTTGCATGCGACGATCGACAACAATATTCCGACCAATGGAACCTATTTGCGGACTGCGGGTAATACGGCGACTGGTTCCCCGACCTGGACCGCTAATCTGGGAGTGAATTATAATGACAGCCGGATTTTCGGCAATATCCAGATGCATTATGCCTCAAGCCAGTATTCGACGTTTACGAACGACGAAAAGCTTCCAGGTTTTAAGACGGTCGACATGACGCTGGGTTATCGTCTGCCGAAAATCGGTCCGGTCAAGGCGCCCAAGATCCAGCTCAATCTTGTCAACCTGACGAACAACCATTACCTGTCAGGGATCTATAGCACCCAGTTCAATGCAAAATCCGTGCGCGCCATGAATGGAGCCACGATTGCGGGGTCTGCGCCGCTCTATATTATTGGAGCCGGATTTACGGCGATGTTCTCTTTCTCCGCTTCTCTTTGAGGCTACAGGGTTTTTCTCCACATGCGGCCCGATAATAAATGTTGTATATCAGGAACGATATCGGGCCGTTACAGAAAACAGGACCACTACCATGACCCAGAACTCAGCGTCCGAAATATCGACGGGTCTGACCGTCCGACAGGAACTGGCGGCGATTTTCCGTATTCTTGCCCATTTTCGGATGACGGATCTGATCCATACCCATGCTTCCGCCCGGATTAAGAACCGCGACGGGGCGCTGCTGATCAATCGCTACAATCTTCTGTTCGATGAAGTCACAGCCTCTAATCTGATCGAAATCGACGAGGCAGGCGTTCCGTTCCCCGAATACCGGGACGCGGACATCAATGATGCAGGCTGCAACATTCACAGTGCGATCCATGAGGCGATGCCCGATATTGGCTTCGTCATTCACACCCACACGCGTGCCGGTGCCGCCGTGTCCGCGCAGAAGCATGGTCTGCTGCCTATCAGCCAGCAGGCCATGATGTTCGACGGGGCTGTCGGCTACCACGAGTTCGAAGGTTTCGTGCTGTCGCATGAGGAGCGGGGCCGTCTCGTTGCCGATCTCGCGGACAACAAGGTTCTGATCCTTCGGAATCACGGGCTGATCGCTGTTGGTGAAAACGCTGCGGAGGCTTTGAACCGGATCTATAATCTTGAACGGGCCTGCGAAATTCAGGTTGCCGCTCTGGCCGGCAATCCAAAGCTGGTTACGCCGCCGCTGGATATCCAGAACCGGATGGGCCGACAGGCCGTAACGCCCAAGCAGCTGCACATTGAAAAGATGGCCTGGGATGCCTGCCTGCGCATGGTGGACCGGACGGATACCAGCTACCTGCTGTAAGGGAGACCGGCATGCATTACGATTTGTTACTGCGTGGCGGGATCATCGTTACACCCGAAGGCCATCATGCTGCTGATATCGGGTGTCGGGACGGCAGGATCAGTGGTCTGGGGGATTTGCGGACGGCAACGGCGGACCGTGAGGTGGACTGCCGGAACCTGATGGTCCTTCCCGGGCTGATCGACCCGCATGTCCATCTGAGAGACCCGGGCGATCCCACTGTCGAAAATTTCAGCGACGGGACGCGCGGCGCCATTCTGGGCGGCATCACCACGCTGTTCGATATGCCCAATACCGCCGAGCCCGTGATCAACCTGCCGACGTTGACGAAGAAGATCGCTTCGATGCGGGGGCAGATCTGGTGTGATGTCGGGCTCTATATTGGTGCGACGAAACGCAATGCGCTCGAACTTGAAACGCTCGAGACCCATGATGCGGTCTGTGCCATCAAGCTGTTCCTGGGGTCATCCCGTGGCGACATGCTGGTGGATGATGACGAAAGCGTCGAGCGCATCATGCGGCACGGCTCCCGTCGCATCTGTTTTCATTCAGAAGATCATGACCGTCTGCAGAAGCGCCGTGCGATGTACGAGGAGGGCGATCCGCATCATATGCATGCCGAATGGCATGACGTGGAATGTGCGTTCCTCGGTACACGGCGCCTGACTGCGCTTGCCGCCGCCACGGGGCGTCCGATTCATATCCTGCATGTCTCCACGGCGGAGGAACTGGAATATCTCAAAGCCTACCGTCATCTCGTGACGACGGAAATTCTCGTCAATCATCTGACGCATGTCGGGCCGGATATCTATGACCGGCTGGGTGGTCTTGCGGTGATGAACCCGCCGATCCGCGACAGTTTCCACCACGAGGCCATCTGGAAAGCAGTCCGCGAAGGGCGTGTCGATTGCATCGGCTCGGATCATGCTCCCCATCCACTGGAAGCGAAGCTGCGTCCCTGGCCGGCGACCGCTGCGGGATTGACCGGGGTGCAGACCCTTGTCCCGGTCATGCTCGATCATGTTTCTTCCGGCCGATTGTCGCTGGAGCAGATGGTCCAGCTCATGGCGGCAGGGCCAGCACGGGTCTATGGACTGCGAAACAAAGGCCATATTCTGCCGGGTTATGATGCCGACTTCACGATCGTGGACATGGGCGCGCAGCGTACCATTACGACGGACTGGATCGTCTCACCGTGCGGATGGACGCCGTTTGACGGTCATGACTGCAATGGCTGGCCGGTCATGACTGTTGTGCGCGGCAATATCGTCATGCGCGATGACGAAGTTCTTGGATCCGCAGGCGGACAATGCGCGTCGTTTTCGAAAGCAGCTTCCTGAGAGGTGTTTTTTTTCGCTCAGGTGTCGAGGAGAGACTGGGCGAGGTCCGCATCCACGACCAGTTTCTGCGCGAAGCCGCCGCGCAGGGCGGCGCGTGTTGCTGCCAGTTTGTGCTGGCCTGAAACAACCAGCATGCCGTCCATCTGACGCAGGGTGGCGTGATCTGCGCCGATCAGGCGGGTGTCGATTTCGCCAAGGACGGGCTCTCCCTGCGCGTCTATGAAACGCCCGGCAATAATCCCTGCCGCTCCACGCTCCATGTAGTTTTCGATGTCCCGCTGCGAGGCGATCTTGAAATGCGTGACGTGACTGTCAGGCGTGGCGGGACTGACGGTATAGATCGCCTTATTGCACTGTTTGAGCATTTCGAGCTGGTCTTGGACGATGGGCTCGGCCTTCAGAAGATCCGCCAGTAGAACCGAACTGCAGATCGCAGGGGCGTTGAGGTTGATGCAGAGCGCTCCGACGCGGTTTGCGATTTCAATGGAACAGCGTTCCGACGTGGGAAGAAGGGGATTGGCCATCGAGCCGATGAGCTGTCGAACGGTCAGGTTTTCGATTGGCCAGTAAGGTACGTAATCGGAAATGAAACTCAGTGTCTTGCCCCAGCTCACACCAAGCTGGTCGCCGGGACTGACGAATTCCAGCAACACATGCGCGGCCGCCTGACAGACTTCGAGCAGGCTCCCGTCCTCTGAAAGACCTTCGACGGGGATGACATGGGCGCTTTCGAGCCTGAAGCGCTCCGTCAGGGCATCCGCCATGGCGTTCAGGCGGAAATGCTCGCCGGAGAGCCTGACACAGACGATTTCGCGGGCTTTCGCCTGCTTGATGTAACTGATGACGGTGGGGCGGGAGAGGCCCATCTTTGCGGCGATCTCTCCCTGTGTCAGGTTCTTGACGTAATAGAGCCACGCGGTCTCAGCAATAACCCTGTCTGATGGTCCCGTGTCTCTCAGCATTCCACCTTCCCGTATTCCGGCTCTAGATTGCGGCCTTCTTCAGGATACTGTCGGTGATCTGCAGGTCCTTTTCAAGGCTGCGGTCAGGAACGAGGCCCTGCTTCTGAAGGTCGCCGTGATAGCCACGTACGGCTTCCTCTGCGCTTACATCCCGATCGACCACCCGTCTCATCCATCGGATCATGGCGCACTGGTCTTCCGAGCCGTTGATTTTGCGCCCAAAAAGAGCGAGCCGTGCGCCGTACCGCTCGGCCTGGGACAGGAGTTCGAAGGTGTCGCGATGGGTGCCGCTGCCACCACCCAGAACGCCGATCACCATGGACGGGTCGTGCCCTGCGAGTTCTTCCAGAGAGGCCGGGCCGTTATAGGCCACCTTGAGGAATTCGGGGCGCTCGCGGCGGGTGAGGGAGGCCAGGGTCCGGATCACGCAGTCATTGATGAAGAAGCCGATCTGGTCCTCCGCGATGCCCGTCTCGACGTTCGGATTGAACACTTCAAGAAAATGCATCTTGTCGTTCGCCCGGGCCTCCGCACGAAAGCGGGCATAGGTTTCGAGCGATGACGCATCGTGTTCCGCGTCGTTGATATAGGTGATGGAGTAAAGACACAGCGGGGCGCGGGCGAACTCCAGCGCCGCACCCCGGTACGGACGTGGCGGAAAATCGCGGTACCGCCCCCCCCGGATACCGACCCAGGCATCGGTCGCCTCATTGCCGCGGAAGGCGGAGAGAACCTTCGTGCCGTCGAATACACCCTCGTCCGTAAGCTGTTCGATCGTGGCGGTGGACGAGAGCATGATGTCCAGTACGTCCTGCCGGATCAGCTCACGAACCTGATCGAGAAACTCCGGCCTTGTGCGCAGGCGCCCGCTGGCTCCGGTCGCTTCATCGCGACAGCGGCCCATCGAAGGCACACCGCCTGCAACATCCACATCCTTGGCGTCGGCAATCATGAAATCGCCCGTCCGGTACTGCCCGGCCCGGATGCGGGAGAGTTTTTCCCAAAAACGCGTGTTTCGATAATCGGGACTGGTCGTCATGACGTGTTGTCCTGTGTGTCAGGGTTGTGAAAAGGGATTCAGGCCGAGGCGGACAGGAGCGCCTTGATCCCGCGATCGAGACGCGAGAACTCGCGATACCTGTCCTCAAGAATGGCGACATGCTCCGGAATGGGTTCGAGGCGGCAGGAAATGCGGCTCATTTTCGATGCAGCCTCTTCAAGCGTGTCATAAAGTCCGCTTGCCACAGCGGCGCAGATCGCGGCCCCGAGCGCGCCGACTTCAGGCGTATCCACAACTTCGACAGGCTTGTTGCAGGCATCCGCGAAAATTTGCGCCCAGAATGGTGAGCGCGCCGCGCCACCCGTCAGCCGGATGGCTTCGGGCCATTCTCCGGTTCCGTATTGCAGCAGCGCTTCGGCATGACGACGGTGTTCGAAAGCAACGCCCTCGCAGATCGCGCGGATCATGGAGGCGTCATTATCCGTGGCGCTCAGCCGTAGGAAACTGGCCTGCCAGGGTTTGGGACCGTGAATATAGGGGAGGAAGTAGCAGCGCTGGTCGGCGACCGGGCATGTTTCCGCAATCTTGAGCGCTTCAGATACGGGTAGACGGTCTCCCATGGCATGTTTGAGATACCAGCCCAGATTTGCCGCGGAAGACGGGCTGCCTTCCGCCACCAGCCGTGCCTTGTCCCGGTACAGCATGTTGAGCAGCGGATAGCGGTTTGGCGCGGTCTCGCTGACTTCCATGGCGTTGATGGCCCAGGTTCCGGCGATCAGAACCATGTGGGCTGGCGTCGTCACCCCGGCTCCCAGTGCGCAGGAAGCAACGTCCATCATACTGCCAGAAACCGGCAAACCTTCGGGCAGTCCGGTTTCGGCGGCTGCGCGGGCACTGATCCGTCCGGCAATGGCGGAGCTTCCGACGATTTCGGGCAGTTTTTCGACAAGTCCCGCCTGACCAAGCAGGGAAAATGCCTCCGTTGCATAGTCCCTGCGCTGGAGATTCATCAGGCCGCCGCCACTCGCATCCGAAGGATCGGTCAGCGGGGCGTCGGTCAGACGCAGCCGGATGAAGTCCTTGCACGCTAAAGCCCAGCGGGTTTCCGCCATGACGGATGGGACGTTTTCGGACAGGCCCACAAGCTGGATGAGCGTCTGGCCTCCCCAGGGGCGATGACCGTTCATGTCGCCCAGCGTCGCCTGATTGCCGTTTTTGATAACACGATCGGCGACGGGCTGTGCGCGATGATCGACCGAGACGATTCCAGGATGTGTCGGCTTCCCTTCGGCATCGACCACGAACACGCCATTGCCGAAACCGGTGCAGCCGACGCCCCTGACGCGCTTTGCACATTCGCCCTGAAGCACGTCACGGATCGCATGCACGGTCGCCTGCCAGAAGGCATCCGGATCACGCTCGACACGGCCATCGGGATAATGATGGGTCGTGACTTCAGCATTGCGCAGGCGGACAATCCGGCCCTGGGCGTCAAAGAGACTGACCTTGACGGCTGTTCCACCGGCATCGATCGCCAGCACCAGAGGATCTTGATCGTGCGATGTCATGACTTGCCTCCATGCCACAGGATACGGTCATCCGCGGCGCAGTTCTGAACCTGTGTTTCAATCCATTCGGGACCGTGTCCCAGGAGATCTGCCATCGTGCTGGCGATGTCGTGCAGCGCAGTACGGGTCAGACGCCCGGTCATGACGATGTTCATCCGGCGCAACACCATGTCTTCCAGCGTGAGGGGCATCCGGGTGCGGGTCAGCCACTCCACTTCGCGGCGGGAGTAGCCGGGCGCATCCGCTATGGCGGCATCGGGCTGTGCGGCGCAGAACGTCGCCACATCGGACGCGATCGCTCCATAGCGCCGCTGAAGTTCTTCCAGACGCCGGGGCGCCAGATTCGTGATCCGGCCGAGCGATACAGGGTCCTCTTTCGCAGCCCCTGGATAGGGACGATCCGCAGTGCTGGCGCGGCGCGTTCTGTCCAGATGGGACAGGATCGCATCGGCCGCCGTTTCCGCGAAGGAGCGGAACGTCGTCCACTTACCGCCAACCAGAGACCACACCGGCGTCCCGCTGGTTTCGGTCCGAACCAGAGCATGGTCGCGTGCGGCCTGCGTGGCGCTTCCACTGCTGGCCTGAAGCGGTCTGATCCCGCTTGTGACCGAGACGATATTACCCTCGCTGACGGTCAGGTCGTCGAACAGCGTGTTGAGCGCACCCAGCAGATAGGCGATCTCGGCGTCCGAGACACTGTGGTCCTTCGGATCGGATGCTTCGACTTCCGTCGTGCCGACCAGAACCACATCCTGTACCGGAAGACAGATCACCATCCGCCCTTTGCCATCATCGAAATAGAAGGCCCGTCCGTTCATCCGCTCGTGCAGGGCGTCGTGACGCAGAACAAGATGCGCGCCCTTGACGCCACGAATGACCTGGGTGGGAGTGCCAAGAGCGGCATTCACCCTGTCGATTGCGGATCCTGTCGCATTCACGATTGTCTTCGGGCGCAGAACGGCTTTCTCGCCGGACTGGCTGTCCGTCACGATGAAGCTTCCGCTGCTGTCATATATCCAGGTCACATGATTGACGGCCGTCACACCGGGCACCGCAATGGCGGCGTCGATCATTTCCATGATCAGGTTTTCCGGAATAACGATCTGCCCGTCGTAGTAGTTCACTACGGATTTTACCGACGCCGGGAGGCCAGGGGGAAACGCGCGCCTGGCCAAGGCGACACCATGGCGCGGCAGAGCCCGACGCACTGCCCCGAAGCGTTCGTAAAGCATGAGAGCCATCTCGATCGCAACCAGACTCAGGGCGCCCGCTTTTTTTGAAAGTCCAAGAAAACGCAGCGCCGCCTGAGGGAAACCATGAAAGATGTTCGTGATCGGGACCACGACTTCAAGCGGCTTCACCAGATGGGATGCATCATGAAGGAGCATGTTTCTCTCGCGTGCGGATTCGCGCACGAGACTGAATTCGCGCCCCTCCAGATAGCGCAGGCCACCATGCGCCATGCGGCTCGAAGCGCCGCTCGCACCGGCGCAGAAATCCCCGGTATCGATCAGCACCGTGGAAACCCCGTTGAGCGACAGGTCTCTCAGAAGTCCGACGCCGTTGACGCCACCACCCAGGATCAGCACCTCCGGCGATGTATTTTTTGTCAGCCCAGACCAAGCCCGTTCGCGAGCAAACCAGGCCGTTTTTTTTTCTTCGGCATCTTCCACGAAGACTTCTCCCCTAGCTGGTCCGCATTTCTAAACCACACTGAATTTACAATTGTCAAATTCATATGACCTATGTCATATCACATTGCGTGCGAGATTTAGCACATGAAAACGTCGGAAATATCACATGCGAATCCGGCTGCTGCTCCACCGCCTTTTCGGGCGGAAGAGGGCGGTAGGGCAGGGCTCCCGAGGCCCGGACAGCATGCGAAATATCGGGGCGAACAGGGAAAGTAACCGGGTATGTTTGAGGCCATAGAACGAAACAAACTGCTTTTCGTCGGGAGTGTTCTCGCCTTCATCCTGATGGGGGCGGGTCAATCTCTGCTGGGACCGTGCGTCCCGGAATTCCGTCAGATATTCGGACTTTCCATTGCTTCGGCGAGCATGGTGGTCACGGCGCAGTGGGTCGGCGCTCTCGCAGGCGTTCTGGGGCTCTTTTTCTGCGGACAGAGAGACTTCACAAAACTCGCCTTCGGCCTGCTGACGGCGGGTTCGGGCCTGATGGCGGCACAGTTAAACTGGCCGATGACCCTGCTGGGTGCGCTCGGCTTCGGCGCAGGATATGGGGCGAGCCTGGCACTGGTGAATTCCCGGCTGCTGGAGAGTTTTGGCAAGGCGGGCCCCTCGATGGTCAGCCTCGTCAATGCTTTGTTTGGTGGCGGAGCAATCGTCGCGCCGCTCGTTTTCGTGGCGCTGTCACGATCTTCAACGACCAGTTTTGCCATCCTCACCGCAGGTCTGGCCGTCCCGTTCCTGCTGGCGTTCCGTTTCCCGTCCCAGTCCGGAACGCATGAGACGCTGGTGGACGACGCCCCAGCCTTTCGTCCCTCGCTTGCAGCTCTGTTTGTGGGTGCGTCCGGCACGGCTATCGAGGCCTGTCTGATCGGTCTGGGACCTTCAATCCTCGTGAACGGTAACTTCTCTGACGTGGTCGCCGCCAATGCCCTGTCGCTGTTTTTCGTATTTTTCCTGAGCGGTCGGATCGCGCTCAGCTTCGTCGGACATCGCCTTCCGGCGGCTCCGATGATTGTTGCGGGTTTCGCGGGGGGAGCCATCCTGCTGTATCTGGCATCGAGCGAAATTCTGCCGACCGTCACCTATCCATTGTCGGGCTTTTTCATCGGCAGCATTTTTCCGAATTTCTTCGTCTTCGGTTCTGCTCTGATGGGAAAGAGTCGAAAAACCGGTCCAATGATTGTCTGCGCGGCTCTCGCGGGTGGTGTGGCTGGTCCGCTGGTGTTGGGCCAACTGATCGCCCATCTTCAGGGCCTAACGCCGTTTCTTCTGCTCGCTATCTATGCAAGCGTCGTCTGCTTCCTCGGGTTTTTAGTTCTGAGAAAACTGTCCCTCACCGCCCGGGCCTGAAAGGGCCCGACCTTCATGAAGGACGAAAGCGACTACCTATTTCACTGCAAACCTGTCTTTAGGAATATCGTCTGCAGGATCTCGATTTTACAAAGCATACGCAGATCCAGTCCAAGCTTATCAAAGTAGGCAAGGCGAGTGTCTTTCGGGTGTGACGACCAATGCAAAAAATGGCAACTGCAATCGTGGGGCCAAAGCAGAGGGCGTGCATCACCCGTTTCGTTGGCGGTGGTTTTGCCGGTGTGCTTGGCTTAACGATGGGTTTCTGAATGAGGTGTGGCGTGGCATGGCATTTTTTCAGGATTTTCGTCCTGTTCTTCAGTCTTGGGGCCGTTGGGGCCCCGGTTCTGGCGCAGGCACAGGAGAGGATTCTGGCGGAAGTCGTTGTCATGCGACATGGAATCCGCGCTCCGATCCTGCCCGGAGTTTCCAGTCCGTCGCTGACGGAACGCCGCTGGCCTGAATGGGAGGATGGTCCCGGACAACTGACGCGGCATGGACGGGATGTCGTCAGCATTGTGGGACAGGATGACGGGGCGTTCTGGCGTCGGAGTGGGCTTGTTGCTGCCGGATGTCCGTCGGTTTCAGTTTTTACGGTTATTGCCGATACGGATCAGCGGACCCTCGATACGGCAAAAGCTGTCGCAGGCGCGGCATTCCCGTCCTGTGATGTTCCCGTAACGCCCGCTACAACGTTGCCGCAGAACCCGTTCAAACCCGTCGAAACTGCGGAGACGGTCCGGCTTGCGACGAATGCTATGTCTCAGGCGCTTGCGGACTTCCATCCTAATTCTGAAATGGCAGAACTCATGACGTCATTCGGGGGCGTCCTGAAGAATCCATACTGGACCCTGGCGCCCAGCACGATCGAGGTTTCGCGAGGCGGATGGCCGGTGCTGCATGGACCGCTTCTGGCCGCGTTTCAGATCACCGATACTTTCATGATGGAGTATGAACAGGGCATGCAGGCGGGATGGGGGGCGTTGACGGCGGCGGATGTGGGGCGTCTGCTGGCACTTAACACGCTCTATGCCCGTCTGACACGACGTTCCGCCTTTTTGGCGTCGGTTGAAAGTGCGCCAGTCGTGGGACTGATCAAAGAGACCTTTGCCCGCTCACTGACTGGGAAAAAGCACGTCCTGCTCATTGTCGGACATGACGATACGCTTAATGCCCTGGCGGGAAGATTTGGATTGCACTGGCAGGCTGCGGGTCTTCCGGTGGACATGCCACTTCCGGCAGGGGCGCTGATTTTCGATCTCGTCCAGAATGCTCGGGGTCGTCAGGCCGTGCGGTTCCGGTACAGCGCGCCGACTCTGGAGGACGCCCGGTTTCCCGAGCGTCTGCGAAAGCATGGTATTGTTTCGGTCAACCTGAAGCCCGGGATCTGCAAGGAAACGGAAAGTTGTGACTACGGCGTGTTTTCCAGCCAGTAAAATACGCGAAAATTCCTGAGGCACTTTTCTGGAGAACCGCTTCCTGTTTTTGCTCGGAGGGGCGGCTGGTTCAGTGCCCATGCCTCGGGCATGCGGTGCCCTCTATCTGACGGGTGACTGGTGACAGGGCAGAATCCTTTTTCTGCCCGCGCGAAGATGAAGAAAATCCTCTCTCTTCTGTAAGTTGCGATGCTGTAAATCCAGACTGATAATTCCTGTTTATAGGTTGTTATATAAACATAATATTTGATTTGAGAAACGTTCAAAAAGAATGATACCCCTATCAGAAGAGGGGTAAGTATTTGTGACGATATCCGAAAACAGGACACTGAGCTTTTCCGAAATATTTGCGGCGTCATGCAGGATCCGGGAACATGTGGTCCGTACGCCCCTTCTCGAGAGCCCGGTCCTGAATGACAGACTGGGGGGACGGGTTCTGGTCAAACCCGAAATGCTCCAGAAAACCGGATCTTTCAAATTTCGTGGTGCCTGCAACCGTATCCTTCAGTTGACGCCGGAAGAACGGCGCGGAGGTGTGGTGGCGTGGTCATCCGGAAATCATGCCCTGGCCATCGCGGCCGTCTGTGCCCTCCTGGAAATCCCAGCCCATATCATCATGCCGGAGAGCGCCCCCAAGATGAAAATCGAAGGTGCACGCCGGTATGGAGCCCAGGTCAGGCTTTATGACCGCGCAACGGAAAATCGCGAAGAAATCGGTGCCCGCATCGCGGAGGCTGAAGGGGCGGTCATCGTGCCGCCTTATGACGATTATAAAGTCATGGCGGGTCAGGGTACGGTTGGCCTGGAGATCATGGAGCAGTGCCGGGACCTGGGTATTATGCCCGATCATGTCCTCTCCAGCGCGAGTGGCGGAGGGCTTGTGGCAGGCATCGCCACGGCGGTCCGTACGCTGAGGCCTGAAACATCGGTTTATTCGGTGGAGCCTGCCGGTTTTGACGATCTTGCCCGTTCGCTGGCCTGTGGACAGCGCGTTGAAAACGCATCGGGCGTGATGACCCTGTGTGACTCTCTTATGGTACCAACGCCCGGCGCGCTGACCTTCCCCACGAACCATGCCCTTCTTGCGGACGGTCTGGTGGTGAATGATGTCGAGGTTCGTGTTGGCATGGCCAACTGTTTCGAGCATTTCAAGCTGGTTGCGGAACCGGGAGGGGCGGCACCTCTTGCCGCGATCCTGTCTGGAAAGCTGGATGTGCAGGGCAAGGTGACGGTAGCCGTCCTGAGTGGCGGAAATGTCGATCCCGCCGTTTATTCCGAAATACTGTAAAAAGGAAGCGTGTCGTCATGCTGCAGAACGGAACACTTCTTTATGACCGGATTGCCGGAACCATCGATGACTTCATGGTGCTGGATTATACAGGTGTCGGTAGTATCGGTCTGATTTACGAAGCCCTGCAGAAGCGGCAGCCGGGATATATGTGTATGGCCGCTGCTGAAATGATCGTGGAGCAGGTGGCCAGGCGTCCCGGCCCGGTGCTGATCGCGACCGGCTTTCCCGAAGGCGGCGGCGTGCCGGAGACGGATGGACCGGTCGGGGCCGCGTTCATCGCGCGTTCGGTTTTTCTGGGCCTGTCGCGCGAAACGGTTATTGTTGTGGACGAGGACTGGCGGGACATGATGTTCGCGACCTGTCGTGGTGCGGGTCTTGCACCATTCGATCTGCCGGAAGATGGAAAGATCGTCCCTGTTCCGTATTTGCGACCGGTCTATGTTGCGACCGTACCCAAGGACGAAGCGGGCAGCCGGAGGGTCTGTGATGCGCTTCTGGCTCAGGTGCAGCCGAGTCTTCTGATATCGATAGAACGGCCAGGCGCCAATGATCGTGGTTTGTATCATGGTTTGGGTGGCCGACCGCTGGACGGGATGGTGGCCGATCTGGACTATCTGTTCGCACAGGCGCGCAAACTCGGGCTGCTGTCCATTGGCATCGGGGATGGTGGCAACGAACTGGGCATGGGGGTGATTGCTGCTGAACTGAAACAGAAGATCGTCAAGGCCCGGGACTGCGGCATTGAGGGACGGGGAGGCGTTGCGGCCGAAACAGCGACCGACCTTCTGATCGTCGCGAATGTTTCGAACTGGGGGGCGACTGGTCTGGTGGCGGCTCTGGCGTGCCTTTTGGAAAATCAGGCCGTTTTTCATGAACCTGAGCTTGAGGTCCGCTGTATCGAGGCCTGTGTGGCGAGTGGTGGCGTGGACGGGATGTTCATGGGGCCCGAACCCGCAACCGACGGTATTGCCGCAGAGGAATGGCGCGGCCTGATTCAGGTCTTTCGCAAAACGCTGCAACGCCATCTCGGGATGGTCATCAACTGGCAGGGTCAGTCAGGAGACTGGAGACAGATCCGTGCGTGACGAAACTCCCGTGTGTGGGGGTGGCATTCCCCTCCCACCTGTCAGCGTTCCACGGGGCAATTATACGCCTGTTCTGGCTTGTGATGGGTTTCTGTTCGTTGCCGGGCAGGGGCCTCGCTGGGGGGACGATCTTCGTTACAAGGGCGTTGTCGGGAAGGATTTCTCCGTTGAGGAAGGTCAGCAGGCGGCAAGGCTCTGTGCGTTGAATATCATTGCCCAGGTCTGGAATTTTCTCGAGGGAGACCTCTCCAGAATCAGGCAGCTCGTGCGGGTTGCGGGGGTGGTTCGGTGTACCGAAAAGTTCGAACAGCAGGCGACAGTTCTGAATGGCGCGTCCGATCTGTTCGGTGAACTGCTGGGGGATGCAGGACGCCATGTGCGTATTGCGACCGGCACGTCTTCCCTACCGTCGGGAATGGCGGTGGAAGTGGAAGCCATGTTCAGGATCGACTGACAGGTCTGCGGGACGGATCATGCGTGGTCCGTTCCGTGTCCAGGATAAGAAAAATTTATTGGCTTGGATAACAAGATAAACGTTCCAATATCGTACCAACACTTATTATTATGTAAAGAAGTTGAAGCGAAAATGCTGATCGGGCGGAGCGCAGAACGACCCCGGACAAAGTAATCGCAGAGAATTAGAAGAAATCCTGGCGCCTTATGTCAGTTGCTTTCCCAAATTCCAGGAGTGAGTGAAAATGTTTGTTCGGAAAACCCTGTCCCGCTCTCTCTCATTGAGTACGATCTGTCTGCTGACAACGTCTCTTTGTCATGCGGCTCTTGCTAGAAATACGAAATTGACTGCTCCGTCTGTTAAAAAAACCGCTCATGCAGTTCCTGTGGCGCCCCGGTCTGTGAAAAAGATAGAGAGGAAGCGGGTGACGCAGATCAGCGCGAAGGACACGGAAAGTATTGCCGTTCGTGGCAGGACCGTGCCCGGAACCAGCGTCTTTTCCCCGTCGACGCGTGAGCACAGCACGGTGCAGGTTTTCCGGTATTCCTCACAGCAGCTCAAGGAAACCGGCCAGACCAATATTCTTGCGGCCCTGTCCCAGCTCTCCGCGGCGGTGACGTCGTCTCCCTTTGGCGGGATGGGAAGCAATGGCTTTAATAAAACGATGCAGTTACGAAACCTTGGTGCGGATCAGACGCTGATGCTGGTCAATGGCAAGCGTCGGCATGTGGATGCCAATTTCAATTACTACCAGTCAGGCCCGAACTACGGAACGGACCCGGCCGATCTGTCGCTGATTCCGGTCAGCGCCATTGATCATGTCGAAATCATTACTGAGGGTGCGAGCGCGCTTTACGGTCAGGATGCCGAGGCTGGCGCGGTCAATATCGTGCTGAAGACCGACAGCAAGGGCGGGTCGATTAATCTGCAGAACAGTGGTTTTTATGCGGGGGACGGGCAGTCCTTCGATGGTAATGCCGATTACGGTTTCGCACTGGGGCATCGTGGCGGCTATCTGAATGTGGCTGCGCAGATCAACAACCAACTTGCCACCAACCGGTCAGGCAAGTATCCGGGTGACCTCTATTTTGAAGGTGATTCGCGTAACGAGACCGCCAGCAAGGATGTCCAACGTCTGGCCGGCAATATCCGCATGCTGCTTGAAACGGCCAGCGTGAATATGGCCTATCCGGTTACGGATAACTGGGAAGTCTATAACACCTCGACGTTTGCGCATAAGGATATCATCGCGCCTGAGACGTATCGTGCGCCCTCAAACGACAACGTCGTGCGCGCGCTCCATCCGAATGGCATGGAACCGATGTGGCATGCTGAGGAATGGGATTTTCAGGTCAATAATGGCATCCGTGCGCATAGTTTTCTGGGGATGCAGTGGGATTTCTTTGTTAATTACGGCCGTAACCAGCAGATTAACCACATTGTTGATACAGACAACCCCACGATGGGACTGGACAGCCCGACAAGTTTTTACACGGGACAGTTCGTTTCTACAGAGCTGGATGCAGGATTTAACAGTACGAAGATCATCAAGACATCCTTCCTGCCGCGTCCAGTCAATTTGAGTTATGGATTCGATTATCGTTTCGATACCTATCAGGTTGGTAAGGGCGATGCGGCATCTGTGGAGAATGGCGGGGTTCCCATTCTCGACGGCCCGAATGCTGGGGCAATCGCGTCTGCGGGCGCGGTGGACAAGTTCGGAATTCCGGCGGCGGCGGGCAGTATCCTGAACCGTGGAATTTTCGACGGGCACGTCAACCTGGATTTCTATGTTACGCCCAAATGGGAATGGACGCTTGGCGGTCACGCGGTCAGCTATGACGATCTTGGTGTTCATCCCACGGGGTCAGTCGGAACACGCTATAATGTGAGCAAAAACCTTGCTTTCCGAGGGAACGTCAACACGGGATACCGGGCGCCGACGCTTGCGGAGGAAGGGTTCTTTGCCGAAACGACATTCCCGACATACCGGACCGCGCAGCTTCCGGTGAATTCGAACTGGGCCAAGGTTCTGGGTGCAACAAAGCTGCGGGGTGAGCAGTCCCGGAGCTACAGCATCGGTGTGGATGCCACGCTGCTGCCGAACTGGACGCTGACGGCCAATCTCTATCGGATTTCCATTAACGACCGTCTGTATAACAGCACCCAGTTCGGCGGGACCGAAGTGGAAAGCCTGCTCTCTGCGGCGGGGCTGCCCAATGTGCTGTATGCGGCCTATTACGGAAATCCGGTCAATACGGTTACGAATGGTGGGGACGTCACGACGGCCTATCATCTGAAGACGGGACATCTTGGCGATTTCGACTTCCGCTTCTCCCTCAATATCGCGGATAGTGAAATTTCGCATCATAACGCGACCCCTGCGACCCTTCAGCAGCTTGGGCTGTCGTCCTTCAACCGGACGAATGCGGAATATCTGCTGCATTCCTCGCCCAAGAATATTGAGAACCTGACGGTTGTCTGGCATCGTGGACCGTTCTCCGCCCGTGTGCAGGAGCAGCGTTTCGGGTCTTACACATGGGTCGCGGCGCCGTCCCTGACGCAGGCCCAGTGGACCTATGCCAAGCCGTCCTACATCACCAATCTTGAACTGGGATATGACATCACAAAACGCTGGCATATTGCGGGAGGGGCTTTCAATCTCGGAAATCATTACCCCGGCAAAGCGAATGCGGCTTCGCGCGCTGCACTTCAGAATGCGTTTATCTACCCCAATAACTCGCCCTACGGCTTTAGTGGTGGCATGTACTACGTCAAGACAGCCTTGCAATTCTAAGAGGCTGCGCCTGAAACATCTCCCTGCTTGTTCCGAAATATCCTGCCCTTTGTGGCAGGATATTTTTTTGCCCGGGCGGTTGGTGGCAGATGTCCTGTTCCGGTATCGTAAGAAGGCCGATATTCGAGCGTAGGAAAGGACAGAGACGTTCATGATGGATTTTAAGTCTCTTGAGACGGTCCTCTGGATCGAACGATTGGGGAGTTTTCGCGCGGCGGCAGATGCCCTGCGGATGACGCAGCCGGCCGTGTCCGTTCGGATTTCCCATCTTGAGGCGCTCCTTGGGGCCAGTATTTTCCATCGTGCTCCCAAATCCGTCACGCTGACACCGGTCGGGATGACGGTGGTGCAGTATGCCCGTCAGATCCTCGATCTGAGGGACGAGATGATCCAGACGGTCAAAGGACATCAGGACGCAACCGGGATTCTGCGTATCGGAGCGATCGAGACTATTTCCCAGACCTGGATTTCAGACCTTCTGATTGAGATCCGGCGCAAATATCCGAATCTGACGGTGGATCTGGAGATTTCGGTTTCGGACGAAATCTCCCGGAAAATCACCAAGGGAATGCTGGATGTCGGATTTTTTCTCGGGCCGGTCAATTCACCGCGTTTGATCGAAAGCGAACTGTGCAGCTATGAGACCGCCATGGTCGGTAGAGAGCATTTCGCGCTGCCCAGCAACGGCAAGCTGGATCTGGGGCAGGCGCCGTCGATTTCCATCATGACCCTGTCGCGCAACACCATTCCCCATTCGGCGATCCGCAATTTTCTGGCGCGGGAGGGGATCGTCCATCACCGGGTGGACACCATGAGTTCCCTGCCGTCCATTCTGGCGCTTACGCTGGGCGGAGAAGGGCTGGCCCTGCTGCCCTACGCGGTCATGCGGGATTATCTGGCCAACGGAAAGCTCCGGGTGTTTGAGACCGGCATGAAGCTGCCTTTGCTGCGATGTGTGGCAGGGCGGTTGATCAGTCATGGTTCGGCTATTGTCGAGGATGTCATCTCCATAGCCGAACGTGTGTCGGCCAATGTGACCTGAGGGTCAGGCTGTTCGCCTGACGCGTGAGGAGAGTGTGTAGATCGTCGTTATGGCGCCCAGGGTGGCACAGGCTGCCACCAGAAAGACCCCCGAGAGCGGAGAGTGCAGATGCTGGCGCATCCAACCGATGCCGTAGGGGCCGACAAGGCCGCCGATCGCGCCAAGGCTGTTGATCCATGCAAGTCCTGTCGCCAGTGTGCGTTTTTCGAGCACATGAGGCGTTACCGTGAAGATCATGGTTGTGACGCAGAGGGCTGCAGCGAGTGCGATGGTCAGGAAAACCAGTGCGATTGCGCCGTGGGACTGTAACAGGAAGGTCAGGACCAGACAAAGAGCAACTGTCAGGAAGGGGCCGGCCAGATGCCAGCAGCGTTCGTTATGTTTGTCGGAACTGCGAGCGTTGAGCAGCATGGCCACGGCTGCGACAGCGAAAGGAATGGCCGTATAGAAGCCGAGCTCTCCGGGAGCGGGGGCGATAACCTGTTCGATGAAAGTCGGGACCCAGAAGACGATCCCGTAATTGCAGACGGCCTGACAGAAACAGATGACGACGAGGAGCAGGACTTCAGGCTGTTTCAGCGCAGCGAATATGGATGTCGTGTCGTTTGTGGAGATGTTCTGGTCCGGAAGACGGGCTAGGATGGCCTGTTTCGTGGGGGCATCCAGCCATGAGGCTGAGGCCGGTCCGTCGTCGAGGCGTTTCAGAACGGTCAGTCCGAGCAGCAGGGGCGGAATTGCCTCGATCAGGATCATCCATTTCCATGCGGGTACTGACAGGACTTGATCGAAGGCGCCCAGAAGATAGCTGGAAACCGGGCCACCGATGGCGCCGGAAAGCGGTATGGCGATCAGGAAGCCCGTAGTGACGCGGGCGCGGATCGAGTTCGGGAACCAGAGCGCCAGGTAGTACAGAACGGCCGGATAGAAGCCCGCCTCCGCGGCGCCGAGCAGGACGCGCAGGGCGCAGAATTCCCAGGCCGTGCTGATGATGACGAACAGGAAGGAAATCAGGCTCCACGCGATCATAATCGCGGCGATCGTTCGGCGGGGGCCGAATTTTTCGAGCAGAAGCGCGGATGGGACCTGAAAAACAATATAGCCTATGAAGAATAGCCCAGCGCCCAGCCCGAAGGTCGCATCTGAGAAGTGGAGGTCCTGTTCCATCGCCGCGCGGGCGAAGCTGAGATTGATGCGATCCAGATAGGAAAACATGTAGCAGACGACCAGCAGCGGGATAATGCGCCGGACGGCCACCCGGAAGAGCGTGTGATCAGAGGGCAAAGAATCATCCTGAGCATGAGGAGGCATAATTCTGGTTTATATTATTTTTCCAGAATGTTCCGAGACAAGATTTTCATAATCGGGAATGGGGATATCCGTCACAAGCATGGCGCCGGGAGCATGTGTGATGGCAAAGGGAAGGCGGCTTGCAGCCAGAACGGCCTGAGGCGTCACTCCGCAGGCCCAGAAAGCGGGGAGTTCATGGGGGCGGATTTCGGTGCGGGCGCCGTAATCGGGTTTTTCGATGTCGATGATACCGATTTCTTCGGGAAAGCCGATCTGGACTGGTCCGCCATGAGCCAGAGGGATGCGGGAGCTGATTTCCGTGGCCTTGATCAGGTCTGGCGAGCGGAAAGGACGCATCGAGACGACGACTGGACCGGAAAATGGTCCGACGGGGGTGCAGGCAATATTTGTGCGATACATCGACACGCCCTGACCCGTTTCGAAATGCCGCATGGGGACGTTGCAGGCCATGAAGGCGTTTTCGAAGGAAAAGGAACATCCCAGCGCAAAAACGACGAAATCGCCCTGCCAAAACGACAGAATATCCGTCACTTCGTCTGTTAAAACTCCATCCCGCCAGACGCGGTAAAGCGGCAGGTCGGTCCGGATGTCGAGGTTACGTCCTAGCGTCGGGGTATCATATTCTCCGGGTTGGGACATGCCGACGAGGGGGCAGGGCTTGGGGTTCAGGCGACAGAATTCCGCGAAGTCTTCGGCATATGCTTTGGGAAGAATGACCAGGTTGGCCTGGATGAAACCTGCGGCCATGCCTGCGGTGACGGTTCCAGCCGTGTTGGACCGGCACAGCGCGCGGACGTCTTCGGGCGATGTGTGGAAAAGGGGAGGGATCGGCAAAGCGGATTCAGGCATCGTTTGCGTCCTTGTTCGCGGCAGACGGGCCGGGCGATGGCAGTGATGGTTCCGGGAGGCTAACAGTCGTTGCGTTCTGGATTCAAATCATCAAAATAAATGTTGATGTATAAATATCCGTTATGAACCTTTTTTGCGTTTAAATCTTTTGACGGCATTGCATTGGAATGTTCAGAATGAATGATCCGGAATGAAAAATCCGACGCTTTTGGATATTGTATGCATCATGAAACGAACTGCTTCTCAGGCGCCCGGCAGGCTGGATCTTCCGTGAGCGGATGTTCTGGCGCATGACGACGTCGCCTGTGCGTCTTGCTCTGGGGAGCGCGATCGGGACCACGTTCGAGTGGTATGATTTCATGGTTTACAACACGCTTGCGGCGCTCGTGTTCAACCATGTCTTTTTTCCTGAGGCGCTGCCGTGGATGGGCACCCTTCTGGCGTTCTCAACCTATGCCGTGGGATATGTGTCGCGGCCTTTGGGCAGTGTGATCTTCGGGTGGCTCGGGGACCGGACCGGACGCAGGCATGTTCTCATGCTGACGCTGGCGCTTATGGGACTGACGACGGGTCTGATTGCATTGTTGCCCGGTTATGCGCGGCTTGGGGCGATCAGTCCGGTTCTGCTTGTTCTACTGCGGTTTTTGCAGGGGATCGCATTAGGCGGAGAGTGGGCCGGCGCGCTCCTTCTGACGGCAGAACAGAATTCGGAAACGGCGATGGGCATGGGGGCGACATGGTCCCAGCTTGGGCCTGGGCTTGGAACGGTTCTGTCCGCAGGGGTGATCTGGGGCGTGACGCGCTCCATGGATGCCGCGTCTTTTCAGGACTGGGGATGGCGTCTGCCGCTGTTTCTGAGCCTGTTGCTTCTGGCGGCCGGATGGGTGGTCAGGTCTTCCCTTTCAGAGCCGCCCCAGTTTGCTGAACGCAAAGCGCGGGGTGAGGTTCTGGCCAACCCCGTGGGCGCGGTCCTGCGTCATCATGGGCGCTCCCTGCTGATCGCCGCCAGTACCCGGATCGGGCCAGATGTCCTGTATGCGCTGCTGACGGTTTTTAGTCTGAGCTATGTGACCCAGACAGGGGAGCTCACGCGGTCTGCGGCGCTGATGGCCGTGTTCGCGGGATCGGTCTGGGGAGTGATCGTCACATTGCTGGCGGGGCGGTTCAGCAACCGCTGGGGGGCGAAACGGATTTTCCTTGTGGGGACGGTGTGCGCCCTGCCTGCCGCGTTTGTGTTTTTCTGGTGTGCGGCTTCCCATCAGGCGCTCCTGCTGGGCTTCGGGATCTGTCTTGGGCTTTCGGTTCACGCCATCATGTATGCGGTTCAGGGCGCGCTCATCAGCCAGCAGTTTCCGGTTGAGGTCCGCTATTCCGGCTCTTCGATCGCCTATACCTGCGGCAGCCTTGCGGGGGGCGGGGCTTTTGCGCCGCTCATCATGGTGACGCTGTTCAGGGCGACGCATCTCGAACTGTCGATTTCTCTTTATGTGGTTGTGGCACTTCTGGTTTCCGGTGCGGGCGCGATGCTGGCCCGCGGGACGCGCTGAGTGTGTCTGACTGATTCCAACAGGAACGTTGAAATATGGAAATTTTCTATCCCGATCTGACTGCGGTCAGGGAGGTTATTGTGGCGGGCTGGGCCGGGCGGGATGCGGCGGATGTGCAGCATCATATTGACGAGCTGGCTGCCCTTGGGGTGGCACCGCCTTCGGACGTGCCGCTGTTTTACCGGGTCGGGCATGAAACCCTGAGCACTGCGCCTGTGATTGATGTGCTGGGCAGCCAGACTTCGGGCGAGGTCGAGCCGGTTCTGCTGCGGACGCAGAGCGATCTTCTGGTGGGGGTGGGGTCCGACCATACGGATCGTGAGAGCGAAGCCTATAGTGTGGCGTTGTCTAAGCAGGTCTGTCCCAAGGTCAGCGGTCGGGCTTTCTGGCGGTTTGCGGATGTGGCGGATCGGTGGGACGAGATGGTGTTGCGCTCTTTTACGGCTGAAAGAACGCCCTATCAGGAAGGTGTTGCAGCGTCTCTGCTCAATCCGCTGGATCTGGTGGCGCGCTGGGAACAGCGTGAGGGCCGGGTCTTCGGGCCTGGGAGCCTGATGTTTTGTGGAACCGTTCCTACGCTCAATGGGATTGTCCGGACGGAGAGCCTTACCGTCGAGCTGTCTGACCCGCGGACCGGGAGTGTGCTGTCTCACCAGTACGCCATTCGGGAGCTTCCCGTGGTTGCGTGAAGGGGCTTTTGGGCATGGACAAGCGGGAGCGGTATGCCATCATTCCCCCTTGCGCTTCTTTACCTTGGAAAACCAGCACTATGAGTTTGTGTTTCATTACACAACAGATCCATCCTGATGCCGTAACCTGTCTGAACGAGGCCGGCATCACGACCCGTTATGCCACGGAACCCTCGATGGAGGCGGTGATTCGCGAAATCGGCGACGCGGATGCAGTGATTACGCGCGATCTGGGACTGAGCGAAGAGGCGCTGCGCGCCGCGCCGAAGCTGAAAATCATTTCCTGTCACGGCTCCGGTACCAACCGGATCGCCAAGGCTGCCGCCGCGGAACGGGGCGTTCTGGTGACGAATGCACCTAATACCAACAGTCGGTCCGTTGCGGAAATGACGATCGGGCTTCTGCTGGCGGTCATGCGGCGTCTGTGCGAGGCGGATCGTGCCGTGCGGGAGGGGAACTGGGCGTTTCGTTATACAAATAACGGCACGGAACTGCACGGACGGACGATCGGGCTCGTGGGGTTCGGCGCCATTGCCCGGCATGTCGCACAGGTTGCGGGGCACGGGTTGGGAATGCATGTCGTGGCGTGGTCTCCGAGCGTTCCGGCCGAAGTGTTTGAGGCCGCGGGTGTAGAGCGGGCGGAGAGCCTTGAAGATCTTCTGGGCGTCTCGGATGTGCTGTCACTGCATCGTCCGGCGCAGGGGAGCGGTCAGCCCACGATTGACGCTCAGGCGCTGTCCCGCCTGAAGAAAGGCGCGGTTCTGATCAATACCAGCCGTGGCGGGGAAGTGGATGGTCCTGCGTTGGCGAAGGCTCTGGAGACGGGGCATGTTGGCGGAGCGGGGCTGGATGTAATGTCACCCGAGCCCCCGCTGGCGAATGATCCGTTGCTGCGGGCGCCGAATGTGGTTCTGACGCCGCATATCGGCGCGACGACGGAACAGGCCTTGCGCCGTATGGCGATGCTGTGTGCGTCGCAGGTTCAGGACGCACTTGCGGGGCGTGTGCCGCCGCACCGTCTCTGAAGAGTTGAGTTCCGCGCCCTTCCGTTTCGGGAAGGGGGCGGAAGACGCTCAGAGAGCGCCGAGGCCGCCGCCGCCCGGTGTCATGAGGACGAGAACATCGTTCGCTTCCAGAACCTGAAGGCCTTTGCCTGCAAGCTTCCGGCCTGAGGCGGTTTCGACCCTACCTGCCGCGCCGTCCTGTCCGCCGAGTGCGCCACGTGCCGGATGATCGACGCGGTCAAATGCGGCCAGCAGCTCGAAGGGCTGTTTCTGGGTGGTGCCGATCTTCATAATCTGCCCGTCGCCGCCCTTTGTCTGGCCCAGACCGCCGCTATTTTCGCGCAGTTCTTTTTCCCAGAAAATGAGCGGGCACTGGATTTCCGCAATTTCAATCGGGGTGCCATGCACGCCGGATGGAAAGGCCGTGGCGGACAGGCCGTTCAGGCCGGGCCGGGCCCCGGTGCCGCCATTGGTCGTGATGGCGAGCGCGTAGGTCTGGGACGTGGTTGCTCCTTTGGGGAACCACTGTCCGCGCACGGCAATGTTCCACAGGCAGGATGTTCCTTCTGCCGGAACGCGCTCGGGCAGGGGCGTGCGGAGGCATCCGAACACCATGTCCGGCAGCATCTGTCCGATGACATGCCGCGACGAAACGGGGGCCGGGCGCTGGGCGTTCAGGACGGAACCTTCTGGTGCCTCGACGTGATAGGGAGCCAGTGAGCCTGCGTTGTTGGGGACATCCGGCGAGATCGCGCAGGCCAGCCCGAAGACCGTATAGGCGCGCGTATAGGCCATCGGGACGTTGATCCCGCGCCCGACAGCCGGCGGGGATCCGTCATAGCTGACGCTGACGCGTCCCTCTTCGACTGTGAGCTTTGCCTTGAGCGTGAGCGGGGCATTGTAGCCGTCGATGGTCATTTCATGGGACCATGTGCCCTGCGGAAGACCTGCTATTTTGTCGAGGACGGCCTGGCGGGAGCGTTCGATGATGAAATCAGCCAGCGGTTCGAGGCTGTCGAGATGGAACTCGTCCATCATGTCGCACAGGGCGCGGACGCCGACATCATTGCAGGCTGCCAGAGAGTAGGTATCGCCTTCCGTATCCACCGGCAGGCGCGTATTGGCGCGGATCATGGCCATCAACGTCTCGTTGACTTGTCCCTGATCAATCAGCTTGAGCATCGGGATCGAGAGGCCTTCCATGAAGACGTCCGTTGCTTCCGGCCCGTTGCCCAGACCGCCGATATCCATCAGATGGCTGGTGCAGGAGAACAGTCCGACCAGACGGCCCTTGTGGAACGCCGGGGTCGTGATGACGAAGTCGTTGAGATGCCCCGTTCCCATCCACGGATCGTTCGTGATGTAGGCGTCGCCCTCTTTCATGGTCGAGATGGGGAAGTGACGCAGAAAATGGCCGACGGATTCCGCCATGGAATTGACGTGGCCGGGTGTGCCCGTCACGGCCTGCGCGATCATCCGGCCTTGCAGGTCGAAAATGCCGGCCGAGATGTCCTCGCATTCGCGGACGATGGGGCTGAAGGCGGTGCGGATCAGAACCTGCGCCTGTTCGCCGACCACGGCAATCAGGCGGTTCCACATGATCTGGAAGTCGATTTCCTTATGGGAGTGCGCGCTCATCAGACGGCGTCCTTCATGTCCAGAATGATGTTGCCGCTGCCGTCCAGATGGGCGGTGTAGCGGGAGGAAACGTAGGTCGTGGTTTCTTTTTCGGCGATCAGGGCCGGGCCGGGGACACGGCTGCCGGGTCCCATGTCCATCCGTTCGTAGACCGGGAGGGCGACATGCGTGCCGATCGCGCCGTCGAAAAGTTTCCGGATGTCGGCGGAGACTGCGTCATGCAGGGCCGGGGCGGCCTTGAATGGCGGGTATTTCCGCGGGGTGGTTGAGACGCTGACGGACCAGTTCAGGATTTCGACAGCGGCATGGGGGATGACGCGGGCAAACTGACGGGCATATTCCGCTTCGAAGGCGTCCCGCAGGGCCGAGAGATGGTCGCTGCTGATGGCGCCGTCGGGCAGCGTGACGATGATTTCGTGTCCCTGTCCCACATAGCGCATGAAGGCTGCGCGCCGGATGTGAAGCGTTTCCGTCCGGGCGTCGTCCTGCACCATACTGTGCGCGGCCTGCGTCATGTCGTCGAGTAGAGCCGAGACTTCCGCTGAATTGAAGCTGTCGTCCAGACGCATGGGGAAGGAACGAACCAATTCGAACGAGACGGGGGCGGCGAGGAAGCCCACGGCCGAGCCGACGCCTGCGTTCGAAGGAATGACGAGGCGCCGGATTCCAAGCTTTTCCGCGACGCGCGCGGCATGGAGCGGGGCCGCGCCGCCGAACGCGATCATGGTATGGTCGCCGATGACGGCGCCACGCTCGGCGGCATGGACGCGCGCCGCACTGGCCATGTTTTCGCACACGATTTCATAGACCGCATGGGCGGACATTTCCGCCGACAGCCCAAGCGGGGTGCCGATATCGGTCAGAAGCGCTTCGGCCGAGCGATCCGGCTGGAGCTGGATGCTGCCGCCCGCGAAATTCTCCGGGCGGATCAGGCCGAGCATCACGTCCGCGTCCGTGACGGCGGGGCGCTTGCCCCCCAGTCCGTAACAGGCGGGGCCTGGAACGGAAGATGCGCTTTCCGGCCCCACAACGACGCGCTTCATCGCATCCAGATGGGCGATGGAGCCGCCGCCCGCGCCGATTTCGACCATTTCGATCACGGGAATGCGCAGAGGCAGGCCGGAGCCTTTCATGAAGCGGGCCGTGCGGTCTACTTCAAAGAAACGGGAGGATGCGGGTTCGCCGTCTTCGATCAGGCAGACCTTGGCGGTTGTGCCGCCCATATCGAAGGACAGGACGCGGTTTTCGGCCAGACGCTCGGCGCATTGGGCGGCGAAAATCGCACCACCCGCCGGGCCGGATTCCACCAGGCGGACGGGGAACTGGCGCGCCGTTTCCAGCGCGGTCAGGCCGCCGCCGGAGGTGACGAGATAGAGCGCGCCCCCAAACCCCTTGGCGTCAAGGGCTTCCCGCAAGCGCCCCAGATAGCCCGCCATCAGGGGCTGGACATAGGCGTTCGCCACTGTGGTGGAGGTGCGTTCGTATTCCCGGATTTCGGGGCAGACGTCGCTTGAAATGGAGATGGTGATGTCCGGCATCGCCTCCTGAAGAAGCACCTGTACGCGCCGTTCATGGGCCGGATTGGCATAGGCATGGAGGAACGCTACCGCGATGCTCTCGACGCCAGCGTCGCGAAGCTGGGGCACGAGCGCCAGAACGGCGGCTTCATCCAGGGGAAGCTGGACGGTGCCGCGGGCGTCCATGCGTTCGGGAACGGTGAAGCGCAGGTCGCGGGGGACGAGCGGGCTGGGCTTTTGCAGCATCAGGTCATACTGGTTGAAGCGGCTTTCAGTGCCGATTTCCAGAATGTCGCGGAAGCCCTGCGTTCCTATGAGGGCCGTGCGGGCGCCCCGACGTTCGATGATGGCGTTTGTCGCAAGCGTCGTGCCATGCACGAAGACTGTCACGTCGGGAAAACGTAGTCCGGCATCTTCGATCACGAGGCCGATGCCGCTCATGACTCCTTCTTCGGGAGCAGCTGGCGTGGTGAGGACCTTGCGGGTCAGACGTCCCTGCGGTGTCTGGAGGACTACGTCCGTGAATGTGCCGCCGATATCAGCGGCGAGACGGATTTGTGAACTGTCGACCATGCCTGTGTTTTCCGTATCGGGTTAGAGTGCAATAGGATATCGGGAAGAGATGTTGGCTGACGGAGAGGACGAGCCATGAAAGTTGGAAAAGCCGGAAGCCGCGCGCCAGTAATGCCAGATGTTGCGGATATGGAACGGGCCTTCATCGTGTCGTCGTCGCATCTCGCCGTTCCGGGAAATGAGGATCTGAGCGAGTTCGAATTTGCCCTTACTGTCGTGAACCATGCGTTTCATCGCTGGATGGCGCGGGGGATGGCGGCGGCGGGTCTGCCGGATCTCTCGGCGCTCGACACGCTCATCCTGCACAGTGTCAATCACAGGAACCGGGAGAAAAGCATCTCGGATCTGATGTTCACCCTGAATCTGTCCGAGAGGCATTACCTCAACTACGCGATGAAGAAGCTCGACGAACACGCGCTGATCCAGCGTGAGCGCCGGGGCAAGGAGGTTTTTGTCAGCACGACACAGAAAGGGCGCGACGTCTGCCTCGAATATGCTCGTCTTCGTCGGATCTGCCTGCTGGAGCATATTCCCCAGAACCGGGAAGTCGGGGATGTCACGATTGCCGAGGTCGCCAAGGCGTTGCGTGTGCTGACGGGATTTTATGAACAGGCATCCCGCTCCGCCGCGTCTCTCTGAACGCGGCGTCTCAGCCATCAGGGTGAATCCGGAAGAGCACGTCGTGATAGCCCACGACGCCGCCATCCCCGACCAGTGCTGGGCCGAGTGTGCCGTCCGCTGTGGCCGTGACGGGCAGGCGGAGGGGGCCTGCCTCGACAAAACCTACTATCTCGCCGGAGCGAACCGGGTGGGTTTCGTCCAGGCCGTTTGAGCGGAACACGCCCATCTCGGGGCTGGGAACGGGCGTATCTTCCGCTTTTGCGGGGTAGGAAATAGGGGGCGTCTGTTCCGGATTGCTGGTCGGTGCGGGGGTCAATGTCAAGGCAAGCGCACCCGCCCCATTTTTCAGAGAGACATGACGGACGTCGTGACGTCTCATCCGGTCAACGAGTTCGGGCAGGTCGTTCAGAAGGTCTTCAAGAAAAGTCATGGTGCGGACTTTCGCATGAGGGCTTCGAGATAATGCACGCTGACACCGCCTTCGCGGACGCCGGGTTCGTTCATCAGGCGCAGATGTAGCGGTGTGGTGGTGGCGATGCCGGTGATCTGCATTTCCGAAAGGGCAGCATGCATGCGGTTGAGGGCATCCGTACGGTCCGTGCCGTGGACGATCAGCTTGGCGATGAGGGAGTCGTAATTCGGCGGCACGACATAGCCGTCATAGAGATGCGTATCGATACGGACGCCGGGGCCGCCGGGCGCACGCCAGCTTTGGACTTTTCCGGGGGCCGGGCGGAAGCTCTCGGGGTCTTCGGCGTTGATGCGGCACTCGATGGCGTGGCCTTGCGTGCGGATGTCGGCCTGGGTGAAGGAGAGGGGTTCTCCCATCGCGATCAAGAGCTGTTCGCGCACAATGTCGATGCCGGTCGTCATTTCCGTAACGGGGTGTTCGACCTGAAGCCGTGTGTTCATCTCGATGAAGGAAAATGCACCGTCTTCATACAGGAACTCGAATGTGCCTGCGCCGGTATAGCCCATCAGGGTGCAGGCGTTTGCACAGCGTTCGCCCAGTTCGGCGATGGCCAGCGGGTCGATGCCGGTGGCTGGGGCTTCTTCGACCAGTTTCTGGTGACGGCGCTGGATGGAGCAGTCCCGCGCGCCGAGCCAGACGGCATTGCCCTGCCGGTCGGCGAGAACCTGAATTTCGATATGGCGGGGATGCTGGAGGAAGCGTTCGGCATAGACCGACGGATTGCCGAAGGCGCGTCCTGCTTCTTCACGGGCCGTTTCGATAGCGTCGCGGAGGTCTGCTGCGGTCATCACCACGCGCATGCCGCGCCCGCCACCGCCGCCCGCCGCCTTGACGATCAGCGGGTAGCCAATGGCGTCGCAGATCGTCTGGGCTTCGGACAGGTCGGTCGGCAGGGCGTCTTCCGTACCGGGCAGGCATGGGACGCCCGAGCGGCGCATCTGCTGTTTGGCACTGATTTTGTCGCCCATTAGCCGCATGATAGCGGCAGTGGGGCCTGCCAGCGTACGACCTGACTGTTCCACCGCTTCGGCAAAATCAGCGTTTTCGGACAGGAAGCCGTAGCCGGGATGGATGATGTCGGCATTTGTCAGTTCGGCGGCGCGCAGGATGCGGGCAGCGTCCAGATAGCTGCCGGATGCCGCTGCCGGGCCGATGCAGATCGTTTCGTCCACCAGGCGCAGATGTGCGAGGCTGGCATCGGCTTCGGAATGGATGCCGATGCTGTGCAGGCCGAGCAGGCGGCAGGCGCGCGTAATGCGCAAGGCGATTTCACCGCGATTGGCGATCAGGACACGACGGGGGACGGACACCGCGGGCTCACGCATCGAGTGGCTCCACGGTAAAGAGCGGCGTTCCGGGGGAAACAGCGTCTGCATTCGCGGCCAGCACGGTGACGATCCGGCAGGGGAATTCGGCCTCGATGCGGGAGAGCGTTTTCATGACTTCGAGAATATAAAGCGGCTGTCCTTCCGCTACGATGTCGCCAGCTTTGACGAAGGGCGGCGCATCCGGTGCCGGAGAGGCGTAGAACTGGCCGTGCATGGGGGCGTCGATTGTTGTTTCGGCTTTGGGCGGCGTGGAGGCTTTTTCGGGGACGGGAAGCGTAGCGGCTGCGGCCGCCGGGGCCTGACTCGTCGACACTGGGCTGTTGTCCTGTTCCCCGCGGACCAGGCGGATATGTTCGCCGTCGCGGGAATAGTCGAGTTCGGTAATGCCCAGCGCCTGCATCCGGGCCATCAGGGCATCAAGGGTCTTGAGATCGGGGATCATGGGACGGTCTGTCTTCCGGTCTGCTTCAGGTCAGGGCGCGCAGGGCAATGCCGGCAGCTTCGAAGCCCGCGCGGACCTTGCGCGCGACGTCCACGGATTCCGCGTTGTCGCCATGGACGCAGATCGTATCGATGCGTGTCGGCAGCATTTTGCCGGAGATGGTCTCAATGGCGCCGTTCTGAACCATTCTGACCGCGCGGGCGGCTGCGAAATCGGCGTCATGCAAGACCGCTCCCGGTTCCTTGCGCGACACGAGATGCCCGTCTTCCGTATAGGCGCGGTCCGCGAAAATTTCCGAGAACACGGTCAGGCCCCGCTCGCGTCCGATGCGGTCCAGATGGCTCAGGGCGATGGCCATGATGGGGAGGTTCGGATCAACAGCCTTGACCGCATTGACGATGGCTTCGGCAACGGCGGGATCGCGTTCGGTCAGGTTACCCAGCGCGCCATGGGTTTTCATGTAGGTCATGCGGTGGCCGGAATAGGTGGCGAGGGCCTGGGCCGCGCCCATCTGGTAGGCCACGATCCGTTCGATCTGGGCGGGTGTGAAGGGCATGACGCGGCGTCCGAAGCCCCACAGGTCCGGGAAGCCGGGATGGGAACCCACGGAGACGCCTTTTTCGCGTGCGATGCGGAAGGTCTCGGCCATGACTTCCGGGTCGCCGCCGTGAAAGCCGCAGGCGACGTTGGCGGAGGTCACGATGTCCAGCATCGCGCTGTCATTGCCCATTGTGTAATGGCCGAAGCTCTCGCCCAGATCGGCGTTCAGGTCGATGGTTTTGGCGGTCATGGTGTCAGAACTCCCGGACATGGAAAAACAGGGCCGTGAAAACAGGATGGGGCATCAGAAAACGAGCTGTGTGCGGAGTGTGGCGATTTCGGTAGCAAGCCGGCTCAACTCCGCAGCTTCCCGCCGGATGATCTGCACCGCGTCATCGCGCGTGATGGTTTCGAAATGGACAGGTGTGCCGACGACTGTCTGGGACAGCAGGCGCAGGTCCGGCGCAATGACGGTGGCGATCTTGGGATAGCCGCCGCAGGTATTGGCATCCATCATCTGGATGATCGGCTGGCCCGCGGGCGGCACCTGAACGGTTCCGGGAAGGATGCCGTGGGAAAACAGGCTGAGCGGCCGTGAGAGTTTCAGAACGTTCTGCCCTTCGAGCCGATAGCCCATGCGGTTTGCGCTGGGGGTCAGGGTCCAGGCTGCGGAGTGGAAGGTTTGCAGGCTTTCGGGCGTGAAGACGTCGTGTTCGGCGGCAGGCAGGACGCGGATCCGGGTGCCGTCTGCCGGGGGAAGCGGGCAGGGGCGCGTGAGGCCGTAGCCTGCGGCGGGCAGGCGCAGTGTGGAGGCTGCGAGGCAGGAGAGGCGGTCGCCTTTCTGAAGGGCGCGCCCCTCAAGGCCGCCGAAGCCGCCTTTGAGATCCGTCGAACGCGCGCCCAGAACCGGGGGCATGTCCAGACCGCCCCGGAGCGTCAGATAGGCGCGGGCGCCCTGTTCCGGCGCGCGGAGCGTCAGAGTCTGGCCGGGTCTGGCGGTGATGGCCCAGTCGCGTGGGAGTTTCAGGTCGTCCAGCGTGGCGGGGCAGGCGGCACCGGTGGCGGCAAAGGATGTCTCGGCGTGAAAGCGTACGCGGAAAGGGAAGAACACGATCTCGATCCCGGCGGCGTCCACCGGATTGTCGAGAAGCAGGTTGCCGTGGCTCAGGGCCAGACGGTCCATGGCGCCGCCCTGCGCCACGCCCATGGCCATGGCGTGAGGACGGCCGAAATCCTGAATGGTGTTGAGGGAGGAGCCGGTCAGGATTTCGATCATGAGGCCCTCACAAAACGGACGGTGTCGCCCAGGCGCAGCAGGCCGGGCTCGGGACGGAAGGCGTCGAACAGGCACAGATCCGTCCGGCCGAGGATATGCCAGCCCGATGGCGAGGTGCAGGGCATCATGCCTGCGTGGCCGCCGCCGATGACCACAGCCCCTTCCTCTACCCGCAGACGCGGGGAGTCGCGGCGGGGGATGGCCAGACGCGGGTCCAGTCCGGTCAGGTACACGAAACCCGCCATGGCGCCGATGGCGGCGACGCTGTAGCGACTGGCCATGTGGGCGTCGATGGTTTCCTCTTCCGTCAGGTTGGCGAAGCGGGCGACGAGCGCCAGATCTTCACCGAATTCACCGCCATAGACGACCGGCACCACGATTTCGCGGGACGGCACCTCTTCGGCAGAGGCCTGTGTCCAGACGGTCCGGAGCAGCTCTTCCATGACGGAAGGGTCAGTCTGTACGGCGTCGAACGTGACGAGAAGGTTATTGACGCCGGGGATTGTCTGCAGGACGTCCGGCCGGGGGTTGAGCGCGCGGCTGGTGGCCCAGATGCGGCGCTGTGTCGTGTCGCTGAACGGGCCGTCGGCGGCGTCCAGCAGGAGGCCGCCCGCGCCTGCCATGTGGATACGGGTCATGCGGTTTGATCCGGTTGGGAACGGCCATGGAATGGCCGACGGGGAAGGAGGGCAGCGGCTAGCGCGCCGCACAGGATGATGACGCCCGTGATGTAGAAAACGCCGTGGAAATTGCCGGTGGCCTGAAGCAGGTACCCCGTCATGACCGGGGCCAGAATGCCGAGACCGTTGGAGAAGGTCAGGGTCAGGCCGGTCGCGGAACCGAGGACTTCATCTTCCACAAGCAGGTCCGCCAGAAGGGCCATGTTGGCTCCCGTGCCGCCTGCCATGAAAGCCATGGAGACGGCGAGGAGCGGAATGATGGTCGTGGCCGTTTCGCAGAGCGGTAGAAACCCCATGGAAGAGGCTAGAACGAGATACAGGCACACGACCCTGCGCCGTCCTCCCAGAGAAAGGTTAGATCCGCGAACGAGCGTTTCGCCAACCTTTCCTGCCGTGATCGAGAGAATGGCCGCGCCGACATAGCAGTAGGCTGTGTACGCTCCAGACTGGGCGGTGCCGAGATGCAGGGTCTGGCGCATGATGATTGGCAGCCAGGACATCAGCAGGAAGTTGGCGTAATTGGCGCAGCACTGCGCGATTACGATGCCCCAGAAAGCCGAGGAGCGGAACAGGGTCGGCACCGAAATCAGGGAAAAGGATGAGGCCTGTGTGCCGCGTGCCGGGCGCGGATGGGTCAGGAGCCAGACCACGGACCAGACTAGGCCCAGTGCGCCGAGCAGCGAAAACGCTGGGCGCCAGCCATAATGGGCAATCAGCCAGCCGCCCGATGCGGCACCGCAGGCCAGCCCGATGGGGATGCCACCGATAAAGGCAGTCATCATCAGGCCGCGTTCGTGTAGGGGAGCCCACGCACGGACGACTTTGTTGCCGAGTGCGAAGGTGGGGGCTTCTCCGATGCCTAGCAGGATCCGCGTGGCGATGAAGGCTGGGACGGTGGCGGTCAGGCTGCCCAGGATCATGGCGAGCGACCACAGGGCTACGGCGGCCGCGCCGATGATCCTTACGCCGAAGCGGTCCAGAAGGATCGCGCTGGGCAGGTTGAGGATGAAATAGGACCAGAGGAAGCTGGAGAGAACCCAGCCGGTTTCCCCTGGTGTGAGGGCGAATTCATGGGCGATCTGGGGCATGCCTACGGACAGGGCGGCCCGGTCTCCGTAGCAGATCACGCACATGGCGATGGTGAGGGCGTATATGACGAACCGGAAAGGCCGGCGATCTTCTGGAACTGTCTGCAAGAAATGCGCCTCTTTCCGGTGGATCTTAGTCGGTCTTTTTTGCAAAAATCTTAGAAAGTCAGACCGGTCTGGATATAGTACATGCCGCCGTTGAAGCCGTAAGGCGAGTAGTAGGCGTATTTGTATTCGTTGAAGAGTGGTGCTGCGGTCGCCTTGGGGACGCGGGTCGGATATTTGTTGCCGAGATTGTTTGCGCCTACCGTGACGCTCCATTTCGGCAGGATCTTGTAGCTGACGGACATGTTGGTCAGGAAGGCCGGGCGCTGTTCCATTGGAGCGGCGGTCGGACTGGCGAGGAAGATGATGGAGCCGTAGCGCTGTTCCTGCACCATGACGTTCCACTTGCCGTAGTTCCAGTTGACCGTGAGGTTTTCACGGTTCTTGGGCGCGGAGTGCAGAAGCATCTCTTCGGCATAAGTGTTGAACGTGGACAGGCCCATGTTTGCCAGAACGGTAGGTGTCTTGTTGCGGCTGCGAATTTCGTTGTCGGAGTAATTGAACGTGAAGTCGAAGCGGAACGTACCGGCGCGTTTGGTGTGCAGGGTGTAGTTGGTGTCGATGTCTCCACCGAAGGTCTGGGTATTGACGGGGTTGGTGTAATAAGATGCGTAGGTCACGTTATTCAGGCCGGATGCGGCAAGAATGTCGGCAACACCTGAACCACCGAGGGTTGTTGTGCTGGCCAGACGGTCGTTGATCGCGATGTAGTAAAGATTGCCTGTGACGTTCCAGTCCTTGAGGGGGCTGGCATCGATGCCGATGGTGTAGTTGCGGGAATATTCACCCTTGATATGACCTGCTCCAAGCGCCTTTGCGGCGGCGCTGCTGTTGGGAAGCTGGTCCACTGCGTAGTTGGCAAAGGGTGCATTATAGAAATAATAGGTCTGGCCCAGTGTGGGCGGGCGGTAGCCGGTATTGATGCTGGCGCGGATGGCCCAGTGTTTATTGAAGTTGTAGCGGGTTCCGATCGAGCCGGTGGTTACAGTGGCGAGATGACTGTAGCTCGTCGCACGGCCACCCAGGGACCATTCCCATTTTTTGGTGACGTAGAAATCGAGATTGACGTTGCCGTCATAGATGTCACGTCCGCGATTGGTTACGGCCAGCGGGACGTTACCAGCATGATCGGTTGCGCCTAAGCCGGTCCAGGAGGCTTCTTCGCCTCCCGTCATCTGGAAGGTGTCACGCCGGTATTCTCCGCCAAAACGCAGGGCGATCGGCTTGGGTAGCCATGAGGTGTGGAAGAAGCGTGATCCGCGCAGGCCTGTGGAAAGCTGGGACGTGATGGTCTTGCCATCATAGAAGTCGCGCGGGCTGGCGTCACCCAGAGATATGTTGTTGCTGTCGAGGGTGGAATAGGCCTGATCGTCACGTCCGTAATTGACGTAGGCGTCCCAGGCGAAACCGAATTTATGGGCCTTGATACCGTTATCTGTTTCGAAATCGTACTGATCCATCCCGATATAGGGCTGCGCGCCATTGGGCCAGAGATTGATGTTCGTCAGGCTGTTTCCGGCGCTGCGGTAAGTCTCGGCAACATGAGCCTTGCGATGGCTGAAGGTCGAAGTGCTGTAGAGGCTCAGGTTTTCGTTCAGCGGGATCGCCATGTTTTCGCTGATGGTTTCCAGCGTCGATTTCGGAATTCCGAGGCCGCGCTGCACATCGCGGCTTGCTGTTTCGTTGCGGGAATCGCCGACCGGATAGAGCTGTCCAACAAAAAGGCCGCTGCGATTGGTGGGAAGCTGATGGGTGACCTGCGCTGCCAGATCGAGATAGCCTCCGTTTTTGCCTAGTGCTGTGGCCCAGTCCGCGTAACCGTTCAGCGCCTGTCCGTCACCGGCATAGAAGCCGCTGTTCTGGAAATTGATGGAGCCGCCATGGGTGCGCTGCTTGAGGACGATATTGACGGCGCCTGCTAGCGCATCCTGACCATAAAGGGCAGATGCACCTTCGGTAATGACTTCGATATGATCGATCGCCGAAATCGGGATCAGGGAGATGTCGGTGGGTTCGGTGCCCCAGTTCGGACCGGCATTGGCGTTGAAATTTGCGCCGATATGGCGGCGATGTCCGTTAACGAGGATTAGCGTGTCATCGGCGGACTGGCCGCGAAGCTGCATGGTCTGGATAAAGCCACTGTTTCCGACGCCGGATTGTGGCGGGGACGTAATGGATGCCGAGGCCTGGGCGAGGGCCTGCATGACATTGGTCTGTCCTGTAGCCAGAAGCTGGCTGCCGGACACAACCGTAACCTGTGTGGTGCCGTGAACCGGGGTGGACGGGTTCATCACGGACTGGCCGGTGGAAGCCGTCCCGGTGACGCGCATCTCTTCCGGATCCGATCTCGAAATGATGGATGTCCTGCGAGGGGATGGTCTGGCAGGCGACGCGATGACGCGTGCAGAGGAATTCACGACCCGTCGGTGCGGTTTGTGCGCGGACTGTGCCTGTGTCGTCGCTTTGGCGGAGGCGGCCTGTGCGGGCGGACAGAACGGCACGAGCGAGCTCAGGGCCGCGCCACACATCAGGAAAGCCTTAGGTCCAAAACACTTGCTCATGGGCATCCCCTTTTCCGGCCTGTATGCGGCTGGTCATCCGAATATATGCTTTTCATGAGCAAATCACACATATAACGGAACGACAACTAAAATGTTTTTCTCAAGGAACAGATTTTTCTTATCTGCTGAATTGTGCGGGAAACAGATTGTTTCGATCCTATGCTCGCTGGCTGCAGGGACGCGGGCAGTGCTTGAATGGACAAAAAAAATGAGCAAAAGTTTTAACGAGAGAAAATTTTTGTGTCTGTCGAGTCATGATTCCCGAACTCAGAACATTTGTCGTTGCTGCCCGGACGGAGAGTTTTGCCGCAACAGCCAAGGCGATCGGGGTGACGCAGTCGGCGATCAGCGCCCAGATCCGGCGGCTTGAAGAAGAGCTCGGCTACGATCTTTTCGAACGCACGGGCCGGTCCGTAACGCTGACGGCGGCGGGGAGCCTCATCCTGTGTCAGGTGGACGATATCCTCTCGTCTTTCGAGGCGTTACGGGGGGCTGCACGGCTCAGGCCAGGGGCCGAACTACTGCGGGTGGGCGCCATTTCAACTGTGCAGACCAGCCTGCTCGCTCCGGCCATTGCAGGCTTGCATCTTGAACTCCCGGATCTGAAAGTGCGGATTGTTCCGGGGATTTCCATGGGGCTGCTCGATCGTTTGGATGCGGGTGAACTCGATGCCGCGTTGATCGTGCGACCGCCTTTCGGGTTGATGCCGTACATGCAGTGGCACCCTGTCGTGCAGCAGGATTATGTCATGGTCGTTCCTGCGCATGTCGAAGGGGCGGACTGGCGGCGGATCCTCGAGGAACAGCCATTCATTCGTTATGATAGCCGTTCATTTGGAGGACGTACGCTCGATCGGTTCCTCAGAACGCAGGGCATTGCTCCGCATGAGGTCATCGAGACTGAAGAACTTCACACGATCCTGCAAATGGTTGCCAATAATATGGGGTGCTCGATTGTGCCCTATATCTTCGCGGTCAGCGTTGTGCCGAATATCCGCATTCTACCGCTGGGAGATCAGAAGATCGGGCGGGAAGTGGGGGTCATGACCCTGCGTGGCAGAATGACCGAGGGGTGCAAAGTCCTGATCCGGCATCTGGATGAGGCGTCCCGAAGCAATATCCCCCCTCAGTCACGCATATCCTGAAAGGCCTTCAGGCTGTGGCGCGCCACAGAAGTACCGGGTCATCCTCGCTTCCGCTCTTCTGAAAGCCGGTCCCGAAGGGCGTGGACAGAGCAGCAAATTTTTCCAGAATTTTCCGCCCTTCTTCTCCGTGGGCCAGAGAGGGCACCCCGCGCCTGTGGGCCGCCTGACCCAGACCAAGCGTGACCGGATGGATCTCCAGACTTTGTAGTTTTCCGTTGTGATAGGTGCCGATCGGCATGATGGTCTCCCAGAAGCGTGTCTCGGCTGGAAAACCTTTCGCGTCGTTGTTGCTGCGGGCCTTGTAGAGCTGATGGGGCGTCAGGTCGGGACTTACGCGGTTCGCCATATAGGATTCGATCGGGAGGCGCTCTACGAGCTCATTCTGCCCTATGAAGTTGCCCAGGCTGTAAAAGATCGGTTTGCCGTTATGGATTTCGAGGCCCCGCAACAGATGTGGTCCATGACAGGCAACAATATCCGCACCGACATCGATCGCCTGACGGGCTGCTGTGACGAGGAAATCCGCCGGAATTTCCACGTCCAGTTCTCCGCTGGCGTTATAGCCGCTTTCATGCGCGTGAATGCTCAGAATGACCGTATCGGAAACCATTCGTGCTTCTGCGATCCAGCGATGCAGGGCCTGCGTGTCCGTCGGGTTGGGGGTGGTGGTGACTTTCGTTTCCTGACCGACCTGAAAGTTCAGGTTTTCAAAGGCGAGAACTCCGTCTGGGGCGGGAAAGGCAAAACCAAGCTGGATTTTGTCGTCTTTGACGCGCTGCAATCCCAATTTCCGGTAGATTTCCCTCAGGGATGTCATCTCATTGGCGGAAACGTGGTGCATCGTGCTGTAGCGTAACGGGTTGATGCCGGGACGTCCTTGCATCACGCTCGTCTGCATGGCTGCTTCCTGTCCTCTGGCGAAGGTGGAAGTGCAGGACAGCATGGAGACCGTACCTGTAGGATGTGTAAAATATGTTGGGCGTCTGGCATCTTCCAGATGAAGGCCGATCCCGGCGTGACGCAGATTCCGGCGGTTGAGTTCGTCCAGTGTTTTGCGCAGGCCTGAGATGCTGTAATCCAGCGAGTGGTTGGTTGCTGCCGCAAAAAGGTCGAAACCTGCCTCTTTCAGTTCGTCCAGAACCCGGGATGAGGCGCCAAAATGCGTACCTCCCATATCGAGGGCTGGATCGCCAATGAAGTCATTGGGGACGAGTTCAAGATTGGTGAACGAAACGTCGCAAGCGCGGATCATGTCGAAAAGGGGCGACAGTCCCGGGTCAGTGCGGCTGTTGAGTTGCCGAAAGAGAATACTGTCACCCGTCAGGCAGATCTTCATCAGGCGGTCCGGAAAATTAGTTGAAAAATTGGTGCTTTGAGAAAAGCATTTCTGTGCCGGTATGGTTATCGAAGATGCATAATGTGTCCAGTTTCAAGAGACTTTTTCCAGTGATGGTTTTCCCATTTTCACGATAAGGAAAAACCGTTCTTCTCGAGAATAAGGGTAAAACTATTGGCTCTTAGGAGGCAGGAAGAGGCTTCTGCAGAATTTCGAGTAGGCGGTTGAATAGTCTGAGACGCGGCGAGTTCCGCTGGATCAGAAAGCCCAGATTTCGGCAGGGAGCAGAGGCTGGGAGCGGGATTTTTTTCAGATGGACGCCTGCGGGCCACGGACGTGCCCAGTCAGGGACAAGCGAGACACCTGTTCCTTGACTGACGATGATGGCAATGGCGTCCAGTGAGTCGAGTTCAAGGCGTTCATGGGGCCAGATTCCTGATTTGCGCAGATATTCGTCAGCGAGGCGCCCGCCCCATTGCATCCGGTCATAGCGGATCAGAGGATGGTTTCGGAGAATTTCGTGGGGGTCCGTTTCCCGAATGGCTTCCGGGGCCAGCACGACCAAAGGCTCGGACCGGAGTGTCTGCCAGACCAGAGTTTTTGGAATTTCAAAAGGTGGCTCTACGATGAACGCTGCGTCGATATTGCCGTCCAGAACCGCATTATGCAGCCCGGATGAGGAACCGGGGGTAATATGCAGTTCGATTTCGGGGAAACATTCGAAAAAGCGTTTCAGATAGGGGGGGAGGAGGCCGTTCGCCGCGCTTGATATCGCGCCGATCCTCAGTGTCCCGACGGGTTTGTCACTCGCGGCAATGGCGCACAGATCCCGGACGCTCGTGAGGATCGCGCGACTCTGTTCGATGATGGCCAGACCCTGTTCCGTTGGGCGGACGTTACGCCCGTCGCGCTGGACGATTGGGCAGCCTATTTCGTCTTCGAGGGTGCGGATCCGTTGGGCGACGCTGGCAGGGGTAAGGCGGAGCTGGCGTGCCGCCCCCGCAAGCGACCCCTGTTCGATGACGATCAGGAAACTTTCGAGGAAGCGGGTGTCCATGACTGGATCTCCGAAGGGTCTGTTGGGGCAGTCGGAAGGCGACCGGATCGCACAGCATAACGCAGCGAAAGATATCAGACATCGGATTTACCTTCTTCTGAAGTCATATATTCGCATGATTGTTACGACAGCGAATATGATATCAGCGGATTTTTCCAGAAAAGTCATGGTGCAGTCATGGTTAATCCGTTTCATCTCGCATTTCCTGTCAATGATCTTGCAGCCGCCCGGACCTTTTACGGAACTGTTCTCGGATGCACCGAGGGGCGGAGTACGGAAGCCTGGATCGATTTTGATCTATACGGGCACCAGATTGTCACACATCTGATCCCCGATGCCTGTCGCGGTCGCGGTGAAGGAGGTGCGGGGGCCGTAGACGGACATAACGTGCCTATCCCTCATTTCGGCGTTGTTCTGGACATGGAAGACTGGAAGGCTCTGGCGGAGCGTGTTCGCAGTCATGGCATTCCTTTTGGAATGGAACCTCAGATCCGTTTTGAGGGATTGCCGGGCGAGCAGGCGACGATGTTTTTCTGCGATCCGGCAGGGAATGCGCTGGAATTCAAAGCTTTTGCCAACATGCAGCAGCTTTTCGCCAAGCAGTAAAGGAGTGCTCATGTCCTGTTTCAGCCAGGCCGAAGCAGACCGTATGACGGGGCCTGTGGCGGATGTCGATCTCGGGTGCCATCTTTTCCGTCGTCTGCATGAGATCGGTTTTGACGGCCGTGGCATGACGCGGCCGTCTTACGGACGGGAAGAAAATCTCGCCCATGCCCTGTTCATGGAGGTGGCAGCGCAATACGGATTGGAGGTGCGTCGTGATTGGGCTTCCAATCTTTATCTGACGCTTCCCGGCCGCGACCGGACCCTTTCAGTCGTCATGACGGGGTCGCATCTCGATACTGTTCCATGTGGCGGAAATTTTGATGGGGCGGCGGGTGCCGTGGCCGGTCTTCTGGTGCTCTGCGCCTGGGCGAAAGCGGGTTTTCGGCCTGAGCGGGACACGACGCTGATCGTGACACGCGCGGAAGAAAGTGTGTGGTTTCCACTGTCCTATTTGGGAAGCCGAACGGCTTTCGGACTGCTTGAGTCTTCCGCGCTCGAAACCCCGCGAAGCGACGATGGTTTGAGCCTGCGGTATCATATGCAGGACTGCGGCGCCAGTCCCGATCTGTGCGGAAAGGCGCCGGTTCTGGATGCCGCGAAAATCGACTGTTTCGTCGAACTGCATATCGAGCAGGGGCCTGTTCTCCTGGAAGCGGATGTTCCGGTGGGGATCGTGACCGGGATTTGCGGTAGCACGCGGTATCGCTCGGCCGTCATTCATGGGCAGTATGCCCATTCCGGGGCGACGCCGCGTTGTTTCCGTTCAGATGCGGTGATGGCCGGAGCCAGCATGATGACTGCTCTGCATGATGCCTGGATAAAAGCGGAAGCTCAGGGAGAAGAGATGACCCTGACGTTCGGCGTCTGCCGGACCGACGAGACACAGGCGAATTTTGCGGCGGTTGCCGGAAGGTTGGAGCTTGTGATTGATATCCGTTCCCGGGATGAAGCGCTTCTCGAACGGATGAATGGACTGGTCATCGAACAGGCGCTTCGTGTTGAACGGGACCATCATGTTCGGGTGGAACTGGGACCAAGGACCCGCAGTGCGCCCGCCGTGATGGACGCGGCGTTGCAGGCCGACGCAAGGACTCTGGCAGCGTCGCTGGATATTCCTTTCGTTTCGATGGCAAGCGGTGCCGGACATGATGCGGCGACATTTGCCATGCAGGGTGTGCCTACGGAAATGCTGTTTGTGCGCAACCGCAATGGAAGCCATAACCCGGATGAAAGCATGGAGATGGATGATTTCATGCAGGGGGTGCGCCTGCTGGAACACCTTCTGCGCAAACGGGCAGGATCTGAGACCTGAATGACGGAGCTTTTCAGGCCCATCATTCAGGATCGTATGGGAAGGGTTACGAGGTCGAATTCCGTAACATCTTATGACCCTTCCCTGCGCTGACAATGTGCAGTTCGGCGCATGTAGCCGCTTGGGGGCAGGGTCACGCCCGATCAGTTTGAGTAGCAGTTTCCAGACTTTTTTGCGTGTTTCCGGCAGGGTGAAGTTCACCACGTCCTGGCAGCCGTTGAGCACCACTAGGACAGTGGCATCCAGCTCCGTCTCTTTGTCTCCGGTGGACCAGCCCAATCATGAAATCGGACTGTCCTGATAGTGGGTGATGCCGTCGCTCTGTGTGTATCCGCATTTATTACTCTGTATGCGGTGGAGACCATGGGCCGGATTGCGTTGGATTTAATATGTCGCGCGGAGTTTTGCGGCGATGCGTCGAGAGGGGCTCTTTTCTGACAGGAATTCTTCGGATCAGTCGTCCATGAAGACAGCTTCACCTACGCTGGGCTCGTCATAGATTCTGAGAAAGAAAACGCTGAGTCCTGATAGGACCAACAGTATATTTTCCGCCAGAAGCAGCAGGGTGAGACTGCCGGCCGCGACGATTTGTCCTGCGATCCATGGGGAGACAGCAAGCCCCAGACCTGCGAGAAGATTGATTTCGGCGACGATCTCTCCATTTCTGTCCTGTTTTCCGGCAGTTGCGAAAATGAAGGGAACGACAAAGGTCCAGGCGAATTTGAAGCCGATGAGTCCCGTGACATAGGCTTGGCCGAGAGGAACGGTCAGCGCCAGAAGTGCTCCGATCAGAAGAGCGTAACCCACGATAAGGGCTCTGCCTGTCCTGCGCGATACCGGACCGGTTTTGCGTCCACCGTACCAGGCGGCCAGCGCCGATCCGACAACGCCGGAGAACGCCGCCACAGAAAGCAGGATGCCTCCGTGCAGGGAGGAAATCCCCACCCGTTGTCCTAATGCGCCCGAGAAGGTCCAGATGCCGCTCAGTCCCATATAGAATAGCAGAACCGCTGCCCGCCGCAGGGCTACGGGAAAGGGATGTCCCTGTCCTTTATTGGTTTTTAGGGATGCTGTCGTCTGCCGGCTGTTCATGCCGTTGTCGAGCAGGTGTGTCATGAAGGCGGCCAGTAGGAAAAGGCCTGTGATACAGATGAAATAGACGCTGACGCCCCAGTGCATGAAAAGAGGGGGCAGAATGGCGAGCCCGATGACTCCCGTTACGCATTGTCCGAGAATATAAAACCCATAGGCCCGTCCGGCCTCGGGATGGCGGTTCGCGCTACTCATTGCGACGATACCCAGCATTGCGCTGGCGGACGCGCCGGTCAGTCGGATCAGCAGCAGGAGGTTCCACCATAGCGATGACCCTTGATGCAGGAGCATGACAGCACAGAGATTGGCCAGAACCACGATGACAATGGCTGCCCGGACGATCATGTGCCAGGACAGGCGTGGCAGGAGCCATTGTCCCGCCAGTCCTGCGATGCAGTATCCGGCGAACTCCATGGAAAAAAATAACCCGACCTGTTGTGCGCTCAGTGTCAGTTGCGTCATCAACTGGGTGGCGATCACGGGCGCACAGAGCAGGCTGGCATTGGCCAGCCCCGCGAAGATCGCGATCGCAATAATGCTCTGTACCGCGCGTGACGGGGAAATCGCTGACATCCTGCTCCCCCTCCGCTCAGAAATTCGCCGTGACATCAAAGCCGACATTGGCCGGAGGCGCCACGACGTCGTGAATATAGTTTCCTGATGGCAGGGCGAAGAAGGTATTGAATTTCGAGAGGACGATATAACGGTTCAGGACGTTGTTGCCGTACAGTGACGCTGACCAGCGCCGGCCGCGATACATCACCTTCAGGTCGAGCTGGTTCCAGGATGGGATGTGCAGAATAGGGTCTGCAGAGGTCGCATTCGTCCCGACATAGGTGCTGTTGACCCATCGGAAGTTCGCCTGAAACATCAGGCTCTGGGTTTTACTCAGCGGGAGCGTGTAGGCGCCGCGGATATTGGCGGTCCAGTCCGGTGTGCTGGGAAGAGCCGAGCCGGTGCGGACCACGGCAGCCCTGCCCGATCCCGGATGGATCACGTAGTCGAGAAAGCGGCTGGGTGTGTAAGCCGCGTTCGCGTCGACGTCGAAACGCGGTGTGATGTGCCAGTCGAGATTGGCCTCGAAGCCGGTGATACGGCTGGCACCTGCATTCGTGATGGCATTGGAGGTGATGCCGTTGCGTACGACCGTGGAATCCACCTGCTGGTTGTGAAGCTCGGTGTCAAACCCTGCAAGCTCGACGAGGATTTTCTTGTTGAGCTGGGATTTGATCCCCATTTCGTATGTGTCGGTGGTTTCGGGCAGGACAGGTGAAACGTCGCTCGGGATAACGGGCGCCTTCTGGTAGCTCCCGGATTTGTATCCCTGTGCGTAGCGCAGATAGACGGACGACGACGGCGCCAGATCGTAGCGCAGCGTTGCTGACGGCAGAGCCCTGTTCCAGCGTCGCTCACTGAGGGCGGGTGTGTTGAAGGAGCCGCCCCATGAGGACAGGCTGGAGAGTGGTGCAGACAGGACGTTATTGGCCGGAATAACGTAGCGTTCCAGCCCCGAGGCACTGGTGTCTTCCCACAGATACCGGATGCCTGCCGTCAGATGCAGGCGAGGCGTGATCGCATAGGCCAGTTCACCGTAGCCGCTGTAACCCGTGCGGCGCAGGGAGACGATCTGTGAGTTCCAGATCCCGGAATAGAGCGAATGCTGGGTGCCGTCGGGGGAATCTAGATCGGACAGCATATAGAATCTGTTTGTGTATTCCCGATCCTTGTAGGCCGTGAAGCCTGCGTTCCAGGTCAGGCGCCGTTGTCCAACGGACTCGATCCGGAATTCCTGCATCTTGGACTGCTGTTCGGAATAGATGTCTTGCAGATTGTTTTGGAGGCGAGAGTCGCCCACGAAGTCCAGCGGAACGTCGGAACGTGACTCCCGCCAGGATGTGATGGTCGAAAGCTTGACATAAGGGAGTGTATAGCTGGCGATGAAGGCCGCACCGTAATTGACGCTGTTCGCCTGATAGGCCAGATCGCCGTTGACGGTATAGCAGTGACAGCTATCCAGCGGACCGGCGCCATTCTGGTTGCCGTTGTCGCGGTGATAGTCGCCGACAAGACGAAATTCGAGTCTCTGGGTTGGTTTGTAACGCAGGTCGGTCCGGAAGCCGCCCTTCTGTTCGATGCCCGTATAACGGTTGAGTTTGATATGCGATCCGTAAAGGGCAAGAAGGTCCTGATTGGGGAAATACGGATCGGTCAGGGGGAATTTGGATTTGCCGTTGTTCTTGATATAGCCGTCAGATCGGCTGTAATCAGCGATGATGGAGCCATACAGGTTCCGGGCGATGCGACCGCTGAGATAAAGCTGGCTGGTCAGGGTGGCGAAGCTGTCCAACCCGACGCGTGCGCGCCTGACAGTATGTTCTCCCGGGGGTGTCGTCACGATGCTGACGACACCTGCTTCGGCATTGCGTGCGAACTGGGTGTTCTGTGGCCCTTTGTAGATGTCGACTCGCTCGGGGTCCATGAATCCCACGTCGAAATCGAGTGCGGGCATATAGACGCCATCGACGTAGATGCCGGTAGCAGGCTCGAGCTGGGCATTGGTGCCGACGCCGCGGATGACGAGCTGAGTGGATTCCTGCGACGGCGAGAGCTTGCTGGTCGTCATGTACAGGCCGGGCGTCATGCCCAGAAGATCAGTGGTCTTTGTGACATTGAGCTGACGCAGTTCCGCGCCGGAATAGGTTGAGACTGACTGCGCGACGTGCAGCAGTTGATGTCTGCGATTCTGGCCGCTGACATGGATTTCCTCGGGTCGGGAAGCCGTCATCGGAACAGGGCTTTTGACTGAGGTTTTCACTGAGCTCCGTTCGACGTTCCGATGGGGGATGGGTTGCGTGGAGCGGCTGTTTTTGTGACGGGGCGAAGCCGCTTCCGCCGCATAGGCGTCATGTTGCGATATAGCAACAAAAGCGAGCAGCGTCGCACGAAAAGAAGCGGAACCAAGAAGGGTCCGCAGAGGTCTGCTGTGCTGTGATCTGTCGTTGGACATCATGGATCCGCCTTTCTTTAAAGTCGCGACGGCGCGGCCGCCTCCCGGGCTTGTGTCTGATAGGTCAGCATTCAGTATATTCTTGCGTATTGTCGGCAGAGTTCTGCCGGGTTCCAGCTTTCTGTTTTGTGGATCTCGCAGATCTTCGCGGTGCGAATTCCATCCACGAGAACGGGGTCGAACCATTCGGTTACGGTCTTGTTCCCGATGAATGCGTCCAGCGCCTCCTGAAGGGAGGCCGGCAGGCGCGTAATGCCCATCCCGAGCCGCTCTGCATCCGTCAGCGCCTCCGGATCGCCATGGAGTAGGGGAGGGGTGGGGCGCTGCTGGCGAAGACCCTCAAGACCCGCGCGCACAAGGACGCCCAGAGCCCAGTAGGGGCTGGATGTGCTGTCGGTCGGCCGGAACTCGATGTTGAAAGCCTTTGCGGGATCCGCTCCCGGCGGCATCGGACAGATGCGCAGAGCCGCTTCACGGTTCAGGGCGCCGAAGCTCGCATAGGCCGAACTCCAGTGATGCGGCAGCAGGCGCATGTAGGATACGGCCGTAGGAGCGCAGAAGACCATGAGCGCATGCATCTGCTTCACGATGCCAGCGACAAAGTGGCCGCATGCCTTCGACACGCCGCCTGGAGCAGCCGGGTCATGGGTAACGGGTTGAAGCGTGTCCCGGTCGAGGAACGAGAAATGGATATGCAGCCCGTTTCCGACGCTTTCCGGGGTCAGTTTCGGCGTGAAGGTGGCGCGGTATCCCTGCAGGCGTGCCGCTTCTCGGATGACTTCACGGGTCAGGACGGCCTTGTCAGCCGCTTCAAGAGCAGGGCGGGGCGGGAAAGCCATTTCGAACTGGTCTGCGCCATATTCGGGGAGGACGATTTCGGGCGCGTTGCCGATATCGGTCAGGGCATCCGTCAGCGTTCGGCAAAAACCGTCCGCCCGACGCATGGCTTGCATGGAAAAAGCCGGCGCGGCGTCCCAAGATGCGCCGGTGATCTGGAATTCCATCTCGAATGTGGCTTGCAGGATCAGGCCGAATTCCGTTTTCAGCTCCTCCAGCGCGGCTTTGAGGAAAGAGCGACCGCAACCGTACCAAGGCGCCCCTGTAAGCGTCGTGATGTCACACAACATGCCTGTAAATCCGCCTTCTCCCAGACGGCGTGTATAAAACTCCGTGTCCGGATCAGGACTGAGCCGCAGGTCGCCGGTGCAGCCCCAGGGATTATCGGCGGCGATGTCGTCGAAGGGGGTGAGGCCTAGATTCGCCGGAACCCAGCCGCAGCCTTTCTGCATGGCTCGAGCACGCGCAGGCAGGGGAAAGAAGCGGCCACGGGTGATGCCGATCAGATCGTTGGTGAGGAGTGCCCCCAGTGTTGTGGTGTCGTGATCTTCATGCATGGCTGGAGATCTCCCGCATTCTGCGCAGCACGTTTTCGGTATCGGTGAGTGTGCAGTAACCGCCAAAGGCTGACAGGGCTGCTGCATGCCGTTCAGCGGAATAGGTTGAACACGCATCTTCAGGCAGAAGGACACGATAACCTCGGTCCGCCGCGTCCCGGACAGCCATGTCGACGCACTGGTCGGTGAGCTGACCGGCGATGATCAGATGATCAGTCCCGAGGTTCCTCAGGATGTAATCGATGTTGGTGGAGTTGAAGACGCCCGAGGACGTCTTCGGCAGGACGATTTCGTCCCGGCAGGGAGCAAGTTCGGGGATGATGTCTCCGTCCGGATCGTCCGGGGCGATGTGGATGGGAGTCAGCTTGTGATCCAGAGAGCGGTCCCGTCCGTCCGAACGTAGGCTTCTGATGATGGTATGCAGGACGTCGATACCCAACGCACGGGCTGTTCGTAGCAGTCGCACCTGATTGGGAACCGCAACGTGGGTATTGCGCACCGTGAAATAGTCTTCCGCCGCGCCCGTGGGCGAGCGCATCCAGACAGTCTGCATGTCGACCAGAAGAAGCGTGGTGCGTCCTGGCTGAAATCTTGAGTCCCGCGGAGTCATAAGCCTCTGTCTGTCCCTGTTAGGCTGTTCATAAGGAAAGCATCGCTTGCGGATCAATCCGGAGTCAAGACAATTCCAATATGGACATATATTCGAATAATGTAGACTATCTTACAAAACGCCGCTGCCACATCGTTCCGCTCGAGTCTGGAGCGGAAGCTGGAGCGGCATGCAGGGGGAAGTGAGGATGAAGCAGGCTTTCGAGAAGATATGTGCCCTCATAGACGCCGAGCAGGATTGGGCGATCCGGCAGAGTCAGGCCATCGTGCGCATTCCCTCCGTCAACCCGAAGTTCCAGCTCGGAGAGGGATTGAACCGGGAGGCGGATGTCCAGGCCCATCTTGCGGGATTGCTGGAGGAAATGGGGCTGGGGACCCATCGCTACGACGTATTCCCCGGTCGCCCTAATCTGATCGCCAGCCTGCCTGGAGAGGATGAACGCTCTCTCATGCTAAACGGTCACATTGATGTCGTTCCGGCCGGAGAGGCGGCGGCATGGTCGATGCCCCCTTTTTCGGGAGAACTGGCGGACGGGTGCCTGTGGGGACGGGGCGCCACGGATATGAAAAGTGGCGTCATCGCCATGATCGCCGCCCTGAGAGCTATCCTGCGTGCGGGTTACCGGCCCTGCGGCCGGGTGGACATTCATAGCGTCGTTGATGAAGAAGCAGGTGGATTCGGGGCGATCCATGCCGCGGCCAATTTTCCGAAATGCCGGGCCGGCATTATTACAGAGACGACGTATGGACGTATCCTGCCTGCGGAAGGGGGACTGGAATGGGTCCGGGTTGTCATTCCCGGGCGGGCTGCCCATTCCGCGTGGCGCTATACCGGGCTGTATCCCCAGGCCGATGCGCCGTCCCGTACGCCGGGTGTGAGTGCGGTGGATCTCGGGGCGCGTTTTCTCATGGCACTGGGTGAGCTGGAACGGGACTGGGCCATGAACAAGAGCCATCCCCTCCTTCCGCCGGGCATGAACACGTTGCATGCCGGTGTGGTGCGGGCCGGAGCGTTCGCGGGCCCGGATGGAGTGCCGACCATGATGGAAAATCCCGCCATCACGCCTGACTGCTGTGCGATTGATATTGATCTCAAGTTTTTGCCGAATGAAAAAAGCGCCGATGTCCGTGCGGAATTCGAGGCCTTTGTGAACCGTTTTGCCGGGAATTACGTCTGGTTGAAGGAGAATCCGCCGCAGGTGATCTGGGAACTTGGCGGCCTGCATTTCGAGCCGATGAACACGCCGGTCGAACATCCTCTGGTGCAGTCTCTGGTTTCGGGCCGTAAGGCGTTGGGGTTGAAAGCAGATATTGCGGGGTTTATCGCCGTTTCCGATGCTGCTCACTATGCCGCGCAGGGTATTCCATGCGCCATCTATGGTTGTTCGGGCAACAATGCACACGGCATAGATGAGTATGTGACGCTGGACAGCATTACCGAGACGACGAAAGTATTAGCTTACAGCATCATGACCTGTTGCGGTATTCAGGGCCTATGACAAAGGATGCCATTTCCATCCGGGACCAGCTGATTGCTCGGAGTGGGCGGCTGACTCGCTCAGAACTCAAGGTTGTGCGGGTTCTTGTTGACAATTATCCACTGGCGCTCACGGGGTCGATGTCGTCGCTGGCCCGTCAGGCGCATGTCAGCGATCCGACCGTCATGCGGGCGGTTTCGAAACTCGGGTTTGAAAACTACCAGGAACTGAAGGCTGCGATGCTGGAGGAACTGGATGAGGGGCGTTTCTCTCCGCTGCACATGCTCCGGAAGAAGGACGCGGGTTCATTCCGCTCTGATGCACTGCACAACCTGTTTCTTGAGGGAATCATCGCCAATCTTCAGGCCATGCATGATGGCTATCTTCCGCCGAACTTTCATGCGGCAATCGATCTTTTGGGGAGAAGGCGGCGATATGTCTACTGTCTGGGGGGACGGTCCAGCAAGCATCTTGCGGGTCTGCTTCAGGGACATCTGATTCAAGCCCGTCCGGGCGTGTTTCATATTGGTGGCGGTTCGGCGGATCTGGTGGATCTTCTGGCAGATTTCTCCGAAAACGACACGCTGGCAGTATTCGATTACCGTCGCTATCAGGACGACATCATTGCCTTCGCCCGGGCGGCGCATGAGCGGGGTGTCCGCCTCCTGCTGTTCACCGACATGTGGCAGTCTCCGATCGCCGCTTTCGCAGATGTGACGCTGAGCGCGCCGATCGAGACTGTCTCGCCGTTCGACACACTGATTCCGGGGCTGGCGCAGATCGAGGCGCTCTTTGCCGCCATTATGGCCGATCCCGAAAACAGGGTGCGAGAGCGTCTGGAAGACATCGAAACGGCGCGTGGAAAATTCTAGGTATTTCAAAAACATCGGATCGGTTCAGTTCCCGGCGCCAAGAAGCGTTCCGGCAGCGACCGCTCATTCAAGGGATTAGGCATGACACTGGAAACCGCATCTGGGAAAGCCGTATCTGGCCATCTGGTACAACCCGCGTCCGACGTTGTGGAGATTCTCAATCCATTCGGAAAATCGCCTTATGTGTTGTTATGTGAACATGCTTCGGCGTTCATTCCGTCGTCTTATGCGTTTCTGGGCCTTCCGGAATGCGAACGGCTCCGACATATCGCATGGGATATCGGGGCACGGGCCGTGGCCGTCGAACTGTCCAGGCAACTTGATGCGGTGCTGGTTCTGGGAAAGGTGTCGCGGCTCGTCATCGACCTGAACAGGCCGTTGCATAGTACGAGTTCCATACCCTCCGTTAGCGAGATGACAGTCATACCCGGAAATGAGAGGCTTTCGGAAGCACAGCGTCGGGAACGTCAGGAGCGCTGGTTTCATCCCTTTCATGACGCTGTTGCGTCCCTTCTGGACCGGCGTCAGATCGCGGGGGAAAAGACATTTCTGCTGGGTATTCACAGCTTTACCCCGGTTTTTAAAGGCGAGACGAGGGCGTGGCCGGCGGGAATCCTGTTCGACAGGGCCATAACCTATGCCGAGGCCTTTATCCAAGCCTTGAAAGATACATCTGGCGGACCAGTTGTCGGAAATTTCCCCTATGTCATCGAACAGGATGAAGACTACGCGGTTCCGGTTCACGGGGACGGCCGCAATATCCCTGCCTGTCTGGTCGAAATTCGTCAGGATCTGCTCCTGGACGAAAAGCAGACACATCAGTGGGCATCCTGGCTGGCACAGGCGGCCCGCAAGGTGGAGAGTTCTGAAAACCTTTTGGTTTTAAAACCTGCACTGTGATTCCAACCGTCATGCGTTTTCCGACACCATCATTGACTATGACATCGGTCGCTTTTCATTTTCGGATCAGTCGAAATTTGCAGTCGGGGACAATATAGATCGACTGATCGAAGAAGCGTTGGTTGACGCACTTGGGGCGTGTCACGCCCATTGTCTGGATGAACAATCCCATTTGCGACTTCTGATCGGCAAAGACAAGCGGCACGGCTGTCCGCTCGATCGTTCTGCCAGAGACAAGGCGCAGTGTGAAATCAGCGCCAGAGGCCATTAATCAATACGTCAAAAACCAAAATTATAACAAAGGAATTTCAATTAGATGTTCTTCGGTCCATTCATAGGGCACAGAAGAACATCTGGGTCAAATGATCGACACGTTAGCAATTATGGCTTCCATCCAAAAAAAGGAAACCATTCCCCCATCGCGTCGAGAATGACGCGATTCATTTCCGGAGTCAGCGTCTCCTTCCAGTCACCAACAACGCCTTTGCGAAAAAACTCGCTGTTACGTCCGTCGCCTGGCGCACGCCCACTCGACAGGGATGAAAACGCAGTCTTCGCGATGCAGGCATCGACGATGTTCGATGTGCTCTCAACTCCTAGAAAATCGAACAACCTGGAGACGCTCGCCTTCGGATCCGCGATCAGCGCCTCGTAACTCACGATTGCGCATGCGCTCGGGTATTGCGAGCACAGTGCCAGCATGGCTTTCGTGCCCTGAATCATCGGACCGAGCGAATGCCGAATGAAGTCCATCGGGGAAGCATCGTGCCCTTCATCCCGTGCAGCCTTATAAAAAATATGGAGAGCGGATGTGAGTGCATCACGTGGGTCTCGCACGACACCAACGAATTTCGCATGCGGAAAAAGGCGCTTCAAACGCGGAAATAGAAAGACGTTTTCGGGCGTTTTTTCACCAATGGCGCTATAGTTGCCGCCGCGACATTGTCGATTGAAAGCGCGCAATATTCCTGTCGCCAGAAGGAAGTCAATATCTTCGTCATCAGGAAGCTGATACCCACCAGACTGCCTGAACAAAGTATTGTTCTTCTGACTCAGAGCCTGACGCCATTCCTCCACAATCCGGGTCAGCCCCTTTTCGAGGTAGTGCGGAAACAACCCTTCACCTTTGCAGCATACGTCCGGGTGTGCATCGAACAGTAGCTGGACCCAGGTTGTGCCAGAGCGTGGAGCGCCGCCGATAAAAAAGAGCTGACGTTGCTCGATATCGGCAAGGGCATCCCCACCGGCGCGCCAGCTCAATCTTCCGGAATTCGTTTCCGCCATTAACCTGCCTTACCCGTCAATGCGACCGGGAGATGGTCCACATCGACTGCCGCGCGTAATCCGCTAATGACGTTCTTCATGCCGTAATGATTCTGGATCATGGCAAGGCCTGCCTGACGGAGTTGTTCATACTCCGCACGGTTTTCGTGGAGTTGCAAGATCTGACGCGCGATGGCGTTAGCATCCGTTGGCGTCTGCAGCGTAAGGAGTTCGATCGGCAACATCATTCCTTCAGCAGCGATATCGCTCATCACACATGGAACGCCACTACCAAGAGAATCCAGAACCTTACCTTTAATGCCCGCTCCAAAGCGCAACGGTGCAACGCTGAGCATCACACGATTGAAGAATGTCCCCAGATCAGGGACATAGCCGGCAATTTCCACGCTTTCACCCGCCAGACGACGCACCGCTTCAGGCATCGCACTGCCAGCCAGGATGCACTTTATGTCCGACCGCTCGGCCCAGACACGTGGCATGATCTCACGGACAAGCCATTGCGCTGCGTCAACATTTGGCGCATGCCCATAGTGACCGAGGAAAAGCACGCCCTGTCGCTCAATGGGTTGCTCGGCATCAGTGCGCAGATCGATCGACCATGGCACCTGATGAACCACAGCCGTTGGCACGAGACGTCTCAGGATTGCCGCTTCTTCGGAAGAATGCGTGATCACCACATCGGCCTGCCACGCGGCAGCACATTCCGCCAGACGCAGCTTCCGCGCTTCGGTCAGTAGCTCCGGTCTGCCTTCGAGTGTTGCCTGACGCTCCAGGCGAACATGATGCAGGTCGGCAACGCTGTAGATCACGCGTGCACTTTGCTGGTGCTGGCGCGTCAGAGCCATATACCGAGATGCATTGCTGACCCGATGCAGATAGACAAGATCGAAGCCTCTCGCCTGTTTGCGAAGAACGTCTTCAACAGACACATAGAATGGTGCGTGCCAGCACGTGATACCTTCCGACAGAAGGCTGGCACGGATGGCCGCACCATGAGGTGCTTCCATCTCTGAGGCCGCTACGAAACTGACATCATATCCGAGCGCCTGAAGTCCTCGCATATGCGACAGGATCGCGCATGACCCAGCGTCACGTGTTGTATCGGGTAACTGCTCATCAATAATCAGAGCCCTGCGCACGGGCGTCTCAGGCCCGTCATGAGTGTCGACAAGCATTCCCCCGGAGCGACGGATCAGCCGACGCCGCCGATCCTGCGCCTCACGCCCTGATGCTTCATTCGCCTGGTGCTGCCGCAAACGCTCAGCCTGAGACAGAAGGAACGACAGTACTCTCTCGCGATCGTGACCAACTGCAAGTCCATCGACTGCCCGGGTCACGCTCTCGGCCAGATCGGCGTCAAAGCTGTCGGCTGCCTCGATCACAATCGGAGATCCCATTAGCTCCGCGCCATCATGCGCACGACAAACCTGAATAATGTGCCGGGACATTGGTGACAGGCCGCCGGGCAGCAGAATATCAAAGCCGAACCGTCCTCCCTCATAACCCGCCGCTGCGAGATCCGCACGATACGTATTGGCAAGTGTTTGGGCGATATACTGTCCATTATCAAAGATCTGCACCGTTACCGGCTCTGATCCATGTGTGGAATCATAGGCCCACCCGGCAATCCTTTGACGACTTGTATGATCCAGGAAGCCCTGCCCATGATCCGCTACCGGTCCGTTGGGGCGGACCAGCACGGTCGGCGACAGAGAGGGGTCGGCTTCGATTACCCAAGGAGAACCCTTGAGATCCTGCCCATCTTCTGCCCGTACGACGCGGATTATGTGGCGACTGTTCGGTGAAAGGCCACCTGGTACAATAAATTCGAATGCGTTGTGTCCGTTACCGATACCGGCCTCAGCAAGATCAGTGCGATAAATATCTGAGAAAATCTCTGCAAGGACATGCTCGCCGTCTAGAACGCGCAGTTTCACAGGCGCTTCGGGGGTCGTTTCATGGAATGCCCACCCTGCGATGCGGCCGCTTTCAACGACATCGACAAAGCCGCTCAAAGGCCCAGCGTTAACAGGATGCTCTCCACCGGTTGCACGCAGGACCAGTGCGCGATTGATGGCTGCGAGTTCCTCGCCGTCCTCGACACGCGGCGCACAATATCGAGCTTCCGTCCGCACCGCATCGGGATAAAGCGCACGATATTCAACGGCGTTATGAAACATGCCGCGACTACCGTCATCGACGAAAGTCTCCGACGCAGCACCCTCAGCGAGAATAACATCATGCGTATCAAGTTCTAGGTGAAAGTAGTCCACCCGGTCTACGTTTTCCATCCTCAGGATAGAAACACCGTTCACAAGTGCCTCGGCGGGAATAAGAACGCCGTCCAGATACATTGCATGCAGCGGCGAGACCATTAGATCGCGGGCAGGAACGGCATCGCCCAATGAGCCGGCCCTGAACATGACAGGGAGCACGGCAGGGTTTGTCGCCGCAAACTGTCCGGCATAACTGCGTCGTCCAATCCATCGGATCGGGCGCATGGCCCCCGAGATGGTCAGAAGCCGATCACCAATCGCCAGATTCTCGACAGCGACGTCACCACGTTCCGTCGCGATGCGCGTGCCTCGGCAATAGCACGGCGTTCCCTCGGCCGTAATCAGCGTGTCGCCGTGCCCGTCATCGGATAGAGTAAAATATTCACCTGTATAATCACCGGCCAGACTCAGCGTTTTTGAACTTCCGCCCTCCGTCAATGTAAGGACGGAGCTGGCATATACGGCGGAGGACTGGCCGCTTACATATTGCAGGGATGCAAGATCGATTTGACCGCCTTGCTCAAGCACAATCCCCGAGGCGCCGTTATTATTGAGATATAGCGTTCCGCCGGATTCTATGATCGTGCCGGAGGCTACGCCACCCATAGATACGTATTCCAGGCCACCGGAACTGACAATTGTGCCGGATACCACGCCATCATAAGACACATTCTCCGTGCCGCCTGCATGAACGACCGTAGCTGTCGTGCGGCCGCCGGAAGAAACAATCACCTCGCCGCCAGCATTTACCGCAGTGTCTTCAGCCGTGCCTCCAGAATAAATCTTCAACGTTTCAGCGGAAGAAACTGCAAAACCAGACACGGAACTACTGTCAATCGCTGACAGCAACATGTTATCGGACGTCACAATCAAGGAAGTGGAGATAACCGTTGCCCCCACGTCCGAAGTGTACTCCATCTCCTCGCCCATAGTCGTAGGTGTTACGATGAGCGTACCGCCGCTCTCGATGGAGGTATCGGAGATTGAACCGGCTATGACGATCAGTTCGCCGCCAGCACTGACAGTTGTACCTGAAACAGTGCCTCCCTGGGAGACAAACACCACAGCACCAGAGTTAACCGTCGTACCAGCCTCATAGGCGCCTTGGGTTAAAATCTGCATGCCACCCGAGTTCACGGTCGTAGCACTCGCAACGCCGGAGACAAGTTCTACACCGCCAGAATTGACTATCGCGCTGCTCGCTATCCCGCCTTGAGCCACAACCTGCAAGCCGCCTGAATTCACGACCGTGCCAGACGCGACACCTCCCCACGACACATACTCCGTGCCGCTGGCATCAACCGTCGTGCCAATTCCGTATCCACCATAAGAGATACTTTCTGTTCCACCTGCGCTGACGATAGTATCGTGTGACTCAGCACCAGAGAGAACAAACTCCTCCCCACCTGCGCTGACTAGTGTGTAAGCGGCAACACCACCATCGGATACATATTGAATGCCGCCCGAACTAATGACCGTGCCAGACGCAATGCCGCCAGAGGAAACTGTCTCAGTGCCTCCCGAACTGACGATCGTGTCATATGCAGTACCTTGGTTTAAAACAGACTCCTCTCCACCGGAGCTGACTGTTGTGCCAGAGGCAACACCGCCCCGGGAGACGTATTCCGCACCGCCTGAGCCTACGACGGTGCCAGAGGCAACGCCACCGTAGGATACACATTCTTGGCCACCGGAACTGACGATCGTGTCATACGCAATGCTGCTATTTAAAAGGCGCTCCTCCCCACCGGAGTTGACTGTTGTGCCAGAGGCAACGCCGCCCCAAGAGACATATTCAATTCCGCCTGAGCCTACGACTGTGTTGGATGCTTTGCCGCCAGATAAAACAATATCTTCCCCGCCGGAATTGATCACAGTGCCGTCTATCGTGCCGCCGGAATAGACCTGCAGAACCTCGCCAGACGCAACGGCGAAACCGGACAAGGAGGTGCTGTCCATCGCTGAAATCAGAGACCCAGCCGATTTCACAATAATGTCAGCGGAAATCACGACCGCACCGACATTGGCAGTGTAGGACGCGTTCCGCCCGGTGGTCACAATTAGCGTGCCACCACTATCGATCGTTGCCGATGCAACATTGCCCCCATAGTCAATTAATGTCCCACCGGACATAACGGTCGTCCCGGTGGCATTCCCATCGGCAGATACAATCTCGAAGCCCCCGGAACTGATGACCGTTCCGCTGGTTGTTCCCATTAGATCTACAAGCTGCTTGCCACCATCCGTGATGATCGTGGCAGATGCTATGGAAGCCCAGCATACTTCTTCGACACCTCCGGAACTGATGATCGTCCCGATGGTCGTGCCACCGCCAGAGGATACGTATTCGAAACCGCCCGAACTCACGGTGATGTCGATCGTGGTGCCTCCGGGCTCGATCATAAGTTCATCGCCGGCACTGAGGATCAGCCCACTAGATGTTATTCCGGCTGAAACATTATATGTGGTCATGGCGCTGATTTTCCGAAAGTGTGCTGTGGGAAGGCCGTGCTGTATTGGCAACGAAAGCAGGGATGGTCTTCATGGCGCTGATCACCTGTTTAGTGGTGATAAGGCGCATGCATTTAAATTGGCGCGGCGTGCCCGCCGTGCCCAGGCAAGCCAAAACGGATCGCTCGATAGGCCCACGAAGAATGCGGTATGAGGTAACCAACGCGTTCGTTCAGTGGCCTGTTTCCGGTTATTGTCCTTGTTATCGAAGAACTGTCTCAGGCAGTAAGTCGTATAGGGTTTTTGAATTGACGTGCGGCTTTCATGTGTATACGAGACAATCAGGATTGCATCACATATGTCGTTTACAGACAAAATCCTCACTCCAATACGAATTTTGAAATTTTATGAAATATAATTGAATTTAATAATTTAGTTATATTCTTAAATTATTTTAATAAAATTACCATATGCATACAATTTTTAAATTAACATTCTGAGGTCTGAGCGAAACCTTAATAAGGGCATACGACAAGCTAGCTGTGGACACGTTTGCGTATTAAAACGTTGGCTACAAGGGCCTATCGACGATCTCCCCAAAAAAGTTACAAAGATCGAACGGTGTGTGTCATGAGTTAATGCCAATGATGGCTGAGACGAGATGGGTTGCGACAGGAGTTTTGTTGCACAAATTAGGAACTGGCCGAGGCAAACTCTTTGCTGCGTTGTCATTTGCCGAACGGTTTGTGTGATTGGGATACTGAGCGCGGTGAAGCGGTTGAGTGCGGCCAGGCGGACGTGGAATTTGGAAGTCTGATTCAGGCTCTGTGAGGAGACTGAAGCTGAGCGCCCTGTTTTGGGTGACGGATAAACAGATGGAGCGTCTGCGACCCTTCTTTCCCCAAGAGCCACGGCAAATCTCGTGTTGATGACCGCCACGTACTGAGCGCCATCATTTTCATGTTGTTCGAGAATGGAAGGCACCAATTCCAAAGATACTTACTAAATAGTGCTCTGATCTCTCCATTTTTACGGTCGGGATGCTGTCTCAGGCCGCCTCGGCCGCAGCATTTCGCCTGATAGCCTGAGGCGGCTGATGAAACTCACGCAGGAAGGCGCGTCGCATCCGTTCGGGATCATGAAAGCCCGTCATGACGGCGACGACTTCGATGGGAAGGGTAGAATTCTCCACCTGCTCGCGTGCGGCTTCGAGGCGTAGTCGTTCGACTGCTTTTGCGGGGCTCATCCCCACGGCTACTCGAAAACTGCGTGAGAAATTTCGCGAACTCATTCCAACCTGACTGGCAAGAACGTCTACGGTCAAGCGTTGTATTAGATTGGATCGGATCCATCCCAGGAGATCGGCAAAACGTTCTTGAGGGCTCGTCATCTCGAGGAGTGCCGAGAACTGGGACTGTCCTCCGGGACGGTGATAGAACACCACCATTTGCTGCGCCGTATGACGGGCAATATCGGCCCCAAGATCTTCGGTAATCAACGCCAGCGCCATGTCGATGCCAGCGCTGATCCCCGCAGATGTCCAAACCGGGCCATCATGAATATGAATGGCATCTGCCGAAACCCGGATTTTAGGGAACTGTGCTGCCATGGCTGAGGCCTGTTGCCAGTGTGTCGTCACACGACGGCCATCAAGCATACCAGCTTCTGCCAATAGGAAAGCACCTGTACATACACTGCAGATACGTCGCGCAGTTCTGGCCTGATGCCTTATAAAATCCAGTAATTCTGGGCAGCTCATAGCCTGCCTGTGGCCTTCGCCTCCGACAACGATAAGCGTATCGAACGACCGTGCCGCCGCGAGCGGAACAGTCTCGATCGTCATCCCGGAAGATGACCGGACCAGACCACCATGGTGGGACAGGGGCGTCATCTCATACGGCGCGCCCCCAAATCCTCCGGCAATCTCGAAGGCTGCCGTCACTCCGGCAGCGTCGAGCAACTGGAAGTCTGGATAGAGAAGAATACCGATCTGTTTGGTCATGGCCTGAAATGAGGGATCGTTGTCCTTTCGTCAAATGCTCTTTTGGAAAACACTGACAGGTCTCGGATCAACTCGTGATCCGTCCCCGAACCAGAGGCGGAATTCCTAATGTCCCGACCCCCATTGCCTCCCTTCAATGCTGAAACGGCTGCTCAGAAAGTCCGTCTCGCGGAAGATGCCTGGAATGGCCAGGATCCTGAAAAGGTGGCGCAGGCCTATACGACCGATAGCCAGTGGCGCAATCGCCTGGAATTCATCCACGGACGAGAGGACATCGTGGCGTTCCTGACACGCAAATGGGAGCGCGAGCAGGAATACCGCCTTATCAAGGAACTCTGGGCTTTTCAGGATAACCGGATCGCGGTCCGCTTTGCTTATGAGTGGCAGGATCAGGCCGGACAGTGGTTCAGATCCCATGGGAACGAGAACTGGGAGTTCGATGAAAACGGGTTGATGCGTTACCGCGCAGCGTCAATCAACGACCAACCCATTTTGGCGACCGACCGTCTGTTCCTATGGCCTGAGGGGCGGCGTCCCGACAGTCATCCCGGTCTTTCGACGCTGGGATTGTAACTGTCCGGACGTGCTATCTCACTGTGTGGACTGGAACGCCTTGTGACCTTCAGCATCCAGCGCCGCGAAGTCTTCATCGGATAGGGTGATGTCGGCGGCCGCGACATTCTGTTCCAGATGCGCGACTTTGGAGGTGCCGGGGATTGGTAGCATTACCGGACTGCGCTTCAGAATCCAGGCCAGTGCGATCTGGCTTGAGTGTGCTTCATATTTTCGGGCCATGACATCCAGTATTGAGCCCGGCTTTGCGAGGCCGCCCGCGGCAAGGGGAAACCATGGGATGAATCCGATGTTCTGCTGCGTGCAGTAGTCAAGCACGTCCTCACTGGTGCGATCGACGAGATTGTAGCGGTTCTGGACGGTCGCGACGTCGAAGAATTTCGATGCTGTTTTGATGTTGTCGACGGAGACCTCGCTCAGTCCTGCATGACGGATCAGTTTCTGATCAATGAAGGAGCGGATCGCGTCGAACTGTTCGTCTGCCGGGACTCTGGGATCGATCCGGTGGAGTTGCCACAGATCGATCTGCTCGACGCCGAGGTTCCGCAGGCTTTTGTGCACCTGCTGCAATAGATATTCCGGCCGTCCGACCGGTTTCCAGATGTCGGGGCCGGAGCGGGTGAGGCCGCCCTTCGTCGCGATGACAAGGCCTTTGGGATAAGGGTGCAAAGCTTCCCTGATCAGCCATTCGGAGACGTCTGGACCATAGGAATCCGCCGTGTCGATGAAATTGACGCCGAGTTCTGGGAGCCGCTTCAGTGTGCGGATGGCCTCGTCGTGATCGGCGGGCGGTCCCCATATACCCTGGCCAGTGATGCGCATTGCACCGAAACCAAGCCGGTTGATGCCGAGATCGCCGCCAATCCTGAATGTGCCTGATCGGGAAGCGTTAGAGGGGGACTGGATCATGGGTGTAGGTTCCTTCATGACAATGTCGTCTCTGAGGCCAGTATCTTGGCCAGTCTGTCGAAAGCTGGCTGGTAGATCTGTGTCGGCATCCGGGCCTCCATACTGGCGGCATGTTCGACTGGGGCTTCGAACTGCCCCCGCCATTGGATGAACGTGTGGTCGTTTTTCGTTATGGGAAGAAGGCTGATGGTAGAGCGATAGTTCCGGATCGGCAGGGCTGATTCAACGATCGAGAACGTGACCGCGTGATCCACGTCGGAGAGTGCCAGAAGCTGTTCGCGGATGAGTCCGACATCCCCCATCTCAACCAGGCGAATTGCGCCGACGCGGTCAGCGGATTCATTGCCTTCGATCACGCAGCTTTTGACGCCCGGCAACCAGCGTCCAAGGGCGCCGAAATTACGGACCAACCGCCAGACAGAGGGAAGGGATGCAGGAATGACACTGCTGGCCATAACGTGGATCATGAGGCCTCTCCCGGTTGTGAATGTCTGAGTGTCATAGCGATTGGCCTCCCGTCACCTCAATGCGTTGGCCATTCACCCAGCGCATATCGTCAGACAGAAGCGCACGGATGGCGGCACCAATGTCATCGGGCTGTCCGACCCGCCCCAGAGGCGTGATCTCTGCAAGGCTTCTGTTAATCGTGGCATCGTCACGGACCAGACCACCGCCGAAATCTGAGGCGATCGCACCAGGGGCGACGGCATTGACGGTGATGCCCCGCCCTCCCAGTTCTTTCGCCATGTAGAGTGAGATGACTTCGGTAGCGGCTTTCATGGCTGAATAAGGTCCATGATCTGTCAGGTAGAAACGGGTCGCGGCAGAGGTGATGTTGAGAATACGACCGCCGTCCCGGATCAGGGGCAGGAGGGCTACTGTCAGCAGATAGGGGCCTTTGAAATGGATGTTGTACTGGTTGTCGAGCTGTTCGGATGCCGCAGCATCGAAGCGGGTGTGAATGATATTGCCTGCGTTCTGAACGACATAACTCAGTGCACTGTGCTCGAACTCATGTGCGAGAAGTGCTCTGACCTGTCCGGAAAAATCCGCGAACGATTCATGGTCCACGATATCCAGCTTCAGCATGCGCAGTTTTGCGTTCTCGCTGACGAGGGCTGCTTCGGCAGCGTTCGCCTCGTCTTCGTTGGAGTGATAGGTCCCGATCACGTTGATGCCCGAGGCAATCAGATGTTTCGCGATACTGTGTCCGATACCGCGATTGGCACCCGTGACGAATGCGATGTCCTGTTTGCTCATAACCGGATTCCTTGGCCGAGACAGGGCGATTTGTTCCAGAATTTAATTCCGTACTGGATGGTCCATAATATGTGCGCAAAACAGGGTCAAGGAATTATGGAGTGGTCGATATAGAATTAACGGCTTAAAGCTTGGCCTGTTGCGGGCTCATCAATACCTGGCAGGCTATTTCACGGCCCGCTGAGTAGCGCGTTGGCATCCCATAAGGTCAGAAGCGAGGTGATGGCGGCATCCAGATGTATTGATGTCATCCCGTCCCGCGCTTCGCATGTCATGCCATGGAAAAATGTCGCGAAAATATCGGGCAGGGCCGCTGTTGTTGCACAATCGCGCAGTTCGCTGCGGGCAAGCGCGCGTTCCACGCAGACCCGGATCCCGGCCCGCGTCCGCTGGCGCTCTGCAGCGAGAAGGGCCTGAACGGCTTCGTTTTCGGGCGAACAGTTACTGGCGCCCGATACGACCAGACAGCCACAGGGATGCGTCCGGGTCGCCTGCATACGCGCTGAACCGCGTAAAGTCCGTTCAATCGCATCTCGCGGCGTCAGGTTTTCGTCCCATAAGGGCGACATCACCTGCCCATAGGTCGCCAGATAATGCTGCACCACTTCGCGAAACAGGGATTCCTTCGAGCCGAACGCGGCATAAAAACTTGCCGGCGAAATATTGCCCATGCAGGATTTGAGCTGTGTCAGGGATGTCGGTTCGTAACCTTGCGCCCAGAAAAGTTTCATGGCGGCATCGAGTGCTTTGTCCCTGTCAAACTCCCGGGGACGCCCTGTTCGCGCCATGGTATTGCTCCTTTTGAAAGACTTTCATATTAAGTGATCCAGAAATAATTGCCAAGAATTTACGCTCTCATATATAGATCATTCGATCCATATATGAGAGCCGTATGACTTCCAAAACGATACCCCTTCGCAGAAGTCCCGATGACAGATTACCTATAGCCGGCTTACTCGCCTTGGCGATGACTGGCTTCATCTGCATCATGACCGAAACTCTTCCTGCAGGTTTGCTGCCCGAGATCGGGGCTGGGCTGCATGTTTCCCCCGCCTTGGCAGGGCAGATGGTCACGGCTTACGCTCTGGGCTCTCTGAGTGCTGCGATCCCGCTAACATTGGCCACACAGCGATGGCGGCGAAGGCGGGTTCTGTTACTGGCGATCATTGGTTTTGTAGTTTTCAACTCCGTCACAGCATTCTCGACGGATTATGACCTGACCCTCGTGGCGCGATATGGCGCGGGTGCAGCGGCAGGGCTCGCCTGGGCCCTGCTGGCAGGCTATGCACGCAGAATGGTGACACCCGCCCAGCAAGGACGTGCTCTGGCTATCGCCATGGTTGGCACGCCGATCGCGCTTTCTGTGGGTGTTCCGGCGGGCACTTGGCTGGGCGCGGCTGTGGGATGGAGACTGGCCTTCTGGATTATGTCGGGTGCCACCATGCTGTTAATTGTCTGGGTTCTGGCGAAGGTTCCTGATTTTCCAGGCCTTGCACATCATGAGCGCCAGCCGTTCGGTCATGTCCTGCGAACACCGGGGGTGCGATCTGTTCTGGGCGTCGTGGTAACATGGATGCTCGCGCATAACATTCTCTACACTTATATCGTACCGTTCATTACACCGGCAGGGCTGGCAGGAGAGGCGGACCGCATCCTCCTGCTTTTTGGTCTCGCTGCCCTTGCAGGCATCTGGCTCACCAGTTGTACGGTCGATCATGCCCTCCGGCTTTCTGTTCTGGTCAGTCTGGCAATATTCGCTGCTGTTGCAGGCGTTTTTGCAATTGGGTCAGCATCGCCTGCGGTGATCATGATTGGCGTTACGATATGGGGTCTGACTTTCGGAGGGGCCGCGACGTTGCTCCAGACGGCTCTGGCTGATGCAGCCGGGGAGGGCACAGATGTAGCGTTGTCGATGAATGTGGTCGTCTGGAACAGCGCCATAGCCGGCGGTGGCCTGTTGGGCGGTGTGTTGCTGGAAACCTGGGGAGCTCTGTCATTTCCCTGGATCGTGATGGCACTCGCTGCTGCAAGCTTCCTGATTGCATGGCAAGCCCGCTCTTATGGGTTCCGACCTGGCCATCGGCTCAGGCATGGAAAAGAAAACTGAGCGTTCGATGCGGGCAGGGGATTGCGTTACCGCTGGATTTCCGCCCCGGAATGTAGGGCCTGCCCTCTTCAGGGCATCTCGGAACCAGTCAGCATCATAGCCCCGGTCCGCCAGCATCCACTGTGCCATAGGAAGGCTGTCCAGCAGAGCAGCGGCACCGGTGTAATCACGGACCTGTCCCGCCGTCATGAAGAAGCTCAGCGGTCGTCCGTTCTGATCCATGATCGCATGTAGCTTCGTATTCATGCCACCTTTTGTCCGTCCTATCAGACGCCCTGGATCCCCTTTTTTAGCCGCAGGCTTGAAGCCGTGCGATGTGCCTTGAGATAGATCGCATCAATCATGATGGCCTGGGGCTCTGCCTTTCCGGCAGCCAGACCGTCCATCATCCGGGCGAA
>NZ_BJVA01000009.1 GCF_007988905.1 Gluconobacter kanchanaburiensis NBRC 103587
GGCTCGAAGCCGTGCGGGTCTTCATGCGTTCCGCTGGAACCGTCCAAATTTTGTTCTCCATGTTGATCTCTGACCAAGTTGTGCCGCGCACTTCCCCTGAACGGGCAGCCGTCAGCGCTGTAAACATCACTGCCTTGGCAGCCAGTCCTTCTGATTTGGCCAGAGCTGCCATCACTCGCGGCATGTCTTTCCGATCGACTGCTACCCGGTGCTCTACTTTCGTCACGTCTCCAGGGGATGGGAGAATATTGGCAAGGTGACCTCTCCACTGGGCCGGGTTCTCGCCTTCGCGCCATCCATACGTCCGGGCATAATCGAGAATGCGCTCTACTCGGCTTCTGATGCGGCGAGCGGTCTCCGTCTTTTCTGATCATATCGGCCGTAAGATCGCGAGGATGTCATCAGTATCGATGGCGCTGATCAACTTTTGTCCGACCCGAGGGCAGGCGTGCTGGCGAAGCGAACTGCACCAGCACTCGGGAGTGTTCTTATCGGACCATCCTAGTGTTCGCTCATGAATGAACCGCTCGGCCACTTCGTCAAAGGTCAGGCCTTTCTCCCGCTGCCGAGTGGCTTCTTCCTCCTTGCCCTGGATGAGAGGGTCTACGCCCTCCATAACCAGAAGACGAGCTTCCGTTGCCTTCTTTCGGGCGTCTGCAAGGCTCACGTCTCGAGCGGAGCCAATTCCCATTTCGCGTGCTTTGCCGGTAACCGGGCTCTTGTAGCGTACCGACCAAGAGCGCGTGTTTCCCTTCACCGTCATCCAGAGATTGCCACCATCACCGGACTGTCAGGCATTAAGGTTCGCGTCCTAGCCGGTTCACCATTTTCCTGTAAATTCTGAAAATACCATGCTTTCTCTGGCAGGGCAGGTTGTGGCGCGTGGCGCTCTGGCGGCGTAGTGTGACGCGAGGAAACGATGATAAGGGAAAATGCTGATGACGCGCGTTCGGATTGGGATAGCGCTTGGACTTCTGGCGGCGCTAGCGGCGTGCGGGCCGGATTATGGTGGGCAAGGATCGCGGCAGTTCCGCGGCGATGACTACGGAAATGTCGGCGCGGGCCAGAGCAGCTACGGTTATCAGGGCGGCCCGACCTGAATTTTCCTGCGCCGAGCGGAGTTCAGGACAGGGCGTCCTGAACCAGCTTTTCCTGCTGTGCGGCATGAGCGCCGGGAAGACCGGTCGCGGGTGAGGCTGCGCTCTCACGTCCCACATAATCGGGGCGCTGGATGTGATGACCGCAGCCGCGCAGAGCACGTTCGATGCGACGGTCTACGAAAATCCATGCGCCGTTATTTTGTGGCTCTTCCTGGCACCAGACGATCTGTTCCGCATCTGGATGGCGGGCAAGCTGTTCCATCAGGGCATGGTGCGGGAACGGATAGAGTTGTTCCATACGAATGAGGGCGACGTCGTCACGGTTCTGGCGCACGCGTTCGGCGGCTAGGTCGTAATAGACCTTGCCAGTGCATAGAATGACTCGGCGTGCGCCTTCTTCCTTGGCCGGGTCCGCGATGACAGGTTGGAAACGGGTGTGCGGGCCCATCTCGTCCAGTGTGGATACCGTATCCTTGTTGCGGAGCAGGGATTTGGGCGTGAAAATGACCAGCGGCTTGCGGCAGCGGCGCGCGATCTGGCGGCGCAGGGCGTGGAAGTAGTTTGCGGGTGTCGTGATGTTGCACACGCGCATGTTGTTTTCGGCGCAGAGCTGAAGGATGCGCTCGGGGCGGGCGGAAGAATGTTCCGGGCCGCCGCCTTCATAGCCGTGCGGCAGAAGCAGGGTCAGGCCGGACGTCCGCAGCCACTTGGTTTCGCCTGAGGCGATGAACTGGTCGAGGATGATCTGTGCGCCGTTGGTGAAATCGCCGAACTGTGCTTCCCACAGAACCAGCGCTTCCGGATCCCCAAGGGAATAGCCGTATTCGAAGCCGAGAACGGCATATTCCGAGAGCGGTGAGTTCCAGATGTTTAGCGGCGCCTGATGGGGCGTGATATGGGTCAGGGGGGTGTCTTCGCGGCCTGTGTTCTGATCGAACAGCACGGCATGACGCTGGCTGAACGTGCCGCGGCGGCTGTCTTGCCCGGACAGGCGGACGGGGTGGCCATCCATGGACAGGGTGCCGAAAGCGAGGGCTTCCGCTGTGGCCCAGTCGAGCGGTCCGCCATCCGCCACCGCCTTGCCGCGCGCCGTGATTTGACGGGCCAGACGAGGATGGACGGCCAGATCTTCCGGAATCGTGCCGATGGCGTCCCCGACATCGCGCAGGCGTTGAAGTGGTACGCCGGTCATGGGCTGGATGCGGTCCTGCTCGTCCTGCAGGCGTGTCGGGTCTTCGGGGCCGTCGAGCCAGTCTGAGCTGTTGGGGCGATAGGTTTTGGATGTCTCGAACTGTTCTTCCAGACGGTTCTGGAAATGATTCCACATCTCCTCGACTTCGGCTTCGGTCATGATGCCGGCCTGAACCAGGTGCTGGGCGTAGAGGCTGCGTGTCGTGGGGCGGGACTGGATGGCGTGGACCATCGCGGGCTGCGTGAAGGCGGGTTCGTCGGCTTCGTTATGGCCGTGACGGCGATAGCAGACCACATCCAGCACGATGTCGGACTGGAAGGTGCGGCGCCATTCATGCGCCAGAAAGGCACAGCGGGAGACGGCTTCGGGATCGTCGCCATTGACGTGCAGGATCGGGGCCTGAACGGATTTGGCGATGTCAGTGTTGTGGATGCCGGAATGGGCGTCGGACTGGACGGTGGTGAAGCCGATCTGGTTGTTGATGATGACGTGGACCGTGCCGCCCGTCCGGTAGCCTTCCAGCTTGGACAGGCTCAGGGTTTCGTACACGACGCCCTGACCGGCGAAGGCGGCGTCGCCGTGGACGAGAATGCCCAGATGGTGCTGGCGGTCGTGGTCCTTTTCGCGGTCCTGATCGGCGCGGACACGGCCGAGCACGACGGGGTCCACCGCTTCCAGATGAGAGGGGTTGGGCAGGAGCGAAATGCGGACAGTGTGGCCCGCATGTTCGAGCGTTGTGGCGGTGCCGAGATGGTATTTCACATCGCCTGAGCCCTGAACTGTGTCGGGCTTGAAGGCCGTGCCTGCGAATTCGCTGAAAATGGCGGCAAACGGCTTGCGCAGGATGTTGGCCATCACGTTCAGACGCCCGCGATGGGGCATGCCGAGTGAGACGGAACGCACGTCGTCCTGTGCGGCGGCATCAATCAGGGTACGCAGGGCGACGATGACGCTCTCGCCGCCTTCAAGGCCAAAACGGCGCATGCCCATGAAGCGCTTCTGGCAGAACTGCTCGAAGGCTTCGGCGCGTGTGAGGGCGAGGAGGAGGCGCTTTTGGTCCAGCGCCGGGCCGGCTACCGGGCTTTCCAGGCGGTCAATCCACCACTGGCGCTGGGCGGGATCCTGAAGATGCATGAACTCAGCGGCTGTGGTGCCGCAATAGGCCCGGCGCAGACGGGCGATCAGGTCCCGGTCTGCTCCGGGAGGGTTCAGTTCTGCAATGTCAGGGACCGGTGCCAGGCCGAGCGGGTCCAGCTTTGCGACGGAATGTCCGCGGAGGCGATAAGCGAATTTCAGGCTCTCGGCGCCAGTTTCGGTAGCGGCATCAGTCTGGAGGGTCGTGTCCGGGCCGGGCAGCCGGTCTGAGCCGAGCGTTTCGAACAGGGACGCGAAGGCCGGGTCCACAGAAGCTGGGTCGTGCTGCCAACGTGTATGAAGCTCCGCCAGATACACGGTGTTTTCGCCGTTGATGGCGTCCCGGTCATCGCGATGGTCGCCCATGAACTCGTCTCCTGTATCCCCGGTGCCGGGTTCTGTCTTGTGGTCGCGTTTTGTGTCACCCGGGCAGCATCTGCCCGGTCAGAGACTGAACCCACGCTTCATGGCATCAATCCTGCGGGCGATGGACCGTTTGGCGACCGGTGTGTCTGTCTGGTCGAAGATATGGCAGGCACCGGGCACGATTTCCAGTTCCACGGCGACACCTTGATGGATCAGGCGTTGCGCATAGGCGAGATCCTCGTCAAGAAACAGATCCAGCGCGCCTACGGACAGATAGACCGGGGGCAGGCGGGACAGGTCAGTGGCGCGGGAGGGGGCGGCATAGGGCGAGACGTCCGCCGAGCCGGCTGCTACGGGGTTGAGGAGGGCTGTCCACATGAAAGTGTTGCTGGTGCGGGTCCACAGGAACTCGCCGCCCACGGGGGAGGCATCAGGCTGGCTCGTAACCGTCCGGTCGTCGAGCACGGGATAGACCAGGTTCTGGAACAGGATTTCCGGCCCCTCACGGTCCCGATTCAGCAGGGCAAGCCCGGCTGCAAGGCCACCCCCTGCGCTTTCGCCTGTCAGGCCGATGCGGGCGGGATCAATCCCGAGGGTGTCAGCGTTGCGCATGATCCAGCACAGAGTGGTATAGGCATCTTCGAGCGCCGCCGGGAAAGGGTGTTCCGGGGTCAGACGGTAATCCGGAGAGATGACCACGCAGTCTAGCTCCTGTGCGAACTGGCAGAGCTGGGTCGCGGTCAGTTCAGGCTGGCCCGCAAAATAGCCGCCGCCGTGAAGATGAAGGAGAACCGGTCGGGCAGCCGCAGAGGTTTTGCGGGGGCGGACTGTGAACAGGCGAATGGCGGGGGTATGGTCCGACTCCGGGATATTCAGCCGTTCGAGCGTGACGGGATAGTCCTCGGCCTGAAGAAAGGACTGCCCGGCCACTTGTTCGAGTCCGGCGCGAAACGCGGGCAGGGAGTCTGCCGACAGATCGACAGTGGGGATCTCTTCAAGGAGTGGGAGGAGTTCGGGGAGCACGAGGGGACGGGTCGTCATTGCAGGACAGGCCTTCGCAAGGGAATTCAGTCTGGAGTCAGTGGTCAGACTGTATAAAGGCGAAAATCTGTTCGCTCCGCCACAAAGCTGTCGCAACTTTTCAGTCTCCGGGCGCGTCATGTGCAGTGACCGGTCATGAGCTGGCCTTGGTCAAGATGGGAGTTCCGCAGATGCGTGCTCTACTGTTTCTGGCGATGATAATAGGAAATCTGCTTGTCCTGACGGATCCTCTGGCCGCGTTTCCGGCTGCAGCAGAGGGTCCGCGCCGGGGTGAGATGTCTGTTCAAACGGTTCTGACGGATGGTGTCGGTCAGTCGGGCGTGGACCACCGGTTGCTGGAATGTCGGACTGACCCGCGTCTTCTTCATACGGCGTGGAGCGGAAAGCTGCCGCTGTTTCCAGGGCCCCATGTCTGCACGGGTGGTGCAAACCGGTTGGGGGCAGGATATGTCCGCTATCTGGCGACAAGCCGGATGGTGAAGGCGCATAAGCCGCTTCGGGGGTAATATTCTTTCGTAAAAGGCAGATCTCACATGTGTGGAATAGGCCTTGTCGCCGACGTGGGCCGCGTCTAGCCTTCCGCTCCATGAGCAGGATTTCCCTTGATTATGATGCGTTTGAGAGCACGCCCGTTGCGGAAAAACCGTTTCCGCATGTGGTGGTGCCGCATTTTATCGGCAACGATGATCTGAAAGCGGTTGTCTCCGATTTGCCGGCAATGAAATCCGGTGGCTCCTTTCCGCCGGAAGCGTTGAAGCTGACGCCGCGTGTCGCAGGCATGATTGCGGAGTTGCAGGGGCCGAAGCTTAAGGCGCTGGTTTCGGAGAAATTCGGGCTGGATCTGGCGGATGCGCCGACCATGCTGACGATGCGTGGGCGCACGCGGGAAAAAGACGGTCGGATCCATCGGGATTCGGAGGCTAAGCTGGTCACGATCCTGCTGTATCTCAACCCTCGGGGTGAGGACTGGGCGTCGCGTGATGGCTGTCTGCGGCTGCTAAACGGGCCGGATGATGTCGAAGATTTTGACGTTGAGGTGACGCCGGCAGAAGGGACGCTGCTGGTGTTCCCGAACGGTCCGGCGACCTGGCATGGGCACCGGCAGTTCGTGGGAACGCGGTATGCGATCCAGCTCAACTATATGGCGACGGGGCGCAAGGCCCGCTACGAACTGCGGCGGCACCGTCTGTCGGCGCTGGTAAAGCGTCTGCCCTTTTCGGGCTGATTTTCAGGGAACGGGAAAAGATCATGGGTTATCGGGTTGCGGTTGTTGGCGCCACGGGTGCGGTGGGGCGTGAACTGCTGCGAATTCTGGCGGAGCGGGAGTTTCCGGTTAAAGAGGTTGTGGCGCTGGCCTCGCCGCGGTCGGCTGGGCGCGAGATTTCTTTCGGGGACAAGACGGTCCTGAAGGTTCAGAACCTCGAGACGTTCGACTTCAAGGGCTGGGATATTGCGCTGTTCTCGCCGGGGGGCGCGATTTCGGCCGTTTATGCGCCCAAGGCTGCGGCTGCGGGTTGTGTGGTGATCGACAACACGTCGCATTTCCGCATGGAGCCGGGGATCCCCCTGATCGTGCCGGAAGTGAATGCTGCCGCTATCGGTAAAGCCAGCCGGGGCATCATCGCTAATCCGAATTGCTCCACCGCGCAGATGCTCGTTGCGCTCAAGCCGCTGCATGACCTGTTCCGGATCAAGCGGATCGTGGTCTCGACCTATCAGGCCGTTTCGGGGGCGGGCAAGGACGGAATGGACGAACTGTTCGCCCAGACCAAGGGCACCTTCGTAAACGATCCGCCGACGGTCGCGCAGTTCACCAAGCAGATTGCCTTCAACGTTATTCCCCATATCGACCGTTTCATGGACGACGGTGCGACCAAGGAAGAATGGAAGATGGCCGTTGAAACTCGCAAGATCATGGACCCGGACATTAAGGTTCTGGCGACCTGCGTGCGCGTTCCGGTGTTCATCGGGCATTCGGAAGCGATTAGCATCGAGTGCGAAAAGCCTGTCGATCTGAAGAAGGCACGCGAGGCGCTGCGCAAGGCGCCGGGCGTGATCCTGCGGGACGAGCGTGAGGATGGTGGTTACGTCACGCCGATCGAATGTGTGGGCGAGGATGCGACTTATGTGTCTCGCCTGCGGATTGATCCGTCGGTCGAGAACGGTCTGGCGCTCTGGTGTGTGTCCGACAATCTGCGCAAGGGTGCGGCTCTCAATGCGGTCCAGATTGCGGAAAGCATCGTGGAGCAGGGCCTTTTGAAGGATGGGCAGCTTTTCCGCCGCAACGAAATCCCGGATGAAGACGAGGCTGAATGACGGCCTCACGCACGGAGACGGTTCTCGCGGCCAATGAAGATATTGAGCGCTTGCCGCTCGATGCCTTGCTGGGGCGGCTTCTGACGTCGCAGAAAGCGGCTCTGGATCGGGTGGGTGAAGCCTTGCCGTCCATCGAACGCGCCGTTGAGGCGGTGGTCCCCAGGCTTCAGGCCGGGGGGCGGTTAGTCTATGCGGGGGCCGGGACGTCGGGGCGAATCGGATTGCAGGATGGCGTGGAACTGACGCCGACCTTTGGTGTCGCGCCAGAAAAGCTGGTTCTGCTTCTGGCGGGTGGCGCCGGAGCGACGACGCAAGCAGCAGAAGGTGCGGAAGACCGGGAAGATCGGGCGCGGCTTGATCTGCTGGACCATCATCCGACCGAACATGATGTGGTGATCGGCGTCGCGGCCAGCGGCAACACGCCTTACACCTGTGCGGTTGTTCAGCTCGGACGGGAAGTGGGAGCCCTGACGATTGGCGTGAGTGGCAATCCAGAGTCGCGTCTGTTGCGGGAAGCGGAGTTCGGGATCTGCATTCCGACCGGGGCTGAGGTTCTGGCGGGTTCGACACGGATGGCCGCCGGAACGGCGCAGAAAGTCACGCTGAACCTGTTTTCCACCGCGCTGATGACGCGTCTGGGGCATGTCTATCGTGGGCGCATGGTGGATATGCGCATCAGCAACGACAAGCTTCAGGTGCGCGCGGAACGTATGGTCATGGAACTGGCCGGAGGAACAGCCGAACAGGCGCGTGAGGCTCTGAAACTCGTGCAAGGAAACACGAAACGGGCCGTTCTGCTGCGGCACGGTGTGGCTCTGGCGGAGATCGAGCCGCTTCTGGAGCGGTGTCAGGGCAATCTGCATCTGGCGCTCGCCGGGCTTTGAACGCTGCGGCCAAAGCGAGCGCGACCGGAATGGTCTGGGCGCTTGGACTGATGAGCGGGACGTCTCTGGACGGGGTGGATGCCGCTCTGATCGAAACGGATGGTGTGCGAATCGGGCGCGCCGGGCCGTCTTTGACGCTGCCCTACAGCCCGGAACTCCGCGCCAAAACGCGAGCTCTACTGGATCGTGCGGTGGGTTTGGCGGAGGATGATCCCAACGTTTTGGCGATCGCCCGGGATCTGACATTGCAGCATGTGGAGGTGGTGCGTCTGCTGCGGGAGCAGGCACCGGATCTGGAGCCTGCGGCGATCGGGTTTCATGGTCAAACCATTCTGCATCAGCCTGAACGGGGCCGGAGTTGGCAGATTGGGGAAGCGGGTCTGCTTCAGGATCTGTGTGGCGTGCCGGTCATTTCTGATTTCCGCTCGCGCGATCTGGAAAACGGCGGGGAGGGAGCCCCCCTTGTTCCGGTGTTTCATGCCGCCCTGCTTCAGCAGGAAAAGCGTTCCGTAGCCGTCCTCAACATCGGCGGAGTCGCCAATGTGACGGTTCTGGGGCCGCAGGACGAGTGCGGACAGCGTGGCGTCTGGGCCTGTGACACCGGGCCGGGCAATGCCCTGCTGGATGACTGGGTCCTGTGCCATACTGGCCAGCCGTGTGATTTTGGGGGTGCACTGGCACTCTCAGGAGCGGTTCACGCGGATATTCTGGAGAGGCTGCTTGCAATTCCCTATTTCGCGCGGCCCATGCCCAAATCGCTCGACCGGCTCAGTTTTCATCCTGAAGCCATGGCCTGTGTCCGGGGCCTGTCGGTGGAAGACGGGGCAGCGACGCTGGCGGCGTTTACCATCGAGTCCGTGGTGCGGACGGTCTATCCCGTTCGGCCGGAAATGTGGTTTGTCGCGGGCGGAGGGCGTCATAACCCGGTACTGATGAACGGATTGAAGCGCCGTCTGGGAGCGGTGGCCTCCGTAGATGTACTAGGGTGGGACGGTGATGCTCTTGAAGCGCAGTGTTTTGGCCTTCTTGCCGTGCGCTGTCTGCATGGGCTGCCATCCTCCTGGCCGGGAACGACCGGGGTCAGGCAGCCTTGCATTGCGGGGAGAGCCGTCTAACGGTCCTCGCGCGGGTTTGAGGGTGAATCAGACGGAAGCGAGCTCGGGCCAACCGGTTTCTGGGCGGTCGAGATGCTTTAGCAGGTCGTGCTCCGGCGTGTTGACGAGATCCTTGACTAGCGTCTTGAACAGCTTTTTGGCTGTCGGCTTGTCGAGATGTTCGCGAATTTCGTGCGAAGCCTGAGCCGGCGCGACAAGCAGGATGCCTTCGACGTCGCTGTTCTGGGCTGCCTTGTTGATGTGACCTGCGAGGTCGCGCGTGAAATGCGCCTTGAGCTGCTCATGGGGGTTTTCACGGGGAGCCTTGATGGAGGCGACGTCCTTCTCCGCGTCTGAGCCCTTGTGCAGGTCGAAATTCGCGATCGTATGAAGATGTGAGCCTTCAAGCCTCAGGAAACGGGCCTTTTCACCATCAGCGACAACGTAGATGACGGGGTCCTGTGTGGCCATGTCGGGAAATCCTTGTTTTAAAATCCGATAACGCATCTGTAACTGTTTTGAGGTGGGATAGTTTCTGCAGACTGGCAAGGTGAAGCAGAGTCGATTTCCGTTAAGTTATTGAAAAAATGTGATATATTTTGGTTTAAGAATGTTTTTTGAAGAATTCGGAATTTTTTTGTTGAAACGCGGTCGCTATATGCCCAATCTCTGAATTGAGCCTACCAGAAAATCTTTTCCAAAGGCTCAAAGGAGGCAAGTATGGCTTTGACGAATACTCTTCTGCCGTATGTTGGTCCGATGACAGTCGCTGTTGCGGTGTTTGCCTATACTCTCCTGCAAGGGAGCCGGAAACCAGATGTTTCCTACGCGAAAGTAAGGCATCGACGATAGCGTCCCGAAAGGGGCGCGTATCCGCCGACGCTTTCCCTCTTTTCCTGACGCGTGCCCGGCTCCACAGTAGAGGGCACTATGACATTTTTTCACAAACCTCCCCGTATTGCTCCTCCGCCAGAAGGGCGGACCGGTATCCTCCTCGTCAATCTCGGAACGCCTGATGATACAGGCTATTTTTCCGTGAGGCGGTATCTGAGCGAATTTCTCTCTGACCGGCGCGTCATCGAGAGTCCCCCACTGATCTGGCAGCCAATCCTTCAGGGTATCATTCTGACAAAACGTCCTTTTGCGAGCGGCGCCAATTACGCGCGGATCTGGCACAAGGAAGAGAACGCTTCGCCGTTGCGGGTTTATACTCGCAGGCAGGCTGAAGGGCTTGCGGAACGGCTCAAGGCCGAAGGTATCCCGGTGGAATGGGGTATGCGTTATGGTCGCCCGTCTGTCGCAAAAGCCCTTGAAAGCTTGATGGATCAGGGCTGTGACCGGATTATCAGTATTCCGCTTTATCCACAGTATTCCGCAACAACGACCGCAACGGCGAACGATCAGCTCTTCCGCGCTCTCATGCGCCTGCGCCGTCAGCCCGCGGTCCTGACTGTTCCCTCATTTCCGGATCACCCCGCGTTCATACGGGCTCTGGAGACGTCTGTCAGAGAGACCCTTGCCGGGTTAAATTTCACCCCCCAGCAGGTAGTGGCTTCTTTCCACGGACTCCCCAAGGTCTGTATCGACAAAGGCGACACCTATCGGGATGAATGCGAGCGAACGATCGCGGCTCTGCGCAGTGCTCTGGGTTTTGACGCAGAGCGAATGCCTCTGACGTTCCAGTCACGTTTCGGTCCGCTTGAGTGGGTCCAGCCTTATACGGCCCCTTATGTTACGGCCCTTCCGAAGCAGGGCGTCACGAAAATTGCGGTTATCATGCCCGGTTTTATGGTGGACTGCCTCGAGACCCTGGACGAGATCGGAAATGAACTGCGCGAAGAGTTTATGGAAGCGGGCGGCGAAGACTTTGCCCTCGTACCCTGTCTCAACGACTCGAAGGGAGCGATTGATTTGCTGGAGCAGCTTTCTCGATCTGCGATGGCCGGGTTTCAGCGTTCCTGAAACCGTCTGCTGATTGTTTCAGACCCCACCCGGTATAGGGTGGGTTTTTTTTATGTAGCCCTGTCTTGTTGCCTTAGGGGAATGTCTCTGGGAAATGGGAGGTGCATTTTCCGGGTTGCATTGCGTGCGGTTCATGTCTATAACTGTGGCATTGAGCCATAAACGGTATTGAAAAAACCGCTTCATAAGTCATTTCAGGCAAAGCTCATGTCAAAAGGTCTGTCCGCAGGGGCAGGCCTTTTTTGTTTTCTGTTTCTGAAGAAACGCACGCAGTTCTCTGGAGAAATTACGGCTCCAGACGAGGTTTGTTGTGTGCTCTTCCATAAGTCTTTCAGGGTGAGATCGCTGTGAGCGATCCAGACTTTGAAAAAATCTTCAAATCTTTATTCACGGGAAAAATCATGAACGCTGTTTCCAGCACGCAGAGCGCAGTCCAGTCAGGTTCGCGCTGGACGATCGCTGACGCGATGAAGATCCGTACCGATGATCCGACGACGACCATGCCGGTCATCGATTATGCGTTTCCCGTCATCGATTCCGATGTCTGGCAGTGGGACACCTGGCTGCTGCGCGACATTCATGGCAAGACCGTCACCTTCAAGGGCTGGTATGTGATGTTTGCCCTCGTTGCCGATCGTGCCGCCACGGGCGATACGACAGAGGGCTGGCACAGCCGCAACAACTATTCCTATATCGGCTACTACTACAGCCGCACCGGTAATGGCGCGGACTGGAAGTTCGGTGGCCGTGTCATCAAGGAAGGCGCCAACTCCCGCAGCTGGGAATGGTCCGGTTGCGCAGTCATGCGCGAGAACAGCGCCAATACGGTCGATCTGTTCTATACCTCCGTCAACGATACGCCGTCCGAGTCTGTTCCGTCCTACACGACGGGCCGCATTCTGGCAGATGCCACCGGCGTCTGGTTCGAGGGCTTCGATGTCTGCACGGACATGTTCCAGGCGGACGGCGTGAACTACGCCAACATCGTCGAGGACGAGTACTGGGACTTCCGCGATCCGCATATCTTCCGCAATCCGGACGATAATCAGATCTACGCCCTATTCGAAGGCAATGTTCCGGGCATGCGTGGTGACTTCACCATCGGTTCTGACGAGATGGGCCTTGTGCCGCCAGCTACAACTGTTCCTGCTGGTGCGCAGTATGGCGCTGCGGCCATCGGCATTGCCCGCCTGACGTCCGACGCCACAAAGGGTGATTTCTCGGAGTGGGAAATGCTGCCGGCTCTCGTGACTGCGCTGGGTGTCAATGATCAGACGGAACGTCCCCATGTCGTGTTCCAGGACGGCCTGACCTATCTGTTCACGATCTCACATCATTCCACTTTCACCGGCAACAGCACGGGGCCGGATGGAGTGTATGGTTTCGTGTCCCGGAACGGTATTTTCGGTCCGTATGCACCGCTGAACGGTTCGGGCCTCGTGCTCGGCAATCCATCCTCGGCGCCGTACGAGACCTACTCGCACTTCGTCGATCCTGCCGGTTATGTGCAGTCCTTCATTGATACCTTGCCGCAGCCCGGTTCGGCTGACCCGCAGGACCCGACGACCTATCGCATCGGTGGCACGCTGGCCCCGACCGTGAAGATCGTCCTCGAAGGTGAGCGGACCTATCTGACGGAAGTTCACGCTTACGGGCAGGTTTATGCCCAGGGCGTCTGGCCGACTTCTTCGGCCTTTGACAAGCGCTCCTGAAGTCGTTTTGCCCTCTCCCGAAAGGGGGAGGGCATTTTTTGCGTTTCAGATTCTGCGCATCAGGCGAAGAGATGCGCTGGACTGTGGGCCTGAAACTGTTTTGACGATTTCTGGAAAATTATCGGCTGGTCGGAGTGAGAGGATTCGAACCTCCGGCCCCTGCGTCCCGAACACAGTGCTCTACCAGGCTGAGCTACACTCCGGCCGACGGCGCTTCTCCTACAGGGGTTAATGCTTTCCTGCAAGAGGGCTGGCGCTAAAAATCAGAGAACCAGCGCTGTTCTGCCAATATCCCGCCATGACCACAGAACGGCGCGGGCCTGTCCCTGGAGGTTCCAGACAGGAAGAAGTCCGACGCCTCCCTCCGCTACGCTAACGCGAGAGTCGGCGGAGTTGTCTCGGTTGTCGCCCATGACAAATAGATGATCCGCCGGGACTGTGAAGGGCGCGACGTTATCCAGTTCTCCGTCCTGCGATATTTTGAGAATGTCATGATGGATATTCCCAGGCAGGATTTCTTCATAGCGCTCAGCTGGCACCCAGACGCCTTTGTGGCTTTCTTCATGTGCGGTGCCCAGATCTTTCCAGGGCAATTCGGTTCCGTTCAGAAAGACATGCCCGTGGACGAGCGCGATCCGGTCTCCGGGTAGGCCGATGACACGCTTGACCCATGTCTGATTCAAATTGGCGGGTGCCCGGAAGACGACGACGTCCCCTCGACGGGGAAGATGCCCGAAAAGACGTCCGTTCGTGCCGGAGGTGGGCTTCAGAAGATTGCCGAAGGGAAGATTGGCGGTGCTCAGACCGTAGGAAGGTACGATAACGCCAATCTGGTCCCCGATCAGCAGGGTCGGCTCCATAGAGGCCGAGGGGACGGTATAGCTGGCCGCGAGGGCGCTATGGATTGTCATGAAGCCTAGAAAGACGGGCAGGCAGGACAGGATGTCACGTGCAAGAGAACGCAGAGTTGGGATGCGGGGCATAATGAGGGTCTCCGTGCCCGACAGAGTGCCTTATGGGGGCCGGAGTGCCAGTTAAACCTGCGTCAGATCCTGTCATGAAAAAAGGGGCGTCCCGTCATGGGGTGCCCCTTTTTTGTCGTTTCAGGCGAACGGTGCCTTACAGCGCCTTTTCGAGCGCCGGCAGGACTTCGAACAGATCACCCACGATGCCGTAATCGGCGACCTTGAAAATCGGCGCTTCCGGATCGGTGTTGATGGCCACGATGACGCGGCTGTCCTTCATGCCGGCCAGATGCTGGATTGCACCTGACAGACCGACGGCGATGTAGAGCTCCGGCGCCACGATCTTTCCGGTCTGGCCGACCTGCATTTCGTTGGGAGCAAAACCGGAATCCACGGCTGCACGGGACGCGCCGATGGCGGCGTTCAGCTTGTCGGCAATGGGTTCAAGCAGCTTGAAGTTTGTAGCGTCCTTCAGGCCCTTGCCGCCGGAAATCACTACGCGGGCAGATTCCAGTTCCGGGCGATCGGATGCCGAAAGCTCGACCTTCACGAAAACAGACTTCTCGCTGGCCGGAGCTTCGACCGTCTCAACCGTGGCGGACCCACCTTCGGTAGCAATCGGATCGAAATTGGAGCCGCGGACCGTCAGCACCTTGATGCTGTCGGCGGAGCGGACCGTCGCCAGCGCGTTTCCAGCATAGATCGGACGCACGAACGTGTCGGCGTCCTTGATCTCGACTACATCGGGGATGGGCTGCACGTCCAGCAGGCCTGCCAGACGCGGCAGGATGTTTTTGCCGGTGGCGGAGGCGGCGGCCACGATGTGGCTGTAGTCTTTCGCGCGGGCAGCCAGAAGATCGGCGGCGGGCTCGGCCAGATCGTTGACCAGACCCGGAACGCTGAGAACGCGCGTCACACCCGGCAGGGCGGCAGCGGCCTGTGCGCCGTCTCCGAACACGATGGCATCGACGGCACCGAAGCGGGAGGCCGCGGCAACAGCCGAACGGGAAGCCTGACGGACCGCGCCGTTTTCGACTTCAACCAGAACAAGAGCGGTCATCAGATCACCTTCGCTTCTGTCTTGAGCTTTTCGACCAGTTCGGCCGCGCTGTTCACTTTCACGCCTTCCTTGCGCTCGGCGGGCTCGGCCACCGAGACCACCGTCAGGCGCGACGCCGTATCAACGCCGAGGCTGTCGACTTCGATCGTCTCAAGCGGCTTCTTGCGGGCCTTCATGATGTTCGGAAGGGACGCATAGCGCGGCTCGTTGAGGCGCAGATCCGCCGTCACCACAGCCGGAAGCGTGAGGGACACGACTTCCGTGCCGCCATCAATCTCGCGGGCAACTTCGATACGACCATCGGCAACCGTCACAGCGCTGGCGAACGTGCCCTGCGGCCAGCCGAGCTTCGCGGCCAGGATCTGGCCCGTGGCGTTCATGTCGTCGTCGATTGCCTGCTTGCCCATGCAGATCAGGCCGGCCTCTTCGCGCGTGGCGATCGCCTTGAGCACGTTGGCCACGGCGCGCGGCTCAAGCGTGTCGTCCGTCCGCACGAGGATGGCGCGGTCCGCTCCCATCGCCATGGCCGTACGCAGCACGTCCTGCGCGGCCTGTGCGCCGACGGTCACGACCACAACTTCCTTGGCAGCACCCTTTTCACGCAGGCGCACTGCTTCTTCGACTGCGATTTCGTCGAACGGATTCATGGACATTTTCACGCCCTGCGTTTCGACACCGCTGCCATCGGCCGCTACACGTACCTTGACGTTGTAATCGACCACCCGTTTGACTGGGACCAGAACTTTCATCGTCATCTTTCGCTGCTGTCGCCGCCACAAAAACGGGTGCCACCGTAGCGGGACTGACCGGAAAAGTCACACTCCGCTCTGGTCATGCCGTTCTGCGGGCCCATTTGCGGGAAGAAAATTACATCCCGACCGGATAGTTCGGACCGCCGCCGCCTTCGGGCGTGCACCAGTCGATGTTCTGCGTCGGGTCCTTGATGTCGCAAGTCTTGCAGTGCACGCAGTTCTGGGCGTTGATCCGGAGCTTCCAGGCGTTTTCGCCCGTCTGTTCCTGTTCATAGACGCCAGCCGGGCAGTAGCGGCTTTCCGGCGAATCGAAAACGTCATGATTGACGGTCCGCCAGACGGCCTCGTTACGGAGTTTGAGGTGAACCGGCTGGTTTTCCTCGTGGTTGGTCCCGCTCAGAAAGACCGAACTGACGCGATCGAAGGTGATCTTCCCATCAGGCTTGGGATAGTCGATTTCCATGGATAGCGAGGCCGGACGCAGCGTCTCGTTATCGGCATGTGGGTGATGCAACGTCCATGGCGCGCGGCCCCGCAGGATCATGCTGTCGATTCCAGCATAGAGCGCGCCGAGCTTCATACCCCATTTCGCGAAGGCCGGGCGGATGTTGCGCGCCTCACGCAGTTCGGACCACAGCCAGGATTGGCGCACGCGCGCCGTCATGCTCGCGGCTTCCTTCTTGTCCTTTTCCAGAGCCTCCGCCACGGCTTCGGCGGCGATCATGCCGGACTTCATGGCCGTATGGGTGCCCTTGATCTTGGGCATGTTCAGGAAGCCAGCCGAGTCACCAGCCAGAACGCCGCCGGGGAAAGTCAGGCGCGGAATGGACTGGAACCCGCCTTCGGACAGGGCTCGTGCGCCGTAGATCAGGCGCTTGCCGCCCTCGAAGTGTTCCCGGAAGGCCGGGTGCAGCTTGGTCCGCTGCATTTCCTCGAACGGCGAGAGATAGGTGTTGGCGTAATCGAGGCCGGTCACGAAGCCGAAGCTGACCAGATTTTCCCCGAAATGATAGAGCCAGGCGCCACCATAGGTATGGTCATCGAGCGGCCAGCCGAAGCTGTGTTGCACGAAACCGGGGCGATGCTTTTCTGCCGGGATTTCCCAGACTTCCTTGATGCCAAGGCCATAAGTCTGCGGATCGACGCCGTTGCGCAGGCCGAAACGCTTCATGGCGTGCGCGGTCAGGGAGCCACGTGCCCCTTCGGTCAGGATGGTCTGCTTCGCACGCAGGATCATGCCAGGCGTGAAGTTCGGTCCATGCTCACCGTTGCGTTCGATACCCATGTCGCCTGTGATGACGCCGGCGACGCGGTTGTCCTCAATGAACAGTTCTGCACCGGCAAAACCGGGATAGATTTCTACGCCAAGACCTTCGGCCTGTTCGCCAAGCCAGCGGCAGACTTCGCCGAGGGAGACGACGTAATTGCCGTGATTGTCCATCTGCGGCATGACGCGGTCCAGATACGGGACTTTGAAAGAGCGGTTTTCCGTCAGGAACAGGACTTGCTCTTCCGAAACCTGCGTCCGCAGCGGTGCGCTCAGATCCCGCCAGTTGGGCAAAAGTTCGTCGAGACTGCGCGGTTCGATGACTGCGCCCGAGACGATATGCGCCCCGATCTCGCTGCCTTTTTCGATCAGGCAGACGCCCGCATCCGGCATCAGCTGTTTCAGGCGGATCGCGGCGGACAGACCGGCGGGACCGCCACCGACCACCACGACATCGAATTCCATTTCTTCGCGTTCGATCTGGGTCATGATGTCAGGAAACTCGCTGAATAACTGGGATAAGGGTTTCAGGGACGACGGGTGAAAGTCCAGTAGAACGGCACGCGCCCTTCGCGGAAGGCCTTGGCCTCATAGCGTGTGGGCGACCAGCCTTCGGGACGTTCCTTGGCCGGGGGAGGCGCATCGAACAAATCTTGTTTGCCCATCACCTCCGTGACCCACTCCTGATAGACGGGATGGTCACTGGCGACGCGCCAGATGGCGCCGGGTTTCAGGACGCGGTGCATCTGCTTGATGTTTTCCGGATGCACGAAGCGGCGCTTGGCGTGCCGGGCCTTGGGCCACGGGTCCGGGAACATCAGATAGGCCCGGTCGAGGCATGCGTCGGGCATGTCCTTGAGCAGCAGGCGAGCGTCTTCGGCCCAGATGCGGAAATGGGGAGGCGGCGTGGCCGTGTCTTCCTCGCCTTCGGGCACGAGGCGCGACAGCAGGGAGCACAGACCATTCTCGAAGACCTCGGAGGCGATATAGCCGACATCCGGGTTGAGTTCGGACTGGCCGATGGCATGTTCGCCGCCGCCAAAACCGATTTCGAGAAAAACGCGCGAAACCGCATCGGAGAATCCCGCAGCGGGATTTTCCGGTGAGGTAAAGGAAAGCCGGGGCAGCGCCTTCTCAAGAAGATGCTGCTGCCGTGCCCGGAGCGGATGGCCGCGTTGACGGCCGTAAAGCCGCTCCGGCTGGGGTTTGAGAGACTCGACCAGGGGTTTTCTGCCAGATTACCGGTTGAGGGCGCCACGCAGCGTGGTGACCAGATCCGTCTGCTCCCAGGTGAAGTTGTCCAGAACCGGATCCGGCGCACGACCGAAATGGCCGTAAGCGGAGGTCGGAACATAGATCGGACGGTTCAGGCGTAGATGCTTGCGGATGCCGCGTGGGGACAGGTCCACAACCTCGTTGAGGATTGCACCCAGACGGGCTTCGTCCACGTCCTTGCCCGTACCATCGAGATCAACATAGACCGAGAGCGGCTTGGACACGCCGATGGCGTAGCTGAGCTGGATCGTGCAGCGGTCGGCAAGGCCGGCAGCCACGACGTTCTTGGCAAGGTAACGGGCGGCATAAGCTGCCGAACGGTCCACCTTCGTGGGGTCCTTGCCGGAGAATGCGCCACCACCATGCGGGGCTGCGCCACCATAGGTGTCGACGATGATCTTGCGGCCCGTGAGGCCTGCGTCGCCGTCCGGTCCGCCGATGACGAAATTGCCGGTCGGGTTCACATAGAACTCGTCTTCCGGGCAGTTCCAGCCTTCGGGCAGGATGCCGTTGACCACGTCGCGCAGCGTTTCGCGGATCGTGTGCTGGCTCATGCCTTCGACATGCTGCGTGGAAATCACGACGGACGTGACGCCAACGGGCTTGCCGTCAACATAACGCAGCGTGACCTGGCTCTTGGCATCCGGCAGAAGGCCAACGCCACGGGCGTCGCCGCTCTTGCGATAGTCGCGGATGCGCTCGAGGATCGTCTGCGCGTAATACAGCGGCGCAGGCATCAGGTGTTCTGTCTCGCGTGTGGCGTAGCCGAACATAATGCCCTGGTCGCCTGCGCCTTCGTCCTTGTCGCCAGCGCTGTCGACGCCCTGGGCGATATCAGCGGACTGTGCGTGCAGGTAAGACGTGATGTCGGCCTTCTTCCAGGAGAAACCTTCCTGGTCGTAGCCGATGTCCTTGATGGCTTCACGGGCGCGGTCGATCAGCGTGTCCTCGACCTCCTTCGGGCCACGGACTTCACCGGCCAGGATGACGCGGTTGGTGGTGACCAGCGTCTCGCAGGCGACGCGCGCTTCCGGATCGGCCTGAAGATAGGCGTCCAGAACGGTATCGGAAATGCGGTCCGCCACCTTGTCGGGATGGCCTTCGGAAACGGACTCGGACGTGAAGAGGAAATCGCCGTGATTGCGCACTCAGGGACCTCGCAGGGAATGAGTGGTGAGAAGGGCCACAGGGTGCCCTACGGGGCAGGCTGTGGCATTCAGGGAGGGGACGGCTTGGCGGAATTGGAGGCGAGGGTCAAGGGGTTGTGAGGTGGTCTGATGTGGCTTTCTGCGGGAAAGTCCCTGAAACCGGCCTGAAATCACAAAAAAGGGAGCCTGCTCCTGTGTTTCATTTTTCCCGGACACGCGTCATTGTAGCGATGTGTTCCCGTGAGTGCTCTTCTTCTGCGGAAGCCGGGTTTCGGGAAAAACAGGCAATTCGGGACATTTGAAATGTCAAACACATTTAGCGGTAAAGTCTGTCTCGTCACCGGCGCGGGTGGCAATATCGGTCTTGCGACCGCCCTCCGTCTGGCCGGGGAAGGGACGGCCATCGCCCTGCTGGATATGAACCGCGAGGCTTTGGAAAAGGCAGAAGCCGCCGTCCGGGAAAAGGGCGTCGAAGCCCGCTCCTATGTCTGTGACGTTACGTCCGAAGATGCCGTGACCGGGACTGTGGACACTGTGATCCGGGACTTTGGCAGAATCGACTTCCTGTTCAACAATGCCGGTTATCAGGGCGCGTTCGCGCCTGTGCAGGATTACCCGTCCGAGGATTTTGCGCGCGTGCTGACGATCAACGTCACCGGCGCGTTTCATGTGCTCAAGGCTGTCACGCGCCAGATGATCGCGCAGAACTACGGTCGCGTCGTCAATACCGCCAGCATGGCTGGTGTGAAAGGGCCGCCGAACATGGTCGCCTACGGGGCTTCCAAAGGCGCGATCATCGCCCTGACCGAAACTGCCGCGCTCGATCTCGCACCTTACAATATCCGCGTGAACGCCATTAGCCCCGGATACATGGGGCCAGGTTTCATGTGGGAGCGTCAGGTCGAGCTTCAGGCCAAGGTCGGAAGCCAGTATTTCTCCACCGACCCCAAGGTGGTGTCCGAACAGATGATTGGCAGCGTCCCGATGCGCCGTTATGGCGACATCAACGAAATCCCGGGTGTCGTGGCGTTCCTGCTGGGGGACGATTCCAGCTTTATGACGGGAGTGAATCTGCCAATTGCTGGCGGTTGATTGGGGGTGTCCGGGCTCTGCCCGGACCCGGCAGGGATCTTGATCCCTGCACCCTGTTTTAGGTTCAGGGTTTTAAGGCGTCTGCCATTGTGTAGAGGCCGGCTGGGCGTCCGGCGAGCCATTTTGCGGCGAACAGAGCGCCTCTGGCGAAGACCCTCCGGTCCAGCGCGCGGTGAGACAGGGTGATCTGTTCGTCAGCCGCCATCAGGACAAGGTCGTGCTCGCCCACGATCTGCCCGCCGCGCAGGGACGCGAATCCGATCGCCCCATCCGGGCGCAGACCGTTCTGGTCGGTGCGGGCCACGTCTTCGAGCGCGACTCCACGCCCCTCCGCCACGGCCTTACCGATCGCCAGTGCTGTACCGGACGGCGCATCCAGCTTCTGGCGGTGATGGACCTCCAGAATTTCCGCATCATAATCCGGCAGTCCTGCGCCAAGCTGCCGGGCCAGTTCCAGAAACAGCGTCAGAGCCGGAGAGAAATTGGCAGCCTGAAGCACCGGAATATGCTGCGCCGCTGCGTTCACGGCATCCTGCGCGCCTTGGTCGAGCCCCGTGGTTCCCAGAACCCACGCACATCCAGCCTGCGCGAAAGCGGCCGCATGGGCCGGGACGGTCGTGGCATGACTTACGTCGATCACCACATCGCAGCTTTTCGCGAGCGTGCCAGGGGCGGTCGTGATGTTGCGCGAGGCGTCTGCCGTGCGGGAGAGGCCGCCTGCGAGAGCGCTTCCGGCTTCCTCGGCGCAGAGGGTGCCAAGTCGGCCCGTGATGCCGGCAATACCGATACGGGGGGCGGAAATCTGGGTCATAATGGGGGCCTTGCGTGCGAAAAGATCAAAGATCGGCGTCAAGCCGGGCGTCAAGCCGGGCGTCAAAGCGGGCGCGGGCCGCCTCGATCTCGGGACGGTTCGACAGCGCCCACTGACCGAAGGCCTCCGTCAGAGTCCAGAGCGATTCCCCAAGCGTCGTGAGTTCATAATCCACGCGCGGCGGAGTCGTCGGGGTGACGGTCCGCAGGACGAGGCCGTCACGTTCCAGATTGCGCAGGGTGAGCGTCAGCATGCGTTGCGAAATCCCGTCGATCGCACGGCGTAGTTCGCTGAAACGGTGCGGCCCGCGTCCGAGCGATTTGACGATCAGGATGCTCCACTTGTCCGTTGTACGCGCAAGAATGGAGCGGATAACGGCGCAGGCATCCTCGTTCTGCGGGCAGTCCAGAGCGGCCGTATTTGGCCCTGCGGACGGCTTGAGGGGAGAAACGGTGTCACTGACGCGAACATCCATGTGCCTATGGCTCCGGAATGTGCCTTCTTGCGGCGGGGTTCAAAGGTTCCTTATCTGGTGCTGGTTACGATCAGGAACCGGAAAGATCAAAATGAAACTTCTTCACATCGATTCCAGCATTCTCGGTGACAGCTCCGCCAGCCGTCAGGTCAGCGCCGCCGCTGTCGCCCAGCTTCAGAAGAAAAACCCGTCCATCGAGGTCATTTCCCTCGATCTCGCCAGCGATCCGCTGCCGCATCTCGACGTCGAAGCCCTGTCATGGCTCGGCAAGGAGCTGACGCCGGATGTGTCGGGCCGCCCCGAACTGGTCGCCGGCGCAAAGGCTTTGAATGATTTCAAGGCGGCAGATATCGTCGTCATTGGCGTGCCGATGTATAACCTGTCGATTCCCAGCCAGCTTAAATCCTGGATCGACCGCATCATGGTGGCAGGCCAGACCTTCCGTTATGGCCCGTCCGGGATCGAAGGGCTGGCCAAGGGCAAGACAGTCGTGCTCGCCGTGGCACGTGGCGGTCTGTATGGCGAAGGCTCGCCCGCAGCGTCCTTTGAGCATCAGCTCAGCTACCTGAAATCCGTCTTCACCATGATCGGTATTACGGACATCACCGTGCTTGAAGCCGAAGGTCTTGCCACCAATGGTGGTGCTGACCGTGCCCGCATCCTGTCGGATGCGGAACAGAAGGCCAGCGCGCTTTAAAGTCAGTCCGTTACCCCGGTATCCGGTCCAAACGTCTCGTAGCGCAGGCGATTGGCCGGAACTCCGGCGTCCGGCAGGCCCTGCACCATGTCGCGCATGAAGCCTGTCGGCCCGCACAAATAGGCCGAGACGCCATCCGGCAACTGCTCTGCGACCCAGGCGGCGGTCGGGTGTCCGTCTTCCGAAGTCAGGTGCGTCACGACCTGGATGCGCCCTGCCGTGTTGTGGGACAGTTCCGCCAGACGCGCCGTGAAGGGCGCGGTTTCGGAGGACTGGGCAATCTGTACGACATGAACAGGCGTCGTGACGTCAGGTCCGGCCAATGTTTCCAGCATTCCGATCATGGGTGTGATGCCGATCCCGGCGCAGATGAAGCCCAGTGGTCCCTCGATTTTTTCAGGCAGGACGAAATTGCCCGCAGGTGGCGAAAGCAGAAGCTCCGTGCCGACACAGGCGGTGCTGTTCAGCCAGCCTGAAACAACTCCGTTCTGAACATGACGCACGCTGATGCGATAGGCCGTCCGGTTCGGGCTGGAGGTAATGCTGTAATTGCGGCGTGTCCGGCCATGGCCTGGAATGTCCAGATCAACACCCAGATACTGTCCCGGAACGGCGCTGATGACCGGCTTTCCGTCCACAGGCTCCAGTTCGAGCGACGTGACGGTCGCGCATTCTGCCGTGGCGCGTGCGATGCGGAAAGCTCGCCAACCCGTCCAGCCTCCTTCGGCATGGGCGCTGCTGTCGTAAAGCTGATGCTCGCGACCGATCAGGATATCGGCCAGTGCCCAGTAGGCCTTGCCCCAGGCATCAAGAATTTCCGGCGTTGCGGCATCGCCCAGAACGGCTGAAATCGCGCCGAGCAGAGCTGTTGCGACATGCGGATAGTGTTCGGGCTGGATTTCGAGGCTGACATGTTTCTGGGCGATCCGTTCGACCGCCCCGCCCAATACGCCCAGATTGTCGATATTTTTCGCATAGGCCAGCACGGCCATGGCCAGCGCCCGGGGCTGCATTCCTGTCGACTGATGGGTCGGATCGAACATTTCCGCAATCGCCGGATCAGCCAGCAGACGACGATACATTTCGGATGTGATGGCCACACCATGCGCCTCAAGTGCCGGGATGGTGGCCTTGATGATGGCTATGATGTCTGGCGTGAGGCTGCGGTCGGCGCAAGTGGACATGAGCGGTCCCTTAAAAGGTGTATATAAAATACATCTTTATAAACGTGACCTGATCCTGTCAATCTGGCAGAGGAGTCGCCATGCGTCTGACACTGCACACTGACTACGCCCTGCGCGTGCTGATCCATCTGGGGATTCATCATCCGGGCGCCCGCGCCTCACGCCGCGTCTCGATCCGCGAGATCGCGCAGGCTTACCGTATTTCCGAAAACCATCTGGTGAAGGTTGTGCACCGTCTGGGGCAGGGCGGTTTCGTCACGACCGTCCGTGGACGGGGCGGTGGGCTGGAGCTCGCGCGGCCGGCCGCGGAAATCAACGTGGGCGCGGTCGTGCGCTTTACCGAAGACGATATGGCGCTGGTGGATTGCGAAGGCCGCAACAGCACGGATGGGCGGCCCTGTGTGCTGTCTCCGGCTTGTGTGCTGCGTAGCGTACTGGGCGATGCGCTGGGCGCGTTCCTGGCGGTTCTGGACGGCTATACGCTCGCTGATCTTCTGACGGGACGGGAGGCGGCCCTTTTGGGTCTGATTGTGCCCGTCGACGACTGAGACAGAAAATTGGGAATTTCCGGAATGTGAGTGGACCTTCTGTGCTCTCGTGCGTCATGTCGTGTGAACGCAAGACTGCACAGATCCGAGGAGCCTCTCATGAGCCAGCAGAATTTCCGCAGCATCCTGACGGGATCGTTCTCGACACCCTGCGACGACAACCCGACCGTCGCCATGATCGAGGCGGCCTACCAGCATCACGATATCGATGCGCGCTACATCAACTGTGACGTCAAGGCCGAGGGTCTGAAAGACGCTGTGGCGGGTGCGAAGGCCATGGAATGGGTCGGGTTCAACTGTTCCCTGCCGCACAAGGTTTCGGTGATCGAGTATCTCGACGAACTGGCTGAATCCGCGCAGATCATCGGGGCCGTGAACTGCGTCTCCATCCGCGACGGCCGTCTGATCGGTGACAATACGGACGGCAAGGGCTTTCTGGCCTCTCTTAAAAAGGTCACGGACCCGTCCGGCAAGAAGGTCCTGCTTCTAGGAGCAGGTGGGGCCGCGCGTGCCATCGCCGTGGAACTGGGGCTGGCCTCCGCCGCCCATATCACCGTCATGAATCGCGATCCGAAGAAAGCCGAAACCATCGCCGCCCTCGTGAGGGACAACACGTCGGCCAAGGCGGATGTTCAGGCCTGGGACGGTGATGCCAGCGTGCCGGAAGACGTGGACATCCTGATCAATGCGACCTCGATCGGTCTGGGCGATTCCGAAACCATGCCGCCTCTGAAGATCGAGACCCTGCGCAAGGGCATGATCGTCGCTGACGTGATCCCGAACCCGCCCAGAACGCGTCTACTGCGCGAGGCGGAAGGCAAGGGCTGCACCGTGCTGGACGGGCTTGGCATGCTGGTCAATCAGGGGGTGATCTGCGTGGAACACTGGCTGGGCAAAACGCTGGATGCCGGGGTGATGGAAAAGACCCTGAAGGATATTTTTGACGCTGCCTGATATGAAAAACTGACATAAAAAAACCCCGGTGCCTTAGGAGAGGACACCGGGGTTTTTTGTGAGCCTGCTAAAGATCAGCGTCCGTCGAAGAAGTCGCGGACCTTGGCGAAGAAACCACTGCTTTCGGGGCTGCCCTTGGCGTGGTCGTCCCCGGCTTCTTTCTCGAATTCTTCAAGAAGCTCGCGCTGGCGCTTCGTCAGATGGCTCGGTGTCTCGACCGAGACCTGAATATACATGTCCCCACGGGCCGAGGAGCGCAGGACCGAGAAACCCTTGCCGCGCAGACGGAATGTCTCGCCCGTCTGGGTGCCGGCGGGGATGCGGACCTTGCTGCGACCACCATCCACAACAGGAACTTCGACTTCCGTCCCCAGAGCCGCCTGCGTCATGCGCAGCGGAACGCGGCAGTAGATGTTCGCGCCGTCTCGTTGGAAAATGTCATGCGACAGGACGGAGACGTGAACATACAGATCGCCCGGCTGCACGCCTTCGCCACCTGCTTCGCCCTTGCCCGCCATGCGGATGCGGGTGCCATCCTCGACGCCAGCCGGGATGTCGATGCTGATGGTTTCCGTTTTCGCTTCCGTGCCCGTTCCATGACAGACCTTGCACGGATTGGCGACGGTCCGTCCCGAACCATGACAGGTCGGGCAGGGGCGCTCGACGAGGAAAAAGCCCTGCTGCGCACGAACTTTGCCTGCACCATGACAGGTTGGGCAGGTGCTGCTGCCAGCCTTAGGGTCTGCCGAACCCGAACCGTGGCAGGACTCGCAGGCCACGCGGGTGCGGACTTCGACATCCTTCTTTACGCCCGTGAAGGCTTCCATCAGCGTGATTTCGACCTGAACCTGGACATCCGCTCCGGTCCGGCGTCCACCACCCCGACGGCCGCCCATCATGTCTCCGAACATCTGGTCGAAGATGTCTCCCAGACCGCCCGCACCGGCAAAACCACCGCCGAAGCCGCCACCCATTCCGCCCATGCCACCTTCGAAGGCATCATGGCCGTACTGGTCATAGGCGGCACGTTTTTGCGCGTCCTTCAGGACGTCATAGGCTTCGTTGATTTCTTTGAACTTCTGCTCGGCAGCATCATCACCCGGATTGCGGTCGGGATGGTAGCGCATAGCCTGCTTGCGGAAGGCTTTTTTCAGCTCGTCTGGCGAGGCCGTGCGGGAGACCTCAAGGGATTCGTAATAGTCGATTTTGATGGCCATGTTCGGTCCTTAGGGGGCGTTCCGGAAGGCGGTCCCTGTTATGGGCCGGAAAAACAAGAATGGCGCCCACCCCCTTGCGGGAACGGGCGCCCTCGGAAAACAGGGCCGGATGAAGCATTGCGCTCCATCCGGGAAAGTCACCCGATCAGTTCTTCTTGTGGTCGTCTTCGAGGTCTTCGAAGTCGGCGTCGACGACGTTGTCGTCCTTCTTCTCGGCTTCCGGAGCAGCGCCTTCAGCACCCTGGCTTGCCTGATAGACGGCCTGACCAACCTTCATGGCAGCCTGCGTCAGCTTCTCGCTGGCAGCCTTCAGGGCATCAAGGTTTTCGCCACCCAGAGCTTCGCGGGCTTCGGCGATGGCCGCTTCCGCTTCGGATTTGTCAGCCGCCGGAACCTTATCGCCACCTTCGGTGATGGACTTCTCGGTCTGGTGGATGAGGCTTTCCGTGCTGTTACGCAGCTCGACCAGTTCACGCTTGGCCTTGTCGGCGGTCGCATTGGCTTCTGCGTCCTTGACCATGCGGTCGATGTCGGAGTCAGACAGACCACCAGAGGCCTGGATCTTGATCTGCTGTTCCTTGTTCGTGGCCTTGTCCTTGGCGGACACGTTCACGATGCCGTTGGCGTCGATGTCGAAGGTGACTTCGATCTGCGGCACACCGCGCGGGGCCGGAGCAATGCCCTGAAGATCGAAGTTGCCCAGCAGCTTGTTATCGGCCGCCATCTCACGCTCGCCCTGATAGACCTTGATGGTCACGGCGTTCTGGTTGTCTTCGGCCGTGGAGAAGGTCTGGCTCTTCTTGGTTGGGATCGTCGTGTTGCGGTCGATCAGACGGGTGAACACGCCACCCAGCGTCTCGATGCCCAGCGACAGCGGCGTCACGTCGAGCAGCAGGACGTCCTTGACGTCACCCTTCAGGACAGCGCCCTGAACGGCGGCACCAATGGCGACCACTTCGTCAGGGTTGACGTTGCGGGCCGGTTCCTTACCGAAGAACTCCTTAACCGTCTCAATAACCTTCGGCATACGCGTCATGCCGCCAACGAGAATGACTTCGTCAATCTCGCTCGGGGAGACGGACGCATCCTTGATGGCTGCACGGCACGGGCCGAGCGTACGCTGCACCAGATCGTCGACGAGACTTTCCAGCTTGGCGCGGGACAGCTTGACGACGAGGTGCTTCGGACCGGAAGCGTCAGCCGTGATGAACGGCAGGTTGATCTCGGTCTCCTTGGAGGAGGACAGCTCGATCTTCGCCTTCTCGGCGGCCTCCTTCAGGCGCTGCAGGGCGAGCTTGTCACCACGCAGGTCGATGCCCTGGTCCTTCTTGAACTCGTCGGCCAGGAACCCGATGATGCGGTTGTCGAAGTCTTCACCACCCAGGAACGTATCACCGTTCGTGGACTTCACTTCGATCACGCCGTCGGAAATCTCGAGGATGGAGACGTCGAACGTACCACCACCAAGGTCATACACAGCCACTGTACCGGAATCGCGCTTGCCAAGGCCATAAGCCAGAGCTGCCGCGGTCGGCTCGTTGATGATACGCAGAACTTCGAGACCGGCGATCTTGCCGGCATCACGCGTTGCCTGACGCTGTGCATCGTTGAAGTAAGCCGGGACCGTGATGACAGCCTGGGAAACGGTCTCACCGAGATAGCTCTCGGCGGTTTCCTTCATCTTGCCCAGAACATAGGCCGCGATCTGCGACGGAGCATACTTCTCACCGCGGGCTTCAACCCATGCGTCGCCGTTATCGCCACGAACGATGCCGTACGGCACCATTTCCTTGTCCTTCTGGACGGTCGGATCATCGTAACGACGGCCGATCAGGCGCTTGACGGCATAGAGGGTGTTGGCAGGGTTGGTGACAGCCTGACGCTTCGCGGCCTGTCCGACGAGACGCTCACCGTTGTCGGTGAAGGCGACCATGGACGGCGTTGTGCGGGCGCCTTCGCTGTTTTCGATGACCTTGGTTTCGTCACCCTCGCGCACTGCGACGCAGGAGTTCGTCGTACCAAGGTCAATACCAATGACTTTGCTCATGTAAATTCAGTCCTCTCAGCGGTCCGTCCCGGCCCTGTGAGGCACCGGATCGAACCCTATTGACGTATCCAGACCCTCACGGGCCTGTGTTCCGACTACTGATCTAGGCAAGGCTGGAAAGTGTTTCAAGCACTTGGACGACACATTTCGTCGAGAATGTTCGCTTCACGCCCCTCTGAAGGGAAGATGGCTGTTTCAGATATGACCATCCGCCTCTAGTAAGGTGGGGCCTTCCGCTTTGTCTGCCAATGGGACAGTCTTCATACAGCCATGCTGAACCATTCTTCCCTCCGCGCCATGCTGATGACGGCCCTGGCCGGTTTTTCCATGACCGGTCTTTCCGCCTGTGGCCCGATGGGGCCGGGGAAGCTTCGGAACGATCAGCTCGAATATTCCCGTGCTCTGGGCGACAGTCAGAAGCACGAGATGCTGCTCAACATCGTACGGCTGCGTTACGCTGATCCGCCGACCTTTCTTGATACGACGCAGGTGATTGCGGGCTACAGCGTCTCCAAAAGCGTCAGTGGCGGTTTCTATGCCTATCCAGCGACAGCAGTCGGCAACTATCTGTTCGGAACGGGAACGATGTCGCTGGGCGAGAGCCCGACTTTCACTTACCAGCCGGTGACGGGGCAGCAATATGCCGAGAACGTGGTCCGCCCGATCTCCCCGACCGTCATCATGCCGCTCAGTCTGGGCGGTCTGCCGATCGATACGTTACTGCGCCTGACCGCCCAGTCCATTGATGGTCTGTCCAATGTACGGGGCATTGGAGCTGGTCCTTTTGGTGGGGGGTCGGTGAGGTTCTACCTGCTCCTACACGATCTGCGTCAGCTTCAGTTGAACGGGGCGATGACCATCCGAATCACAACTGACGCGCCGCCATCCACCGACAGCAAGAAGAATGGTGGCAAATCAGATAGTAGCAACGGCAGCTCCGGGGGAGCCGGTGGAGGAGCAGAGCGCTCCTATCTCGTGCTCACATCTACGTCGGACAGCAACCTGCTGGCGATTCAGGCGGAGGTGCGGCGTCTGTTGCATCTGGACCCGGCTGCCGAGGAGGCCGAGATTGTTTACGGTCCTTACCCGAAGCATCCGGGCAAGCAGATTGCGATCCTCACACGTTCGATGCTCGCAATGCTGACCCAGCTTGCCTACGAGGTCGAAGTGCCGGAAGACGACATTAAGAGTGGCCGAACACCTCCCACCATTGGGCAGGTCGGAATCGAGAACCGCCCGGAAGTGGTGATCCATTCCGGAAAGGAAGAGCCCGACGCGCGCTATGCGGCTGTCAGCTACAACAATACCTGGTTCTGGATCAGCGATCGGGATTTCCAAAGTAAGCTTGCCTTTACGATGGTGCAGGTTCTGTCGGCTCTCGCGGCGACCAACCATACCGGCGGAGCGGTCGTAACCATCCCCGCTGGGTAATAAAAATAACGCTTATTTGAATTGGTTTAAATGAAACTATTTCATTGCACGGTTTTGTCAAAATAAAACCCAATAATATTGAAAAAGAGTCGTAGATTTATTGAGATTCTGGAATTACCGTCTAGACTTTCAGTTCTGGAGGCTCTCACCGATGCCGAATACTTATGGCAACAGGACCCTGACCGAGTGGCTCACGCTCGTGCTCGGGGTTGTTATCGTTCTGGTGGGGCTGTTCTTTGTTATCGGCGGGGCTCAACTCGCGATGCTGGGCGGCTCTGTCTATTATCTGATCTGTGGCGTCGTGCTGGTTGCCAGCGGCGTGTTCATGGTTCTGGGGCGCACCCTCGGCGCATTCCTGTATCTGGGCGCGCTCGCCTACACCTGGGTGTGGTCGCTGTGGGAAGTGGGTTTCAGCCCGGTTGATCTTCTGCCTCGCGATTTCGGCCCGACGCTGCTGGCTATCCTCGTCGTTCTCGCCATTCCGGTTCTCCGTCGACTGGAAACCCGCCGTGCCCTGAGGGGAGCCGTCTGATGCGCAGATCTCATCTTCTCGCGACCGTTGCCTGTGCTACGCTGGCGTGTGCGCCGCTGGCCGCCAATGCCCAGTTCGCTCCCGCAGGTAGCGGTGGTTCGCCCACTTCCTCCGTGCCGGACCCCAGCAGTGATAATTCCTTCGAGCCGACCGAGAACACGCCAGCCGCGAAGAGCCGCTTTGCCGGTCCGTCCCCCTATGCGCCTCAGGCACCGGGTGTGAACGCGGCCAACCTGCCGGATATCGGGTCCATGGATCCGAACGATGTTCCTCAGATGGCCCCGCAGCAGAGCGCCAGCCCCGCCTCGGGAGACTGGGCCGCCTACGGCCATGACGACAGCCAGATGCGCTACTCGCCGCTGTCAGAGATCACGCCGCAGAACGCCGATCAGCTCAAGGTTGCCTTTGTCTATCATACCGGCAGCTATCCGCGGCCGGGCCAGACGAACAAATGGGCTGCCGAAACCACGCCGATCAAGGTGGGTGACGGCCTCTATATGTGTTCGGCTCAGAATGACATCATGAAGCTCGACCCGACAACGGGTAAAGAAATCTGGCGTCACAACATCCACGAGCGATATGAGGCGATTCCCTATACTGCTGCGTGCAAAGGCGTGACGTACTTCACGTCTTCGCAGGTGCCGGAGGGTCAGCCGTGCCACAACCGTATTCTCGAAAGCACGCTCGACATGCGTCTGATCGAGGTCGATGCTGCGACTGGCAATCTCTGCCCGACCTTCGGTCATGACGGTCAGGTGAACCTGATGCAGGGCATGGGCGAATCTGTTCCCGGTTTCGTGTCCATGACAACTCCTCCACCAATCGTGAATGGCGTCGCGGTGGTCAACCACGAGGTTCTCGACGGCCAACGTCGCTGGGCCCCGTCAGGTGTGATCCGCGGGTACGATGCCGAGACCGGAAAATTCCTGTGGGCATGGGACGTGAACCGCCCCAACGACCACAGTCAGCCAACCGGCAACAACCACTACAGCCGGGGTACGCCGAACTCCTGGGCTGCAATGACCGGCGACAATGCGCTGGGCCTCGTCTATGTCCCGACCGGCAACTCGGCTTCCGATTATTACAGCGCTCTGCGTAGCCCTGAAGAAAACAAGGTGTCCTCGGCGGTCGTCGCCCTTGACGTCAAGACGGGTTCTCCGCGCTGGGTCTTCCAGACCGCCCACAAGGATGTCTGGGACTACGATATCGGTTCGCAGGCGACGCTGATGGATATGCCAGGCCCTGACGGACAGACCGTTCCGGCGCTCATCATGCCGACGAAGCGCGGACAGACCTTCGTGCTCGACCGTCGTGACGGTAAGCCAATCCTGCCGGTGGAAGAGCGCCCCGCTCCGTCACCCGGTGTGATTCCAGGTGATCCGCGCTCTCCGACGCAGCCCTGGTCCACCGGAATGCCTGCCCTTCGGGTCCCGGATCTGAAGGAGAAGGACATGTGGGGCATGTCCCCCATCGACCAGCTTTTCTGCCGCATCAAGTTTCGCCGGGCTAATTACGTGGGCGAGTTCACGCCTCCGAGCGTCGACAAACCCTGGATCGAATATCCCGGCTATAACGGCGGCAGTGACTGGGGCTCCATGTCCTACGATCCCAATAGCGGCATCCTGATCGCGAACTGGAACATCACCCCGATGTACGACCAGCTCGTGACCCGCAAGAAGGCTGACCAGTTGGGCCTGATGCCGATCGATGACCCGAACTACAAGCCGGGTGGCGGTGGTGCCGAAGGTAATGGCGCGATGGACGGTACGCCTTATGGCATCGTTGTGACTCCGTTCTGGGATCAGTACACGGGCATGATGTGCAACCGTCCGCCCTACGGTATGATCACGGCCATCGATATGAAGCATGGTCAGAAGGTGCTGTGGCAGCATCCGCTCGGAACGGCCCGTGCCAATGGTCCATGGGGTCTGCCGACGGGTCTGCCTTGGGAAATCGGGACACCGAACAATGGTGGTTCGGTCGTGACGGCTGGCGGTCTGGTGTTCATCGGTGCGGCTACGGATAATCAGATCCGTGCCATCGATGAGCATACCGGCAAGGTGGTCTGGAGTGCGGTCCTGCCGGGCGGCGGTCAGGCCAACCCGATGACCTACGAGGCCAATGGTCATCAGTACGTCGCCATCATGGCAGGTGGTCACCACTTCATGATGACGCCAGTCAGCGATCAGCTGGTGGTTTACGCACTGCCTGATCACAAGGGCTGAGAACGCGGGGGCTGAGGCCTCCGGATGATGCGAAGGGGTGGTTTTCGTGCCAGAAATGGCACGGAGGCCACCCCTTTGTCGTTTCCGGGGCTTTTTTTCCATTTTCCGGGTGGGAAGCACCTCCAGACCCGGCTACAGGCTGTTTTCGTCCACAAATATTTTCCCGGAACAGGCCCCGCAGAACCGTCATGACCGATCGCTCCCCCGTCATCCTTCAGGTTCTTCCGGCGCTGGGCACCGGCGGTCTGGAGCGCGGGGCTGTCGAGATTGCCGCAGCAATCACCCAAGGGGGTGGCACGGCGTTGGTCGCCTCGCGTCCCGGCCGGCTTCTGGTGCAGCTTCGTCACGCCGGTGCGCGGCATATCGAGCTTGATTTGAAGACGAAATCCCCTTTCGCTGTGCTGCGTCGGGCGCGGGATCTTCAGGCGATCATTCGTAGTGAGGGCGTGGATCTTGTGCATGCCCGATCGCGGATTCCGGCCTGGGCTGCGTGGATCGCCTGTCGGCGCGAAAACATCCCGCTCGTAACGACATGGCATGGCGTGCATGAGGCGAAATGGCGGGCCAAGAAGTTCTATAATTCCATACTGGCGCGCGGAGTTCGGGTCATTGCGATTTCGGAGTTCATCGCTCGGCGCCTGCGCAGCGAATACGCCGTACCGGAGAGTCGTCTGCGCGTCATTCCGCGCGGTGCAGACCTGCGGGAGTTTACGCCTGGTACTGTATCCGGCGAACGCGTGCAGAAACTGGCTGAAATCTGGCGCGTGCCTGTCGAGGCAAGGATTATCCTCATGCCCGCACGGCTGACGGCATGGAAAGGGCAGGGTGTTCTGGTCGAGGCACTGGGAATTCTGCGCCTGCAGGTGGACGCAGGCTGGATCTGCGTTCTGGCTGGTCCGGAAAATGATCGGAAGTTCTCTCGCAGGCTGCAACAGCGCGTGCGGGAACTTGGCCTTGAGGAGCATGTCCGATTCGCCGGAACCTGCACCGACATGCCGGCTGCCTGTGAGCTGGCGAGCGTTGTCGTGGCGCCCTCGCTCCGGCCTGAGCCGTTCGGACGTACTTTGGTAGAAGCGCAGATGATGGGTTGTCCCGTAATCGGCACGGCACAGGGGGCCATGATGGAGACGATCCTGCCTGGTGAGACAGGTCTGGTCGTGCCCCCGGATGATCCTCAGGCTCTGGCGGATGCGTTGAAACGTATTCTGGAAACAGACGATGGCGCGTTGGACTGGCTGGCGGAAAAAGCCCGGGCCCATGCTATCGCCAATTATACGACGACGTTGATGCAAGCCCGCACGCTGGGTGTGTATGACGAACTTCTGGGCACCCGTCTGCGGGAGACATTTGAGGAATACAGCCATGACCAGTAAGGACGAAAAACCGTCAGGGCAGATCATCCATGACCGCGCCGCGGCCGCAAAGGAAGAGCGGGAAAGCCGGGAGGCCAAGGCACTCCGGGCCAATCTGATGCGGCGCAAACAGCAGCAGCGTGCGCGGCCGCAGGATGATGCTGTCTCTCCCCCCGATGATCGCTAAACGTCTGTGAAGCGAAACTTTCCTCTCCCTTCGCCGCAGGAACTGGCGCTGACGGGCGTGACGGTTCTGTGGGGCGGGACGTTTCTCGTGCTGCATATTGCCATGCAGCAGTGTGGGCCGCGCTTTTTCGTCTTTGTCCGTTTCATGATGGCGGCGGTGTTCGTCGGGTTGCTGGCCGGGCGGAAACTTTTGGATTTTAACTGGCGAGAAATGCGGGCGGGTGGGCTGATCGGCGTGGCGTTGGCTACCGGTTACGTGTTGCAGAGCGCTGGTCTGCATGACATCACCAGCAGCCGTTCCGCTTTTATTACGGCATTGTACGTGCCGCTGGTGCCGATCTTTCAGTGGGCATTTCTGCGCAAGGCCCCGCATCTGATGAGCTGGCTTGGGATTGGGCTGGCATTCGCAGGACTGGTCTGTCTGGCAGGGCCGGCGGCGCTATCACTGTCCTTCGGGCGCGGGGATATTTTGACTCTGTTCGCGGCGATTGCGATTGCGATTGAGATCGTGCTGATCAGTCTTTATGCGCGGGGTGTAGACAGTCTGCGCGTAACGGTCATGCAGCTTTTTGCTGGCAGTCTGTTCGCGGGGCTGATGGTCCCTGTTTCGGGGGAGGCGCTCCCGGCCTTTTCCTGGGTCTGGATTGCCTGCGCGCTGGCTCTGGGTGGTCTGAGCGCTCTGGTGCAGGTCGTCATGAACTGGGCGCAGAAATCCGTCTCCCCCACAAAGGCTGCCGTGATCTATGCTGGAGAGCCGGTCTGGGGTGGGCTCGTAGGCTGGTTGGCGGGTGATCATTTGCCTCCTGCGACCCTTCTGGGTGCCGCACTGATCGTAGGTGGCGTTCTGACTAGCGAACTGCGTCCGCAGTGGCTGGAGGTCCTGTTGGAACGTGTGCCACAAACGCTCACGAAAAATGACTGAGCCGACACATTGCGTGATAGCCCATCGCTCGCTAGAGCAGATGGGTTAGACTTACGGCGATTTTAGTCGTCCCTGCTCAGGAGTGCCTTCATGCCCATCATGCCCGACACATGGATTCGCCAGATGGCCCGTGAAAAAGGCATGATCGAACCGTTCGTAGAGGCCCAGAAGCGCGAAGGCGTCATTTCCTACGGTCTGTCGTCTTACGGTTATGACGCACGTGTGGCATCGGACTTCAAGATCTTCACCGACGTAGACAGTGCCATCGTCGATCCAAAGAATTTCGCGTCCAACAGTTTCGTGACCCGCACGGGCGACATCACCATCCCACCCAACAGCTTCGCACTGGCGCATACGGTCGAGTATTTCCGTATCCCGCGTGACACGCTGGTGGTGTGCCTCGGCAAGTCCACCTATGCGCGCTGTGGCATCATCGTAAATGTCACGCCACTTGAGCCGGAATGGGAAGGTCAGGTCACGATCGAGATCAGCAACACCACACCGCTACCTGCGCGAATTTACGCGAACGAGGGCATCTGCCAGTTCCTGTTTTTCCAGGGTGCCAGCCCCTGTGAGGTCAGTTATGCCGACCGTGCTGGAAAATACATGCGCCAGTCCGGCGTCACCACGCCTCGCCTCTAAAGCCCAGTTCTCAAGGATCGCACCATGGACCGTTTCATCATTCGCGGTGGCCGCCGCCTGACAGGCGAAATTGAGATCGGCGGGGCCAAGAACTCCGGCCTCAAGCTCATGGTCGCGGGCTTGCTGACGTCCGAGCGGCTGGTGCTGTCCAATGTGCCGGGCATCGCGGATATCCAGACGATGCGCGACCTGCTGCTGGGGCTGGGTATCGCGGTCGAGGAAGCCGGGCCGCGCACGCTGTCCATTGGCGGTGAGATCGGGTCCGTCGAAGCGCCGTATGATATCGTCTCCAAGATGCGTGCCTCCATTCTGGTGCTGGGGCCGCTTCTGGCGCGGGCGCGGGAAGCGAAAGTTTCGCTGCCGGGCGGCTGCGCCATTGGTACGCGTCCGGTGGACATGCATCTCAAGGGGCTTGAGACGCTGGGGGCCGTGATCCGTCTGGAGAACGGCTATATCAATGCGACCGCACCGGACGGATTGAAGGGCGACCGCATCATTCTGCCGTTCGCCAGTGTGGGCGCGACCGAGAACCTGCTGATGGCCGCGACGCTGGCGAAGGGGCGCACCCATATCGTCAACGCCGCGCGTGAGCCTGAAATCAGCGATCTGGTGCACTGCCTTAACGCCATGGGCGCACAGATCACGGGTGAAGGTTCGGGCACGCTGGTCATTGACGGTGTGGAGAAGCTGCACGGCGCGCATTATGCCGTCATGCCGGACCGCATCGAGTGCGGCACCTATGCCTGCGCGGCCGGTATCACGGGCGGAGACCTGCTGCTGGTGGGCGGACGGGCCGATGATCTGGGTGCCGTGATCCGCACGCTTGAGGAAACGGGCGTCGAGGTCGTTGAAGAGGCGCGTGGTCTGCGGGTCCGTCGCAGCGGCACACTTCAGGGCGTGGATATCATGACCGAGCCATATCCCGGCTTCCCGACGGATATGCAGGCGCAGTTCATGGCGATGCTGTCCGTGGCGGAAGGAGCGTCCATGATTACCGAGACGATCTTCGAGAACCGCTTCATGCATGTTCCGGAGCTTAACCGGATGGGCGCGCGCGTGAACGTGCATGGCCGTTCGGCCATTATCCGTGGCGTGTCGAAGCTGTCGGGTGCGCCCGTCATGGCGACCGATCTGCGGGCGTCCTTCTCGCTGATTCTCGCGGGTCTGGCAGCGGAAGGCGAGACGCAGCTCAGCCGCATCTATCATCTGGACCGGGGCTATGAAGGCGTGGACCGCAAGCTCGCCGCCTGCGGTGCCGATATCGCCCGCGTCTCTGACTGATTTGGATAAAAATTTTTGGTGAAGCTTTTTTCAAAAAGCTTCAAAGAACTCCGCCTTTTTGAAAAAAGGCGGAACCCAAAAACTTTCAGACGTTTGCTACCAGATCCTTCAGGACGGCTGCTGTGCCGCGTGTTTTCAGGTCTTCACGGGTCTGGATGAAGCGCGTGAGGAACTCGGCGGAGTCTTCAAGACCCCATCCGGAAAATACGCTCATCTCCAGTGCCTTGGCCGGGTTCGGGTCCAGCGCCAGAGCACGGTCGTCGGCGCTCAGGCGGGGTTCGGTGACGGCGAAACTGGCCTGCACGTCGTCGCGGCCCACCAGATAGGCACAGTAGCAGGCGAGAACGAAGGCGATCCGGTGCGGATCCTGAGCGTTTTTCAGAACGTCCTCCGCCGTGGCGCGCAGGAAGACCGGCAGCTTGGACGTGCTGTCGGACGTGATGCGCAGGAGCTGGTCGCTGACGGCATGGTTGCGGAACCGCTCCAGAAGCAAGGCGGCATAGTCCGATAGGCCGATGCCCGGAGGGGCCGTTAGTTGTGGTGCGACGTCGTGGCGCAGGAACTGCTCTAACAGGGCAGCGAGATGTTCGTCGCCCATGGCTTCATCGACAAGCCGGTATCCCATCAGCACTCCGGGCAGCGCCAGCATGGAATGGGATGCGTTCAGCATCCGCAGCTTGACCTGTTCGTAAGGTTCGACATCGTTCGTGAACAGAACGCCGACCTGCTCCCAGGCTGGGCGTCCGGCGGGGAAGTTGTCTTCCACGACCCACTGGATGAAGTCTTCGCAGAAAACCGGAACGCGGTCTTCGATGCCGCTCTGGGCATTGAGGCGCGCCACGTCGGCGGGATGAACGGCTGGGGTGATGCGATCGACCATGCAGGAGGGGAAGGCCACTTCGGCTTCGATCCACGCCGCCAGTTCGGCATCCCGTAAACGGGCGAAGGACAGCACGGCATTGCGGGCGACATCGCCATTTGCGGGCACGTTGTCGCAGGACAGGATGGTGAAGGGTGCGATCCCGGCGTCCCGGCGCTGGCGCAGGGCTTCGGTCATCATACCGAAGGCCGTTTCCGGAACGGGGCGGTGCAGGTCTTCGGCGATGGTGGGGTGTTCGGTCATGAACCGACCCGCCTCGTCCATGTAATAGCCCCCTTCGGTGATGGTCAGGCTGACGATGCGGATCGCGGGGTCCGTCAGGCGCTTCAGAGCGGCTTTGCGGTCGACGGGGGCATGGATGTATTCGATCAGAGACTTGACGACGCGGACCGTATCGGGCCGGTTCGGCGGGCAGATGCGCAGGGTGTAGAGGCCGTCCTGTGCGTGCAGGGCCTCGGCCTTTGCCACTTCGCCGGGAAGGTCCATCAGGCCCATGCCCACGATGCCCCAGTCGGACTGCCCTGGAAGGGCCAGTGCGTGGTCCGTGTAGACGGCCTGATGGGCACGATGGAAATTGCCGACACTGAGATGGACGATACCGGCCGTCACGCTCTCCCGATCATAAGGAGAGGTCAAGACGGACTCCGGGATCTGGGACAGGGTCTGGGAAGTCAGGATCATGGAAAGGATCTTTCAGACGAAAGGACCGGCTTCTTTTAGAACCCTCCATTTTTGAGGAAACTGTTTTTGTATCTTGTGAATTATTTCTAATAATTCTCGCAGGGTCGAGAGCATTACGGGAAACGAATAGTTTTCATATATGGCACGGTCTTTTACGTCTTTTCCGGTCTGTCCTAGAATGGGGATCTGTTTTCCCGTTTCCTGAGGACTGATTTTCATGAGCGCTCCCATTCACCGTCTGAACGTGGACGAACTTGTTCTGATGGTGCGGTCCGTCGTGTCGACCGAGACGGACATGATCGCCAATATGGCTAATATCGCGGCCCTGCTGTTCGAGGCTCTGCCGCAGATCAACTGGGCAGGGTTCTATCTCTGGAAAGAGGCTGAAAAGCAGCTTGTGTTGGGGCCATTTCAGGGGCGGCTGGCGTGCACGCGCATTCCGCTGGGCCGGGGCGTCTGCGGGACGGTCGCGCAGAACCGCGAGACACTCGTGGTCCCGGACGTCCATGCGTTTCCCGGCCACATTGCCTGTGACGCGGCATCGGAATCGGAAATCGTGCTGCCGGTCGTGGCAGGTGGCGCCCTCGTCGGCGTGCTGGATATCGACAGCCCGGTGAAGGACCGCTTTACCGAAGCGGATCGTGTGCGTCTGGAAGACATTGTCGCGCTGCTGGTGGCGACGCTGGAGGGGTGAGCGGGGGCAGGCCCCGCTCCAGAATTCAGGCCGGGACGTTGACGGAGAGGTGCTGCATCAGTGCCGGGACGTCCTGGACGACCGTGAACAGTTTGCGGGCCGATGGGTCTGCAAAACCCTGATCGATCGCATCATTCAGCGTGTTGACCAGTGATGTGGCCCAACCGTCGATATTGACGATGTAGATCGGCTCCCGATGCAGACCGAGCTGCTTCCAGGTCATGATTTCCATGAGTTCGTCGAACGTGCCGAGGCCGCCGGGAATGATGGCGTAGGCGTCAGACAGCTCGAACATGCGGGCCTTGCGGGTGTGCATGTCGGGCGTGACTTCAAGCTGCGTGACACCCTTATGCATCACTTCCCGGGCGTGAAGGAATTCTGGAATGACGCCGATGACCGTGCCGCCTGCCTGAAGTGCTGCGTCCGCAACGGTACCCATTAGCCCGACATGCCCTCCACCATAAACCAGTGTGATTCCATGTTGTGCCAGGGCTGTTCCGATGTCTCTTGCACCTTCGGCGTAGACGGGAGAATTGCCGAAGCGGGAGCCACAGAAGACGGCGCAGGAACGAATGGTCATGTCGGGTCCGTGTCAGTTGAAGCGTGGATCTGTCATGCGGTGCGGCGGCCCAGCGAGCGGCTGATCATCACCCCGCCCAGACAGCACAGGGCGGTGGCGGCGAACATGGTCCTGTAGCCAGCGAGTTCGATGACCTGTCCAAGAAACAGCCCCGAGAACGCAATGGCAAGATCGATGAAGATGGAATATGCGCCCAGAGCAGCCCCCCGGTTCTCCGGCCCGGCGCTGTTGACGGCCAGAACCCCCAGTGCGGGGAAGAGCAGTGAGAAGCCTGCTCCCGTCAGAGCGGCGCCCGCAAGGGCTGCGGAAGGCGTCTGGAACAGGCCGAGTATGGCCAGTCCGACCGCTTCGACCAGAAGTGAGACAATAGCCACGAACACCCCGCCGCGTCGGGCGATCTGTGGCGCAAAGAAAAACCGGATAACGACGAAGGTGAAGCCAAAGACAGCGAGTGCCGTTGCGGCGCCCTGCCAGTGTAGGACTGAATAATACAGCGCGAGGAACGACGAGATCGCGCCAAATCCGATCGACCCCGCGGCTAGTGCCGAACCATGCGGCAGAACCAGTCTGAGGGCGTGGGCGAAGGAAATGGGTTTGCTGCTTGAGCGAATGGGCTTCACGCCGGGGTAGAATCCGATGAGGGCGAGGCCGAACAGGGGCAGCGCTACGGAAAGGATTCCAACTGAAACCAGGCCACCGTACGGAGCAGCGAGCATGGACAGCTTGGCGCCGATCGGCGCTCCAAGCGCGATCCCGCCATAGGAACAGATGCCGTTCCATGAAATGGCGATGGCCGTATTTTCTGCTCCTGCCCGGCGGATGTTCCAGACGATCACACCGGTCGCGGCCCAGCTTTCAGCCCAGCCCAGAAGCAGTCGGCTGAACAGCAGAACCGTGAGAGACAGCGTTGGCGTGGCGGCCAGCAGCCCGGATCCGGCGATCAGGAGGCCCGAGAGCAGGCAGGTGACGAGTCCGCCGATGACGACCGGTTTGGGGCCGATTCGGTCCACCAGTCGCCCGGCGGAGGGGCGGGCCGCAAAAGTCGCGAAATACTGGAGCGAAAACGTGATGCCTGCCACGGTCGTGCTGTAACCAAGTCCCTGATGGACAAAAATCGTCAGGACGGCATTGGGCAGGCCAATCACGATGTAGACGAGAAGATTGAACAGGACGACGGCAAGAACACGTTTCGTCGGTGAGCCCGCCGGCGTTTCCTGCGCGGTCATGGAATCAGTCTCTCCTTTGGGTTTCTGATGAAAAAGATCTTGCATGGCATAGGCCAGATGGCCGGTGCCGTCACGAGGGAGTGTGTCATGACTTCACAATCCCGAGGTTGAAACAGGGAAACGCTGTTCCGGCTGGAACTGGCGGATACGGGTCGCGACAGAGGTGCAGACAGCCCTGCGTGCCGGCTGAGGCATTGAGGGTAGGGCATATTGTTCGTGTTGGCCCGTTTGTGCATTGAGCACCTGAAGAATGCCCTGCCGCCCTGCGCTGTAGTCCGTCCCGACCTGATCCACGGGCTGGAGGTGGACAGCTTCGTCTTTCGTCAGGGCGGCGCTTCGCAAGCAGTAATGCAAGGCTCCAGCAAGATTGCCGTGGGTTGCCGAAGAAAAGTCTGGCTCGCCGGGAAAGGTCCTGGACGTGTAGGCCGAGGGCGACTGACGCGTGTGGCCGCGGGTCATGTTGGTTTCCTGACCGGACACGCAGGCTCCCAGCATTAGAACCGGAGCCAGCAGGGCGGTGGTGCGTCGGGAAGTGGGGGGCAGGTATTGGGCCATGAAGCGGGCAGAATCCGGACTGTGAGAGATATTCCGCAAAAACGGTTTTTCTTCCAACGCGCCAGAAGGCCGAAAGAATGCCATGATGAACCGTTCCCTACGTCCGGTCTTCTACAGGAGCAGTTCCATCTGGCTATGTGGCGTGGCTCCGGTGTCATGAAACCCCGAAAGTGTCAGGCCAAGCAGACGTACGCCCGGTACGAAAGGCAGCAGTGGCATCATGAGACCCTGACCCGTTTCCAGCAGCGCCTGTTCAGAGGGGACGGGAGCCGGAAGAGTCCGCGCACGGGTGATCTGGCGGAAATCGGCATATTTGACTTTGAGGGTGACAGTCCGGGCCTGAAGCTGTCGGCGCTGGGCATTTCCCCATAGTCTGGAAGCAATCTGCATCAGAGCCTGATCCGCGTCGCTGCTTGATGTCAGGTCCTGAAGATAGGTCTGCTCCGTTCCGAGGGATTTGCGTTCCCGGTTCACGACGACCGGACGATGATCAATTCCGCGTGATATTCCATGATAGAAGACTGCTGACTTGCCGAAATGGCGTGTCAGGGTCGCGAGGTCCTGCCTGCGGAGATCTGCACCGGTCTCGATGCCAAGCGCCCGCATTTTCCGGGCCGTCGCCGGTCCGATACCGTGAAATGCATCAACAGGCAGGGCGGAGACGAAATTCGGCCCCATGGCCGGGGTGATGACGAAAAGTCCATTCGGTTTGCGACAATCCGATGCCAGTTTGGCGAGGAAGCGGTTGTAGGACACGCCTGCGGAGGCGGTCAGTCCGGTTTCAGCGTGGATATCCGCGCGGATACGGTCCGCGATCAGCGTGGCAGAGCCGTAGGCACCCAGATGGTCCGTCAGATCGAGAGTGGCCTCGTCCAGGGAAAGGGGCTGGATCAGGGGGGTGTAGCGCGAAAAGATGTCGTGGATCTGGGCCGAGACCGCGCGATAGACATCGAATCGGGCCGGAACGAATACAAGTTCCGGGCACAGCCGTTTCGCCGTGACCGAGGGCATGGCCGAGCGCACCCCGAAGCGCCGGGCTTCATAGCTCGCCGCCGCGACCACCCCCCGTGCCTCGCCCCGACCGACCGCCAGCGGTCGACCGCGCAGGGCGGGGTCATCCCGCTGTTCGACAGACGCGTAAAATGCGTCCATGTCGATATGCACGATCCGGCGTTGCTCCATGAGGGAAGTCTCGTCGATTCGGTAGAACGAAACAAGATCAGGAGTCGACCATGCCCTCCGATAAAAGCCCCCGTGGAAGCCTTGGGAAGACTCTCGAAGACGCCCGCAGGGATGCGGGCTTCCAGACGTTGTCCACGCGTCTTGCGTACAGCAATCCCTGGACCGCCCTGCGTGAGGACATCATTGTTCACCCCAATGGCAAGCAGGGTCTGTACGGGATAGTGGAGCGGGGCGAGTTCGTTGTGATTCTGCCGATGCATGCCGATGGCAGGATTACGCTGATCCGGCAGTTCCGGTATCCGGTAGGCGAGCGTCTGTGGGAACTGCCGATGGGGATGTGGGAAACAAAAGAAGACGTCGATCCCATTGAGCTGGCGCTTGGTGAGCTGCGGGAGGAAACCGGACTTCGCGCCGGCGAGATGATCCATGTCGGCAGCATGTATCAGGGCGCCGGATACTCGAACCAGAAAGGCCATGTCTTTCTTGCACGCAATCTGACCCGCGGTGAGACGGAGCTTGAGTCGACGGAAGAGGACATTACCTGCCACGACATGACGCTGGAGGCGTTCGAGGCCCTGATCCGCGACGGTGATCTGAAATGTATGGTCTCGTTGGCCGCCTTCGCGCTGATTCGGGCAAAAGGGTTGATCTGAGCGCGTTTTTCCCCAGATGCCAGCCGGATCATCGCGCGGGGATACCCGATCGATAACGAGCTTCTCGCTTTCTATCGTTCGGAAATCCCGTTCTGTCTGTACCTTAAATGACGATCAGATCACGGCATCGAGAAAGACGACCTGCGACGCGCCCCCTTCGACGAGGGGAACGATGGTCTGGTTGAAAATCCTGCCGTGCTCCGTCGCCATATGGGCCTGGAAGGCTGCGTCATCGTGATAGGTTTCTTCGACATGGAACAGGTCGGGGTCCGACGCGAGCGTATAAACCCTGAAACGCTCACAGCCTGGTTCGGCGCGGACATCTGCGGCGAGAGACGTCAGGAGACTACGCAGTGTTTCGCGCTTTCCGGGAAGGGCCCGGAGTGTGGCGTAGAGGGATTTGGTCATGATGGGGCGCCTTGTGCTGGGGAATAATCTGCCATCATTGAGCGGCTACCCCGTCGCCGCAAAACCACAGCTCCGTGAGGTCAGGAGCGCTCCAGCAAAGTCCTGCATCGCATCCAGGACATGCGGTCTCGGAAAATGAACAGCACATAATAGTCCAGTTCGCGGCTGCGGGTCTTCGTGGTGCGGGTATAGAAGGGATAGACGTCGCATGGTCCCTGAAGCCCGACGGGCGCAGGGTCCGACGGCAGGATGCAGTTGACGCGGAACAGCGGCATGTAGACCGCGTCGTCGCCAGGATTTCGCCGGACATGCCACAGGTTGCGCCGGAATTTCTTCAGCCGTTCGGGGAGCAGGAAGACCATCGACTTTTCGATGAAGCCTTCCCCGAAATTTTCGGGGCGGTAATACCGCATGTCCTCGGGCATGTTGCAGAAATGGGGGTGGTCCTGAACGATCATGGACCCTCCCTTACGGTATTACAGCGGCTGACGGGAGGGGCCCGTCTTTGGGTTGGGTGTTAGCTCTGATCCTGCCCGGCTGAGGGGGAGGCGGAGATTTCTGCTGCGGCCCGGCGCAGGATTGCCACGATGCGCCGCAGTTCGTCCGCATCGGCGCCTCGCCGGGACTTCAGGGCCGCTTTCAGGGCAAAACGTGCGTCATGAAACTCCTGTCCCAGTGAGGGGTCGAGGTCATTGATGCCGGTAAAGGCCTCCCGGACATCCGCCATGCGGGCGCCGATCCGGCTCAGGATATCGAGGATGCGGGTGGCTTCCTCACTGCGGGCCTCGAGATGGGCACGCCCCTCGTCCGTCAGGCTGTAGAGCTTGCGGTTGCCTTCCTGCGCCACGGCGGCAAGGCCGGTTTCCTCAAGATAGGTCAGGGACGGGTAGATCACGCCGGGGCTGGGCTTGTAGAAGCCGCCCGAACGTTCTTCGAGACGTCGGATCAGTTCGTAGCCATGGGAAGGTGCTTCCGCGAGCAGAGCCAGAATGACGAGCTGAAGTTCATCGGCGGTCAGTTTGCGACCACGCGAGAACCCTTCGCCTCCGATGTCGCCACCAAAGCCTCGGCCGAAGCGCCCGCCAAAGCGTCCGCCGCCCATCCCGCCACCACGGACACCATGCCGCTCTCCGAAGCCGCCTTCGCCGCGGCCCATGCCCCGGTGACGACCGCCCCGTCGTTCGCTACCCCGACCTTCACTGTTACGACCCCCGTTCTGGTCGTCGCCTTCCGCAACGGGGCGACCCCTGCCGAAGAAACCGCCACGATGATGATGGCCATGACGGTCGGTGCTGAAAAAATCCATTTTACGTCTGAACATGATGTTCTCCTATTCGATATATCGAACGATATAGTATCTTAAGATATATCTTCAAGAGGAAAATATGGCCGGATGATTTTTTCGGATTTTCATTCTTCAACGCTGGGCGCGCCAGCATGAACGCGTGTTTACGGTCCGACCCATAGCCGCGAGGGGCCGTGGCTGGTATCGGGCAGGGATGGGTAGCCCGATGTCTCTTCCTCCTGATCCGGATCTGCGTCGCACATTGCGCCAGATCGTGCCGTGGCGCGCAGCGCTGACGATCGGCGCGATGCTGGTGCTGGTGGCCGCCCTCCAGCGTCTGCCGTTCATTCATCATCTGCTGGAAAATGCCCCGCACTGGCACGAGACGCCGGGCGCTCCCCTCTGGTTCCTGCTGCTGGCCGTGCCCTACAGTGCGTGCGGCCTGCCGCGTCAGGCGCTGTGCGTGGCGGCGGGGCTGGCTTTCGGATTGTGGGGCGGTCTTGTCCTGTGTTCGCTCGCCTATATGCTCGGGGCGGTTCTGGCATATGGCTGGGCGAGGCTGCTGGCTCCGGCGGCGTTCCGGGCCCGGCTGCATGACAGGCTTCAGGCCGATTATGCCGCTCTGGCGCGCACACTCCATGCAAAGCCTTTCCGGGCGGTCCTGACGCTGCGACTGATGCCGGTGGGGTCCGCCCTGCTGGTTTCGACGGCGGCGGGACTGTTTGAACTGCCTCTTCTGCCGTTCTCGGTCGCGACCTTTCTGGGGGGGCTGCCACAGACGCTGATTTTCGTTCTGGTCGGGTCCGGAACGCGGATCGGGCATGTCCTCCAGTTGGGGCTTGCGGGAATCCTCTTCGTCGTGTCGGGTGTGCTCGGAGCCGTTCTGCTGCGCCAGCATGGACGGACCGAGACCTCCTGAAAACGTCCCCGTAAAACCAGACGCCCGACAGACACTTTTACTCCGAACTCTGAACACAGCAGGCAGACGCGCATGACAGATCAGGACATGACATTCAGACGGGGCGATCCTCTGCCCGCATGGCTGCCGGTTCTGCTGGGAATCTTCACGGCTGTCGGGCCGGTCTCGACGGATGTCTACCTGCCGGCCCTGCCTGAAATGGAGCGCCAGCTTCACACAGCGGCGGGTTCGGGCAGTGCGACCATGGCGGCCTGGGTGATCGGGCTCGCCATCGGTCAGATCACCATCGGCCCGATCTCCGACCGGTTCGGTCGTCGCTGGCCGCTTCTGATCGGGATGCTGGGCTATACGCTCGGCGAGATCGGCTGCGCGATGGCGCCGAGCATGACCTTCCTGTGCATCTGCCGCGTTTTCTCCGCCATCATGGCGTCCGCCGGGCTTGTGGTGCCCAATGCGTGCATCCGGGATCTGACGGAAGGTGACGCATCCTCGAAAATGATGTCGCGCTTGATCGTCATTCAGGGCACGGTACCGATCCTTGCCCCCATGCTTGGCGGTTTTGCGCTGAAATTCGTGGACTGGCGCGTTATCTTCTGGGTGACGGCTCTCTATGGCGGAATTTGTACGCTTCTGCTGATGACGGTGTTTCCAGAGACCCTCGCCCCGCAGGACCGGCGCGACCTGCGTCCGCTCTCCATCATCGAGCGATACGTCTATATCCTCCGGACCCGCAGCTTCATCACGAACGGTCTGGTCTGGAGCTTCCTGGGTTTCGTAACCTTTACCTATCTGACAGCGGCCCCCATGCTGTTCGAGGAAGTCTTCGGCATGTCACCGTTTCATTACGGTATGCTGTTTGGCCTGTTCGCGATCTGCATGATCGGCGCGTCCGCCATTAACGGGCAGCTCGTGGGGCGGGTCAGCACGGGCCGGATGCTGTTCAGCGCGCTGGGCGTCAGTCTGGCGGGATGCGCGATCCTCATGGTTCTGTCTCTGGTTTCGATCTATGACGTCGATCCGCAGGGTCATATCAGGGGGATTTTCCTGTGGCCCCTCATCATCGCTCTCATCATCACGATGGGGCCGACAGGCATTATTGGTCCGAATTCCATGGTGGGCGTTCTATCCGAACAGTCCGACCGTGCCGGTTCGGCCTCGGCGCTCGCAGGGACGATGCAGTATCTTTTTGGAGCGGTGGCGAGCGCGCTGTTCGGCCTCATGCCTGCGGGTACGGCGGTTCCCATGGCTCTTTTCCTGACGTTCGCCTTTCTTGCGGCCATGGGGTTCGCGATGCTGCGTCCCCGCCTGCCGCCTGTGACCGAACCGTCTCCCCATTCCTGAGGATATCCTGCCATGAAGGCACTCCTTGTCGAAGATGACGCGGCCATTGCGCTCGTGGTTGAAACGGTTCTGAAGCGTGAGGGATGGACGGTACATCATGTGCCGGACGGGGCTTCGGCGCTGGAGGGCGGGGAGGCGCCGGATCTGCTGATCGCGGACCTTAACCTGCCCGGTGCCCAGACAGGGCTGGAGATCGCCCATCTGCTGCGCGAGCGTCGCCCGCAGATGGCCGTCGTGCTCATGTCGGGTGATTACGAGGACAGCACTATGGCGCCTCAGGGCATGGCTGTTCTGCCCAAACCGTTTCGCAAGGCCGGACTTCTCGCAGCCATCGAACAGGCGACAGTTGTGATCCGGGCTTGAGTTGGGGGGGAGACTCCCCTACATGCCGCGCTGTTTGCCATGACCAGATGAAAGCCGTGCCGCCATGTCATTTCAGGATCCCCAGCCGCTCGATCTCAAGAGTTACATCCGCGAAATTCCGGATTTTCCGAAGCCGGGCATCCTGTTCTATGACATCTCGACCCTGATCCGCTCCCCTGACGCCTGGCAGGTCGCCACTGCGCGTCTGGCCCGTGCGATCGCCGCGTGGCAGCCCGATATGCTGGCAGGAATCGAGAGCCGCGGCTTCCTGACTGCCGCTCCGCTTGCGCTGCGTCTGGGTTGTGGCTTCACAATGCTCCGCAAGCCGGGCAAGCTGCCGGGCAAGACCATTTCCCTGAAATACGGCCTCGAATACGGCGAAGACGAGCTGCATATTCAGGCAGACGCCATCAAGCCTGGCCAGCGCGTTGTGGTGCTGGACGATCTGCTGGCGACGGGTGGCACGCTCGCCGCATCCATCGACCTGCTGCGCAAGGTGGGCGCCGAGGTCGTGGGTGCATCCGTGTTGATCGAGCTTGCGGATCTGAAGGGCCGTGACAAACTGGACGTTCCGCTGAACGCTCTGATGACGTACGACGAATAAGGATACACTCCATGTCGGGCACCTCTTCCGAACGGATTTCCGCACTGTGGCAGACACGGTACCGCACGTCGGCGCCGGAAACCCTGCCGGACAATGAGGTGCTCGACCTGCTGCTGTCGCACCATTCGGTTCGGGCCTACCTGCCGGATGCCCTGCCTGCAGGGACGCTGGAAGCCGGAATTGCAGCTGCGTCTTCGGCTGCGACCTCCAGTAATCTTCAGGTCTGGTCCGTCGTGGCTGTCGAGAACCGGGAGACGCGTGCCAAGCTGGCCGAATTGTGCGGCGGCCAGAAGCATATCGAAGTCGCGCCTCTGTTCCTCGCGTGGATCGTGGATCTGTCCCGGCTGGAGCGGATCGCAGAACGGGCAGGGACGGGGCACGAGGCGCTCGACTATGAAGAAATCTTCCTCATGGCGACGCTTGATACCGGCATTGCAGCCCAGAACGCCGTAACCGCCTTCGAGTCCCTTGGGTTGGGCACGGTCTATATCGGCGGCCTGCGAAACCATCCCGAAGAGGTGGCGCGCCTCCTCTCCCTGCCGCCGCGTTCGGTGGCGGTCGTGGGGCTTTGCGTCGGCCACCCCGATCCCGCTGCCCAGAACGGCCATAAACCGCGTCTGGGTCAGGACGTGGTCCTGCATCGCGAGCGCTACAGCACGGAGACCGAGGCTGAAGGCATTGCGGCTTATGACCGGGTTGCGGATGACTATCAGAAGGAACAAGGTCTGTTGTCGCGCGCCTGGTCGGAAACGGTGGCCAGTCGTGTCGATAGCTTCAAGGGCCTGAGCGGCCGGCACGTCATGCGCACGGTGCTGCACAAACTCGGTTTTCCGTTGCAGTAAGAAGAAACAGAGAAAAGTTTTTGGGTTCCGCCTTTTTTCGAAAAGGCGGGGAGTGTCGAAGCTTTTTGAAAAAAGCTTCACCAAAAACTTTTAAATGGCCGGCGGTTGTTGCTGGTGCGGGGGCTGCGTTCTGACCTTCATTCTTCCTCCCGAACTCCCTGTTACGGCGATTCTGCCGGAGCTGTTGGCGACGTTACAGACGCAGCCTAACGCGGTTCTCGTCGCGCCTCCGGGTGCGGGCAAGACGACGCTGACGCCGCTCGCCCTTCTGGATGCGCCGTGGCTGGGGACACAGCGTCTTATCCTCGTGGAGCCGCGTCGTGTGGCGGTGCGTGGGGCGGCGTCGCGCATGGCGTCGTCGCTGGGTGAGAAGCCGGGCGGCATCGTGGGGTTCCGCACGCGCACTGATTCTGCAATGTCTGCCAGAACGCGCATCGAAGTCGTGACCGAGGGTTTGCTCCTGCGTCGCCTGCTGACCGATCCGCTGCTGGATGGTGTGGGCGCGGTGCTGTTCGATGAAGTGCATGAACGCTCGCTCGATCTGGATGCGGCGCTGGCGTTTTGTCTGGACATGCAACGCGAAATGAGGCCGGATCTGCGGATTCTGGCCATGTCGGCCACGCCCGATGGCCGGGCGTTCACGACGCTGATGAACGCCCCGCTGATCGAGAGCGAAGGCCGCCAGTTCCCTATCGACATCCGCCATACTCGCGATATTCCCCACATGCGGGACCTGCCGGAAGCCTGCGCCCGCGCGATCCGTCAGGCGCTGGTAGAAGAAGACGGCGATATTCTAGCCTTCCTGCCCGGCGTTGGCGAAATCCGGCGGACACAGGCTCTGCTGGATGGCACGGTTCCAGTCTTCCCGCTGCACGGCGAACAGACGACCGAAGATCAGGACCGCGCCATCGCACCCTCCGACACGCGCCGCGTCGTGCTGGCGACGTCCATTGCCGAGACGTCCGTTACGGTCTCTGGTGTGCGGATTGTCGTGGATGGCGGCCTGCGTCGTGCCCCGCGGCTTGACCCGAATACGGGCCTGTCGCGGCTGGAAACGCTGAAAATATCCCGAGCCACCGCCACCCAGCGCGCAGGCCGTGCGGGGCGGCAGTCTCCGGGCATTGCCATCCGCCTGTGGTCAGAGATGACGCAGCGCAGTCTGCGCCCGCAGGACGCACCGGAAATTCTCGTGGCCGATCTGACGGATTTCGCGCTCGTCACCGCCGCCTGGCAGGAAGTGATGGGCACGGTTCCGGACAGTCTGCCGCTGCTGGACACACCTCCTTCCGGCGTTCTGGCGAGCGGGCGCGAATTGCTGCGTGAACTTGGCGCGCTGGATGATGCCAACCGCATTACGGCGCTTGGCAAGCGCATGGCGTCCCTCGGCACGCATCCGCGTCTGGCCGCGATGCTGTGCGCGGCCCGGACCCTGCCGGAGCGCGTGACGGCGGCCTGTCTGGCGGCGTTGCTGGAAGAACGCGATCCGCTTCGTCCACGTCCTTACCGTCCGTCCGGCCCTGCGGCAGGAGCCGATATCCGCGTACGCTTCGCCCTGTTCGAGCGCGACGACCCGCGCGCGGACCGGGCCAGCCTGTTCCATATGCGTCAGTCCGCCAAACGCTTCCTGCGCCGGATGGGAGAGCGGGACGTGCCACTGGTGCCGCTGCCGGATCATGCAGGCGCGCTGCTGGCCGCCGGTTTTCCGGATCGTGTGGCACAGGCGGCGGGCGAGCTTGGGCGTTTCCGTCTGGCGGGCGGGGGAAGTGCCCGTGTCTCCGCCAATGATCCGCTGGCCCGCGAGAAACTGCTGGCCGGGGCGGCGTTTCACACGCGGACCTCAACGGAAATCACGCTCGCAGCCCCGCTGGATGCCGAAAACCTGCCCAGGACCCTTCTGGACCGGACCCGTGAGCAGGTCGAGACGACGCTGGACGGCACATCCGGCCGCATCATCGCCCGTCGCAGGCTTCGTCTGGGCGCGCTGGTCTTGCGCGACCGCAACGGCGAGATCAGCTCCGAGGAAGCGCAGAGCCTTCTCTTGCAGCAGATCGCCGCGACTCCGGCGCAGGCCCTGACCTGGACGGAGGCCGGGCGTCAGTTTCAGGCCCGCGTGGCCCATGCCCGCGCGACCTACGCGCCACATCTGCCGGACCTGTCCGATGACGGTCTGGCGGCATCTCTGGAGTGGCTGGAGCCGTATCTTGCGGGATGTGACCGGCTCGCGCAGGTCCGGGCGCTGGACCTGTTGTCCATCCTGCGTGCGCGGCTGGACTATGCCGATCTCGCCGCGCTGGACCGCAAGCTCCCGCCGCGTCTGACGCTGAAGGCCAGCACGCACGATATCGACTATACCGGCGCGGTTCCTACAGTTTCCGCCCGCGCGCAGGCCTTTTACGGGACAGCCCGGACGCCAGAGCTTGCGGATGGACAGCTTGCCCTGCAATGCGCGCTGCTGTCCCCTGCCGGACGTCCGCAGGCGATCACAGCGGATCTGGAAGGCTTCTGGAAAGGAAGTTGGGCCGATATGCGCCGGGACATGCGAGGCCGCTATCCCCGCCATGACTGGCCCGAGGACCCCGCAACGGCAGAGCCGCCGAAACCGCGTTCGAAATCTCAGCAGGGGCGTTGAATCGTCAGGATCTTAGGATGTGGAACAATTCTGTGTTAGCAGATTTGGTATGACGATGTTCCTGTCCTGTTTCCCATGAACCGCACCCTGCAGGCTGCTGCGATCGGTGCCGGAACGGCCACTGTGGTGACAGTGGGGCTGATGCTGGCCCTGCGCGGTCATGGTAACAGCCCGCAGAGCGTTGCACATCCCGTGGAACAGTCGCAGAAGTCCGCAGTCGTGCAGGCTCCTGCACTAAAAATGCTCCCGACCGTCATCCCTGACCGTACGGTCGCGGGGGAAAACACAGACGCGCATGGCATCCCGACCCAACCCGCCGTGGTCCCGGCTCCGGCGCCCGCCCTGCCGCCGCTTCTGGTTAAATATGGCCCCTTAAGTTTCGCTCCTCTGGTGCGTCAGGTGATCCCGGCCGTCGTCAACATCGCCATTACCCAGAACAGCCCGGACGGACACGATCACACCCCGCCACAGATCCGCGGTACTCCGCTGGAAAAGCGCTACCGGGACCGGATGAAACGCCAGCAGGACGAAATGGTCGGGGCAGGATCGGGGTTTATTGTCGATCCGTCCGGGATCATCGTGACCAACCGCCATGTCGTGGGCGGGGCGGACAAGGTCGTGGTCTCGCTGTCCAACGGGCATGAAATGCCGGCGCGTCTGCTGGGGGCCGATCCGCTGACGGATATTGCCGTCATCAAGGTCGATAGTCCCGAGCCGCTTCCGCATGTCACCTGGGGCGACAGCCAGCAGACCGATATCGGGGACTGGATTCTCGTCGCGGGCAATCCGTTCGGATTCGGATCGTCCGTCACGGCGGGGATTGTCTCGGCGGTCGGGCGGGATCTGGGGATTGGGTCGCTTGACGACTTCATCCAGCTTGATGCTCCGATCAATCCCGGCAATTCGGGTGGCCCGGCCTTCAACATGCGTGGGCAGGTCGTGGCCGTGAATGCTGCCATCGTGACGCCTGCGGGTGGGTCTGTGGGAATCGGGTTCGGGATTCCGTCCGAAATCGTTGCCCCGATCGTCGCGGAAATCGAGGCAACGGGCCATGCCGAACATGGCTGGCTCGGCATTACGCTGGACGATGGCGACACGGCGATTGGTATTGCCGGTGTCGATAATGGTGCCCCGGCTCAGAAGGGCGGTTTGCGGCGTGGTGATATTGTGACGCAGGTGGACAATGTCCCTGTCACCAGCGCGCGGATGCTCCTGCGGAGTATAGCGGCAGCGCGTCCGGGCATGGTTCTGAATTTCCGGATTCAGCGAGGCACACAGTCCTTGACCCTGCCGATCCATATCGGCCCACGTCCCCGCGATGCGGATGACTGAATCTTTCTGCGGGACAATCCGTTTTTGCGGTATTCTCCTGCTGGCGGCTGTCTCCGGATGCAGCGCCGTCCCGCCATCGCATGGGCAGAGCGGTTATCGCGACGGGCTATCCGAGGCCTCCCCGTTCTCATGGGGGCCGATCAGCGCCTCATCCCTGCGCGACGCGCAGCAGGATGCGTTTGACAACGCAATTCCCCGCTAGCCGCCCCTGTCTGTAACAATGGCGTTTGACGGCGTCCTTCAAGCCGGTATTCTTTTCTTAAGGGAACGGGAAGACTGCGTTCGGAAGGAAGAGAGACAACGATGCGTATCCTGCTGGTCGAGGATGATCCGACGGTCCGTGCTTTTGTGCTCAAGGGGCTGCGGGAAGCCGGGCATGTTGTTGACGAAGCGGATAACGGTAAGGACGGCCTGTTTCTGGCCGTCAGCGAGAACTATGACGTCGTGATCCTGGATCGGATGCTGCCGGGCGGTATTGATGGTCTGCGGATTCTTGAGACCCTGCGGGGACAGAAGAACGCCACGCCGGTCCTGCTGCTGTCAGCGCTGGCGGATGTGGATGAGCGTGTTGCAGGCCTCAAGGCCGGCGGCGACGACTACATGACCAAGCCCTTCGCCTTTTCCGAACTTCTGGCGCGTGTAGAGGCGCTGGGCCGTCGTGGGCGCCCCGAAAGTGCGCCGCAGACGCGTCTTGTGGTGGGTGATCTGGAAATGGATCTGCTGTCGCGCACCGTTAAACGTGGTGGCGAGAAGATCGACCTTCAGCCCCGTGAGTTCCGGCTGCTGGAGTTTCTGATCCGCCATGCCGGGCAGGTCGTGACCCGCACCATGTTGCTCGAGCGCGTCTGGGACTACCACTTCGACCCGCAGACCAATGTGATCGATGTGCATGTCTCACGCCTGCGCCAGAAGGTGGACAAGCCGTTCGACAAGCCCATGATCCATACGATCCGCAACGCCGGCTATATCCTGCGGGCGGACTGATTGGGAATGCTGCTGCGTAAGGTCCGCTGTTTCTGGCTGCTCCTGAAACGGCGCCTGCGCTGGCCGATCCGTTCGGCCGGGCTGAATTTTGCACTGGCTTACGGGCTGGTCTTCGTGATTTCGGCCGGGGCGTTCCTGTCCTTTATCTGGTGGAACACGACCGGTCAGCTAGACCATCAGGTCGAGGTCGCGGTGCAGGTCGATGCGGCCGACCTATCCCATCGCTGGACGCAGGGTGGCCCGTCCGCTCTTGGCCTCGCCATTCAGGACAGACTCGACCAGAACGTCGATGATGACGAGTTGTACCTTCTGGTCGGGCCTGACGGGCGCAAATTTGCTGGCAACCTGCCTGGCTGGCCGGTGGTCATCACCCGGATGGATCAGTTTTACGAACTGGCGATCCGTCGGGACGGCTTTCGCACCAATGCCAAGATGCGTGCCTACCCGCTGACGCATGGCTTTCAGATGATCGTCGGGCGGGATGTGCGCGGACGGCAGCTTGTCCGGCATGTTCTGACCGATACGCTGATCTGGTCATGGATTATGGTGTCTCTGCTGGCCGCAGGGGGGGCGCTGGCGATCCGGCGCATTTTCCGCCAGGTCGTCCGCTCGATCGCCCGGACGACGGCGGCGGTGGCGCAAGGCGATCTGAGCCAGCGCATCCCCCTGACCGGCAACGAAACCGATCTTGTAGGTCAGACCGTCAACACCATGCTCGAGCGGATCAACCGTCTGATGGATGGTGTGCGACAGGTTTCCAACGCTATTGCCCATGATCTGAGAACGCCGATCGCCCGTGCGCGTGCGCGCCTTGAAGATGCCAGCCGGACTGCCACCACCACAGAGGAGCTTCATGCCGCCATTGATCGGGCGGTGATGGATCTCGACCGGGTTACGTCGATTTTCGAGGCTCTGCTGAGGATTGCGCAGCTTGAGGCCGGGGCCAGACGGGCCGCTTTTACGACCGTGGATCTGCGACCGCTTCTGGAAGGGCTGTGCGAACTCTACGAGGCTTCCGTCGAGGATGCGGGGCTGCGGCTTGTGTGCAGGGCAGGGGTGACGCGTTCCGTCAATGGTGATCCGCATCTGTTGCAACAGGCCGTGGCCAATCTGCTGGATAATGCGATCAAGTTCGCCCCGTCCGGGACGGACATCACGCTCTCAACAGCCATGCGGGGTGAGAAACTGGCCATCACCGTTGCCGATCAGGGACCAGGGATGAGCGAGGACGATCTGGCGCGTGCCTCCGAGCGTTTCTTTCGGGCGGAAGCTGCGCGGAATACGCCGGGTGCGGGGTTGGGGCTTTCGCTGGTCCAGGCGGTCATGAGCCTGCATGGCGGCACGCTCGAACTGAAGGGTGGGCAACCGGGATTGAGGGCGACGCTCCTGTTGCCTGTGGTGCCGTCCCTGCCGGAAAAGGGATGACGGAAGTTTCATCCACGCCCCACACTCTGCTTAGCCGGACTGGGATACAAAGATGGTAATGCGTGTGTCCCTTCCCCTGCCGACGCTTCTTCCGGCGTTCTGTCTGCTTGGCTGTCTGGCTGCGTCGCCCTCATTGCGTCCCGCGTCCCATCCGCCGTCCGGCCATACGGATGATGCCATTCCGGTAACATCCGAAAATGCCGAATACTGCGACCGTCTTCGCAAAAGCGTGGATGTGGAGCTTGCGGCGCCGGCTGTCATCATCCCCCTTGGTGTCATGGAGGATGCCCGCCATCTCAGGGCGAAAGGAAGCGTTCTCTGCACACAGGGACATGTGCGGGCAGGGATCGAACGTCTGCGCCGTGCGTTGGTCCTGCTGAAACACGCCCCGGAACCGCGCTGACGGTATTTCGGGCCTCACCACGAACCTGTTTTCAGGAGCTTCGATGATCCGTCCGTTTTCCGGCAGTCCCGTCGCTTTTCTTGCGGCTGTGATGGCCTTTTCGTCTGTTGTCCTTTCATCCCCTGTTCAGGCCGCCGATATGTCGCAGAATATGACCCAACTCGATTTCAGTGTCAGCGGCAAGGCGCAGGCCGCTCCCACGGAACTGACCGCCCGCCTTACGGTGAGGGCCGAAAGTCCGTCCGCTTCTGCCGCCCAGAAGGACGTGAACATGCGCATGACGGCTGCGATGAAGCTGATCAGCGGCCATGAGGGGATCGTGGCGAAGGCGGGGGGATATTCCATCTATGAAAATACGCCCGAACATGCCCCCAAAAGCTGGACGGCGCGGCAGGATCTCGAACTCAGCGGTCAGGATTCGGTTCGGCTCCTCGATCTTGCCGGGCGACTTCAGTCAGCCTCGCTGATGCTCGAAGGTCTGGACTGGTCGCTCGACGATGCCACACGGGACAGGCTCGTGCAGGAAGCCCGGACGCAGGCCCTGAAACAGGTTCGTCAACAGGCGGAAGAGAGCGCGCGGACACTGGGACTGCATCTTGTGCGTCTCAAGGAAGTTCGCGTGTCTTCGCAGGAGCCCGGTCCTAGGCCTGTGATGCTCATGGCTGCCCGGATGGCCGATTCCGCGCCGCCCCAGCGCAGCCCGGACGAGCAGACCATCCGGGTTACGGTCTCCGTGCAGGCGGAACTTGCTCCGTGAGGAACGGCTCGCTGTACAGGGTGCAGGGAGATAGCCATCGGAGATGGTAACCGTCTGGTTCGAGGGTAGATGTCCGCTTTTCTGGCGTGAAATCGCCATGATGCGGCGTCTGGACCGGCGTGGCGCCATCCGGTTCGTCGATCTCGATCCGGTACGGAGCTGCCCCCTGAACCAACCCTTGGGCAGCACATCGGGCATCCTGCCGGACTGAGTGGTGCTGTTGGCCCATTTTCACGCTGAGGAAGACGGGCAGATCCATGATGGGGCGACGGCGTTTGCGGCCAATCCTGCAAGGTCTGGTCTGGATGGGCGGGCACTGAATAAGTCCCTGTGGTTGGGAAAGTGGACCATTTTAAGAGTTTTTTAGGAGGCGTCCGTTACGACGGAAAAAAAGGAGTCTCCATGCCCAACTCTTTCCGTCTGCTGGCGCAGGATGTCATTGCTCTGGGGGATGCTGGCAATCTTCCCGGCGCCCTCGAAACGCTGCATGAAGCGGTCCAGAGCCTGCCGCAGGATCCGCATTCAGCTTTTCTGGCGGGATGCCTTTATGAACGCTGCGGAAATCCGATGCAGGCCCGTCTCTATTACCTTGAGAGTCTTCGTCAGAACGCAACAGCGCCGAGAATCTGGCATCGGTTGGGGATTGCATGCCTTGAGACGGGAGATCTGGATCTTTCTGAACAGGCATTACGGATCGCGATCCAGCAGAAGCCAGACGAGGCACCTTTTTACGTTGATCTGAGCATGGTCCTGGCTAGAAAGGGAGCATTCGAGGACTCTCTTGCGACTGCCATAACCGGGGATAAAATGTGTCCCGATCAGGTTGCTGCCGTCAACAATATTGCACATGCCCTTCAGGGCCTTGGACGTAGCGCGGAATCGCTTCCCTATTACGACCGCGCCATCTCGCTCGATCCCGAGAACGGGACCTGCCGTTTTGGTCGGGCCGTCAGCCTGCTCAAACTGGGACGCTTCGAGGATGGGTGGCGTGAATATGAATGGCGCTGGCGGGCCTGCCAGACACCTCGTACCGATCTGACCATGCCGCAGTGGGACGGGGAGGATCTGACGGGAAAAAGCATTCTGATCCACCATGAACAGGGTTACGGCGATACGCTCCAGTTCATCCGTTATGTGCTGCTGCTCAAAGCGCTTGGTGCCACGGTTGTGGTTCAGGTTCCCGTGCCTCTGGTCAGGCTCCTGCACAGCGTGCAGGGGATCGACAGGATTATTTCGGTCTTCGATCCGTCTCTTGATCTCGACTTCCATTGCCCTATGGTCGGGTTGCCGCTTCGGCTGAGTGTGACGCCAGCGAACGCGCCTGGATGTCCTTATCTGTCCGTCCCTGTGGAAGAGCAGGAGCGTCAGGGAGGAGCCTTGCGTGAGATCGCTGTGCAAGACTCCTTCCGGCCCGAGCTTATTGTCGGACTGGTCTGGAGTGGCGATCCCCGCCCCCATGATCCGGCGGCGTCACAGGTTGACCGGCGCCGGAGTGTCCGTCTGGAGACGCTTGCGCCGCTGATGGCCGTCGAAGGGATCCGGTTCGTGAGTTTCCAGCTGGGAACGCCCCAGCAGCAGATCGCCGTGACTGGACTGCCAATTCTGGATGGGACGAATGGTATTACGGATTTCGCTGATACGGCGGCCCGGCTGTACGGCGTGGACCTTCTGGTCAGTGTCGATACATCCATGGTCCATCTTGCGGGTGGTCTTGGGCTGCCGGTGTGGATGCTGTCCCGTCATGACGCCTGCTGGCGCTGGGGTGATAGCGGGGCGACGACGCCCTGGTATCCAAGCATGCGGATTTTCCGTCAGTCCCGTTCGGGAGATTGGGAGAGTCCTGTTGCCGAAGTTGCAGACATGCTGCGGCAGTTCGTAACTCTCTATCGTGCCAATCTTGAAGCGGAAGCCGCCTGAAGAGCAGAACATAAAAAAACCGTTCCAGTACGGAACGGCCTTTTTATTCGCAGGATGAAGGCGTCCCTTAGCGGGGAGCGATCACCATCAGCATCTGGCGGTTTTCAAGGCGGGGCATCTGCTCCACCTTCGCCTTTTCCTCGACTTCCAGCCGGATACGCTCAAGCATCTTGATGCCGAGCTCCTGATGGGCCATTTCGCGGCCCTTGAAGCGTAGGGAAATCTTGACCTTGTCGCCTTCATCAAGAAAGCTGTGAATGGCCTTGAGCTTCGTCTGGAAGTCATGCTCGCCCGTACCCGGACGGACCTTTACTTCCTTGATCTCAACGACCTTCTGCTTCTTGCGGGCTTCGTTCTTCTTCTTCTGCTGCTCATACTTGAACTTGCCGTAGTCGAGAATCTTCACGACAGGAGGAACAGCGGTCGGGCTGATTTCCAGAAGATCGAGACCCACCGAAAAAGCGCGCATCATGGCATCCCGGGTCGTCATGATGCCCTGCATTTCGCCTTCTTCGTCAATCAGACGAACCTGCGGAACACGGATTTCCTCGTTGACGCGCGGTCCTTCACGGGTGGGCGCGGCCTGCATCGGCGGTCTAGCTATGGTCAGCTCCTGTCATCAGTTTCGTTCGGGTCCAGTCACCAGCATCCGCCTTCACGAAGAAAGGCGGGACACGGCCAGTCCCGATCCCGTTCCTTCTGCACATAGTCCTGCCTTGCGCGCGGTGCAAGGGGATTACGTTTAATCCTTTGACGCGCGTGCGATGTCGGGGGCCTGAGCCTCTTTCGCAAGAGCTGCAACGGCCTCGTCTAGCGACAGAATTTCCTGCGTCGCGCCGCCCAGACGTCGCATGGCGACCTTGCGTTCTTCGGCTTCGCGACGACCGACGACCAGAATGACCGGAACGCGCGCCAGGCTGTGTTCGCGGATTTTGGCGTTGATCTTGTCGCTGCGGGTGTCGGTCTCGACCTGGAGTCCCGCGGCTTTTAGCGTCGCAGCCACTTCGTTGGCGTAATCGCCAGCGTCGGAGACGATGGACGCCACGACAACCTGCGTCGGCGCCAGCCAGAGCGGGAACTTGCCCGCATACTGTTCGATCAGGATGCCGATGAAACGTTCGAAACTGCCGAGAATCGCGCGGTGCAGCATGACCGGACGATGACGGTTGCTGTCTTCGCCGATGTAAGAGGCGTCCAGACGCTCCGGCAGAACGTAATCCACCTGAAGCGTGCCGCACTGCCAGTCACGACCGATGGCATCCGTCAGCACGAATTCGAGCTTCGGACCGTAGAATGCCCCTTCGCCCGGATTGTACTCGTATTCAACTCCCGCGATTTCGCAGGCTTTCTTGAGCGAGCCTTCCGCCCGATCCCAGACCTCGTCCGAGCCCGCCCGCGTTTCCGGACGATCCGAGAACTTCACGCGGAAGCTCTCGAATCCGAGATCCGTGTAAACTTCCGCCAGCATCTTCACGAACTTCGCGGTTTCATCTGCGATCTGGTCGTCCGTGCAGAAGATATGGGCATCGTCCTGCGTAAAGCCGCGAACACGCATGATGCCGTGCAGCGCGCCTGACGGCTCGTAACGGTGACACGCGCCGAATTCCGCCATCCGCAGCGGCAGCTCACGATAGGAGCGCAGGCCGTGGCGGAAGATCTGCACGTGGCACGGGCAGTTCATGGGCTTGAGTGCGAGGGTCTTGTCTTCGTCCTCGACGGTCGCGATGAACATGTTCTCGCGATACTTGTCCCAGTGGCCCGAAGCCTCCCAGAGCGCGCGGTCCACGAGCTGCGGGGTGCGGACTTCCTCGTAGTTGTTCCGCTCCTGCGCGCGACGCATGTAGTCCTGAAGGACCGTGTAGAGACGCCAGCCCTTGCGGTGCCAGAAGATCTGCCCGACGGCTTCTTCCTGAATGTGGAAGAGGTCCATCTCGCGGCCGATGCGGCGATGGTCGCGCTTCTCGGCTTCCTCAAGACGCAGGAGATGGGCGTCCAGCTCCTTCTTGTCGCGCCAGGCGGTGCCGTAGATGCGGGTCAGCATGGGGTTGCGATGGTCACCACGCCAGTAAGCTCCGGCCACGCGCATCAGCTTGAATGCCGTGCCGACATCGCCGGTCGTGCGCAGATGCGGACCGCGGCACAGGTCGAGCCATTCGCCCTGACGGTAGATCGAGATCTGCTCGTCCTCCGGCAGGTCCCGGATCAGTTCCGCCTTGAAGTCTTCGCCCTTCTCTTCAAAGAAGCGGATGGCCTCGTCACGGTCCCAGACCTCGCGGACGAACGGCGTGTTGGCCGCGACGATCTCGCGCATCTTCTCTTCGATGGCCGGGAAGTCTTCAGGCGTGAACGGCTTCTCGCGGGAGAAGTCGTAGTAGAACCCGTCCTTGATGCTCGGCCCGATCGTGACCTGAGTTTCAGGCCAGAGGGACTGCACGGCCTCGGCCAGAACATGCGCCGCGTCGTGGCGAATCATTTCCAGCGCGTCCTCATCCTTGCGGGTGACGAACTTCACGGACGCATCGTTGCTGATTTCGGTGCTGATATCGACGGGCTTGCCGTCCACTTCCATCGCCATGGCGGCCTTGGCGAGGCCCGGTCCGATGGAGGCAGCGATCGTCGTGCCCGTCACCGTCCCGTCGAATGTGCGGACGCTTCCGTCGGGGAGTGTGATGGCGGGCATGGAGATCGCTCCTGTGCGAGTGGGACCGGCAGATCACTCTGCCGAAAACTGAACGGGTAAATGGCCTCAATCCCCGTTCCGCCGCAACCCCCAGACAAACAGTCGAACTGTTTTCAGGTCGCTTTGTCTGTCTGGATTACCAATGGCGGCGCGTTCTGGGGATCAGGCTGCCGATCTTCATCCCATCCGAGCGTAACGTAATGAACGAGCGGCCAGATTCCGTAATGCGGATCCTGCGCCACGTCCGGATTGTTCAGGGCGTAGTAGATCGGATTGAAGAGGCGGTATTCATGCATGTCATTACCTGACATGCGGTGGGCCAGAAAACCTGCGGGAACGTTGATGGGGGGATGCGGCGCGTTTTCACCGGTGCCGAGCAGAAGGGTTGGATCAAGGCCCAGTTCCTTGAAGCGGCGGGCGATCATGGGCGCATAAATGTTCGGAACGTGCCGGTATTTTGCGACGAAATCTTCGGCGGTCGTGTCGAAATAAAAGTGAAGATGCGCGCCAGCTTCGGGATTAACGGCTGCCTCATTGTCTTCAGGAACTGCCAGTTTCTGACGTGCGAAATGCAGGATGTCTTCGTAGTCCGGGCGGTTATGCAGATGGAGATGCACGAATGGGGTCCGGACATAGCGTTCGGGATAGAGGCTTTGCGGGTCGTGAAACCCGCGATCCAGACTGACGATGGTATGAGCCTTGAATAGTCCGCGTCGGACGATCTGGGGTCGAAAGTAATCCCGTGCTTGCGGGACGTTCAGCAAAAGCCGGTCTGTCACGAAGGTGGCATTTTCGTGGATCAGGTAATCGAACTGACGTCGGATAATCTCCGGATCGAGCGAAAGCTGGTCCAGAAAAACCGTCAGGAATTCGTCGCAGTCCAGAGGAACCGCGAAGTCGCAGGCATTCTCTGCGTCCCATTGCCGAATGATCCCGGCAATGACGTTTCCCTTGTTAAGGAAATCGCTATGGGATGCGTGATCGCGTACGATCTGCACGCCCTTGCGTTCATACTGGTCCTGGAGTTCCAGAACGGCCGGGTCGGTTGAGCCATTGTCGATGACCGTCAGGTTCGTAAAGCCGAAAATCGCGGCATGCCACAGGATCCACGGCTCCAGCAGGGTTGCCTCGTTCTTCTGCATCATAATGCAGCGTACGGTCGTCATCGTGAGAGCATCTCTTCCATGCAGGTCAGGACCCGCGAGGTGGGCAGCATGGCCAGATCGGGGACGACGATCACGTCTGTCCGGCCAGCCGTTAGGGCGAGGGGCGCTGTCAGGCGCGGGTCGCTGTCCGGGCCGAAGAGCGTAAGACAGGGCGTGTCCATCGCGGCTGCCAGATGCATCGGCCCGGTGTCGTTGCCAATGACGATCCGTGCGCGGTCCAGCACACCTGCAAGCTCGACCAGTGTGGTCTGGCCAGTCAGGTCGCGAGCGGCAGGGCAGGTTGCAACAATCTCGCGGGCCAGTGGAGTTTCGGCCTGTGTTCCCACGATGACTGGCGTCAGACCCAGGCCCACAAGAGCGGAAGCGACTTCGGCAAAGCGGGGTGCGGGCCAGCGTTTCTGCGGACGATGAAAGGCTGCTCCCGGCACGATGACGGCATAGGGGGACGCAATTTCAGGGCCACGTCCTGCAAGCCAGTGCGGCACGTCGCGGGGCAGCGGGGTGACGCCGGCCGCATGAAGCTGGTCGTCGAGCCGTGCCAGGGTGTGCATATCGTTGCGGGATGGATTGCCGTGCGGATGGCAGCAGCCATCGGAAATGCCGGACCAGTTTTCCGGACAGCCCGCAAGGCGGAAATAGGTTTTCGACCGTCCTGACGTCTGGAGATCGAAAATCCGGTCGTAGCCGCGCAGTTTTCTGGAAAGTCGCCAGACTCCAGGTAGATTGGCCAGTGAGGGCCGTGCATCCGTCTCGATCTCATCAAACCAGGGGGCGGTTCGAGCCAGATCTACGAAAGGCGCGGTGGTCAGCAGGGTGATCGTGGCATGGGGGAACGCAGCCCGGATGGAAGCGAAAGCTCCAAAAGCCTGAACGATATCGCCCAAGGCGCCGAGTTTGATGACAAGAATGCGACTCATGGGTCGACTTTAGCAGGGTGTTGCGGAACGCCAACCATTCCGGCAGGCGTTCCGCAAAGAAATCCCCGACGTGGGTTCCGGTCCTTCGCAGGGAAGGGATCAGACCGTCTTGTCGACGCCCTGCTGCGGGGCTGCTGCGCCGCCCTTGGCCACAACGACCATGGCTGGCTTCAGCAGGCGGCCCTTGAGCAGCCATGCCGGCGTCCAGGACTGCATGACGTGGCCCGACGGGTGCTGGTCGGAAGGCTGTTCCGCCATGGCCTGGTGCAGGTTGGCGTCGAACGGCTTGCCGGTCGGGTCTTCGCAGGTGATGCCGTGGCGTTCGAGAATGTTGATGAAGGAGCGTTCCGTTCCTTCGATTCCCTCACGCAGTTTGGTGATGAGGACGTCTTCGCCCTCCGTTTTGGCGGGCAGGGATGCCAGACCGCGCTGGAGGTTTTCGGCGGCTTCCACTACGTCACGGGCGAATTTCTGGATGGCGTACTGGCGCGCATCCTCGATGTCGCGCTTGGCGCGCGTGCGGATGTTCTGGCTTTCGGCTTCGGAACGAACCCAGCGGTCCTTCAGTTCTGCGACTTCGGCCTCGAGGGCTTCGATCCGGGCTTCGGGAGTTGTTCCTTCCAGCGTTTCACCGCCGGTTTCATTCATGCCCGGTGTCTCGTGGACCGGCGTTTCGACGCCCTGTTCAGGCACGTCATGGGCCGTTTCCGGCGAGGCGTTGTGGTCTGTCATGTCACGACCTTCTGCTATGGGACGGGCCATCATGCGGCCCCGTTCTCCCTCAGGAAATAACGCTGATTGTCTCAAAGACAAGTGTTGCACGGACGCATAGTGCTGCATCATGTCATCGAAAAGCCCATTTTCCGCCATGGTGCGTCATGGGATATATGTAAAAAGCAGCAACAGTTTTCAGCAGACGGACCCCCCATGGAGACGCCACGAACCCCCTATGTGCCGCCGGCGCCAGCCTCGCAGCCGCCGTCCGCAGCTTCCGCCGCACCCATCATTGCGCTGGTGGACGACGATCGGAACATTCTCGCTTCCGTCCAGATGACGCTAGAGGCGGAAGGATTTACCGTTCACACCTACACCGATGGCGAAAGCGCGTTGCAGGGCATCACATCGCGCCCTGTCAGCCTCGCTGTTCTGGACGTGAAGATGCCGCGCATGGACGGCATGGAGCTGCTCCAGCGCCTGCGCTCGCGCTCGAACCTGCCGGTCATTTTTCTGACGTCGAAGGACGAGGAGCTGGACCAGCTCATGGGCCTGCGTCTGGGGGCTGATGACTACATCACCAAGCCGTTCTCCCAGCGCCTGCTGATCGAACGGATCCGTGCCCTGCTGCGCCGTCAGGATGCCAGCCGGGCCGAGGCCACGGGCGCGGCAGCGGTTGGTTCCGCCATCGTGCGGGGCAAGCTCTCGCTGGACGAGACGCGCCATCAGTGTCTGTGGGACGGGCAGGATATTGCGCTTACGGTCACGGAATTCTTGCTGGTCAAGGCTCTGGCCTTGCGTCCGGGCATGGTGAAATCGCGCGATCAGCTCATTGATGCCGCCTATGGCGACAATATCTATGTCGATGACCGCACGATCGACAGCCATATCAAGCGCGTCCGCAAGAAATTCCGTCAGGTGGATGACGAGTTCAATCAGATCGAGACGCTGTACGGCATCGGCTATCGCTACCGGGACGAGTAAGCGCGCGTGGACGACGATTCCGGTTCATTCCCTGCAAGACATATGCTCGACGCGGACCGGCTGGAGCAGGGGCGGGACCGTCGGCGCGCGGAAGCGGCGCGGCACGACTCGAACCGAGCCGGGCTTGGCAACACACTGAGGAGTCTGTGGTCAGGACTCCGCAGACGTTTGCGGCTACGCCGCACGCCGGATATGTCCATGATGCGTCGGCGTCTGGCCTCGCCGCTTCTGGTGCGGATTCTTCTCCTCAACGCCCTGCCGCTGGCTCTTCTCGCGGTTACTCTGCTGTTTCTGGACCAGTTCCAGAACGGTCTACTGGAAACGGATGTCAACGCCCTGCGCGAACAGGCGCATATCTATGCTGGCGCGCTCGGGCAGTCTGCCGTCCGGGTTGCGCCCCATGCCTCTGGTCATCCGGCACCAGGGGGTAATCTGGAACTGGACGTCGCTCAGGCCCGGCCGCTTTTGGCCAGCCTGACCGAGCCGAGCCCTAATGCCCATGCCCTGCTGTTTGATCCTGACGGCAAGCTCGTCGTCGACAGTCGCACGGCGTCGCGTCAAAAGCAGGATCATGGGTCTTCCGATCCGGTTGACGGGGGAGGATGGCAGCCGCCGCGCAACAATATCCTTGAGAGTTTCTATGATTGGCTGCTCTCCCTGTTGCCGCTGACCTCAAGCGAGGAGGTGACGCTCGACACCAATGATACGGCCATGGACGGCCCGCATGATGCCCAGCCGCTTCAGTCCCAGGCCGAGCTGCCGCCATTCATTCGCCGTACCAAGGACCACCAGCTTGTCGTGACGGTGGTGGAGCCGGTCGTGCGCGATGGTGTGACGGTCGGCGAAATCCAGCTCACCCGTCACGCGCCGGAAGTAGACCGCACACTTTTTGCAGTCCGTTCCTCGATCCTGTCTCTGGTGCTGGCGGCGCTGGTCGTAACGGTGCTGCTTTCCTGGTATCTGTCGCTGACGATTGCGCGGCCGCTGCTGACTCTGGCGCGCGCGTCCAATGACATGCGCGAGGCGGATGGTCGCAAGGATCTCGTGCCGGAGCGTCTTCTGGCCCGTCGCGACGAAATCGGGGTGCTGGCGCGTTCGCTCCGGGGGAGCGCGCTGGCGTTGTGGGCACGGATGGACGATATCGAGCGCTTTGCTGCCGATGTCAGTCACGAGATCAAGAATCCGCTGTCGTCGATCCGCTCTGCCATCGAGACGTTGCCGCGCATCCAGATCGCCGAGCGGCGCGAACGTCTGCTGGGTATCATCAACAGCGACGTCAAACGCCTCGACCGCCTGATTACCGATATTTCCGATGCCAGCCGTATCGACGCAGAGCTGTCCCGCGTGCGGCCTGAACCGGTATCGGTCGTGGCACTTTTGGCCATTCTGGCGGAAATGCACCAGACGACACGCCGGGACAACGATCCGGTGCTTCGGCTGGATGTCCGCGACCAGGAGCCGTCGCTCAAGGCGCTGGCAGTGGAGGATCGTCTGGTTCAGGTTCTGCGCAACCTGATCGGCAATGCTGTGTCGTTCTCTCCGCCAAAGGGCATTATCGCGTTACATGCCAGTGCGCGCGACATCGCAGGCAGCGGGCCCGGAACGGGCAGCGTGGTGGAAATCACCATCACCGATCAGGGTCCCGGTATTCCGCCTGGAAAACTGGAGAGCATTTTCGACCGTTTCTATTCAGAGCGTCCCCAGACCGAGAATTTCGGTCAGCATTCCGGGCTCGGCCTCGCCATCAGCCGACAGATCATTCATGCTCTGCGCGGAAGCCTGTTCGCCGAGAACCGGCTGGACGCTGGCGGTGCTATCCGGGGCGCCTGCTTCGTCGTGCGTCTTCCGCGCGCGCCCTGAGGGTGTCTTGATGGAAGGGTGGCCGTCTGTCCGGACTTCGATGGTAGGCCCCGAGCCGACGCTATCCATGATGTCGGACGTGAGCGTCGCTACAAAAGGCAGTGCCAGCGTGAAAGGAAGCATGAGGGCCGCTCGAAAAAAGGCCTGACGCCGATAGAAAGGGCGTGGAGCAGGATCCGGTCTCCGGGGTTGCAGGAGGAGGATGGGGCTGGGGCTGCCCATGTCTCTCACTCCCTGCCAGAACGGGCGAGAAGCACGGTTCCGTGTTTGTGGTGCGCAGTCTGCTGGTTTCGCAGGTCGTAGAGACGGTTCTGTGAGTTTGAGAAAGCATCGTGCTCACAGTCGCTCACTTCGTTGACGCTGAGCCAGCCGTCGCTCTGAAGCTGGTGACAGACCGTGTGGGAGGCGTCGTGGATCTTTTTTGTAGCGGTGCTCCAGCCCTGCGCCGAGCCAAGATCCGTTGATGAAAGATCGACCTTGATACTGATGGTGCCGTTGTCGGGTGCGGCGGCACAGGCGGTCTGAAACGGCATGAGAGCGCCGGCGGACAGAAGGCAGATAAGCGCAGCGGAGAAACGGATCATGACAGGGACTCCTGAGAAAAAACCAGACGTCGAGGCGTCTGGAAATCTTCAATGCAAGAATCGTGCCAACTCTGTTTTCTGGTAGAAAAAAACTCGACAAAAAATCGCTTTAGAATCATTTTCTTCTGAAAATGATATTTCAGACCAAAAAATGGTTCGTTCTGACAATTAATTGTGTGGTGTGGCCGTCAGGCTCAGGGCGATCCGTTGTTCGGGGAGCGGAAAACGCTGTACGATCCGTAGGGTCAGCGCTGGTTTTGCGGCGGCAAGAGCATCGTTCAGTGCAGCCTGACACTGGGCGAAAGTCTGGCCTTCTCGAATCATGGCGGCGACATGTCTTGTATGGTCCAGCGTCAGGCCATGGTCGGCGAGGGCCACGGAAATGGCTGAAAGGGCCGCCTGACACTCATCGGCCAGCCGGTCGGGACGTTCATCGGTAGCGCTGAAACCACTGAAATCGGCGCAGGTGACCTCGTCCCCGTGGCGAGTGACGGTATGGTGCGAGGAGGATGTGCCCATGGCGGTTCGTGCTCCTGATCTAGGTCAGAGGGCCGTCATGCCTCTGAGCCGAGTTTCCCTTATTTCGGGTTTTCCTGTCTGGTTCGCTTGTATGGAACCGCTGTTCGGATCAAGGTCTTAGTCCGCCATTCTGGGGGTCGCAATCCGCCATGTCTCCGTCGCCTTTTCCTTCCGGCCCTTCGATCCACGCATCTTGCGTGGCGTGGGAAGGGGCGGGTGTTCTCATTTCCGGTCCCTCGGGATCGGGAAAATCCGAACTGGCGCTGATGCTCATGGATGTCGGATTTGATCTTGTGGCGGATGATCGCGTGCTGCTCGACGGAGTCGTCGCGTCCGCTCCGGAGCGCCTTGCGGGGCTGATCGAAGTCCGTGGGGTGGGAATTCTTCGGACACCTTTTGTCATAAATGCACCCGTGCGCCTGCGGGTCTGTCTGGGGGAGGAGCAGCCCCGTCTCCCCCCTCCTGATTCCGATCCCCTGACAGGAGCGGTCATGCTGCGTCTGGAGCCCGGTTTTCCGGGGGCGGTGGCGCGGATCAGGGCAGCGCTGAAAGCCTGTTGCGGGGTTTATGGGTGGGTGGCCGGAGCGGGGGGTGATGTTGCGGAAACGTGAAAGTGCGAAATAGTTCCGCATAAAAAGAAAAACGGCTACAGTGTGGCACATGGTATCGGCGAACCCATCCGAGTCTGGTTCCTTATCCGAATACGGTCATGGTTCCCGCCGGATCCTGATCGTGACGGGTCTGTCCGGAGCGGGAAAATCATCTATACTGCGCGTTCTGGAAGATCTGGGTCATGAGGTCGTGGACAACCCGCCACTGAACCTCATCCAGGCACTTACTTCGCGGGCGGAACAGAATCTGGCCATTGGGATCGACGTGCGCAGTCGAGGCTTCGAAGCCTCCCGCGTTCTCGAAGAGCTCAAACGTTTACGCCTTCTGCCCGACTGCTCGGTCCAGCTGCTTTACGCCACAGCCGAACCCGAAATCCTTCTGCGCCGCTTCACCGCCACGCGCCGCCGTCATCCGCTGGTGACGAGCGGCACCATTCTTCCCGGAATCGAGCAGGAAACCGCTCTTCTGGCTCCGCTGCGAGCCAATGCGGATCTGGTCATCGATACCTCCGACCTGCCCTCGCCCGAACTGCGCCAGCTTATCGAGACCCGGTTTGGCAGCACGGGTGGGGAGGGGCTGACAGTTGCGCTGATGTCCTTTGCCTATCCGTCGGGTCTGCCGCGCGAAGCGGACATGGTTTTTGATGCACGCTTCTTGCGCAATCCCCATTATGATTCGGCTCTTCAGCCCATGACCGGGTTGGATGAGGCAGTCGTGCAATACGTGAAGTCGGACCCGGCTTACCCTGCGTTCTTTGGCCATATCCAGAACCTTCTGGAGCTTGTGCTTCCTCGTTTCGTCGCGGAAGGCAAGAAATATGCGACCATTGCCATCGGATGCAGCGGTGGCCGCCACCGCTCGGTGACGATCGTGGAAGAACTGGCTCGCATTCTTCCGAAAACAATGCCGACCGGACCAATGATGGTCCTGCACCGCGAACTGGCCCGCAAGGGTCTGGCTTCCTGGCGCTGGGCCGTGCCCCCTCAGGACCCTTCCTCACAGGACACAATGGTATGATCGGACTGATGCTGGTCACGCATGGACGTCTCGGAGACGTGTTGCTGGAGACACTGGTTCATGTCGTGGGCCCCCAGGCGCAAGTCGGGGTGGTCGGGGTAGCGGATGATGACGATCCCGCCATGCTCCGGCCCGCCGCTGAACGGCTGCTTCATCGTCTCGATACCGGAGAGGGCGTGCTTGTCCTGACGGATATCTTCGGGAGTTCGCCGTCCAACCTTGCTCTGTCGCTGCGGGAGGCGGGCCATGTGGAGGTCGTCTCGGGGGTGAATGTGCCTATGCTGGTCAAGCTTGCGAAAACGCGGGGGGATCTGGATCTTGCGGGCTGCGTTGAAAAGGCCACAATGGCAGGACGGAAGTATATCGCAGTGGCGTCGCAGCTTCCTGCGCCATGCCTTCATGGAGGGCCGCGCGCCTGTACGCTACCGGTTCACTGAGCTGGATCATTGAATCGAGTGTTCTGAATGAGCGACACGACTCTGCCTGTTCCTCCGCCTGCCGTTACGCCCCGCACCGTTACCATCGTCAATCATCTGGGGCTTCACGCTCGCCCCGCTGCGAAAATCGTCACCACGGCTGAACGGTTCGACGCGGAAACCACTATTGCCCACGGTTCCAATGTCGTATCCGCGCTATCGATCATGGGGCTGATGATGCTGGGCGCAGGAGAAGGTCAGATCGTTACGCTCCGGGCCCATGGTTCGCAGGCCGCCGAGGCGCTGGACGCGCTTGAAGCCCTGATCGCGGACGGATTCGGCGAGCGTGACTGACTCTGCTGGCCGGTTCTTGCGCAGCCGTTCTCTCCGCCCGTCGCGCCGTATGCCTAGATCCAGCGCTTTTCTTCATGGCAAGGCCATCACGCCGGGCATGGCTCTCGGTCCGGCCGGACGTGTGGAGGAACTGCCGCTTCCGGACATTACCGAGCGATACAGCGCCATTGGTCCCGAGGCGGAAAACATCCGTCTGGATGAGGCCATCGCCCGGGCTTTTCACCAGATCGAAAAGATGCGGGGCCGTCTGGTCGGCCTTCCGGAGGAAGGACGTGAGGAAATCGCGTCCCTTCTCATGGTCTATGAGCGTATGCTGGGTCCGTCGCGGTTGGTGCGTCAGGTGCGCGACCGGATTGCGGAGCAGGGCCTGTGCGCGGAAGCCGCCGTGTCAGAGGTGGCGCAGGAACTGGCATCGCAGGTCGTCCGCATGGCGCAGGCTGTAGCGCAGGAAAACAACACGCAGGAAGCCGATGCCAATCTGCGTCTGGCGGGCGAATTCGAAGAAATCGGCCGACGTCTTGTCCGCAACCTGACCGGAATTTCCTATCGCGCGTTTTCAAGCCTGCCGCCAGGTTCGGTTCTGGTCGCGGAGCAACTTCGGCCCGCCGATGTCGCGATGATCGACCCGGCGCGGATCGCAGCGGTCGTTACGCAGGGTGGGGGTGGTGCGGACCATACCGCTATCCTGCTGCGTGCTCTCGACATTCCGGCCATTCTCGCAGTGCCGAATCTGATGGCGCAGGTTCAGGAAGGCGAGATGCTGGTCGTGGACGGTCATCTGGGCACGCTGACCCTTTCGCCCAGTGAAGTCGAACTCCGTATGGCAGCTGAGGCCGCCCAGCGCGAAGTCAAGGAAAAGCGGGCATTCGGACGTCTCAGACGGCTTCCGGCCCAGCTTCAGAGCGGCGAGGATATCGAGCTTTCGGCCAATCTGGAGCTTCCCGCAGAATTGCCGATGCTGCTGCGCAACGGGGCCAAGGGCATTGGTCTACTGCGCAGCGAATTTCTGTTTGGCGAACGCGACGAACTGCCGGACGAAGACGGACAGATGGAAGCCTACCGCTCCATTGTTCAAGCCATGGATGGCCGTCCTGTCACGATCCGCGTGCTGGACTGGGGCGGCGAAAAAGGCCGGGCCTGTATGCGCAGGTTGGGTCTGGAAGAACAGGTCGCGGATGGGGATAATCCTGCGCTTGGGCTGCGTGGCGTGCGCTTGCTGCTCCGGGTGCCGGAGGTTCTGGAAACGCAGTTTTCCGCCATCCTGAGGGCCGCAGAACCCGAAAAGGATGTCGCCATAGGTCCAGTCCGCATTCTGCTTCCCATGGTTACGTCCGTGGACGAGATCGTGGAGGCGCGCGAGATTTACGACCGCGTCGTGCGGCGTCTCAGACGCAGGGGCCATACTCTCCCCGATCCGCTGCCACCACTCGGGATCATGGTTGAAACTCCCGCCGCCGCACTCACGGTGGATACGCTGTCCAAACAGGCCGATTTCATGGCGCTCGGCACCAATGACCTGACCATGTATACGCTCGCTGTGGATCGGGCGGATTCCATGGTGGCGGACCGCTACAGCCCGCTTCATCCTGGGGTCCTGAGGCTGATTGAAATGACCACCGATGCAGCACTCAAGGCGCGTCGGCCAATTTCCGTCTGTGGGGAAATGGCGTCGGATCCAAGGGTCGTGGCGCTGCTGATTGGTTTGGGGTTGCGGTCCTTTTCCATGAATTCAGCGTCTCTTCCGCGCGTCAAACGCCTGATCCGGACGTTGACCCTTGAGGATTGCGACCAGTTGTGCCGACAAGTCATGCTCCAGAACGAGCCGGATGCGATCCGCGATCTGGTCCGGCAGTTCGCGACCTGACGTCTTCCACGCCGGTGTCTCTCGGCAAAGCGTGATGGGGATGCCATATTGATGCCTATGCTGGATTCTTCTGCCTCTGCCACCACTCTCTCGTTTTCCCCAGAGGTGACCCGACGCCTCGACAGGACGGCCGAATGGTGCCAGCGCAACGGGCAGCGCCTGACAGAAACCCGGCGGCAGGTTCTGGGTCTCATTCTTTCCAGCGAAAAGCCGTCAGGCGCCTATGATCTTTTGGGCAGACTGCGCCCCGCCCATCCCAAGGCTGCACCTCCAACGGTTTACAGGGCACTGGATTTCCTGCTGGAGCACAGCCTGATCCACCGTCTGGAACGGCTGAGTGCTTTCGTGGGCTGCTCCCATGCCGCTGAATGTTCGCATGGATGCAACCATCATGACGACACCGGAATGCATCGGGCCCAGTTCCTGATCTGTCGTGGCTGTGATCGGGCATGGGAACTGGAACAGGAGGCGATTGCTCCGGCCCTGACCCGCGCGGCACAGAGCATGGGTTTTCGCGCCGAGGCCGCCACCGTTGAAATCGAAGGTCTCTGTGCGGACTGCCAGAAAAACGGTGTCACTTCTGTGCGTCGTCCGAAAACCGCCGCTGGCTGACCGCATGGGCCGCCGTCGCTCTCCGTCGTCGGCCTTTCTGTTCCGGGATCTGCCTGAACTGCGCCCGGAACAGGGTCGAGACCTGCATCGTGTTCGTTCGAACATGGGTGCTTCGCGTTTGGTCCCTCCATCGCCGGAACAGCCTGATCTGCTGGACTGGGCGCCGCCGCCGACCCATCTTTCGGTGTCGGATGTTGAGATGTGCGTTCTGAGCCCTCCTAGCTTTCGACCCCCTTCCGGTGGGGCCTTTCTCTACCATCTCGCCACGGTGGATACGGCGCGGACCCTGGTCGCAGACGGCCTACCCTTGGCGGAGGAGCTCATCTTCCGGAGTGCCGCGCATCTGGTGGAGGATCTGGCGCATGTTTCCGCGATGGACGAGATGGCCGTGGTGCGGGTGCGCCGTCGCCTGATCCAGCCCTGGCTGACGGAGGATCGCCAGGATGGCCGTCCGTGCTATGTGCTCGGACCGGTACCGTCATGACAGACCAGAGGCAGGGAGAAGAATTCATTATGGCAGCACAGTCGGGCCTTCTGGCCGAGGTCACGCGCGGCGGACGCGTTGAATCCCGTCATCTGGGCCGGGCGGTCGTTGTGGATGCCGATGGCGGCGTGGTCTGGTCCTGTGGGGATGTGGAGGCTGCGGTCTTTCCGCGCTCGACCGTCAAATCCCTGCTGGCGATTGAGTTGGTGGAAAGTGGCGCTGCGGACCGTCTCGGCCTGACTAGCGACGCTCTGGCGCTCGCCTGTGCGTCCCATAATGGTGAGAAAGCCCATGCCGAAATGGCGGCCACGATGCTGGCGGCGGTCGGGCGGGATGTCGGCGCGCTGGAATGTGGGACGCACTGGCCGACCTATGAACCCGCTGGCCGCGCGCTTGGTGCTGCTCATCAGGACGCCTGCCCGTTGCATAACAACTGTTCGGGCAAACACGCGGGTATGGTGTGCCTCTCCTGTGATCAGGGCGTCGATCCGACGGGCTATATCGACCCGTCCCACGAGATCCAGCGCCGCGTGACGGATGTGCTGGCCGCCATGATGGACACGCCGCATGACGACGCCAACCGAGGCATGGATGGGTGTTCCATGCCAACCTATGCCGTTCCGCTGAAGGCCCTTGCGAAGGGTTTTGCAAGATTTGGCGCGGGAACCGGACTGTCCGAAGGGCGTTTCCGTGCAGCCACACGTCTTCGTGAGGCCGTGGCGGCTAATCCGTTCATGGTCGCCGGGACGGGGCGCTATGACACGAAAATCATGGACCGGTTCGGCACACGGGCCTTTGTAAAGATGGGCGCGGAAGGCGTGATGATCGCGTCTTTACCAGAGCTGGGCCTTGGACTGGCCATCAAGACTGATGATGGCGCCAATCGTGCCGCAGAAGTTGCCATGTCCGCACTGCTGCGTCGCTTCGGTGGCGAAACCTTGTGCCGGAACGCCTCGGACCGCGACATTCTTGATGCAACCGCCGTGCAGACCATGCGGAACTGGAACGGGTTCACTGTTGGTGAACTCCGCTGCGCCCTGCCGCTGTAAACGGTTTTGTGTTATAGGTTACAGATATGACATCCACATGAAAGATTGATGTCATTTCATGGCTGCATGAAAGGAACGCATTGCCCTATGACAGATCAGGCCGGAATCACAGGGACCATTTCACCGCAGGAAGACAGCAGCTCTTCCATTTTTGACGCAACGCGTTTCAAAATCATCGCCATTGGCGTGATCGCAGCGCTGGCGGGTCTCATGTCCGGGCTTGATATTGGTGTGGTGGCGGGCGCGCTCGACCTGTTTGGCAAGGAATATCACGCTTCCACCATCGCGCTGGAATGGGTTGTCAGCTCCATGATGGCCGGTGCAGCAGCCGGTGCGTTGAGTGCGGGTTGGATGTCCAAGGCACTGGGGCGCAAGCATTCCTTGATTCTGGGCGGCGCTATTTTCGTGATCGGAACGATCGGCTGTGCGATGAGCTGGTCGGTCGCCTCCATGATTTCCTTCCGGGTAATCATGGGGATCGCTGTCGGTATTTCCGCCTTCACAGCCCCGCTCTACCTGTCTGAAATTGCCAGCGAAGATGCGCGCGGGGCGATGGTCTCGACCTATCAGCTCATGATGACGGTCGGGATTTTCATTGCATTTCTTTCAGATACCTATTTCTCCTATAGCGGCAACTGGCGCTGGATGTTTGGTGTGGCGGGTATTCCGGCCATTCTGTTCCTGATCGGCGTGCTGTTCCTGCCTTATAGTCCTCGCTGGCTGATAGCGCAGGGACGTCACAAGGAAGCGCGGCAGATCCTGCTCGACCTGCGGGACGATCCGCTGGAAACTGCGAAGGAAATCCGTGCCATCCGCGAGCAGCTTGAGACGAAACAGGAAGGGTTCAAACTCTTCCGCACCAACTCCAATTTCCGTCGTTCCGTGGCGCTCGGTGTGATGCTCCAGATGATGCAGCAGCTCGCGGGCATCAATATCGTCATGTATTACGCACCCAATATTCTCGCGGCGGCGCATTTCGACGCGCAGTCGCAGATGTGGTGTACGGCCATTATCGGTCTGGTGAACATGCTGGCGACTTTCGTGGCTGTGGGGCTCGTCGATCGCTGGGGACGCAAGCCGATCCTGTATGCGGGTTTCACGGTCATGGCGCTTGGCATGGGCGTTCTGGCAATGCTGCTCCAAACGGGTATGACAACGCAGTCATCGCAGATCGCGGCCGTTTTTATGCTGATGATTTTCTGCGCAGGGTTCGCCATGTCGGCGGGGCCGCTGACATGGGTTCTGTGTTCTGAAATCCAGCCGCTGGGCGGCCGCGATTTCGGTATCGCTCTCTCGACTTTTACCAATTGGATGACCAATCTTTTGGTCGGTGTAAGCTTCCTGACCCTCATGCAGACCTTCGGGACAGCAAAAACGTTCTGGCTTTTTGCGGGTCTGAACGCGCTGTTCTTGTTGTTGACCATCCTGTTTGTGCCTGAGACCCGCGGCATGTCTCTGGCGGTTATTGAAAAGCGCCTGATGAACGGGGTGAAACTCCGTCATCTGGGGCGCTGAACCGAACCAGGTTCCGTTATCAGTTATCGTTGCGTGCATCACCATTGCGTGACTACGCGTCTGGTTCTTCAGCTGGGCGTTTTCATACAAATCGGCTTTCAGGAGATGCTTTTGAGCGAATTTTCCTCACCTTCCGGCGGCATGGGCCGTGATCTCGGTCGTGATATCGGCAGAGGAGGCGTTCTGCTTGTTTATGCGCTTTATATCGCCCGCTTCTTTACGGCGATCAGTCTTCTGGGGGGCGTGATTCTGGCTTACCTACTACGCCGGTCCAGTGTTGGCGTGGAGCGGATTCACCTGAACTGGCTTGTGCGCCTGTTCTGGTATGACGTCGCTTTCATCATTGGTTCGGCAGCGCTGTTTTTAGCCTGCTTCCTGACCGAACCTCCGGGAAGTTCAGGTCCTGGCCAGCTTTTTTTCCTGCTCCCTATTGGTGTTTTCCTGCTGTGGAATATCGTTCTTCTGGTGGCGCTTCTTGTCGGGTTGCGGGGGTTCCTGGCGGGCCGCGGGCCACTTCCTGACCGTTTCAGGGGGTTGGCGGAATAAAAGGTACGAAACTGGTGTAATTCGCCATTTCGCAGTTTCTCTGTGAGGTTGGTGCCGTCATTATGCGCATAAAATCAGTTTTGGCATGATTTATGCATCAGGGATGATGTCGAGTTTTTCAGAGGAGTTTTCCCCTCATGTACGCATCCTATGCTCCCTACGAACCTGCTGATCCATACGGTCGCAGGCACGATGCCCGGAGCGGCCGGGATATGGTCCTGGTGATCTATGCCCTTTATGTGGCCGGTTTCTTCACGGGCGTGACCGCACTGATCGGAGTTCTGATCGCCCATACCAGCCGCCGCTCCGCAACGGGCCTGTACCGTGCGCAACTGGACTGGCAGATCCGGATGTTCTGGTACGGCGCTCTGGCCCTGACGCTCATCGGGACGATCCATCTCATGGTCGCGGGGCTGGGGGCCATCACAGGCGGTCTTGGTCTGGTGTTCATGGTGGTGCCGTGGGGGTTGACCCTTGCCTGGGGCATCCTGACGGCCTGGGCGATTGCACGCGGTGTCCACGCGGCCCTGCTCAACCGTCCAGTTGCGTCTTCTTTCCCGGCAGCGTCTCGTTTCTGAACCTGACAAGGATTTGTTCCATGTATTGGTTCAAGATTTCCCTGCCTGTCCTCGCATTCGGGACCGCGCTGGCGTTTCCCGTCTGGGCCGCGCCGCAGAACCAGTCCACGACCCTGGACGACATTTCGCAGTCGAACCTGCCAGAGGGCGGAACGCTGTCCAGCGTCACGGGCAATATCCGCGTCGGCGCGTCAGGGGGACCTCTGTCCATCCGGACTGTCAGTGGCGATATCCATATCGAGCAGTCCGCAGGGTCTCTCGACGTTCGTACAGTCAGTGGCACACTCACGGTGGATCACGCGTCCGGTGCGACCGAAATCCGCAGCGCCAGCGGCGATGTCAGGGTGAATCATGCCGGTGGGGCCGCGTCTGTCCGGACCATGAGTGGGAAAAGCACACTCCCGCATCTTGAAAAGGACGTCACGATCCGCAGCATCAGCGGGGATACAATGCTCACACTCGATCCGGCCTCCCGGATGCGGACGATCGATATCGGAACGGTCAGCGGGAACATGACCCTCCATCTGCCCCACGACTTTGGTGGAACCTTCGATATCCTTCTCAAACAGAGGCGTTCCGAGAAAACGCTGCCTCTGGAGCAGTCTCTTGGTCTGACGGTTCAGACGGGGGTGTGGGAGAAAAACAGCGATTCTTCAGAAGAGATTCGTACGATCACGGCCACCGGAAAAGTGGGTGATGGCCGTGATCACGTCATCGTCCGGAGTGTGGTCGGCACCCTCACGCTCGTTCAGGACTGAGCGGCGCTGTCATATCCGGTCAGCCGTAGCGTCTCCGCCATGAATTGTGGTGGAGACGCTGTTGCGCCAATCGTGCTGGAAGGCAGCTCAAGTTCTAGACTGCGCGCCAGAAGATGTAATTCCGGCGAACCGTCCCGGGCGGAAATACCGTAAATCGTGTCACCAAGGATCGGTGTCCCTAGTGCCGCACAGTGGATCCGGGCCTGATGGGTGCGCCCCGTGAGCAGTTCCAGTTCCAGCCAGCACAGTCCATGTCCACGTCCCAGAACGCGCCAGCGCGTTCGGGCTTCGTCGCCGGCCGGATCGACCACCATGCGCCAGCCTGTGGATCCAGATTGACGGAGCAGCGGCGCATCGATCTCACCCCTGTCCTGCGGAAGCTCCCCGACAACCACAGCCCAGTACAGCTTCTTGACCTGACGGTTTTCAAAGGCTTTCTGGGCTTCGATCAGCGCAGTCTTGCGCCGGGCGATCAGTAGACAGCCAGAGGTGTCCGCGTCCAGCCGATGCGCCAGCCATGGCCCGCCGCGCGGATGGGGCAGCAGTCGCGTTTCAACCGAATCCTGCGTGGAAGGGCCCGGATGAACGGCCAGACCCGCCGGCTTGTCGAGGATCAGGAAATGCGGGGTTTCCAGCAGGACGGGAAGCGCCATCCCGTCATGGAACGGCGTGCGGAGACCGGTATCAGTGGATCGGGTCTGATCGCTCAGGCGCGGCTGTCTGTGTGACTTGCGTGACGCTTTCGCGCGCCGGATCCGCTCCTTGCGGTCAGTCTTCATACTCTTCCTTGCGGCGGACAAGGATTTCGCGTTTGCCCACATGGTTGGCGGCGCCGATGATGCCTTCCTTCTCCATCTGGTCGATCAGCTTCGCCGCGCGGTTATAGCCAATTGAGAGATGACGCTGGATGAAGCTTGTGGAGGCGCGACCTTCCCGCATGACGATATCGACGGCCTGGTCGAACAGGCTGCCTTCACCGTCTCCGCCCGAGCCGGACCCCGCCGTCAGGCCGCCCGCACTGTCGTCGTCCTGTCCGGAGACCACATCGTCATTATAGATCGGATCGCCCTTGGAACGCAGATCCGCCACGACGGCTTCCACTTCCTCATCCGCCACGAACGGGCCGTGAACACGCGTGATGCGGCCACCGCCTTGCATGAACAGCATGTCACCCTGACCCAGAAGCTGTTCGGCGCCCTGTTCCTGAAGGATCGTGCGGCTGTCGAACTTGCTGATGACCTGAAAGGAAATCCGGGTTGGGAAGTTGGCCTTGATGGTGCCTGTGATGACGTCCACAGACGGCCGCTGCGTTGCCATGATGACGTGGATGCCGGCGGCACGGGCCTTCTGGGCCAGGCGCTGCACGGCCGTCTCGATTTCCTTGCCCGCTACCATCATGAGATCGGCCATCTCGTCGATGACGACCACGATATAGGGCAGGTTTTCTGTCGCGACCTGCTGCTCGTCGAACACCGGACGACCCGTTTCGGGATCGAAGCCGGTCTGGACGCGCTTGGTGACCATCTCGCCCGTCGCGCGAAGCTGGTTCACGCGCTCGTTGTAGCCGTTGATGTTGCGGACCTGAAGCTGCGCCATCAGACGGTAGCGGCGGTCCATTTCCTGCACGGTCCATTTGAGCGCGCTGACGGCTTTGGTCGGTTCCGTCACGACCGGGGTCAGGAGATGCGGGATGCCGTCATAGATCGACAGTTCAAGAATCTTGGGGTCGATCATGATCAGGCGGCACTCTTCCGGACTGAGCCGGTAGAGCAACGACAGGATCATGGCATTCACGCCGACCGACTTACCTGAACCCGTCGTACCAGCGACGAGCAGATGCGGCATTTTCGCCAGGTCGGTATAGACCGGAACGCCTGCGATGTCCTTACCGAGCGCGATCTGAAGGCGACCGTTTCCGTTCGCCCATTCGGGCGTGCGGAGCAGTTCGGAGAAATAGACCGTCTCGCGCTTGGCGTTGGGCACCTCGATGCCGATGACGTTGCGCCCCGGCACGGTGGCGATCCGCACGCTCAGAACCGAAAGCGAGCGTGCGATGTCGTCGGCAAGGCCGATCACGCGGGAGGAGCGGATACCCGGCGCGGGTTCGAGTTCGTAGAGCGTTACGACCGGTCCTGCATGGATGTCACCGATCGTGCCCTGCACACCGTAATCGGCCAGAACACTTTCAAGCAAACGCGCGTTAGACTGCAACGTCTCCTGGGACGGCCCCGTGACAGCATGGGGCGGCGGCGGGTTCAGCAGGGCCAGAGGCGGTAGTTCCCAGCCTGTCGTCAGCGCATTGCGCGGAGCCGCAGGACGTACGGGAGCCGGCTCGGCAGGGCGCTCCGGACGCAGCATGCCGAACAGGCTGCGCTTTTGCGGTTCAGGCTCCGGGACGTCCTCGATACTGCTCTGTGGCAGGTCCTCGTCCATTTCATCGTCCATCTGACGACGGACCGGTGGGGGAGGCGTGTCGCGCTGGCGGGCGATCTGGGCCAGACGTTCGGCGTAGGGATTGGAGGGTGCGTCTTCCTCTTCCGGGACGGTGATCTGGCGGGCGCGAGCTGCTGCGGCTTCTGTGCGGCTGAGTGGCCGCGTCTCGGCGGCTGGCTGGCTGTAGGGATCGTCCTGCGTCTCCATCGGCGGCTGCATCCAGCCGGTATTCTGCGGCACGAACGGCGCGGGACGCGAGCGCGGATCGCTTTTGCCGAAGCTGCGACGCAGGAAGGAGAGGGGGGCTGCGTCGGCTGCGGGAACACCCCCGGCGGGACTGGGTTGGAATTCGTACAGGCGCGGATCGGGGGCCGGCCGGTCAGAAGGCTGCGGGCCGTTCATACGCTTGGCGATGGCAAAAGGCTGGCGTCCTAGAAGCATGAATGCCTGTCCGAGCGCGCGCCATTCGCGGGCTTCGAGCCCCATGGCGAGCGGCAGAAGAAGGCCCATCAGCAACAGGACCAGAAGGACCGCGATGGCATTGCCTGCCGCGCCGGCTTCCGCATGGGCTGCGTCCAGAAGGCGCTGCGCGCAGGAGACGCCCATCTCGCCGCCCAGCCCGCTGGCAGTGGGCCAGCTTACCTGAAGACCGGGAATGAGAAGCTGGAGCGTGCCGATGAAGGTGGCGGCGGCTGGCAGGAGGGCCAGCGCTGCGATGATCCGCACGATGGGCAGGCTCATGCCGTGATGACGGGCCAGACGCCAGGCCCAGGCCAGCAGGACGACAATCGGCATGCCGCTGCCGAGGCCCAGCCACTGGATCAGACCATCGGAAATGGTGGCTCCCGTGCGGCCCAGAAGATTCGTCGGCTGCGTTCCGGTCGAGGTGTTGAAGGACGGATCATGCGGATTGAAGCTCCACAGGGCGATCCCGACCGCCACGGCGAAGATCAGCAGGGCCAGCCCGAGAAGCTCCATGCAGCGGGCGCGTAAGGCACTGCGCAGTTTTGGTGTCATGTGCCGGTCATGGGCATCACGGACGATGTTGCGCACTGTACTGGTCGATCGGCTGAACGCGGCCAAGTCTCGTCACCCCGTCGGTTTTCTGGATTGCGGCTTGTAAAACTCGTTCTGAACTATAGCCGACAGGGTACTGAATACAGAGGGAAAATTAAGGAAAAGTGGAGGAATGCTTCCAGATCGTCACCTTTGCTGCGCCAAAACGGCGCTCGCAGAGAATTTCTGGCGTCAATGTGGGCATAAAGTGTTCGGAAGGTGGCATGATAGGCGTAAATTCTTCCGTGGCGCCCGTTTCGGCCACGATCAGCGCGCCCTGTGCCAGCCAGCCGTTCCGCGCCAGCGACCGCAGACCCGATTCGACAAGGCCCTTGCCATAAGGTGGGTCGAGGAAAACCAGCGTGTAGGGTTCCTGCGCCTTGGGGGGATGCGTGACGCTGCAACTCAGCACGCGGGAGCGGTCCCGGGCCTTGCAGATGTCCAGATTGATCCGCAGGGCCGCCAGCGCGCTGCGATCCCGTTCGATGAATGCGGCTTTTTCGGCCCCGCGTGACAGGGCTTCGAGGCCCAGCGCGCCGGTTCCGGCGTAGCAGTCCAGCACCGAGGCTTTTTCCAGCTCGTCCTGTCCGTACCAGGGTGCATGGGCGAGCATGTCGAAAATCGCCTGTCGCGTGCGGTCCGATGTGGGGCGCGTGCTGGTTCCGGACGGCGCGGTCAGGGCCCGGCCCTTGTTGTCTCCTCCAACAATCCGCATGGATCAGCGCGTCCGGTGACGCTTCGGTGCGGGAAGGTCCGGCACCTGTTCACGCAGCGTCTTACCCGGCACTTCTTCAAGCTCGCGCGCCTTGAGAGAGCCAAGCTGGAACGGGCCATAGGACAGGCGGATCAGGCGGCTGACATGCAGGTTCAGACCTTCCATGACGCGTCGGATCTCACGGTTCTTGCCTTCGCGCAGACTGACTGTGAGCCAGGCATTGTCGCCCTTTTTCGAGTCCAGGGCAGCTTCGATGGAGCCGTAGCGGACGCCTTCGTATTCGAAACCGTCGATCAGAGAGGCCAGACGCTTCTCGTCCACGACGCCGAACACGCGCACGCGATACCGTCGGACCCAGGCATTGCCGGGAAGTTCGAGGCGGCGGGCCAGTTCGCCGTCATTGGTCAGCAGCAGCAGACCCTCAGAATTGATATCCAGACGCCCCACGCTGATGACGCGCGGCAGGCCCTCGGGCAGCGTGTCGAATACAGTTTTACGGCCTTCCGGGTCCTTGTGGGTCGTCATCAGGCCGTCGGGCTTGTGATACCGCCACAGGCGCGTCCGCTCGGGGGAGTCCACGGGTTTGCCGTCCACCAGCATGATGTCGCCCGGCTGCACGAAGGTCGCCGGATGCGTGACGATCTGTCCGCCCAGCTTGATGCGCCCGTCTTCGATCATACGCTCGATATCGCGGCGGCTCGCCACGCCGGCGCGGGCCAGCGCCTTGGCGATGCGCTCGCCTCGCGGGCCAGAGGTTTCCGGTTCGGAACCGGGGATTTCGGTCTCGCGCATCTCGGGGGCGGTGTTTTCGGTGTTGTCGTCGGTCATCGTGCAGTCTCCACAAGCGCCGCATACAGGCGACGGTCGCCGGGGTCGAGGGAGAATTCGGGGTGCCACTGTACGCCAATGGCAAAACCGGGGCCATCAAGCTCGATCGCCTCGATGGTGCCATCTGGCGCATAAGCGCAGATTTTGGCCCGTCCTGGGTCGCGCACGGCCTGATGATGTGAAGAGTTCACGCTCATGCGGTCCGCCCCTACGATCTGCGCGAGTTTCGTGCTGGGGACGATTTCGATGTGATGGCCGGGTTCATGGCGCGGGTTGGGCTGTTCGTGTTCCAGCTCTTCCGGCAGATGCTGGATCAGCGTGCCTCCTGCTTCTACGGCCAGAAGCTGCATGCCACCGCAGATGCCCAGAACCGGCTTGCCCTGTGCCAGTGCGGCCCGCAGCAGCGCCAGTTCAGCGGCTGTGCGGGAGGGGCGCGGGCTGGTCAGCGGATGGGGCGCCTCGCCATACAGCGCCGGATCGACGTCGAATGCACCGCCTGTGACGATCAGCCCGTCCAGTCGCTCCATCAGGGCTTCGGCATCGCAGTCATAGCCTAGACAGACCGGCATTCCGCCTGCATCGCTCACCGCCGTCAGGTAGTTTTCCCGCAGCGCATGGAACGGATAGCGCGAGAACTGCCCCGGCCTACCGGGTTCATGATCCAGTGTCAGGCCGATCAGTGGCGCGCGACGCGAAGGGGATGGACGGGGGAGGGTCATGCACCGCATCATCGCATCATGATTCAGGGTGAGACAAGGATTCAGACGGATATCAGCCCGTCGATGCAGATCGCGCTGCAAGCCGCGCGGGAGGCTGCGTCGTGTGGGGAAGTGCCGGTGGGTGCGGTTGTGCTTGCGCCTGACGGCCGCGTTCTGGCGGTGGCGCGCAATCATGTGGAGGGCGCACATGATGCATCGGCCCATGCCGAACTTCTGGCTATGCGCGAGGCGGCCGCGTGCCTGAGAAGTCCGCGCCTGACGGACTGTACGCTGGTCGTGACGCTGGAGCCGTGTCCAATGTGTGCGGCGGCGATCGTGCATTTCCGCATCGGACGTGTGGTGTTCGGAGCCTACGATCCCAAGGGCGGCGGTGTGGAGCATGGGCCGCGCATTCTCGAACGTCCGTCCTGTCTGCACCGGCCCGAAGTGATTGGGGGTGTGTGCGAACGTGAGGCGTCGGCGTTGCTGAAAGACTTCTTCCGCGGGCTCCGCACAGCTGGTCGCAGCAATAATGGGCAAGACTGAATTCACGGTCCGTCACGAACTTACGGATGTTTCACGAGCCGGTCAGCTTGCGGAACGGGAACGGGGTCCATAGTTCAGCGCTATAACCTACGATGTTTTCGCAACCAGTCGGGATTGATATGACCTCACGTTTTCGCACGTCCCTTGCCGCCCTTGCTGCAACCACCATGCTGGTTTCAGCGCCGTTCGCTTTTGCGGACACTACACCGGCGACGGTGGCGCCCAGCGGTGCCATCAAGCCGCAGACAGGCGTGCAGGCGCTTCCCAATTTCGTTAATCTCGTCAAGCAGGTGAAGCCGGCGGTTGTCTCCATCACGGCGCACATCAAGGCGGATGTGGCTGAGGAAGAGGAAAACGGCCCGGGTGGCGGTGGTCAGGGCGGTGGCATGCCGTTCCCGTTTCCCTTCCCGTTCCAGATGATGCCGCAGCAGCAGCCGAACCGTACGGTTGAAGCCCGCGGGTCGGGGTTCATTATCTCCTCTGACGGCTATGTCGTGACGAACAACCACGTCGTGAACGGCGCGACCAAGGTCACGGTCACGCTTGATGACGGCACCACGCTGCCCGCCAAGATCATCGGCCGCGACCCGAAGACAGATGTGGCGCTACTGCGCGTCAAGCCGACTGGCAAGCTGCCATTCATCGAGCTTGGTGATTCCGATGAAGTCCAACCGGGTGAGTGGGTCATTGCCGTGGGCAATCCCTATGGCCTGGGTGGCACAGTGACGGCGGGTATCGTCTCCGCGCTGGGGCGTGACTTGCATTCGGGCGCCTATAACGACTTCATTCAGGTCGATGCGCCGATCAATCACGGCAACTCCGGCGGCCCGCTGTTCACGCAGGATGGCAAGGTCGTTGGTATCAATTCCATGATCATCTCGCCCAATGGCGGCGGCTCGATTGGTATTGGGTTCGCCATTCCGTCCAACACAGTAAAATCCGTCGTGAGCCAGCTTGAAAAGACCGGACATGTCACGCGCGGTTATCTTGGCATTGAAGGCCAGGACATCTCGCCGACGATGGCGCAGGCCCTGAACCTCAAGTCCTCCGAACCCGGTGCCCCGCCGCGCGGCGCGCTGGTGGCGTCTGTTTCCAAGGGCAGCCCGGCCGAGAAGGCTGGTATCAAAAGTGGAGATGTCGTCACGACGCTGAACGGCAAGCCAATCAAGAACGGTCATGATCTGGCGGTGAAGGTCGTCTCCATTGCTCCGGGTACTGCCGCGACGTTGGGATTGCTTCGTGACAGCAAGCCGATGACGGTGAACTTTACGGTCGGCAATTTGTCCGCTCAGGACCATGCTTCGGGTGACGCGGCAGACAGTGCACAGGCTGGCGCGGGTAAGCTGGGCGTGTCGCTGGCTTCCCTGACGCCGCGTGCGCGTCAGGAACTGGGTCTGGACGACAGCGTGCAGGGCGCGGTCGTGGCCGATGTCGTCCAAGGCTCGCCCGCCGATCAGGCCGGTATCCGCCCGGGAGACATCATTGTTGCGGTCGGCAATCATGTCACGCCGTCGCCCAAGGCTGTCGTGGCGCAGGTGCATGATGCTCTGGGTCGCAAACAGCCGCCGCTTCTGCGGATCCTGCGCGACGGGCAGCAGCTTTTCGTGGCCGTCTCCCCGACCGGTTCGGATGACGACAGCTCCGACGACGCCCAGTAAGGTTTGCGTCAGGAGCAGGAAAGGCGGGAAGGGTCAGACCTTCCCGCCTTTTTTATGTTTGTTCTCGTATCGGATCCGAAATACTGTCGGGCTTTCACCCGTTCGGGACCGTGTTGTCGTGCACCTGATTACTGTCATGAAGTTCGTCGGCGGAGCGCTGGCCTTGCTGACGCTGACTTTTCTTCCAACGATCATTGCCCTCTGTACCCGCAAGGTTCACTGGCGCGAAGCGTTCGTGGTCAATCTGGCGTTCGCTTTTACGTTTGCTGGCTGGTTTGCCGCCATTGCATGGGCCGCAACCGGAGACGATGCGAAGATCAAGACCCGTTTCAGAGGGCTTTCAACTCGCAAGAAGGTCCTGCTCGTTCTGGAACTGGTTCTCGTGGAAATGGCGGTGACGGGATACTTCGTATTCCATCATTCTTCCCACGCTACACATCTTCTGCACTGATCCGGGGTCAGCGCTCCGCCTTGCCGATCCGGTCGTAGAAGAACCAGACGCCCAGCATCTGCGACAGCAGGATGGTTGCATTGCAGGCCGCTGTCGACAGGCAGGCTCCTGCGAGACCAAAATGCCGCGTCAGGACATAAAGCGCCGGGAAGTAGATTGCCATAACGGCGGTGCGGTTCTTCATAAGGAACTTCACATGCCCCACGACGATCAGCAGCGGCTCCAGCGGAATGACCAGCAGGCTGAAGACCGCTGCCAGCAGCATGATGGAAATATAGAGCGACGTGTGATGCACATGGACATGCAGCAGGAAGCGGAAGATCGTTGAGCCGAAGAATGCTGACAGCAGCAGGAGCAGCACGGACAGTCCGCTCAGGATGCCGAACATCTTCCATGTCACGCGTTTGAGGCCGCGCCAGTCCTGCCGGTCCCGCATCCGGACCAGTTCGGGGTAAAGCACGGGGGAGATGAGCTGCGCGGGGGTGACGATCCCGTCCGCGATCTGTCGGCAGACGCGGAAAACGGCGGCTTCCGCCGGACCAAGGCCGTTGCCGACCAGCAGCGTCGCCACATGGCCCGAGATGTTGCCGAGCGTCTGGTTGATGCTGGCCGCGCGCGTGAACTGCCACATGCCCGGAAGCTGCCAGCGCCAGTGCCGGAACGCCTGGAAATACCGGAAGTGCAGTTTCCGGTGCAGGATATCCAGCGCGTAATGGATGTAGAAGCCGTAATCGATGACGATCGTCATGGCCCAGACGAACAGGAAATAACCGAGCTTCAAATGCAGCACATAGCCGATGACGACGCCGAGTGTTTTGGCAAGGGCGGCGCAACTGTCGATGATCGGGACGAGATGGAACTTCCCGGCCATCCTGAGAATGCCGTTTGCCCAGCCCGAATACATCAGGGGACTGACGAACACATACAGATCCGCCAGAAGCCGGACATGGGCGGACCAGTGAGCCGTATGTCCGTAAATCTGCACGCCTGCCAGCCCGAATATGATCGCCCCAGCCGCGGACAGCGTGTCCAGTCGGATGCAGAAATGGATCACACGATGAAGGAGATCATCGTCTCCGCTGTCGAAACTGTCGCTGCCGAAACGGATCAGCGTCTGCCAGGACTGCATTCGTGACAGGACTGAACTGGTCGATGCCAGAGAATGGATGAGAATCAGCAGCCCGAAATCGGACAGGCCGAGGGCGCGCACGGCCAGTGCGATATAGATGAAGCTGCACAGTGCATTGGCGATGCGGCCAAGGGTGAGAACACTGACATTTCTGAAAATGGATCTGAAAACGGAGTGTTCGCCGGACATGCGGGCCTACTGACCACAAAGCCCGCAAACTGTCCATGCTGCCTGCGGAATGTCACGAACCGGGGAAGATTCTTGACAGCCTGTTGGCACGGACTAAGACAGGGGATGGTATGTATGTCGCCGTTTAAGTCGTCGTCAGGAGTGCCGGGGCAGTCAGCCGCCGGATCGAAATGCCTTTTCTTGACGGCTTCCATTTCAAAAACATGGACCGGAACATGGGCCAGAAACCTGTGCCGGAAACCGGGGTCCGATCAGGAGCCGGGACCCGTTTTCTGGCAGGATGCAGACGTTAATTCATGAAAATCGCCTTCATTTACATTGCCGAGCCTTATCAGTGTTATCATACGGCGTCCGTCGCCAGCGCACTGGCGGCTTTACCCGGCCATGACGTTACTGAATATTACAGCTTTCCCGAAACGGTCGATCATCTCCGGCGCATCCGGCAGGCGCTCGATGTTCCCGAGCTTCCGCTGAGGGCATTTCCGAAATCCCTCAAAGCTCGGCTTCTGAAGCGCGCAAGGCGGCTGGATCAGGAGCGCCTCGTCGTGCTTCGCGAGAATGTCGCCGAGCTGAACACGTACGATGCCGTCGTCGCTACGGAATATACAGCCGGTGTCCTGAAGGAGATGGGGCTCTCCGGCCCGAAGCTCATTCTGCTGATGCATGGGGCAGGGGATCGTTATGTCAATGACGAGCATCTGGTGCGGAACTTCGATCTGACGCTTGTGCCCGGTCCCAAGGTGGCGGACTATTTTCAGGAAAGAGATCTGCTGCGTCAGGAGACCACGCGGGTTGTCGGATATCCGAAATTCGACGTGTTCGAGGCGGTGCAGAAGAAAAATACCCTCTCATTTGCGAATGGTCGTCCATTTGCGCTGTATAATCCGCACTACCAGCGCGCCCTGACCTCGGCTTCGGGGTGGATGATGCCACTGATCAGCGGTTTTCGCGCACAGAGCGACTACAACCTCGTGGTGGCCCCGCATATCAAGATGTTCCATCGGGGTTTTGGCATTCGCGAACGTCAGCTCAGACGACAGCAGGATGCCGGGATCATGGTCGATACGGGATCATCCGCCATGCTGGACATGACCTACACGTCCCAGGCGGCGCTTTATATCGGGGATGTCAGCAGTCAGGTTTACGAGTTTCTGGCCATTCCGCGTCCTTGCATCTTTCTCAACCCGCACAGACTTGCGTGGCGCGATGATCCGCATTTTCTGCACTGGACGTTCGGCGATGTGGTGGAAGATTTCGCCGATCTTATGCCTGCTGTCGCCCGTGCGCGAGAGCGTCACGTCTTTTATCGCCCGGTTCAGGAAAAGCTGTTCCGCGAGACCTTCGGTGAGCCGTTGCTGGGTGCGTCCGAGCGTGCCGCCGAGGCTATTGCGCGGTTCATGGCTGTTGGTTGAGCATGTTCGGTATCAGCATTCGGGGAAATTGACCGCCAGTCCGCCCAGGGATGTTTCCTTGTAACGATGGTTCATGTCGCGGCCCGTCTCGGCCATTGTGCGGATAACCTGATCGAGTGAGACGTGATGTGCGCCGTCGCCATGCATGGCGAGGGAAGCGGCATTGATGGCTTTGACTGCCCCGAATGCGTTGCGCTCGATGCACGGGATCTGCACCAGTCCGGCGACAGGGTCGCAGGTCATGCCCAGATGATGCTCCATGCCGATTTCGGCGGCGTTCTCTACCTGCAGCGGGCTCGCTCCCAGAGCTGCTGCCAATCCGGCCGCCGCCATTGACGACGCTACGCCGACCTCCCCCTGACAGCCGACTTCGGCACCAGAAATGGAAGCGTTCAGCTTGAACAGTCCGCCAATCGCTGCTGCCGTCAGCAGAAATCTATGCTGACCGTCGAGCGAGTATTCGGGACAGAATTCGCGATAATAGCGCAACACTGCCGGGATAATGCCCGAGGCGCCATTGGTCGGGGCTGTCACCACGCGCCCTCCGGCGGCGTTTTCCTCGTTCACTGCGATGGCGAACAGGCTGATCCAGTCCATGATTCCATGCGCGGAGGGCTGGTTGCTGCGGCTCTGATCCTTGAGACGCTCATATAGCGCCGCTGCACGCCGGCGGACGTTGAGACGCCCCGGCAGGGTGCCAGATCGATGAAGCCCTGCCTCCACGCAGTCCATCATCACGGTCACGATCAGGTCCAGATAGGTCTCGATCTCTTCGCGTGGTCGCAGGATGCTCTCGTTCGCCAGCACGATGCCTGCGATGTCGAGCCCGGTTTCGCGGGTGCGCTCCAGCAGTTCTGCGCCGCTGGTGAAGTCGTAGGGCATGTCCGGCTGGGTGTAGGTCGCAGTTTCGGTTGCCTGTTCATGGACGATGAAACCGCCGCCAACGGAGCAGAACCGCGCGCATTCGAGGAGGCGGTCTTCTGGACCGAATGCTTCGAACTGGAGCGTGTTCGGATGCACGGGCGGGACGGTTTTCGTGTCGAGAATGATATCGTGGTTCGGGTCGAACGGTGTCGCCTGACCGTTGAACGGGACCAGATGCGTTTCCGTCACGGACTGGATGATGGAGTCCGCCAGCATCGGATCCATGGTGTCGGGCTTTTCACCTGCCAGTCCGAGGATGACTGCCCGGTCCGTGGCATGGCCGCGCGCAGTCCATGCCAGGGAGCCATACAGCGTCACGCGCAGACGGGTGACATTGGTGATTTGTGACAGGCTTTCCGCAAAGCGGGCGGCGGCGCGCATGGGGCCGACCGTATGGGAGGAAGATGGGCCGATCCCGATCTTGAAAAGATCGAACAGACTGATCATTCAGGCGGCAATCTCGTCGAGAAGGGCGTCCACGTCCTGGGCGCGCGTGTAAAAGCTCGTCACGAGACGGATCAGCGTTCCCGAAACTCCCTCCGGGGTGGGCCAGCGATAGAAGGCATATCCCGCCGCCGCAAGTTCCTCGACGAGACGGTCGGGAGCGATGACGAAGATCTCATTGCCCTGCGTTTCGAACGGAAGCTGGACCCCGGCATGGCGGCGTAGACCGTCGACGATCCGTTGGGCCATGGCGTTTGCATGTGCGCTGTTCTTCAGCCACAGCCCGTCGTCGAGAAGGGCGAGAAGCTGTGCGCTGAGGAAGCGGGCTTTGGACCACATATGGCCGCTGCGCTTGATGCGGCGCTCGAAATCCTTCAGCGCCGGGCGGGTGCGTTCATTGACGAAGAACACGACGGCCTCCGCTGCCATTGCGCCGCATTTCGTGCCGCCGAACGACAGGACATCCACGCCCGATTTCCATGTGGCTTCGGCAGGTGTGCAGCCCAGCGTTGCGATGGCGTTGCTCAGGCGCGAGCCGTCCAGATGAACGGGAATGTCATGCTCATGGGCGATCGCGCACAGATGGGCGATATCGGGGAGAGCATAGACCGTGCCCCATTCCGTGGCCTGTGTCAGGGACAGGGCCTGGATGGGGGGCTTGAGAATGCCGCCCTGCGCATTGAGGCGCAGTCCGGTCCGCATGGCTTCCGGGTTCATGCGGCCATCGGCAGAGGGAAGTGTGATGAGTTTGGCGCCATGCATGAAAAATTCAGGCGCTCCGGCTTCGTCATTGCCGATATGCGCACTCTGGTCACACAGCACGGCCCCATAGGGTGCGACGAGCGCGGACAGCGCCAGACTGTTCGCCGCTGTTCCGGTCACGACGGGGAAAACCATGACCTCCGTTTCAAACACATCTCCAAAACGCGCATTCAGCGTCCGGCTCACCGCATCGTCGCCATAGGATCCGACGCAGCCGTCATTGGCGTGCATCATGGCCTCCATGACGGCGGGACATGCGGGGGAAACATTGTCACTGGCGAAGTTCTTGCGTATTTCGTCGGTCACGAGATCATCCTTAATTCCTGCGACCCTGCGGCCTGTCCGCAAGCGTAACTGAAACGCCTGGCTGTTGCCATCCGGAGAGCCCATGAGCCCGTTGTCCTCTGAAAAACACGCCGAGAAGCATGCCGAATTGGCATCCCGAATCATTGATGGCAAGGGGATCGCCCGTGCACTTACTGATCAGGTCGGACGCGATGTGGCGGCATTCGTGGACGATGGCAATGTCCTTCCCGGTCTTGCCGTCGTGCTCGTGGGAAATGATCCGGCTTCCGAAGTCTATGTAAAGAACAAGGCCATCCAGACCCATCGCGTCGGAATGCGCTCCTTCATGCATATGCTCCCGCAAAGCACGTCTCAGGACGAACTGCTGGACCTGATTGCACAGCTTAACGTTAATCCGAAAATCCATGGCATTCTGGTGCAGCTTCCTCTGCCGGCACAGATTGACCCGGTTGTGGTGACGAATGCCATCGCTCCGCATAAGGATGTGGACGGTCTGGGTGAAGTCAACGCAGGCCGCCTGTCGCTCGGGATCGACGGGATCGTGCCCTGCACGCCGCTGGGCTGCTTGATGCTGCTCAAATCCGTTCATGAGGACATGACCGGCAAGCATGCGGTGGTGATCGGTGCGTCCAACCTTGTTGGTAAACCGATGGCGCAGCTTCTTCTCAAGGAAAACTGCACGGTTACGGTTGCGCATATTCATACGCGCAACACGAAGGAACTGGCGCGGGAGGCGGATATTCTGGTCGTTGCGACCGGCAAAAGCGGACTGGTTCGTGGTGACTGGATCAAGCCGGGCGCGACCGTGATCGATGTCGGCATTACCCGCGTCCCGGCTGAAAACGGCAAGACCCGTCTCGTCGGGGACGTGGCATTCGACGAAGCACTTCCTATCGCCGGGCATATCACGCCGGTTCCGGGCGGGGTGGGACCGATGACTATTGCCTGCCTGCTGCACAACACGCTCCAGGCCGCAAAAGCCACCCACGCAATCGTCGGAGCTTCTTCGTGATGCGCGTTTCGGTCGAGCTGGTTCCGCGTTCCCCCCAGGCCCTTCTGGCGGATGTGCAGACGGTGCGGGAGGTGTTGCCTCAGGTCAGTACGCTGAACATTCCGGATCTGATGCGCTTCGACCTTCGAAGCTGCGATGCAGCGTCCCTGCTCGTGAAGCAGACGCCGTTTGACGTTATCCCCCATGTTCGGGCGGTCGATATCGCGCCGGGGGCGCCGTTGCCTGGTGCGGATCGTCCGGAACTGACGTCCATCCTCGTTGTCGCTGGCGATCCGCCGCCTGCGGGAAGCAGCCTGACCGTCTATCCCAACACGTCCGCTCAGATCATTGAACGCTATCGTCGCGAAGCGCCGCATCTAAAAGTCTATGCGGTCTTCGATCCCTATCGTCGCGCGCCTTATCATGAACTTGAGGAGGTGGCCCGCAAGCGCGACGCGGGAGCCTGTGGTTTTTTCACGCAGCCGCTTTTCGATGTCCCAATGCTTGAATGCTGCATGGACTGGCTGCGGGACGATACGGTGTTCTGGGGTATCTCTCCCGTTCTGGGTGAAAAATCGCGCCGCTACTGGGAGCGGATCAATCATGTCGTCTTCCCGGGGGATTATGACGGGACGCTGGAGGGAAACATCGCGCTGGCGCGTAGGCTTCTGACCACCATTCGCATGAAAAACGACAATGCCTATCTGATGCCGCTGAAAGTTGACCTGGCATCCTATCTGGGAGCGCTTGCCGATATTATAACGGGATAACATCGAACCACCGAACGGAGGGTCCGCCCCGGATGTCTGTGCGCCTTTTCCTGCTTCCCCTGCTTGGAGGCGTGCTTGTTCCCGCCGCCCTGCTGCCCGAGACCGGTACTGCAAAAACACTTGCCGATCCGGCAGCCGTCTTCGCCCCCCTGACCCTTCCTGATGCTCCGAACGCCTATCGCTCCGGTTCGGGGCTGCCGGGGCCGCAGTACTGGCAGAACCGCACGGACTATGTGATCCACTCCCGGATCGATACGCAGGCGCATGTCCTGCACGGTTCCGAAACCGTGACCTACAGCAACAACAGCCCCGACGCGCTGGATGTTCTGTGGCTCCAGCTCGACCAGAACATCTATCGCGCCGATACGCGCTCTGCGATTGGCGCAGTCGCCACAAGTCACGATCTGGCAGGTCATCACACGGACGGCATGGTGATCGAGCATGTCTCTGTCGTGCAGGGCGGCCGCGAAGTGGACGTCACGCCACTGATTTCCGACACGCGGATGCAGCTCACGCTTCCCCGCACGATTGATCCGCACGGCGTGGCCTTCGTGAAGATCGACTGGCATTACACGATCCCCGGTCCCTGGGGCGGTCGTACCGCCGTCACGCCCACCCGTGAAGGCGATATCTATGAAGTCGCACAGTGGTATCCACGTCTGAGCGTCTATGACGATCGGCGCGGCTGGAACACGCTGCCCTATCTGGGGCAGGAGTTCTTCCTCGAATATGGCAGCTTTGATTACAGCGTGACGGTGCCTTGGAACTATACGCTCGTAGGATCGGGCGCTCTCCTCAATCCCGAACAGGTTCTTACGCCGGTCGAGCGCAACCGCCTGGCGCAGGCCGCGCAGAGCGACACGCGCGTCATGATCCGCACGCTTGATGACATCACCGATCCGAAAAGCCACCTTCGGCAGAGCGGCGAGGTCACCTGGCATTACGGCATGCGCAATACGCGCGATGTGGCTTTTGCTGCTTCTCCGGCTTTTGTCTGGGATGCCGCGCGGATTAGTTTGCCGCCGATCGTGCCCTGGGCGAACTATCATCCCGTGCCGAGGTTGGCGATGTCGGTCTATCCGCGTGAGGGGATCGGGCCGCATGGCTGGGATCGCTCAACAGATTACGTCAAACATGCCATTGAGTATTTCTCGTCGCAGTGGTTCGAATATCCCTGGCCGAATGCGGTCAATCTGGGCGGTCATGGCGCGGGCATGGAATATCCGGGCATCGTCTTCGATGGCATGAGCGATCGCGACCCGCAGCTTTTCTGGATCACGACGCATGAACTGGGGCATGGCTGGTTTCCAATGATCGTGGGCACGGATGAGCGCCGCAATGCGTTCATGGATGAAGGCTTCAATACGTTCATCGATGTTTATGCGTCCGACCATTTCAACAACGGTGAGTTCGCTCCCAAGCGTGACTCGGAGTTTGCGCCCAGAACGGGTAATCCGGCACAGGACATCGTGCCGGTCCTGACGGATCCGGAGGCTCCGGTGCTTATGACCGCGGCAGACAATGTCTCGGAGAAATACCGGCACAGCGTGACGTATTTCAAAGCCGCCTACGGCCTGAAGCTGCTGCGCGAACAAATCCTTGGCCCGGTGCGGTTTGATGCGGCTTTTCGGCGCTATATTTCCGAATGGTCCTACAAACATCCCTCGCCATCGGACTTCTTTCGCCTGATGAGCAGTGAGGCAGGTGAGGACCTCGGCTGGTTCTGGCGGGGTTGGTACTTCACCAACGCTGCTCCCGACTATGCCCTGGGTGATGTGCACCACGATGCCGGAAAGCCTGCGACCGTGCAGGTTCGCAATTTCGGGGCGCTTTCGCTTCCGGTCCTTCTGCGGGCTGAATATGTGGATGGAAAAACGGAAGAAATCCGTATCCCGACGGAAGCCTGGCGTCAGAAGAGCGACATCGTCGTCACGCTACCCCTGCATGACGGTCTCCGCGCCGTCACTCTTGATCCGGATCATGTCATTCCTGATATCGACCGGACTGACAACCGGCTTTCCGTTACCCCCTGATGGGCGAGCAGGGTGCGAGGTGGTTGTCGTCTCGCACGTCGCCGGTCACTGGCTATGGCTGTTGTTCAACGAAAAAATGGGCGCCTGGCTGAGCCGGCGCCCTCATAGAGTTCGTTCGGAAAACACGCCTGATGATCTGGGATCAGCCGACCAGTTCCAGCGAGGATCTGGCGGAAGTCGCGCCATAAGCATCAGACACGGACGGTGCGGTGCCCTGAGGGGCTGGAGCCGGGGCGGCAGCAGCCAGACCTTCGATCATATCATTGTTGATGTCGATCAGTGGCTGAAGATCTTTCGGCGCGTTGAAGGCAGCGTTGGAATAACGCATGGACCATGACCCGACCTTGATCAGGTCGTCACGCAGGACGGTCGGGAGCGGGCAGTCCACACGCTCGACGCTGAGGGAGAGCAGGCTCCAGAGTTTCAGATTGGCCGCAAGCGCCGCAACCTTTGCTTCGTGATCAGCAGCCTGGGTCAGCAGGGTATTGACGTGCCGGAACGCCATGACTTCGATTTCACGGGAAGAAAGGTAGCTTCCGGATTGTTTCTGATACTGTGAGAAGGCGTATGTCACGAAGGCAAACTCCTGGCGGGAAAGACTGTTTCAGAAGCCCTTGCGGGAGAAGGCAGGGAGCTTCTGAAGCGGTCCTGCATCAGGTAGGGGATGGGCGGTGGTTCCGGGCCTGAAGGGCGCTGGAGTCACCAGCGCCCTTCAGAACCCTGATCAGCCGCGGAAGAGGCTGAGCAGGGTGGATGACTGCGAGTTTGCAATCGACAGCGACTGAACGGCAAGTTGCTGCTTTGTCTGAAGCGAGGTCAGTTTGGCGCTCTCGGCTGCCAGATCGGCGTCCGTCAGTGCGCCGACACCCGTCGTCAGGGCGTCGGACAGGCTGGACGTCGTGGTCTGGAGGTTCGAGATCGTCGTGCTGGAATAACCGATCGTGGACGCGGTGCGTGTTACGCTCGAAATTGCAGCCTGAACGATCGTGCTGACGACGGCAGCGCCGGTGACGGCTGTGGGGGTGGCGGAGGAGTTTAAGCCGTTGGCCGCGGTCAAAGCGGTGCTCGACGTGTCGAGGTTATTACCCGCAACCGTCAGGTTGTTGTCAGAATCACGGCTTACGGCAAAGCCCTGATACTGCATGGCCTGTGTGAGCAGGTTGGTCTTGTTGACCATGAGCTGGCTCGGGGAGCCGGTCGTTGTGGCAGTGGCGCTACCCGTGGCACCGCTGAGATCAACGTCGGAAATCACGGTCTTGGCGGTCGCATTGCCGTTCGAATCGGTTCCCGTCGTAACGGTGTAGACGGCGTTGCCGTTACCGTCCTTGGAGGACACGACGCTCTCGCCGTTGGCCAGTGAGAACGTCACCGAGCCGTCGGACGCCGTGGTCGATGTGGTGCCAGCTGTGGAGTTTGTCAGCTTACCGTTGGCGTCGATGCTGAAACCGGTTCCGCCGCCGACGGCCGTGTTCAAGGCTGTGAGCGCATCCGCCTTCTTGCCGTCTTCATCCATGACAAACTTGTAGCTGACCAGCGGGTCCGTTGCTGTTCCTTGTGCGGCGGTGGTCGTTGTTGTGCCGCCTGATACCGTCGTGCCTGCGGCAATCGCCGGTGTGCTGCTCAGTGCGAGAGACTGGGAGGTGGTATAATTCGTGGTTCCCAGAGCAATGTCCATTCCCGCCGTGTCCATGCTCAGGTTCGTCAGGCCCAGACCGGCAGACGTCACGTTGAAGCCGTTCTGCGTGAACATCGTGCCCTGGGCGTCCATGGCGGTGGACAGGGTTGTGTAGGTCGTGCCGTTGCCCGTCTGGCCGGACAGCAGGTTCACGCCCTGGAATTTCGCACCGGTGGCAGCGGAGTCGATGGAGGCCAGCGTCTTGGTGATGGCGTCGTTCAGGGTCGAGTTGTCAACGCCCGTCGTGTTCGTGCCGATCGTGGTCGCGAGCGACTGAAGGGCGCTCGAGATGCTCGACAGGCCGGTTGTTGCGGTGTTCAGCACCTGGGCGGAGAACGCGAGGCCTGTGGAGACGCCGGACAGCGTCGAGATCTGGGCAGTCATGTTCTGAGCAATGGAATACATGGCGGGATTGTCGGACGCCGTGTTCACAGACTTGCCCGTGGAGACCGCGTTTTCGGTCTTGGTCAGGTCAGCTGTCGTCTGATTGAGGCTCTGGAGTGCGGCCATTGCCGCAGTATTCGTATTGATGGACAATGACATTGAATCTGTTCTCCGTCGGTGCAGGTTTGCGTCCTCAGGATAGGGGCGAGTAGTTAACGGAAGCTGAATCCGTACCGTTAAAAAAAGCTCCTCAAAAATAACGGAAATCCGGGAAACAACTGGTTAAATTCACGTTTTCTCTTGCGCTTCATACTCTGGAACGAAATAAGAACGCGCGATGAAGATTTCTCTCTCCCAGCGCCTGGCGATTCTCTCGGATGCGGCGAAATACGATGCGTCCTGCGCGTCGAGTGGGTCAGCAAAAAGGGACTCGTTGAAGGGTGGGGGACTCGGCTCCACGACGGGAAACGGCATCTGTCACGCCTATACGCCGGACGGTCGTTGCATTTCGCTTCTCAAGATCCTGCTGACCAATTTCTGTGTGTATGACTGCGCTTACTGCATCAACCGTTCGTCTTCGAATGTAGAGCGTGCGCGTTTCACGCCTGATGAGGTCGTGTGGCTGACGCTGGAGTTCTACCGGCGAAACTGCATTGACGGGTTGTTCCTTTCGTCGGGCATTATCCGCTCGTCTGATCATACGATGGAGCAGCTTGTGCAGGTGGCGCGGGACCTGCGGCTGAAGCATGGATTCCGGGGTTACATTCATCTCAAGACCATTCCCGACGCGTCGTCACGTCTGCTGGAAGAGGCGGGGCGCTATGCGGATCGTCTGTCGATCAACGTGGAAATGCCGACCGTAGCGGGGCTGGAACAGTATGCGCCGCAGAAAAAAGTGGGCGGAATCCGGCAGGCGATGGGGGAGATGCGACTGAAGATCGACGCGGCCAAGGACCGCAGTCATACCGGGCGCCGGGCTGAGCGGTTTTCGCCGGGTGGGCAGAGCACGCAGATGATCGTGGGCGCGGATGCGGCGTCCGATCAGGATATTCTGGCGAGTAGCGCCAATCTTTATGGATCGTATGGATTACGGCGCGTCTACTATTCCGCCTTCAGCCCCATCCCGGATGCGTCCGCCCTTCTGCCTGCGAAGAGTCCGCCGCTCCAGCGCGAGCACAGGCTCTATCAGGCCGACTGGCTGTTCCGGTTCTACGGGTTTGCGTTCGGAGAACTGACGGCAGGGCGTGCGGACGGGATGCTCGATTTGGAGCTGGACCCCAAGCTGGCCTGGGCGCTGGATAACCGGGCGCAGTTTCCGGTCGATCTGAACCGTGCGCCGAAAGAGATGCTGCTTCGGGTGCCGGGGCTGGGGGTGAAGGCCGTGGCGGCCATTCTCAGGGCACGGCGGCACCAGGCGGTACGGCTGGAGGATCTGGCGCGGCTGAACGTCTCCATCCGCAAGGTGCGCCCGTTCGTGCAGACGCCGGGCTGGAGTCCGGTCCGTCTGACCGACCGGCAGGATCTGCGCAGCCTGTTCAGTCCCGCGCCGCAGCAGATGAGTCTTCTGTGAGGCAGTATGTCCTGACACTTGAGGACAGTGCCGCATTTGAACCCTGGCGGGAGAGGGCACGGGCAGCCCTGCAGCGAGCGGTCCCGCCTGAGGCCCTCGACTGGCGCATCCGGGGTGGCGAGACGGATCTTTTCGGCCAGATCACCGATGATCGCGATGGGCTGGAAGCGCTGACGGCCCTGCCTGTCGTGAAAACCGTGACCTTGCGGGCATCCTGCATCGCGCTGCTGCGGGACGTGTTGTGCCACTCCGATCCCGGGCGGTTCGCGCTTGCCTACCGGATCGCCTGGCGGGTGCAGGGGAATCCGCATCTGCTGGAAGTGCTGACGGATGCGGACATTGCCAGATCGCGGGTCATGGTGCGGCAGAACCGGGAGGATTGCCATAAGATGGCGGCTTTTCTCCGCTTCCGGGAAGAACCGCTCCAGCAGGGCGAAGGGCAGGATAGGAAACGGCGGCGCTTCCTCGCCTGGTTCGAGCCACAGCATCATATTCTCGAACGCATCGCCCCATTCTTCTCGAAGCGCTTCACGGATATGGACTGGATGATCCTCACCCCACGCGGATCAATCCGCTGGGATGGGAAAGATCTGGTCTGTAGCCCGGAACCCTGCGAGCAGCCGGAACTGGACGACGGGTTCGGGGATCTGTGGGACACGTATTATGCTTCGACCTTCAATCCAGCCCGTGTGCGCACGAAAGCGATGCGCCGCGAAATGCCCGGCCGTTACTGGAAGAACCTGCCGGAAACGCGCCTGATTCCGCAGCTCGTCGCCGGAGCCGAAACGCGGGTGCGGACAATGGCGGAACAGGAACTCCGGCCCGCGCCTGCCTTTCATGAGCGCCTGCGTGCCCGTGAGCAGCTTCCGGCCGAACCGATTCCGGATGTAGCGGAAAATCTTGAGGGTCTGGCCATGCAGGTCCGGACCTGTACGGGCTGTCCGCTGCACTGCCCGGCAACACAGGCGGTTGTGGGAGAGGGGCCGGCAAACGCGCGTGTCATGGTCGTCGGAGAACAGCCGGGCGATCAGGAGGATCTGGCAGGGCGTCCTTTCGTCGGTCCGGCAGGACAGCTTCTGCATGAGGCGCTGGGAGAGGCCGGGGTCGATCGTAGTGCGCTGTATTTGACGAATGCCGTCAAACATTTCCGTTTCCGTCTTCAGGGGCGTCGGCGCATCCATCAGACTCCGGATGCAGGGCATGTGGCGGCTTGCCGCCCCTGGTTGGAGCAGGAAATTGCGCTGATTCGTCCGAAACTTATCGTATCGCTGGGGGCCACGGCACTCAGGGCGCTGGACGGGCCGGGCATGGCGATGTCGGATGTTCGCGGGACGTCATGGACCGTGGGAACTGGCGAAAATGCCGTTCGGCGTCTGGCGCTTGCCCATCCGTCCTGGCTGCTGCGGCTGGGGGATGGCGCGCAGGGTGAGGGCGAGCGGCAGCGCTTCTTAGAGGGGCTCGCCCGTCTGAGAAACTTTCCGGATCAATCGGGGTTGTAGGGGGCGGCACGTCCCGGAGAATGGAAACGGATCAGTTTTTTCCAGCTTGAAGCCCATGAGACGATATGCCATGGATGACCGAACCGATCGGTCAGTAGAGGGTTTTCACGCCCCACAGCACATCCGGTCATGATCTGACAGACCTGTTTTCAAAGCGAGACAAACATTATGGCGCAAGGCGATCAGGCCGATCACGCGCAGGGTGACACGACATCCGACAAGAACGGAAAGCCGCAGAAAAAGCGCAATCCTCTTGTCCGTGTCGCGCTGATCCTGCTGGTGATTGTGGTGCTCGTGGGTATCGGGGCCTATCTTTTCCTGACCCGCAACAATATCGAGACGGATGACGCTTACACGGCTGGTCGCAAGATCGCCATTGCGCCCCACGTCAACGGTTACGTTACGCAGCTTCTGGTGAACGACAACCAGTTCGTCCATGCGGGTGACCTGCTCGTGCGGATCGACAGCCGCGATTATGCTGCGTCTCTGAAGAAGGCCGAAGCCGCCGTCTCTCAGGCGAAAGCCAATATCGATGCGTACCAGCTCATGCTGGCCGTGGCGCACAAGAACTTCCCGGGACAGCTCGTCACCGCGCAGGGTAATCTTGCCGCAGCGCAGGCGCAGCTTGTGAAGGCCGAAGCCGATTACCGCCGCCAGCGTTCGGTGGCCCGTGCTGCCACCTCGCAGCAGGACATTGACTATGCCCGCGCCGCGCTGGATCAGGCGAAAGCCCGCGTATTGCAGGCCCAGGGTCAGTTGACGCAGGCGGAGCCGGTGAAGGAAAACGTGGCCAATGCTGACGCGCGGGTCACGCAGGAACAGGCCGCGCTTGCATCCGCTAATGCCGATCTGACTCAGGCCCGTCTGAACCTTGAATGGACTGAAGTCCGCGCCCCGCATGATGGTTGGGTTTCCCAGCGTAACGTCGAGCGCGGCAACTTCGTGCAGACCGGTCAGCAGATGTTCTCCATCGTCGAGCCAGAAGTCTGGGTCGTGGCGAACTATAAGGAAACGCAGCTCACCCACATGCGTCCGGGTCAGAAGGTGGACATCGAGGTCGATGCCTATCCGCAGCTCAAACTGCATGGCCATGTGGATTCCATCCAGCTCGGCTCGGGTGAATCCTTCAGCGCCTTCCCCCCGGAAAACGCGACCGGTAACTTCGTGAAGACGGTGCAGCGTATCCCGGTAAAGATTGTGCTGGACAGCGGCCTTGATCCGAACATCCCGCTGGCCCTTGGTTTGTCTGTCGTGCCGACGGTCTATGTGAAATGAGCGATACTGCTGGGCATCAGGACTGGAAACCCAGTCACAATCCTTGGCTTGTGGCCGTCACGGTCACGCTGGCGGCTTTCATGGAGGTGCTGGACACCACCATCGTCAACGTGGCGCTGCCGCATATCGCGGGATCGCTCGGCAGTTCGTACGATGACGCCACCTGGGCGCTCACGTCCTATCTGGTGGCGAACGGAATCGTCCTGACGATTTCGGGCTGGCTGTCGCGCCTGTTCGGCCGCAAGCGCTACTTCCTCATTTGCATCACGATGTTTACCGTCTCGTCCTTCCTGTGCGGATTGGCGACGTCGCTGCCCATGCTCGTGGTGTTCCGGCTCATGCAGGGCTTCTTCGGAGGCGGCCTGCAACCGAGCCAGCAGTCCATTATTCTCGACACCTTCCCGCCCGAAAAGCGCGGGGCAGCGTTCGGTCTGACCGCCATCGCCACCATCGTAGGCCCGGTTCTTGGTCCGATGCTGGGTGGTTACCTAACGGATAATTTCTCCTGGCGCTGGATCTTCTTCGTCAACGTGCCTTTCGGTATCCTGACGGTCATGGCCGTGACGGCCTTCGTTGAGGATCCGCCCTGGGAACGCAAGAGGCGCGAGAAGGTGGACGTGGTCGGCATCAGCCTGATTACGCTGGGCCTCGGCTGTCTCGAAGTCATGTGCGACCGTGGCGAGGATGACGACTGGTTCGGCTCGCCGTTCATCATCACCATGGCCGTTCTGGGCGCTATCGGCGTCATCGGGGCAATCGTCTGGCTGTGCTATGCGAAGAACCCGCTGGTCCGCCTGTCGGTCCTCAAGGACCGCAACTTTGCGACGGGGATGCTTCTGATTTCGATGGTGGGTGCGACGCTTTATGCCTCGGCCATCGTTGTCCCGCAGTTCGCTCAGCAGGTTCTTGGTTACACTGCGACGACATCTGGTTTGCTGTTGGCTCCGGGCGGTGTCGCGGTGATCTGTCTGATTCCCATCGTGGGCAGGCTGATGAAGTTCATCCAGATGCGCTATCTCATCGCGTTCGGGTTCTTCGCGATGGGCATGGCCATGTTCCAGGCATCGAACCTCTATGCCGGGATGGATTTCAGGCACCTGATGTTCTACCGCATCAGCCAGACGGCCTCGCTGGCCTTCCTGTTCGTGCCGATCTCCACGATCGCCTATTCGACCCTGCCGCGCGAGCTGAATTCCGATGCATCGGCCCTGTTCTCGATGGCCCGGAATTATGTCGGCTCGCTGGCGATTTCGCTCGCCACAGCTGCCATCATCGAGACCCGGCAACGGCATCAGACCTATGTGACGGACCACATGACCCCGGCGAACCCGGAGTTCAACAGCTATATTGCTACCGTCCAGCAGGCCGCACAGGCGCACGGCATGGCTCCGGCGCAGGCGCACAGCTTCGCCATGTACCGGCTTTTTCAGGAGTTTACCTCGCAGGTCTCCATGTTGGCCTATAATGAAGTGTTCGACTGGATCGGCGTGATCGCGCTGTGCGTGGTGCCTCTGTGCTTCCTGCTGTCACCCAACGGCAAGAAGGAGGCCCAGGCCTCCGGTGGCGGTCACTGATGGCGGGGTTCGTAGATCTTCATAAAGCTATCGGCGGTGAAGGCCGCGAATGTCGCAATGGCGGCATCGCTGTCATCGACTGGCAACCCGAAGCGGCGGCGCTGGATGATGCGGACCTGACACATGAGCAAGAACTGCTCTGCGGCCAGACCCGGATCAGCGATGTCCAGCTCTCCGCGGGTTACGCTGCGGGTCAGGTATTCCGCCAGATTGCTGAGGGTGCGGCCAAAACCGTAACGCCAGAACGTGTCGGCCAGATGTGGAAACTTGTCCACTTCGCCGACGATGATGCGATACAGCCCGAGCGCCATGGGCGAGACCAGCAGATGCACGGTCATTTCCGCAAAGCGGACCAGCGTCACCCGGGCGGAAGGAGCGTCGTTGCGCGACAGGGCTTCGATGGGAGAAAGACGGCAGCGGACCTGTTCTTCGAAAAACGCGGAGAACAGGCACGCCTTGCCATCAAAGTGATTGTAGAGCGTTCCCTTGGAGACGCCTGCCATCTGCGCGATCCGGGACATGGACGCCCCTTCGTAGCCATCCGCCAGAAAGACCGTTCCCGCGCCTTTCAGGATCTGTTCGCGCTTGGCGCATCCCCCAGGGTCGGTGTTGCCCGATCCGTCGGTGCTGCCCGCGTGGCCGTCGTCCATGATGCCCGTCATGTGAGCGAAAAGTCCTTCTATCCGTCAGGTCGAGTTCCTGACATGCTGACCGAACCGGTCGGTCACCGCAAGATCATTTCCGCCTCAGGAGTTTCTTTGTGAGCGCAGCCTTCACGTCCCGCGCGCTGCTTTGCGGCTGCGCCTTGTTCACCCTGTCCGGCTGCCTCATGGTGGGGCCTGAATATCATGCGCCCAAGCCCTGGTCGCCGGCACATTACGCTGATCATGCGGCCGGCGCGCCCGACAGCATCGTCAGCGAAATGAAGGCCGACAGCCACTGGTGGCAGATCTTCCACGATCCGGAACTCACCTCGCTGGAAGAGCGTCTGGTTAACCAGAACCTGTCTTTCCGCCTTGCGACTGCCAATCTGGCGCAGAGCCGCGCGCAGCTCATCATGGCGGGGGCTGAGCGCTTCCCGACCCTGAGCGCTTCGGGCTCGTACCAGCGCAGCCAGTACAGCACCAAGGAAATGCAGGAGATCATCAGCCGGGTAGGCGGCAATATCGCGAAGTCTGCGGGGAGCAGCGCCGGAGCTTCGGTCGGGCCGCTACTTCAGGGCGCGGCCGATGGTGCCACGGTTCCGCTGCTGAACCAGTGGCGTAGCGCGATTGATGCGACCTATGAAATTGACCTGTGGGGCCGTGTTGCGCACCAGTACGACGCCGCCAAAGCCGATCTTCAGGCTACGGACGAGGAGCGGCGCTCCATTCTTATTGCCCAGCAGGCCGACATGGCGCATGGCTATATGAGTCTGCGCGGCGACCAGCAGCGCCTGAAGATCCTGCGCGACAACATCAAGGTCCTGACACAGATTACATCCATCGCGCAGGACCGCTATCGCGGCGGTCTGGTGACGGAACTGGACGTGGATTCCGCACAGGCCCGCCTGCATGATACACAGGGTCAGGAAGCGCAGCTTGAACAGGCCGTGGCGCAGGAAGAGAACGCGCTCGCCCTGCTTCTGGGCGCTCCGCCAGAGAGCCTGAACACCGAACTGGAAAAGAATGCCGGTGTGCCGGTCGTCCCGCCGGTGGTGCCTGTCGGCCTTCCGTCCGAGCTGGCCCATCGCCGCCCGGACATCCGCGAGGCCGAAGCCCGTCTGCGCGGTGCCGTGGCCGAAGTGGGCGAGGCCACGGCGGATTTCTATCCAAAGGTTACGATCAACGCCGATTTTGGCTTCCAGACCCTGTCCTTCCGTGATCTGGGCTTCTGGAATGCGCGAGCGTGGAATGTCGGCCCGTCCATCTCCCTGCCAATTTTCCAGGGCGGTCGTCTGTACGGCCAGCTTGAGTTGAAGAAATACGCGCAGAAGGCGGCGGCGATTTCCTATCAGCAGACGGTCATCAAGGCCTGGCATGACGTGGATAACGCGCTGATCGCCTATCGTGACGAGCAGCTTCACCGTCAGGGCCTACAGAACGCCGTCAACGACAACAGCAAGGCGCTCATGCTGGCCCAGAGCCAGTACCGCAGCGGGCTGACGAACTATCTGAACGTCCTGAACGCTCAGGCGCAGCTCCAGTCTGCCCAGCTTGACCTCGCCAGCAGCGATGCCACGCTGGCGACGAACCTGACGCGCCTTTACAATGCGCTCGGCGGGGGTTGGGAAGATGCACTTCCTGACAGCCGGGATGTGGCCAAGGCGCAGCTTGCTTCCGCTACGCCCGGCCCCTGAAATCCGGCCAACCGTTCAGGAGGCCGGAGCCTCCTGAAAGCCGGTCCTGTTAGGATTTTTGGGCGATGGACCGGCTCTTGGAGCCAAGAATCGCAAAGGCTTCATCCAGCCGCTCGACAATGGATTTTTCGCCCACGCGCAGCCATTTGCGCGGATCGTAGAGCGACTTCATCGGCTTGTCGGTGTCGGGATCGATCTGGTGCTGGAAAGCCACCGGATGTTCCAGAACATAGCTACCCACACCATGCGCAAACGCGAACTGGATGTCGGTATCGAGGTTCATCTTGAACACGCCATAGGACACGGCGGCGTCGATTTCCGCGAGCGTCGAGCCTGAGCCGCCGTGGAATACAAGCGGCAACGGCTTGGGACCGCTCTGTGTGGCCTTCTGGACGGCATCCTGCGAGTTCTTCAGGATTTCAGGGCGAAGCTGCACGTTACCCGGTTTGTAGACGCCGTGCACATTCCCGAAAGACGCAGCGACCGATACGGTTCCGATCGGGGAGAGCAGTTCCCACGCCTTCAGAACATCCTCGGGCTGCGTATAAAGATGCGCGTTGTCCGCGCCCTCTTCGAGGTCATGGCCGATGCCGTCTTCCTCGCCGCCTGTCACGCCTAATTCGATTTCCAGGCCCATGCCCAGAGGCGCCAGCCGTTTCAGCATCGAGGCAGATGTCTGGAGGTTCTCGTCCAGCGGTTCCGTGGAAAGGTCGAGCATATGGGACGTGAAGAGCGGCTTGCCGGTTGTCCGGAATTCCTCTTCGCTCATGGTAATCAGATCGTCGAGCCAAGGGATGAGTTTGCGGTCGGCATGATCGGTATGGAGGATGACGGCGATGCCGTATTCCTTTGCCAGAAGATGGACATGCCGCGCCATTGACGCTGCGCCGAGCACGCGGGCACGATGGGCGTCCGGCAGGCCTTCGCCCGCGTAAAATCGCGCGCCGCCATTGGAGACCTGGATGATGACGTCCGAGTTGTTGCGCGCGGCAGCTTCCAGAACGGCGTTGACGCTGTCGGTGCCGACGACATTGATGGCGGGGAGGGCATAGCCTCCGTCGTGGCAGGCCTTGATCAGGGCCGTATAACTGGCGCCACTGACGACGCCGGGAGAAACTCGTGACATTGACGACTCCAACAGAACGCATGAAACGGGCCAGCAGAACGAGCATGGCCGTGATGTGTTGTAGTGTACGATGCTAATCTCTTTTCGTCATGAGCGCTAAAGTGTTGAGAGCTGGTATTGTCAGGATTTGTTGCTTGTGATGCCAACCCTGTGGAGACTATGGAAAAGACATGGTGCCAAATCTTTCTGACCCCGATCTCCCCGCCCGTATCCTCGTTGTCGAAGATGACGCGGGTATGCGGACCCTTATTCTGCGTGCCCTTCAGGGCGGCGGCTTTCGTGCCCGGGGTGTCGCCTGCGGAGACGAGATGTGGGCCGCACTTGAAGTGGCGCCCGTCGATCTGATTATCATGGACATCATGCTTCCGGGCAAAAGCGGCATCGAACTGTGCCGCGCGCTCCGCAGTGGTCAGGGTGTATCGCACGAGAATGAGATTCCGCCCGCTCAGGTGCCGATCATCATGGTGTCGGCGCGTGGCGAGGAACGCGATCGCGTGAACGGTCTCGAATCGGGAGCGGATGATTATGTGCCCAAGCCTTTCGGTCAGCGTGAGCTTCTGGCGCGTGTGCGTGCGGTGCTCCGTCGCGGCATCGCCACTGGTGCGGCGCAGGAGCGCGTGCGCCGTGAGACGTTGCGTTTCGCGGGCTGGACGCTGGATCTGCGACGGCGCGAGCTGACGGACCCGTCGGGCGCGACAGTCGATATTTCTGGTGCTGAACACGATCTGTTGACCAGCTTTCTGGACAATCCGCAGCGCGTCATCGCCCGCGACCGGCTTCTGGAACTGTCGCGGACCCGTCTGGGCGATGTGTCGGACCGCAGCATCGACGTCCTTGTCAGCCGCCTGCGCCGCAAGCTGGGATCGGACGCCGATCAGCTGATCCGCACGGTACGTGGCCTCGGATACATCTTCGTGGCCGAGGTTGAACGGGTCTGAACATCCAGAATCGCATCCTGCTGTGGCCGCTGGGGCTGGTCGGTCGCGTCTGCGTCGTCCTGACCGTGGCGGTCACACTGGTGTTCCTGACGAACGCCATTTTCTATGGGCAGGCTGAGACCTATATCGTTGATGACGTGCGGATTGCCCAGCTCGGCGAGGCGTTGAGCACGGATCTGCGCGTACTCGCTGCAGCGCCTGTCAGCCAGCGGTCTTTTCTGGCCGTTATGCTTTCGGGCAGTGAACTCAGCGTGGCATGGCAGCCGGCTTCCATCGCACCAGCCCTGCCTGGCCATCATCCGGTTGCTCTGACCCAACTGGTCAGACGTCTGATGGCGAACGATCCCATTTTCGAACAGGCGCACCTGGATCTTTACACGCTGGGGCCGGGAAGCGCGGATGTTCTCGGATCACAGCGGCTGCCGGACGGGAGTTACATCCATTTTCGCGTGCCGGGCATGCTGGGTCATCACCGTGTCACGCGCGGTCTGGCCTCGGCGGCCATCGCGGCGGGAGCCGTGGCCATTGCGGCAGCCATGCTGATCCGGGGGCTCAGCATGCCATTGCGGGCTCTGGTCTCAGTCGCGGATCGGATCGGCTCCAGCGAGAAATGGGTACCGCTGGCGGAACGTGGCCCTCCCGAAGTGCGGGGGCTGGCCCATGCCATCAATGCCATGCAGGACCGCATCCAGAGTCTTATCAATGACAGGACGCAGGCTATGGCGGCGGTGTCGCATGATCTGCGAACGCCGCTGACACGTCTGCGTCTGCGCTGCGGGTTCCTGAATGATGGAGAGGCTCAGGCCGCCATCGAAGCCGATCTGGACGAGATGGAAGCCATGGTGAACGGCATCCTGGCCTATCTGGCAGGGGCTGACGATCCGGAAGTTCCCCGTACGATCAATATCGTTGCGACACTCGAGACGCTTGTGGACGATCACGTCGATCGTGGTCATGACGCACGGTACGAAGGGCCGGACCGTGCGCTGGTGCATGTCCGTCCTCTGGCCATGAAACGGGTGCTGTCGAATCTGATCGAGAACGCCATCAATTACGGTGGCAACGTTCTGGCCAGTCTGCGCACGCGTGAGGATGGGGCTCTGGAAATCGCTATCAGCGACAGCGGCCCCGGTATCCCTGAGAGCGAATACCAACGCGTTCTGACGCCGTTCTACCGTCTGGAGGGGTCACGTTCCCGGGCGACGGGGGGAATCGGACTGGGTCTGGCGATCGTACAGCGTGAAATCGCCCGCGAAGGCGGCTCTTTGGTTCTAGGGCGTGGGGATGCGTCAAGGGGCTATGGCGGTCTTTGTGCAATTATCGTTCTGCCCCGCGGACTGCCGTCTCCCTCGCGGAAAACGGAGGGACAGGGCGAGCAGGTCTGACACGGATCAGTCTGCCGTTAAAAACACGGGAAGTCGGACCAATGCGGTCCCGACACTTGCACCTTGCGGCGAAGTGGCACATGTCAGGGCAGACTGGAACGCAAGGACATGACCAAGATGTTCATCGAAACCGAAGACACTCCCAATCCCGCCACTCTGAAATTCCTCCCCGGCCGCAGCGTGACCGGCGATGCCCGTCCCGTCGATTTCGGTGATGCCGACGTCGCGGCTGGACGCTCCGAACTGGCGACGGCGCTGTTCGATCAGCCGAGCGTGCGTCGCGTCTTCCTAGGAAACGACTTCGTCTCCGTCACCAAATCCGACGATATAAGCTGGGGCGATCTCAAGCCCGTCGTACTTGGGACCATCACGACCTTTTTCGAAAGCGGTCGTCCGGTCCTGACGGGAACGCAGTCTGCTCCGGAACATGATGTGTCTCCCGAAGACGCCGAAGTCGTTAGCCGCATTCAGGACCTGCTCGACACCCGTGTGCGTCCTGCCGTTGCAGGTGATGGTGGCGACATCGCTTTTCGGGGGTACAGGGAAGGCGTCGTTTATCTGGCCATGCAGGGGGCCTGTTCCGGCTGCCCGTCTTCCCGCGCGACGCTGAAGCACGGTGTCGAGAACATGCTCCGGCATTATGTTCCGGAAGTCGTTTCCGTCGAGCAGGTCGAGGGCTGAGGAATGGACGGTCAGACCTCTCTCGGCGGACCGGTTCCAGGCGCTGAAGCCCTGTTCACGCAGGCCCGGACCCCGCGCAGCTTTTCGCCGCGGCCGGTTGGAGAGGAGGTTCTGCGTCGTCTGTACGATCTGGTGAAGCTGGGACCGACCTCCGGTAACTGCTCGCCGGGTCGCTTCGTTTTCCTGACCACGCAGGACGCCCGGGAGCGTATCCGCCCCGCGCTGTCGCCGGGAAACGTGGCGCGCGCCATGGCTGCTCCGGTTCTGGCTGTCGTGTGTCATGATCCACTGTTCTTTGAGGCGCTGCCCCGGCTCAATTCGCAGGAGGGTCTGCGGGACTGGTTTGCCGCCGATGTGGGCCTCTCTGACGAAACAGCGTTTCGTAATGGCACGCTTGAAGGCGGCTATCTTGTTCTCGCCGCCCGGATGCTGGGTCTGGGCGTTATGCCCATGTCAGGATTTGATAGCTTTATGGTCGAGGACACGCTCCTGAATGCCACGGGCTGGCGCGTGAACTTCCTGGTAGGGCTTGGCTATCCAGCAGAAAATGAACCCGCTCCCGAACATGCCGAACCCCGTGCGCCGCGTCTGGAGTTCGGAGAGGCATGTCTATGCCTGTGAGGGCCGTTGCCCATAGAACGGTCGTTTTCAATGGGGCGGGCGCCGGTATGGGGCTGACCAGTCTCGTTGCACTGGTCGAGGATGGGGATGTCGTTGCAGAAAAACTGATGGCTGGTCGCGGTGCCTCCGAGCATTTCGCTCCTGCGATCCGCGACCTTCTCGTGCAGAACGGCTGGACCACCGCGCCGGACCGTGTCATTGCCGTCATTGGTCCGGGATCGTTTACCGGTCTGCGATCGTCGCTGTCGCTGGCAGCAGGGCTTGCGGCGGGTTGGAACTGCCCTGCGTTAGGCGTCACTCTTGGCGCGGCCATCCGCGCTACACTTGCGCGACCCGATGCCGTCTGTGTCAGCATCGCCCGTCGTGGCCGGGTCTTCATCGACCCGCCGCAAGGGTCGGTTATGGCCCGGCAGATAGTCGATCTCGAAGCTGCTGGATGGACGTGTGTGACGGGCGACGCGGTGACGGAAAAGTTGGACTGGCCGTGTCCCGTCCTGCCGTGCGAGACGCCATCCGTGGCAGGAATCCTTCAGGCAGCTGAACACGCTGTGCCGGGCCCACTGATACCTCTCTATGTTGATCCGCCGGAAGCCAAACCCCCTGCCGCTGGTCTGAGGTCTGCGCCTTTGTGAAGACTGACGCAGGAAAGACCGAGGCAGCGTTTAGTTTCGCGACGATGGGGGCTGAATGTGCCCTCGTTCTGGCCAGCCTGCATGATCTGGCGTTTCGTGGGGGAGAAGTGTGGGACGAGGCCTCCATGGCCGCTCTGCTCTCCAGCCCGGGAACGGAAGCTCTCCTTGTCCTCTCAGAACAGGAGCCTGTGGGTTTTATTCTGTCGCGAACGGTTCTGGATGAGACTGAAATCCTGACACTCGCTGTCGCTCCGGCATTCCGGCGTCGTGGGGTCGGTCGCGCGCTTGTGCAGCGCGTTCAGGGCAAAGGTACAGTATTTCTGGAAGTGGCAGTCTGTAACAGGAATGCCATTGCACTGTACGGGAAATGCGGTTTCGTAAAAGCTGGTCTGCGTCGTGGTTATTACAGGGACGGCAGTGATGCTCTGGTTCTGATTTCTAGCAGCGTCTGACCGTCAGGCAGTAAAGATCAGACCCTTCCGCAACAAGAAAATCTGCCAGAATTACGTGACCCAGTGCCCGGACTGACGCTCCAACGTTTTTCCTTGTTTCTGTTCCGCGAAGCCGGACTTCAAGTCTCTGTCCGGAAGTCATGGAATCCAGTTTTACCCGAACATATACTGTGGTCATCGGGCATTTTTTTTCAGTTATATCTATGAAAAATGTTTCATTTTCTGTCACGCGGATGTTTCTTTCTTTTTATGCTTGAACGGAGCAATTCATGACTGCTAGATGCTCTTCCGTTCAAAGATGAAGGACTTGATAACAATGTCGCAAGAGACAAATGCCCCCGAGCTGCATCAGCTGACCGCGCAGATCGTCACGGCCTATGTATCGAACAACGATATTCCGGCTGACGCTCTTCCGGCCCTGATCCGGTCCGTCCATGACTCTCTTGCAACGGTGAACGTTCCGGAAGAGGCTCCTGTTGAAAAGCCTGTGCCGGCCGTTTCGCCACGCAAGTCGGTTTTCCCGGACTACATCATCTGCCTTGAAGACGGAAAGAAGCTGAAGCTGCTTCGCCGTCACCTCAAGACCGCTTACAACATGACGCCGCAGGAATACCGCGAGCGCTGGGGCCTGCCGCCGGAATACCCGATGGTGGCTCCGAACTATGCGAACCACCGTTCCTCGCTGGCCCGCAAGATCGGCCTCGGCCGTCGTCGCGAAGACTGAGAGCCTTATTTTCCTGTCGCCGGTCTCTTCATCCCGGCGACAGGGAAAGCCGACAGGCTCCATGGATTGGACAACAAGCCTGTTTTTCGGCTAGGCCGCTGATATGGTCGCAGATACGAAAACCGCTGAGAGACGTGGCAGCCCAGGGAATCGGAAGGCTCCTTCCTCCCCTGTGCCAGATGATTCGCATATTGCCCGCCTGTGCGTGGAAAACGGCCTGAAAATGACCGGCCAGAGACGTGTGATCGCGCATGTCCTGTCCGTGGCCGACGACCATCCGGATGTGGAAGAGCTTTATCGCCGTGCGTCCGAGATCGACAGCCGCATTTCCGTGGCAACCGTCTATCGGACGGTTCGTCTTCTCGAGGAGAAAGGCATTCTCGAACGCCGCGATTTCGGTGGCGGTCGCGCACGTTACGAAGCCAGTGACAGCGGCAATCACTATCACCTGATTGATGTGGATAGTGGTCGCGTCATCGAGTTCGAGGACGAAGAGCCTGTGCGTCTGCTGGCGCAGCTTGCCGCACGACTTGGATTCGATCTCGTTTCCCACCGGATCGAGCTTTTTGGACGGCGTGCCGAGCCCGAGGACAGGCAAAACTCTCTCCCCGAGAACAGGAACAAGAGCGGATCATGACCTCCAAACCGGCTGGCACCCCTATTTCCGCTCCGCATGCGCTGTCCAGCAGCGAAGAAACCCTGCGCCAGATGGAGACGCTTTCCACCCTGTCGCTGAACCGTGAAGGCGGGTTTCAGGAACTGCGTGGTGGTACGCTGGGCGTGCGTATTGCCGAGACCGAAGAAGAGCGCGATGCAGCCCAGGCCCTGCGCTATCGGGTTTTCTTTGAAGAACTCGGCGCCCATCCGGATGAACGGGCGTTCCGCACCAAACGCGACGTGGATGAATTCGACGAAGCCGCCGATCACCTTTTGGTCATCGACCATGCCAAGGGGCCCGGTGCCGCAGGGGTTGTTGGTACTTACCGTCTGCTTCGATCTGATGCCGCCGAAAAAATCGGACGTTTCTATACGTCTTCTGAATACGACATTTCCACCCTGACAGAATTTCCCGGTCGTCTGCTTGAAGTCGGACGGTCCTGCGTGGCGAAAGAGTATCGTGGTAGGTCCGCGATGCAGCTTCTGTGGCGTGGGATTGCGTCTTACATCTTCTTGCACCGGATCGACGTGTTGTTCGGCTGCGGTAGTCTTCCGGGCACAGATCCTGATGCCCTAGCTGACCAGCTTACCTACATGCACCATAACCATTTGGCCCCGCCGGCACTGCGTATTCGCGCGTTGCCGGATCGTTATGTGGAAATGCAGCGGACCGACCCGCATGTGCTGGATTACCGTGCGTGCCTCAACAAGCTGCCGCCGCTGATCAAAGGCTATCTGCGTCTGGGAGGTTATGTTGGTGATGGTGCGGTCGTGGACGAGCAGTTCAACACCACGGATGTCGCCGTTCTGGTGAAAAGCGAGCTTCTGGCGGACAAATATTACCGCCATTACGAACGCCGTCTGCGCGACGCCCTCGACTGACAGTCTTGTCGCAGCTGGATCCCTCAGGTCCGGCTGTTTTCTGTTCTAGCCCCTTCGTCAGCCGGACGGTTCTCCCATGATTTCGACCCTCCCTGTCCGCGGCTGGCGGCTCGCCGGACTGATGCTGCTTGCCGGAGGGCTGGCAGCCCTCTCCCTTCCTCCGGTTCATTTTCTGTTTCTGCTGCCTGTGGGGCTGATGGTCCTGTATCGCGTGTCGGAAGACGCTCGGTCGTGGAGGCAGGCGGCATGGTGCGGGTTTCTGTTCGGGATGGGTTTTCATACGGTCGGCCTCTACTGGCTGACAAATGCGATCCTGACGCGCGTTTACGAGTTCTGGTGGGTCGTGCCGTTTGCGTCTCCTGGCGTTTCGCTGCTGATCGCCCCGTTTATCTGTGTTCCGGCCGTGCTGTGCCGCGTGGTGCCGCCTGGATGGCGACGGGTGCTGATGTTCGCAGGAAGCTGGACGGTTATGGACATGGGGCGCGTCTTCATGTTCTCGGGGTTTCCGTGGAATCCGCTGGGGAGCGATCTTGAGCTGCCGGGTCTTGCCGGAGATGTTCTGATCCAACCCGCAGCCGTTCTGGGTGTGGACGGGCTGTCTCTGGCTCTCGTTCTTGGTTCGCTTGCGGTGTTTCGCGGGAGGCGCGCGGCCCTTGCGGTGCTGGCAGTCTGCGTGGTCTGGATCGGTGCGGGCGCATGGCGTCTGTCCTCTGCAACGCCCCTGAATATCACCAATCCCCGTGCTGTTCTGGTGCAGGGCAACGTGCCGGAAGCTGAAGTCATCAGCCATGCGGATGCGGTCGGCAATTTCCGTCGCTATCTGAGTTTGACGGCACAGGGCGTGCAGAAAGCCTATGCGCAGGGTGGCCGATCACCTGTGGTGATCTGGCCGGAATCCGGCTTTCCCGGTCTCTTGGACGAAGACACGCTCGCTCGGCAGATGATCGCCCGCGCCGCTGACGGTGCCCCGGCTCTGGTAGGCTCGGATCGGGAGTCCGGCAAGAACTGGTATAACAGCCTGATCGCGGTCGCTCCTGATGGCAGCATCGCGGCCATCTATGACAAAAGTCGCCTGGTTCCGTTCGGTGAATATCAGCCCTGGATTCTACCGTTCAACGTCCTGCCCGGCGTCCTGACGCCTGGACCAGGCCTGAAGACATGGGATCTGCCGGGTCTGGGGCGTGTAGGCCCGATGGTCTGTTACGAGATCATTTTCTCTGGCTCCGTCACGGCCCGTAATGATCGTCCCGACTGGCTCGTCACCATTTCAAACGACGCCTGGTACGGCAACAGTGCCGGTCCCCGCCAGCATCTTGCTACCGGACGAATGCGGGCCGTGGAAGAAGGACTGCCGGTCGTTTTTGCTAATAATACCGGGATTTCTGCCATCTATGATGCAACCGGTCATGAGACGGCGCGTCTGGGATGGGGGCGGGCGGGTGTTCTGGTCAGTGATACTCCGTCCCCGCTCCCTCCGACGGTGTTTTCCCGGTTTGGTCGCGCCACGCCGTTGTTGCTCTCGCTTCTGTGCATGATTGCATCAGTGTTTCCATTTCGTCGGATGCGCCGGATTTAGGACCCGGATAAGTTGTTGAGACGCTAAAAGGTTAACATTGACAATCTGGGGTTGTTTTGTTAACTATTTCTACGTGTCAGAAAAAGAACCTTTCCCTCAAGATCGAGCTCGGCCCGATTCCCGCAGTTCCGCTGCTGCTGGTCCGGTTGATGTCCATGTTGGCAACCGTATTCGGCTGCGTCGGACCCTTATGGGTTTGTCGCAGGAAAAGCTGGGCGAAGCGTTGGGGCTGACATTCCAGCAGATTCAGAAATATGAGCGTGGTGCGAACCGGGTCGGTGCCAGTCGTCTGTACGATCTGGCTCAGGTTCTGGACGTGCCGATCGGCTTCTTTTTCGATGACATGCATGAACCGCAGGATAGCCGCCCGACGTCGAATACCTCTCGGAATTTTCCAGTTTCATCCGGCAGTCCGGCTTTTACGTCGCCTTCTTCGTCGTTTCCTGTGACGGGTTTTGCCGAGACACAGGCCGCTTTCGGGGGAGCCTCACGGTCGCCGGCCCCCACTGGTCCGCTGGTCAGTGCGCCACCCCCAAGGTTGTTCGATCTGCCTGTAGATGAGGCTGCCCTGTTCAGTCGTCGCGAAACAGTTGATTTGGTCCGTTCTTATTATCGCATTCCGGACGCTGGGGTGCGCAAGCGGATGCTGGACCTGATCCGCTCCCTTGGCCCGACGGATCCAAAAACAGACTGAACGTCCGCCCCGGGCCTTATTCCCGGCGCAGGATGCTGTCATTCACGAAGGATGCCAGTTTTCCAGCCTTGAAATCAGCCCGCAGGCGATCCTCGTCATATTCGTCGCGGACCCAGTCCATGAACGGCAGGCGTCCTTCGGCTTCTTTCTGATAGCGCAGGAAAAAGGCATCCAGAATGCCGGTTCGGGAACGGTTGAAGTGGCCGAACCGCCAGTGCAACTGGCCCAACGCCTCCTGAGCCGAGCCGCCCTCGAACATCAGAACTAGTCCGGAAGCCAGACCTGCACGATCCGCACCGGATTTACAGTGCATGAGCATGGGGAAGGCCAGCGTCTGATACATGTCGTAAAAGCGCAGGATCCGGTCGCGATGCGGCGCGCCACGGCTTTCGAAAGCCATATCGAGATGCATCAGCCCGAGTTTTGCACTGGCCCCCCGTGACAGGGCGTCGGAGCCACATTTGCGATGTCCGCGTAGGTTCACGAGGGTTTTCAGATGCAGCCGACGTGTAAGGCTGCGCAGGCGGGATGGCGTCGGGTGATTGCATCGCCAGACCTTGCCCGGCACGACGGGCGAGAGATTGGTCCAGCCCAGTCGGAAAATGGAATGGTCTACGAACAGACTGTCCCACCAGGCGCGGCGCCGTGTGGCGGGGGAAGTAATCCGGCCTTCGAACATCAAGAATACATCCTTGCTGGACCTATCGCTAAAAAAAGGGTGGGCGACAGACGGAACGCGCTGTGTCCCATTCCGCAAAGGGATGCGTCAACCGCTGAAAAGTGCTATGTACAGCCTATGCGCTTTGTTTCCCCTTTCCTCATGCTGTCATTTCTTGCCATGACGGCATGTGGCTCGATGTTCAGCGGCCCGTCACCCGATATGGCGGCCCTCCCACCCCCTGGCGCTGCCCCCGGGCATGGAGGACATGCCCATCACCACCGGCAGGCCAGCGGGATGTCATATGCCGATGATGCCCCTGTGATGCCCATGCCGCCGGGTGCGGAAGATCCCGCACAGTCTTCGCATGAGTCTGCGACTAGTGCTTCAGGAAATGGAATGTCGTTTGGGGGGCAGGGAGGAAGTGTCGATATCGCTCCACACCCGGCAACACCCGATACTGAAGTTTCGTACGGCAAGAACAGCTCCTCAAGCTGAGCCTGACCTTAAGCCCGGGCGAGCACTTCGTGGTGGGCGGTCTGTCTTCATGATTGCGTAACTATTGGCGTGGTAAGGATTCTGTCCTGACACCGCGCTAAATCCACGCTCTGGAGATTCTGACTATGACTGAGCAGGTGAAGGCAGATATTGCCGAACGACTGCTTTTTCTTGGCATCGGCGCAGCTGAGAAAGCCCATCTGGCCAGAATCCGTCCGCAGGCGCTGCGGGTTCTGGGGTCTGCGCTTGACCGTTTTTACGGTCGCATCCATCAGACGCCAACCCTGAGCCGCTTCTTCTCCAGCGAACAGCATCGTCTTGGTGCGAGAAACCAGCAGGAAAAGCACTGGAAGAGGATTCTAGAGGGGGATTTCGGTGCGGATTATGTCGAAAGCACCCGTGCAATTGGTAATACGCATGCCCGTATCGGCCTCAAGCCGCAGTGGTATGTGGGCGGCTACGCTCTGCTGATTGAAGGGATGGTGACGGACCTCCTGCGCCAGTATTGGCCCGAGCCGCACCGTAGTTTTCTGGATCGTCTGATGAGACGGCCTGCCAAAGGGACGTCTTCGGAAGAAGCCGCTGCACAGATCGGTCTGCTGATCCGCTGCGGTCTGCTCGATATGGAGCTTGGGCTCGAGACCTATACCCAGAATCTGGATGTCCGCGAGCGTTCGCGTGCGGAGGGGGAGCGTATCCAGAGTCTTGCAGCGCTTTCCGATGCTTTGGCGGATGCGCTCGAGCGAATGGCGGGAGGCGATCTGGTGCAGCAGATCGATCCGGAGCTCGAAAACGGTTCGACCCGCATGAGTTCCGCTTTTCACAAGGCTTGCGAAGGTCTCGGTCAGATCGTGCACGCTGTGCGGGAGACCTCGGGTGTTGTGGAACAGCGTGCACGTGAGATTAGTGGCTCCACCGAAGACATCACCTGCCGGATTGCCGAACAGGTGGATGCTCTCGCTGCCGTGGCGCGCAATATTATGGAACTGACGTCTTCGGTGAAGGAAGTCGCCGAAGAGGCCCGCCAGGCTGATACGACTGTGGCCGACTGCTGTCAGGAGACGGAACAGGGTCGCGATATCGTTTCAAAGACAGTCGAGGCAATGGCCAAGATTTCGTCGTCCTCCAACCGGATCGTGCAGATTATCGGTGTCATTGACGAGATTGCGTTCCAGACCAATCTTCTGGCCCTGAACGCCGGCGTTGAGGCAGCACATGCCGGGGATGCGGGCCGGGGCTTTGCCGTCGTCGCGCAGGAAATCCGGGCGCTGGCACAGCGTTCCGCGACGGCAGCCAAGGAAATCAAGTCTCTCATCGCGAGCAGCATGCAGGATGTGCAGCGCGGTGTTCAGATGGTGGATGAAACCGGGACTGCGCTTGGCAATATCAGCACGTCCGTCGAGCGTCTGGGAGCAGCCGTTGGACAGATCGCTTCCGGAGCCGAAGCGCAGGCGCGGCGTATCATGGACATCAATGCCAGTACGACGCAGCTTGAAGGTGTTACCAAGAGCAATGCCTCCATCGTTCATCAGACCAGCAGTGCCAGTCAGAAGCTGGTCGGAGACGCCGGGGAACTGACGCGGGTCGTGAGGAATTTCAAGGTGAGACAGAGATCGTCAAGTGCGCCCGCGCGAGCCCTGTCCGGCGCCAGAGCGCCGACGGCGAATGGGTCCGTAGAGAGGGTCTGATTTTCAGCGCATGTCGTTCTGACATTTGGGGCAGGGTTAGAGCCGTTTTTCGCAGGAATGAAGACTCCCGCTGCTGATCTTTTCAGGTCTGCGAGAGCGGGTCGGAGAAGATTTGGAGTGTAAAGCAGCTTTGCGTCACTGCGATGCAGTTATGATATGTTGGCTGGGTATTTTTCAAGTTCCAGAAGCAGATCGCATGATGACGGAATTACGGTTTCAGCAAGTCGATGTGTTTTCATCTGTCGCGTTCAAAGGCAATCCGGTTGCTGTTGTCCTTGGCGCAGACGCTCTGACGACTGAACAGATGGCCGCTTTCGCAAACTGGACCAATCTCAGCGAGACGACATTTCTGCTGCGGCCAACGACCCCTGAAGCAGATTATCGCGTCCGTATTTTTACGCCGCAGACAGAGCTGCCATTTGCTGGACATCCTACACTGGGGAGCTGTCACGCATGGCTCAGTGCCGGAGGGCAGCCGCGTGGCGAGGTTGTTATACAGGAATGCGGTCTGGGACTTGTGCCTGTCCGGCGGGAGGCCGGCCAGCTCGCTTTTTCTGCTCCCCCTTTGCTGCGTTCGGGGGCAGTAGAAAGCGATCTTCTGAAGAAGGTGGCGGATGGGTTGAAGATTTCTCCCGCATCCATCCGGGATGCCGCATGGACGGATAATGGTCCAGGCTGGCTTTCCATCCTGCTCGGCTCGCGGAAAGAGGTTCTGGCGCTGGAGCCGGATTATGCAGCTCTGGCCGATCTGAGCATTGGTGTGATTGGTCCCTGGGATGCGGCCACGGATGGAAAAGACATACTGTTCGAGGTGCGGGCATTTGCCATGGGCACCGGTGTTCATGAGGATCCGGTGACAGGCAGCCTGAATGCCGGACTAGCTCAGTGGCTGATCGCAGCGGGCTACGCGCCTGACCATTACGTGGCGAGTCAGGGCACCTGTCTCGGGCGTACAGGCCGGATATCTATCGACAGGCAGAAGGATAAAATCTGGGTGGGCGGTGAAACGGTCACGCGGATTTCAGGTCTCCTGCGGGTATGAGAAATCCACACAGGAAAACGGGTCCCGAAGGATCGCCCTGAAAAGCTTCCCTCAGTCCGGAAAGGCCTGAGGGGTCGTCGTGTCAGGCCTCGAGGGGGCGTGCTTCTTCAGGCAGCATGACCGGAATGCCATCACGGATCGGAAAGGCAAGTTTTGCCCGGGGGCTGATAAGTTCCTGGGTTTCCCGGTCGTAGGTCAGAGGACCTTTGGTTACGGGGCAGACTAGAAGGGACAGGAGGCGGGGGTCAAGTTCAGTCGTCATGATTTATCCATGCCTCTCTCCAGAAGATCCAGCAAGAGGCCTGCGCGTTCATCAAGCGTCATGGCCTCAAGGAGCGACTGCTTTTCGACGGGGGTGAACGGCACCAGCATTGGCAGCACAACAAGAAGTGTCTCGTCATCCATGTCTTCGATCAGGGGCCAGCTTGCCTGAAGATCGCGGGAATCGAGATAGGTTTTCAGCCCGTTCAGCAAAAGATCCCGGTTGATGGGGAGGGGATCTTCCTCGACGAGATCGGCGGCGAACGGTGTGGCGTCGATGATGCCTTCACGCCAGCCGAGATCCGTCGGCGCTTCCCGGATCAGCCGAAAGCGTGAAATCCCCAGAAGGGTGACGGAAAACGTTCCGTCCACATGTTCGGTGAATTCCGTGATGCGGCCCAGTGTTCCGGTTCGGTAAAGCAGAGGATGCTCGTCCGCATCGGGATCCATGAGGGGCTGGATGACGCCGATCATGCGCCGGCCTGCCAGAGCATCTTCCAGCAGCGCTACATAAGGAGGTTCGAAGACCAGAAGCGGCAGATGTCCACCCGGCAGGAGCAACGCACCAGAAAGCGGAAAAAGGCCGACCCGTGGCGGGATATCCGCGAGGGTTAGCTCCGTCAGCGGTGGCGCGCGCCGGGCTGGTTCAGGAGCCGAATCAGGGGATGGAACATCAGACGTTTCGGTCATCGGCTCAGGAAAACAGCAGGGAAGAGAGTTTGCGTCGGGCGGCCAGGGTCTCGGGATCGGTATGGCCCCATGCCTCGAAAAAGCGCAGAAGTTCCGCCTTTGCTGCGCCGTCATTCCACTCGCGGTCTCTGCGCAGGATGTCTAGCAGAGTCTCGGCGGCCTCCGCCCGATACCCGGCTCCGTTGAGTGCGGTCGCAAGACGGAGCCGCAGATCGAAATCATCCGGCGAGGCAGCGACCTGCTGACGGAGCGTATCAAGTTCGGACGCGGCTTTTGTGCCTTCGACAAAAAGGGCCAGCGCCGTGCGCGCGCCTGTAATCTCGGGATGTGCATCCAGCTTTGCGGGCACCTGGGCGGATGCGTCTTCGGCAGCTTCCGGTTCTTTGAGCGCAATCAGCGCGCGGATCATGCCGCCCCATGCGTCGGGGTTTTCGGGTTCGGCCTCCAGAAGCTGCGAGAAGAGGGCGGCAGCCTGATCAGCGGCGCCTTCCGAGAGGGCCTGCCGTGCGGCGGTCAGGATTTCGGTAGCGGGCATGACATCCCCGGCCAGCTTGAGCAGCGATTCCACGAACCGGCGGATCTCGCTTTCCGGCTGGGCTCCCTGGAAAAGATCCAGAACCTGACCTTTCCAGAACGCGACCACGACGGGAATCGATTGCAGGGGCAGGCCAAGCTGCCCGAGTTGTGCGGCCAGCGCCTTGTTGGCTTCCACGTCAACCTTGACGAGCCGGACGCGTCCACCAGCGGCACGAACAACCTTTTCCAGAACAGGCGTGAGCTGTTTGCATGGCCCGCACCACGGGGCCCAGAAATCCACGAGAACCGGGAGGGTTCGGCTCGCTTCGACGACATCGGCCATGAAGGTGGACTGATCGGCATCGATAATGGTTACGGCTTCGGCGCCCTGCGCGGCTGCGGGAGACTGCCCGATCAGGTGTTCGTCGAATGTGCTGCTCATGGCAAGGGAACCGCCTCAGTAGGAAGGAAAGTTACCTGAAAGATCGGATGCGCTGGCTCTGTGTGCAAGTGCGCAGATTTCCGTTGGGAGAATGAAAGAAGATATTGCTGTTGAATTGAAAAATCCCTCTTGCGCGATGCTTCTGATTCGGTCATAAGCCCCT
>NZ_BJVA01000010.1 GCF_007988905.1 Gluconobacter kanchanaburiensis NBRC 103587
CAGGTGAGGGCAGGAACAAGCTACCGATCAGGCAACCAAATTGGTGACGCTGGACAGGTGACGCAAGGTGAAAGGCAAGTGACGCTCACACCATCTAACTGACTGATTTCATTGGTATTTTTGAAGACTGGCGGAGAGAGAGGGATTCGAACCCTCGGTACGCTATTAACGTACACACGCTTTCCAAGCGTGCGCCTTAAGCCGCTCGGCCATCTCTCCTGTCGAGCGAGGCGGTGTTTACGAGACCTTCTGGCCGAGATCAAGTCCCTTTCGGGCGTTCTGGACAAATTTTTCAATGAGTTCAGCAGATTTTTGTCCCCGGCGAATTTCTACTCCCGATGATACGTCAACCGCACTGGCGCCGCTTTTCTGGATGGCATCCTGAACATTATGAGGGGTGAGGCCACCAGCAAGCATCCAGAACGTAGGAGGAATCCACTCTTTGGAGAGTGACCAGTCGAAGGAGCGGCCGTGCCCACCTGGATGCTGATCATGTTTCTGGCGTGGGGCCTCAATGACATAGCCCGCAAGATCACGATTTGTCGGGAGATCGGAACGGGTGGCTATTCCGCATCCCCGCCAGACAGGGAGGTCAAAGCGCGACTGGATTTCGATCGAACGAGCTAGCGGAGCGTAGATCTGGAGAACATCAAGCGGCGTGTTTTTCAGAACCTCTGTGATGAAGGCGTCGTCAGCATCAACGAAAAGCCCAACGCGGGCGGGGCCGCCCTCGGCGTGCGCGGGGATACAGCGATGAAGATGCAAGGCATCATTAGGGGAGATGTACCGGGGGGAGTTTTCACAAAATACAAAACCTACCCAGTCGACCTTCAGATCCGCGCAAAGTCTTATGGTGGCGACGTCACGGATCCCGCAGATCTTGATGCCCGTCATGCGCTTGCCAGTTCGTCCATGATTGCTCTGGCGGCCTGTACAGGATCCGGAGCCTTTGTGATTGGTCGTCCTACGACGATCCAGTCCGCCCCTGCCTGAGCGGCCTGACGGGGTGTCATGATCCGTTTCTGGTCATCGGTTGCACTGCCTGCAGGTCGAATGCCAGGCACAACCAGAACAGGGCCGTCGCCCAACGCTGCACGGAGCGGTGCGATTTCATGTGCCGAGCACACTAGGCCGTCGGCACCGGCACTGACAGCCAGTTTCCCAAGTCGGATAACCTGTTCCTGCGGTGTAGCGTCGACGCCGATTTCACGCAGGCCTTCAGCGTTCATACTGGTCAGAACCGTGACTGCGAGAAGTTGCGGCCGGGAGTTTTCTTCCGGAAATGCCTTTTCAAGCACCTCCCGGGAACGGGCAATCATTTCAGCTCCTCCACTCGCGTGTATTGTCGTGAGGGCAGGACGAAGTGGGGTCAGCGCTGCGAGACCCGATGCAACTGTATGTGGAATATCGTGCAGTTTCAGGTCAAGGAAAAGCCTGTGCCCTTCTGAGACCGACCGTACAGCGTCAAGCCCGCAGGCATACGTAAACTCCAGGCCCAGCTTGATGGCATCGACATCGTTTTTAAGACTGTTGGCCCAGTTCTGAGCCTGGGTGCGAGACGCTGTGTCGAGAGCGGCGATCAATCGTGTTCGACGGGACATGGTCAGGGTTAGACCTTCTGTGCAGGCGAAACAGGGGAGGCGGAGGGTAGAGGGGCGGCCGGCTGGTTCTGAAGACGATCCAGACGCTGATGAAGTTCGACGAGCTGGCTTTCGAGCGTCCGTACATGCTGTTCCGCACGACGCGCCCGCGAACGCTGCTGCATGTCGCCGATCAGGCCAATCAGGAAGCCCAGCAGGAGAGCAAGCGCACCCACGCCAAGGACCAGCGTTCCGATGGACAGATGCCATCCGAACGAGACGAGCCAGATGGGTTCGAGATCCGTATTGCTCAGGGCAAATACGATCAGGGCTGCAAGGAAAATGATGAGGATGAGCAGTCTGAGCATGAACATGGTCCTATCGTGCCTTCTGTGGCGCAACAACACGCACGGACAGGAAGATTGATTCCCGGTCAGCAATCATGATGTCCTGTGCCTGATGATATCATAGGCTGTGCTGATATTGTGGAGGATGGCGATATCATCCCCAACGTAACACTGAAAGGGACTGTGGTGTCTGAAATCATCCCGTTCCGCCCACAACTGCCAAAAAGTGACACTTTCTGGGCCGTTATCGCGGTGCAGGGAAAACGGACCGTGATTGCTAGTGTATATGCGACACGGTCCGAAGCGGAAGCCGACCATGTATGGCGTGTCGATCAGGTTCGAACTTACGGAGCGTTCATGCGTAGCGAGCGCGTCACCGCCCCGGTTTATCGCGTCGAGCAGATCCGTCGATCGGATCTGCCCCGGAACTGGGCGCCACTCCCTGCGCTGGGTGCTCTGTGTGGGCGTCTCATATGAATACTGCACAGCTGGTCAAAACGGGCACATCGTGACAGAGTAGAAGGTGCCACATTTCCTTGCATTTCAGTGCAATACGAAATGAATGATTTGATGACCGCATGAGGATGCAAGCCGATGGACCAGACATATACCGACAGCGTGAAAGGCGGGTCTGAAAGCCTTGACGTGGCGGATTCCCTGCCTTCAACATCGTCTCTCATCGTCGGGTCCCAGTATCTGCGGATGATGTCCATTGACGTGCAGAACACGCCGGATATCTATCGTGAGCTTCCTCCCCAGCCACATATCGGGATGACGGTTGACGTCACAGGTCGCCAGCTGGGAGATCAACCCACCTTTGAAGTCAGTCTCGTGATCAGGGCGCAGGGACTGGAAAATGCGCCGTCCGAGGGCGTACCCAACCCAAAGGTCTTGTATGAGGTCAGTCTGGCGTATGCGGGTCTCTTCGGCCTGACGGGGCGTATTCCCCAGGATGCGGTTGAACCCCTGCTTCTTGTCGAAGCGCCACGCTTCCTTTTCCCACCGGCACGAAGTGCTCTTCTGGGAGTGATCCGCGAAGCTGGATTTCCGTCGCCGAATATCCAGCCCATAGACTTTCACGCGCTCTGGCAAAGTCGCCGCCAACAGCAGCGCTAATTTCAGAACGCTCTGCAGGCAGCTCTCAGGGATTGAGCATCAATGAAAGATCATATTCTTGCCTCCCCCGCCTTTGCGGGTGACCGGCCGCCCCTGTGGGCCGCTTTTGATGCGGATTGGTACCGGATCCGCTATGGCTCGCGTCTGCGGGAAGAAGCGAAAGACAGTGGGGAAGCGGCAAACCTTGATCTGAGCGATGAAGGCCTGGAACGTCACTGGAGAGAAAAGGGTGCAAGAGCAGGCTTTTCGCCGAACCGTTTTTTTGATGAGGAGTGGTATCTTCGTCAGAATCCGGATGTACGCGAAGGGATCAGCCTAGGGATCTTTGACAGCGGTTTTCTGCATTACTGCGAAAGTGGATTCAGGAGCCGCTCTCCCCACTGGCTTTTTTCAGAAGAAAACTACTTCAGTTGCAATCCGGACCTAAGCCCGCATGTGCTTGTGTCCCAGGGCTTTTGTAACGGATACGACCACTATCTTGCGATCGGGGATCAGGAGCATCGCAAGTCCCATCAGTTCTTCGATCCCGCGGTGTTTCGTGCTGCTAGCATGGCCGAACGACAGCATTACGATTTTGGGATTGGTGATTTTTTCCAGTTCATCAGATTCTCCGCTGCCGGCCGTCGGCGTAGCTCATGGTATTTCGATCCGCAGTGGTACCTTGAACGCTATCCGGACGTCGCGGAGGCACTTGCCCATAACAGGTATCAAAGCCCGCTTCACCATTACCTCACGAACGGCAATCCTGCCGCATATGATCCAAACCCCTGGTTTAGCGAAAGCTTCTACACTGAGCGTTATCCTGACGTTGGTAATATCGTTGCCAACGGAAGTTTCCGGAACGGTTATGAGCATTTCATCCGGTTCGGTATTGCCGAGCAACGTCAGCCCCAGAACGGTGTGGACTTTGCAGATTTTGTAAAGCAGAGCGGCGTGCAACGGCAACTGCGCCGATCTGACGTCCCCGATATTTTCGCCCTCTGGGTACAGTCTCAGGGAACGGTTGTCGCAGAACCTCTCGTTCAGCTCTCTGTTGAACAGTGCCAGCGATTGGATCTGCAGCGGGCCCAGACACTTGTACCCTCGCTTGTTCGCGCACCACTCGATTTTCGGCCCGCCGTTCTGCCTGACGTGACCGTTATTATCCCGGTCTCAAATCAGTTTCAGGAAACCCTTGCTACTCTCGCGGCCCTTCATGCAAACAGTGACCGGAGTCTTCAGGTCATTCTGATCGATGCCGGCTCTACTGATGAAACTGCACAGATCGAGCGTTTTGTCCGCGGGATCCATATCCTGAGACCACCCTATCGGACGACCCATGCTGAGCAGATGGCGCTTGGACTTGAGCTTGCCACGGCTGAGATCGTGCTGTTGGTCCATGCCGGCGTGCAGCCTTTCCCTGGCGTTCTAAAAATTGCGCTTGAAGCTTTTTCCGATCCCAACGTCGTTGTTGTGGGCGGACAGTCACTTGGGCTGGATGGACGCGTGAGGGAGGCGGGAACCGTTCTGTGGCGCGACGGATCTTTCACACCGTTCGGCATGGGGCTTCGCGCGAATGAACCCGAAATTGCGTTTCGTCGGTGGGTTGATGGTTTCAGTGGTGGTCTGCTGTTCTGTCGGCGTCCCGCACTTCATGCGTACAGCCAGTTAACTACCGGCTGTATCGGTTCAGAATCCGAGATGCTCGCCATATGCTGTTCACTGCGGCAGGCAGGAGGGAAAATCCTGTATGATCCGGATGTTCTCGACCGGTCTGCGGGTGAACCCGCCATTTTGCCGGAGCTTCGGGGCCGAAACGCAGCATGGCTGACGCGGCGTTTTGCAGGACTTCTGTCCCGACAGCCTCTTTCGGGCACTAACCTCATGCGGGCTCGCTCGGCCAGTGGCGCGCCCGCTGTGCTTTTTCTGTGTGAACGGCTTCCCTATACGGTTCTGGGAACCCCTTATCTGCGTCATCGAGATATGCTGATCGCGCTCAGTACACTCGGATATCAGGTTACCGTTTTTCCACTTGATGGCAGTCTGCATGACTGTGTGGCAACCGCGATTGATTTCCCTTCCGAAATCGAACTGATGGATGATTCCGATCTGTCCGAACTCGCCGAATTCCTGCGCGATCGGGAGGGGTGTTTCGACTATATATGGATTGCTGGCACGAAAGCATTGCAACGTGTTGGTCCGACCCTGAAAGAGAATCCCCGGGCTCTGCCGCGCTTGGGGATGATAGCGGATGTCCATGGCAGCCACTCAACTGAGTCCCACTACCGCAGGCTCGTTGGAGCGTTGAATGACCGCGAACTGCTTCTCGACGACCTCGAACTGGATATTGATCACGCCTGGATGATGCAGGCGCTTGTCGCAGGGACGCTCGAAGATAAGATCAATTTAGAGAACTTGGGCCGAACGAACGTCAGTATTCTTGGCGCTCCGCCGACCCTGCCGGAATTTTCGCCTTCTTTCGATGAGCGGTCGGGTATCCTGCTGGTTCTTCCTGTCCATACCGGCGGGGACGCGGTGCATGACGGATTGCACTGGTTTGTCCATGAAGTGCTGATGAAGCTCGACCAGGGACTGCCACCGGAAGCGACTGTCCTCCTCGCGGGGTACAGGGCCGACACCGTCGATCTCTCCGCCTTTACGCGATACCGTCGTCTGGAAGCATTTCGGGACGAGACGGACCTTCAGGCGCTTTATCGATCACGGCGGGTTCTGGTGGAACCATCGCGGGTCCTGGCTCCGGCTCCCCGTGAAATATTCGATGCAGCCGCGGCCGGGCTGCCGGCCGTTCTGTCTGAGACGGTGCGGCAGACCTTGGGCTGGGAAGATGGTCAGACCTGTCTTTCGGGTGGCTTCTGCGAGGCTGACCGCTTTGCCCAGACTATCATCCGGCTTTATACGGACATGGATCTCTGGAACACGATCAGTCGGTCCGCCCAGGAGTTGATGCGCGACGAGGCGTCAAATTCAGGATTTTATGACTCGCTCAGAGGAGTCCTTTCACAGGCGGCTGGAACAACGCCTGTCGAGGTGTCGCATGGAACACTGAGGCACCAGAAGGTTACGGAGGCGAGTGCTGGTCTTTCTCCGGCACCGATCAGGCTGCAACCCCGCCGGTTTCCGGCAGACAGCAGGTAAGGGAATTCCGCGATACCGGAAAGAATAATTCCGCGATACCGGAAAGAATATGGAGAAGGTGACTGTTTGATGAGGTCTCCACGTCCGTGCTTCGGGCCGCCAGAAAACTGAGTATGGGAAAGAATATGACTGTCACTTCCGGAACGCTTGATGCGGTTCTCCAGAACGTCGATGCCAATCTGGATACTTCGGTTTCCAGTCTTTTCGAGATTCTGCGGATACCGAGCATCTCTACACAGCCAGCGCACGCCGCTGATTGCCGTAAAGCCGCTGCGTGGATGCAGCAGGCACTTGAAAATCTCGGTATGACTGCGACCCTCCGCGACGTGCACTGGGCCGCACCGGGACATCCGATGGTTGTGGGCCACGATGCTGCGGCGGAAGGTAAGGATGAACGTCCGCATGTGCTGTTTTACGGTCACTACGACGTCCAGCCGACGGACCCGGAAACACTGTGGAACGCACCGCCTTTCGATCCACGCCTGATTGAGGATGCCAGCGGACGCAAGGTCATCGTTGCCCGGGGTGCTAGTGATGACAAGGGACAGGTCATGACCTTCCTTGAGGCCTGCCGCGCCTGGAAAGACGTGACTGGCTCTCTGCCCGTCCGGGTGAGCGTTCTTCTGGAAGGTGAGGAAGAATGTGGAGGGGCGAATCTTTATCCCTTCCTCAAGGAAAATGTCGCCGAACTGAAGGCGGACGTGGTGCTTGTCTGTGACACGTCGATGGCCGATCGCAACACTCCCGGCATCACGACGTCTCTGCGAGGGATGATGGCGGAAGAGGTCGTCATCCAGTGCGCCAGTCATGATCTGCATTCTGGACTTTACGGCAATGCGGCAGCGAACCCGATTGCCGTTCTTTGCCAGGCGCTCGCCACACTCCGAACTGCAGATGGCGGTGTGACGCTGCCAGGCTTCTATGACGGGATCCGGGAACCAGCAGCTGCCACCCGCGCGCAGTGGAGCCACCTGTTTCCCGATGATGCCTCACTGCTGCATGAAGCGGGGCTTGCCATAGCGGCTGGGGAAAAAGGCTACAGTGCGATCGAGCAGACATGGTGCCGTCCAAGCTGTGAGATCAACGGCATTTCCGGGGGGTATGAAGGCGAGGGCTTCAAAACCGTTCTGCCCGCCAAAGCCATGGCGAAAGTCTCGTTCCGGCTGGTTCCCGGACAGGACCCGGACCGTATCCGGGAAACATTCCGGGCCCATATTCGCGCTGCCCTTCCGCAGGATGCCACTGTGACCTTTACGGCACATGGCGGCTCTCCCGGCTTCGAGGTTTCCCGTGACAGCCGCTTTCTTGGCCTTGCACTGAAGGCTCTCAGTGACGAGTGGGGCGTGCCAGCCGCGACAGTTGGGTCCGGGGGATCCATTCCTGTTGCCGGAGAAGTGCGCGATGCTCTTGGGCTTGACGCTCTGATGATCGGCTTTGCCCAGAACGATGACCGGATCCATTCACCCAATGAACAGTATGGGCTGGATTCTTTTCATAAGGGCATCCGGTCGTGGGTGAGGGTGCTTGCCGCCCTCGCCGATGCAGGCTGAAACATGGGCGGCGCACTGCCATCTACGTTGCCACTGGCACTCACGCTCGGGGATCCGGCCGGAATCGGGCCCCAGCTAGCTATCGAGGCATGGCGGCGCCTTCGGCTTGCGAGGGGCGAAACGTTCTTCTGGATTGGCGATCCCCGCCTGATCGAAAAGGCTGTCCCCGTCGTCCGGATCGAGCATCCTGAAGAAACGGCGAAGGCCTTTGAACATGGCCTGCCGATCTTGCCCGTGTTTTGCGAAACAACTGTTATTCCGGGACGGCCAGATCCACGAAATGCAGCCGCGACGATCGAGAGCATTCGTCTGGCGGTTCGTCATGCTCTTGCCGGACGGGCGGGGGGGGTCGTAACGAACCCCATCGCCAAACATATTTTGGCAACAGCCGGCTTTCCTTACCCTGGACACACAGAGTTCCTTGCAGCTCTGTGTGATCAACCTGGGGCGGAGATCATGATGCTGGTGTCGCCTCAGCTCAGGGTCGTCCCAGTGACGGTCCATGTCTCCCTGCGTAATGCTCTTGATACGTTGAAAACGGACAGCATCGTAAAAGTAGCTGAAACAGCCAGCAGGGCTCTGAAAAGCGATTTCGGAATGATCGAGCCTCGTCTGGCAATTGCAGGGCTCAATCCGCACGCGGGTGAACAGGGGCTGATGGGCGACGAGGAGCAGGCCATTATTAAACCTGCGATCGAGCGCCTTCGGGAACGGGGTATCCTGTGTCACGGGCCGCTCCCGCCTGATACGATGTTCAGCGCTCATGCAAGACCAACATATGACGCGGCCATCTGCATGTATCACGATCAGGCGCTCATCCCGCTCAAGACGCTGGATATGGCGGAAGGCGTCAATGTGACACTTGGTCTACCCATCATCCGAACGTCGCCTGATCACGGGACGGCTTTCGATATTGCTGCGCCTGCTACGGACGCTTGTGTGGCGGATGTTTCCAGTCTTCTTGCCGCGATCCGGCTCGCAGCCCAAATGAGCACTCACCGGAAAGGAAAAAATCGATGATCCGTCTGGGCGTTAACATCGATCATGTGGCGACACTGCGAAATGCGCGGGGCGGAAGCTTTCCTGATCCGGTTATGGCTGCTGAATACGCCATCGCTGCGGGCGCAGACGGCATTACGGCCCATCTGAGAGAAGACCGTCGCCATATCGGGGATGCGGATATGCCCCGGCTTCGTGCGCTTTCAGTGCCGTTGAATTTCGAGATGGGCGCTACAGATGAAATGATCGGTATCGCCTGTGACCTGCGGCCTCATGCCTGCTGTCTTGTCCCAGAGAAAAGGCAGGAAGTTACGACGGAAGGAGGTCTGGACGTCGTCGGGCAGCGTCAGGATCTGAAGGTCCGTATTGCTCGGCTGAAAGACGCGGGGATCAGGGTTTCCCTGTTCATTGATCCTGAAACACCGCAGATCGAGACAGCGGCGGAACTGGGTGCGCCGGTCGTGGAACTTCACACGGGAGCCTATGCGCACGGTGGCCCGGACGAACTTCAGCGCCTCCAAAGAGCAGCAAAGACAGCTACGACATGCGGTCTGGAGCTTCATGCAGGTCATGGTCTGACCTACGCGAATGTAGGATCAGTGGCCGCTCTTCCAGGACTGGTCGAACTCAATATTGGCCATTTCCTGATCGGTCAGGCCATTTTTAATGGCTTGGGCCCGGCCGTCAGCAAAATGAAAGCCTTGATTAACGGGTATTCAGAGTAGGCATAAAAAACCGGGATCTGACAGGTCCCGGTCCCATATCTTTTTATTTCACAGGCTGGATAACCGGCTGTGTATCGTCCTTGGTAAATTTCGGCACGTATTTGCCCGACTGGTCTGAGTAGGTTGCTGTTCCGCTCTGTGCAGGCGTCCTGGGCGGATGGAAGGCGGAAACAGGTCCGAAAGGTCCCCCGTTCACGCGGCGCATCGTAGACTCACGCTGGCGGGCGCAGCCACGGGTAATAATGGAGCAGATGCCGTCCGTGCCAACGTATTCGTCGTCGTTTCCAGTATAATGAACTTCGGAAACCCGGTCGTGATCCAGACGCACCAGCATGCGGCAGGTAGTTCCGCCTCCGCCCATGGTGGACTGATAGATGCTGATAACGGACTGTACAGGGAGGAAGCCGGAATCCGCTGGCATGGTCGGAAGCGCCATGGTCCCATCATACTGCCAGAGTTCAGTCGTGTCGTTGAGCTTCTTCGTGCTTCCCGGAATGCCAGCACAGGCCTGAAGGTCATAACTTGTCATGCCGACCATTTCCATCTGAGCCTTGTGGGCATTACGGGAATCGAAATAACCGCATCCCGACAGGGCTGCTGTGGATGTCAGGGCGAGAAGGATGCGTGCAAGAACCGGGCGCATCATGTCTCCTTTGCGCAGATGGGAAGGCAGACTGCAGGCCCGGAACAAGAACTGACCAAGCCACAATCACATGTGAAGCGGCCTATTTCTACAACACCATCATACAGCGGGATAGAGGAAGCGGGTTCCTTTGTTTCGGTCAATGGGGTAGAGGGCAGTTCTCTTCGTAGTACAGGAATGCCCCTCATGGCCGATATGACCCCCTCAGAGGTGACACGCCTCCAGACCACGCTCCAGCGTCTGCTGGGCTCGCCGAAACTCACAGTTAACAAGCCGAGCCGCAAGGGCATGAGTGTCGAGCTGGCAGTTTCGGGAGAGGTGATCGGGACAGTCCATCGCGATGAGGACGAAGGCGAGGTGTCCTACGCCATTCACATCACGGTGCTGGAAGAAGATCTTCCCCCGGCCTGAGGCTTCAGGCCCTGTGTGCTGGCGCTGGCATTTCAAAACGTGTGATTTTCCAGCTCCAGTTCTCGAACTTCATATGAAGGACAAAGGGCGTCTGCCCCGGCTGGTCCATGCTGGCCTCGAATTTGCCAAGGCTTACGAAATGAGCATGCAGGGAATTCCATGCTCCCAACCCCCCTGGGGCTGAAGCAGCTCGCGGCATGATCTGATGCGCCGTTGTCATCAATGTCGCAGGTGTCAGATGGGTATCGATTGCGTTCGAGATGGCCTGTCCGGCAAAGGAACTTCCGAAGCCGGGAAGTTCATCCTCAGAGGGCACCGGCGGGGAGAACTGTTCTTTCAGGCAGTGGCTCAGAGACGCCCAGTCCACATGGGGCGCAAGGCGTGAGGGGTTGTTCCCGTTCATCGCACGGTCGATATCCCACAACGCCACATAGGGAGAAACGACGTATGCCGCAAGAACAGCGCCGGCGCTGACACCCAGCCCCTGCCATGCGCGCGGCATGACTTTGCGAAAACCGTTCTTCATGACGACTTCCCTGTTCCGGTCCCGCGATATGCTCAGGACAGTGATGGACGATATGGAGGCTAACGTCTTTCAAGAGCCAAAGTCAGCAATTATCATTATCTGATGACCATGAATTTTTCCGACCATGAACTCGAGCGGTATTCACGGCAGATCCTGCTCCCGCAGATCGGCGGCACGGGGCAGGAAAGACTGAGAAAAGCGTCCGTGCTCGTGATCGGGGCAGGGGGGCTTGGAGCCCCGCTTCTCCAGCAGCTCGCCGCGTCGGGGATTGGTCATGTCGGGATCGTGGATCCTGATCGTGTGGATCTGAGCAATCTTCAGCGCCAGGTCCTTTACGATATGAAGGATATCGGACAGTTCAAGGTTGAGGCCGCTGCCAGCCGCCTCAAAGCCATGAATCCACTCGTAAAAATCCGGACCTACGCCTTCGAGGCCACGGATGCGATACTTGATGATCTCGTGTCAGGGTACGACGTCATATGCGATGGTACGGACAACTTCGGAACGAGATTTGCTGTCTCCGACGCCTGCGTTCGTCAGGGACGCACACTTGTTGCGGGTGCGGTGCAGGGTTTTTCAGGACAGTTAGCCGTTTTCCGACCACAACTGGGTGGCCCTTGCTATCGTTGTCTGTTTCCGACAGCTGAAGAGACACAGGCTGCGACATGCGCACAAGCCGGTGTTCTTGGCGCTGCGGCTGGAGTGATGGGCAACCTTATGGCGGTCGAAGTCATGCGCGAAATCATCGGGTTTGAAGGCCGGGACAAAACGCAGGTTACCATTTGGGATGCCCTGTCAGGAACATCGCAGCGTTTCGTGCTGTATCGTGATCCTGCGTGTCGGGTGCATGCTGACGGGGATCTTTCTTCATGAAAATACCCCTGTTTCTGACACTTGCGGATGATTCCTGGCAGCGCGCCCATTATGCACTCGTGTTGGCAGCAGGGGCGCTTTCCCTCGGACGGAGTGTCACGGTCTTTGCGGGGGGGCGGAGTGTTCTGGCATTCACAAAAGACTGGTCGCGATTGGCGGGCAGCCTCACTGATTCGGACCTTGCCTCAAGAGGGATCGCAGGGTTTGAAGAACTTCGCGACGCTGTCATGGACCTCGGAGCGACGATCATGGTGTGTGAGACAGGACTGAAGCTGGCCTTGGTGTCGCCTGGAGATCTGCTGGAAGGCGTTTCGATCAAAGGGATCGTCAGCTTTCTCGAACTGGCGGGCGACAACCCTGTCATTGCGCTGTAAGTTCTGGTCCAACTCACGATTTGAGATGTGTTTTCCGTTTTGATGACTTGCCGAAACCGTCGGCCCTTGGCAGGGATGCGCTCATGAGAAAGTCTGTCCTCCCCATGCATTCCCTCAAAGGCCGCACTTCCCTGTTTCGGATCCTTCTGGTCGGAACAGTCCTGCTTGTGGTTCCAGATGCGCTGGCCGCCCACCATCATAAAAAACATGCGGAGGGGGCTGCGAAGTCTTCTGAAAAACATGCGGCTGCCGTAAAGCACCACAAAGCCGACGCTGCAAAATCTGTGCCGGTAAAGCCTCACCATAAAGGACCGCATCATGCGGCTGTGAAGCATGTGGCCCCCGCGGCTACTGCCGGAGCAGCAGCAGGAGCGGCCGCCGCTGTGGGGGCGGCTACCGCAGAAGCGCCTCCGGCACCTGCTGTGCCACCTGCCCCCGAAAATACAGACAAAGGCAGCAATACCGGCCTGCCTCTGCCACGATACGCAGCGCTCAGGGCGGACAAAGTTTATATGCGCCGGGGGCCGGGTGATCGGTATCCGATCGACTGGGTCTATCATCGTCGTGGTCTGCCCGTGGAAATCGAGCGTGAGTTCGACGTCTGGCGGCTGGTCGAGGATTCAGACGGTCAGAAGGGATGGGTGCATCAGGCAACACTTTACGGGAGCCGGACCTTTGTTATTCCCGGCCTGCCTCCCGAAGGTGTGAAGGCTCAGGCTGGGGAAGCGAGTGCTCAGGCCGGAGACCATGTCGGCAAGGCTGACGCCCGTATTCTCGCCCGCGTTGCCACGCAGGATGAGGCCCGGGCACATAAAAATGATGTGCTCCTCATGAGCCATCCGGAAGAAGATAGCAGCGTCATCGCGGTGCTGGAGCCGGGTACGGTCGGCAATATCAAGCTGTGCCCGCAGAATTCACAGTGGTGCCGCGTCAGCGTGAAGGGCTACGAAGGCTGGCTCCCGCGCCGTCTTTTCTGGGGACTTCTCCCCGGCGAGACGATTCAACCAAACTGATTTTTTCGAGCGAGGACGCCGTATATGACATCCAGTTCCCATCACCGCCGCACGCGGATTGTCGCTACTTTGGGGCCGGCCTCGTCCTCGCCTGAGATGATTCTTTCCCTGGCGGAGGCGGGCGTGAATGTCTTCCGTCTCAATTTCTCTCATGGCGCGCACGAAGACCATGGTGAGCGTCACGCCGCCATCAGAGCAGCAGAAGAAAAAGTCGGACATCCTCTGGCCATTCTTGCCGACCTGCAGGGGCCGAAGCTTCGCGTTGGCGTTTTTGAGAACGGACCGGTTATTCTGGAAGAAGGCAAGCCGTTTCGTCTTGATCTCGACAGAACACCAGGGTCGGTAGCACGCGTCTGCTTGCCCCATCCGGAGATTATTTCGGCTGCAAAGCCTGGAAGCCATCTCCTTCTGGATGACGGCAAACTCAAACTCCGTGTCGTAACGGTTGGGGACGGCTTTCTCGAGACAGTCGTGATCGTGGGGGGCAAGCTCTCGGAGCGTAAGGGCGTGAATGTTCCCGATGTCACACTCCCCATTCCCGCACTGACCGAAAAAGACCGGCGTGATTTTGATTTTGCGCTTTCCCTTGGCGTGGATTTCGTGGCTCTGTCGTTCGTCCAGCGTCCAGAGGACGTCCGTGAGGCAAAGGAAATTGCCGCTGGCCGTGCCGCGATTGTCACCAAGCTCGAAAAGCCGCAGGCCATGGAAGATCTGGCGGCCATCGTCCATCTTTCGGATGCGATCATGGTGGCCCGTGGCGATCTGGGCGTTGAGCTGCCGCCTGAGGAAGTCCCTGTCGCGCAGAAGCGCGCTGTTGCCGAAGCTCGTAAACAGTGCCGCCCGGTGATCGTCGCCACCCAGATGCTGGAGAGCATGATCGAAAGCCCGACTCCCACGCGGGCAGAGGTCTCCGATGTTTCCAATGCCGTTTATGACGGTGCGGATGCCGTTATGCTTTCAGCAGAGAGCGCCGCTGGAAAATATCCGCTTGAAGCTGTTTCGATGATGGCGCGCATTGCTCTTCGCGTGGAGCAGGATACCGAGTGGCGCATCCGGATGGATCGTCTTCGGCCCGTACCGGACGAGACGGTTCAGTGCGCCATTGTTCAGGCAGCCTGGCAGGTCAGCCGTACACTGCATGCAGGCGCGATTGCCTCCCATACGCGGAGTGGAGCCGGCGCACGACGTCTGTCACGTGAGCGTCCTCACTGTCCCATTATCGCTCTCACCCCGGAGCTTGATGTGGCCCGGCAGCTCTGTGTGGTCTGGGGTGTTTTCCCGAAAATCGTGGGCCGCGAACAGACGGCCCACGGTATTGAAGACCTTGCTGGTCCAGCCGTCGAGGTTGCACGCAGCATGACGTTCTGTCAGCCCGGAGACCGCGTTTTGGTGCTGGCTGGCCTGCCTTATGGCCATTCCGGTAGCACGAATACATTGCGTGTCGTGACCGCCTGAGACTGCTTCAAACTGCCCGTGCGGTTATACGTACGGGCAGGCGAGTCTCAGGCCTGACGGTTTTCTATAAGAGTCCGACGGATGGCTCGTCCGCGTTCGATGCGGCTTGTGATTGCCGTTTCGTCGCCACGGCGAATGGCATCCGCCATTACCTGCGTATCAGTGATGAAACTTTCCAGTGTCTGGAGAAGAGCCTCCCGGTTCGCAATAAAGATGTCCCGCCACATGACGGGATCAGACGCGGCGATCCGGGTAAAATCTCTAAAACCGGAAGCCGCGTAGTCGAGAACCGCCGCCCGGATTTCTTCTGAAAGATTGTCTGCCGTATCGCAGATTGTAAAAGCGAGCAGATGCGGCAGATGGCTGACCATCGCGCAAATCCGGTCATGCTCATCATCCGTAAGTATTTTAGTACGCGCTCCACAGCGTACCCAAAGTTCTTCGATCAGGGTGATCGCGTGAGGATCTGATCCTTCCGGCGGGACGAGAAGTGCCCACCGATCCTCGAACAGCGTAGAAAAACCTGCATCCGGGCCGGAATGCTCGGTGCCTGCCATGGGATGGCTCGGAACGTAAGAGACGCCCTTTGGCAAAACCGCAGCAAGTCTGGGGCCAAGCTGTCCCCGCACTGACGCCACGTCCGTTAACACACTTCCTGGCTTCATATATGGCAGAAGCTGTTTTCCGACATACTCCACCGCGCCGACAGGCACGCAGATCATGACACAGTCGGCCTGGGCGGCAGTCTCCAGATCACGGGTGGTCACATCCGCAATCCCAAGTTCATTGACCCTTTCGAGTACGCGTGGATCAAGATCCGCCGCGATAAGGGTTTCAGCCAGAGTCCCTGTCTCACGGGCGCGCCGAAGGATTGAAGATCCGATAAGACCCGGGCCAACGACAGCAAGAGATCCAAACAGCGGAGTCATGAAATTCTCGGAGCAGTGGCGAAGGAATTCTCTTCGGAAGACTGGCCATCTCGGCTCGTCTGGTCCTTTTTTAGGGTCGTTCCTTTGATATTGCCTGCAAGCGCGGTCACGGCAGGAGCAATAACTTTTTTACGCGAGGATACCGGCTGAGATTTCTTCAAACTGTCTGCGCCCGGACGTTCGTGGCGGAGGCGACGCATTTCGACGATCTGCCAGACCAGCAGAACCGGAATGCCAATCAGGATATCCCGGCCCCGACGCAGCAGGGAAAGGCTGAGTGAAATTTCCGCATCCACGCCGAAGATCATTCCCAGCGCAACATAGGCGGCTTCCTGCACGCCAAGCGCCCCCGGAACAAGAAAACCTGCCGACATGATACCGCAGACAACGCCCTCGATCGCAACAGCCGACAGGAAACTGACATGCGCGCCCAGCAGCCCGAGAGCCAGCCACGTCATGGCTGCACTGCCCATCCAGCATAGCAGATGACACAAGGCGCCCAGGCAGATCCGATCCGGGCGGCTCCAGAGGCTTTCGAGTCGAGCCTGAAAAGTCTCGGTGTTTCCGATTAGCGAGTCCCGCCACTCCGAAGCGATATGCCGCCCCAGGAACGTGGCGACCTTCCGGATCATTGCTCCGCCACGATGCTGCGTCCAGATGAAGCCGGCTATTCCCAGGCTCAGCAGGGCCATCCCGCCCATCAGCGGCCAGACGAATTTCGAAGCGCCCTGATGCCCGATAAGGCACAGGAGCGCGAGGAGAACAAAAGCGATCTGGCCAAGAACTTCGGTGGTGATGTCCACGAGGTTGGCGGCCACACCTTCAGGCCAGTGGAGTTCCTCGCCCTTGCGGCTGCGCGGATCTACACCGGCAAGTGTTGCGCGGACGCCGATGACCATGCCGCCAAGCTGAGAGAACGGCAGGCACGACCCGGCGCTGTCGCGGACCAGCCGGGCGCCCATGAGGCGTCCCAGTCCCAGCATGGGAACTGCGGCGTGCCAGGCCACTCCAAGCCCGACATCAACTAGGAGTTGGCAGACCGCGAGCAGAAGGAATCCACCAACGCCAACTTTAGTAAGGGCTTCCATTACGGGATGAATACCCGCCTTGGCTGCGACGAAGGTGAACAGCGCCACCCCGAGAAGGGAAAGGAGAACAGGGAGAGTTTTTTTCAACGTCTTCATCACATGCCGTTTGCACACGCTCTATCGCACACGTGCCGAATATTCCACCCTTGCAGACGCTTTCCCCAAAAAGCGCGGGAGATTATGCTGTCACACATTGCAACCATCTGCTGATGACCCAAGGAGACTCTCCCACAATGAACGATGTCACACTCGTTACGGGGGCTACCGGGTTTGTCGGCTCCGCCGTCGCCCGCGTCCTGGAAGAACGTGGACACCGCCTGCGGCTTCTCGTCCGGCCGACTTCTGATCGTTCAAATATCGCTGAACTTGATGCGGAGATCGTGGTCGGTGACCTTTCCGATCCGGACACCCTTGCTCCTGCGCTTGCAGGTGTCAAAACGCTTTTTCATGTCGCTGCGGATTACCGGCTCTGGGTTCCGGATCCCGAGACAATGATGAAGGCTAATGTTGAGGGCACGCGCAATCTGATGCTGGCGGCCATGGACGCCGGGGTGGAAAAAATCATTTACTGTTCGTCAGTTGCCGCTCTGGGACTGCGCAGTGACGGCATCCCCGCAGACGAGACCACTCCGGTCAGCGAAAATCAGGTCATCGGGATCTACAAGCTGTCGAAATACCGTGCGGAACAGGAAGTCCTGCGTCTCGTACGCGAAAAGAACCTGCCCGCCATTATCGTCAATCCCTCTACGCCTGTTGGGCCGAGAGATATTAAACCCACACCGACCGGCCAGATGGTTCTGGACTGTGCAAGCGGGAACATGCCGGCCTATGTGGAGACCGGATTGAACATCGCTCATGTAGACGATGTGGCGGAAGGGCATGCACTGGCTCTGGAACGGGGGAAGATCGGGGAGAAATATATTCTCGGCGGAGAAAACATCATGCTGGGTGACCTGTTTCGGATGGTGAGCCAGATTGCAGGAGTGAAACCACCGGCGATCAAGCTCAGGCAGTCCTGGCTTTATCCCGTTGCTCTTGTTTCCGAATGGCTCGCACGGGGTTTTGGCATCGAACCCCGGGTAACCCGTGAGACTCTCGCAATGTCCAAAAAGCTTATGTTCTTTTCGTCCGAAAAAGCCATCAGAGAACTCGGCTATTCCCCACGCCCGGCCCGCGATGCCGTAGCAGACGCCATCGCCTGGTTTCGCCAGCATGGACGGATGAAATAATGCTCTTTGGAACTGCACTAACCAGTCTGGGAGCCTGGATCTATCTGTCGCTGTTCCACGGGAAGTTCTGGCAGAGAGGGCCCATCCTTCCCCTCAGGGCCACACCTTCCTCGGCACCTGAGGTGGCCGTGGTTGTACCGGCACGCGATGAGGCTGAGTCGCTCAGGGACTGCCTGACATCTCTGCTGGAGCAGGATTACGATGGCAGCCTGTCCGTCATTCTGGTCGATGACGAAAGTACGGACGGGACGGGAGAGATCGCCCGGGCGCTCCCGGACCCTCACCAGAGGCTGACCGTTATTACAGGACGCAAGCGCCCTCCCGGCTGGAGCGGGAAGCTCTGGGCGGTGCATCAGGGCGAGCAGGAAGCTCTCAAGCGTATCGGCCCATATGGCTATATCCTGCTGACAGACGCGGATATCATGCATGCTCCGGGTCATGTGGCGTCGCTGGTCGCCAAAGCGCGCGAGGACGATTTGGATCTTGTCTCGGAGATGGTGGCGCTGAACTGCGAAAGCGGTGCAGAGCGTTTTCTGGTGCCGGCTTTCGTTTATTTCTTTGCGATGCTGTATCCGTTTTCTAAAATTGCCAGCGAACATTCGCGTATTGCCGGCGCGGCGGGAGGAACTATCCTCCTGCGACGCCGAGCGCTTGAGCGCATCGGGGGTATCAGTGCTCTGCGAGGTGCGTTGATTGACGACTGTACGCTGGCCGCCCATGTCAAACGTTCTGGAGGGCGCCTGTATCTTGGCCACAGTGCGCTTGCATGGTCCGTCAGACCTTATCGGGGAATGCGGGACGTGTGGCACATGATTGCGCGGACCGCCTACGTACAGCTTCGATATTCGCCAATCCTTCTGGTTATGACGATCGTCGGACTCGCAATGATCTGGCTTCTGCCGGCATATCTGACACTCTTCGGCAAGGGGCGTGAGCGACGCGTAGGGTTTCTTACCTATCTCGTCTCGTGCCTGACCTTCGTGCCGACGCTCCGGCGTTTCGGCTTGCCATTATGGCGTGCTATTCCTCTGCCGCTCGTTGCCGCATTCTATATGGCCGCAACCATCGGCTCTGCGATCGATCATCATCGTGGGGTAGGTGTGCGCTGGAAAAATCGTTCCTACACGGATGAAACATCGTGACAGACACTCTCTGGGGGACGAAAGACGTCACCTCCGCCAAAGACAAGGCCGACGAGAATTTTCCTGTCGGTTCGTTTCTTATTGCCCCCCGGCTGCGGCCTTATGTTCACACATACTATAATTTCGCGCGCGTGGCGGATGACATGGTCGATACGACCGAACTGACGCCGCCTGAAAAGATCGCGCGCCTCAAAGGTATGGCCGGGGTCATCCGGGGCGAGATCGAGGCTCCTCAACGCGCGGATGCGCAAACAGCGGTCAAACTGCGGGAGGTTCTGACCCGTACCGGCGTTCCACTCGAGACCGCAACCGATCTGCTGGATGCCTTCTGCATGGATGCGGAGAAAAGCCGGTATGAAAGCTGGGGCGAACTTCTGCATTACTGCTGCTATTCCGCTAACCCGGTCGGTCACTTCCTGTTGCTTCTTCACGGTGAAGCTGCAGAAACACTTGCGCCTTCCGATGCGCTATGCTCGGCCCTGCAAATCGTAAACCATCTCCAGGACGTAGCTTCTGACCTGAAGGTTCTGGACCGGTGCTACGTTCCCCGACTGTGGATGGAAGAAGAGGGCGTTAGTGTAGACGATCTTCGTCTCGTCCGCAGCAAGCCTGGGGTCCGGCGTGTTTTTAATCGGATGCTTGATGGCGTGGACGCTCTCAACAGGCAGGCACGGGTTCTGCCCTACCTGATTCAAGATCGCAGGATGCGGCTGGAAGCTGCCGTTATCGTCGAACTGTGCCACATCCTGACAGCGCGTCTGCGCCGTCAGGATCCTCTGCTTGAGCGGGTCTCATTGACGAAAATGGATGGTGCCAGAGCTCTGTTCCGGTCCATGCGTCATTTTCCGGCCATTGCTTAACCAGGGTAGAAAACTGGACCGGATCAACCAGTGACCCGGTCCAGTACGGTGCAGAACGTCTTCATTTCATCCATGGAGCCCACGCTGATGCGTGAAGCGTTCGGCCAGATTGGCCAGGACCGTCCGATCACGATGTTCTGTTTCAGGAATGCGTCCTTGATCGGGGCCGCCGGTTTCTTCCAGTCGATAACGAACATGTTGGCATCTGAAGGAATGAAGTGAATACCGCGCGCGCGCAGATGCCTGAACGTCATGGTTCGTGCTGCGATCATCTCTTCGCGTCGCGCATCGATGGCCGATTTCATGGTCAGGCTCATTGTACCGCAGGCCATGGCCGGGACGGGTAACATCTGTGTTTCGTTCCTGCCGTCATAGCGCATCATGCGCTCATGAAGATCGGGTCTGGCGAAGGTCAGGCCAAGGCGCATACCTGCCATTGCAAACATCTTGGAGAATGTTCGCAATACGATGACGTCCTTGTTCTGGCGGACCAGTTCAACGGCGCTCGGCGCGTTTGAAAAATGAATATAGGCTTCATCTACCAGAACGACTGAACCCGCGGGCTTGTGCTCCACCAGCCATGCAATATCCCGCAGAGGTGTCAGAGTCCCTGTAGGGTTATTCGGTGAGCAGATGTAATATACCCCGGCATTAGGGTCGGCTGCCAGCATCGCACGGACGTCCGTACGATAATGGTTCTTTGCAGATAGAGGAACCTTCGCAAGAGGCAGCTTTAGCCATTCCGAGGCCACCCAGCCTGCTTCGTAGCTCGGATCGGCGGTAACGAGGCCACGCTCCGGAGAGCAGAACGTCACGATCGCCCGTGCCAGCGGGTCTGATGAGCCACACCATGGCATAATATGTGTCTGTGGAACCTGCTCAACGTCCGCAGCGGTCCGGACCAGGTCATCGCGCATGTGTCCGGTCGGATCATAACGGTTGCTCTCAAAGACCGCCGCTGCGCCAGCCCGGGCTGCCTCAGGAAAGGGACCAGTCCAGCATTCGTTGCTTCCAAGCCGCGTCATGCCAGCGAAATTGATTCCTGAGGGAAGGATCGCCGCTTTGGCACTTCGTGTCATGGCTTGGACTGTCGCTCCTGCAGCCAGAAGCGTTGCAATACGACCGAAGCTTCGACGCGAGTATCCACGGACAAGGAGATCACTGCGAGCGGCGGAGGAGAGGGACATGGTCATTGAGGGTCTTAAACTCCGGACAGGAACGGAACATGCTAATTCCGAAACGTTTTTCCTGTCAAAGCAGACCCCATCGAACCTTCAGTATTCCTTTTTTTGGCCGGGTAGCGGAATAGATGTCGGTTTTCCCGGAGAGCCAGCATATGTGAGCAGAAGAACGGTAGGACCATCCCCGCTTACACCACGATGAACATCATTGACGGATTCCGCGAAGGCCTGCCCCTGATGAAAGGTCTGTTTTTTTCCGCTCTGCCGGTCTTCGATGGTGAGTGTACCCTGCAGCACGTACCCGGCGTTGGGGTAGGGATGAACATGCCAAGGGAGCGCGGAATGGGCCGGGATCGTCAGTTTGATCATGCTGAGCATCGGCCGCGTTGTCGGATAGTGATCGTACGGGGTGCCATTCCAGGAGTGATCATCCGCCAGAAGATGTTCGGCATGACCGCTCGCGGTGACCTGCGCCGAAGCTGGTGAAAGAGAGAGAAATGCACCCACCAGAAGGGCAGGGGCAGTGAAAGCGGGAAACCGCATGGCTGAGACTCCGTATAGGTGTGGCCTTTTGGCATCACCATAACGCACGGCCTTCCTTTCCGTTCAGCCCAGCTTTGTCTTGAAGAAGTTTGGGGCTAGAACGCTGATCTACTGAAACAAGGCAGAGGTCAGACATGGTTTTCAGCAGGATGCGCGCTTCTTCCGGTCTTCCCTGCGCGCAGGCCGATCTGGATCATGTCGAGAAGATCGTGACTGCCTCCGGGACCTCCTTTGCCCGTGGCATGCGCATTCTTCCCTCAGACCGGCGGGATGCGATGTTCGCCGTCTACGCTTTTTGCCGGCAGGTCGACGATATCGCGGATGGCGATGCGGGGGTTGCCGATCCGATGGCTGCCCTGCAGGACTGGCACCGTCGGATCGACAGACTGTACGAAGGTGAAGCGTCTGACGCGCTTGATCGCGTTCTGATCGTCGCGATTCATCGCTATCAGCTTCAGGCTAGTGATTTTCATGACGTTATCGACGGGATGGCCATGGATTGTGGCGCTCCGGTCGTGGCTCCTGACGAGGCAACGCTTGACCTTTATTGCGACCGCGTCGCCTCCGCCGTTGGCCGGCTTTCGGTCTGTGTTTTCGGAGATTCTTCGGAGAACGCCCGGCGTGTGGCCTATCATCTTGGTCGTGCGCTTCAGTTGACCAATATCCTTCGGGACATCTCGGAGGACGCCAATCGCGGCAGGCTCTATCTGCCCACCGAACTCCTCACGCGCTTCGATGTGCCCAAAACCCCGCAGGATGCGTTGTACGCCCATGGTCTGGACCGTGTAGCCCGTATTCTTGCGCGACGGGCGAGGGACCATTTCCGCGAGGCAGCAAGCGCCATGCGATCATGTGACCGAACAGCCATGCGTCCTGCGCGCATGATGGCCGCATCATACGCACCGATTCTTGCAGCGCTTGAAAAACGCGGCTGGAAAACGCCCGAGATCGCCCCGAAGGTTTTCAAACCGTGGAGACAGCTGCGAACTCTCGCGGCTTATGTGAAGTAAGACCCATGAGCCATGTCCACATCATCGGCGGTGGTCTGGCAGGCCTGTCCGCCGCAATCGAACTGGCGGCACAGGCCCGGGTCACGGTTTATGAAGCCGGCCCGGCCTGTGGAGGACGGGCGCGCTCTTTTCACGACCGTTCGCTAGAGACCCGGATTGATAACGGTAATCACCTAATTCTGTCGTCAAACGAACTGACGTTCCGGTATCTCGATCTTATCGGTGCCCGTCATACCCTGACAGGGCCCGGCCTGCCGATTTTTCCGTACTACGATCTTGAGGACAGTCTCGCCTGGACGCTCCGTCTGTCAAAGGGCAAGATTCCCTTCTGGGCATTTCCCGGCGGTCGTCGCGTTCCGGGAATGAAGGTGGCTGAGCTCGGCGCACTGTTGCGATTCCTCCGTGCGGGTGAAGACACAACCGTGGAAAGCTGCCTGAGTTCCGGCGAACTAAGCCGTCGGCTGCTTGTGCCATTTGCGATATCCGTTCTCAATACGGACATTCACACGGGTAGCGCCAAACTGCTTGGAAACGTGATCCGCAAATCGCTCGCCAAAGGCGGTATGGCCTGCTGTCCATGGTTTCCGGCTGTCGGACTGTCGGAAACTCTGATCGATCCGGCAGTGGCGTATCTGAGCCGTTTCCATGCCGAGGTGCGCACAGGCATACGCGTCAGTGCCGTTGAGCAGAAGAATGGCCGTGCCGTTGCTCTAGAGACCTCTGAAGGTCGCATTGAACTCGGGCCGGAAGATCAGGTGATCATGGCAGTGCCTGGTCCGGTGGCCCAGTCCCTGCTTCCCGGACTGACGGCGCCCAATGCATTCGAAAGCATTGCGAACGCTCATTTCCGGCTCCCGTCTCCAGTCCGGGCACGTGGCGTCGTGGCACAGGCCGGGTTTGTAGGCCTCGTCGGTGGCATTTCGGAATGGATCTTCCTTAAAGGGGATGTCCTGTCCGTCACGGTGAGCGCCGCCAATCGCTATGCCGATCGCAAAAGCAGCGAGCTTCTGGCGACCATTTGGTCTGAAATCAGACGGGCGCTGGATCCGGTACTTTCCCAGCCTCTGCCCGTAGCAATGCCTCCCTCTCGACTGATTTGGGAAAAACGCGCGACATTTGCTGCCACCCCCACGCAGGACCAACTCCGTCCTGGCCCCCGGACGGATCTCGTCAATCTGGCACTCGCAGGGGACTGGACGGCAACCGGTCTGCCTTCGACCATCGAAGGATCCATCCAGTCCGGGCTGCAGGCTGTCTCTGCGCTCGGGTACAGGTCTGCCGTGGTGTACACGGGATCGTGATGAGCATGGATCCGGCCATGACGGTAACAGAAACCCCGTTTTTCAGGACTGCCTGTCTCGGGAGAACCGAACAATGCTGATCTACTCTGATATTCTGGAAAAGGAGGACCGCGTGAGCGAGACCTTGTCCCGCCAATCCGTCGAACCCGATGAGATCAATCAAGCCGTCGAGGGGGCTCAGGCCGCGCTTGGCGGAAAGCAGAAATCGGACGGACACTGGGTCTACGAACTCGAAGCGGACGCTACCATCCCGGCAGAGTACGTTTTGCTTGAACATTATCTTGATCGGATCGATCCGGAAAAGCAGGCCAAGATCGGCGTGTATCTGCGCCGGATTCAGGGCGATCATGGCGGCTGGCCGCTTTACTATGATGGCGGTTTCGATCTGTCCGCCAGTGTGAAAGCCTATTTCGCACTCAAAGCAATCGGGGACGACATCAACGCACCCCACATGCGCATTGCGCGTGAGGCCATTCTCGATCACGGCGGTGCCGCGCGCTCGAATGTGTTCACCCGGATCCAGCTTGCGCTCTTCGGAGAAGTCCCGTGGGACGCAACACCAGTCATGCCGATCGAACTCATGCTTCTGCCCAGGAAAGCGTTTTTCTCGGTCTGGAACATGTCCTACTGGTCGCGTGCGGTGATTGCGCCCTTACTGGTGCTTAACGCCCTGCGCCCCAGAGCGATCAATCCCCACGGCATTCACGTACAAGAACTTTTCGTCAAACCACCCGAAGAAGTGACGGACTGGATCCGTGGCCCTTACCGGTCCATCTGGGGCCGTTTCTTCAAACATCTTGATTCCGCCTTGCGCCCGGTACTGCCGCTGATTCCCCGCAGCCTGCACAGTAAGGCGCTGAAAGCTGCCAGCGACTTTATCGAGCCACGCCTTAGCCGGGGAGGGCTTGGCGCCATTTATCCCGCGATGGCGAATGTGGTGATGATGTATCGGGCTCAGGGCGTTCCGGACACTGATCCGCGTGCTCGGACAGCCTGGGATGCCATTCAGGATCTTCTGGTCGACCATGGCGACGAAATCTATTGCCAGCCCTGTGTTTCGCCTGTTTGGGATACCGGACTATCCGGTCTGGCCATGATGGAGGCCGCGTCGGGACCAGCCGCCACCAGACGCGAGGAAACCATCGCGGCTCTGAAAAAGAGTGCTGAGTGGCTCAGGGATCATCAGATCCTTGATGTCAAGGGAGATTGGGCGGTCAACGCCCCTGATCTTCGACCGGGTGGCTGGGCGTTCCAGTATGAGAACGACTATTATCCTGACGTGGACGACACGGCTGTCGTCGCCATGCTGCTGCACCGCATCGATCCTGAGGTGAACCGCGAGGCGATTGCACGGGCGCGGGAATGGATCATCGGAATGCAAAGCACGAACGGGGGCTGGGGCGCATTCGATATCGATAATGATCACGAACTACTGAACCATATTCCGTTTTCCGATCACGGTGCACTTCTTGATCCGCCCACAGCCGATGTTTCGGCACGCTGCATTTCCTTTCTGGCGCAGCTTGGAGATCCGGATGACAGGCCAATCATCCTGCGGGCGCTTGAATATCTGCGCTCCGAGCAGGAGCCGGAAGGATGCTGGTTCGGCCGCTGGGGTACGAATTATATCTACGGAACATGGTCAGTTCTGTGCGCCCTGAACATTGCCGGCGTGCCGCATGATGACCCCATGGTCATGCGGGCGGTGAACTGGCTGGAGAGCGTCCAGCGCCCCGATGGCGGCTGGGGCGAGGATTGCGCAACCTATGAAGGCGGCACAGCGGGTATCTACAAGAAGAGCCTGCCGTCCCAGACCGCCTGGGCAACTCTTGCCCTCATGGCAGTCGGACGCCGCGATAGTGATGCTGTGCGTCGTGGCATGGCCTATCTCGTTTCGCAGCAGAATGAGAAGGGAGAATGGGAAGAAGAGGCATACAACGCCGTTGGTTTCCCGAAAGTCTTTTACCTTCGCTACCATGGTTATAAGCAGTTCTTCCCGCTCACCGCTCTGGCCCGCTACCGCAATCTTGGCGCCAGCAACAGCGGCAGGGTGGAGTACGGTTTCTGATGCTTGGCGTTCTTGCGGGCTTGAAACAGGAAGCGACGGTAATCCGCCGTTATCTGCCGGATGCCCCCGTGGCGCTCAGCAATGCAAATCCGGAAGGAGCACGTCGCGGAGTAGAGCGCCTGCTCGCTGCCGGCGCGACCAGACTGCTGTCTTTCGGATGTGCGGGAAGTCTTTCGCCTGATGCGCCTCCAGGGACGGTCATCGTGGCGGATCACGTTCGTTTCGAAGGCCGGGACATTGTCTGCGATCCGAAGTTGAGCTGTGCCTTTGGGTCCACATATGCTCGTCGCGGCGGGATCCTTCACAGCGATACCCTCGTCGAACTCGGGCTGGAAAAGGCCTTGTATTTTTCGGAAACCGGATGTCTGGCCGTCGATATGGAAAGCGGCGTTGTAGCCGATGCGGGCGTTCCTTTTGTTGTTCTCAGGGTCGTTTGTGACGATGCGACACGGGACCTACCGCCCGCGGTCAAGACCAGTGTCAAAAACGGCGCTATTCACATTCCCGGACTTCTTGGGTCACTGATGCGACACCCGCTTCAGATTGGCGGACTGATCCGTCTCGGCAGGGAAGCCGCTATCGCGCAGAAAGCAATGGCCTCATTTCTGAAGGCCAATCCGCCTCAGACCTGAGAATGCGGTGGCGCCGACAAAAGTCGCTATAACACCGATCGGAACGAGCCATGGGAAAGCTATGCCATGGCCGCCGATCTTTATGAACGAAACGCCTCCCAGAACGGCCACCGCAGTCAGAAAGCCCGTGATAGCTGCCTGCTCATCCCGCTGGTGTTCGATCATCGCCAGCAGGAAAACTCCCAGAGTCGCGCCATAGCTGTATGAGGCTATGGAAAGGCCGAAGACGACGGCCGATCCGCTGGGATGCGAAAAGAGCGCCGCAGTCGCAACCAGGAGCGTTGCCCAGATTGCTGTCAGACTTCTTAGAGACAGGGGGCCATGCGGAAGAAAATCTGCGCGCGTCGCGGCGGCCATAGCGTTCATGGCGCTTGAAAGTGACCCCATCGTCGCCGCCAGAATACCCGCCACCAGAAGGCCACTCAGAAGCGGTGGCAGCGTCAGAATGAACTGCGGGAACAGAGCGTCTGGTGACATCCTCCATCCCGGCATAACTTGGCGCAGGGCAATTCCCGTGATGGAAAGCAACGCGAACAGCGCAGCGACAACAAACACACTTCCAATCATCGCCACCCGCGCTCCGGCGAGGCTTTTTGCTGCCAGACAACGCTGAAGCATGAGCTGATCTGTACCGTGGGAGGCCAATGCGAGAATTCCTCCCCCCACAATGGCGCCTGCGACGGAAAAAGGATCCGTGAAAAATGGCAGTCCATGACTGAAGACAGGAGCGAGCGGGACTGTATGGAGTCCTCCCCGCGTCCATATGACGGCCAGACAGGCAGCACTGCCACCAAGATAGAGACACAGTTGCAAACTGTCCGACCACACAACTGCTTTCAGCCCGCCAGCAAGCGTATAGGCGGATGTCAGCACAACGATCAGGGCCAGCAGCACAAAATCGGGGACAGGATAGCCCAGACTGGCCAGCAACAGGGAGACCGGAAGCATCCCGGCATAAAGTCGTACGCCTTCAGCCACGAGACGGGTCAGCAGGAAAGTCCCGGACAGAAGCTTTTGCAGTCTGGAACCAAATCTCTGACCGATATACCGGTAAACCGATGGAGCACCACGCTCATGCAGGGGGAGAAACCAGACCGCTACGGCCGTTCGTCCCAGCAGATAACCGATCGCGAGACCGAGAAAAACGTAACCTCGAAAGTAGGCAACGCCTGGAACGCTGACGATCGTCAATGTCGACGTTTCGGTGGCGACGAGAGACAGGCAGATCGCCCAGGGAGGCAGATCCTTTCTGGGCTGTCTGGCCAGCGTGATCGAAATAACGGGCAGTAGACACAGATAAAAAAGAATAACAAGCAGACTGGCAGCCATCGGGACCGGTTATTCTTCCGCAATACTCAGAACAGATGACGATGACGATGACGCCGGATAACGCTTCAGGCGTTCCGGCGACTTTCAGCAAGGCGGTCCGGACGGAACCCTGTCGCTACGACGTAAAGTTCGCTGGATTCCTTGCGCGATGCAGGTGGTTTCACATGCTTAACGCTGGAGAACGCAATTTTCATCAGGTCGAGGATGTCTTTTTCAGACCCCCCCTGAAAAACCTTGGCAATGAATCCGCCGCCTTCGGCCAGGACCTGGAACGCGAAATCCAGTGCACCTTCGGCCAGCCCCATGATACGCATATGGTCTGTTGCCGCGTGGCCTGTCGTGTTCGGCGCCATATCCGACATGACGAGGTCTGCCGGCCCACCCAGCATCTCTTTCAAACGATCCGGCATCTCCGGGTCGGTGAAATCGCCTTCAATGATTTCAGCGCCGGCAACAGGATCAACCGGAAGAAGATCCAGCCCCACGACGTGTTTCGCGCCACGCTTGACGGCAACCTGGGTCCAGCCCCCGGGAGCAGCACCCAGATCGATGATCCGCGTTCCAGCTTCAATAAGCTTGAAGCGATCGTCGATCTCGATCAGCTTGAAAGCCGCACGGGAGCGCCAGCCCTGCTTGCGTGCAGCGGCAACGTAAGGATCATTGAGCTGGCGGTTGAGCCAGCGCTGCTGGGCCGTGGTACGTCCACGGGCCGTGCGGAGAGAGACCGTCTTGTTCCGTGCGGTACGGGACGTTGCGGAATCAAGCGTGGCATCATCAGCACCCGGATTGGACGCACTTTTCAGCGCCTTACCCGGGATACGCTTCGGTCCCGTGTCCTTGCTGCTGGAACCGGAGCGGGATCTGGGCGGCTTCATATCGTGGCATAAGTCCCGTACGGGCCCCGTGATCGGGGCGTGGAATGGCGGCTGGTCGCATGACGCCCCTTGAGGGAACGTTGACCATGATCGCGGGCCATACGCAGCAACATCCCATCACGCAACCCCCGATCCGCGATCGTTACGTTCTCGACGGGCCACAGACGGTGAATGGCCTCGAATATGGCGCAGCCTGCCAGAACGAACCTGCTGCGTTCCGCCCCGACACAGGGATGATCGGACAACTGGTCACGATCAAGGCCCCGCAGACTGCCGATTGCATCGATCATACTCGGCCCCGGAAGCGTAAGACCATCAATCACGGACCTGTTATACCGGGGCAGGGACAAGGCCACGCCCGCAAGAGTGGTCACGGTTCCTGACGTCCCGATCAGACGTGTTTTGCCAAGTGTCACTTCCCGCCGGATGCGGTGCACATTCTCAAAACCCGTCAGATAATCCTGAACATGACGGAGCATGACTTCATAGGATGCACCGTGTCCTTCTCCGAACATCTCCTGAAGCGTGATCACACCAACCGGAATGCTGGTTGTCCCGATAAGAGTCTGGGTCTGACGCTCAGGATCAATCCGAACCCACGCAACTTCCGTGGAGCCGCCGCCAATATCAAAAAGAACCCCACGATCGGCGCTGATCGTGCGTTGCTCCGTCTGACGGAAGAGAGGCGAGCAGCTTTCCAGGGCTAGTTCCGCTTCTTCGCGTGCTGTGATGATGTCGATTGCAAGCCCGGTCTCGTGCTGGACGCGGGCCAGAAATTCGCGTCCGTTCGCAGCCTGTCGGCAGGCTTCGGTCGCAACGGCACGCACATGAACAAGTGGCCATTGCTTCATACGCTCAGCACAAATTCGAAGGGCATCGAGCGCACGCTTCATCGATTCTTCTGCAAGGCGTCCACTGGCGCGAAGTCCTTCGCCAAGACGAACGGAACGGTTGAAGCTGTCGACAACCCTGAATCCGTTGGGTGTGCCCGCTGCAATCATGAGGCGGCAGTTGTTGGTACCGAGGTCGATGGCACCAAAGAACGGACCTGTACGTCGGGCAGACGCATGAACAGGCACAGGGCCCGACAGGTTTTGATCCGTTCCATACCTCATCATGTGTTTCGGCTCCCGCTTGCCCGTGACCTGAACTGCTGGTGATCTGGGACCTTGGAAAGGCAGCATGGGGCGGGGTGCACCCTAGTCGCAAGAAAAATATCAGTTTTTTCCAAAAAAATGTCTCAACCCCTCTTGCGCCCCAGGGGAGCGGTTGATAAACACCCTCTCACCGCTTGGGAGATAGTTTAGCGGTAGAACTACCGGCTCTGACCCGGTCAGCCCTGGTTCGAATCCAGGTCTCCCAGCCAAAAATTCTCAGAAAATACCGCAAAAAAGAGACTTCCCTTCAGGGGGAAAAGTGCTCTATGAGGACCCGCCAACGGCCGGTCGGCCTTCTGGCCTCCGGTTCACACACATCGCGTCTTTTACGACGCATGACGTAACGGGGGCACGCGGGTCATGACTTCTTCCTGCACAACAAATCTCAACGAGCGCATCCGCGAGGCGCTGGCTTTCGACGATGTGCTTGTCGAACCGGCTGAGTCGTCGGTTCTTCCGGCCCAGACCTCCACACGGACCCGCCTGACGCGGTCAATCGAGCTGAACATTCCCCTGATGTCATCCGCCATGGACACCGTGACCGAAGACGGCATGGCCATCGCCATGGCGCAGCAGGGCGGCATGGGCGTTATCCACAAGAACCTTTCGATCGAAGAGCAGGCTGAACAGGTCCGTCGCGTCAAGCGCTTCGAATCAGGCATGGTCGTCAATCCCGTGACGGTCGGGCCGGATCAGACGCTGGCGGAAGTGCAGGCCATCATGGGACGGCACGGTGTGTCTGGCCTGCCTGTTGTTGAGAGCGGAAGCGGCGTTCTGGTAGGCATTCTGACCAACCGCGATATGCGCTTTACGACGGATCCGAACACACGGGTCCGGGATCTGATGACGTATGAGAACCTTGTGACTGTTCTCAACGGCGCGGCTCCTGACGAAGCCCGTACGCTCCTGCACCGTCACCGGATCGAAAAGCTTCTGGTTGTTGACGAAGCCCAACGCTGCATTGGCCTGATTACCGTCAAGGATATGGACAAGGCGATCGCACATCCTCTGGCGATCAAGGATTCGCAGGGCCGTTTGCGGTGTGCTGCCGCCGTGGGTGTTGGCGAAGACGGCCTGCGTCGCGCTTCTGCTCTTGCCGAAGCCGGTGTGGATGTCATCGTCGTTGACACGGCTCACGGGCATTCCCGCGGCGTTCTGAGTGCCGTGGAAACGCTCAAGAACCGGCACGATACGCTTCAGGTCATTGCTGGAAACGTCGCAACCCCTCAAGCAGCGAGGGCGCTGATTGCTGCAGGGGCCGATTGTGTGAAAGTCGGTATCGGGCCTGGCTCGATCTGCACGACGCGCGTTGTCGCGGGCGTCGGCGTTCCGCAGTTTTCGGCCGTTATGGAAACCGCTGCGGCTTGCCATGAGCTTGATATTCCAGCCATTGCAGACGGCGGCGTCCGCACATCAGGCGATATCGTCAAGGCCATTGGCGCAGGCGCCGATGTCGTCATGGTGGGTTCACTTCTGGCCGGTACCGACGAAAGCCCGGGCGAGACGTTCCTTTATCAGGGCCGCTCTTATAAGGCGTATCGTGGTATGGGTTCTCTCGGCGCCATGGCACGCGGCTCGGCCGACCGCTATTTCCAGGCCGAGGTCCGCGATACGCTCAAGCTCGTTCCGGAAGGCATCGAAGGACAGGTTCCTTATAAGGGCGGGATGGCCCCGGTCATTCATCAGCTTGTTGGGGGCCTGAAGGCTGGTATGGGCTATACAGGATCAGCCACGATTGCGGACCTTCAGGTCCGCACCATGTTCCGTCGAATTACAAATGCCGGCCTGCGTGAAAGCCACGTCCATGACGTGACGATCACCCGCGAAGCCCCGAACTACCGCCGGGACTGAACCTCCCTGCATCAAAGCCTCTCGCATTGAGAGGCCAAACGGGCTACGGGGGCGCTATGACCCCCGCAGCCCGTCTTTCAGGCGCCATCGATCTGCTCTGTGCGATCCAGAATGCGCCCCGCCGTCCAGCCGACGCCACAGCCAATGCTTTCTTCCGTGAACGCCGTTACATCGGCGGGGGAGACCGGCGCGCCATCTCCACGATCGTCTGGGACGTGCTGCGAGGCTGGAAGAGACTGCAATGGCACCTCAAGGATATTTCCGGCGATATTTCACCGCGTCTGCTTTGCTCGGCCTCCCTGCTGCTTAGCGGAGAGACGATGGACAATGTGCGCAGGCTTTTTTCCGGGGAACGTTACGCTCAGAAGCCCCTAACCTCGCGTGAAGACATGGCTCTTAAAGGTCTGGAAGGAAAAGAACTTTCGACCCAGAAGCAGTCGTTGTCCGTCCGGCTGGAATACCCTGACTGGCTTGAGGGCGCCCTACGTGAGACATTCGGAAACCGCCTGCCGGATGAGATGGAGGCCATGCTTGGAACTCCAACGCTCGACCTGAGAGTCAATCTGCTGAAGGGCAGCCGGGAGACGGCCATTCGCGAGCTGCGGCGCGAATCGCTTCAGGCCGAGGAAACAAAACTTTCTCCCTGGGGCTTGAGACTTGACGGACGTCAGCCGGTCACGGCGACGCAGGCGTTCAGGGACGGTCTGGTCGAAATTCAGGATGAAGGCAGTCAGCTAGTCGTTGCGGCCGCAGATGCGCGCGGTGAACACAGGGTTCTGGATTACTGTGCAGGAGCCGGGGGCAAAACGCTGGCGCTCGCGATGACCATGGAAAACCGTGGACATATCGTCGCCTGTGACGTGCATGAGAAGCGGCTGGATGGCGCCGTCAAACGGCTGCGTCGGGCAGGAGTGCATAATGTCGAGCGTCACCTGTTGGTTTCGGGAGACAAATGGGCCAAGCGTCGGGCCGGAAGCTTCGACCGGGTTCTGGTCGATGCGCCTTGTTCCGGGACTGGAACCTGGCGCCGCAACCCTGATGCACGGCTTCGCCTCACGCCGGAGGACATTCAGGAACTTGTCATCAAACAGGCGCAGATCCTTGATCGTGCGGCATCTTTAGTCAAACCCGGTGGCCGTATGATTTATGCGACCTGCTCACTGCTGGCGTGTGAAAACGGACAGCAGATCGATGCCTTTCTCAAGCGCCGGACCGATTTCGTGCGTGTATCGAAAGAACAGACGTCCGAACTGCTTCCCAGCGAGTTGCGGAGCAAAGCTCAGTTCTCCCTGACGCCTCTACGGGATGGAACTGATGGTTTCTTTGCCTGCGTGCTTGAGCGTGTCGTGACAGAAGGACAAGTGGCGCTGAAGATGGACAGTTCCGCAGGAGTGCCAGCTACATCCTCTCCGGACGAAGATCTTTCCACATGATCAGCGCATCCACATAACCCTCGGAGGGGTGATCGAATGCTCCGGGAAGCGTTCCGATCACCCTGAAGCCAAGTGACTGCCACAACGCAATGGCGCGCAGATTGGTACTGACGACAAAATTGAACTGCATCGCGTGAAAACCCAGTGTCCGGGCTTCTGCAAGAGCATGTTCTCCCATCAGTCGCCCCACACCGTAGCCTGAACGCGCTACGAATCCGGCGTTGGCAATGTGGCCACCACCGCCTTTCTGATTTGCCTGCAGATAGAATGTCCCGACAATTTCATGGTCGGATGTCTGCGCGACATAGACCTGGTGCTCGACATCCATCCAGTAGGCAAGCGCCTGTCTGCGACCCCAGTGGCGGGGCAGGGCGTAGGTTTCCGCTTTCCTCAGAACAGGCGACAGAAGGCGCCAGATGCCCTCCCGATCAAGCGACTGGGCGGGACGGATAAGGATATCTGTCTCGCAAATCCGGGGTGGGACGTTCATACGGCACTGATCTTGAGCATTCTATGTCCCTGTCCTGATCTGGGATAAGGTGCCACGTCCAACCCCTGACACGGAGCGTGTGCCAGATCCCCATGCAATATGACATTCTCATCGGCATCGCGTCCACATTCGGCGCGGGAATGGTGGCCCAGTGGGTCGCCTGGCGTTTCCGGTTACCCGCCATTGTTCTGCTTTTTTCGCTTGGCCTCATTTTCGGTCCAGGGTTAGGCATTCTTCACCCTTCCGAGACGATGGGATGGATGTTTCGGCCACTCGTGTCGCTTCTGGTGGCTCTCGTGGTTTTCGAGGGCGGCATGGCGCTCGATTTCCGCCAGTTGCGGGAGGCTGGGGAGGGGGTCGCGCGGCTGACGATGCTGGCGCTTCCGATCAACTGGGCCCTTGGCTCCCTAGCTGCACGGTATGTTGCCCATCTTGAATGGGGCACGTCCATGCTGTTCGGTGCAATCGTCGTAGTGACGGGACCAACGGTGGTGCTGCCGCTTCTGCGAAGTGCGAAACTTCAACCCCGCGTGGCCGCTTTTCTGCGATGGGAGGCCATCGTAAACGATCCGCTCGGAGCCATTCTGGCGGCAGTCATACTCCAGTTGATGATGTTGCATGTCGACACCCATGCGGACGTTTTCTTTACACACACACTTCCTGATCTGCTGGGGGCGATAGCCCTGTCGCTTTCCGTAGGAATTCTACCCGCCTACCTCGTCCGGTATCTTTTCACACGTGATCTGATGCCCGAGATTCTCAAGACCCCGATGCTGATTTCGATGGCACTGGTCATCTTTTCCCTGTGCAATCTTGAAATGGGCGGAGCAGGACTGACCGCAGTCACGATTTTCGGCATGGCGCTTGCCAACCTCCACATTCCCGGTGTTACCGAATTGCGCCGGATGAAGGAGTCTCTCGTTGTTCTGGTCGTGTCAGTGCTGTTCATCATGCTGACCGCCGACCTTCAGCGCGCTGTGCTGGAACGGCTCTCCATCCCTATTCTGGCCCTGACGCTTGTTGTTCTGTTCGTCGTGCGTCCGCTCGGCATTTTTCTGTCAACACTCGGCACAAGTATGCCCTGGAAAGAAAAACTGTTTGTCGGCTGGATCGCACCAAGGGGCATTGTCGCCGCGGCTGTGGCCGGTGAGGCGGGGATCAGTTTGCGCGAAGCGGGATATCAGTCCGCCGATCTGATCATGCCGGCGGTGTTCGCGGTTATTGCCGTGACCATGATTCTGCATGGATTTTCTCTTGGACCAATCGCACGGACATTGAAACTGACGCTCTCCAATGAGCCGGCAATTGCAATTCTAGGCGCCAGTGTCTGGTCGATCAATTTTGCAGCATGTCTGAGACGGATCGGCGTCCCCGTACTTCTGGTGGACAACCGATCCAGCGCGCTGATACCCGCGACGAGACAGGATATTCCCGTCATGCGTGCGGAGCTTCTGTCTCAGCATGGCCAGGAATCCCTTGAGGAACGTCCTGCCGATTATCTGATCGCAACAACGGGCGACGGAATTTACAATGGTATGGTGTGCGGGCATCTCGCACCCACCATGGGCAGACAGCGCGTCTATCAGATCAGTCCGGGTGTCGCGCGCCTCGATTTCTATCATGGCCTGTCACGGGACGCGCGAGGCAAGGTCCTTGGAGAGCCTGCCTGGAACTATACCCTGTTCGATACACTCTTCGAACAGGGATGGCGCTTTGAGGCGATGGAGGCGACGGAAGACACTGCGTCTTCTTTCGGATTGGATGAGAACAGACTCGATATTCTCGTCGTGCGCAGAGACAGAGCCATTCTCATCCGTTCTGCCGAAGACAATGACAAGGCCGTGGCACAGCCTGGCGATTTTATGGTCTGCATGGTGCCGCCTGCAGAGTAGGCGGAGCAGGGTTTATCCCGGTTCCCCCACAGTAATATGAGAGAGGCCCTGGGCGAGGAATGCTCTCAGGTCCTTTTCTTCAAGAGCGATGCAGCCTTCCGTATAACCACTGTAGGGTGGAAGATGGAGGAAAATCGCGGATCCCCGTCCGGGAACCGCGGGGGCGTCATTCCACCCCAGAACGACGCACAGATCGTAAACGTGATCGTCGCGCCAGAGAGTTTCATATGAACCCGGGTGTGGCAGAGTAACCGCGCGATTATAATCCGGATGCCGCGGATCGTCGCACCAGCCATCATTGGGAGCGATAGGTTCGATAGGCAATTCTGCCGCAGAAACCGGCCGAGATGTTCGATCGGCCCTGTAGAGGATACGCCGCAGGAAAAGATTGCCTGTCGGCGTACAGAGGTCTCCCTCCTTTTTGTCAAGAGACAGTCCTCTTTTTCCAATCAAAGCCGGAACGATTTTCCCCTGGAAGTGAAGGAAAGAGCTGCCTCCAGAGGTTTTCAAAATAGCTTTAGCCATAATCCTGTTTCCTTTCCCGGCTGTCCTTGCCATAGTCCTGCAGGTGAACGCCCTGTTCTTTCCCCGTCTCTGGACCGGAAAAGCGCGGACGTCCAAGTTACGAACGCTGCTTTCTGCGGATGTGACTTATTTTTCTTCGTGACAGAACGAGACAGGTTACTATGGCAGGTCCTCGCCCCATCCTGATTGTAGACGACGACGATACGCTACGTCGTCTGCTGGTTGAACAGCTTCAGCACGGCGGTGAACTGGAGGCTGTCGAAGCAACCTCCGTCGCCACGGCTCGCGAACTTCTCGCGAAGCCCGGGGCCAGATACGACGCCATGCTGCTGGACATTACGCTTCCTGACGGTGACGGACGCGACTTCTGCACCGAACTGCGACGTGAAGGTGTTCGCATGCCCATCATCATCCTGACAGGATCTGATGACGAGCATGATGTGGTTCGTGGCCTCGATGCGGGCGCAAATGACTATGTCGCAAAGCCGTTTCGTATAGGCGAGCTTCTGGCACGTCTGCGTGCCCAGCTCCGTATTTTCGAGAACAGCGAAGATGCGGTATTCGAGATCGGACCCTATGCTTTCCGCCCATCCGCCAAGCTTCTGGTCGAGACGGCCCGGAATCGACGGATTCGTCTGACGGAAAAAGAAGCGGCAATTCTCAAGTATCTTTACCGTGCAGGTCAGAGGCCGGTCGCGCGTCAGGTTCTTCTGAATGAAGTCTGGGGTTACAATGCTGCCGTAACCACACACACACTTGAGACGCATATCTATCGCCTGCGCCAGAAGATCGAGCCGGATCCGGCTCGCACCTCCCTTCTGATTACGGAAGGGGGCGGATATCGCCTCGACCCGGAAGGTCGCGGTGTCATTGGATCCGACAGTCTGTCTGCCTGAAAGCAGCCAGACTGTGTGACCGGTCAGGCTGGATCAAAATCCAGAACGACCGGCACATGATCCGAGGGGCTCTCCCAGTCCCGCACGTCTTTTAGGACCCGGATGTCACGCAGTCCGTGCATCAGGTCCGGCGTCATCCAGACATGATCCAGCCTTCGGCCTCTGTTGGATTTCCTCCAGTCACGGTTGCGGTATGACCACCACGTATAAAGTTTTTCAGATTCTGGCGTGATAGTGCGCATTGCATCCTGAAATCCGGTTGCCATCCAGGCTTTGAGTCGCTCGGTTTCCGCCGGCGTGTGACTGACGATCTTCAGCAGCTGCCTGTGGCTCCACACGTCGTGTTCGAGCGGTGCGATATTGAGATCACCCACCAAAATGCTCCTGGCCGGAGGCGTGCGGGCAAACCAACCGGTCGCCTCATCCACGAACGCCAGTTTATGAGCGAATTTTTCGTTTTCGTCAGGATCAGGAATATCCCCACCTGCGGGAACATAGAAATCATGGAGCAGGATCGGGCCTGCGGACGTTGCTATGCTGGCCGCAACATGCCGGCAATCGGAGCGCGTACACCAGTCTGGCATCCCGGATGCTGGTTCTAGCGGCTGACGGGACAGGATCGCCACACCATTATAGCCTTTCATCCCTTTATAGACCTGATGGACGAACCCCATCTCATTCAGGGCCTGAACGGGAAAGAGCGGGTCCGGGACTTTCGTTTCCTGTAGACAGACGATGTCCGGATTTTCCTGTTCGACGATCTGCTTCAGCAAAGGCAGTCTGAGTCGAAGGGAATTGATGTTCCAAGTGATAAGACGCATGCCCACTGGATCGACCGGAATGCGTGTTTTGACAAGCACCCTCTTGCACACAGGACGATCTGGTCCGATCTAGAACAAACCATGACTGATCTGCATCACACACTCCTGACACTGGACTCCCACATCGATATTCCCTGGCCTGACCGGCAAGACGCCTGGACGGAAGATACTGCTAGGCAAGTAAATGTTCCTAAAGCCATTCGGGGAGGCATGAGGGCGGTGTGTCTGGCAGCCTATATTCCCCAGAGCTCGCGGGACGAAAGCGGCCACGTAGAAGCATGGGAGCGGGTCCAGGCCATGCTGGATGTGATCTGCGAAATGGGAGGACACCATAACGGGCAGGGTGCACGCGTCTGCAGAAGCGCCTCGGACGTTCGTGCTGCGTATAAAAAGGGCGATCTTGCTGTCATCCCGGCGATCGAGAATGGACATGCGCTTGGTGGACGTCCTGAACGTATCGTCGATCTCGCCCAACGCTATGGCGTGCGTTACATGACGCTGACCCATAATGGCCATAACGTCCTCGCTGATGCGGCGATCCCTCGTAAGGATCTGGCGGACGAGGAAACATTGCACGGTGGTCTCTCCGCGCTTGGGCGGGACACTATTGCGGCCATGAACCGGTCAGGCGTTCTAGTGGATGTATCTCACGCGTCAAAATCGACCATGATGCAGGCCAGCGGGATCTCCACCACACCCGTCTTTGCGAGTCACTCCTGTGCCCGTGCTCTTTGCGATCATCCACGTAATCTCGACGACGAACAGCTTGATCGCCTGAAAGACACGGGCGGCCTGATTCAGGTGACGGCCATGGGGTCTTTTCTGAAAAAAGGGGGGGGCGGGACAGTCGAAGATCTGGTGCGCCATGTGTCTTATATTGCCGAACGGATCGGCATTGAACATGTCGGGATCTCGTCGGACTTCGATGGTGGGGGTGGTATTCCGGGCTGGAAGGACGCGACCGAAACGGTCAATGTCACCCGTGCGCTTGTGGCCGCAGGTTTTACCGACAGCGAGATTGCTGCCATCTGGGGCGGCAATATGCTGCGTCTCCTTGAACAGGCCGAAAAAGCTGCGGAAGCCACCTGATCCTGTCTATGCAAGACTGTTATGGCGTGTCTGGTGAAGAACAGAACATGATCGCGTCGAACTTGGTTCAGAGCGGTTCGTCCACCACGACCCGTTAACGCCTTGCTGACACCTCAGGCGATTTCCATCTTTCTTCAGATTGAAGCCCAGAGGACAGGAACAGAAGCAAGACACAAGCGTTTTCAATGACTTATAAAACGTGATTAAAAATTGGGCAATCTGATGGCAGGTCTGGCAAACCGGGGGGTTCATGATTCTGTCACGGAGCAGCCCACAGACTTTTCCACAGGTTCAGTGGATGACTGAAGAAGCCGAATGACCGATCTTTCTCGATCCCCTGCGACCCCAGCCGACAGCGCCAGCGAACCCCTTGTTCCTGCGGATAAAATGCAAGGCGTGGAGGCTATCCGCGAAGCCTTGAAAACCATCCCGTACAGCCCAGGCGTCTATCGCATGCTGAGTGCGAAAGGCGAGGTCCTATACGTTGGCAAGGCGCTCAGCCTGAAGAAGCGGGTTTCTTCATATACCCGTATCAACCAGTTGCCGGAGCGGTTGCGGCGCATGGTGTCGATGACGGTTTCGATGGAAATTGTCATCACACGCACCGAAGCGGATGCGCTGCTGCTTGAAGCAAATTACATCAAACGCATGAAGCCGCGCTTCAACATCCTTCTGCGCGACGACAAAAGCTATCCGTGGCTCATGCTGACCGAAAGCCACGAATTCCCGCAGATCACGAAGCAGCGCGGTAAACCCGTCAAGGGCGCAACCTACTGGGGCCCGTTTGCGAATGCCTGGGCAGTCAATCAGACCCTGAACCTCGTGCAGCGCAGTTTTCTGCTTCGCTCGTGCTCGGATGCCGTTCTCAACAGCAGAACGCGCCCCTGTCTGCTGTATCAGATCAAGCGGTGCTCGGCTCCCTGTGTCGACCGCATTTCCAAGACCGATTACAAAGAACTCGTCAGAGAGGCTCAACAGTTCCTATCAGGCCACAGCACAGAACTGCAACAGCGTCTGGCGGCCGAAATGGAGCAGGCCTCCCAGGACATGAACTACGAACGCGCGGCTGCGATCAGGGACAGAATTCGCGGTTTTGCGAGTATCCAGGGTTCAAGCACCGTTAATCCGTCTTCCATCCATGATGCAGACATTATGACCATCTGGCAGGAAGCCGGCCAAAGCTGCATTCAGGTTTTCTTCATCCGTGGCAGCCGGAATAACGGTAACCGCGCCTTCTATCCTGCCCATGCGGAGGAGGAGACCGCAGCAGACGTATTGTCGGCTTTCATGATCCAGTTCTACGACAACAAACCACCGCCACCTTTGATCCTCGTGAATTGCGAGCCTGCCGAACGCAGTCTTGTGGAGGAGGCTCTGGCCATCAGACGCGCCCAAAAGGTCGAGATTCTTCGACCCCAGCGTGGCGAGAAAAAAGACGTGGTTGAACACGCCACGCTTAATGCCCGAGAAGCGCTGGAACGGAGACTGGCAGAGAATACCGGACAGCGAAAACTTCTGGAGGGTGTGGCTGAAGTTTTCGATCTGCCTGAGACACCCAAGCGCATAGAGACTTACGACAACTCCCACATCATGGGGCAGGCACCTTACGGGGTCATGGTGGTCGGCGGTCCGGAAGGCTTCAACAAGCGCGCATACCGCAAATACTCAATAAGAGGTCCTGTTACTCCGGGAGACGATTTCGGCATGATGCGGGAAGTCATGGAACGGCGTTTCGGCAAGCGTCCGGAGAATGGCGAGCGCCCGGAAGACTGGCCTGACCTCCTGTTGATTGATGGCGGTCTGGGGCAGTTCAACGCCGTACGTTCGGTTCTCGCCGATCTTGGTGTGACCGGCATTCCGATTGTCGCCATTGCTAAAGGCCCGGATCGAGACGCCGGCAGGGAGTGGTTCTTTACCGAGACGCAGGCCCCCTTTCAGCTTCCCCCGAGAGATCCTGTGCTTTATTACCTGCAACGTCTGCGGGATGAGGCGCACAGATTCGCCATTACGACGCACAGGGCAGGACGGTCACGGGGACTGCGCAGTTCGGAGCTGGATAATGTTCCGGGAATCGGAGCTGCCCGGAAGAAGGCCCTTCTGAATCATTTCGGTTCGGCGAGATCAGTCAGGCAGGCCAGCCTTGAGGAGCTTGAAAATGCTCCGGGGATCAGTTTAGGAACAGCAAGCGCGATATACGGACATTTTCATCCGGAATGGGTTCAGAAAAAGCCTGGCTGATCCGTCCGAGCGCCGAAAAACACGCTGCGGCTTACACGAAAAATACATCTTCCAAGAACGTTTTGGCGCATACCGGAGAGAAGGAAACTGTTCTACACTGCTCTCGATGCTGACAGATCTGCCAAACATACTGACACTGCTGCGCATAGCGTCAATTCCGGTACTGATCGTACTTCTGGCGGTACATGCGCCGACCGCCAGCGTGATCGCCTGCGTGGTGTACACGGCAGCTTGCATCACGGATTATCTTGACGGCGCTCTGGCCCGTCGATGGAAGCAGCTTTCTGAACTTGGACGGATGATGGACCCCATCGCAGACAAACTGCTGGTCGGGTCGCTTCTCCTGGCTTTGGCTGGTCTGACGACGCTTCCTGTATACTCGCTGTATGCAGGCATCATTATTATGGTGAGGGAAATTCTGGTCAGCGGGCTACGGGAATATATGGCCTCCCAACGCGAAACATTGCCCTCGACCCGCCTGGCCAAATGGAAGACGGGCATTCAGATGGTCGCAATCGGCTTTCTGATCGGCGGTGACAGCGCGGCCGCGAAACTGGGGCTGCCCTTCCTGCCGGCAACCCTGATTGGCGGAATCCTGTTGTGGTTTTCCGTTATTCCGACGGTCATTAGTGGATGGGGCTACCTTACGGCCGGCCTTACGCGCATCATGGCAGGGCAGACACGCCAGTCTTCCAAGATTGGATCGTAATGTCACGACGCGATGGAATTATGGGTGTGTTTGCCTGTCTTCATCTGGCGCTCCGTTACGAGGACCGCTAAAGGTCATCTAACGACCTTGTGGGAGTACGAAATGCGGAAGGCCGCTCTGCTGGCACTACCTCTCGCTCTGAGCGGCTGTTCAGGCATGGGCAAATATATCCGGGACACGATGGTGTGGACCGCGCTCGACAACCCCAATGGTCCTCATGGTGAAAGTGAGAACATCCATCGGGCGCGTGGGGAGAAATTTGCCGAAGCCCCCATTTTCCCTGAGAGCGGCAATATCTGGCCGGGAGCTCCGCAGCCTTTACCGACCCTCAAGGACGTGGAAAATCCAAACAGCACGTTCAGCCATGCACTCGGAGACCCCGCCACCTATTTCGGAGGGGCCGCACTGGATGAAAGTTTTATGAGCGGTATTGGTAGTAAAGGTGCTTTGGGTGCATCAGGCCAGCAGCTCATGTCAGGCCAGAGCATATCCGTCGGGGAAAGTGTGGACACGCATCAGGGTGTGAGCCGTGACCGTAGCCATGTGATCCCGACGCTTCCATCGTCGGTGCCGGACAATGCAGGCCATTTTCTTAACAAGAATCCAAGCAAGACCATCGTAATCCCGAACGGCGACGGAACCAGTACACTGATTGCGCCCGACGGAAGCGTTAAGGTGGTTCACGGAGTACCGGCAGCACCAAAATAAACCCTGGTGGCAACACTTTTTGCTACCAGGGGTCAGGCGCTTTTTACGACTAGTACTGACGGAAGAGCGCAACTAGACGCCCCTGAATATGAACGCGCTCTGCGGGGAAAATGCGTGTTTCGTACTCGCGGTTAGCGGCTTCAAGCGCAATCATTGAACCGCGGCGGCGCAGTTTTTTAAGAGTGACTTCCTGCTCATCAATCAGGGCGACAATAATCTGCCCATTATCTGCCGTTTCGCGACGACGGATAATGGCAATATCCCCGTCAAGAATACCGGCTTCGATCATGGAATCGCCTGAGACGGTCAGTGCATAGTGCTCACCAGTCCCCAGAAGAGACACAGGCACCTCAATCCGATCACTGTCGTCCTGCATGGCCTCAATCGGCAGGCCAGCGGCAATGCGCCCATAAAGTGGAATACTGACAGTCTGCCGGTCATTCGCAGCAGTGGGTTCAGAGAATGTGCCCTCGAGTTCTGCCTGATCTTGGCTGAGAACCGTCGGGACAAAGGCTGATGCGGAAGGTGCAGCAACAGGCACATCGATTCCCATATGAGGGAGGCGAAGTACCTCGAGTGCTCTTGCACGATGATGATGGCGGCGAAGGAAGCCGCGTTCTTCCAGCGCTGATATCAGACGGTGGATGCCAGACTTCGAACGCAGTTCGAGCGCATCTTTCATTTCATCAAAGGACGGCGAATATCCCGTTCTACGAAGATGGTCGTCGATATACAGCAAAAGCTGGTGCTGCTTGCGTGTCAGCATACAGGCGCTCCCATGCGCCTCGGCAGAGGCAGGTCCCAAAAAGCCGCAGGACGAAATCCTACATTTGTTCTTTATAGGTTCCCTTCTGTTGCCCCACAAGCAAAAGAGAGGTCCAAAATTTGCAATTGAACGATAACAGTTCAGCATTTTCCTGAGAAAACAGAGCAAAACAGCGAAATCGTACGCGAAGGACTTGACCTTCGAACGTTAAATCAGCATGGTGCGCCAAATCTAGAGATCAACATGCTGCATCGACACCTTCGAGCGGCATCAGTATGGCGAAAGCCCGAGGGTATCATGGGAAAGAGCAACGTTATTCAGATCCGGCTCGTTTCGTCCGCCGAAACCGGCTACTTCTACGTTACGAAGAAGAATGCCCGTTCCGCTACGGGAAAGATGGAAGTGCGCAAGTACGATCCAGTGGCACGCAAGCACGTCGTCTTCCGCGAAGCCAAGATCAAGTAAGATCTGTTTCGACAGAGCATAAAAAAAGCGGCCTAAGGCCGCTTTTTTTATGCTCTGTTTTTCAAATTTTCACTCAGAAAAGTTTGTCATGCGGCCCGTAAGGAACGACCAGGTCGCCGCTACGGGTCAGATTCATGGTTGCCCGCGCCCGTTCATCAAGCATATCGGCATCCAGAGCTTTTTCTTTCAAAGCAAGCACGCGACGGCGCCAGACGTTCTGTTCGTCGTTGGCATCCTGACGGGCCTGAATCGCATCTTTTTCAAGCTGCGTCTGCTCCTGATAGGCACGAATTCCATGCGCCCCATGGAGGGCGTTCCAGCCGAAATAAACTGTCAGTGAAAGAAAGAACAACGGAGGTGCCACGGCACGAACACCACGTTTGATAAGTCGGACTAGCGTCACGTCGTGGAAACTCCGTTTTGAAAGACTTTATCGTTCTATAGCAGTCAATCATGATCGGACAATGAAAGATAGGGGTCTCTCTCATTGTCCGTCTGAGGAAAACAGCGTCGGGGATGAAGAAAACCGTTCCCCTTAAGAATTAGACATTCTTAAGAATGGTACGACCGGCATAACGGGCCGCGCTTCCAAGCTGTTGCTCGATCCGGATAAGCTGGTTGTACTTGGCTGTACGATCCGAGCGGGAGAGGGATCCAGTCTTGATCTGCCCGCAGTTTGTCGCAACAGCAAGGTCAGCAATGACCGCATCTTCGGTCTCACCAGAGCGATGGCTCATGACACAGGCATAGCCAGCCTTGTGAGCCGTTTCGACAGCCTCAAGCGTCTCGGTCAGCGTACCAATCTGGTTCACCTTCACGAGCAGCGCATTGCCGGTTCCAGCCTTGATACCACGGCGCAGACGCTCGGGGTTGGTCACGAACAGATCGTCACCGACGAGCTGAAGCTTCTTGCCCAGACGGGTGGTGAGTTCTGCCCAACCCTCCCAGTCATCTTCAGCCAGACCATCCTCGATGGAGACGATCGGGTAGCGGTTGGCCAAGTCCTCAAGATAGGAGATCATGCCTGAAGCATCGAACTCCTTACCTTCACCTTTCAGGTTGTACCGGCCGTCCGCATAGAATTCGGTCGCCGCGCAATCAAGCGCGAAGGTCACGTCCTCGCCAAGCTTGTAGCCCGCGGCCTCAACAGATTTAGCAATAAAACCAAGAGCTTCGTCAGCAGACTTCAGGTTCGGTGCAAAGCCACCTTCATCGCCGACATTGGTATTGTGACCTGCTTCGGACAGACCCTTCTTCAGACGGGCGAAAATTTCAGATCCCATGCGAATTGCATCAGCCACAGTCGGAGCACCGACAGGCTGGATCATGAATTCCTGAATATCGATCGGATTATCAGCGTGTTCACCACCATTGACGATATTCATCATCGGGACGGGCAGCAGGTGAGCGTAAGCTCCTCCGACATACCGATACAGCGGCAGTTCCAGTTCCTCAGCGGTAGCTTTGGCCACGGCAAGTGAAACACCAAGGATGGCGTTTGCCCCAAGGCGCGATTTGTTTGGTGTCCCGTCCAGATCAATCATCGCATTGTCGATGGCGATCTGATCTTCCGATTCCGCACCCTGAAGAACTTCAAGGATGTCGTTCTCGACATGGCTACAGGCCTTCAGAACACCCTTTCCGCCATAGCGAGACTTATCGCCATCGCGAAGCTCCACGGCTTCATGTGCGCCCGTGGAGGCACCAGAGGGGACGGCGGCGCGGCCGCGGGCGCCGGAGGACAGCTCGACCTCAACCTCGACAGTGGGGTTGCCGCGGCTGTCCAGGATTTCGCGGGAGGTGATATCAACGATGGCGCTCAATGGAAGCTCTCCTGGAGATACGTGAATCGATAGACGTGAACCGGGGGTGGCTCGTGACCGTTCAGGATGAAACAGCTATTTCAAGTCTCAAAATCACGCCCTGAGGTCAACGACGACATGCGCCTTCCTTTTCCCATTTTCGTGCTCGGCATTGCCGGATTGCTTCCATTCATGACGCTGGGAGGGTGGATCTTTCTGGCTGGACTGTTCACGCCGCTTCCCCACCTGAAAGTTATTCTTCTGGCATATGGCGCCTGCATTCTGTCGTTTTTGGGCGCCATACACTGGGGACTGGCCATGGAGCGGCCAGATATCATTACAGTCGGCGGCACATCCCAGCGAGATCGTCAGCGTCTTATACTGGGTGCCTGTCCTGCGCTCTGGGCATGGCTTGCACTTTGCGTGGGCATACTGGGCCACGTTCGTGCGGGCTTTGGGCTGGAAATCCTGGGATTTGTAGGGACATTTCTTGTAGAGCGGGAAGCCTGGAAGCAAGGGGCTCTGCCTCCAGGCTATCTTCCACTACGCACGGTTCTCACCGTGATTGCCGTTCTGAGCCTCTTTCTCGCAGCGTTGGCTCCCGCCGACGGTTAAGCCGAAAAGGATTTTGCCAAAGAATCGAAGGCTTTCAGGCGCATCAAAAGACTGCGCATCTCAGTTAACGGCACCATTGTTGGGCCATCACTGGGAGCATGATCCGGGTCCTGATGCGTCTCGATAAAAACTGCAGCCACACCAATCGAAAGTGCCGCACGCGCCAGCGGTTCTACGAATTCGCGCTGACCGCCTGTCGAGGCCCCAAGCCCTCCCGGCTGCTGTACGGAATGGGTAGCATCGAACACGACGGGATAGCCCGTCTGCGCCATGATCGGCAGGCCACGCATGTCGCTCACAAGTGTATTGTAACCGAAGCTTGTCCCGCGATCACAAAGCATGATGCGCTCATTGCCGGTCGAAGCAAGCTTTGCTGCGACGTTCGCCATATCCCACGGAGCCAGAAACTGCCCCTTCTTGACGTTGATGGCCCGCCCCGTGGCCCCAGCTGCCAGAAGAAGATCCGTCTGACGGCACAGAAAAGCCGGGATCTGAAGGACATCGACGGCCTGTGCCGCAGGGGCGCACTGTTCAGCAGCATGGACATCGGTCAGAACCGGAACGCCAAACCGCTCACGAATACCCGCCAGGATATCCAGTCCGGCGTCCATGCCCACGCCGCGGGCCGCACTGACAGAGCTGCGATTCGCCTTATCATAGCTGCTTTTGAAAATCAGTCCGATGCCGAGATCCCGGCAGATGCCGGAGATGGCGTCGGCCATTTCAACGGCATGATCCCGGGATTCGATCTGGCAGGGGCCAGCAATCAGCGTAAACGGCTGATCCTGGCCGACCGTGAGGTCTCCGATAAGGAAGCTCACTTGCGATGAGCCTCCTTGACGGCGGCGGCAATAAAGCCGGCGAACAGAGGGTGCGGATCAAAAGGCTTGGAGAGCAGTTCCGGGTGATACTGCACGGCCACGAACCACGCATGATCAGGATACTCGACCACTTCTGGCAGAACACCGTCAGGCGACAGACCTGAAAAGCGCAGTCCAGTCTTTTCAAGGCGGTCCTTGTAATGGGCGTTGACTTCCCAGCGATGACGGTGACGCTCGCGAATTTCCGTGCGGCCATAGATTTCTGCCACGCGCGAGCCCGGAACCAGCTTGGCCGGATAGGCGCCCAAACGCATCGTGCCACCTAGATCGCCACCCTCGCGACGGCGGAGCAGCTCACTCCCGCGCGCCCATTCGGTCATCAGACCAACCAGCGGTTCGTCGGTGGGGCCGAATTCGGTGGAAGACGCCTTGGGCAGGCCGGCGAGCGATCGAGCGCACTCGATCACGGCCATCTGCATTCCGAAACAGATGCCGAGGAAGGGAATGTTGTTCTCACGGGCATAGCGGACAGCCTGAATTTTGCCTTCCGCACCACGCTCGCCGAATCCACCTGGAACAAGAATGGCATCAGCATCCTTCAGGCGGTCAGCGATATTGCCGTTCTTCTCGAATTCTTCCGATTCGATCCAGTCCAGCTTCACCTTCACATGATTGGCAATTCCGCCATGCAGCAAAGCTTCGGCAAGGGATTTGTAGCTGTCGAGCAGGGCTGTGTACTTACCGACAATGGCCACCCGCACTTCGCCTTCCGGCTCACGAATGGCATGGACAATCTTCTCCCAGCGCGAGAGATCCGGCTTGCTGTCGTAAGGCAGATCAAAATAACGCAGGACTTCCTGATCCATGCCTTCCCTGTGATAGGAAATGGGGCAGGCATAGATCGTATCCACGTCCAATGCTGCAATGACCGCCTCTGGACGCACATTGCAGAAATTGGCGATCTTGCGCCGCTCATTGTCGGGAATCGGCCGATCGGAGCGACATAGCAGCATCTGCGGCTGAATGCCTACATTCTGCAATTCCTTAACGGAATGCTGCGTGGGCTTGGTCTTCAGCTCACCAGCTGCCGGGATGTAGGGCAGGAGCGTCAGATGAACACACATCGTCTGCGAGTGACCGAGGTCATTGCGGAGCTGACGGATGGCCTCAAGAAACGGAAGGCTCTCGATGTCGCCAACCGTGCCGCCGATTTCGACCAGAACGAAATCGTAGTCGTCCGTACCACTGACCACGACGTCCTTGATGGCGTCGGTAATGTGAGGAATGACCTGAACGGTCCCACCCAGATAATCGCCACGGCGCTCGCGGGCGATGACGTCCGAGTAAATGCGGCCCGTCGTCGTATTGTCCGCCCGTGACGCATGCACGCCCGTGAAGCGTTCATAATGACCGAGATCAAGGTCGGTTTCCGCCCCGTCATCGGTGATAAACACTTCGCCGTGCTGATACGGGCTCATCGTGCCCGGATCCACATTGAGATAGGGGTCCAGTTTGCGCATGCGGACTTTGTATCCGCGTGCCTGTAGGAGAGCAGCGAGGGCTGCCGAAGCAATGCCCTTGCCGAGAGAAGATACCACACCGCCGGTGATGAATACGAAACGCGTCATGGGCGGTCTTCATACACTGCCAGCATAGGGCAGGGGAAGCGGAGAGACGCGTCTGTTGAAAAAGATCCCTGTCAAAATTTTGACAGGGGTCTTTTAACCCGATCAGTGAGTCGGTGCGGAAGCCGGAGAAGCCGGCGCCGGAACAGCCGGAGGCGCAGCGGGAGCAGACTGCGAAGCAGCAGGGGGTTCAGCCAGAATGTCATGCGAACCAACGCCGGAGGATGCGCCACGGTTCAGAACCGCAAGAACGAGACACAGGAGCATGAAAATCCCCGCAAGCACGGAGGTAGCCCGCGTCAGCAAGGTAGCGGTTCCTCGGCCGCTCATGAAGGAACCCATACCCTGGCCACTGCCGATACCAAGGCCACCGCCTTCGCTGCGCTGGATCAGGATCACTCCGATCAGCGCCAGTGTGACCAGCAGGTTGAGAGCAAGCAGAAAAGTGGTCATGAACGATAGGGTCCGGACATTGGTTGGGACAACAGGCGAAAAGAGACTGCTTCGGCGCTGATCTTGAAGCTTCCCGCTTCAAGGCCGGGACGACCGCTCAGACCTTCTCCCAGAAACCCGATGAGAAAATGATCAGCTCAAGAGCCAGTGTGACGAAGCCGCCATACAGGATCGAGGAAGAAATGTCATCCACCTTGAGTCGAGAGTGTAGGTTCCTGCAACGGATCTGGTGGTCTGCATGATATGGTTGAACCGTCCATCTCGGCGCAGGATGCGCGGTCATGTGGGTCTGCTTCTGGTCAAGCCGTTCCCACGACATTATGGTGCGGCAAGTTTCGCGGGCCGAACATGTCCGCACCCTCCCGTCATCCGGATCTGCCCTGACCCCATGATTACTACGCTCCGCCACCTCTTCGTTGATTCCTGGGCCGGCCGCGCCGCCGCACTGCTGATCTTTCTGGCCTTCATCGGATGGGGCGTCGGAGACGTATACTCCAACATGGGAACCGCAAGTTCGAACGAAGTCGTTCGCGTCGGTGACCGCAGCATCACGCCCGACGATTTCAGCCGCGCCCTCTCGACTCAGCTTTCTGCGGTGGCCAAACAAATCGGTCTCGCCGATCCCTCCCAGCTTCCAAAAAGTGAAGTGGAGCAGGCAGCGCGACAGACTCTGCAGAACCTTGTGATCCAGAACGAGACGCAGCTCGCCGCCTCTCGATCTGGCATGACTGTTCCGGATGATTTGGTCAGACAGGAAATCTTTGCGATTCCGGCGTTTCATAATGCAGCCGGCGTCTTTGACCGGAGCGTTTTCAATGAGCGTCTTGCACGGATCGGCCTTTCCGAAGGCAAGCTTCTTCAGGCCATTCGTGAAGACATCGCATCCCGCGGCCTCCTGCAGGGTATGGGGCAGTCCGTTCAGGCCCCCGCTCCCCTGACCCAGCGAATGCTGTCCTTCGACGCAAGCCAGCGTGTTTTCGATCTGATCCAGATTCCATTTGCAGGAGGAGTCGTCACAGCAGCGCCCACCGATGAACAGCTTCACCGTTTCTATGACAATCACCCGCAGATCTTCCGGACCACTGAGTACCGTCACGCGAAAATGGTGGTCATGACGCCTGAAAGCGTTGCAAAGACGATCGAAGTCCCCGACGACGTCCTGCACCGGCTCTATGATTTCCAGGCGCGGACATACGATATGCCGGAAACGCGTACGATCCAGGTCCTGACGTTCACCGATCAGGCGAAAGCCGCGGATGCCGCGACCGCCTGGAAAGGTGGTGCCTCCTGGGATGATATCCAGAAAAAATTCCCAGAGGCAGCAGCCGTTTCCCTCCCGGGTGTGCGGCAGAGCGATATTCCCAATCCCGAGCTTGCGAAAATGGCATTTGCCGCTCCTGCGGACCGGATTTCAGGACCTGAAAAAACCGGAATGGGATGGGTGGTTTTCAATATCTCCGCCGTCACAGCACCCCACAAGACCAGTTTCGACCAGGCAAAAGCCGAATTGAAAACCCAGGTCCAGAAGCAGGAAGCTGGAGAAGCACTTCAGGCCCGTCAGAAACAGTTTCAGGACGCAGTCGCAGGCTCCTCCACGCTTGAGCAGATCCCGGGGGATCTGGGGGCAGTTCCCGCAGCCGGGACGCTCGACTCCAACGGTATGACCCAGGATGGTCTCCCTGCACCCATTCCCGGTGACGCGGCTTTGCGCCAGGCCATCATCCATCAGATCTTTACCCAGGCAAAGGGCGCGCAGCCGACCGTGATCAACGGCCCGAACGGCACGGCGTTCTCGGTACTGGTCGATGAAGTTCATCCTGGCACCCTGAAGCCATTTGACAATGTTCGTGATCAAGTCGTGCAGGAATGGACAACCGAACAGAAACGCCGTGCCGCCAATCTTCGTACAACGGCATTATTCAGTAGCGCGAAAGCGGGCAGTCTGCGGAAAGCCCTTGAGGGTCAGCCGGAAGCAGCGGCCCTGCGTCAGGATGTGACGGTTTCACGTGTTCATCCGGATCAGAGTCTCCCGCAAAATGTGTTGCAGGGCGCATTCGGCCTCAAGCCCGGCACAACCGGAATGTATGAAACACCGGATGCTTTCTGGCTGGTCAACGTCACCGCAGACAAGCCGGCAACAGCAGAAGACATGAAGACTCTCGGCAGCCAGCTCTCCGGAGAATATGTCCAGTCCATGCGTTCGGACATTCCGGTTGCCCTGAATGCCGCGATGGAAAGAGCCGTACCCCCGTCACATATCAATATGGCACTCTACAATCAGGTCGTGAACGCGGCCATGCCTCCTGCCACGAACGGAGGGCATTGATGTCTGTCGTCCACAGCGTCGAGGCTGCTGACCTCCTGACACCGGTCTCCGCCTTTCTGCGACTCTCCAATCTGTCTGATGATCCTTATCGGTTGCTTTTCGAGAGCGTGGAGGGCGGTGCTGCCCGCGGGCGATATTCCGTTATCGCCCTTCTTCCCGATCTGGTCTGGAAGTGCCGGGACGGCCAGGTCACACTGGATGGAGCACCGATCAAGGGTGTACCCCTCGACACGCTAAACGCCATCGTGGACGACAGCCAGATAGAGCTTCCGCCCGATATGCCGCCTATGATCGGCGGGGTGTTCGGTGTTCTGGGCTATGACATGGTGCGCCAGATGGAGCGGCTTCCCAACCCGCCCACTAATGATCTGGGTTTGCCGGAAGGCATCATGATCCGACCGCGTCTTTTCGCTGTGTTCGATTCGGTGCGTGATGAGCTGACGCTGGCGGTTCCTGTTCGGAAGGGGACCACAGAAGCCGAGGCTCATGCTCTTCTCGCTCGTGCACGATCCGCGCTGGCAGCGCCGCTTGCAGAGGTGCGTGAAACACTACCCGCCGGCGCGACGCTGGTACCGCCCGTTTCGAACATGACGCAGCAGCAGTTTGAGGATTGCGTTCGGAAGGCGCAGGATTACATCGCAGCCGGGGATGCTTTCCAGATCGTCCCGAGTCAACGGTTCACGACACCTTTTCCACTCTCGCCCCTATCTCTTTATCGGAGCCTGCGTCGCGTCAATCCAGCGCCCTTCCTGTTTGTGATGGAGCTGGAAGATTACGCACTCGTCGGTTCTTCGCCAGAAATTCTCGTACGTCTGCGCGATGGTGAGGTCACGGTTCGGCCGTTGGCCGGTACCCGCCCGCGCGGTGTGGATAGGGAAGAGGATCTTGCACTCGAAAAGGAGCTTCTGGCTGACCGCAAGGAACTGGCCGAACACCTGATGCTGATCGATCTTGGGCGCAACGATGTCGGGCGCGTCTCAATGCTCGGAAGCGTCGACGTGCCGGAAAAATTCGTTGTCGAGCGTTACAGCCATGTGATGCATATTTCATCGACCGTAACGGGCCGTATTGCAGAGGGAAAAACAGCAATGGACGCCCTTGTGGCCGCGTTCCCGGCCGGAACGCTGACGGGTGCTCCCAAGATCAGGGCGATGGAAATCATCGACGAACTGGAACCCACGCGGCGCGGTCCCTATTCCGGCTGTGTGGGATATTTCGGTGCTGACGGGGAAATGGACACCTGCATCGGACTGCGCATGGCCGTACTCAAAGACGGAAACATGTATGTGCAGGCCGGGTGCGGCGTGGTGGCGGACAGTGATCCGAACGCCGAATTTCGCGAAACGCAGGCGAAAGCCCGCGCGCTTTTCCGTGCTGCGGAAATTGCAGTCTCGAACGCCGCGAAAGTCTGAAAGAAGACCCGTGCATCCTCGGGCACGGGTAGGTTCGCGAGATGTTTGACGAAAAAGCCCTTGAAGGTCATTCTGCCGCCATGATTCTGCTTATCGATAATTACGACAGCTTCACGTTCAACATCGTCCACCATCTGGGTGCTCTCGGCGTTGAATGTGACGTGCGCCGTAACGATGCGCTGAGCGTTGAAGACGCGCTTGCGCTGAAGCCGTCGGCAATTGTGATTTCTCCTGGCCCAGGCACGCCTGCTGAGGCAGGAATTTGTTGCGATCTGATCCGCGCCGCGACGGGAATCGTACCGGTTTTTGGTGTCTGTCTCGGACATCAGGCAATCGGACAGGTTTTCGGAGCAGAAGTCGTCCGTGCGCCGGTTCCGATGCATGGAAAGATCAGCGCCGTCCATCATGATGGATCAGGCGTTTTTTCTGGGCTGCCCGATCCCGTGGACGTGGTCCGCTATCACAGTCTGACATTGCAGCCTGACAGCATCCCCGAGACGCTTGTCGTCAATGCCCGAACCGATGACGGGATCATCATGGGCGTCCGTCATCGTGATTATCCCGTGCATGGTGTTCAGTTTCATCCAGAAAGCATTGCTTCCGTTGCCGGGCGCGAGCTCCTGGCCAATTTTCTGAATATTGCCGGCATTTCGTTTCAGGCCACAAAGGCCGCGTGACAGTGAGTGTGGACTTCACGGCCCTGCTGCACAAGGCCGCTTCGGGAAAACCCCTCGACAGCCATGAAGCAGAGAGTGCATTTCACGCCATTATGGCAGGAGATGTAGATCCGGTTCACCTCTCAGCGTTCCTGACAGCATTAAAAATGCGGGGCGAAACCCTCGCGGAACTGACTGGCGCAGTGCAGGCCGTTCGCCATCACATGACGCTTCTCCCCAACGTGCCGGCGAATGCAATTGATGTCTGCGGTACGGGCGGAGACGGCCTCAAAACTCTGAATGTTTCCACCGCTGTGGCTTTCGTTCTGGCTGGACTGGGGGTGCCGGTCGCGAAACATGGAAACCGCGCTTTGTCGTCAGCAACCGGAGCGACGGATGTTCTGGAAGTTCTGGGTATTCCCCCCACAGACGACCTGATCCTTCAGGCCCGACGACTGCGAGACAACGGTCTCGTTTTTCTTGCAGCGCCCCAGCATCATCCTGCGATGCGTCACGCAGGCCCGGTCCGCAAGGCACTGGGCTTTCGAACATTATTCAACCTTCTGGGACCGTTGTGTAATCCGGCGCAGGTCCGTCACCAGTTGATTGGTGTGTTTGAAGGTGGGTGGTGCGAACCTGTGGCCCGCGCTCTGGGCGCTCTGGGCAGCCAGTCGGTCTGGGTCGTACACGGCACCACAGACGAAGGCGGAAGTGATGAACTCACTCTTTCTGGCACTTCACAGGTTTGTGCCTGGGAAAAAGAGTCTCTTATATCTTTGAAAATCGACCCTGAGATGGCTGGACTCCCCAGCTCCCCGATTTCATCCATTCGCGGCGGAGATGCCCGCACAAATGCTGAGGCGCTACTCGCCCTGCTTGACGGGGCGCAGGGAGCCTATCGCGATACGGTCCTTCTCAACGCTGCCGCAGCGCTTCACGTGGCAGGTCGCGGCGATATCGTGAAGTCAGGAACGATTGACGTTCAGGCTTTCCATCGCAATGTAGATCTGGCGGCGGAATCTATCGACCGGGGGCTGGCTCGTGCATCCCTTGATCGGATACGCGGGACCATAGATCTCCCAATCCATTTTATTGCTTCCACAGACGCAGGACGATCATGACAGTCATGTACCATCGACCGGCGATGACATATTCGCCTGAGGGAACAGAGCAGTTTCCAGACCCTGAGGTTCCGGAAACGACGACCCCTCCGATTAAAAATCCGGAAGCCGAGACCGCCGCAGATCGCAGCGACGTTCTTGCACGGATCTGCGCCAGGACAAGGGTGGATATTGAACAGCGCTCCCAGATTATGTCTCTTAAAGACATTACGGCGAGAGCTCGCGAAGTCACGACGCCGACCCGGGGTTTCGGTCAGGCCCTTCAGCATCTGACTGCGGACCGGCAGGTTGGATTAATTGCCGAAATCAAAAAAGCGTCTCCGTCCGCTGGTATCCTGCGCCCGGACTACGAACCGGTAAGGATCGCGCAGGACTATCAGGCGGCCGGTGCCACATGTCTCTCCGTTCTGACGGAGGGGTCCTGCTTCCATGGCAACACGGAAGATATCCGTCTAGTCCGGGAAGCCTGCAGCCTGCCGATTTTACGCAAGGACTTCATTCTCGACCCCTGGCAGGTCCATGAAAGCCGACTGATCGGTGCGGACTGCATTCTTCTGATCATGGCGGTGCTGACAGAAACCCAAGCAGCCGAACTGATCGCGATTGCACGCGGACTGGATATGGACGTCCTGCTGGAAGTCCATGATGAGGCAGAGTTAAATCGTGCGCTAGCACTGGATACATTTCTGATCGGGATCAACAACCGTAATCTGCGTACGCTCAAAACCGACATCCAAACAACCATCGATCTCGCCCCTCTGGTGCCGCCAGATCGTCTGGTCGTCTCTGAGAGTGGTATCCGCACTCAGGATGACATGATGAAGGTCGGTGCTGTGGGCGCGAGCGCCGTTCTGGTGGGCGAAAGTCTGCTACGTGAGCCTGATCCTGGCGTGGCAGCGCGTCGTCTGCTCGGTTTCGTTTAGACTCAGACCGCCTCTTGAGGCGGTCTGAACTGTTTTTCACGGCACCTCCCGTAGATCGAAGCCGTCCCTCACAGGCGGGGCATGGTCTGGCATTTGACGGCTTCTGCCGCTAAAGCATGCGGGATTTTGTGCATTTTCATCAGGAGACCGTCATGGACGAGACACCGTCCGCTTCAGGCCGGAGCAACGGTCCGGCCCTTTCGCCGGAGACCATGAAGCGCGCTTACAGGGACATGCTTCTTGTTCGGCGATTTGAGGAAAAGGCAGGCCAGCTTTACGGCATGGGCCTGATCGGCGGCTTCTGCCATCTCTATATCGGGCAGGAAGCCGTTGTGGTTGGGATCGGCCTCAACATGAAGCAGGGCGACAAGTCCATCACGTCCTATCGCGATCACGGGCAGATGCTCGTAGCAGGCATGACGCCGCGCGGTGTTATGGCGGAACTGACGGGGCGGTCCGGTGGGTATTCCCGCGGCAAGGGGGGCTCCATGCACATGTTCTCCCGTGAAAAAGAGTTCTACGGCGGTCATGGCATTGTCGGGGCACAGGTGGCCCTCGGCACGGGGCTGGCGTTTGCGAACAAGTATCGCGGTACGGATGAAGTCTCGATCGTGTATTTCGGCGAAGGAGCCTCTGCACAGGGGCAGGTTTATGAGAGCTTCAATCTCGCCGCACTGCACAAGCTGCCCTGCATCTATGTGATCGAAAATAACCGCTACGGTATGGGCACATCCATCGAGCGCGCTTCGGCCTCCAAAGATCTGTCCCGCAACGGCGAGCCCTGGGGCATTGCCAGCCGCAAGGTAGATGGCATGGATATCTTCGCTGTGCATGAAGCCGCGCAGGAGGCCATAGAATATTGCCGTGCGGGCAAGGGGCCGTTCCTGCTGGAAATGGAAACCTATCGCTATCGTGGGCACTCCATGTCCGATCCGGCGAAATATCGCCAGCGCGCAGAGGTTGAAGAAATGCGTCGTACGCGCGATCCAATCGAGACCCTGAAAGCCGAGATGCTACGCAGCGGGATCGAAGAGAGCGTGTTCAAGGACATTGAGACGGACGTAAAAGCCATTGTGGCTGACGCGGCCGAATTTGCGCAGACGAGCCCTGAGCCGGATCATTCCGAACTCTGGACTGATATTCTGGTGGAGGCCTGATCCATGGCATCTCTCATTTTGATGCCGGCACTCTCGCCGACGATGACCGAAGGGACACTTGCGCGCTGGCTCAAGGCGGCAGGTGAGGCCGTTTCCGCCGGAGACGTGATTGCCGAGATCGAGACCGACAAGGCGACTATGGAAGTAGAAGCTGTAGACGAAGGCGTGATCGGCAAGACGCTGGTGACCGAAGGTACGCAGAATATCGCGGTTAACACGCCGATCGCAGTGCTTCTGGCGGAAGGCGAGGATGCTGCCGCAGCAGACACTGTAGTCCGTTCTGCCGATCCAACTGCAGGCGCTTCTGTCGCGATTGAAACATCGGCTGATCCAGGGATCGTGGAAGCACCGGAAGTCGCACAGGCCGAGAACGACCGGGACTGGGGCGAAACCAGCGAAATTACCGTCCGTCAGGCCCTGCGTGATGCGATGGCAGCCGAGCTTCGTCGCGATGAGGACGTGTTCCTGATCGGTGAGGAAGTGGCGCAGTATCAGGGGGCCTACAAGGTCAGTCAGGGACTGCTGGATGAGTTCGGCGAGAAGCGTGTGATCGACACCCCGATTACCGAACATGGCTTCACGGGCATGGCTGTCGGCGCGGCGCTAACAGGCCTGAAGCCGATCGTTGAGTTTATGACCATGAACTTCTCGCTGCAAGCAGTTGATCATATTATTAATTCTGCCGCTAAGACACTCTACATGTCCGGCGGCCAGATGGGCTGCCCCATCGTGTTTCGTGGCCCGAACGGAGCTGCGGCCCGCGTAGGAGCGCAGCATTCGCAGTGTTTTGCGAGCTGGTTTGCGCATATTCCTGGCCTGAAAGTGGTCGCACCTTGGTCGGCTGCTGATGCGAAAGGTCTGCTACGCGCCGCCATCCGGGATCCGAACCCGGTCATCGTACTGGAAAATGAGATCCTGTACGGCCAGAAATTCCCGTGCCCGGTGGATGAGGATTTTATCTTGCCAATCGGTCGTGCGAAGATCGAACGGGAAGGGACGGATGTGACGCTCGTGGCGTTCTCCATCATGGTCGGGGTGGCCCTGGAAGCCGCCGCCCTTCTGGCGGAAGAAGGTATTTCGGCCGAAGTCATCAATCTGCGCTCGATCCGTCCTCTGGATACCGAAACGATCGTGCGCAGTGTGAAGAAGACGAACCGGATCGTGTCCGTCGAAGAAGGCTGGCCAGTGGCAGGCATCGGTGCGGAAATCTGCACCGTGGCGGTCGAGCAGGCTTTTGACTGGCTCGATGCTCCGCCGGCGCGTGTCTGCGGGCTCGACCTGCCGATGCCATATGCGGCCAATCTCGAAAAACTGGCACTTCCCAAACCTGAATGGGTTGTGGATGCCGTTCGCAAGCAGCTGCGGGACTGACAACGATGGCTACCGATATTCTAATGCCGGCGCTGTCGCCGACTATGACTGAAGGCAAACTGGCCCGCTGGCTCAAAGCCGAAGGCGATACCGTCTCGGCCGGCGATGTGATTGCTGAAATCGAGACCGACAAGGCAACCATGGAAGTGGAAGCTGTAGACGAGGGCATCCTTGGCCGCATCCTAATCCAGGAAGGCGTCGAGGGTATTCCCGTCAACACGCCAATTGCCATTCTTGTGGAAGATGGCGAGGCCGTGCCTGACGCCTCGTCCGAGCAGGCCGCAGCAGCTCCGAAGGCTGAGACGGCAAGCGCGGAAACAACGCCTGCTGCTCGGGCAGCTAAAGCTCCGGCTGAGGACAAGGGCGAGCGGATTTTCGTCTCTCCGCTCGCCAGACGTATGGCGCATGAGCGAGGCATTGCCCTTGACGCTCTGACAGGAAGTGGTCCGAACGGGCGTATTCTCAAGCGCGACGTTGAGAAAGGCCCGGCTGCGCCCAAGACGGCTCCAAAAGCTGCTGCTACGCCCGTCATTACCGCATCGGAAGAGACGGTCCGTCGGGTGCCGAACTCGACGATGCGCAAGGTGATCGCGCGTCGTCTGACAGAGTCTAAGACGCAGGTTCCGCATTTCTATGTCTCGATCGATATCGAGCTGGATGCGCTGCTGGCCCTGCGCTCGAAGCTGAATGCGGCCGCGCAAGAAAACAGCTTCAAGATCTCGGTCAATGACATGATGATCAAAGCCGTGGCGCTGGCGCTGAAGAAAGTTCCAGGCGTGAACGTCCAGTTCACGGATGCCGAGACGCTGCATTTCGAGAATGTCGATATTTCAATGGCCGTCTCAATTCCGGACGGGCTGATCACACCCATCATCCGCAATGCCGATCGCAAGTCCCTGCGCGACATCAGCGTCGAAGCCAAGGATCTGGCCAAGCGCGCGCGCGCCGGAAAGCTCAAACCCGAGGAATTCCAGGGCGGGACGTTCTCCGTTTCCAATATGGGGATGTTCGGCGTGCGTGACTTCGCGGCGATCATCAATCCGCCACAGGCCGGAATTCTGGCGATTGCGTCCGGCGAAAAGCGGGCCGTCGTGCGCGGTTCGGAGATTGCTGTTGCGACCGTGATGACGGCAACGCTGTCGGTCGATCATCGTGCAGTGGATGGGGCCCTTGGGGCCGAATGGCTGAATGCGCTGCGCGATATCGTGCAGAACCCTTACTTTCTGGTGGTCTGAACCATGTCCGATACATTCGATCTGATTGTTGTTGGTGGCGGTCCTGGCGGATATGTAGCTGCTCTGCGAGCCAGCCAGCTCGGCATGAGCGTGGCGCTTGTGGAAAGCACGCATTTTGGTGGCGTCTGCCTGAACTGGGGCTGTATTCCGACCAAGGCGCTTCTGCGCTCTTCGGAAATCCATCATCTTCTGCATGAGCTGGGTACGTTCGGCCTTTCTGCAGACAATATCTCGTTCGACCTGTCCAAGATCGTGGGCCGATCACGCAGCATTGCGCGCCGGATGGGAGGCGGGATTGCCCATCTTCTAAAGAAAGCCAAGGTCACAACATTTGATGGCCGCGCCAAACTGACCGGACGTTCAGGAGAAGCCCATCAGGTCGCCATTACCAAGGATGGCGCGGCTGTAACAACTATCAAGGCACCCCATGTTATTTTGGCAACGGGCGCGCGGGGACGCCAGCTTCCGGGGCTGGAGACGGACGGGACCCTGATCTGGGGGGCACGCGAGGCCATGACGCCGCAAGAACTACCGAAGCGTCTTCTGGTCATCGGGTCGGGCGCCATCGGCATCGAATTTGCTTCGTTCTATCGCAATATGGGCAGTGAAGTCACAATCGCCGAAGTGGCGGATCGGATCCTGATCGCCGAGGATCCAGAAATCAGTGCGGCCGCCCGCAAGGCTTTCGAGAAGCAGGGGATGACGATCATCACCGGCGCGAAGGTCGGTCCACTGAACAAGAGCGAGAACGAAGTTTCCACGACAATTGAGAGTCCGAAGGGCAAGATTGATCTGACGGTGGACCGCGTCATCTGTGCTGTTGGCATTGTGGGCAATGTCGAGGATCTGGGGCTTGAAGGCACGAAGATTCAGGTGGATCGGACCCATATCGTCACGGATGGGTTCTGTCGTACAGGTGAGGCGGGGATCTACGCCATTGGCGATGTCGCCGGAGCGCCGTGGCTCGCCCATAAAGCGAGCCACGAGGCCATCTTGTGCGTTGAAAAGATCGCCGGGCGTTCGCCGCAGCCTTTGCATCCGTTGAACATTCCGGGCTGTACCTATTCGCGCCCCCAGATCGCTTCTGTTGGACTTAGTGAAGAGAAAGCCATTGCCGCCGGACACAAGGTAAAGGTCGGCCGCTTCCCGTTCATTGCCAACGGTAAAGCCGTCGCTATGGGCGAGACAGACGGTCTGGTGAAAACAGTGTTCGATGCTGCAAGCGGTGAGCTTCTGGGGGCGCATATGATTGGCGCGGAAGTCACGGAAATGATTCAGGGCTATGTGATCGCCCGTACTGGCGAACTCACAGAGGCAGAACTTATCGAAACGGTGTTCCCGCATCCGACCATCTCCGAGACCATGCATGAGGCAACTCTCGCGGCCTTCGACGGCCCGCTGCATATCTGAGCACCATGTCCCAGCGCATCACCATCGATCATCGCGCGATGCCCATTCTCCGTCATCCGGAGAAGGCTCATCGCCCTGACAATCCGATTCAGCGCAAACCGTCCTGGATTCGAGTCAAAGCGCCTAATCACCCAGTCTATCACGAGACGCGGGCGCTGATGCGCGATGCCGGTCTGGTTACGGTCTGCGAGGAAGCGGCATGCCCCAATATCGGGGAATGCTGGTCGCAGCGTCATGCCACGATGATGATCATGGGCGAGATCTGCACCCGGGCCTGTGCGTTCTGCAACGTCACGACCGGGATGCCGAAGCATCTTGATGCAGACGAGCCCCGACGTGTTGGCGAGGCCGTGGCAAAACTCGGGCTGCGGCATGTCGTCATCACATCCGTGGACCGTGACGATCTCGCAGATGGCGGTGCGGATCATTTCGCGCAGGTCATCCGTTCGATCCGACAGACATCTCCCGAGACCACGATTGAAATCCTCACCCCCGATTTCCTTCGCAAAGATGGGGCGCTGGAAGTTGTTGTGGCTGCACGGCCCGACGTGTTCAATCACAATATCGAGACTGTACCCCGACTATATCCCACCATCCGGCCAGGTGCGCGTTACTATCAATCCGTTCGACTTCTGGACGGAGTAAAGAAACTCGATCCTTCCATTTTTACCAAGTCCGGCCTGATGCTTGGCCTAGGCGAGGAGCGTATGGAAGTGGCTCAGGTGATGGATGATTTCAGGATCGCTGATGTCGATTTCCTGACACTGGGGCAATATCTCCAACCTTCCGCAAAACATGCGGCCGTTGAAAAGTTTATTACCCCCGACGAGTTTGACGGCTATGCTGCTGCTGCCCGTTCAAAAGGATTTCTTCAGGTCAGCGCCAGCCCCCTGACCCGGTCCTCCTATCATGCGGACAGCGACTTCGCGAAGCTTCAGGTCGCGCGAAGCAGCCGTCTGAAAGAAAGTCTCTGATGCCGACACATGCCGAGCAAAGGTTGATTGCCTACACACCGGATCAGCTTTTTGATCTTGTGGCGGATGTGGAAAAATATCCGCAGTTCTTGCCTTGGTGTGTCAAGGCGAGCATTCGCACGCGGACTGAACAGGAACTGGTCGCAGACCTGACGATTGGCTTCGGGCCGTTTCGTGAGACCTTCACCAGTCGCGTCACTCTGGAGCGGCCGTCCCGGATCCGGGTGCGCTACGAGAAGGGGCCTTTCCGCTATCTCAATAACGTCTGGACCTTTACCCCTGACCCTCGTGGCTGTCTGGTCGATTTCTTTGTGGACTTTGAGTTCCGTTCAAGACTTCTACAGAACGCAATGGGTGTTGTTTTCAATGAAGGCGTACGCCTGATGGTGTCAGCCTTTATAAAACGGGCGCGCGATATCTATGGGGTACAAGCGACGAAAGCTGTGCCTCCTGCCGCGCCGGGGCTGTCTCAAGGAACATAAAGTCTCGAAATATTTTCAAAACCATTCGGTGTCTGACCCGTTGCAGCGTCAGACACCGAATGGTGACAAGAAAAGGATTACGTCATGAAAAAAATTTCCTTCGGCGCTTTTGCCCTGACCGCTCTGGTTGCTGCTGCTTCCCCTGCCATCGCAGCACACCATCATCATGGTAAGCACCATGGCAAAGCCGCTCATACACAGAAGACTGACAGCGAGTCTGCGACGGATGCTCTGAATGCCCGTTCCCTTCAGCAGGCACAGACTCCGGTCGCGCCAAACGCTCCGACAGCCGCTGTTCCGCCCGTCGCCCCCACTGCGGTTCCTACCGCTCCCAGCCTTCAGGCCACTCCGCCGGCTCCCGCCGCTTCCACGATGCCCGCCCCAACACAGGGCGACTGATTTCCAGAGTCTGTAATGAAAAAAACGGCCTCGTTTTTCGAGGCCGTTTTTTCAGCTTTCCAGAACCATCAGAAGAGCTTCTCTTACAGAGAGACGCCTTACGGTCTGACGATCACCCATAAAGTGTTTCTGAACACTAATCGCCAGACCCGAGCGTGACGCGAGTGCAAAGCAAACCGTACCAACAGGTTTTGAAATTGTCCCGCCACCTGGTCCGGCAATTCCAGTCACAGACAATGCCAGATCAGCATTCAACGCGTGGGAAAGACCACCTCGTGCCATTGCCTCCGCAGTCTGCAGACTAACGGCGCCAAAAAGCCGGAGTATCGTTTCCGGTACTCCGACCGCGCTCGTTTTCAGGTCGTTGGAATAGGTGACAAAACTCCCTTCCAGTACCTCCGATGATCCTGGAAGATCACTCAGAGTGGCGCTGATCAGCCCTCCCGTGCAGCTCTCGACAGTGACCAGTCTGCGGCCTGACTGGCGCAAAGTTTCGAGCACCTTTTGGGCAAGGACAGGCAGATCGTTATCCGGCATGCATGTTTCTCACGCGATAGACCATCATTCCCGCTTCAATGTTTTCAATATAAAGGCGCGTTTCGCGATAAGGAAGGCGCTCGATCCAGTCCAGAAGACCATCTTCCGACAGGGGCTCGGGCGGGGGATTAGCCTTTAACCACTGGTCAACCCGATGTGGACCGGCGTTGTAGGCCGCAAGAGCATACGGAATGACGTTTCCAAAGCGCCCCAGAAGCTGCGAGACATACGCATTACCAACTTTGAGATTTGTCTGGGGATCAGTCAGGGCAGCAGCCGAGACATTCAGAGATCCGAAATGAGCCTTGCGAACGATGTCTTTTGCAGCCGCAGGAAGAATCTGAAGCAGTCCGATGGCATGGGCACCACTGATCGCATCAGAATCGAAGCCACTTTCCTGCCTGATGATGGCTGGAAGCAGACCATCGGGAATGGTTGAGGCATCAGGATAGGGATCGGGATAACCCTCGGGATAAAGAGGAATGCCTTTCCGCGCGAGCGCATAAGATGCAAAGACTTCGGGAGCACTTACGCCAAGCCGGGAAGCCGCTACGGCCACGGCTTTCTGTCCCTCCGGCGAAGGATTGACTACTTCAAGCATCATCAGGAAATCCCGTGCGTGATCGGGATCCCCCGCCTGTACCAGATCCGTTGCAGCTTCAAGCAGATCCGGACGGCTGATTGCGCCTATAGCTGGGGAGGGAAGGGATTGCAGTGATTGCGCAAGAGCCTGGTCAAAAGCTGCCGAACTGCGTCCGGAAACGAGGATCGCGTTCTCTCCTGTCAGGCTTGCAAGCGCGAGTTGACCGGCGAAGGTCGTCGGGAATGCAGTGGCCTTGTGAAAAGCGGCTTCCGCTTCATCGCGTTTTCCGGAGGCCTGAAGGGCACGACCCGCCCAGTAATAGCCTCGTGCCTGCATCTGGAGGGACGTTGCGCTCTGAAGCAGAGTGAAGAACTCAGCCGCGCGCTCGGGGGCCTGAAGCTCTCTCAAGGCGATAATACCACTCAGAAGCGCTGCTTCCTGACGATCCGTCGTGTCGGAGGGAAGCGTTGTGTCATCGGCAAGCTCAAACGCTTCTTCGGGACGGCCGGCCAAAAGAAAGGCGCGCGCGAGGCTGATGCGTTCAGAGGACCATTCATGCGATGGCACAGCCTTCTGCAGGGCCGTACCCTGTGCACGCCACAATGCAAGGGCTTCGTCCAGCCTATCCCCCCGGCGCAGAGCACGGATGCGATATCGGATCAGAACGGGATCTGCCTGTAACGTAGCTGGCAGAGAAGCAAAGACAGCATCAGCGTCCGGGGAGGCCAGACGTTCGGCGAGACGGGCGCGGGCAAGAGGTTGCTGATCGGGAAGGAGGCGTTCAATCTGACGGGAGGCGGCAGAAAACTGTCCCCGAAGTTCCAACGCTTCATACCGGCTCCATTGATCAGCAGCCGTAAAACTCTGCCCGAACTTCTGAAGCAGCATAGTCTCATCAGCAGTTTTCAGTACGTTTCCAGACAGCCAGATCCGCTTTGCGGTTGATGCCGGATCCGGAAGGTGATCCGCACAGGCTGTAAATGCTGAAAGAAGTGTCAGCGGATAGAGCGGACATAGCGCATTCAGTGTTTGTGAATCCGACAGTTTGGAAAGCGCATTCTGATATCGCCAGAGAATACGGACTCTCTGTGGCCATTGCGGTGCCTGCGCCAGAAAACTGGCATATCGTTCGGCAGGCAGGGTATCGCCGCCGGGCCCGACGAGCACAAGCCATTCCGAGAGGCGCTCCCGCATGGGTGGCACAGATGGGACCGTGACAGGTTCCGCCAATGCGGACGAGACTGTGAAAACAGTCATGAAGACTGCGACAAGCGCTTTCTCAGTTCGGCAGAACATGCGTCCAGATCTCTCCACCGCCGCGGATGATAAGTTCGACTGCGACCCCCAGAACCACCAACAGACCGATCCATGCGATCCAGCGGTATCTGGCGAGAAGGTTGGCGACCAGTGATGCAGCCAGCCCCATCAGTAACACGGAGAGCACGAGGCCCGAGACAAGAATCCATGGATGCCCGACAGCCGCGCCTGCGACGGCCAGGACGTTGTCGAGGCTCATGGACAGATCCGCCACCACAATCCGCAGCACCGCCGGACCAAGGCGCGGCGGTGCAGGCTCAACGTCCTCGTGATGCTCCCCGACACGCAACTCGCGATACATCTTCCAGCAGACCCACAACAGAAGGAACCCACCTGCAAACGTAAGGCCGACGACTGCAAGAAGAGTTGTTGCCAGAAGGGCCAGTCCTACCCTTAGTACGGCTGCGAATCCGGTTCCGAAAAGAATGGCCAGACGGCGCTGCCGTCCTTCGAGATTACGGACGGCCATCCCGATGACGACGGCATTATCCCCGGCAAGAGTGATATCGATCAGGGTGATCTGGCCGAGGGCGACAAGGGCGTGAAGCAAGGAGTCAGGGGCCAAGGTGTCATTCTTCCGAAAAGGGGTCCGTGCAATATCTTCGTATTTGGTCTAAGGAGCCTCCGTAAAGCCCCACCCCGCATCCGGAGTTCGCATGGTACCCCGTTACAGCCGTCCTCAGATGACTGCCATCTGGTCTCCCGCCAATCGTTTTCGCATCTGGTTCGAGATCGAAGCCCTTGCCTGCGAAGCCATGGCAAAACGGGGTGACATTCCCGCCGAATCAGCAAAGACCATTCGCGAGAAAGGTAACGTTGCCATGGCGGCGTTCTCCGATGCGGATCTGGCCCGCATCGATGAGATCGAGGCTGAAACACGCCATGACGTCATTGCGTTCCTGACCTGGCTTGCGGAAAAGGTCGGCCCGGACAGCCGTTTCGTGCATCTGGGCATGACATCTTCGGACGTACTGGATACCTGCCTGTCTGTTCAGATGACGCAGGCTGCCGATCTGCTTTTGGAAGATCTGGACCGCGTTCTGGCCGCTCTCAAAGAACGCGCCTACGAGCATCGCAACACGGTGACGATCGGTCGCAGCCATGCAATCCATGCCGAACCGACCAGCTTTGGCCTGAAGATTGCCGGGCACTATGCGGAGTTTGCCCGTAATCGCGAGCGTCTGGTGCAGGCCCGGAAGGAAATCGCCGTCTGTGCAATTTCCGGCGCTGTCGGCACCTATGCCCATATCGACCCGGAAATCGAAGAATACGTCGCCGACAAACTGGGGCTGGCTGTCGAGAGCGTATCCACGCAGGTCATTCCGCGCGACCGTCACGCCGCATTCTTCTGCACCCTCGGCGTGATTGCCAGTGGTATTGAGCGTCTGGCCGTTGAAGTGCGTCATTTACAGCGTTCCGAAGTCCGTGAAGCGGAGGAGTTCTTCCACAAGGGACAGAAGGGCAGCTCGGCGATGCCGCACAAGCGCAACCCAGTCCTGTCAGAGAACCTGACGGGTCTGGCGCGCCTGATCCGCTCGCATGTCATTCCGGCTCTGGAGAACGTCGCGCTCTGGCATGAGCGGGACATCAGCCACTCCGCGGTCGAACGCAATATCTGCCCCGATGCTACGATCGGTCTGGATTTCGCGCTGATGCGTCTGGCTGGAATGATGGAAAAGCTAGTCGTCTATCCCGAGCAGATGATTGCGAACATGGAGAGCCTCGGTGGCGTCGTCCATTCCGGCGAGGTTCTGTTGACGCTGGCTCGTGCGGGCATTTCGCGCGAGGACGCCTATCGCATCGTACAGCGGAATGCCATGGAAACATGGACGAAGCTGAACAAGCCGGGCTTCAAGACGTTCCGTGAAAATCTCGAAGCCGATCCGGAAGTGGCGGGTCGCGTCAGCAAAGAAATTCTCGACCAGGCCTTTGACCCGGCACAGCATCTGCGCGCCGTGGATCGCATCTTCGCCCGTATCTTCAACTGAGAGGTATGCGGGACGTAGACTTCCAGCGTTCCGCACACTCGCAGTTCCGGTTCCGCAATGCTATGGAACCACAAGTCGTCGCTGCTCCAGCTGTCCGCATTTCCTGTCAGGACGGCGCAACGCTAAGGATTGCTCATGGCTCGCCGCCGCCAGCTCTATGAGGGCAAAGCCAAGGTTCTTTTTGAAGGCCCAGAACCCGGCACACTCGTTCAGTACTTCAAGGATGACGCCACCGCCGGAAACGGCGCGAAGAGCGGCATCATCACCGGCAAGGGTGTCCTGAACAACCGCATCAGCGAATACCTGATGCTCAAACTTCATGAGATCAATATCCCGACCCACTTCATCCGTCGGCTGAACATGCGCGAGCAGCTCATCCGCGAAGTGGAGATCATTCCGCTTGAAGTCGTGGTGCGCAATGTGGCGGCGGGCTCGCTGGCCAAGCGGCTTGGCATCCCCGAGGGAACCCGCCTGCCGCGCACGATCATTGAATATTACTACAAGAACGACGCGCTCAACGACCCGATGGTGTCGGAAGAGCATATCGCAGCGTTTAACTGGGCCGCACCGCAGGACATGGATGACATGAACCAGCTGGCACTCAGAACAAATGATTTCCTGATGGGCATGTTCACGGCCGTGGGTATCACGCTGGTGGATTTCAAACTGGAATTCGGACGGATCTGGGAAGGCGAGGAGATGCGTATTCTTCTGGCGGACGAGATTTCACCGGATAACTGTCGCCTGTGGGATTCCAAGACGAACGAAAAAATGGACAAGGATCGCTTCCGCCGCGACATGGGTCGCGTCGAGGAAGCATATCAGGAAGTGGCAAAGCGTCTCGGCATCCTGCCCGAGGCCGGGAATGGTGACCTCAAGGGTCCGGAGGCAGTGCAGTGAAAATCCGTGTTTTTGTTTCCCTGAAAGACGGCGTTCTTGATCCGCAGGGCAAGGCTGTAGGCCATGCTCTGGAAACCCTCGGCTTCAAGGGGCTCGGCGAAGTTCGCGTCAACCGCGTCGTCGAACTTGAGGTTCCGACCGACAATGCCGCCGATGCGTTGGCACAGGGCGAGGCTATGGCGCGCGCGCTTCTGGCTAACGAAGTCATCGAAGATTTCAGTGTCGAGGTAGCAGAATGACCCGTCTTTCCGCGATCTTCCTGCTGGCTGGCGTCGCGGCCGCTCCCGCTCTTGTCGCAGCCCCAGCTCACGCGCAGCGCGTGTCCAAGGTTTCGGGTAAGGCTCTGGGCCAGATGTGCTCCAGCAAGTCCTCCATCGGAATGTGCGATGCCTATCTGTCTGGCCTGATGGATGGTGAAGCCTGGGCCAAGAAATACGACAGCTTTGCGCATGATGAATCTGCTCCGGTGGCATTCTGCGTACCAGCCCAGCAGACCGCCCCTCAGGTCCGCGGTCTGGTCGTCGCCTGGCTGCATGCCCATAACGACGCGCTGGCGGAGCCTGCCGGTAAAGCGGTCTATCGCGCCCTGCATGACACCTATCCGTGCCATGCAGCTTCCGCTCCGGCGGAGGACCAGAAATGAAAGCAGGTATCGTCGTATTTCCCGGCACGAACCGGGAGCGCGACATGGTTCATGCCCTGAAGCTGGTTACCGGGCAGACGCCGCGTCTGATCTGGCACGGAGAGACCTCGCTGGGTGATCTGGATCTCGTCGTGCTGCCGGGCGGTTTCAGCTTCGGGGATTACCTGCGCAGCGGTGCCATGGCCGCACATTCGCCGATCCTGCGGGACGTCAAGGCGTTCGCGGGCAAAGGCGGTCACGTTCTGGGCGTCTGCAATGGCTTTCAGATCCTGACGGAATCCCATCTTCTGCCGGGCGCACTGCTACGCAATGCAGGCCTGCGTTTCCTATCGCAGGATTGCCATCTGAAGGTTGAGAACGCGTCGTCGCCCTATACGCAGGGCTGGACGCGCGGGGATGTATTCCGCGCGCCGCTCGCACATGGTGACGGCAACTACACGGCTTCGCCCGAGACGCTGAAGCGTCTTGAAGGCGAGGGCCGCGTGGCGTTCCGCTACTGCGGTGCGGATGGAGTGGTTTCGGACGATGACCGCGCCACCAACCCCAACGGGAGCACGCGCTCCATCGCCGGTATCCTGAGCGAAAACGGCCGTGTCTGTGGCCTGATGCCGCACCCGGAGAACCTGACTGACCCCGAAATCGGCGCAACCGACGGCGTGCCGCTTTTCAAAGGCCTTGTGGAGGCTCTTGTCGGATGAGTGTGACGATTGATGCCCAGCTTGCCCAGTCTTTCGGACTGACCGGCGAGGAATACGACAAGCTTGTCACGATCATGGGGCGGACGCCGAGCTTCACGGAGCTTGGGATTTTCTCCGTCATGTGGTCCGAGCACTGCTCCTACAAATCGTCCCGCATCCACCTCAAGACGCTGCCGACCAAGGCGCCTTGGGTTATTCATGGGCCGGGCGAGAACGCAGGTGTCGTGGATATTGGTGAGGGTCTGGCTGCCGTCTTCAAGATGGAAAGCCACAACCATCCGTCTTTCATTGAGCCTTATCAGGGCGCGGCGACGGGCGTCGGCGGCATTCTGCGTGACGTGTTCACGATGGGCGCACGTCCGGTTGCGAACCTCAACGCCCTGCGCTTCGGCGATCCGAAACATGCAGGAACGCGCCGCATCGTCGATGGCGTCGTCCGTGGCGTTGGTGGTTACGGCAACTGCGTCGGTGTTCCGACCGTGGGTGGCGAGGTCAACTTCCACAAGGCCTATGACGGCAATCCGCTCGTCAATGCCATGACGGTCGGTGTAGCCAAACAGGACAAAATCTTCCTGTCGGCTGCGGCTGGCGTGGGCAATCCGGTCGTGTATGTCGGCTCCAAGACGGGGCGTGACGGCATTCACGGTGCGACCATGTCCTCGGCAGAGTTCGACGAGGAAGCCGCCTCCAAGCGTCCGACCGTTCAGGTTGGCGATCCGTTCATCGAGAAGCTACTGATTGAGGCCTGCCTCGAACTGATGGCGACCGATGCAATCGTCGCCATTCAGGACATGGGTGCAGCCGGTCTGACGTCTTCCGCCGTTGAAATGGCGGGCAAGGGCGGCGTTGGCATCGAGCTGAACCTTGACGCCGTTCCGCAGCGCGAGCCGAACATGTCGGCTTACGAGATGATGCTGTCCGAGAGCCAAGAGCGGATGCTCATGGTTCTCAAGCCCGAACGGACCGAAGTTGCCCGTGCGATCTTCGCGAAGTGGGAACTGGATTTCGCCATCATCGGTGTGCTGACCGATACGGGCCGCATCACTATCCGCCATAATGGCGAAATTGAAGCCGATATTCCGCTGGCCCCGCTGGCAGATGAAGCTCCGCTCTATAACCGTCCGACCGTGCCGCTCACGGCACCCGCACGGATCGAGACGCCCGTCGATCCGGAAGGCATCGAGAAGGCGTTACTGACGCTGATCGGCTGTCCGGATCTGGCCTCCCGCGCCTGGGTCTGGAACCAGTATGACGGCTCGGTCGGTGGCAACACCGCGCGTCGTCCGGGCGCTGCTGATGCGGCTGTTGTGCGCGTTGAAGGGACGCGTCTGGGTCTTGCCCTGACGACGGACTGCACACCACGCTACTGTCAGGCTGACCCGAAGACGGGCGGGGCCCAGGCTGTGGCCGAAGCATGGCGAAACCTGACAGCAACTGGTGCAACGCCGCTGGCCGTGACGGACAACCTGAACTTCGGCAATCCGGAACGTCCGGAAATCATGGCGCAGTTCGCCGATGCCATCAAAGGCATGGGCGATGCCTGCCGTGCGCTCGACTTCCCGGTCGTGAGCGGCAATGTCTCGCTGTATAACGAGACGCGCTCCCCGTCCGGTGAGGCACAGGCCATTCTGCCGACGCCTGCGATCGGTGCGCTTGGCGTGCTGGCGGATGCATCGAAGTCCATCGGGCTTTCGATGCCCGATGCCCATGATCTGGTGCTGGTCGGCTCCATCCGCGGCGAACTCGGGCAGTCCCTGTGGCTGCGCGAGATCTGCCAGCGTGAAGATGGTGCACCGCCAGTGGTCGATCTTGCTGTCGAGCGTCGCAACGGTGATTTCGTGCGCAGCCAGATCGGCGCAGGCGCAGTTGCGGCCTGTCACGACATTGCCGATGGCGGACTGCTGGTGACGGTGGCGGAAATGGTCATGGCAAGCGGCGTTGGCTGCACGCTTGAAGCCGCTCCGACGGATATTGCCGCGCATGCCTTCTGGTTCGGTGAGGATCAGGGCTGCTATGTTGTAGCAACTTCTGATGGCGCAGCCCTTGTCGCAGCGGCTGAGAAGGCCAATGTTCCGGCAATCCGTCTGGGACGTTCGGGCGGCAAGGATCTGATCGTGCCAGAAACCGTCAGTGTCAGCGCGGACCATCTCAGCGAGATCAATGCCGCGTTTTTCCCGCGGTTCATGGGTGAGGGAGCCTGATTTCCATGCCGATGGCAGCTTCTGAGATCGAACGCACGATCCTTACCGCTATCCCTGACGCCCGGATCGAGATCGAAGATCTCGCCGGGGACGGGGATCATTACGCCTGCACGGTCACAAGTGAGGCCTTCCGCGGGCTTTCGCGTGTACGCCAGCACAAACTGGTTTATGATGCGTTCGGAACCCGCATGGGCACTGAACTGCATGCGATGGCCCTCAAGACGCTCACCCCTTAAGAGCCGGGGCTGACGTCTCTTTTTCCAGACGAACACTGACAGCAGGAGCGGATGGTCTGTCCGCCCTGCCGAACCAAGGAAAATCCAATGTCCGAAACCGTGTTCCAGCATATCCAGACCCTGATCGACGCCAATCCGGTCATGCTGTTCATGAAGGGTGACAAGCTCTTCCCGCAGTGTGGCTTCTCCGCGCGCGTGGTCCAGATTCTCAACCATCTTGGCGTTCCGTTTGCTACCTGCAACATCCTTGAGAGCGCTGAACTGCGTCAGGGTATCAAGGACTTCTCGCAGTGGCCGACCGTGCCGCAGCTTTACATCAAGGGCGAGTTCGTGGGCGGCTGCGATATCGTGACCGACATGTATCAGAGCGGCGAGCTTGAGACTCTGCTGACCGAGAAGGGCATCACGACTGCCAACGCCTGATTAGCCGCTGCCTGATTCGGGCGTGACTATGGCGAAAAGTGCTGAATTCAGCACTTTTTAAGCATTGCTCCTGCCACAATTCAGCCATGAAGCAGCGAAAAGTGGCAGGACCTTGATTTTTTTGGAAACTTTCCCAGCAGGGGTTGCCGGACCCCGAGTTCAGCGCATAGGCTGTCTCCATCAGAACGGGATGGGACACAACGTCAATGGCGCGCAACTGGGTCGGCAGAATTGCTCTGGGTATCATGGGTGTCGGTATCTGCATGGGGGCAGGCAAAGCCTATGCCCGTCCTGCCATCACCGACTATGAAGCCAGCAAGCTGACCTTCGACGCATTGACCGCCACGCCGGTCTATCACCGTTCCGTTTTCCATCATGCACTTGCGCGTCGCAGCACTTCGCACACCGCCGTTGCATGGGCTGGCTCACATGCGATGGTTCGCAACGTTGCTTACCGTCCGCATGCCATTTCTCACGCGCGTGTGACGGTTGCCTCCGCCCATCATCACGCCCGCGCCCGTCGCACCTGAGCTTTCAGAACTGGCGCAGCGCATCCCGAATGCGCCGCGCTTGGCCTGAAGGGTCCACGACGATCAGATCAAACCGGACGTTGGGCCGCTGCCAATCGGGTTTCGTCAGCAGGATATACTCGAAGGCTTCTATCAGCCTTTGAGACTGTCTGACAGTGAGGCAGGAAGCACTTTCCCGCAGACTGCGTCTCTGTTTGACCTCAACCGCAATCAGCCATTCCGAATCTGCCGCCAGAAGATCGATTTCGCCATAAGGCGTCCGCAATCTGCGCGCCATAATTGTCAGCCCGCGCTCCTCGAGGAGGCGGGCTGCAATGTTTTCAGCGTTCAGCCCCGTGTAATAGGACTGAACACCTCGGGTCTGTGGGCTTTTCAGTGTTCGTCCCGTAGAAGACGGGCGGCATCCAGTGCGAAATAGGTAAGGATGCCGTTACAACCGGCACGCTTGAAGGCAATCAGGCTTTCCATGATCGTGCGGTCACGGTCGAGCCAGCCGTTCTGGATGGCGCCCATCAGCATCGCGTACTCGCCGGACACCTGATAGGCGAAGGTCGGAACCTCGAAGCGTTCACGCACGCGGCGGATGATATCGAGATACGGCATCCCCGGCTTGACCATGATCATATCCGCACCTTCGCGCAGATCCTGCTCGACTTCACGCATGGCTTCGTCGGAATTGGCAGGGTCCATCTGATAGGTCTTCTTGTCCCCGTGCAGCAGGCTGCCGGAACCCAGCGCATCACGGAACGGGCCATAGAACGCAGAGGCATACTTCGCCGTGTAAGCCATGATACGGGTTGTGTCGTAGCCGTTGCCGTCGAGCGTTTCGCGAATGGCTTTAACGCGGCCATCCATCATGTCAGACGGGGCGATGATGTCGTTGCCGGCGCGGGCCTGATTGAGGGCCTGCTGGCGCAAGATCTCGACGGAGGCATCGTTGAGGATGCGACCGTTCTCGATCACACCGTCATGGCCGTGATCAGTGTACGGGTCGAGCGCCACGTCGCCGATGATGCCCAGATCGGGGAAAGCATCCTTGATGGTGCGCGAGGCGCGACACATCAGGTTGTCCGGGTTCAAGGCCTCGGTACCGACAGCGTCGCGAACGCTCATGGGCGTGACGGGGAAGATGGCGATGGCTGGGACGCCGAGGTCCACGGCCTGCCGCACATGTTCGACGACATTGTCCACGCTGACGCGCTCGGCACCCGGCATGGAGTCGACTTTCTGGCGCTGGTTTTCACCTTCGCAGACGAAGATCGGCCAGATCAGGTTGTCGACATGCAGGCGATGTTCCTGCACCAGACGGCGGGTGAAAGCATCGTGGCGATTACGCCGCGGGCGGGAAAGGGGGTATGCTGCATTGCTCATGCCCCCGATCATGCGCCTAACTTCAATCCCTGCAAAGTCGACTGTTGCGGATGCCGTAGACGAAATAGATGACAAGCCCAATGATGAGCCAGACGATGAGCCTGATCCAGGTTAGGCGATCAAGCGACACCATCACGGCCCCACAGGACAAGATGCCGAGAACCGGAATGATAGCCCCACCCGGTACACGGAATTGACGGGGCGCATCCGGCTGGGTCCGGCGCAGGACGGGAACGCTCGCACAGACAATGATGAATGCAAGAAGCGTTCCGATTGAGGTCATGTTCCCAAGCACGCCAATCGGCACGAGAGCCGCAAGCAGGCTCGTCAGAACTGCAAACAGAAGATGAGACGTCCAAGGTGTGCGGGTACGGGCATTCAGCCGGGCAAAGAGCGGGGGAAGTAGCCCGTCGTGGGACATGACGAGAAAGATCCGTGCCTGTCCCAAGAGCATTCCGAACAGAACTGAAACATATCCCGACGTAATACCGAGCTTCACAAGACTGGCGACCCAAGGGAGATGCGCGGTGTCGATAGCGGTCGCCACCGGGCTTGGGTCATTGGCCATGAGACGATAATTGACCACCCCGGTCAGAACCAGCGAGAAAATGACATAAACCACGGAGCAGATCAGTAGACTTCCAATAATCCCAATCGGGATGTTCCGTGCCGGGTTCCGGCTGTCCTGTGCGGCCGTTGAGACGATATCGAAGCCGAGATAGGCGAAGAAGGCCATCCCGGCCGCACGCATGACACCCGAAAACCCGAACGTGCCAAATGTGCCGGTATTGTCAGGAATGAACGGATGATAGTTCGCCATATGGACATGGGGCGCGCAGGCCACGATGACAATAGCAACGACCGCCAGCTTGATGACGACGACAGCCGTATTCACTTTCGCAGACTCGCTGACACCGCGCATCAGGAGCGCCGTCACGATCCACAAGGCGCAGGCTGCTGGGAGATTGAACCATGCGGTCGTGATGGTGCCGTCTGACAGCGTCACAGGCGTTAGTGGCGGAGCAAGAAGCCTCGGGTCGATGGGAAGCCCCCATCCCCCCAGTAGCGACGCCAGATAGCCGGACCAGCTTGAAGCAACGGTCGCGGCTCCCACCGTATATTCGAGCACAAGATCCCATCCGATCATCCACGCAATCAGCTCTCCCATGGAGGCATAGGCATAGGAATAGGCCGAGCCACCGGAGGGAATCATCCCGGCCAGTTCGCCATAACATAGGCCGGCAAAACCACAGGCCACAGCTGCGATAACAAAAGACAGCGTCACGGCCGGACCGGCATTCTGGCCAGCAGCAACACCTGTAAGAGAGAAAAGACCAGCACCGATCGTCACGCCGATACCAAGGGCGACGAGCTGCCAGGGACCGAGAACACGCCTGAGGCCAGTCTGGCTGTCGGCTGCGGATGATACGGGTTTGGTCCGCCAGAGCGGAGTGGTCATGAAGGATCCTCGTTTGAAAGGCGGATTGTTTTTGCCGAGGCAGACAATCTGGGCTAGTCACATGCCGAACTCACCCTGGAGAATGGACCACGATGTCGGAACACGCCAGCCAGTCCACGCTGAATCGTTTCTTTCATGCCCCCCTCAAGGAGGTTGATGCCGAAGTTGCCACGATCCTGAACGAAGAGCTGACGCGCCAGCAGGATGGCATCGAGCTCATCGCTTCGGAGAACATGGCCTCTTTCGCAGTCATGGAAGCACAGGGTTCAGTGCTGACGAACAAGTATGCGGAAGGCCTTCCGGGTAAGCGCTATTACGGCGGGTGCGTGGATGTGGACCGCGTTGAGAACCTCGCCATCGAGCGTCTGAAAAAGATGTTCGGCGCAGAGTTCGCAAACGTGCAGCCGCATTCCGGTGCCAATGCCAATCAGGCGGCCTTCATGGCGCTGGCCAAGCCGGGGGATACAATTCTTGGCCTGAGCCTTGCCGCTGGTGGACATCTGACGCACGGCGCAGCTCCGAACTATTCGGGCAAGTGGTTCAACTCCGTACAGTATGGCGTGCGCGCTGAAGATGGTCTGATCGATTACGACCAGATGGAAGCGCTGGCCCGCGAGCACAAGCCGAAGATCATCGTGGCTGGCAGTTCTGCCTATCCGCGCGTCATCGACTTCGCCCGGTTCCGCAAAATCGCCGATGAAGTCGGTGCGTATCTGATGGTGGACATGGCGCATTTTGCCGGTCTGGTAGCCGCTGGTCTGTATCCGAACCCGGTTCCAGTTGCGGACATCACGACATCCACGACGCACAAAACGCTGCGTGGCCCGCGTGGTGGCATCATCCTGACGAACGATCCGGAACTAGCGAAGAAGGTGAACTCCGCCGTATTCCCCGGTCTGCAGGGCGGCCCGCTCATGCATGTCATCGCAGGCAAGGCGGTTGCGTTTGGCGAAGCACTTTCGGACGAGTTCAAGGACTATCAGAAGCGTGTTCTCGCCAATGCCCGCGCTCTGGCGGACGAGCTTCAGAACCGTGGCTTCGACATCGTCACAGGCGGCACGGACAGCCATCTGATCCTTGTCGATCTGCGTCCGAAGAAGGTAACGGGCAAGCTGGCCGAAGCCATTCTGGAACGTGCCGGCATTACGGCGAACAAAAATGCCATTCCGTTCGATCCGGAAAAGCCCTTCGTGACCTCCGGCATCCGTCTGGGCAGCCCGGCGGCAACAGCACGGGGATTTGGAGAAGCCGAGTTCCGCGAAGTCGGTCGCATGATCGACGAAGTGCTGACAGCAGCTCTTGAGGAAGAAAACTCAGAAGCCGTCACGGCCCGCGTACATGAAGAAGTAAAGGCCCTGTGCCGTCGCTTCCCGATCTATGACCGTGCCTCAGCTTAAGATCTGAGCGGTGCTGCGGTTCGTCTGGCGAGACGGACCGCGAGCTGCCCCCGACGGGGGCGAAGATTGGGCATGATCAGCATACACTCATCATAAGGGGTGTAAATCAGATCTTCTCCATCATGGGCGAGAGGTGTTCCCGCCTTTGGGATTATCACTCCACCTTCCCAAGATTGCACAAAACTGAAATCGGTATGACGGGCAATAATGTTGTCAGTGACGACGGCCAATTCAGCCTCCCTGGTCGCGTCTGTCGCCTGTCCGCGCAGATGGATTGTTTCTGCCTGTGCTATCAGGCGCATTATCGCATTTTCCATGACCTGAACGGTCGCGGGTTCCCAATGAGAACCGGCTTCCAGAAGACAGCTTCGTCCGGTGCCTCCTGCTGCCATGAAATGGGCATGTTCTATCAGGCGTGAGCCCCCCTGATGTCCCAGATCAGTCAGAACGGTCGGCGGCAGATTGTCTCCCTCAGCCAGTGCACAACCAAGTTCCACCGACCGCTGGCGCGGAGGTACGATAAAAAGCGGCTCTGAAGGCCAAAGTGTGGAATGCAGGTCCAGAAGAAGGTCCGCGCGAGCAATCAGAGGTTGAAGCACTCTGGCACGGTCGAGTTCAACGGAATGATCGCGTCCAGCCAGACGTGTAGGATGCCACAAGCGATTGAGATCCTCATCCACGTGCCGGGCCAGCACAGGATCCGTCGCATCAAAACGATCAAAGGCGTGAAGGTTGGCTAGGATGAGTGTCAGTCTGCCCGCAGACGGTACCAGCTCCCGTCTGCGAAAATTTTCGAGCGCCCATCCTCCAGCATACTCATTTCCATGGACCATGGCCGTGACGACGATTTCCGGTCCCGTATGTCCCGAATCGAAGATCCAGACGCCGGAAATACCGGAAGGAGGCTGCCGCCACTCGGAAAGGTCCGGAACAGGCAATGCAACCCTAAAAGTGACGGGGGGACGTCCTATTCCCGGAAGGGTCTCCGACAGACGGGGCTGACGGATCCGGATCGGATGGTGTCGCTGGCCCGCCTTGCAGCTCATGATCCCCGACAGCCTCCGGAAAACCATTTTCCTGACATGCCACAGGCTGTCCCGCGTTCCGGACGCGTTTGCGGCAGAGCCATTCCTGCGTTACCGAGGATAGTACGTGGATCGGTCATGGCGAGTAGTGTAAGCACGTTCGGGACGGGTCGCCAGAGAGGGAATGACGCCTTTTTCTTCATCGGCTCCTGAAAAGTGTCTCATTTCGCCGAGGGTCCGTTGGCGCGTCCATTGTCAGTTATCCGCACGATGTCCCACAGATTAAGAGCGCCGCTGGCCCCAAATTGCGGGGAAAACGGCACCCATGAAACGATGACAAAGCGGTCACTCTCCATTTTTCACAAAGTATGGCAAATGCTTCCAGCACGGCTGCGACGCCAGTTCTTTGCCCGTGTTACAGCGCTCGCAGTTCCGCCCGTCCGGCCGTTTCCTGCCATATTAGCCCATGGCATCATCATAGCTGGTGAGTTCAGTCGAAGCTCCGGGCTGGGTGAGGGGGCGAGACTGATGGTCAAAGCGCTTCGCGATATGAATATCCCCTGTGCGACATGGGATATTGATCGGCGTGTGCTGGAAGGTAACCATACAGGACCCGCCGCACCGCTGGTCATGCATGTGAATGCGCCGATGCTGCCTTATGCCCAGCTTTTCATGCCGCGCTCCCTTCGGACAGGGCGAAGGATCGTTGGATACTGGGCCTGGGAGCTCGAAGTCGTGCCGCAAACCTGGCGTCCGGCCCGCAGGCATGTTCATGAAATATGGGCACCATCACATTTTACAGCCAATGCACTGCGCACCCTCGGACGGAAAGTGCGGGTTGTCGAACATCCTCTGGGGCTCGCCGGGCAGCAGCCCTCCCTGCGAAACCGGGAGTCATTCGGGCTGCCAGAAGACTGTGTGATCGTTCTGGTGTCGTTCAGTCTGTCTTCAAGCATGGTCCGAAAAAGCCCTGTCGAGTCCATAAGGGCCTTCCGAAACGCATTTGGTGACCGGCAGGACAGGCTTCTGATCCTGAAGATCGGGCATACCGAGCACTATTCACATGACCTCGGAATGATTGAAGAACTCGTAAAAGATGTGCCCAACATCCGTATTCTTACGGAGGATCTGACCGGACCGGACCGGCTGGCACTGACGGCCTGCGCAGATATTGTTTTGTCCCTGCACCGCAGCGAGGGTTTTGGACTGGTTGTTGCGGAGGCCATGTCATTAGGACGTTGTGTCGTGGCGACCGACTGGTCTGCGACAACCGAATTTCTGGATCTGACCTGTGGGCTGCCAGTAGCCTATACGCTGGTTCCCGCCCATGATCCGCGCGGAATCTGGGAGATGCCGGAAACGGACTGGGCACTCCCTGACATCGATTCCGCCGCGCAGGCTCTGCGACGTGCCGCGGATGATCCGGATCTGCGGGCGCGACTTGGCGAAAATGCTGAAAAGCGGATCAAGGCGCGATTGAACGGAGAAACGCTCATGACCGCTGTGAGAGCCATCGGGGTAGCAGGATGACAAAGCCTGCACAGCGCATTCTGGTGTGGCAGTGGGGAAGGCGGGGTGCAGGTCCGCGAATCGCTGTTGATCTCGCCGATGGCCTCGGGCGTATTGAAGGAAAGCATGTCCTGCTGTGTCTGTCCGATCGGGCGGAGATCCTTCGCAGTCACGATGCCCCCGCCGCCGTGGTGAAAGTGCCGACTTACGGATCGTTCTGGGGACTTCTGGGACGCCTCGTAACGTCTCCGTGGCTTGGACTGCGTCTCACACGGATTGTCAGAGATTTCAGGCCGGATCTTACGATCTGTGCCATGCCGGGTCCGCTGGACCTTCTGATGGTGCAGGTTCTGAAACGGTTCGGAACAAAAATCGTGGTCATCGTTCATGACGCGCATCCCCACCCGGGCGATGGATATCCGTTTCAGGCAACCCTTCAGAATGCGCTGATCCGACAGGCCGATCAGATCGTTACCTTGAGTCGCCACGTCGCAGAGGCGATGATGGCGGGGGACCCGGCACCCGACCGCCCTGTAATGGCGTTTGCGCATCCACCCTTTATCGGCGCTTCATCCACGAATCCTTTCGCACATGATGGCCCCCCGAGACTCCTGATGTTCGGGCGCCTGCTGCCCTATAAGGGGCTGGACCTTCTCGCGCAGGCTCTTCCCTGTCTTGCGCACCCTTTCGAATGCCGGGTTGTTGGCGAGGGGCCCGACAGCCCCGAGCTGCGGATGCTTTCTGCAATTCGTCACGTGACTGTCGAAAACCGCTGGGTTCCGGAAGACGAATTACCGGGCCTCGTGGAGTGGGCGGACATCGTGGTGCTGCCCTACCGTGAAGCATCCCAGAGCGGAGTGGGCGCCATGGCCATTGCCAGTGGACGCCATGTCGTGGCCACACGTGTGGGCGGCCTCGTGGAACAGTTTTCCGCAGACACACAGGCCGTGCTCTGTGAGCCAGACCCGGCTTCGATTGCGAATGCCCTGTCTACGGTTCTTAAAGCGCCTCCTGCCATGCGGCCGCGCGTCGACAGAAGGCATGAGTGGGAAAAACTGGCGAGGGCGATTCTGGCAGGAACTGGAACGGCTTAACGATCCAACGACTCCTCCGTTGCGATCCGGACCTTGTAACCAATGTGTTTTTCGACGTCCCGCAGGAATGTGCGTTCATCAATATTGATAAGGGAGAACGCGACCCCCTTGCGACCTGCACGGGCGGTCCGTCCGATTCGGTGGACGTAGGCTTCAGGCGTTTCCGGCATGTCCATATTGATGACGAGATCGACATCCGGGATATCGAGCCCCCGTGATGCAATATCGGTCGTGACGAGTACCGGAACCCGTCCCTGACGGAAAAGATCCAGCGCCTTGTTGCGCGCTCCCTGCGTGCGGTCACCATGCAGGGTCTCGACCCGCAGGCCGTGCCGTCGCAACACACGGGAAAGAGCATCCACCGTGTTTTTCGTTCGGGCAAAAACGATACTGCGGCCTTCGAAATGCTTTAAAAGGCGTGCGACCGTTTCCGGCTTGTCATCCTTCTCAACAAAAATCGCACGCTGCCGGATGGTTTTGGGCGTGAACGACTCGGCGGCGACCTCCACCCGCACCGGGTCCCGCGTCACGCGTTTCGCGAGATCCATTACAGGCTCGGGCAGCGTGGCCGAACAGAACACTGTCTGGGGCGGGACATCAGGGAAATAGGGGATCAGCGCGGTCATGCTGGCCGAGAAATCCTCGTCCAGCAGCCGATCAGCCTCGTCCAGCACAAGATAGTTCAGATGTTCGAGCACGAGATCCGCCTGCATGACCAGGTCCAGCAAGCGGCCATGCGTGGCAACCACGATATCGACGCCGTCACTGACGGAGCGAACCTGCTGTTCGCGGGAGGTCCCTCCGCAGATGACACGTGTTTTGAGCGAGAGCCTGCGACCCAGTTGCCGGCAGACTGCTGCTGTCTGCGCGGCAAGCTCTCGCGTAGGCTCCAGAATAAGGGCACGCGGCCCCGGAGCAGGCCCCGCCTCTTCAAGTTTCTGAAGCATGGGGAGAACGAACGCAGCTGTCTTGCCGCTTCCCGTCTGGGAACCGACCAGAACGTCCTTTCCTTCCAGCAGCGGCGGAATGGCTTGAGCCTGAATCAGACTTGGCCGTTTATGCCCCGCCTGAGCGAGGGTTGCCAGTAATGGAGCAATCAGCCCCAGTTCCTCAAATCCGGGAACGGGAGCAGCCGGGGTGGCAACCGAAGGGGCAGGGCGCGTCTCGGCGCGCGTCTGAGGAGGCGTTGTCATACGCGCTTCTTGCCAAATTTCTCGCAGTTCGGGAAACACCTTCTTTTCAGGGAGGTCCTTCATGAAAGCCATCATCATCGCGGAGGACTTTGCAGGCATGCGCGCGCAAGGCGCCGGTCTGGCCGAGAAGGCCGGTCTCCACTGGGAATTTCGCCCCGTGCGGATCCATCCTTTCTGGTCCCGTTTCCCGGCCCGATACTGGCCAGCCCCACTCCTACATGTCGATCCGATTGAAATTCCGCCAGATACCGACCTCATCATCTGTATTGGCGGAACAGGCGGTGTCATTGGCAGAGCAGTAGCGCGACGTGAGGGCTTACCCGTCGTCCAAATTCAGAACCCCCGCATATCCGTTCGCAAATTTGATCTGGTCGTCGCCAACACGCATGACGGGATTGCGGGCCAGAATGTTTTGATCTCTCGCAATGCGCTCCATCCCGTAACGCCGCAGAAACTCATTCAGGCCCGTTGCGAATGGAACGGGAGACTGAAACAGGACGGGCGTCCCCTGTTATCGGTGCTGATTGGAGGGGCGAATGGCCGCTTTTCTTTGGGAGAGGCCGAGGCACACCTGATGGCGCAGGAGATTATTGCGTTTACGATGCGCAACACCATGCAGGCGGTTCTCACGCCATCCCGTCGGACCGATCCGAAAGCCGTCGCTGTCTTTCAGGAGACACTTGAGCCCCACGGAATTGCCGTTCTGACAGGGAGCGGTGATGAAAACCCTTATATGGGAATGCTGGCCTGCGCGGATATGATTGCCGTGACGACGGACAGCGTTTCCATGATTTCCGAAGCTGTCGCCACCTCAGCGCCCGTTCTGATCTTCCCCCTACCGGGGCGTTCAGGTCGGATTTCAAGATTTGTGAAAACACTGGAAGATGCGGGGCGGGTGAAATGGTTCAACCCCTCTCAACCCGTCTGGCCAGTGGAGCCGCTTGACGATACCCCCTCCGTGGCGAGAGAAATGCGCCGACGTCTGAAGCTCTGAAAGGGCCCCCTGTATGCTCGATATCCGCACCTTCGGTCCACAGGGTGGCAATGTTCTGTACAAGGCGCTGGCCCATCCTCTAGCCGCGGAAGCACTTGCCCGGATGGAAGCCGAATTCTCCGGCCGGACCCTTGCTATCTATGACCCGGACGATGCAGCCCGCACTCTGGCGGCGCTCTATCCTGGCCTGAAACCCGCCTGTGTCTATGTCCACGATACGGAAAAAGTAGGCCAGCCGGACGGATTTGGCGGGATTCTAAGGGCTCTGGTCGAGCTTCCTGCCACGGAAGCAGACCTTATCCTCGCACTGTCCTTTGACGATGCAAAAATGCGGGCGCGACTAAAAGTCCTGCAGAACGGACGCGAGCTTCATACCCTGTCGCCCGCATGCCTCCCGGAGACGATGCTCGTTGCAGGGCGCCCCTATCTGGACAAACTGAATTTCGCAACCAATTTCGCATTTTTCCGGGATACAGATCAGTTCTCCTGCCGGATTGTCACGGCCAACTACTGGTCGAATTATGGTACGGAAAACCTGCGATACTGGATGCGTCTCTACGACACATCAGGTTCCGTGCTCGCCCAGTGGGAACAGCCCGTAGAGCGGGCAGGGGCAGGAATTACGATCGACAGCGCGGAAGTACGCCGCAGGTTCGATCTACCAGAATTTACCGGGCAGCTTTTCATCCATGTTCTGGGAGCCCGTGGGCATGATGTCGTAAAATATGCGCTCGACACTTGGGGTAAAAACGGCAATCCGAGCCTCTCGGTTACCCATGATGCCAATGCATGGCCTTCTGTGCGGTATGCGACGCTTCCTGCTCCTGAAGCAGACGAAACACTGATCGTCTGGGTTCAGAATAGCCATGCGACCACAATTCCAAAAGGGGCCATCACCTTTAACCGCATGGGCGAAGACGTATCCCACGGACTGGATCAGTCAATCGGACCGTTTGAGACAGTCAGCGTCAATATCGGGCATCTGTTCCCCAACCTGCGTTGGCCTGCACAACTCGAAATGCGATCCGGGCGGCATCTCGTCCGACCTCGTTATGAAATCACCCAGCACGGTCGGACACGCATTGCCCATCTGAACGTCGAACGCGACAATCTGCGTCCTGAACCGGCAATCCGTCAGTTCCCGCCATCGCTGGGTCGCGGCTTCCTGCTTCCGTTCCCGATCCTCGATCCACAATATTTTGAAACGTTTCTTCAACCAAACCCCATGTCGGAAGCGATTCAGTCCCTGCCTGTGCGGCTGGATCTGTTCGACGAGAACGGCTCAAAAACCGGATCTCATTTTCTGGGAGACCTGCCGCGCAACCACGACACCGCTGTTGCTCTCCACACCATGACGGATCAACAGGGCCATGCGGATCTGGTTTATGATTTCCGGAACGGTGGCGAGGCGGACGGATGGCTGCATGCGTTGATGCGATACAGGAACCATATCAGCGGCCATGCCGCCGAAACAAGCTTCGGGGCTCATATCTTCAATACGCTTATGACCTGGCGCTCTGAGCCACAGTCCTATGCCGGCCCCCCTCCCGGTCTTAGCACGAGGCTTTTCCTCAAACTTGGACAGCGCATCGGAGACGAAACTCTTCGGAGTTTCTGCTGCCTGATCCATCCGGCCTCCGTTGAAGGAACGGAAACTTCCGAGACTACTCTGCTGCTTTATGGAGCAGACGGCACGCTCATCGCGCAGACTGGCGTACGGATCAGGCCAAACGGATCTTTCATCGTTCGTCCCGATGAACAGTTCCAGCCAGATCACATTCAACAGGCAGGAGAGGGAGGATATGTCCTGATCCGGGACCTTACCTGCCGCCTCTTCGGCTATCACGGCCTAAAAAACGATACAGGTACCTTCTCTCTAGATCATATGTTTGGATTTTAAGTATCTGATTATAGATCAATTTATGGATAACCTAAGGGGGGGGCGAACAGCCTTTCGGTTGATGTACCTGACTTGTGTTTTTAGGCTCAGGACCCATTGGTATGATTGTAAAAATCTGATTCAGGCTCTGTGAGGAGACTGGAGATGAGTGACTTGTTTTGGCTAACGGACGACCAGATGGAGCGTCTACGGCTGTTCTTTCCCAAGAGCCACGGTAAACCACGGGCTGATGACCGTCGCGTGCTGAGCGGGATCATTAGGCGGTATGAATTCTAAGCTCCATGCGGTCACCGATCAGAACGGACGACCGCTGAGCTTCTTCATGACAGCGGGACAGGTCAGCGATTATACTGGTGCTGCTGCCCTGCTGGACAGTCTTCCCGCAGCACAATGGATGCTATGAGATCGCGAGATGATGCCGACTGGTTCAGGGAAGCCCTGGAAGAGAAAGGGATAAAGCCTTGCATTCCAGGACGGAAATCCCCCGGAAAGCCAGTCAAGTATGACAAGCGAAAATATAAACGTCGCAACCGCATCGAGATCATATTCGGAAGGCTCAAGGACTGGCGGCGGGTTGCGACCCGCTACGACAGATGCCCCACCGTCTTCTTCTCGGCCATTGGCCTCGCCGCAACCATCATGTTCTAGATATGAGTCCTGAGCCTAAGAACGCGGTTTTCCAGGCGAAGGCGCTCGTTCTCCCGAGCCAGATCAGTCTGGAGTTCAGGCACTGGCAGTTCGACCGTCCGATACTGCGAAATCCAGTGTCCCAATGTCGATTTGCCAATCCCTAGATCCGCCGCCACGCGGGTCCGTAACAAACCGCTGCTCAAGGCAATCCTCACTGCCTCATGGCGAAATTATTCTGTGTGTGTCGCTGCCATGGTTCCGTGCCTCTCCTGATGCGAGCATAAAATACTCAGTGCACCGGAACAAAACCGTCACAAGTTCAGTTTTCGAAAGCACGCAAAACAGCCTCCCAGAATGCGCGATACGTGAGATATCTGCCTTTGAATGTCGCCTCGCTATCATCAGCGGTGACATCGATTGAGAGTAAGATCCATGCGTGGGTAATTCGACCGATCTGCTCGTCGGTAAAGGACAAGAGCCTCTGTAATTCCTTGATCGCCTCCAGATTGAACTGGAGGCCGTGGCAGGACGCCCCCTCTTGAATGGCCTCATCCAGCGTGTCGCCATACATATCGGCGTATTCGCCTAGAGGCCCGGATCCTAAACTGGATAATCTCGGGAAAGCTTCCCGGATATCACTGTGCGTGAAGTTTGACGGTGAAAACATGATCGACCATTCTATTATGTTCGGTATTCTTGATCCTGACCTCAGCTCGCCACGCCTCCCGTTGCACTCGATCCGCTTGGTGAATGACGACCGTTCCTCGTCCCGAAATATTACTTGCAATGTCGATCTGCTCCCCGGAGCCAGCGGTCTTAAGCCACTCATCAATCTGGCGCGCATTGTCTTGCAAGACTCGATGGATCGTTTGCTCCGCCTCGTGCTTCGACGTGAAGAAGGATACGACGGGTCGGCGCTCCTTCTTAAGCCGGCGTTCGACATACTCCTTCATCGGATTGACATGCTTGGAAAGTACATAGCCGCCTGCCTTACGATTATGGGGCGGCGCTTCATGATGGTCGAGGTCCAGACTATCTCGCCTATGAGATAGTCGGCTCAGGTTCTGGTTAGCCGCCCGCCCGAACTCCGGAGCAGGCTGATGAAAATGCTCCGGAAAGATGTCGCCATGATCGAAGGTGAGGTAACGCACATCCGCCGATGCGACCCGGATCGCCCGCGTCGCTGAAAGCTCACTGACCATGTGAAGCATGCTCGAAAGGACGATTGCATCGGCGGTACCGCCCCACCACATCGCCCACGATCGGTGAGGCATGGACCATCAGGGCGGCGGCCCGCTGGGTCATCGTCGGCGTCGCCCGACCCGTGGTCCACGCGCGGTTTCCCGCTTCGATGGTGTCCACTCCATGGACGATCAACGCCGCTCCGCCGATTTTGCTGAAGATCGGGCCCGGGCCGGCGAACAGCAGGGCAGCGCCCGTAGCCACCTCCGCCGCCCCAAAGGCGGTTCGCGCGAGCCCGTCGAGACGGATTACCGTTTCCTGACTGGGGAGATGTTGCCTGACGACGTCGAGCAGGTGATGAGCGCTCATGACGAAGGTCAGGGCGGAATGCTGATCCGTATCGGGCATGGAATGTCCTGTGATGCGGACACAAAAAAAGCCTGCCGGTAAGGGCGGGCTTGGCGTGTCGCGTGTACGGTCGGCGCCCAATATGGGCATCGACATCAAGCAATCATTAGATGTGCGGGGAGTGTCGGAAGGAACAGTTCACTTCCGCTCTAGCTGCAGCATTAGCAGAACGCGTGCGATTTGACCAGCCAACGAACGTGCCGCCGAATCAGGGTTGGTTTGATGTCAGCTTTGTAGTCAGGCCAACGACACGCCAAATATCCGAAAAGAGGCGGTTACCGCCTGTCTGTTAAGCAATCAGCCGACGGAGGGCGTGAGACTCTCGCGTCAAGCCTGTATCGGCTCTCCCAGATGTTCTCGCATCCATTTGGCCTCCTCGCTTGGGGTGCGATGAAAATGGCGTTTGAAATCCCGGCTGAACTGGGCAGGACTGGCATAGCCAACTTCGGCGGCAATAACGGCAAGTGTTCCCTGACGTCGTGCGATCATCAGCCGAGCTTCGTGCAGCCGCAGCGCTTTGAGATATTGGATCGGGGTGTTCCCGGTAAGGGACTTGAAGGCGACGTGATATGACGGAACGCTCATGCCGGCTGTTACAGCGAGTTCCGAGACCGATAGGCCTTCCTTGTAGCGTTCGCGGATCAGCGCGAGGCTCTGCACGATCCTGTCTGTCGTGTCATTACGATGCAATGCTGCCATCAGGGAGCCGCCCTGAGGCCCTACCAGAACGCGGTAATGCAATTCACGCAATAGCCCCGGGCCGAGAATAGTGAGTTCCTGGGGATGATGGAGAGCGTGAAGCAGGCGCTGGAGTACATCCGTCATGGCGGGTGCCATTCGACTTGAAATCAGACTTCGTGCCTGCATTCTTTCGTCATGACCGGCTTGTCCATTCAGTGTCGTCGCTATTTCAGCAGCAAGATGCAGGTCAAAATCGAAGTAAATGGCAAGCAGAGGCTGAGCAGGGCTGGCCTGCGAAGCCATCCGGAAAGGCACAGGGACCGAAACGGCGAGGTAATGCTCGGCATCATATCGGTAGATCTCACCATTGAGGAAACCCTGCTTGAACCCTTGCAGAACGAAAACCGCCCCAGGCCGATAAAGTACCGGAACATCTTCAAGAATAGTCTCGGAACGCAGGATACGGACACTCGGGAAAGACGTGGCGTTGTAGCCAGATCGCGGTGCGAGTTCCGCAGCTAGTGCGAGGAGCGAAGAGGTATCTGATTGATAATTCATAGGATAAGGCAAGGACATTAGAGAAATCGCAGTAGAGAGCAGGGTAATACCCTATTATTGGTCAAGGCATGAACGAAATTCAGTCGAGCAGAGCCATGCCACAGAAAACCTTTTTTATTACGGGTGCCAACTCGGGATTTGGATTAGCCATTGCCCAGGCTGCCCTTGAGGCCGGTCATCGGGTGATTGGTACGGTCCGGTCGCAAACCGCAAGAGTGTCCTTACTGGAGCGACTGCCGGATGTTCGCGTGGTCCTGTGTGACGTCACCGAGTTCGACCGGATTCCCGCCATCGTTGCGCAGGCAGAAGAAGACCACGGTCCAGTCGACGTACTCATCAACAATGCCGGTTATGGGCATGAAGGGGTTCTGGAGGAATCTTCCCTTGAGGAAATGCGTCACCAGTTCGACGTCAATGTCTTCGGAGCTGTTGCGATTGCCAAAGCCTTCCTGCCGCGTTTTCGCGAACGCCGCAGCGGGTTTATTGTGAACGTGACATCAATGGGTGGTCTGATCACCATGCCGGGTATCTCGTATTATTGTGGCAGCAAATTTGCTTTGCAGGGCATTTCGAACGTCATGCGTGCAGAGATGGCGCCTGTTGGGGTTCACGTCACCGCGCTATGCCCTGGATCCTTCCGAACTGACTGGGCCGGGCGCTCGATGGTCAGGACCGAGCGAGCGATCGAGGATTACGACGCTTTGTTTGATCCGATCCGGGCCGCTCGACACGCTAAGGATGGCAAACAGCCAGGCGATCCGACGAAACTCGCCGCTGCAGTGCTTCAACTTGTTGCGTCGGACACACCTCCACCGCAACTTCTGCTGGGGAGCGATGCTCTACGCTTTGTTCGTGAACGTCTCGTTCAGTTGGAAAAGGAAATTACGGATTGGGAGGAGTTAACCCGTTCAACAGACGGGTAGTATTTCCGAAACACGGTGGCAGCTGTTAGAAGATGAATTTCTGAGTTGAATGTCGGCTATGAGGCATGAGCAGACGTTGTCACCAACTGGTCGCTCGTACGATTTCCTCCAGCCGGGTTGTATAACGGGCTGACAACAGGGACTGTCGCGGCGACCATGTCCGCTTCAGTCCCGTTGATCCCGGTCGGAGCGTCCCGCTTCCGAAGCGGGCATTCACCGCATCCAGTGCCGCCATGACTGCGGCAGACTGGCTCGGGTTCCGGGAGGCGAACATCCGGCCCT
>NZ_BJVA01000011.1 GCF_007988905.1 Gluconobacter kanchanaburiensis NBRC 103587
GGCTCGGGCGGCTCGCGGCGCAGCAGCGGCTGAAGCAGTTCGGTCATGCTGCCGAGATGGCGCAGGGTCGTCGCCGCCAGCCTGTGGGCGGAGGCACGGTCCCGCGGGTCCAGCCCCTGCCCGGCGCGATCCAGCGTCGTCTCCAGCATCCGGCGATGCTCGACCACCCCGCAGACGATATCGAACGCCAGATCGCGCGTGGGATCCGGCACCGGTTTCCGCTCCTGCGTTCTGCCAGACGGACGGCGTGGACCGCCGCTTCGGTTCGCGGAGGCGGGATTGCGGGGGGGATTGCTGGAAGGCTTCTGGGTCATGACGGGCTATCAGTCTCTCGCATCCTGCCGAAATCGCATCTTGCGGCCACGGACGCAATGGCGTCTTCTCCCGACATGTCCGATCCTGTTGCCCAGAACCTGATTATCGAGCGCCTTGCCACCATCCGCCGCCGCATCGCTCAGGCGTGTCTGAAGGCGGGACGTGCGGAGACGGATGTCTCCCTTGTCGCCGTCAGCAAGTTCCATCCGATCGAGAGCGTTGAGGCTGCCTTGAAAGCCGGTCAGCGCCTGTTCGGCGAAAACCGCGTGCAGGAAGCCGCGTCCAAATTTCCTCAACTCCGCCAGAGCTTCCCCGACCTGCGGCTGCATATTATCGGCAGTCTTCAGACCAATAAGGCCTTCGAAGCCTGCGAGATCGCCGACATGATCGAGAGCCTGGACCGGCCCTCCCTCTCAGACGCCCTTGAAAAGGGGGCACAGAAGGCCGGTCGACTTCCCGAGCTTCTCATTCAGGTCAATACGGGTGACGAGCCGCAGAAGTCCGGAGTGGCGTGTGAAAAGGCCGATGCTTTCATCGAAACCTCACTCGAACGCTTCGGTTCAAAGATTCGCGGTCTGATGTGCATTCCGCCCGAAGACCAGAACCCAGCGGCCCATTTCCGCCTCCTGCGCCAGATGAGCGAACGCCATGGATTGCCTGTGCTCTCAATGGGCATGTCTGCCGATTTTGAGACAGCCATAGCCGAAAATGCAACGCTGGTCCGGTTGGGGACGGCCATTTTCGGAAGCCGTCCTGCCCCCCATCCGTAACGCCGTTCATTGCCACAATCCTGACACGCGGCTTGCGTCCGGGCCCGAAATCTTGTCATGAGGGACAAATGCCCTGATGCGGAGCCGCGCCCGGAAAGCGCTGTGACAGTAGACTGCGGCACGCTTCTGATGCCCGTAAATGGAACCAGCAATGCCTGAACATGACGGTGACCACGCCTCGAACACATCTCACGGCGTAGGAATTCCCAACGACTCCGGCGAAATCATACAGACGATTGAGCAGGCCCGTTCGGAAGGACATACCCATGAGATTGGCGGTAGCGAGGATGACAGTTCCAGCCATCACCGTCCGGCAGGCATGGGCGCCCTGCTCGCGGTTCTGGGCGTCGTGTATGGCGATATCGGCACAAGCCCGCTCTACGCGCTGCAATCATCGGTCAGCATCGTCAGTTCCCCCAAATCTCCGGCCCAACCCTGGGAAATCATGGGGCTCGCCAGCCTGACCTTCTGGGCGCTGATGCTTATTGTTACCATCAAATACGTTATCCTCATCATGAGGGCGGATCATGATGGCGAAGGCGGCATCATCGCGCTCATGTCGCTGGCCCAACGCGTATGCAAATCACAGCATTTCCGATGGATCTTCGGTCTCGTCGGTATTGCAGGCACCTGTCTGTTCTTCGGCGACAGCATCATTACTCCGGCCATTTCGGTGCTTTCGGCCGTGGAGGGCATCGAAACGTCCGTTCCCTCCGCCAGTCACATCATTATTCCGCTGGCCATGGTCGTCCTCATTGCCCTGTTCTCGGTTCAGGTTCTGGGCACAGGGAAGATCGGCAAGGCTTTCGGACCGATCATGGTCTGCTGGTTCAGCGTACTCGCCATTCTCGGCATCAAGGGCATTTTCCTCTATCCCCATATCCTGCTCGCCCTGTCTCCGACCTTCGCGCTCGAATTCATCGCCATGCACGGCTATCTATCGTTCATCGCACTCGGCTCGGTCGTACTGTCCGTCACAGGTGCCGAGGCTCTTTACGCCGATATGGGCCATTTCGGACGCGCCCCGATCCGCAAGGCCTGGCTGTTCTTCGTCCTGCCCTCGCTGACGCTGAACTATTTCGGACAGGCCGCCCTGCTGATCCATAACCCGCACGCCCTGTCCAATCCGTTTTATCTTCTGGTGCCGCACTGGGCGCAGATCCCCATGCTGATCCTCGCGACCTTCGCGACCGTGATCGCCTCACAGGCCGGTATTTCGGGCAGCTTCTCACTGTGCCGCCAGCTTATCCAGCTCGGCTATCTGCCGCGTACCCGCATCATGCACACCAACGCATCCGAGGAAGCACAGATCTATCTGCCCTCGCTGAACTGGATTCTGGCCTTTGGCGCGCTGGTTCTGGTCCTTTCCTTCCGCTCATCCTCGGCCCTCGCTGCGGCTTACGGCATTGCTGTAACCGGCACGTTCCTGTGCACCTGCGTGCTGGCCATGGTGGTGTTCCGCCGCGTTTTCAAATGGAAGACCGCTACGGTCGCGATCGTCTTCGGCTTCTTCTTCATCGTGGACAGCATCTTCTTCTCCGCAAATGTGCTCAAGATCCCCGATGGCGGATGGGTCCCGCTCGCAATCGGCATCATCAGCACCATCATCATGACGACTTGGAAGCGTGGGCGCAGCCTGATCTCCTCGCGCCAGCAGGCGGATTCCATGCCGATGGGCTCCTTCCTTGCGCGTCTACCGCAGTCCCGCACGATCCGTGTTCCCGGTCTGGCCGTCTTCCTGACCGCCAACCCCGACATTGTGCCGAATTCACTGCTGCATAACCTCAAGCACAACAAGGTCCTGCACGATCACATCCTGTTCGTAACGGTCCAGAACCTCGACCAACCGGAAGCCGAGCGCGGTCACCGCGCCATCGTTCAGGAACTGGCTCCCAACATTCACCGCGTCATCGTCCGCTACGGCTTCATGGAGATGCCCAACCTGCCTCGCGCCCTGCTGGAACTGAATGCGCTCGGCGTGGCGTTTGACGCCATTCAGGCGTCCTATTTCACGTCCCATGAACTCGTCGTCCGCTCCCGCGTACCGAAGATGCAGCTCTGGCGCATGTGGATTTTCCTCCTGCTCCAGCGCAATGCGGCCTCCACGACCGAATTCCTGCGCATCCCGCCTGACCGTGTGGTGGAATTCGGCGTCCGGATTGCCATTTGACCACCCGTCCTTTGGCCGAGCCACTTTCCCTCTACATCCACTGGCCGTTCTGTCTGGCGAAGTGCCCCTACTGCGATTTCAACTCCCATGTCCGGGAGGTGATCCCGCAGCAACGCTTCGCCGCAGCCCTGCGCCATGAACTGGCCCATGACGCCGCCCGCCTGACCCGCGATGGCGTCAAGCGCCCCCTGCGTTCGATCTTTTTCGGCGGGGGCACGCCCTCGCTGATGGCTCCCGAAACCGTTGCGGCCCTGATTGAAGACGCACACCGCCTGTTCGACGCACAGGACGATCTGGAAATCACGCTCGAAGCCAACCCGACCAGCGTCGAGGCCGGAAAATTCGCAGCGTTCCGTCAGGCCGGAGTCAACCGTGTGTCGCTCGGCGTACAGAGCCTGAGGGACGATGCGCTCCACAAGCTTGGCCGCGAACACTCCGCTCTACAGGCCATCCGCGCGCTCGAAACCGCCCGAACCCTGTTCCCACGCATTTCTTTTGACCTGATCTACGCCCGCCCCGGCCAGAGCGACGCCGATTGGACGGACGAGCTGACCACAGCGCTCGACCTCGTGGCCGACCACCTGTCACTGTATCAACTCACCATCGAACCGGGCACGAAGTTCGAAGCCATGCACCGGCGCGGCGAACTCAGCTTGCCCGACGAAGACACCGCCGCACGCCTCTATGACCTGACCGGCGACATCGCCGCCCGTCACGGCCTGCTGCCCTATGAAGTCTCGAACTACGCCCGACCCGGCGCCGAAAGCCGCCATAACCTGACCTACTGGCGCTATGCGGATTACATCGGCATCGGCCCCGGCGCTCATGGGCGCCTGACGCTGGACGGCGAATTATACGCCACCCGCCGCCACCGCGCGCCTGAACCCTGGGCCGAACGGGTTGAAAAGACCGGCTCCGGCAGCACTGAGGAAACCCTGCTCACGCCGGAAGAAAAAGGCCGCGAAGCCCTGCTGATGGGCCTGCGCCTGTCCGAAGGCATCGACGAGGCAGCCTTCGCCGCCCGCACGGGCCGCGCGCTTCTGAACTGTGTGGACCCTGCCCTGCTCGAAGCCTGCATCGAGGAAAACTACCTCGAACGGAACAACGGTATCCTGCGCGCGACCGGCGAAGGACGGCTTCGTCTTGAAGCGATACTGGCGCGTCTCGTCACTTGAGGGCATGATCCGGTCTTAATCCATCTGGAAGAGACCATGCGCCGATCCATTCTTTCTGCCCTTCTGGCTGCCTGCACCGTACTCGCCCCGCTTTCCGTTGCGACGGCTGCTCCTGCTCCGAACTACGTCGTGCTCGACAACGACTTCCTCGGCCCGGGCGGCTCCAACATCCAGTCCATTATCCCGTTGCTGAACCATCCAGGCGTCACGCTGCTGGGCCTGACCTCCGTCATCGGCGATGACTGGGAAAACGCAGGCACGGCGCACGCCCTGCGCTTTCTGGAAATCGCGCATCAGACGCAGATCCCCGTCGCCGATGGGGCTACCACGCCGCTGGTCAACACGGTTGCGGAGACGAAACTGCGCGAACAGCAGTTCGGCATCATTCCCTGGAAGGGCGCATGGGGTGGCCTCGGCTCCATCGAGCACGTCCCGGCCACGCAGCCTCCCGTCGGCAAACTGCCCGAAGGCGCGCCGCATATTACAGCCGACGCGCTCCCGGCTGCCATGTTCCTGATCCGTGAAGTCCATGCCCACCCGCATCAGGTTACGGTCATCGCTGCTGGTCCGCTGACGAATCTTGCGCTCGCCATCCGCATCGACCCGACCTTTGCCGCAACTGCCAAACAGCTTGTTTTCATGGGTGGTCTGCTCGATGCCAGCATGATGTCCGTCACCGGAAATGCCGATTTCGCGTCCGACTTCAACCTGATTATGGACCCTGAAGCCGCCCGCATTGCCCTGACCGCGCCGTGGGCTTCCATCACCTGCGTCGGAAATGTTTCGAACGACATCATGATGACGCCCGAAATCGCCAGCCGCATCGACGAAAAGCACAATGCTGTCACGGACTATCTGAAAAAGTATCAAGCCCCCCTGCCGCTCTGGGATGAACTGACCTCCGCCATCGCCGTTGATCCCACACTGATCACGAAGTCCGTCACGGCCGTCATGGACGTCAATATCGAACACGGGATGGATTACGGTCACGCCCATATCTGGCCGGATTCCACAGCGCCGAAGGGCATAAAACTGCAAAAGGTGAAGATCATACAGTCCATCGACAAAGCGCGCTTCATCAACGAGTTCGTCTCGCAGTCCCAGAACGCCATAGGCACGCACTAAGAGCTTGCAGGAGGGCAACCGACACCTATGCTGAACATCATCAAACTGGCCGTCGGCTGCCCGAGTATCGAAGTCCTGCGCGAGCGGCTGAACCATTACCGTCTCAACGGCCATGCCACCGTCCAGACCCGTACCATGCCCAAACGGGCCGAGGAGGTTCTGGACGGTGGTTCCCTGTATCGTGTGATGGATGGCATGATCCTGTGCCGCCAGCCCATCATCGGGTTGGAAAGCGCCCAGCGCGCGGATGGCAGCACGGGTACGCTGATCGTCGTTTCGGACGAAATCATCCCGGTCCAGCCACGCCCGATGCGTCCTTTTCAGGGCTGGCGTTATCTGGAGCCTAAAGATGCGCCCCCAGATCTGGGCAGCAGCCTGGGAGAAGACGGTATTGCCAATCTCCCACCACAGCTCCGTAGGGAACTTGCTGAACTTGCGCTGATTTGAGGAGGAGCATTTCTGGCCACTCTGAAGTCTGCCCTGTTTTTGCCATAAAGCGGGAACGGTATGGGAGCTGACACGTCATACTCCTGCATACGAAGACTGTATGACGATCCCGCCCTACAGGGTCTTTGAGCCGCCTTACGGGCGGAATATGAATAGAAGGAGTGCCACTTTGCCCCCCTCTCACCGTCCCTCCCGTACCGGCGCGGCCGCAGTCACACTTTCGGCGGCACTGTGCCTCAGCCTGACAACGGCTCTTCCCAGCGCCTGCGCCCAGAGCGCCGTGCCGTCATCGCCGGAAACCGCGGGCACCCCGCCTACCCCGGCTCTGGCCAGCGTACCTCTGCCCGGCAAGGTAGTGTATGCACAGCTCACGACACCGGACCTGGCAAAAGCGAAAACGTTTTATGGCGGTCTTCTCGGATGGACATTCCAGGATCGGCCCGTCTCGGGGGGACATTACGCGGAGGCGCTCGTGAATGGCCATGTTGTCGCGGGCCTCGTCGAGCGACGGCTTCCCGAAGGCAGCAATCCGCCCCGTCCGATCTGGCTGCCCTTCATTTCAGCGACGGACGTTCCAGCACTGGCGAAATCCTCCCGCCAGTGGGGCGCGAAAATCATTTTCCGTCCGACCGACATTCCGGGTCGCGGTGAACAGGCCATCATTGCCGATCCGCAGGGCGCACTTTTTGCACCGTTACGCAGGCCTCACGGAGACCCGCAGGATACGGACGCAACCGTTCAGGGCGACTGGATCTGGAATGCCCTTCTAACGCCTGCTCCGTCCGCAAGCGCCGGCTTCTACCAGAAGCTCTTCGGTTATCGGGTGGAAGCGGCTCCGGCGCCTGATTCCGCCCAGCGCTACATTCTCGAATCACAGTCCACGGCCCGCGCGACCGTCAATCCGCTTCCTGCCCGTCTTCCCGCGAACGCCCGTGCCCGCTGGCTCAGCTTCGTACAGGTCGACAGCGTCGGGAGCGCGGCTGAAAAAGCGGTGCAACTGGGCGGGCGCGTTCTGGTCGAGCCCCATCCCGATCATCAGAACAGCATGATCGCGATCATCGCCGATCCGGCAGGCGCGGCGTTCGGCATTATGGAATGGCATGATCCGATTGCGACAGGAGATACGAAATGACCCGTCGTACAAGAGGAACCCTGATCCGTATCGGTGGCGCCCTGTGCCTGCTCGGCATGCTGTCAGGCTGCGCCGGCTATGACGGATATGGTTATAACGGCTACGGCAGTTATGGCGGAGGTGGATATTACAGCGCCTATGACACCGGCTGGGGCGGTGGCTGGGGAAGCGGCTGGGGACGTGGCTACGGTGTCGGCCCCTATTATGGACGCGGTCACGGCGGTCGCGGACCAGGGGGCTGGGCGCCAGGCGGACGCGGACCCGGAGGTCATGGGCCCGGTGGGCGCGGGCCGGGGGGCCCTGGCGGACGCGGCCCTGGTCCCGGAGGTCATGGAGGACCGGGTGGAGGCGGTCACGGTGGAGGTCCCGGCGGCGGCGGTGGGCCCGGCGGAGGTCATGGAGGCGGTGTCCATGGTGGTCGCCACTAAACACCTGCGATCCTGAAAACACCGGACGTTTCCGACATCCAATGTCGGTCTCGCCCGGTTTTTCGGCTAGCTGGAAGCGGACTGGCGCCCAGACCGTTCGAGAGCGGCGATTTCTGCCGTAACGTCTCCGCTCTCGATCCGACGCATCACATCCGCCATTCCCTGTCCCGCCTCCAGTGCGGTAGCCGTATCGAGCCAGTATCGAGCCGCCTCAGGATCGCCATCGCACAAGCCCGCGGTCATATCGAACCGAAGCAGCGTCGCCTCTCCGCTCAGCCTACGCAAAGCCCGCAACAGGGCATGGGCCTGCGTGGCCTGCTCCCCAACAGCAGAGACGCCTCCCAGCACAGGCAACGACCCCCGGGCGAATTCAGCGCGCGTCGTATCGATCCCTGCCTGGCGCTGGATTCTGTCCGTAGCGAGAGGATCGGCTCGGTCTAACACAGAGGCCAGATAGCGCAGATTCCCGATAACGGCTGTCTGCAACAGGCCATCCATGTCCTGCCCCCGCCTTTGCGGGCACACCGTAAACGCGCAGAGTAGCCCGATGACACTTCCCAGCGTGTTGTCGAGCATCCGCATCCAGGCCACACCCTGCGAGGGCATGATCATTTCCGTCACGACGATGAACTGGGCACTGATGAACACGACGAGCATGGTGTAATTCACCGCCCGCATGGCGATGGCACCAATCACGAAAACTGCCACGGCCGCCAGCATCTGTGCGTTGCCCGGCAGGAACGGCGTCAGAAGCAGCGCCAGAACACCACCGCCGACCGTGCCCAGAACCCGTTCCAGCGCGCGGACAAGGGTCGTCTGTCCGGACGGCTGCACCACCAGAAGCAAGGCCACCAGCGCCCAGAAACCGTAATCAAGGCCAAGCCACCAGCTTGTCATATATGTCGTCAGCAGGCCCACGACGAGCCGGAGCGTATGCTGCCAGATCGCGGGCGTAAGGCGCGCGACATGCCGGGGAAGTTCGGTATCAACGGGAAGGCGCGCTTTCTGCGCCAGCCCTTCCGCGAGTGTTCCCAGGGTCCGGGCACTCGTTGCAACCAGTTCACCAATCGGACCGGCCGTCGCGGGGATGCTTGCGGCTAGACCAAGCCCCTCCGTTGCCAGATGCCCCAGATCGGGCGCAGGTTCCAGCGCTGCGTCGCTGGCGTGCTGGCAGAGTGCGGAAAAGGCGGCAAGCGTGCCGCGGGCCTCAAAATCCAGACCGCGTGTTTCGACCAGATGCTCCACGGCGAGCATCGCGGTAAACAGCCGTTCCGCTCCTGCAAGGGAGGCCATCAGCCTGCCGCGCATGCCATAACTGGCGTGGCCCGCATCGATCTGAAGCGCGAGCCCTCGCGCGCGCTCGATGGCAGTCCGCACATTCTGTCGATGGATCGTTTCCTGAAGACGCCCGGCCGCGATCTCCCCGGCCATGACCGACAGGAGCCGATAGCAGCGCCCAACAGCCCGACGCGCAGGCGCGTAAGGGTGAAGCGGCCAGACGATGAGGCACAGAAGCATCGCCCAGAGCCCGCCGCCGCCAAACGACAGCGCGATAACGAGCGCCTCCCTGATATCATGGGCTGGAAAGCCGGTACCAGCCAGCATGACACAGCTCAATAACGTACAGAGCAACGCCATCGACGGGGTCAGGGTGCGCGCAAGACCAGTCAGCAGAGCGGTTACAACAAGCCAGGGCAGCACCCCCCAGAGCGGAGAGACCGCAACCAGAGAAGTCACGCCCCCCAGAACGGTGCCACCGACCGTGAAAAGACCGAGGATACGAAACTGCTCGCGGGCCGTTCCGCCCGGCTCGATCAGACAGCTCCAGAACGTGGCAAAGGCCGCCCAGGCCAGCACGGCCTGCTGTTCATAAAGTGCCGGAAGCAACGCCACAACCGTCGCAACAGCCGCACGGCTTCCTTCAGCAGGCGCGATCTGCTCGGGGCTGACAGGAATGGAATGACGGGTCAGAAAATCCGTCAGGAAGTCAAACGGCCCACCCCTGTTCGGGGCAGGCCGTGATGACAGAACAAAAGGACGCGGATCTCCGGCCATACGCTCAGCGACCGGTCAGGATTCGCTCCACGAGCTGGCCGACCGTCGGAACGAACCCATTTGCATAGAAAGGGTCTGTTCCGAAACGCCACGCATTCGTGCCGCCGAACATGAGGTTGTGATCGACGATCGCCTCTTCATCTGCGCCGGCTGGGATGTGGGAAATCGTCTGAAGCGTCTTCTGGATACAGAAAGACCGCGGATCCGCCTTCTGGCCGTTGGTATAGGGCTCGCGCTGCATCCAGTTAGAGAAACGGCACTGTGACAGACAGCCCATGCAAGCCGTCTGCGCGGCAAGAATTTCGCGGCCACTTTCCGGCGTTACAAACACCAGCGTATCGTCCGGCGTGCGCAGCGCTTCCGTAAAGCCCGCAGCTTCCCACTCTGCGATCCGCGGGCGGTCAGCAGCCGGAACAAAGACCTCACGTTTGCGGGCGCCCACGCCATAGGACGCTTCGTAGCCATCTCCGGCTTCCGCACTATAGGGAACCTGACGCTCTGAACGGTCACGCAGATCCTGCAGGAAGCTGTTCTTGACCGCAGAGGAGTAGAACCCGGTCGGGGAGAAACGGTTCAGATACACATCCCCCTTCTTCAGGGTCAGCAGGCGCCGCTTCCAGGCATTGGGGATCGGGCTTTCCTGCGTCAGCAGCGGGCGCGTTCCGAACTGAAACGCGATCGGCCCCAGTTCCGGATTTCCGATCCAGTCCTGCCATTCCTCAAGATGCCACACGCCACCCGCCATAATGATCGGGGTATCACCCAGACCATAGTTACGCATGACGCGGCGCAGTTCGAGAACGCGGGGATAGGGATCTTCCGGAGACAGCGGATTTTCCGTGTTGGACAGACCATTATGGCCACCCGCACGCCACGGATCTTCGTAAACCACGCCCCCCAGAAGTTCGGGTGCCTTGCTATACGCGCGACGCCAAAGCGCATTGAAAGCGCGACCGGAAGACACGATCGGATAATAGGGAATACCAAACCGTACGGCGATTTCCGAGAGGCGGTACGGCATGCCAGCGCCACAGGTGACGCCATGCACCAATCCCGGAGCCCCTTCGAGGATCCCGATGATGACCTCTTCGGCACCACCCATTTCCCAAAGGATATTGACGTTGATCCGGCCTCTTCCGCCCGAAATGTCGTGGGCGATCTTCGCCTGCGCGATGCCACCATCAATCGCGTAGCGGATCAGTTCCTGCTGGCGTTCGCGGCGCGTACGACCATGATAGATCTGCGGAACGGGGTGACCGTCCTGGTCATAACTGTCCGCATTGACGGCAGAAATGGTCCCGATTCCACCTGCCGCAGCCCAGTGTCCGGCCGAGACGCCCGTGGAGACGGAAACACCTTTGCCCCCTTCGATCAGAGGCAGCACATCCTGACCACCAAAACGGAGGGTATCAATAGATTTCATGGGGACTGGCTGTCTCCGATACTCAGAAAAAAAGGCGGGGCCTTGTGAGCCCCGCCCGAACACTCACTCGGCGTCGCGACGGGGCGGACGGCCGGGTCTGGCCCCCACACTCTCCGTGATATCGGCACCCGTAGCCTGATCGACAACCCTCATGGAGAGCTTGACCTTGCCGCGGTCATCGAACCCGATGACCTTGACCTTCACGGCATCACCCTGCTTGACGACATCGGACGTCTTTGCAACGCGGCCTTCGGCCAGTTCGGAAATGTGAACAAGGCCGTCACGCGGACCAAGGAAGTTCACGAACGCACCGAAATCAGCGGTCTTGACGACCTTGCCGTCATAGATGCGGCCAATTTCCGGCTCAGCAATAATGCCTTCGATCCGGGAGATGGCCTTCTGGGCCTGCTCGTCGTTCGCAGCGGCGATCGTCACGGTGCCATCATCACCGATATCGACCTTCGCACCCGAATATTCAACGATCTCGCGGATCACCTTGCCGCCGGAGCCGATCACGTCACGGATCTTTTCCTTCGGCACGGAGATCGTGGTGATCTTCGGAGCATTGCCCGAAACATCCGAACGACCTTCCGTCAGGGCCTTGGACATTTCGCCAAGGATGTGGATCCGGCCTTCGCGGGCCTGTTCCAGCGCAATCTTCATGATTTCCGGCGTGATGGACGTGATCTTGATGTCCATCTGAAGCGCGGTCACGCCGTCAGCCGTACCCGCCACCTTAAAGTCCATGTCACCCAGGTGATCCTCGTCACCGAGGATGTCGGACAGCACAGCGTAGCCACGATCTTCCTTGATCAGGCCCATGGCAATGCCGGCAACCGGACGCGGCAGCGGAACGCCGGCATCCATCAGCGCAAGCGAAGAGCCACAGACGGTCGCCATAGAGGACGAACCATTGCTTTCCGTGATCTCGGAAACCACACGCATCGTGTACGGGAAGGCTTCCTTGGTCGGCAGCAGCGGGTGAATCGCGCGCCATGCCAGCTTGCCATGACCGATCTCACGACGGCCCGGGGAGCCCATGCGACCACACTCACCAACCGAATACGGTGGGAAATTGTAGTGCAGCATGAAGTTGGAACGGTACTCGCCTTCCAGCGCGTCGATGATCTGTTCGTCCTGCCCCGTACCAAGCGTCGCAACCACGAGAGCCTGCGTCTCACCACGCGTGAACAGAGAGGAGCCATGGGAGCGGGGCAGAATGCCGACTTCCGCCAGGATCGGACGGACCGTCTTCAGGTCACGACCATCGATGCGGATACCCGTCTTGAGGATGGAACCACGAACGACCTGTGCCTCAAGCTCCTTGAGCATGGGTTTGGCGAGCTCGACGTCCAGACCTTCCTCGGCCAGGATCTCGTTAATCCGGTCCTTGGCTTCGGCGACCTTTTTGTAGCGGGCCTGCTTCTGACGCTCCTTGTAGGCGTCCGCCATCAGCTTGTTGCCGACCTTCTCAACGCGCTTGCGAAGAGCGATCTCTTCCTTCGTCAGCGACGGCAGATCCCACGGAGCTTTCGCAGCGTGCTCGGCCAGCGCAATGATGGCGTCGATAACCGGCTGGAAAGACGTGTGTCCCAGCGTGACGGCCTCAAGCATCGTTTCTTCCGAAAGCTCACTGGCTTCGGATTCAACCATCAGCACGCCCTCAGCCGTACCGGCAACCATCAGGTCGAGCGTGCTGTCCTTGAATTCATCATGAACCGGGTTCACGACCAGCTTGCCGTCGATGCGGCCGATACGGGCGCAGGCAACCGGGCCGAAGAAAGGAATCCCCGAAAGCGTCAGCGCAGCCGAGCAGCCGATCAGCGACACAAGTGCCGGATCGTTCTCGTTGTCGTAGCTCAGAACCGTTGCTGTGATCTGAACTTCGTTGCGGAAGTTTTCCGGGAACAGCGGACGGATCGGACGATCGATCAGACGGGCATTCAGGACTTCGGCTTCGGACGGACGACCTTCGCGCTTGAAGAACCCACCCGGGATCTTGCCGGCGGCATAAGCCTTTTCCTGATAGTTGACCGTCAGCGGGAAGAAGTCCTGTCCCGGCTTGACGCTCTTGGCGCCAACGGCGGTGCAGAGCACGACCGTATCGCCATAAGTGATCATGACGGCGCCGTCTGCCTGGCGTGCGACCTTACCGGTCTCCAGGATCAGGGGGCGTCCGGCCCATTCGATTTCCTTGCGGAAATAATCAAACATGCATGTTTTCCCAAATTAAGGGTGAAACCATCTCCGGGCGTCCGGCAGGTGGCGGAGCAGCGTTTCGGACGGCATGGCGGTGATGGCGGGAAGTCCCCGGCACGACACCATGTGGCCTGAAACGCCGGTCGCGCACCCGCACCGCCGGACAGGCGATGGCGGGGGTGTCCGGGAGCGAGCTCCCGGACAATTCAACTCAGCGACGCAGGCCGAGACGCTCGATCAGGCTCTGGTAACGGGCCTGGTCCTTGCGCTTCAGATAGTCCAGCAGGCTGCGACGCTGGCCAACCATCATCAGGAGACCACGACGGGAGTGGAAGTCCTTCTTGTGGGTCTTCAGATGTTCGGTCAGGTTCGAGATACGCTCGGACAGGATGGCAACCTGCACTTCCGGCGACCCCGTATCCGTCTCGCTCTGCTTGTATTCAGCAATCAGTGCCGTGCGGCGTTCTGCGGTAATCGACATCGTGTTCTCCAAAAAATTCGTGGTTTTCCAGCATCCGCGCTGCCCTGAGCCGCCCCTGACGGACATGACACAGACCCAGCACGTGCTCTCCGACCATCGCGCGCCACAGGTGATCTTCCCCCTGCGACGATGCCGGCAGAGGATGCATGAGGTCCGAAGGGTCTATCGACTGCCCCCAGACGAGCATCCTTCCCTCCGCATCGGTGACGGCCAGCGCCGGGATGTCGACCAGCGCGGTCGCCGCATCCAGCAGAGGAGCCGGAAGAGCATCGGCGTTGTCCACAGTTTGAGTCGATTTGTCCAGTGATATCTGATCGATCGTGAGTGCGTGACTCAGATCGAACGGCCCGCATTTCGTCCGGCGCAGGACTGAAATATGCCCCACCGTTCCACAGGCCAGCGCAATATCCCGCGCGAGCGAGCGCATATAAACGCCTTTACCGGACTGGACGTCGAACACAGCCGTATCCGCGTCAGGACGTTCCACAAGCGTTATCGAATCGATCCGCGCCGGACGGGGCGGAAGCTCGGGCGGGCGGCCCGCGCGCGCCATGTCATAGGCCCGTTCCCCCCCGACCCTAAGCGCGGAAAACACGGGAGGGACCTGCATGACATTTCCCGTCAGCGCAGGCAGAACGGCACGAATCTGGTCATCGGTCGGACGGTTCGGCGACGTCGCCAGAACTTCGCCTTCAAGGTCGTCCGTCGTACGGCTTTCGCCGAAGGTCAGGGTAAAGCGGTAACGCTTTGTCGCATCCATGATGTAGGGAATGGTTCGCGTGGCCTTGCCGAACGCGATCGGCAGCACACCAGAGGCCAGTGGATCAAGCGTTCCGCCATGACCAGCCTTTTTCGCATCAAAAGCCCATCGCAGCTTGTTGACCATATCCGTGGAGGTCGGCCCCAGCGGCTTGTCGAGAATCAGCCACCCGTCGATATCGCGTCCACGTTTCCTGCCCATAAATCCCGTCCTTGCCTGTGAAGGGCGCTGATAGACCAGCAGGGGCCCGGAATGCAAAAAAGCCCCTCACCAGAAGTGAAGGGCTTTTTAAAAGTTAGTCTGGTTTGGAGTTCAGATCCCGCTGGACTTCCGGAGACCGCATGATCTCGTCGAGTTCCATGGCGTTATCCAGCGCCGTATCAGGCTGGAAGTGGATCTCAGGCACCGTCCTGAGATTGAGCGCTTTGGACAGCCCTGTTCTCAGGAAGGGTGCTACCCGCTTCAGGGCAGGCAGCAAAACCTCCACGTCGCTCCGCCCCAGACGCGTCACGAAAGCCGTAGCGTGTCTGAAATCCGGGGAAATGCGAACTTCCGTAACCGTAATCCGCACATCCAGAAGTTCCGGATCGCGAAATTCCGTCCGGGCGAAAAGCTCCGCCAGAACACGGCGGACCTCTTCAGCCACCCGGAGCTGGCGGGTGCTGGGTCCCTGGGCAACAACACCCGAGGGACCCTTCAGGTCATGCTTCGAACGCGAACTCAAGCCGGGATCACTTCCATTTCGTAGCACTCGACCATGTCACCTTCGCGCAGGTCATTGTAACCCGCAAAGGACAGACCGCACTCGTAACCACGTGCCACTTCCTTGACGTCATCCTTGAAGCGCTTGAGCTGGCTCAGCTCGCCTTCATGGATGACCACATTGTCACGCAGCAGACGCACGCCACAGCCGCGCTTGACGAGGCCTTCGGTGACATAGCAGCCCGCGACCTTGCCGGTCTTGGTGATGTTGAAGACTTGACGGATCTCGGCATAGCCCAGGAACTTCTCGCGATGCTTCGGCGCGACCTTGCCCTTGACCAGCTGCTCCACATCATCCGCCACCTGATAGATGATCGAGTAGTAGCGGATATCCACACCATCACGCTGGGCCAGTTCACGGGCCTGCGTAGTTGCACGGACGTTGAAGGCCACGATGATCGCATCGGATGCTTTGGCAAGCTGGATGTCGCTTTCCGTGATCTGACCGACACTGGCGTTCAGAACACGAACCGCAACTTCCTCATGGGCCAGCTTTTGCACAGTCGTGGAGATCGCCTCAGCCGAACCCTGCACGTCAGCCTTGATGAGAAGAGCGACTTCCTTCTGCACGCCAGCCTGAATCCGGGCCAGCATCTGATCAAGGGTTCCGCGGGCCGCAACCTGCGATGCGGCGTCCTTCTCCTTGATCTTCCGCTGGCGGAATTCGCTGATTTCACGAGCCCGTGCATCGTTTTCAACGACCACGAAAGGCTCGCCCGCACCCGGAACACCTGTGAGACCCAGAATCTCGACGGGCAGCGACGGACCGGCATCCTTGACCTGACGACCGCGATCATCAAGCAGTGCACGCACACGCCCCCATTCAGAACCTGCCACCACGATATCGCCGCGATGCAGGGTTCCCTTCTGAACGAGGACCGCAGCGACCGGACCACGCCCGCGATCCAGACGACTCTCGATCACGACACCCTCGGCCACGCGCTCCGGGTTTGCCTTCAGATCCAGCAGTTCCGCCTGGAGCAGAATGCATTCCTCAAGCTTGTCCAGCCCGGTCCGCTTGAGAGCCGAAACCTCGACGTCCTGCGTGTCGCCACCCATTTCCTCGACCACGATCTCGTGGCTCAGCAGCTCCTGACGAACCCGGTTCGGATTGGCACCCGGCTTGTCGATCTTGTTGATCGCCACGATGATTGGAGCGTTGGCCGCCTTGGCGTGCTTGATGGCTTCAATCGTCTGCGGCATCACGCCGTCATCGGCAGCCACCACCAGCACCACGATATCGGTGACAGAGGCACCACGAGCCCGCATGGAGGTGAAGGCCTCATGACCCGGCGTATCGATGAAAGTGATCTTCTTTCCCGACGGCGCCGTGATCTGGTACGCGCCGATATGCTGCGTGATGCCACCAGCTTCAGTCGCCGCCACATCGGTGGTGCGCAGGGCATCGAGCAGGGAGGTCTTGCCGTGATCGACATGACCCATGACGGTCACGACCGGAGCACGCGGCTTCAGATCGGCTTCAACGTCTTCAACGCCTTCAATTCCGATTTCGACATCGCTTTCGGACACGCGCTTGATGCGATGACCGAATTCCTCAACCACGAGCTCGGCAGTATCGCCATCAATGCTCTGGGCCGCAGTCGCCATAACGCCCATCTTCATGAGCGCCTTGATGACTTCACCCTGACGGGAGGCCATACGGTTGGCCAGTTCGGCCACTGTGATGGTTTCCGGCACAATGACGTCACGGACAACGCGAACCTGGTCGGAACGCAGACGCTCCAGTTCGGCCTGGCGACGCTCACGGTCGCGCTGACGACGGACCGACGCCAGCGAACGCGTCTTGTCATCATCACCTTCGATCGCCGCACGGACGTCGATGCGCCCGGAACGACGGTCACTACCACTCCCCTTGCGGGAAGGTGCAGAAGGGCGACGCTGCGGTACGGCAGCAGGACCGGGACCACTGCGACGGGGCGCCGGACGACGCTCATCTTCTCCCGCAGCGGGTCCACCGGTACGGAGATGAAGCGTTTCGTTGTTGCGGACCGAAGAGGATGCGGCGGGAGCAGGACGTGCGGGCTGAACCGGGCGCGGCGGCATGATCGCACGCTCGGCCAGCGGACGCAGGCGCTGCACGGGCGCTGCAAGCTGCACGCCACCTGTAGGCTGACTGCGGGGATCCAGAGGGGCCGTACGTTCGGCTTCCTCGGCAGCCCGGGCAGCAGCCTCGGCGGCAGCCTGCTCGGCGGCACGTGCCGCAGCTTCAGCAGCGGCCTGTTCGCGGGCAGCCTGCTGCTCGCTTTCCTTCAGAGCAGCTATCTCAGCCGCTTTCTGTTCAGCGATCAGACGCTCTTCCTCGGCGGCGCGACGCGCAGCCTCGGCGGCGGACATGATCTGGATCTTCTCTTCCTCACGCCGCGCAGCTTCTTCGGCCGCAGCCTGACGCTGCCCTTCGAGCGCGCGCTGACGGGCTGCGAGTTCCGCTGCCGTCAGAGCACGTCCACCTGCACGGCCGCCTCGAGCCGCCGCACCGGCACCCGGGCCAGCGGCATTGCGCTTGGGTTTACGCACCTCAACCTGCACGACCTTGGAGCGGCCATGGCTGAAGCTCTGACGCACGGAGCCGGCATCCACGGTACGCCCAACCTCCTGACGTCCAGCAGGGCGAAGCGACAGGCGGCTGCTTCTGGTCTGTTCGCCGCCCTGTGATGGGGTGTTGTTTCCGTCCTGGTTGCGCTCGTTGCCGTCGCTCATAGTTCCGCCTGTTCCTTACTGACCCCTGCGGGGTCTGGGAGCGGACGTCCTGCCACTCCCGAAAATCTCTCATGTTCGGCGATCAGGCGCTGTGCCAGCGCACCGGGCGCCATCACCGCATAGACCGCCCGGTCCCGGCTGAACGCCGATTCCAGGACCCGATCGGGAACTGTCACCACCGGCAGAAAACGCCGGCCCGACACCAGTCTGGAGAATTCGTCCGGACTTGCACTTTCCGAACGGATCACCACCCCTACCCTGCCTGAAGTGAGCCACTCCCGGCATTTCTGAAATCCGCAGACCGTCTGTCCCGCACGTCGGGCCAGACTGACTGCATCCAGCATACGCTGCACCAGCGCGGTCGCGACCAGATCGGCCAGACCCTCCGGCACAGTCACCTGGGCTTTCGTTGCTCTGGCGAAAGCCTGTCGTGTGCGGGCGCTATCTAACACATCCCGGCTGGCACTCAACCACATTCCCCGTCCCGGAAGTTTTCCTGCGAGGTCGGGGACAACCCGGTTATCCGGACTGACCACGAAACGGATCATGCCTTCAGGCGGCTTCTGCTCTCGCGTTACGATGCATCGCCGCTCCGAGCCGCGACGCCCCAGAGCACCCCCTGAAGCACCACGAACGGGACCATTATCAGTATCAGAAATTTCAGACGTCGGTCGACTCCCCGTCACCGTTTTCTGCCTTCGCCGAGTCGGAGCCTTCACCATCGAACCAGTGAGCACGGGCCGCCATGATGATTTCATTGGCCGCGTCCTCATCGAGAGCATCTTCGCCAAGAATTTCCACCAGTTCGTCACCGGCCAGATCCGCAAGGTCATCAAGCGTCTTCACGCCCTTTTCACCCAGCGTCACCAGCATCTGGTTGGTGAAGGTCCCCAGTTCGGCCACATCGTCCGTCACGCCCAGCGCCTTACGCTGATCGTCCAGAGCCTGTTCCTTGCTGGCCAGATAGTCATTGGCACGTGCCATGAGCTCGTCAGCCACGCTCTCGTCGAAGCCTTCGATATCATTCAGCTCCGTCGGGTCCGTATAGGCAAGCTCCTCGATTGTGTGGAAGCCTTCCGTCACCAGAAGCCCCGCGATCACGTCATCAACATCCAACGCTTCGACAAACTGCGAAGAGCGCTTGCGGAACTCTTCCTGGCGACGTTCCGATTCCTCGGCTTCCGTCAGGATATCGATATCCCAGCGGGTCAACTGGCTGGCAAGACGCACGTTCTGTCCACGACGACCAATGGCGAGCGAAAGCTGCTCGTCGGGCACTACGACCTCGACGCGACCCGCTTCCTCATCCATCACCACCTTGCTGACTTCAGCCGGAGCCAGAGCATTGACGACGAAGGTCGCAGCCTGCGGGCTCCAGGGGATGATGTCGATTTTTTCGCCCTGCAGCTCAGCCACGACGGCCTGAACGCGGGAGCCGCGCATACCGACGCAGGCACCGACGGGGTCGATCGCCGCATCGCGCGAGATCACGGCCATCTTGGCGCGCGATCCCGGATCACGGGAAACGGCCTTGATCTCGATGATCCCGTCATAGATTTCCGGCACTTCCTGTGCGAACAGCTTCGCGAGGAAGGCCGGATGCGTGCGGGACAGGAAGATCTGCGGGCCACGCGGCTCGTCACGCACATCATAGATGTAAGCGCGGACGCGATCGGAATTACGGAAAGACTCGCGAGGGATCAGCTCATCGCGACGCAGCAGGGCTTCCGTATGGCCGATCTCAACCATGAGGTTGCCGTATTCAGTCCGCTTGACGGTCCCATTGACGATTTCGCCCACGCGGTCCTTGAACTCGTTGTACTGGCGCTTGCGCTCGTATTCACGCACGCGCTGCACGATGACCTGCTTGGCCGTCTGCGCGGCAATGCGTCCGAAATCGATCGGAGGAAGCGGATCAACCAGATGCTCGCCAGCCTGGATTTCAGGCTGGAACTTCCGTGCGATGTGCAGCGGGATCTGCGTGTCTTCGTTCTCGACCTGCTCGACCGCTTCGGTCCAGCGGCTCAGACGGACTTCGCCGCTCTTGCGGTCGATCGTCGCGCGGATGTCTTTTTCATGCCCGTACTTCGCACGGCCAGCCTTCTGGATGGCCTGCTCCATGGCTTCGAGCACTTCCTCGCGGTCGATATTCTTCTCGCGGGAAACTGCATCGGCAACCAGCAGCAGTTCGGGACGTGTAACAGACGTGTCCATCAGATCGGACCTCCAGCCAGCATGAAACGGGTCATCACTTCTTTCCCGGCTTCTTCGGATTCAGTTTGGGCGCCTGGCGCGCTTCTTCGCCATCTTCCCCTTCGGAACTCACCCCTGCAAGAGCGGCACTCGCTTCGATCAACGCATCGGTCAGGACCAAACGCGCCTTTCGGATGTCCACCAGCGGCAGGACGGCCTCGGTCCCATCGTCGAGACGAATGATGGCATTCCCGTCACGCGCGCCCATCACCGTTCCAGAAAAACGGCGCCGGCCATTGAGAGGAACGTCCAGCTCGGCCTTGGCAAGATGACCGGCGAATCGCTCCCAGTCCTTGGCACGTGTCAGGGGGCGGTCGATCCCTGCGGACGACACCTCCAGCATCCACGCACCCGGGATCGGGTCGTCAACGTCCAGGATGGCGCCAGCAGCGTGGCTGATTTGCTCACAGTCTTCCACCGAGATCAGGGAACCGTTCGCACGGTCCGCCATGATCTGGATCGTGGGCGTGTCCCGACCCAGAACGGACAGACGCACGAGCTCATAGCCCAGATCGGCCAGCGTCGGTGCGATCCGTTCCGCGATACGGGCTTCCAGCCCCGTAAGGTGGGGCAGTTCGATGTCGGAAGAGGCGTTCTGCTGAGACAAGACAAAAAAGGCGGCCCGTCAGGGCCACCCCCCAAATGAGCGGAAGATGAATGGAATGAACCTTATGTAAGTCACCTCCCCTCAGGACGCAAGAGGAGCGCAAATTCCGTGCTCCCTAAAGCTCTTACCCATTGGGCGAGTCGAAAGATTTGTTTACATTCCCATACTGCGAAAGCCCTTGTCTTCGGACGCCTTCGGGAGTGAGATGGTTCTGAAATGAATTCTCAGTACGAGCCCCGTCCAGAGCCGCGCGCCCAGCCACTGCCCTCCGAACCAGCACCCCGCAGCCGAGCGCTGTGGGGCGGAGGCGGGCTGATCGCCGCTCTGACGGTCGGGGCCGGAGCCTTTTTCTACACGCACAATACATCGGCGCCACCCGTCTCTGCGGCCTCACCGCCGTCCCAAAGCACGCCAGCCGTACCGGCCGCCCAAACCGCCGCGGTCCAGCTTTCGATGCTTCCCCCCGCAAGGGCCCCGGCCGCTCTCGCAAAAAGCGGCTTCAGCCCTGCCGACCGCGCTCGCATTCTCGCAGCAGTGAAGGACGGCAAGATGCGGCTCGTGGAAATGCCGGTACTGGATGCGTCAGGAGCAGTAGGCCAGACCATTGACGTCACGGTCTCGGGCCTGACACAGCGCGTCGTCCTGACGGGCAAGTTCCAGCATCTGGTCATTCCCATCGTCGAAGCCGGTCAGATCCTCATCACACCTGTCAGCATGCCACATGCTCCCGCCCTGATTATCGGAGCACTGACAGCCCTCGGCCCAGAAGCCCTGCCCGCCCTGATGACGCTCGACCAGCGCGTCCTGCTCAACGTGATCGTCCAGTAAGGAACCGCCCCGGTGTTCAAGTCTCTCGTTCCCATGCTCAACCGGGCCATGCCGCTAATGATGGCGGCCTTCCTCATTCTGGCAGTGATTCAGGTAGCGGTCATGCTACACTTGTCGCTGAACGGGCTGTGGGCCGCCATCGAGTGGGGACGGCGTTTCTATCTTCCGCTGGCAGGCATCGGTGCCCTTCTGACTGTCACGGGACTGGCGTATGAAACGTCAGCCGAAAAACTGGCGCGGCGCGGACTGCGCCGCAGGAAAGGTCTCATCATGGATGTTCTCAGCCGTCTGACAAACCGCGGAGCCCTTGAAGAGCTCATGGCCCGCGAACAGCGCGAAACCGTCATCGACGCCGACGAACTGGCCGCCTCGCTGCGTGCCCGCGTCATCGGACAGGATCAGGTCTGCGAAGACATCGCCCAGCAGATGCGCCGCCGCCTGGCCCTTCAGGTCCGCGGCAAACCCGTCGGCATCTTCCTGCTCGCTGGCCCTCCAGGCACCGGAAAAACATATCTGGCCAAGCAGATGGCCAAGCAGATGGAACGCCCCCTGCTGCATTTCGACATGACGCAGATGTCGAGCGCCCATGCCGCAACCCAGCTTTTCGGCTCACCCAAGGGCTATGTGGGTTCAGACACCTTCGGCAAGCTGACAGGCGGCCTCAAGGATCATCCGGATGCCGTGGTGCTGCTCGACGAGATCGAAAAAGCCCATCCGGACGTCTTCAAGAAGTTCCTCACAGCCTGGAACGACGGCCATGTTACGGAAGCCTCCACGGGTGAACAGGTTTCGACCACCCGCGCAATCTTCATGCTGACATCCAACGTCGCAACCGAGGCTCTCACCGAAATCGCCGATCGCCTCGTCAACGAACCTGAGAAGATGCGTGCCGAATCGGTGGAGGCTCTACGCAAGTCCGGCTTCGCCCCCGAGGTGCTGAACCGTCTGGACCGTATTTTCATTTTCCGTGCACTGCGCGGATTGGATCTGGCCCGCGTCGCTGCACTCGAAATCGAAGCCATGATCGAAGGCTATGGCCTGCATGTGGAAACCGGCGGCATCGATGCCGGAGTACTGTTCCAGGTCATGGTCAAGCAGAAGAATCTCGGTACCGGCGCGAGCGCACGCGATCTTGTCCGCTCCATCGAGGATATGGTCAGCGAAAGCCTTATCGTCGCCCGTCAGCAGGGCGCCAAGCGCGTCCGTCTCGTCACACAGGAGGACGGCACGGTCGTCACCGAGATTGCCAGCGACACAGAAACCCAGCTTGGCCGGGTGAGCCACTGATCCATGACGGCATTCGGACGGCTCTGGCGACGCGCGCCGCTCTGGCGCACAAGCGTAATCATAACGGTAGGCGCGCTCGGCATGGCCGCCTTCTATCCCACGCCGGCGCTCAAAAAGGCCATGCCGTGGCTTCCAGGCCACCTGCCCGGGACGACACCATATAATGCGGCGGGCGGCGCACCACAGCCGAGTGAACAACAAGGCGGCCAGCCCGGCGGCGCTCCGGGTCTGGGAGATCAGATCGGCGTGCCCGATCCCGGCATTGCCCAGCATGGCAGCATCACCATCGCCGGGCGCACCCTACCGCTTCCCGCCGGTGACTGGCATCCGATCCTGACAGCCCGGAGCGGAGCGCATGGTGAACTGTCCCAACAGGTTCTGGCCCGCACTGATCGCGGTGTCGTCTCCGGCGTCATCGTGGTCCGTGCCACGCAGCAGCCCGTCCCGGCCGATCTGGCAGAGCAGCTTGAAACGCCATGTCATGATGACCGGGACTATGCGTCCCATATTTCCGACAGGGCCGGCGTATCGCAGGAATGCAGCTACACCAGCAATGCCGTGCTCGAAAACCAGAGTGTGAGCACAGATCCGTTCATAACGGCGGCGTTTTCGCGGATGCGCACCCTGGGGTTCCCGATCCCGAGCCTGATGATCAATGTCGGCTGGTATTATGCGGCGGCGGCAGGCAAGGGCACCGCTCATATCGAAACGGTGGAAACGCTCGTCGCCCCGATCGAGCATGGATCACGCCAGCTTCTGGCGCCACCGCAGTACTGGAACAAGGCTTCGGTTCACAAGAATCCTGATGCAGCTCAGTTCATCGATGCACTGGATCGATGGATGATTGGCTGGTCCCGGGTTCTGCGGCAGGGCTTCGATGGTACTTTGAATCCGGCCACACTGGTGCCGCCCCTCATCAACGACCCGTCCGCCCCCCGGCCGGCCTGAACGGGCCAAGCCGGAGTGGATCAGGCCGGGATCTCACGGATCTTAGTGGTGCCCGGTTCCTGAAAATCCCCGCCCCAGACGCCGCTCCGCCATCCGGGCCAGACGCACGAACGGCAGTCCGAGCAGGAGATACGCCAGCCCGACCATGATCCCCGTTCCGAAATAATCGTAATAAGTGGAAGACAGCCGCACATAGGTCTGGCTCAGTTCCGTCAGCGTGATGACGGAGACGAGCGAACTGTCCTTGAGCAGCGAAATGAAGTCGTTGGTCATGACCGGCACGACCGTGCGGAACGCCTGCGGCACAATCACGAGCCTCAGCGCCTGCCAGTGCGTCATATTCAGCGCAACCGCCGCTTCCATCTGCCCACGTGGTACCGAGAGAAGCCCGGCGCGGTAGTTCTCAGCTTCATACGCCGCATAGTTCAGGCCCAGCGACAGCACGCCCGCCATGAACGGCGACAGCCGAATTCCGAAAGCCGGCAGTCCATAGAAAATGAACAGCACCTGAATCAGGAGCGGGGTTCCGCGCACGACTTCGACATACACACCCGCCACGAAGCGGAGCGGCGCTGCACCGTAATGACGTGACAGGGCCAACAGCAAACCCAGCGCCACAGCCAGAATCATGGCCAGCGCCGACACGGCCAGCGTCATCAGCGCCGCCTGTCCGATTAGGGGGAGAAAACTCACATAACGCCGTGCCAGAACATACCAGCCGCTGCCGGTCGTGTTTGCCATGGCCTGTCGATATCGGTCCCATTCCGTTGGCGCAATATCCGGCTGGCTGGTGTCGCCCGTGTAATTCGCCATAAGCGGCGTCCACAGGTTCCAACGCGCCAGAATGCGATGCAGCGTCCCGTCCTTAATGATCTCGCCGAGCGCCGCATCCACCTGATCGCGCAGTTCCCGGTTTTCAGGCGAGAACGCAATCCCGTATTCCATGCTCCCGATCGGCTCGCCCACGAGCTTCATGTCCGGCGAGATACTGCCATAATAAAGCGCAATCGGTGCATCGAGCAGGATCGCATCCAGCCGCCCGTTCCGCAGATCCGAGAACGCATTCGTCTCTTCTTCATAGGACCGGACGTTCGAGCCACCCTGCCGACGCAGCATCCGCTCGGCTGTGGTGTCCTTGATCGTCCCGACGGTATGGCCCTTGAGGGCCTCCATCGTATCCAACCCATTCTGGTCGTTTCGGACGATGATGCGCTCACTCGTCACATAATAAGGACGCGAGAACAGGACGGCCGCCTTGTGCTCCGGCGTCATTTCGATGCCGTCCAGCACCATCCCGTACAGCCCGCGTGACAGGCCGGGGATCAGACCGTCCCAATCATTCTGAATGAACTTCGCCTTCCGGTGCAACCGTGCGGCGATCTCGTTAACCAGTTCGTACTCGAAGCCGGTCATTTGAGATTCATGGGCCGGATCGTGGAAGACGTAAGGCACATTCGCCTCACCATCCGATGCCCAAAGCAGCTCCTGCGATGCAACGGGCGCATCTGCCAGCGCGGTGGAAACAGGGCTGATGGCAAGCGCCAACAGAAGTGCAAGAATTGTCTTCATCACAGAAGCGTCCGCAGGAATTGACGTGTCCGTCCCTCTTTAGGGTTGGCGAACATCAGGTCCGGATCACCGCTCTCGACGATTTCACCACCTTCGACAAACAGAACACGGTCTGAAGCCGCACGCGCGAACCGCATGTCATGCGTCACGACAAGCTGCGTCATGCCTTCGTCATCCAAAGCCCGCATCACGGACAGGACTTCCTCCGACAGTTCAGGGTCCAGCGCGGATGTCGGTTCGTCATACAGCATCACGGACGGCTTCATCGCCAGAGCGCGCGCAATGGCTGCGCGCTGCTTCTGGCCGCCCGAAAGACTGTCCGGATACCGGTCCTTGGTCGCGGCAAGACCGACTTTCTCCAGAAGTTCACAGGCGATGGACTGGGCTTCGTCCCGCGACATCTTCTTGACCTGGATCGGCGCCATCATAACGTTGTCCAGCACCGTGCGATGGGGAAACAGGTTGAAGGCCTGAAACACCATGCCGACATGGGCGCGCAATTTATGGGCATCGATCTCGTTGGTACGGCTCCAGTGTTTTCCCGTGGACGCAACCGTCACATCCTCGATCCGGACAGAGCCCGCATCCGGATGCTCCAGAAAGTTGAGGCAGCGCAGGAATGTGGATTTTCCACATCCCGAAGGCCCGATCATCGAGATCAGCTCGCCGCGCTCCACATCGAGCGACAGGCCTTTCAGAACCTCGTTCCCACCAAAGGACTTGGCGATATTCCTCGCCTGCAGCACCAGATCAGCCAGTTCCGGAAACCCTCGAAAAAAGACTTACGATCACATGATCGCGCAGCCCTCATAACGGACCTGCGCCAGCGTATCGAGACCTTAATACAGAAGGCGGCACAATTCATACGATCATCATATTCGTCCGGTCCTGAGCGCGCCCCTTGCGAAGGATGTCCGCAGGGTCTCTAAAACAGAAAGACACACACCGGGACCGAGCCAGAACCCCGTATGAGACCTTTCGATGACCAGCCCATCTGACTTTCCCATGCCTCCCACACCCGAACGCCTGCTTGATGTCGAGGACGTCACGGTGTTCCGCGGGGATCGGCTGGTGCTCGACGGCGTTTCCCTAACGCTGGATGCGGGGGACGCCATGATTCTGACCGGACCGAACGGCGCGGGAAAATCCACCCTTCTGCGCACGATTTCCGGTCTGCGCCGCCCCGATTCAGGTGAGGTCATCCGTTATGGCTCCCTCGCCTGGCTCGGACACCAGGATGCCCTCAAGCCGGGGCTGACGCTGGCGCAGAACCTCGCTCTGGCTGAAAAGCTCGGCACGAGCAGTCTGGCTGACGCACTCGACGCGCTCGACCTTACGCATTTGACGGACCTTCCCGCCCGTCTCCTGTCCTCGGGCCAGAAACGCCGCGCGGCCTTCGCCCGCGTCATGCTGTCCGGCGCTCCACTCTGGCTGCTCGACGAACCGACGGTCGGACTAGACGTCGCCAGTATCGAGCGTCTCGGCGCCGTCATGGCCGCCCATCGCGCAAAGGGCGGTGCTATGATCGTCACGACACATGTGCCGCTTCCCCTCGACAACACCCGCTCGCACGAACTGCCCTCGCTCGCGCATGTGGAATCTTTCTGGCTGTCATGACCGCTTTCCTCGCCCTGATCGACCGTGACCTCCGTCTGGCGTTCCGCTTCGGCGCCGATACACTGGCCTCGCTACTCTTCTTTATATTATGTGGCAGCCTGTTCCCGCTCGCCCTCGGCCCTTCGCCCGACCTTCTGCGACATATGGGACCGGGTATCATCTGGGTGTGCGCGCTGCTGGCCTGCCTCCTGCCGCTGGACCGTCTGTTCAGCGCAGAACTCGAAGATGGCTCTCTCGATCTTCTGATGCTAACCGGCCCGGCCCCCGCCGCCGTGGCCTTCGCCAAAATGGCCGCGCACTGGCTGACAACCGGCCTGCCCCTGTTGATAGCCAGCATCCCGCTCGGCATCATGCTGGGCGTAAAAGGCTCGGAACTGCCGCTCCTGCTGTTCGGCCTTGCAATGGGGACGATGTCTCTCTCTCTTCTGGGCGGCATGGCGGCCTCGATCGTCCTCGGTGCGCGGCGTGGCGGCGTTCTGCTTCCGCTGCTTGTTCTGCCACTGGCAACGCCCGTCCTGATCTTTGGCGCGGCCTCGTCTTATGCCGGGCAGCTCGCTACATCTCCCGCCGCCAGTCTGGATCTGCTGGGAGCGTGCCTCTTCGCCTGCCTTCCGCTCTGCCCCCTCGCCGCCGGACAAGGTCTCAAGGCTGCCGTAGGCTGAGAGAAATGTTATATCTTAACAGGATGTCATCCGGGGGCCTTTGACGCGATGACACCTTTATGAAACGACTGGATCATATTCGTTTCATATCGGGATCATCGCCATGCCCCATCGCCCCTCCCTCAGAAGCTCCCTCCTGTCCTGCGCAGCCCTGATGGGGCTTGGCCTCGGTGTCGCGCAGGCCGAGCCGGGTTATCTGCGGGAACCTTCGATTTCCGGCCAGACGGTCCTGTTCAACGACGAACAGTCCGTCTGGAGTGTTCCCCTCGCGGGCGGGCAGGCCCAGCGCCTGACGACCGTGCCGCAGGGTGCGAACGCTATCGATCCATATCCCGTCATTTCCCCGGACGGCACCCAGGTCGCTTTCGCCGCCAATTTCGACGGCCCGACCGAAATCTATGTCATGCCCCGCAGCGGCGGCACGCCGCGCCGTCTGACGTTTGAGAACGTTGCGCGCCTGAAGATCATTGGCTGGGACGCGCATGCGGGCATTCTTTATGCAAGCCCGGCGGCAACCGGTCCCTATTACACCCAGACCGTCACCGCGATTGACCCCAAGACCGGCGCACAGCACGTCTTCCCACTTTCTGGCGCGAATGATGCCGCGCTCAGCCCCGACGGACGCTGGCTTTATGCCGTCCGCTTCGGCCTCGCCACGACCGGCGATCACATGCGCGCCTATCGTGGCGGTGCGCTGTCCCAGCTCTGGCGTTTCGATCTTCAGAACGGCAAGGAAGCCGAACGCATCGGCACGCATGATGCCAACCTGATCCGCCCGATGCCCTGGCGCGACCGCCTGATCGTCATTTCCGACGAAAACGGCCGCTACAACCTCTGGAGCCTCGCCACCGACGGCACGGACGCGAAACAACTTACCCATTTCACGGATTACAGCGTCCTCGAAGCCGCAATCTCCGGCGATCACATCGTCTTCCGCAAGGGCGCGGACCTGTTCGATTTCAATCTGGCGAGCGGTGAGACCGCGCCCATCAAGGTGGATCTGACCTCCGACAATCTTCCCCGCAGCCCATACTGGCTGGAAAAGCCGACCCGCTTCCTGACCTCCTCGACGATTTCGCCCAAAGGAGAGACGGCGGCCTTCACAATGCGCGGCCATGTCGTGATCGCAGGCGCGTCCCCGCGTCGCGTCGTCGTGCTGGCAACTCCGGACAATGTCCGTCTGCGTCTTGCCCAGATCACATCGGATGGCAAATCCGTCATTGCCTTCAGCGATGTGAAGGGCGATTCCGCCCTGTGGCGCTTTGCCGCCGACGGCAGTGGTCAGGGCGAGGCCATCACCCAACCCTCCCCCACCGAACCCGTCATCCTGTCTCTCTCGCCAGATGGAAAATATGCAGCCCATACGGATCTGCTCGGTCGGCTGTGGCTGACGGACCTGTCCACGAAGGCCGACAAGCTCGTCGATAACGCAACGCTGGACGGGACCAACGTCTTCGACTCCCTGTCGTGGTCGGCGGACGGACATGTTCTGGCCTTCGTGCGCACACGCGGAACGAACCTGCGTCGTCAGATCGCGCTCTACGTTCCCGCGACCGGCCAGACGACATGGGCCACGGACGGGCGCTACGAATCCTATACGCCCAGCTTCTCCCCGGACGGCAAATGGCTGTGGTTCCTGTCGGACCGTACCTTCTCGCTCGCCAACGGCTCGCCCTGGGGAGACCGCAATATCGGACCGGCCTTCCCGAAACGGACCGGCATTTATGCCCTCGCCCTTCAGTCCGGCGAACGCTTCCCGTTCCTGCCCGCAACCGAACTGGACCCGACCGACAAGAAACCGGAGGCTGACAAGAAGAAGAGCGACGACAAGAAAAAATCTCTTCCCGCCATCGAATGGGCAGGCCTCGCAACGCGTCTCTATCAGGCTCCCGTTCCGGCTGGAGACTACGAAGGTCTCGGCGTTTCGGACGACTATCTCTTCACGATCGACAATTCCGGCTCAGGCGACGGTCCGGGCGATCTGAAGTCGATCCATATCGACAATAACGAACACAAGATCGAAACCTACGCCGCCAAGATCTCGGGCTTCGACATCACTCCGGACGGCAAAACACTCCTGACGCTCAGCCGTCGCGGCAAAAACGCGCCGGAACTGCTTCTGACGCCGTCGGGTGAAAAACAGCCCAAGGAACTGGCCGGTAAGAAAATCGAGCTTGATCGTCTGCGTCTGCGGATCGACCCCGGACAGGAATGGTCGGACGAATTCGTGGATGCCTGGCGCCTGCATCGCGATCATTATTATGACCGCGATCTGCATGGCGTGGACTGGAAAGCCGTACGTGCGCATTTCGCACCGTTCGTGGACCGTCTCGGCGACCGTGCGGATCTCGACGATCTGCTCGGCCAGATGGTGGCGGAAATCGGCGCCATGCACTCGCAACTCCATGCCCCCATGACGTTCGATCAACCGGCCTCCAGCCTTATCGCCGGTCTGGGTGCACATCTGACGCATGCGGATCGTGGCTTCCGCATCGATCATATCTATCAGGGCGACCGCGACCTTCCCGACCAGCAGTCTCCACTGGCCGCGCCGGGTGTGGATGCGCGTGACGGAGACCTTATTACAGCCGTCAACGGACAGCCCACAGCCGGACAGCCCGATCTGGGCGCGCTCCTTGCCGATCAGGCCGGGAAACAGGTTCTCCTGACACTTTCCCGCGCCGGAAAGGAGCACAAAGTCATTGTGACGCCGGTCTCCTATATGAAGGAGCGTGAACTGCGGACACGCGACTGGGAGGTCAGCCGTGCTGATATTGTCGACCGGGCCAGCCATGGCCGCATCGGCTATCTGCACCTGCAATCCATGGTCGGCGACGACATGGAAGCGTTTGCCCGCGAGTTCTATGCCAATATCGACAAGGACGGTCTGATCGTGGACGTCCGCGGCAATACGGGTGGCAATATCGACAGCTGGGTTCTCACACAGCTCATGCGTCGCCCATGGATGTTCTGGGGCCGCTACGGCAACGCACCATCAGTGGACATGCAGCAGTCCTTCCAGGGTCGTCTGATCGTCCTGTCCGATGAGATGACCTATTCGGATGGCGAGACCTTCTCGCAGGGCATCAAGTCCCTGCACATCGCCCCGCTGCTGGGCGAGCGGACCGCAGGCGCGGGCGTCTGGCTCTCGGACGGAGACCGCCTGATCGACAACGGTAATGCCCGCACGGCCGAAAATCCCTATTTCGACCTGAACGGACAGTGGCTGGTCGAGAACAAGGGCGTCTCGCCGGACATCGAAGTCGAGAACATGCCGGTCGCCACCTTCAACGGACAGGACCAGCAGCTCGACGCCGCCCTCACATGGCTGCGCAAGGATATGGCCGACCATCCGCGCCCGGTTCTCAAGCCCGAAGCCTTTCCAGCCCAGCAGCCCGCTGCGCCGAAATAAACCGGAGCATCTCTCCACAAAAAAAGGCCCCTGCCCGATCACCCGGGCAGGGGCCTTTTTCATGACATGCGGTTTTCAGAGCATCCGGTTCATAACCGTATCCCTGCGACCATAGCGATGCAGCAGCGCCGCAATGCCATGTCCGGCAATCAACACCCCCAAAATCCATGATGAAAACTGGTGCAACACATTTACCAGCGGCACGAACACAGGCGCCTTGTGGGCCAATGGCGGCAAATCGACGACCCACATCATCGGGATCGGCAGCCCATGGACCGAACTGCGCACCCACCCCGTCAGCGGGACGACCAGCATCATCGCATAAAGCGCAAAATGCCCGACCTGCACCGCCAGGCGCTCCTCTTCAGGAATATCCGAGAACATCGCGGGCGAACGATGAGTCGCCCGCCAGACAAGCCGCAGGACCGTGAGGACGATGATGAACGGTCCGATTTCCTTGTGAATCAGCAGCAGGAGCGTCTTCTGGGGCGTTGCCGCATGCGGCATGATCCGGCCCACATAAAAACCGAGCAGCCATAGCGGCACGATGATGGCCGCCATTCCCCAGTGAAATATCCTTGCGCCGAGGGAATAGCGTTCGAAAAGTGAAAGGCTCTTGTCCATACGGCGGCGGCACTCCGGAAAAACGGTTTCGCTTCCTATAACCCGTTCCCCGACCGAAACACATCTTCCCTGGGCATATGGATTTTCAAGAGGGGACAGGACGGGTAGGACATCGAGCACGCTTTTACAGGGATGTCCGATCGCCATGCTGACACTGCTTTACAACCGCGTCACCGAACTGGCCGCTTCACCTCGGGCCATCTGGTGGCTGATTGTCGTTGCCATGGCAGAAGCCTCCGTTTTCCCACTTCCTGTCGATCTGATGCTTGTTCCCATGTTGCTCGCCAATCGCGAGCGTGCATGGCTCCTCGCCACCGTCTGTACGGCTGCCAGCGTCACAGGCGGACTGATCGGCTGGGTTCTGGGGGCTTTTCTGATGAAACATGTCGGGATGCCCATCGCCCATTTTTACCATGCGGACCAACGTATCCTGAATCTTGAAAGCATGTTCCGCCATTACGGCGTCTGGATCATTCTTGCCAAAGGTCTAACGCCACTTCCCTATAAGTTCGTGACGCTCGCTGCAGGCGCTGCCCATTTTTCCCTGCTGCCGTTCATTGGCGCCAGTATCGTGACCCGCGGCGCCCGCTTCTTTCTCGAAGCCGCGCTGCTGCGCACGTTTGGCGAACCCATCCGCAACTTCATAGAAAAGCGTCTGGCGATTGTCCTGATGGCTGCCCTGCTTCTGATTGGCGCGGGAATCGCCTTGGTCGAGCTTATATAAAAATAATTTTATAAAACCCATCTGACCCATTTTTCAGGGCTTTTCCGGAAGGATTTCGAGTGCTGTTCAGCGATGCTCGTTATTCCGCGGATAAACATCGTTATCGCAATCACAAAATTAGTTAATTTTTCGACAATTAGAATATGCCAGAAAAATTCTAAAAATCAGGCTTTTAGATGGCAGAAAAAAAACACAATAACCCCAAAAATTTTCTCGTAGCATCCAAAAATTAATTAACAATATATCTGGAAATATTCTGTTTGTAGAAAACAATCGAAATTTTTCCGAAGCAAAAAAACATAAGCTCACTTATATTTGAGTTAATTTTTTATTGATTAAAATCCCTGGCAAGCATGAAGTAACGACATCCCGCTTCAGAATGTCGAATGTAAGATCACTGGCCTGGGATATTGCATTAGATTAATCCTAACAAAAGGAACTGCCATGACTTCGTATAGCGATGCTAATGCTAATTATACCGTCACGCGGACTGGACTCCTTACAAGCACTGTAGTCATTCAGGACAGTTCAGGCAGCACCCTTCAAACTCTTTCTGGTGTTTTCACTGGAAACATCATTACTGGATCCGATTCAGTAGATGTTCTCGCGAGCGTGCTTTATTCAACGTATGTCAGCGTTCCGGGATCAACAGGTGACTTCAATATTGGTATAAATGCCCTCAGCGCCCTTAATTTCTATATCGGAGGCGACACGGCTGTCAGTATTGGGGTGAGTGCCCTCTCCGGGCTGACGTTGAATGTCATCGGCGGCCAACTGACCTTTTCCAGTGGAGTTCTTGCCAGTGCATTGCAGGGCTCAACCATCAATATCAGCGAGGGCGGCACCTATGTTTCCGGCTCCAACCTTGCCAGCATCCTGACAGGATCAACCATCAACTTCGGCGCCGGTGGCGGAACGCTGATCCTCAATGGCGGCGGAACGCTGATCAATCTGAGCGGGACAAGTATTACCAACTACAATCCCAATAGAGACACGATCGAGCTTCAGGATACGGTCACCGCCATCAGCGGGTATACAATCTCCGGCACAGGATCATCACGTACCATCACCCTCTTTGGCGGCAATAACAATACAGAGATCGCAACCTACACCGTGACGCTTTCCAGCGACGCGACACTCAATACCGGAACTTATAATGCCCTGAGTTCCAGCAATAACCCACTCCAGATTACCTATTCCAAAGGCAATACCTATATCGGGGTCTGCTTCCTTGCTGACTCCATGATCCGCACCCCCTCAGGCGAAACACCGATCCAGGATCTTCGTGCAGGTGACGAAATTCTGGCGTGGCACGAAGGCAAACCCGCCGTCCGCAAGGTGGTCTGGACAGGCAGGCGCCAGGCTACCACCGCCCCCTCCCTTCCGGACGATCAGGCCGGCTATCCCGTCCGCATTCTGGCCAATGCCATCTCGGACAACGTTCCTTACAAGGACATGCTGATTACGGCGGAACACTGCCTTTTCATGGATGGACGCTTCATCCCCGTGAGGATGCTCGTCAACGGCAGATCGATCTTCTATGACCGCTCCCTTACGTCCTATGAATACTTTCACGTCGAAACCAGGGATCATTCAGTCATCATGTCCGACGGCATGCTAACTGAAAGCTATCTCGATACCGGCAACCGACACACCTTCCGGCAGGATGGAAAAATCCTTGCCATAGGCGGCCAGCACAAGAGCTGGGCAGATGCAGCAGCCCCTCTGGACGTCAGCCGGGCTTTTGTCGAGCCTCTCTATCGACAGATCGAAGCCCGCGCCCATACGCATACGGCCTGCCAGCAGCCTGCCGCAAAAACCGGTAACACCGTGATACCGCAGACAACGGATGACCCGGAACTGCATCTTGTCGCTTCGGACGGTCAGGTCATCTACCCGATGCGACAGACGAAAGACCGGACGCTGTTCATGATTCCGCCAGGTATCGGTTCGGTAAGACTTGCCTCCCGGGCGTCACGTCCATGCGACACGATTGGACCGTTTGTCGACGACCGCCGGACCCTTGGCGTGCTGGTTGGAGAAATCATTTTCTTTGATTCCGGCACGACCACCGACCTTGAAGCCCATCTGGAGCATCAGCCTCTGGACGGATGGTCCACCCCTGAAAACTCGCTCTGCCGCTGGACAACGGGCAACGCCCTCATTCCACTCGGCGAGCGGGCGCCACTCCATTTCGGTGTGCTGTCCATCACCATTCTGGCAACCGGCACCTATTCCACTGAGCCACTCAGACTCCAGGATCAGACGGCCCTGAGAGCCTGAAGTACTCCAGACCCTGCCGAACAAAAAACAGCCCCGATTTGAACCGGGGCTGTTTTTTTTATTCGGGACTTTCAGTTCAGAGCCATTCGTTCATGCGCCATGGCCTGCTCGGCGCCAAAGGACGGCCATTCCGAGCGGGTGAGCGCTTTCAGGGAGGGCGAGGACAGGCCCATCCGCTGTGCATAAAGCCATGTATAAGTCAGAGCCCGATGAACATAATCCCGCGTCTCGCCGTTGGGGAGGGTTTCCATAAAGAACAACGGATCACGCATTTCAGCCTTCTGGGCCCCCTCCCAGCGCGCGATGGCTCCGGGACCCGCATTATAAGAAGCCAGAACCCGAACCAGATCTCCGCCTTCAGGGACCCGAACCGTGGCGACCCGGCTCGACTGACCGGCAAGGTACAGCACATAAAGCTGACCGATTTCGAGATTGGACGACGGATTGCGCAGACGGTTGATCATGTCCGGAGTCACCGGGATCACGGCAACGCCATGTGAATTGTAGGTAATGCGGGATGTCGTAACAAAGCTCGCAGTGACAGGACGGATCTGCATCAGGCCTTGCGCCCCGGCACCAGACCGCGCAGCAGGATCGAAGTTGGATTCAACGCGCGTCAGAGCATAAACCAGCGCGGGATTCATCCGGAAACCGTGACTGGGCCTCAGTACCGGCAAAGGCAGCGGCGTCGGTTTCACCGTCTGCGATTCCTGATGCATGATCAGCGATGCAAGCTGTTCGGACAGATCCTCGTAACCTGCGGCCTGAGCGACAAGCTGAAGCGAACGAGAACAGGCGCTATCCGCCGCCACATCCATCCACATACGACGGATCAGGGCCTCAGCCCTTGCCCTTTCACCAACCTGCAACAGCGCATAAAGCTGACGCCCCTGCGGCATCGCACCAACCGCTTCGACATCGATTTCGGCGAGAACGGGAACGGGATCATGCAACGTGACATCCGCATCACCGTCCGGCAGGCGCGCATGACCGTGTCGCCCAAGCTCGAGGGTCTGGGAGGCGAGAATGCCATAGAATGTCTCGTGATGGATGGCGGCGCGATGCAGCCACTTCACATATCCCACCACATCATGACGCCGCCCTTCCGCACGCGCTGCCCAGAATGCCGCGGCAGCGCGAAGTTCGACAGCGGTTACAGGTGCGTTTGCGGCTGACTGGAAGAGATCATAAGCGGCCTCGATATGGCCTTCCCTCCAGGCGGCAAGGCCAGCCACGTAGGCAGGCAGACCTACCTGACTGTTACCGCGGCCAAAACCCGCACTGCCATGCCGCAGGGCTGGAAGGGTCTCCCCCTGCGACAGAAGTGCTAACGCCACCTCACCATAGAGTTGGGCTGCATAGGGAGGCGTCATCCCAGGGGTGATATCCACGAGGTGCAGCGCACTTTCCGCACCACGCAGGCCCGTCATGGCCCGCTCCTGAACCGTCCGGTCCAGTAGTGGATTGCGCACGAATGCATGCATCAGTGGATCGCCCGGAGCAGACGCTCCCTGAAGGCTGTCAGCCCGCACATCAGAGGGAAGAGGACGAACGTAGGGCTGAAGCTGCACCGTACCAGGAAGGGCAATCTTCAGGAGAAGTGCCTGTATTTTCTCGGCGTCGGGTTGCGTTGCATACTCATGCAGCCAGCTACGTAGTTGTTCGACCGAAGGATGCGCTCCAGAGGCCAGGTAACGTTCTGCCAGCACATCCGCCAGCAGGACATGATCCGTCAAAAGACGCATCTGTTCCTGAAAAACAGGGCCATTTCCGTTTCGCTGGGCCTGAAAAATCTGCCGGTAGCGATTGGCCACGGCGGCCGTCAGAGGATGGGGAAGGGAGACAGCGCCGTCTCCCCCAAGGGATGGGCGCACCTCCGCAAATGCGGTCTCGTCCCCTGCCGGCTCGGGCTGGGGAGGAAGATTCCTGGTGCTCTCCGCACGCGCCGGTGACAGTGAACCACCGGCCAGAATCAGCACGCTGACGAGCATGGCCCGAGCGGTACTGCCTGAAATGAAAGGGGGTATCCTTCGCATAGCAGCGGGTTGCTACCCGCTTTGCCTGCGCCTGGCAAGAAAATGTTAATCTTCCTACAGCCTTGGACTGGGCAATGATATAACCCAACCCCAAAACAATCCAGTGGCAAACACCTGTTCCAGCGCGTTTTTTTACGTTTTCCCAAAGTTTTTTGATAACAGAATCAGTATTCTTTTGGTCCTCATTCGTCTGAGGCAAGTTTATCCATCAAAACAAGCAGATCCTGCCATGCATTTCGCCGCGCAGCTGCGCTGGCCCGGAGCTGAAGCGGATGCCGCATCGGCAGTAGCGGCACTGGAGTCGCAAGCCCAGGCACAGAGACTTTTGTCCATTTTCCTCTCAGACGCCCCACAACCGCATCCGGTCCCAGAAGCATTCTCAAAGGCGTTCCCCCCATCGTGACCAGATAACGCGGACGTCCCAGTGCAATGGTGCGCAGCAGGAGCGGATGGCAGGCCTGCATTTCGGCCTCGCTGGGCGTGCGGCCGCCGGGGGGCCTCCAGGGAAGAGCAGGCGCCATGGAAATCTTTTCCCGCTCCAGCCCGACCGAGCGGAGCATTCTGTCCAGCAGCGCTCCTGCTTCACCCGCGAAAAGCGTTCCGGACCGGTCTTCGTCCGCGTCCGGCGCCTCCCCCACCAGCATAAAGGGCGCATCCGCAACGAGGAGCGGTTCCAGACGATGGGTTGCGGTGCGCGCAAGGAAAAGATCATCCGGCGCAGCCGTCAGCTTCATCAGCGTCGGCAGGTCGGGCGCGTCCGCGATCACGCGCAGGGACGCATTCCTGTCGGCCGTACCAACGGGCCCGGAGCGCTCACTCTCCGATTTCAGGACACGTCGCAGGTCCTCGTACGGCGATTTCGGCTCCGTCTCCGCAGACAGACGCGGCGGTAAACGCGGGGGAGCCTCTGAAAGGCGGTCCACCGGCATTTCACACAGAGCCTCGTCCGCCCCCCATTCGTACTGAAGCTGGAGCGCGGCCAGCAGTTCGGCCCGGCTCACGACTGGCTGGGGCGTCATGATCTATCCGTTCGCGTTACCTCATGGTCTCATGCCGCCAAGCGCCCGTTACAGGCCGGTTGGCGTGAGACCCCAAGAGGGGTAGTGTTTCATCCATTATGCAGATCATACGCGGCTGGCCCAGATCCCTCGACGATTTTTCCCGTCCGCTCCGTCTGGCGCTCCCCGTTCTCATGCTTGGAAGCAGCCTCACAGGAGTCTTCGCGGCCAGCATTCCTCCGGCACTCAAACCGGCCGTCAGCCCGCAAAACTCGCTGACAGGCTGGCTCATGGCCGCGACGGTCATGATGCAACGCGGAGATGTACCCGCAGCGAATGTAGCCCTGTCCCATGCCCTGCAGCTGTCACCTCATGATCTTCGTCTGCAACATGACGCCCTGCGCTATGCTGCGATGGGTGGACATCAGGCCCAGGCCGTCAGACTCGCCAATGCTCTGCCGAACCATGGCACTGGAAGCGATATCGGAACCCTGATCCTCGCTCAGGATGCCTTCTCCCGGCAAGACTGGACGGAAATGCGTCGCCTGCTGACGCGTACACCTCATCACGGCCCGCTCGTTACAGTCGCTGCACCTGTTCTGATGGCCTGGAGTCTCGCTGCGGAAGGACAGACCGAGAAAGCGCTCAATCTGCTCGCGCAGGCCGCCGCCCAGCCCGCGACCCGCAGGCTGTATATCCTGCACGCCGCCATGATCGCTGAACGCCTCCCCTCCCCCCTGCTCGCAGGGCAGCTTTATCATCGGACAGGCAATGCTCCTGGTGACCCGCTGACGCTCCAGATCCTTTATGCACAGCTTTATGGTGGCTGGCTCGAACGTCACGGTCGACACAAGGACGCCAACGATACCATCACGGCGCTCGGCGTCACCTCACCTTTAGCCTCTCTCGTCATCGGGCCGCTGCAACAGGCGCTTCCCCGTTTCAAACTACCTACCCCGGCTCTGGGGGGAGGCATCGTCAATCTCCAGATCGCACTTATGGTCACGGACGTTATCCAGCACGACGGGATTCCGCGCGATCCTGCCATCATCGCCCTGCAACAGTCCCTTTTTCTTGACCCCGCCCTGACCATGGCTCGCATTTTTCTTGCCGACACATTTCGCGAAGCCAATCAGATCTCCAGCGGTCTGTCTGAACTGAGCAGCATCTCCGCCGACGATCCGCTGGCTGCACTGGCCGCACAGGAGCGTGTCAACCTCGCCATGCGGTCCGGCGTCCCCGAGCAGGAGGCGGACGCCCTTCATCGTGCTCTGGCACTCCGGCCCGACAATCCCGAATTCCTGATCCAGCTTGCCGAAGTCGAGGACCAGCGCGGAAACCATACAACCGCCATTGATCTTTTTACGCGCGCGCTCAGTGCGTCCTCACCACGCCGCGAGACCCTCTGGCCCATCCTGCTGGGACGCGCGATGGCTGCGGAGGAAAGTGGTAACTGGGCTATGGTGCAGGATGACATGAGGCGCGCGCTCGAACTTGCTCCCGAACAGCCCGAGGTGCTCAATTTCGTCGGTTACGCCAATATCGAACATGATGTCGATCAGACACAGGCGTTGGCCATGCTGAAAAAGGCCGTCGACCTTCAGCCCACGGATGCCTCGATTCAGGACAGCTATGCCTGGGCCCTCCTCAAATCTCGTGCGGATCTCAAAACCGCCCTCCCCCTTCTTATTCAGGCAGCCGAACACTCTCCCAGTGACCCTGAAATCGGCTATCATCTTGGCGTTGCATACTGGTATCTGGGACGGCATACCGAAGCTCAGGACCAGTGGAACCAGTCCCTGGACGATAGCCCGCAACCTCAGGATCGCACCCTTCTGATGCAGGCGCTCCAGAACGGCGGCCCCCATCTCGCAGCTTTTGAACAGAAACCATGACTTTTTCAGACATGATATATCCAGAAACAGCGGCCGCTCTCCATCCCGCAGTCATCACGCAGGATTTTGCCCACGCCAAAATCAATCTGTTTCTTCACATCACGGGTCGACGTCCTGACGGCTACCATCTGCTCGACAGTCTGGCCGTTTTTGCCGGCGCTGCTGATCGCGTCACGTTAACCGGCCCCACTGAATCGATGTCTCTCACAATCCAGGGACATTTCGGGCAGGGTCTTGAGGCGGACAGCCAGAACCTCGTGCTCCGTGCTGCCCGCGCGCTTCAGGAAAAGGCAGGCACAGCCTTCAATGGCGCAACTGAAAATTTCCGGCTTGAGCTGGAAAAAAATCTCCCGGTCTCTTCCGGCATCGGAGGGGGTTCGGCTGATGCGGCTGCGACCCTTCGTCTGTTGGCACAGGAATGGGATGTCGATCAGGCCGAACTCTTTCCGATAGCCGCAAAGCTGGGAGCGGACGTCCCTGTCTGCATAGCCCAGCGCCCTGCGCGGATGCTGGGCATCGGGGAAATTCTTGCTCCTGCGCCGATCCTGCCCGATGCCGGTCTTCTACTTGTCAATCCGGGGGTTGGTGTCTCAACACCAGACGTCTTCCGCGCTTTTGCTTCAGGTGGTGGCATTGTCGAGCGGCCGGAAGCCTGTCTTCCATCCCGATGGGACGACGCTCGGGACATGGTGTCGGATCTCAAGGCCACAACAAACGATCTCCAGGCTCCAGCCATGTCGCAATGTCCTGTTATCGGGACAGTTCTGGCATCAATCGACAGCCTCCCCGATTGCCTCCTCAGCAGGATGAGCGGTTCGGGAGCAACATGTTTTGGAATTTTCCCCGACCCGGAAAGCGCATGTCAGGCAGCGATGCTGCTGAACACTCAGGCCGCACGTCTAGGTTGGTGGACATGGGCAGGAGGTTTCCATCACACTACTGCATCCTGATTACAACGAATTACGGCAGGGGGTCCCATATCATGACAGCTCCACGCATGCAGGTAGCGCGCGAGGAAGACAGCGAAACCGTTACACTGTCTTTCCTTGAAGGCAGCGGTGTCACGGGCAGCATCTCCCTTGACGAAGCCCAACTCTCACAACTGATAACAAGCCTTGGCCTCGCCCATGCCAATCTGATCGAAAAGCGACCTCCTCCTCCGATTGCAGGAGCGCGCTTTACACCAGTCTATACGACAAACTGGGCACTCCAGATCGATGCCCTGACCGAAGGATCGATGCTGGCTTTTCAGCATCCCGCCTACGGTCCGGTAGGTGTCGTCTTTGGCCCGCATGATGTTGAAAAAATCATTGGCGGTCTTCAGAAACAGCGCACCATGATCCGTTCAACACCGCAGGACGCCAGTCAGCCCAGCTGAGCGGGGGCATCTCTTCAGAACAGCTCCATGTTTCCAGCTATGCTGCTGGCACTGGAGGGTTGTGACAGCAGCCATTCGCGCAGTTCTCCCAGGGTAATGCGGTTCACGATCTCAGGTCCAACCATGACATTTTTCAGACCGGGCTCAGCGCAAAGTTGTCCACAACATATCGCCAGTTGCTCAATGATCTGCTCAAGTCTGTCGAAACCCTGCAACGCAGGTGCCACCTCGTGTGGCACCGCATCAAAACACACCTGTTCCAGGCCGCGTAGATCTTGAAGCACCCCACCCAACTGCCCCGCCAAACCTTCAATGAGCTGGCTGGCTGGCAGGACTTTCGCTTCCTCATGCACTGCAAATTGGCCCAAATACAGCTTCAATGCGGGACTTCAATGAACTGGCCGTAAAAGGCTTTGCCAGAAAATTATTAACACCCTCCGCTACTGCCTGCTGCACGAGATCTTTGTTGGCCTGGCCGGTCAACATGATGAAACCGGTTTTGGCCGTGCGCGGGTTGCTTCTGATTGCCTTGAGCAATTCAAGCCCGTCCATATCCGGCATATTAAAGTCAGAAATGATCAGATGAGCTGAATTATTCTTAAGATGCTCAAGCGCTTCGACCCCATTCCGGACCCCGGCAATCTGAACGAACCCGATCTGCGCAAGCGTGTTACGCAAGATGGAACGAATGGAGGTCTGGTCATCGACGAGAAGAACAGACATGGAAGATGCAGAAATCATGGGTACGTCTCCAGAGAGCGGCGCTCACAACGATTGAGAATGGCTTGACCAATCTCGGTAAGGGGAAGCTGCTGTTCGACCGCACCCAGTTCAAAAGCAGCTCGCGGCATTCCATAAATAACCGAGCTTGCCCGGTCTTGCCCGATCGTGAGGGCCCCAGCGTGCCGCATTGCGAGCAAACCCTGTGCTCCGTCACATTCCATTCCGGTCAGAATTACGCCAACGGCATGTTTCCCGACGGTTTTGGCAAGAGAATAAAAAAGTTCGTCCACAGAGGGACGGTGTCCATTAACTGGCGGCCCGGCAACCAGTTGGCAGACATATTCTCCCTGCCGTGCTCCAGCTCGGACACGCAGATGGCGTTCTCCACCAGAAGCAACATATACTGTACCTGGCCTGAGAATATCCCCTTCCTCCGCCAACCGGACCTCAGGCCTGACAATTCGGTTCAAACGGCGAGCAAAACTTTCCGAAAACTGCTTGGGCATATGCTGGACAATAACAGTCGCGGGACAACTCTCAGAAAAATGCTCAAGCACATCCGTAAGAGCTTCCACTCCTCCAGTTGACGCTCCAATCCCGATCACTACCCCTTCCTTCGAACCTGGGATATCGATGTTGTGAGAAGTGGCAACAACAGACAACGGCGTTTCTGCAGCCCGGACAATTGCGTCTCCCAACCCGGAAAACGGCTCTACTCCTCCTTCTGGCGTAATTTTAGAATACCAATCCGCCGCTCCCATTCTAAGGGCCTGTTCAACGAGACCTTTGTGACTGGCAAGATGACCTGAAACCATTACGACAGGCATCGGTCGCAAGCGCATGATTTTTTCGAGAAATTGTAAGCCATTCATAGACGGCATTTCGAAATCAAGCGTCAGAACATCAGGATTTAATTGTACGATCAGATCCCGCGCTTCAAGAGGTGTTGCAGCCGTTCCAATGACACGCACTCTGGCATCTCGCTTTAGCGAAGCCGCAATCAAGGCGCGCGTCGTAAGCGAATCATCAACGACAAGCACATTCAACGGTTTCAGAACAGTCAAGAGCGCGACTCCGTGAGCGCAACCTTGCAATAGGCATTAGGGCCAATTCCCTCCAGTCCATACCTTTCGGGATGCGCGATACGTTCAGAGTGCCCCAAATAAAGTTCTCCTCCCGGAAAAATTCTTTTGGAGAGATTTTTCCAAAGAAGATCTTGCGTTTCTCTATCGAAATAAATAGCAACATTTCGGCAAAAAACCGCATGGAATCGAGATGAAAACGGCCACGGTTCAACCAGATTCAGGCGACGAAAACGAATTATGTCGCGTAATGTCTGGGACATAGAAATTCTGTCGCCATCTTGATGGAAAAACCTTTGTCCCCCGTCTTCCAATACGTTTCCAGCCTCCGAAGCATCGTAATATCCAGCTTTTGCACGAAGCAGGATATCCGCATCGATATCAGTCGCCAAAATTTTGACTTTCAATTCCGTAATCGCTGAAAGACACTTCATAACTGTCATTGCGATTGAATAGGCTTCTTCACCACTGGAGCAAGCCGCTGACCAGATCCTGAGCTCTTCTCCACGTGCAAGGCGATTATAAAGTCTCTGACGCAGCAAATGTTCCAAATAGACGAAATGATGTCTTTCACGAAAAAAGCTGGTAACATTGGTTGTTAAGGCTGAAACCAGATACTGGCGCTCGATTACTCCATCAATTCCAGAAATGAAGTCACAATAATCATCAATAGACCCAAACCCTTCCCGACGGACCCTGCGCGATATTCTTGAATAGACAAGATTTTTCTTCGTTAAAGATAGGGAAATTCCTGAACAATCTTTAGCAATCCTAGAGATAATTTCAAAATTTCGATCTGAAATATTATTTTCATAATCAAAATCATTTTCAGTCATTGAAGACTGCCCTCGAACAGTGATGAAACATTCACCGAAAAGATCATTCTTTCTCCGAGAGACTGAATACCATTCGAAAAATATTTGAGATTTTCACTTGATAACTCTGGAAGATCTCTGAAATGGGTATCGTCCATATCAGAGATATCAGTAACATTCGTTACAGAAAATCCAATAACCTTTGTTTCGTTTCTAAGGAAAATAATCGCTTTCTTCTCGTTATTATCTGACGAAACCCCTATCATCTGGCCCATGTCGACCAGCGGAATCACCGCTCCACGGACATTCACTACACCTTCGACAAATGATGGTGCAGCAGGAAAGGCAGTCGCTTTAGACCATTCTTTTATCTCTTTAACCGCGGAAATCTGAACAGAAAATTCCTGCAGACCCAGAGAAAAAACGAGAGATTTACCCATGATTATACTTCCTCCTCTAGCAAGGACTCTCTTTTTTCAAAATTTCACCAAAAAGGAATTCCACGTCTAAAATGAATGCAACATTTCCATCCCCAAGTATTGTCGCCGTAGAAAAGCATTTTATCTTTCGATAATTATCTTCAAGGTTTTTCACAACAAATCTTGAGTGATCTATAATCTTATCAACAACAAAAGCAATTTTGTCTTCGTTTTCATTTTCTATCACGAAGCATATTTTCTGATTTTTACCATCTGGCCGATATCCAAGAATTTCAGCCGCGTATATGACGGAAAGATAACCATCTCTATACGGATAACCGTATTTCCCATCACCAATATGGAATGCTTTAGCTGGATCAAAAATAACTGTTTCCGAAACATTATTGACAGGAATCACAAAATCCTGGCGTTCGGCTTTAAAAATAATTCCTTCGATTACGGACAGGGTAAACGGAAGAGAGATCGAAAAGGTCGTACCTTTTCCTTTGGTCGAATTAATGAAAATACGCCCATTAATCTGCTGGAGGCTCTTTTTAACAACATCCATTCCTACCCCCCTTCCAGAGACATCGGTGACTTTTGCCACGGTTGAAAATCCTGGCTCGAAAATCAGAGAGAAAATCTCGTCACGATCAAGCTTTTCCCCTTTTTCAATAATTTTCTTTTCAACCGCTTTGTCATAAATTCTTTCTGGATCAAGGCCTGCCCCATCATCCTGAATCTCGACAATAATCCGGCCGGAACGTTGAAAAGCCCTAAGCCTAAGAAGACCTTCCGCTTCTTTTCCGACTTTCAGCCTTTCAGCAGAGTCTTCAATACCGTGATCTATGGCGTTACGGACCATATGGGTGAGCGGATCAGAGATTTTTTCGAGGATAGACCGGTCAACTTCAGTGTCTTCACCTTCAAGAATTAGCTTTACCTGCTTGTCCGTGAACCTTGCTGTCTCCCGCACAACACGCCCGAGTTTCTGGAAAACCGTCTTAATGGGATAAGCCCGCATCATGATGACGTTTTCCTGCAACTCATGAATGAGTTGTTCCTGAGCTGCTACGACATTCCCCAGAAAAGAATCGCCTGAAATTTTGTTCCGACGCATCTGTGACTGGATGGCACCTTGATTAATCACCAACTCGCCGATCAGGTCGACAAGCTTATCAATTCTCTGAATATCCACTCTAACAGTCGCAATTCCTTTCCTATCAACTGTTTTTTTTATTTGTAGCTCCTCATGCTTATCATCAAAGATAGGTAAATACGTTTCAGTTTTTATAATTTTGTCAGTTAATAAAATAATTTCTGCATGAATATCATCACCAGACCACTCAAAAACCTCCTCGATTTCTTGACGAGCAATGTCGGTCACAAGAAGGACTTTCCAAATCAGATAGCTCTGATCTGGTTGTATTGTGTTCAGCAACGGGACGTTCGCGACATCAAGATCGACCGTCATCTGGCCAAGCTCGCTCAATGTCGCCAGAATATTCCGAATGTCATCCCCACGCTTATAGAATTGAGAGGAAACATTTATAATTATTGAATATTTCTGGTCCGTAGGCGGATCAATTTCAATTTTTACTGGGGCAAATGACAGTCCGAAAACATCTTCCATCTCGATATTTTCAGACCGGGACCCAGCCCCTGAATTAAGATAAACATCTAATTCGGCAACATTTTCTGGCGCAACAATGTAGCTCTGGCCTCCATCCTTGAAAGCGCCTACAATATCAAAGAGCGTATCCTTACATTTGAGAAAAGTCTTAACAGCTTCCATATCTACTGGAATGTAACCGGATCGAAAGCGATCGAGAACGCTCTCAAAGAGATGCGAAAATTTTACCAGATCTTCCATGCCAAATGCTGCAGCGCCGCCTTTGATGGAATGAACACAGCGAAAAATCGTGTTGATCTTTTCCGCGTCTCCTGTGTTCTCTGTCAGAGAGGTCAACTGTTCCTCTAAAAGAGCAAGCTGTTCGTCGCATTCGTCAAAGAAAATCTGCCGGATCTCATCCATATCATCTGTAAAATCGTCAGCACTCATGAGCTTACCCGCCGCACAGCGGCACAAAGCTTTGGGCCATCAAATGGTTTGACAATCCATCCGGTAGCCCCAGCTTCGCGAGCAGCTTGACGTAGTTCACCCCCTGATTCTGTCGTCAGAAAAATGATCGGTATATACCTTGTCTCAGGGCGTGCCCTCAGCGCTTTCGTGAGCTGAAGCCCGTCCATCCGGGGCATATTCAGATCTGTTATGACAACTTTCGGCTGGAAACCGCTGACTTTTTTCAGAGCATCAACGCCATCTTCTGCCGTTTCCACGTCGTAGCCTTCTTTGCAGAGCTCCCGGGTTACAAGGTCCCGCATGGTTCGGGAATCATCAACGACCAGAACATTCATGCCTTTGCTTCCTCACAGAGAAGAAACTCTCCCCCCATCAGCCGAAGGCTCTCCTTCAACGCCTCAGAAGGATTATTGATTTTAAAATGCATATTCCGCGCCCGCGCTGTACTGCGGGCTGAAATCATCAACTGAAGACAGAGTCCTCCAACGCGCTCAACATGACGTCCATCCAGGGAAAAATCTTTCTCTTGGGCGCAGAGGCATTCCAGAAATGACTGAACATAACTGGTATCCATAATTTTCGGCAGTATAAGGACGTCCATTATCGAAACTCCTCCCAACCTTCGTCCGAAGTCTGAAAAGAGTTGTTTCCCCATTTTTCGGATTGAACGAGCGGAGATGATGAGGCGCTTTCATAATACTCATCAATGTAACGATTATCCGGCCGCAGATGAAAGCGTTGCAGACTTCCAACTAGTTCTTTGGCTTCAGCACTAAGATTATGACTTGCAGCCGTTGCTTCTTCGACCATGGCAGCATTTTGCTGTGTATTCTGGTCCATCTGACTGACTGCCACGCTGATCTCTGAAAGGTCATTGGCCTGACTACGAGCGGCTGTCGCAATTTCACCGATCAGAACACTGATTTCACTGACATTTTCTACGATCGATTTCATCGCAATACCTGTTTCTTCAACAAGTGTAGTTCCACGACTGACCTGTTGGGTACTCGATGTAATCAGACCTTTGATTTCCTTTGCTGCGTCCGCAGAACGCTGCGCAAGAGCACGAACTTCGGCCGCAACAACTGCAAAGCCTTTACCAGCGTCTCCTGCCCTGGCGGCTTCCACGCCAGCGTTTAGCGCCAAAAGATTGGTCTGAAAGGCAATATCATCAATAAGCCCAAGGATCTGAGCAATATGGATTGAAGATTGCTGAATATCCTGCATGGCAGCCGTAGCAGCAGCCATGACTTCTCCGGAACGCTCTGCCCGGTCTCGAGTCTGGCTTGCAACATCACTTGCATGCACAGAGGCGGCAGCAGTCTTCCGAACCGTTTCCGTAACATTTCCGACTGAGATTGTTGTTTCCTCGAGCCGAGAAACCTGAAGTTCAGTCCGGCGAGCAAGATCGTCAGCAGCAGACGCAATCTCGGCTGAGCCGGAAGAAATTGTGGAGATGCTGTCATTCAAGGACATCATAACCTTCTCCAAGGCTGATGCCGTGTCATTGAAATCCTGCTTCAAACGTTCGTATCTGGCAGGAAGTGCTTCTTCAAGACGAAAACTCAACTCGCCGTCCCGTAGATTTTCCATCGCGTTCCCTACGAGCCGAATGACCCGCTCATGTTCCGCAGCTTCTTCCTGCGCAGACTGCCGCGCTTCCTCAGCTTCTATCCTGGCAGCAGCAAGAGCAGATTGTGCCTGAGACGCCATCACCTCATTACGCTCGGAGTTGGTTCGCGCCTCTCCCAGCACGACCTGAAGTCGAATGAGATCTGCCTCGTTCATGCCATGGGGCAATGTCCCATCCCGGACGAGTTCCTTTACAGCGTTGGCAAGAGCATCGCCGCGGCTGGCAACTCGAATAAATGCAAAGAATCCCGAGAAAGAGAACAGGCAAATAATCAGAACTTCAGGGAAAACGGACTGCCTGATAGCTGCAACAGAGGGACTTGCAACCGTAATCTCCCATCCCACTCCGCCAATGCAAAGCAGGAGGGGCACTGAAAAGGCCATAAGCTGTCGCCTGCGCAGAAGAAAACTTTTTTGCACAGGAACAGAGCGTATGTCGGACATGCCAGACTGCCTCCAGAAATACAGATCACACCCTGGCAGCCAAACCGAACTGTCCAGATGCACTCTTTCCTAAAGGCCTGTTCATTTAAACTCCGTTAATACCCCGCAGACAGTTTCAGGGCATGACAGGCGAAATATCCATATCATGCTGAATGAACATTTTGCTGCCATCCCTAGGAATCCATATCCGATAGTGCCTCAGAACGTCCGCGCCTACCAAACCTTCCGTGTCAGGCAGGTCATCTGCAATTTTCAGCTCGACATTCCGAAACGTAAGATCGCCCAGTTGAAATGTTTCAAAATGATGACGGTAGTTTTTGACTGGATCGCGTATCAGCCCATATCCTGTCGTGACAGGATCCTTTTCCAACATCGCACGGGTAACGCCTGCAGCGCGTGCAGCATCTCGGCTGATGAGCGTGGTCGCTGCTCCTGTATCCAGCATGGCGTCCGTTAGATGGCCGTTCAGGCGAATGGAGACGGATGTCTGATGACCGCCATCATAGAGATGGGAAATGGGCACTGTATGAACGCGACCTGCCCAACCTGGCGTCGGCGTATCGCAGCCTTCGGTTTCAACAAGTTTGACGCGGTGATTCGGCATATCCACGACTGTGTCGTACCGACCAAGAAAGTCACGTCCGAACAATCCCACGACCGGAAGTCCGGCGACATGCCCCGTGAACTTTCCCACGCCGGCAACAGCAACATTCAGCGCCTTGGAACTTCCCATGTCGAGTGTATCGATCATCACGACACGCCCGTAATCGTCACCTCCGACCCCACGAACCCTAAAAGTACCGCCTGCATCCCTGAGGCCGAGCGGTTCAATAAAGCGCTGTCCGATCGTGGTGGAGAACGCCCCCGTATCAACGATCAGTGCAACAGGGTGTCCATTGATCGTGGCACGCACCACAGGGCTGCCCCGGTCATTAAGAACCGGCATATCCCCACTGACATACAATTTGCACTGACGAGGCCCGCTCTGACAGCTTGCGAGCAACAGTCCCATGAGTAGTATCCCCCAGCGTCCGCGTCTCATATCAGCCTTTCTGTATCGTTTCGTTACAGAGGGCACGCTTCGGCATATCGAAACAAGAAGGATTTTTTTGGCTCCCGATGCTTTTTTTTGGGCTCCCCCTATTGCCACCTCCTGAGGAGGCTGATACATCACCGCCACCGACCGAGAGGAAGCCAAACAGCCTCCAAACGGAAGGGCCTCAGGGTGCTGAAAAGCAGCCTTGCGGGTGTAGCTCAGTTGGTTAGAGCGCCGGCCTGTCACGCCGGAGGTCGCGGGTTCGAGCCCCGTCACTCGCGCCACTCTTTTTATAGAGTTGGCCACATTCTCCAAAAAAACCTGAAGTAGCCCCTCCCGTTTTTAGGGAAGACTATGCTGTTCTTCATTCTGAAATGCCTGATTTCAGGGCTCTTGATCGCCGCCGCCTCCAGCATTGCGCGGCGCTATCCCGGTTTTGGTGCGCTGATTGCGTCCCTGCCGCTCGTATCTGTTCTGGGCATGATCTGGCTATGGCTGGAAAAGCCGGACCGCATCGTTATGAGCCATCATGCGGAAGCGACATTCTGGTATGTGCTTCCCTCGCTGCCCATGTTTCTGCTGATCCCGCGACTGCTCCGGGCAGGGCTGCCGTTCTGGTTTGCCCTATTGGCAGGATGCGCGCTGACGATCGTTCTGTATCTCTGCACAACATGGGCGCTCGCCCGTTTCGGTACAGGTGGCTGAGAAGGGCCCTCAGCCCGCCTCGTCCAGATAAACGTCCAGAACCTCGTCTGGCGTGCCATCCATGCGGATATGTCCGTTCTCAAGCCAGATGACGCGCGTACACCATTGCCGCATGATCTTAGGCTGATGCGTGGACAACACAAGAATTTCCGCCTGCTGGACGAGTTCCTCAAGGCGCACTTTGGCCTTATTCATGAACACCCCGTCCCCCGCGAGAAACCATTCATCCATCAGCAGGATCTGAGGAGAAGACGCTGTTGCCAGACCAAAGGCCAGCCGAACACTCATGCCCGCACTGTAAACCTTCATCGGCATGTCCATATAAGGGCCGAGTTCGGCAAAATCCTGCACGTCCTGCTCGATCCGTTCAATCTGCTGGCGTGAGAGGCCCTCATAGCGTCCCTTGAGGCGAATGTTTTCGCGCCCCGTCAGTTCGGGATTCATGCCCAGACTGCTGTCCAGCAGCGTCCGCATCGTTCCATCAAGTCGCACGCGTCCCGCAACAGGCTCGTAAATACCCGCAAGCGCACGCAACAATGTGGTTTTTCCAGCACCGTTACTGCCGATCAATCCCAGCCGTTCGCCGGAATTCAGCGTGAAACTGATCTCCCGCAGCACGCTTACGATCGTGCGCTCCCGCAGATCATGCATCAGATGCGCCGAAGGCGCTGATGGCGCAAACCGGGCCAGCGTTTTGCCGACCTGCCGTTTCAGGGAGCGGCTCTGCCCATGATACAGCGGAAAATCGATACAGAGGCGATCAACAACAATCCCGGGCATCAGATCAGATCCAGTAAGGAATGCGCGACCGCATCCGGCAGAACAGGATGGCCGCTAGAAGCCACAGAAGCACACTGTGCCCAAGAGCCGCTTCCCAGACGATGGACTCCACCCTCTGGCCCAGAAGCGGCGCACGCACGATTTCAAGCAGCGGATAAAACGGATCAAGCAACAGATAGTGCCGTCCGGTCGTGATCAGTTCCGGCTTCCAGATCACCGGAGTCACGAAAAAGAAAATCTGCATCAGAGACGCCACGATGGGCGCAATGTCCCGAAACCGCGCGCCCAACATCCCGATCAGCAGAATGACGCAGAAACTGTCCACGATCCAAAGCGGCAGACTAAACAGCAGGCTCCAGATCTGCTGCGGCAAGACATGGAAGACCGCAAATACGACGACAACGACAACCATGTTATGCAGCAGAATCAGCAGATTCCTGACGATCACCTGCGTGACCGGCAGACTGACCGGAATCCGCATCGCATGGAACAGGGACGTGCTCTGCGTAAAGACTGTTCCCGCATCGTTGATGACGGTCCCGCCATATCCCCACAACACGATCGAAAGTGACAGGAACGGCAGATAGGCTTTCAGATCCATGTGGAAGAGATAGCCGTACACCACCCCCATCGCGCCGATCATGACAGCCGTGGACAACGTCAGCCACAGTGGCCCCAGAATGGAGCCGCGATATCGCATCTTGATATCCAGCCAGCCGAGCGTCACGGCCAGCGGCAAGAGCCGCAGGCCCGCCTGCAGATCGCTCCACGCGGCGCGGACGAGCCCCCAGCCGCGCAGAGGCTCAAGGGTCAGAACAGGAGAACGGGCATTCATGTCTTCCATGCGCCTTCCCTACCATGAAAGCAGGCGCTGCCCATCCCCCTTGCCCGCGAAACATCCCACTTCGCAGAACACATTCAGCCCGACATGATGATTTCCCTTGCATCCTGCGCCATCCTCGCCGACATGCTGCGGTCATGTCTTATGCTGTGAAGGAAATGTTCGTGACCCTCCAGGGCGAGGGTGCACAGACAGGCCGTGCGTCGGTGTTCTGCCGGTTCGCGGGCTGCAACCTGTGGTCGGGCCGGGAACAGGATCGCGCCACGGCCGCCTGTACGTTCTGCGATACCGATTTCATTGGCACGAATGGCGAAGGCGGTGGCCGCTTCGACACCGCGGAAGCGCTGGCCCATACCATCGCGGCCTGCTGGACTGACACCGCCGATGAGAGCGGTCGGCGGTATGTGGTCTTCACGGGCGGTGAACCCCTCCTCCAGCTTGATGATGCGCTGATTGCGGCTGTAAAAGCGCAGGGCTTTGAAATCGCTGTGGAAACCAACGGTACGATCGCAGCGCCTGCCGGAATCGACTGGGTCTGCGTCAGCCCCAAACCCAACAGCACGCTCGTCCAGACCGAAGGCGCGGAACTCAAGCTGGTTTACCCCCAGCCCGAACTGCCACCCGAACTGTTCGAACAATTCTCCTTCCGTCATTTCTGGCTTCAGCCGATGGACGGCCCCGACCGCATCGCCAACACGCAGGCCGCCGTCGCCTACTGCCTGCGCCATCCGCGCTGGCGCCTATCGCTCCAGACGCACAAGCTGATCGGAATCCCCTGACCATGAGCACGAACACGGCCATCAGCAGCAACACCGCGCTCGTCCTGTTCTCCGGCGGTCAAGATTCCGCAACCTGCCTTGCCTGGGCGCTCTCCCGCTTTGATCGCGTCGAGACGGTCGGGTATGCCTACGGACAGCGCCACGCCATCGAGCTCGAATGCCGCGACACCCTGCGCGAACAGATGGCCGCGTTTTCCCCAGAGTGGACAGCGCGCCTCGGCGACGATCATACGATCGACCTTGCCTCCCTCGGTGCGCTGTCCGAAACGGCCCTGACCCGCGAGGCCGAAATCGGGCTGAGCGAAAGCGGCCTGCCCAACACGTTTGTACCGGGCCGCAATATCATTTTCCTGACTTTCGCCGCCGCCCTCGCCGTGCGCCGCAATGCGCGCCACATCGTCACCGGGGTCTGTGAAACCGACTATTCCGGCTACCCGGATTGCCGCGACGACACGATCAAGGCCCTTCAGGTCGCCCTGAACCTCGGCATGGACCAGCGTTTCGTTTTACACACGCCCCTGATGTGGATCGACAAGGCCCAGACCTGGGACCTGACCGAACAACTCGGCGGCCAGAAACTCGTGGACGTCATCAACCGGGACAGCCATTCCTGCTACATGGGCGATCGTACGCATCAGCATGACTGGGGCTATGGCTGTGGGACCTGCCCGGCCTGTGACCTGCGGGCAGACGGATGGCGCCGCTACCAGCAGAGCCGCCACGGAGGAGCCTTATGACCGCCGAACTCGTCTTCACCCGACGTTTCTGCATGGGGCACCGGCTCATTACCGGGTCAAGCGAACGCTGCGCCATTCCGCATGGCCATAACGAATATGTCCGCGTCACGCTCCGTCCGGCCAAACAGACCCGTCTGGACGGTCATGCGAACATGATTCTGCCTTTTGCCGAAGCCAAGACACGCTGGCACCATTTCGTGGATAACAGCCTTGATCACGCGCTTCAGCTTTCGGAAACGGACCCGCTGCTCGCATGGTTCCGCGCCAACGAGCCCGAACGCGCCAGCCGGATCGTCGTCACGCCCGGCGACCCTACAACCGAACTGATGGCGGCCCTCATGCTCGCCAAACTAACGGCCATTCTCGCGGATCAGGGCGATATCCTGCGCGTTCATGAGATTGAGCTGGAAGAGACACCCACCAACACCGTGCGCCTCGGCGGCAATCCGCAGCATTACCTGCCCGCCGTTTCGCAACCACCAGAACAGTGCTGGTGGAACCGGCCGGATGACAGCATCTCCTGACGTCCGGCCGACAGGGATTTCAGACCTTGTTCACCGAAGCATCATAGATCTGCTCGATGGCCTCTCCGAGCGTCGCATCGAACTGCGCCTCATCCATCTGGTGCCGCAGATCGCCGATCAGGGCACGGGAGAAGCTCGCAATCATCCGGTGATTATGCTGTAGCTTCTCGCAGGCCTGATCCAGGGAATAGCCGCCGGAAAGCGCCACGACCCGAACCATGCGGGGATCACGGGCAATGTCATCATACAGGTCCGCGACCTCGGGAATCGTCACCTTCAACATGATCCGCGCGTCTTGCGGGAGCTTTTGTAGCTCTTCGAGGACATAATCGTGCAGAAGCTGCTCGCATGCTGCCTTATCCGGGCTCTTGATCAGCACTTCCGGTTCCAGAATCGGCACCAGCCCATGTTTGCGGACCTGCTCGGCCACAGCGAACTGCTGCCGCACGATGGCGCGAATTCCACTTTCGGACGGCAGACGGATCGTGGAGCGTTCCTTCGTTCCATAAACGCCAAGTGTTGCCGCACGCGCCAGCAGGGTATCCAGATCGGGCATCGGCTTCATGAGCTGAACGCCGTCCGCTTCCGTCTCCAGACCCTTGTCGATTTTCACGAACGGCACAACACCCCGCTCACGCCACAGATAGGCCGGAACGGGTTCGCCCTCGACCTCGCCATCCATGGTCCGCTCGAACAGAATGGCGCCGATCACCTTTTCACCAGAAAATGCAGGCGCAGTCATAATCCGCACCCGCATTTCATGCATCAGGGCAAACATCTCGGCATCGCTGGAATACGCATCTTCAGGAATACCATATTGCCTGAGCGCACCAGGTGTGGAGCCCCCACTCTGATCCAGAGCAGCAATAAATCCGCCCTTGTCTGCCATTTGCGACATCATCGTTTCCGCGGTGCTCATCAAGATCCCCTTCGTTACAGGGAAACCGTCATCACTAACGAAGGGCTAGACCGATCACCCATGCCGCGACACGTTTCCCGACCTGGTCCAATCGCGTCAGTCCCCCGAAAAGTTCCCCCGAGCGTCTTTCACCCAAGGGTGTACGGGCCCTCTGTTCAGGCCTTCTTATGATCCTCAGGACGTGCCTCGTAAAGCGTTAGAAACGCTTCGATGTCATCACTCATCAGGGAGGCGGAGCGTTCTTCCACCACATTTTCCGGCCACTCCCACCACTTCAGGGCAAGCAGGCGCTCGATGACCTGGGGCGAAAATCGGTGGCGGATCACTTTTGCAGGATTTCCCCCTGCAATGGCGTAGGGAGGCACCGATCGGGTCACGAGAGATCCGGCAGCGATAACGGCGCCGTCCCCGATCGTTATCCCGGAGAGAATGGTTACGTTCGCACCAAACCAGACGTCATTGCCGATGATCACGTCCCCTTTCGAGGTATGATCTTCGAGCCCATCCGCCGCGGAGGGCCAGAAATGCGAAAGTGTTCTGAACGGGTAGGTGCTGACCAGATCAGCCCGATGGTTCCCCAGAATGATCGTGACGTTCGGCCCGATAGAACAATAGTCGCCAATAATGAGACCGGCTTCTTCCGGCTCCAGAACCTTGGGGCAGCCATAGGTGTGAGCGCCGATCCGCCAACCCCACTCGTCGATCTCGCAAGCCAGCGCGTACCGTGTCAGCGCTAGAAAGACGTTCTTTCCAAATGCCAAGGGCGTTACTCCCCGTCCAGGCCTTGCTTCCGGCCTCGCAGGCAGCGGAAACAGGCCGTTCTGGCCAGAGCCAGGAAGCTCCAGCACTTCAACAGGAGACTAGACCCATCAAACCCGGAAAGCCCAGCATTGAATCTGAAAAGGCAGACCCTTGCCCGAGATTATCCCCGCAGGAGAGCCATGATTTCCATTCTGGCGGTGGAATCCCGCAACCAGGTTCCGCGTGCGATGGATGTCACAGTGGTGGAGCCCGGCGAGCGGACACCCCGCATGCTCATGCACATATGCTCCGCTTCGATCACGACCAGAACGGCTTCCGGCGCCAGAATATCTTCCATACCCTGAGCAATCTGGTCCGTAAGACGCTCCTGAAGCTGCGGGCGACGGGCGAATCCTTCCACCAGACGCGCAATCTTGCTCAACCCCGTCAGGCGTCCACCGGCCGGGAGATAGGCGACATGTGCCTTGCCATAGACGGGAAGTAGATGATGCTCGCACATCGAATGAAAGCGGATATCCTTGACGATCACCGCTCCATGATGGCGGTCTGCCGAAAACTGCGTCTTCAGATGATCCCGCGGATCCTGATGCAGGCCGCTGAACACCTCAAGATACATTTTCGCCACACGCTGCGGCGTATCGAGGAGGCCTTCGCGCTCCGGATTTTCACCCAGTGCCTCAAGGATCTCCCGCACGGCCCCCGCAATCCGCACTTCCGCATCCTCGGGAAGCGGCAGGGCCTCCATCGGACGCAGTTCTTCGGACGAAAGGCTGTCCTGACTGTCCGACTGACGTGCCGTGGCTGTCAGGATCGTGGCGTTCAGGTTGTTCATGCGGGTTCAGGCTCCTTTATGCCCCAACGGCCCGTGCCGTCAGGGGCGCGCCGGATCACATCTCCGGGGCTCCGCGGCAGGACTGCTAGCGCGTCCCGAACGCGACGTCCACCAATGACGTGATCTGGATCAATTTCTGCAAGAGGCTCCAGCACGAAAGCCCGTTCGAACAGACAGACATGCGGCAGTGTCAGAACCCTATCCCGCACCTCCCGCGTTCCCTGATACAGCAGGTCAATGTCGATCGCCCGCGCGCCCCAGCGCACTCCCGGCATACGCCCCAGATCCGCTTCGATGGTCTTGCATGCCCGCAAAACCGCATGAGGTTCCAGCGTCGTCCATCCGGTCACACAGATATTGACGAACGCCGGCTGCTCGACCCCACCCCACGGCGCGCTGTCATAGAGCGATGACACGTTTGCGATTTCCAGCCCGTCCATCAGAGAGAGACGATCCACCGCCGCCGCAAGAACAGCCTCCCGTTCGCCAAGATTGCTTCCCAGCGAAAATGCCACCTCTTGAACCCGGGCCTGTTCAACGGCCACCGCCGTTTCCGACACAACATACGGCACCGGTGCGGAAGGCTTGTGAACTGCCACCCGCACCCACATCACCCGTTCCAGCCGTTCCAGAATAGTGGCGGCGATCCGGCCCGCTACCGTCTCGATGAGCGCAAGCGGCTGTCCCGTCACGATTTCAGACGCGATATCACACAGCGTTCCGTAACAGACCGCCTGTTCATAATCATCGGTCGCAATGGCACCGGAAAGATCCGCGCGGATCTCGATATCGACAACGAAACGTTGCCCGATGCGGGTTTCTTCCGAAAGAACACCATGATACCCGAACAGGCACAGATCCCGCACGAAAACAGATGTCAAAGCTGGCACGATCATGGGACACCCTTCAGAATCTGACGCATCGTCAGCGCGTCGACATGCTCGCGGACGTCATGCACTCTCAGCATCGTCGCCCCCTGCTCGACACCATACAGATGGGTCGCCAACGTGCCCGCCAGTCGGTCGGAGGTCGGACGCCCCAAAAAATGCCCGAACATGGATTTGCGTGAAACCCCGAGCAGAACCGGCAGATCATACTCGGCCCGCAGCTCTCCCAACCGCGCCACGGCCTCCACATTCTGCAACTGCGTTTTGCCAAATCCCACGCCGGGATCCAGCACTACCCGATCGCGTGGCAGACCGGCACGCTCAGCATGCTCCAGGGAAGTATCAAAAAACCGACGCCAGTCCGCTCTCAGATCCAGCGCTTCGTCCACAGCATGGCGATTATGCATCACGATAGCCAGCGCATCCGAATCCGCTACGACGGACGCCATGTCCGCATCAGCCTGAAAGCCCCATACATCGTTGATCACCATCGCACCCGCTTCAAGCGCCCGTCTGGCAACGAAGGCTTTGGTCGTATCAATCGAAACCGTCACGCCTTCCGCAACGAGTTCTCCCACGACAGGAGAAAGTCGCGCCCACTCTTCCTCTGCCGGAACCGGCTCGAAACCCGGCCTCGTGGATTCCCCCCCCACGTCCAGAACGTCTGCCCCGTCGGCAACGAGTGCCCGCCCGTGTTCCAGCGCCGTCTCGGGGCGCAGAAAACGACCTCCATCAGAAAAAGAATCGGGCGTGACATTCACGATGCCCATCACCACGATATTTCCCTTTTCGGGCTTGCCATATCGCAGCAGATCGAGTGCTTTCACCACATCCTCTTTCACTGGAACTCTCCCTGCTCCTTTCGACAATCTGTCACCAGCATAACGGAACATCTTCTTCCAATACCGGCCGCCCAAGAAAAAAACCTTGCGCTTCCGTGCAGCCCTGTTCCCGCAGATGACGGTAATGCTCGGGCGACGAGATGCCCTCCGCCGTCACGCCAATACCCAGATCCATGGCCAGTTCGATGACATTGCGCACCACGGCCGCACTCCGCGTATCCTGCAACATGTCCTGAATGAACGCCGCGTCCAGCTTGATCTTCGAAAAAGGAAACTGCCGAAGATACATCAGGCTGGAATATCCCTTTCCGAAATCATCCAGAGCAATCCGGATGCCCTTCCCCTCCAGTTTCCTGAAAGCCTGGCAGGTCTGTGATCCTGCCTCGAGCGCACAGGTTTCCGTCAGTTCGAGCTGGAGCCGCATTGGCTCCAGCCCCGTCCTCTCCACAACGGCAAAAATTCGCTCGGCAATATCGGGGAGAGAGAAATGCGTTGCCGTCATGTTTACCGAAACCCAGAGATCCTCCCGCCAGCGCTGTGCCGTTCGACAGGCGGTTTCCAGCACCCAGAAATCGAATTCCAGTCCGTGTCCCGTCTCCATGATCACGTCAATAACCTTCTCAATGGAGAGATGACCGTATGCCGCCCCTTTCCAGCGGCACAGCGCCTCAAATCCAATAACCGCTCCGGTCCGGACGTTCACGATCGGCTGATAAACAAGCATAAAAGCTTTCAGACGCAGCGCCTCACGCACATCCCGAAACAGGCTTTTCCGACGGATATCAGCCAGGTCATCGGAGGAATCAAAAATACTGTAACGGCCAACCCGCTCCCCACGTGCATCCCCAAGAGCAGTTTCCGCCGCTTCCACCAGGGCATCGCCATCTTCTGAACAGGCCACCGCTATGCCAACAGCGGCCTCCAGAACAATCTCTGAACCACTCGGCAGAAAAATCGGCCTGTCCAGCTCCGACAGGATGTTCAGGGCCATTGTTTCAAGGTCGGAGTACTTTCGTTCGGAAGGCACATCCACAGCGAATGCAAGATCCATGGGTCCATATCGGGCGATGAACGGCTCATCAGATACGATCCGCCCCACCAGCCCCCTCACCCGTGACACACTTTCCCACACCGCACAGGCCTGTTCCTCCGGAAGAAATTTACGGAACTCACCTGTTCTCGTGCCTTCCAACGAAACCAGAACCATTACAAAGACGCGGTGACCCTGCGTCATATCCAGCAAACGGTTCTGTAGCAGCTCCAGACACGCGAGGCGGTTCGGCAGACCCGTCAGGTCATCGATGCGCACGCGATGGAAATGCTGCTCGCTCAGCCCTTGCATGGCCGTAACGTCGGTCCCGACCCCCCGGTACCCGAGAAAAGCCCCATCTCTGAACAACGGCTGCCCCGTAAGCTTCCACCAACGGTCGCTCTTCGCCACCCTGACCGTGAGATCCCGGAAAGCGAGCTGGTGACCAAGAGAATGTCTCAGCCGATATGCCGGAGACAATCCACCTGATGAGGGAAGAGCGGTCTCTGGCGATAGATCTGACAATCCGACCAAAGCGTGGATTGTCCTGCCAGCAATCTGCGTCTCCTCCTGTCCCAGAGCCCGACAGAGTCCGATGGACGGATTGCGTAGAAGCCCGGTCTCATCCGTCTCCCACAACCATCCCCCTCCCTGCGGAACAGAGCAGCGCGTAAGAAGCGACAGAATATCCAACTTCTCCCTTTGCCGCAGACGAACGATCTGCGTGCGCCAGAGCAGCCCCTCCACAAGCCGGCTGGCACCGACAACGAAAAGCCCGCATGCCATCACCTCAAAAATGAACGACATCGTAAGCAGCATAGACCGGTGGAAGCTCCCCTCGATCACAGCTCCGAACAGCCCTGCGACAACCGGAATCACCATGATCTCGACAGCTCCACGAACCGGTGCGCAGAGCAGAAGCGGCGCCATGAGGCCGACACATACACCAATCGTCAGGAGATGGATCTCCTCCCGGTGCAGGCGGAACGCCATGATGACGAACACAAACCACACACTGCCCAAAATACCATTCAGTCCTCTCAGTGATCGCCGCACAAAGCGCGACTCATCGTCTGAAGGAAGACGCAGCTTTCGAAACCGGGGCTGGACGACAACCGACCAGATGAAGATCGGCCCATCGATACCAAGAACCAGCACTGCCGCCAGCCAGCGATCAGAAGCCCAGACGCCCAGTGCGGCAACCGTCGCACTCAGCGCCTGGGTCAACAAATGCCACGGCAGAAGCAGGCCAAGCGTTCTGAGATGTCGCACCATGACTGTACGACTCAGATGTACGGGAAGCCGCGAGGCAGAAAACGCGCGTCTCCCGCGCCATTCAGAAACACCTTTACGGCTCAGGATACAGAAGGTGATCCATCGCAGACCAAGGGAGCGGCGAAACCATCGCCTCACGACGCCATATCGCCGGAGGCGGACATCGTTCCTGAAGTCTGCCAGTCCCTCCTGACACTCCTCACCACTGGCACTGCCCCCGGCACCAGAACGTCTGTCGTCTGTCATATACCGCCATACCAGTGGAGCATATCGGGCGCCTGGCTCGCCTGCCGGTCGCATCGGCAAACATCCTGAATCCTGTAGACCATAACCACAAAAGGCCTAGTACGGGAACCTCGGCATCATCGTCGTGTTCTCAGATCCCTGACGACTTCCGTTTCCATAAAGGGAAGAGAAACGATGTCCGGTATTAACGACACATCTTTTGAAGGCGAGGACCACAAATACCGCGTGGCAACAGAACAGGCCCGAGCCGCGCTTCATGCACGCGATATCGGGGACGCTACTCTGGCAGAACATCTGCTAGACGAGGCCAGCCAAGGACCCGGACGCTGTGACCCATGTTCTGCAACTCAAAAATAACATTGGCTTCAGCAGAGCTCATGACGTCGCCAGGCCCGCTTCGGACGAAGACGCCACACCCTTCAACCGGATTCTGCCGCTCCTTCACCTGCAGGCATCGTCGACGGGAATGGCGATGCCTGCAGGTGAAGGAGCGGCAGCAAAAAGCACTGACGCCCCGCCGGGACAAAACTCTATCCCCTGCGGGCCCGGTCCAGGAAGGCATCCATCTGATCGGGCTCGAGCGCTCCCGGGGCAACCGCAGCAGTTCCGAAAATGAAGGTTGGGGTGCCATCAAGACCAACACTTCGTCCCTGATCAAGATTGGTGTTGATCAGGGCAATGGTCTGAGGCGAATCCATGTCGGCCGTCAATTTTTTTGGATCAATGCCGTTGGCTCTGGCGAGCTCGACGATCCGTTCCATGCTTGGCTTGGTGGTATCTTCCATCAATACCTTGCGCATAACTTCGTATTTGCCCTGGGCACTGGCAGCAAAAATGGCCCGTGTATCAAGAACGCTGTTACTGCCCAGAACCGGCACAACCTTTTCCACAAGCCGAACATCAGGATGGCGGCTGAGGAAACTGTCCACTTCGCCCATCATCGACCGGCAGTATGAACAGCGCGGGTCATAGAACTCCACAACTGTCAGCTTCCCATGCGGGTTGCCCCGGATGGCGAAATCGGGAGCGGTCTGCAATTCCGTCTGATGAGCCCTCACAGCAGCCAGTGTCGAATCCTGTTTCTGTTCCTCCGCTTTTTCACGGATGGAGCGAATGGCATCAGTGAGAATGCTCGGATCATTCTGCAGAGCGTCGCGCATGATGCCGACAATTTCCGCCCGCTGGGCCGGTGTGAAGGAAGAAGCTGGCGCACCCACTGCCTGACCACCTGTAAAAAAGGCCAGTCCGGCGACAGCGGCACAGGCTGTGGCAAGAAATTGATGTCTCAACGACGTGGCTCCGGATCAGCTGATTGGGAAGTGGTCCCAGAGACGTACGTCATAAAGAACGTCTCCGGTAAAGAGAAGACACCAACTCGCCCCTCCCACAAACCTGAGATTACCGTTATGAGGGAACGATAGCCGGATCGGATCCACGGCGCAGCGCTGTCTGCCCGAGCCCGTTACCCGCCAAGGCCACGAGGCCGGACAGTCGTGACCAGACATTGGAGAAACGCCAGGTGGCGCATCGTCAGCACCAGATTTCCAGCCCGGACGCCCAGCAGGGCCGTCGCGCGTCTTCCCGCTTTCCGGCCTCGCTGATGGCCACGGCCGCTTGCAGCCTTCTGCTAGGGGCATGCTCCTGGATCCCGGGGTCACATTTTATCAGCAGCAATGAAACTGCGGCTCCGTCCGGCGGCAGTATCGGCACTGTGGTTGCTGATGAACCCCAGGCTGCGCTGGTTGGGCATGACGTTCTGGCGCGCGGCGGCAACGCCGCCGATGCTGCCACGGCGACGGCTCTGGCGCTGGGCGTTACCCTGCCGTCCCGCGCATCTTTCGGTGGCGGTGGCGCCTGCCTGATCAGCCGCCCCGGAGAAACCGCACAGACGATCGCCTTTCTGCCTCGTGCCGGCACCAGCAAGGGCGGCGACCGTCCCGCAGGAACAGCGGCCAGCTTTCGCGGCCTGTATCTGATGCAGCTCCATTATGGCACCGTCGAGTTCAACGATCTGATTGCACCGGCCCTGAACCTCGCAAGCACCGGCATTACCGTCAGCCGTGCTCTGGCTTCCGATCTCGCCGCCGTTCGCCCGGCCCTGCTGGCAGATGAAAACGCCCGCGCCATTTTTGGACGTGGTGAGAGCGGCATACTGGTTGCGGGCGACAGTCTGGCACAGCCCCGTCTTGCCGGCTTTCTCGAGCGGATCAGGGTCGCGGGCGTTGGCGATCTTTACAACGGCGCCCTCGCCGACGTTTACACCACTGCGGTGCAGAAAGCGGGGGGAGCCATCAATGACGATGATATGCGCCAGACCCTTCCCCTCCAGACGGATGCACTGGTCAGCCGGCAGGGTGGAATGGATGCCTCATTTGTCGCTCCGCCCGCGGATGGTGGTCTGGGAGCGGCTCTGCGCTACACCACCGGTACGTCCGGACAAGGCGCAGTCGCTGCTTGGCGGGCGTCGTCAGGCGACAAGACACTGGCTGCAGCCCAGGCTGCCCTCAATGGTGGCCGCGCAGGCAATGGCAGCCTTCCAGCCCTCCCCGCTTCAACATCGTTTGTCGTGACAGACCATTCCGGAATGGCAGTCGCCTGCGCCCTAAGCGAGAACAATCTCTTTGGAACAGGCCGCATTGCCGGTAGCACGGGTGTCGTCATCGGTGCATCCCCCGCCCGTACGCCACAGCCTCTCCTGACCGCAGCCGTCCTTCGTGATCAGCGCAGTCTACGGGCCGTCATCGCTGCCTCCGGGCAGAACGAAGCTGCCGATGCAGTTGGCGATGCCCTTCGCACTGCAGCACGTAACACTCCGGTTCCGCATGAAGGAACGGGACGGCTCAATGTCATCCTCTGCCATGGAAACGATTCCTGCCGCGGCTCCACGGATCCGCGCGCAGCAGGCCTCGCCGCCGGAACCACGAACGACACCCACAACTGATCAGACAGACCCCGCAGTTTATTCCGGAAATGCGGGGTCTCTTCTGAAGCTCAATACAGCTACCCTGTAAAACTTCGCACCAGACTCCCCGCCACCAGAGACCATCCGTCGACAACGACGAAAAAGATCAATTTGAACGGCAAAGATACGGTACTTGGTGGCAACATCATCATACCGAGGCTCATCAAAACGCTGGATACAACCAGATCGATGACAAGAAACGGCAGATAAAGCAGGAACCCCATCTCAAAACCGCGCCGCAGTTCTCCAATCATGAACGCCGGAACCAGAACGCGCCACGGCGTGTCGGTAATCTTCGCAGGCGGCTTCTCATGCGCGATATTCAGGAACGTCGCCACATCTGCTGGCCGGGCCGTCGCAGCCATGAAGTCATGAAACGGCTGAGCCGCAGCCGTCAGGCCTTCCATTTCTCCGACACGGCCCGCCATCATTGGTTCGATGCCCGCATCCCACGACTTCTGGAGTGTGGGTTGCATCACGAAAAGTGTCAGAAACAGCGCTAGACCGATCAGAACCGTATTGGGAGGCGTTCCCTGGGCCCCAAGCGCACTGCGAAGCAGTGACAGAACAATGACGATCCGCGTAAATGCCGTAATCATGACCAGCAGGCTGGGGGCCAGCGACAGCACCGTAATCAGGGCCGTAAGCTGCACCAGACGGCTTGTGGTTCCTGCACCACCAGCGCCCCCGTTCTGCCCCAGATCGATACTCACTGCCTGAGCATGCGCGAGGTGAGGCGCCGACAGGCATGCAACAAGTACCAGTCCTGGCAGCAAAACACGGCAAATGCGGAAAATGTGCCTCATGCCATGTCCTCCCCAGCGGAGGCGTCGAGTGCCGAAACAAAGGTATCACGCTCTGTCCAGTCCATCATAAGGTCCTGATTACCGCCAGTCAGGAGAAGGATTTCTCTGCTTCCATACCTGACGACCGAAAGGCGACGAGTGCGATCAAGCGCCATCTGTCCGACAAGAGACAATCCCACCTGCCCCTCTCGCGCCCCCCTCTTTTTCTGCTCCAGAAATCGCAGCAGAGGTCGCGCGCAGAAGATCAGAACCACGATAAAAATCAGCGCGGCAATCGCGTTTACGCATTCATGCAGGGTCATCGGGCAATGTTCCTTTTCCCCGCCATGATGCCCGCCACAGGTTAACGTCCGCTTAATTGGGGGGATATTTTGAAGAGCGGCGGTTTCCCGGCTTCGAACCGACAGAATGGATGACCCGAACTCGAAAATTATTGTTCTGCATGCTCCAGAAAAGTTTCAGAGTTTCCAGCACCAAGGACATCGCCAATAGCGATGACCTTCACAGAAGGACGCTTCCCATGACAGAATCGGCCGCTCAGGCAACCATTTATTAAATATTCCCCGCCATCATGTTCATTACCGGACTTTTCCCGGCCCCTGCATGACGGAGACCCTCTCGATGCTCAACATCGACCAGACCAGCGCAGGCGGCACCGACCTCTTCTCTTTGGGGCGTGATCGCATGAACTGGCTTCAGGCGCGCCAGCAGGTGCTGGCCGGCAATATCGCCAATGCCGATACCCCGGATTATCAGGCAAAAGACGTTTCACCTTTCGAAGCCGCAATGGGTGAATTCGACATCACCCCCACCGTCACGCAACCCGATCACATCGGTTACAGCGCGTCAGGCACCCACACCATCGAAACAACGGCCGAGCAATCCCTCGACGGCAATCAGGTTTCGCTGGATCAGCAGATGGAGCAGGTCGCGGACGTGAACGATCAGCAGCATCTGGCGGTGAATGTCTATTCCAAATACCTGAGCATGTTCCAGACGGCGCTCGGCAAATAAGGGCTCTGACGCATGAATCTGTCCACCACCATAGGCATTTCCGCAAGCGGCATGGATGCGCAGTCCCAGCGTCTGCGCATTGTCGCCGAAAACCTTGCAAACCAGGATACAACCGGCTCTCAGCCGGGCGCCGATCCCTACAGGCGCAAAACCATTACTTTCGCCGAGCATGTCGATGACGAAACCGGCGCCTCTACGGTGGACGTACAGAACATCAGCCGGGACATGTCGGACTTCGATACCCGCTACGACCCCTCTCACCCAGCCGCCGACGAACGCGGCTATGTCAAGGTTTCCAACGTGGATTCCATGACCGAGATGATGGATATGCGTGAAGCCGAACGCTCCTATGAAGCCAACCTCAACGCCCTGTCGAGCACCCGGACCATGCTGTCCCGTACGCTTGACCTGCTGAAGTAACCCAGATGCTCACATCCCTTTCCCAGGCCCATAACGCCTATGCAGTCCAGAGCCTTCAAAGCCGGCTTCAGGACGTTACGGATACGATTGACGACGGTGTCCGCTCTTTCGGATCTACTGGCGACACGAGTTCAGGCACAGATTTCGGATCTGTCCTTTCCCAGTCTGTCAGCAACGTCATTGACAGTGGCCATGATGCCGAAGCCAAAGCCACGCAGGGCCTCACAGGCGCTGGTGACATGACCCAGATCGTCACCGCAGTCTCCAACGCCCAGCTCGCTCTTCAGACCACAACCGTAATCCGTGACCGGATGGTTCAGGCGTATCAGGACGTCATGAAAATGACGATCTGACCATGCAGGCTATCGATCTGGGCGCCATCCTTGAGCAGACCTTCATGGTTGCGCTCAAGCTGAGCGCGCCCGCTCTGCTTACCGCACTTGGGGTCGGGCTTCTGGTATCGTTGATCCAGGCGGTCACGCAGCTCAATGAGGCCACGCTCTCCTTTGTTCCCAAAGTTCTGGCCATTGGTGCTGTCATGGTCATGGCGGGCTCATTCATGACGGCGACCCTCATAACGTTCACCCGACACCTTTTCGACCAGCTTATTCTCGTCGGCGCCACCTGACCCACACTCTTACAGCCCGTCTTCGCCACTCTGTACGCTATAGGGAAAAGCACTGTGAACGCCGGCCTTGCCGACACTGTCGCACCATCCGCACTGCAGACACTGGATCTCAGCGGACCTGCCCTCAGCATCTGGGCACTTGCGTTCGTTCTGGTCCTGTCACGTAGCGGAGCGGTCGTTATGGTCATGCCGGGCCTGGGCGAGCAGTCCATGCCAATGATGATACGCGCAGGCTGCGCCATCACCTTGACTATTCTCCTGCTCCCGCTCGTGGCGCCCTTATTGACGCAGGCTCATCTGGAGACACTGACCCCACTTGCTCTTGGAGGAATGATCGCGGTCGAACTTTTTGCGGGGATCCTGATCGGCTGGATGGCACGACTCATCTGCATGGCCCTCCCGATTGCCGGTCAGATCATTGCTGTCTGCATGGGAATTTCGAGTGTTCTGCAACCTGATCCTGACCTTGGTTCAGGAAGCTCGGCACCAGCCAGATTCCTCAATCTTCTCGCTCCCCTCGTTCTTCTCGTAACAGGCGCCTACATCCTTCCAATTCGCGCGGTTCTGGGCAGCTACGCCCTAATTCCCCCCGGAGGAGCCCTGTTTCTGGATTTTGCAAGCAGCCACTGGAACATACTGGGAGACTCCGCCCAGGGCATCATTCAGCTCACAGAACGAAGCTTTGCTCTTGGTCTCGAACTCAGCGCCCCCTTTCTGGTTCTATCGGTCGTCTGGCAGGGCATGCTGGGCATTATGACGCGACTACTGCCAACCCTTCAGATCTATAATGCTGCCAGTCCGCTTCAGCTTCTGGGAGGCATCGCCCTTCTCGGGGCGACGCTGAGCACCATGATCACAATCTGGGAGGGGCAGACTTTCGACGTTCTTCGCGCTCTGCCCGGCCTGTAACCGATGTCGGAATCAGAAGACAAAACAGAAGCCCCGTCAGCCCAACGCCTTCAGAAAGCCCGCGACGACGGACAGATCGTAATGTCGCGCGAAGCCATGAGTTTCGTTGTGCTCCTCGGCGGTTTTACAGGCATTTTCATGCTTCTGCCCTATCTCACAGCCGATTTCGTGCACAGCATGCGGACTCTGATGGCCAACGCCGGAACAGTGCCCATGACACAGACGGGCCTTCTTACAGGCACGGATCATGCTATTGAGGCAGGCCTTTCTCTCGCCATCCCCATCGCGGCGACAGTCGCAGCATTCTGTCTCGCAGCAGGCTTTCTGCAGACCGGTTTTCTGATCCATCCAGGGTCTCTGCTACCAAAATTCGAACGCGTCTCCCCGCTCTCGGGCTTTAAACGCATAGCCGGAGGCGGAACCCTCCCTGACACTTTCAAAGCCCTCGCAAAATTCGCAGTTTTTGCGGCCATTCTCTGGAAAGTTTCCCGAGAGGTTATCCCGACAGTGTCTCGCATGATCGGACTTGAGCCTGGTCCTCTGGTCAAAATCATGATGGATCTGGGTCTCAAAGCGGCTGCCTCGATGATTGTGGCCCAATTGGTTATTGCCGGTTTCGATATCTTTTGGATGCGCTTTCGACATCTATCCAAACTGAAAATGAGCCGAGAAGATCTTAAGGACGAGTATCGCAACACGGAAGGCGATCCTCATGTCAAAGGCCGTCAGAAAGCCCTGCGCGCGAAAGCAGCGAGGCAGCGCATGATGGAGGCGGTCAAGACATCAACAGTGATTGTCACCAACCCTACGCATTACGCCGTAGCACTGGTCTATGAAAAAGGCGGCGGGGGCGCGCCGAAAATCGTCGCAAAAGGCGTAGATGCGGTGGCAGCCCGCATCAGGGAAGTCGCACAGGACAATCGCATTCCGATCGTTTCCAATCCACCGCTCGCTCGGGCACTTTTTACGCTGCCGCTCGACAGCGAAATTCCAGCCGAGCATTTCAAGATAGTCGCCGCCATTATTGCCTATGTCTGGAAACTGAAGCGCCCCGCACATTACGCCGCCCCTCTGCGCTAAACAGGTCCAGGAGCACGAAAAATACCTTGTATTATGACTGCCACCCCCTTGGCGTGGAGAACGAGAAGTATGATATGTTTGCCATGAGAACGTTTTGCGAACAGACATCGGGACGTTAAGCGACTTCATGCCTCTTTGCGTGCATGATCACCCGGTCTATCGTATCCCGAGAAGGCCAGCCCCAACCTATTGCGAGGACTGAATGGACAAGACCAAGGCGCTTGAGGGCGCACTCAGCCAGATCGAGCGCGCTTTTGGCAAAGGTTCCATCATGCGTATGGGGCAACGTCCCAAGGTGGAAACCAACGTCATTTCCACTGGCTCCATCGGGCTGGATATCGCCCTTGGAATTGGAGGACTGCCACGTGGCCGTATCGTGGAGATCTATGGCCCCGAGAGTTCGGGAAAGACGACACTGGCTCTCCATGTTCTCGCAGAAGCCCAGAAGAAAGGCGGCACTGTCGCTTTCGTGGATGCCGAACATGCGCTCGATCCGGGCTACGCCCGCAAGCTGGGCGTCAATATTGATGAATTGTTACTGAGCCAGCCGGACGCCGGTGAGCAGGCGCTGGAGATTGCCGATACACTCGTCCGCTCCGGTGCTGTTGACGTGTTGGTCGTCGACTCCGTAGCAGCTCTGGTTCCCCGGGCTGAACTCGAAGGCGACATGGGAGACAGTCATGTCGGTCTGCATGCCCGTCTGATGAGTCAGGCGCTGCGCAAACTGACAGGCACGGTTGCACGTTCCAATACACTCGTGATCTTCCTGAACCAGATCCGCATGAAAATCGGTGTTATGTTCGGCAATCCGGAGACCACGACGGGCGGAAACGCCCTGAAGTTCTATTCCTCCATTCGCCTCGATATCCGCCGCATTGGCTCCATCAAGGACAAGGACGAAGTGGTCGGCAATCAGACCCGCGTCAAGGTCGTGAAAAACAAGATGGCACCTCCGTTCCGTCAGGTGGAGTTCGACATCATGTATGGCGAGGGCATCAGCAAGATGGGCGAACTTCTTGATCTGGGTGTGAAAGGTAATATCGTCGAAAAATCCGGAGCCTGGTTCTCATTCGACAGCCAGCGCATTGGACAGGGGCGGGAAAATGCCAAGCAGTTCCTGCGTGAACACTCTGAAATGGCCGATGAAATTGAGCGCCGCATCCGCACTGAAGCCGGGGTCCTTGCCGATGCCCTGATGACTGGACCGGAAGGTGACGAGGAAGCCGACGAAGGCTGATTTTTCATTCTCCCAGAGAGATCCTTAGGGGTTTCTCTGGTCCATCAGGCTTTGCCAGCCTTCGAAATTCTATATTTTCATCCCTGTCCCACCAGTACACCACTTGCAAGCAGAAACAGGGTTGCAGCACCTGCGAGTATCCATAAAGACGTCGGAGGCTAGAAACAGGCGGGCAGAGGCAGACCCGTAACTACGCTTCCCTGCACCAGGGGGATATGACCGGGGTCGGTGGAACGAGCCATGGCATGCTCCGCCCCCTCACTGGCAGTATCAAAAGACAGCTACCCCATGGCGATCGTGCACAAAAAGCTGGCACCGCTCCACAAGATGAATACCTCAGATCGGCCAGTCGGTCGTATGCGAGCGGCCATGCCCAAGGAGCCAGAACCCGAACATTGGCGACACACTCACACAGGACACCGATCGCCCAGAGCAGTTGTCTTTCTGACGGAGCACAAAGGGGCCTGGCGATCCAGAAAACGGCGGCAATCAGCCCCCACCCGAGAATACGCCGGTATTTGCCGCGAGAGGGCTGGACGACGGCAGAGTGAGCAACACAAAGGCGGACCGTCCCACCTGCATGATGACATAGCACAGCGCGAATGCCAGCCCTCGTTCACCGAACGCTTCGGGCAGCGCCATCGCCCCGAACAGAGTCGTCCGCAAGGCACGGAGACACGGATCGAACCAGTTCGTCACCCAGCCGGTATATTGCCACGCCAGCCACGTCGCGAACCACAGGAGCAGAATCTGGAGCGCGCCGATCCATATTCAGGTGATGCAGCAGGCCGTGACTGACCTGCGTGACCAGGAAAACATAAATAAGGTCGAAAAACAGTTCTTCGTTTATGATCTTGTGATCTCCCGACTTGCGCATCAGTGCAGGCTGGGTCATGGGGTCGGTTTTTCGGCTGTTTCGAGGGAGCTTTTTCTAGGCCCCATTCAGAGAGCGGAGGACCAGTCCAATTCGGACGCAAAAAAGAGGACGGTCTCGCCGCCCTCTTTTCATACGGTTCTGAAAGCAGCTTGACTCAGGCTGTTGTTGTCACAGGGCAAAAACGTGTGCGAAGACTGTTCCACAGCTTCGATCCGCGGATGATCGTCCTTGCAATCGCCGGGGTCGTCGTGGGGCGCAGCAGCCGTGGATCATAACCTGCAAAGCGGCGGTCGTTCTCATCCAGACAGAGCTGCATGAGGTCCGGAATCTTCACGTCCATGGCCGTCATGTCCTTGGCGCCCGTCACCGTGAAGTTGTTATCCTGCGTATGTTCTTCGCCGTTTTCGTCGATGGAACGTGCCAGTCCCATCCGCTCGTAGGCCAGGAACAGCCATACGCCAATCACACGCAGTTCGAACCATGGCCGCTTCCAGAACGGCATGGTTGCCCGATGCCAGGCCAGCCAGTTCGCGAACAGCAGAATATGTCGGCATTCTTCCTGCATCACCGGCTCGAAGGTCTCGATCAGTTCCTGTGGGAACAGGCCGGCGCGTTCAGCAAGCGCGAACAGCCCGAACGCAAAGAAGCTGTCTACGCATTCCGAGAACCCCGTGACCAGATAGGCCCATTCGGTATCCTTCGGGGTGATGTATGGAGGCTCCGGCGCCATCGGGATATTATAGGCTTCGACCAGCTTGGACAGGACTTCCTTGTGCCGGTTCTCTTCCCACGCATTGCGTGAGAGCGCGTCCTTCATGTCGGGATCGGTCATCATGTCAGCATAGGCGGCCATGCGCAGACGGGCCTTGCCTTCGGTCTGGACAGCGATATCCCAGATCGGCAGCGACGTGATGCGATGGAGCGTCTCCGGGTCCAGCTGCGGCCAGTCAATGACGGACGGCTTGTAGGGATTGAACGTATCGCGGAACATCTCCGCGACGGCCCGTTTGTGCTCTTCCGTGCCAGGCTTGAGCGGACCCTGGATCGGGCTGCTCCAGTGGCGCGCTTCGTAGTCAACGCGCTCCAGCGTCTTCTCCGACGGCGCGTCGGGAAGATGGGAATAGATTTCGGCCAGATTTTTCATAACTGTGTTCGCGGCGTGCCGTAAAGGCACGCCGTGCCCCTTGGAGCTTGTAGTTTTTACTTGAGATCGTTCGCCGAGTGGATGATCCGGTTTACGAGACCATATTCGATGGCTTCAGGTGCCGACATCCAGTAGTTGCGATCGGTATCCTTGGCGACCTTCTCGTAGGTCTGGCCGGTTTCCTTGGCGAAAATCCGGTTCAGACGCTCACGCATCTTGATGATCTCGCGGGCTTCGATGTCGATATCCGTTGCCGGTCCCCGAACGCCACCCATCGGCTGATGCAGCAGGAAGCGCGTGTTCGGCAGACAGACACGACGTTCCGGACGACCGGCGGCATAGATCAGAGCACCGGCGGACGCGACCCAGCCGGTTCCGATCATGTTGATGGGCGCAATCGAATCCACGAAACGGATCATGTCGTGGATGGTGTCGCCACTTTCCACGTGACCGCCCGGCGAGTTCACATACACATCGATCGGCTTGTCGGACGTGCCGGCCAGCGCCAGAAGGCGACCGGTGACATCACGGGCGATCTTGTCATTGATACCACCGAAGATCAGGACTTTCCGCTGATCGAACAGACGACCTTCCAGCTCGCTGATCGGGCTGTTCGGCGTCTTGTTATCGTCCTCGCGGGTTTCCGGCTCCGGAGCATCCGGCTCGTCATCCAGGCGGGTCGGGGTCATTCTGGTGATGTCCATATCTTTTCCAGATCCAGCATGCATCTTCATACCCCTATCCTGCGCTTCGTTTTCATCGGTGCCAAGTCCTCCTTCCATCTCATGCAGATAGGAACTCTCGCCATCGCGGTTCCGAACCGCTAGTGTCCGCCGTATTTCGACATTCCAAAGACGGCAGGAACGGCACAGTGGCCCCAGGGAACAGCAGGCAGCCCATGACAGCGCCAACACGCAGAACCGCGGGGAAACTTTCCGCTCTCCTGCTGATGACCACACCGCTTCTGGCAGCCTGCCAGCATCAGGACATGACGGATACCGTAACCGGCTGGTGGCACGGGTTTGAGGGAGGCGAAATTGCAAAGCTCCGCGCCCCGCCACCAGGCGAAAACCTGCGTTATCCCCATGTTGGACGAACCCCGACACAGCCGCCGGCGCTGCCGACGCCTGAGGCCCGACTGGCGCTGACCACACGGCTTGAAGCCCAGCGCAATCTCGCGCAGCGGGAAAGTGCGGCCCAAGGGGCGCTGCCGACCATTCCGCCGCCTCCCACACCGACCCCGGCCGCCGTAACCGCAGCCAATGTGCAGCAGAGCGGCATGACCATGACCACAGTCGGGCAGCCTGAGGCGCCACCAGTTCCCGCAGCGATTCCGGCGACTTCCCCGGCGGCCTCGCCATCCGTTCCGGCTCCCAGCGCGCGGACGAACAAGCCTGCCCCTCCCCCCCCGGCACCGGAAGCCGAACTTCCCGCCGTGGTGGCGAAATCCATTCCTCCGACCCCACCCGGAGAATTCCCACAAATCGGGGATCTTCCACCCCCGCCGCCGCAGTTCCCCGGCTTCGACCTGCCCCGTGACGCAATGGTGAGCGATCCAATCCGCCCTGACATCGACACGAACACACCGGAAGGGACCCTGATCCGCTTTCAGCCCGCTACCGACCATGTCAGCGGTAATCCGCAAGGTGAGTATCAGCACATCGTCTCACAGCGTGGAAACCAGCGTCTGACCATCCGTGGCTTTGGTGCCTTCATGAGTGCGGACGCCGCGCTTGCACCCGCCGACCAGAACCGGGAAATCGCACTGGGGCTTCTCCGCGCGCGCGCAGTCGCCCGTGCGCTTATCGAACGCGGAGTTCCGGCCTCTTCCATTACCCTGCGGGGAGAAGCGATCGGCGATGGCGTCCGCGTTACCATCGGGGGCTGAAACCCTGCGGGGCATCCAGAACATGCCGGTCGCATGGAAGGATCATGTCGGGATCATTATGAGGCTGCGTGCAGTCAGGCTGTTCCACTCCTGAAAAAACCTGTCTATCGTCGCCCCTTCCTTTCACCCTCTACCCCAGAGCTGGTCATGACCGAAGAGTTCCACCGCATCCGCCGCCTGCCGCCCTATGTGTTCGCTGAAGTGAACAAGGCCAAGGCCGCCGCGCGAGCCGCCGGTGACGACATCATCGATCTGGGGATGGGCAATCCCGACAGCGCTCCCCCGGCTCACGTCGTGCAGAAGCTGATCGAAACGGTCGGCAATCCGCGCGCGCACGGCTATTCCGTCAGCCGCGGCATTCCAGGCCTGCGCAAGGCTATGGCGAACTATTACGAACGCCGCTTCAACGTCTCGCTGGACCCGGAAACCGAAGTCATCGCAACGTTGGGCTCCAAGGAAGGCCTGGCCAATCTGGCCGCTGCCATCACCAGCCCAGGCGATACGATCCTGGTCCCGAACCCGTCCTATCCGATCCACCAGTTCGGCTTCATCATCGCCGGAGCGTCCGTCCGTTCGATCCCGGCCACACCGGACGAGGACATGCTCCGTGCGCTGGAGCGTGCGGTCCGTCATTCCGTGCCCAAGCCGACGGCCCTGATCGTCAACTTCCCGTCCAACCCGACGGCGTTCGTCGCAAATCTCGATTTCTACAAGGAGCTCGTGGCTTTCGCTCGCCGGGAAGAGATCTGGATCCTGTCCGATCTGGCCTATGCGGAAATCTATTTCAACGAAAACGAACCGCCCCCGTCGCTCCTAGCCGTTCCGGGTGCAAAGGATGTGGCCGTCGAATTCACGTCCATGTCCAAAACCTACTCGATGGCGGGCTGGCGCATGGGCTTCGCGGTCGGCAATCCAAAGCTGATCCAGGCACTCACACGCATCAAGTCCTATCTGGATTACGGTGCGTTTACGCCCATTCAGGTGGCCTCCGTCGCGGCGCTGAACGGCCCGCAGGATTACGTTTCCGAGATCCGCGCCATGTACAAGGACCGCCGAGACGTGCTGCTGCGCGGTCTTCAGAGCGCAGGATGGGACGTGCCAGCCCCCGAGGGATCGATGTTCGCCTGGGCGCCCATTCCCCCCGCTTTCGCCGAGATGGGCAGCGTCGCCTTCTCCAAGCTTCTGCTCAAGGAAGCCGGGGTTGCGGTTGCGCCCGGCCTCGGGTTCGGGGAATACGGCGAAGGCTTTGTCCGGATCGGACTTGTCGAAAACACCCAGCGGCTGCGTCAGGCGACGCGGGCCATCAAGGGCTTCATGACCCGGCACGGCGCCGGTGCGGGAACCGCTGACCTTCTTGGAGCTGCATCATCGTGAAACCCCTGCGGATCGGACTGGCTGGACTCGGGACTGTCGGGATCGGTGTCATTCGTCTCCTGCGTGAGAATGCTGACCTGATTACTGCCCGGGCCGGTCGCCCGATCGAAGTCGTGGCCGTTACGGCCCGTGACCGCACCCGTGATCGCGGCGTGGACCTGTCCGCCATGCGCTGGCATGACAGCGCCACTGCTGTGGCTCAGGACCCGGAGATCGACGTGGCCGTCGAACTCATTGGCGGCTCCGAAGGGTCGGCCCGCGACATGGTGCGCACCGCGCTTGAACGTGGTTTGCCGGTCGTGACGGCCAATAAGGCGCTCGTGGCCCTGCATGGCGACAGCCTCAGCCGCCTGTCCGCAGAAAAGAACGCACCCCTCCTGTTCGAAGCTGCCGTGGCGGGCGGCATTCCCGCTATCAAGCTCGTACGTGAAGGTCTGGCCGCAGACCGCCTTCTCAGTGTCGGCGGCATTCTGAACGGAACCTGCAACTACATCCTGACCGAAATGCGCGCTACAGGCCGGGATTTTACCGACGTTCTGACCGAAGCACAGGCCAAGGGCTATGCTGAAGCCGAACCCTCCACGGACGTGGATGGCTGGGATACGGCCCACAAACTGGCCATTCTGGCCGGTCTGGCGTTCCAGCCTGTCACGTTCGACACGCTGTCGGTTCAGGGTATCCGCGATATCACTGCGACCGATCTGAAATTCGCAGATCAGCTCGGATATCGCATCAAGCTCCTCGGCATGGCCCGGCGGAACGAAACCGGCAGCGTCGCAGCCTGGGTGCGTCCTTGCCTTGTCCCGACCAGCGCGCCCATCGCAAGTGTCGACGGAGTCTTCAACGCTGTCTCCACACAGGGCGTATTCAGTGGCCCGATGACCATCTCCGGCCGCGGCGCAGGCGAAGGCCCAACAGCCAGCGCCGTAGTTGCCGATCTGGTCGATCTGGCGCGGGGAACCGCCATTCCTGTCTGGGGCACGACAGCGGTTTCAGGGCCTGTAGACTGCGCTGATCTCGCTGATTTGAACAGTGCATTTTATTTACGTCTGAACGTTCAGGACCGTCCGGGCGTAATGGCTGACCTGACATCTGTCCTTCGGGACCATAATGTCTCCGTCCACTTTGTTTCCCAGCACGATGCTGCAACAGGATGTGCCGACCTGGCGATTGTAACCCATCAGGTTTCTGAAAAAGCCATCCATGCCGCCACCACTGCGCTTGCCGTCCTTCCTGTCGTGACAGGAAAGCCGCTTGTGCTCAAAATCGAGGATCCCCTTACGTGATCGACCCTCAGAACATCCCCCCCTATCGCGTCACTGACCGCAACCTTGCCCTTGAACTCGTCCGTGTCACGGAAGCTGCCGCCATCGCGTCGGCACACTGGACCGGCCGCGGCCAGAAGAACGAGGCAGACGGCGCCGCTGTGCAGGCCATGCGCGCCGCCTTCGACACCGTCGCCATCGACGGCATCGTCACCATCGGCGAAGGCGAGATGGACGAAGCCCCGATGCTCTATATCGGCGAGAAAGTCGGCTCCGGTGGCCCGGCCATGGATATCGCGGTCGATCCGCTCGAAGGCACGAATCTCTGCGCCAAGAGCCTTCCCAACGCGCTGACGGTCGTAGCTCTGGCCGAGCGCGGCAAGTTCCTGCACGCGCCTGACATCTACATGGAAAAGATCGTCGTCGGCCCGGACCTTCCCGAAGGTGTGGTGGATCTGGACGCCTCAATCGGCAACAATCTCCGTTCGCTGGCCAAGGCCAAGAAGCGCAATGTCTCGGACATGGTTCTCTGCGCACTTGACCGCGAAAGACATGAAGAGATGATCGCCTACGCCCGCGAAGCCGGCGCCCGTGTGATGCTTCTCAGCGACGGCGACGTGGCGGCTGCCATCGCCACCTGCGTGGACGGCGGCGGCGTGGATCTGTACGCGGGATCCGGTGGTGCTCCCGAAGGTGTTCTGGCTGCCGCAGCCATCCGCTGCATGGAAGGCCAGATGCAGGGCCGCCTCCTGTTCGAGGACGACACCCAGCGCCAGCGCGCGCGCGAAATGGCGAACGGCCTCGACCCAGCCCGCAAGCTCTACCTGCATGACATGGCAGCTGGCAACGTCCTGTTCTCCGCAACAGGCGTCACATCCGGCCCGCTTCTGAAGGGGGTGGAACGTCCGAGCGCCACTCGCGCCCGCACGCATTCCATCGTGATGCGTTCAAAATCCCGCACGGTGCGCTATATAGAGAGCCATCACAGCTTCAAACCACAGGCAGAACCCGCGTCCTGAACGGAGAACCATGCTCGCAGACGATACGGGCGCCGTCCTCGGCGTAACCCGAAGTGCAGGAAACCGCCGCTGGATCTGGCGCGATCCCAGGCTGGCGGAAGCAGACAACCGACTGGCTCTCGCTCTCGCCCAGCAGGCTAATATTCCTGAACTTCTGGCCCGTATCCTCTCGGCACGAGGCGTCTCATCACACGACGCCTCTTCGTTTCTCAACCCCCGTCTGCGCGATGCCATGCCCGATCCTTCCTGCCTGCAGGATATGGATCGGGCCGCAGAACGTCTTGCACAGGCTGTCCGCAACCACGAGCATATCGGCCTGTTCGGCGACTACGACGTGGACGGCGCCTGCGGCACTGCCCTCGTCTGCGACACGCTTCGTGAACTTGGCTGTACCGTCAGCACCCATATCCCCGACCGTCTGACCGAAGGCTATGGCCCCAACACCATCGCCCTCGAAAAACTGCTCTCGGAAGGTGCCACCCTTCTCGTCTGCATCGACTGCGGCACCGCAGCAATCGACATCCTCAACGGCCTAACAGACCGTGCCGACATCATTGTCCTCGATCATCACAAACCCGACGGAGCCGCCCTGCCGAAGGGCATCGTGGTCAACCCAAACCGGCTGGACTGTGTATCGGGCCTGAACAACATCTGCGCCACCGCCGTCGCCTTTCTCACCATGGTCGCCACGATCCGCCTCCTGCGCCGCACCAATTGGTTCGACGGCGGGCAAGCCATCCCCGACCTGCTCCAGCGCCTCGACCTCACGGCTCTCGCCACCATCTGCGATGTCATGCCCCTGACCGGCCTGAACCGCGCGCTGGTCATGCAGGGCCTGCGCGTCATGTCTCGCGGGGAGCGCCTTGGACTGGCCACGTTGTCGTCCGTCGCAGGCGTGAAGGAAGAAGCCAGCGCCATGGCCTGCGGCTTTGCCCTCGGCCCTCGCATCAATGCCGGAGGGCGCATCGCACAGGCCGATCTGGGCCTGAAACTTCTGCTATCCGAAGACGTCGTCGAAGCGCGCGCCCTCGCCGAACAGCTGGACCGCGTCAACCGCCAGCGCCAGACCGTCGAATCCACAATCCTCGATTCCGCGATGGAACAGGCTCAGCAGCAACTCGATGCAGGCCATGCCGTCATCTTCCTACACGGTGAAAACTGGCACCCTGGCGTCGTCGGCATCGTCGCAGGCCGCCTGAAAGAGCGTTACAACCGTCCCGCACTGGTTGCAGCCCTGACCGATGGCGTCATCAAAGGCTCAGCCCGCTCGGTTCCCGGGCTGGACCTCGGAACCGCCATCATCACCGCCCGCCAGGACGGCCTCCTCCTCACGGGAGGCGGGCATGCCATGGCTGCCGGTTTCTCTCTCGCCGTAGACCGCGCCGAAGAGTTCCACGCCAGCCTGAACGCGCAGCTTTCAACCGCGCTGTCCCTTCCCAAACAGGACGCGCTGAAGCTGGACGGCATCATGACGCTGGCCGGGGCCTCCATCGCTGTGGCCGATCAACTCGCCCGGCTGGAACCCTTCGGCCCTGGCAACGAAGAGCCCGTCCTCGCCATCAGCAACGTCCGCTGCGTGAAAAGCGAGCGCATCGGCAAAGACGGCAATACCCTTCGCGTCATTCTTCAGGGCGAGGACGGCGGTACGCGTCTGCGCGGGCTGGTCTTCCGGGCAGGTGACAAACCCTTCGCCACATTGCTGGAAGAACGCTCCATGCCTCTGATCCATGTCGCAGGCACATTGCGGGCCGAAACATGGCAGGAACGAAAAAACCTGTCTTTTTTCATTTCTGACGCAGCACCCGCTTGACGCCCAGAGATCTCACGCTTATACACCCGCTCACGCCTCCAGTCCCGTTCGTCTAGAGGCCTAGGACACTGCCCTTTCACGGCGGCAACACGGGTTCGAATCCCGTACGGGACACCAAATTTTTTTTGGTAATGATACCAGCAATTTAGAGCTGTATCGGGCGCCAAAACAAAAAAATTAAGTAGCGATTTTGGACCAATTCT
>NZ_BJVA01000012.1 GCF_007988905.1 Gluconobacter kanchanaburiensis NBRC 103587
AAGGAGCAGAGCAGGTGCCAAAAAGGCTCTCCGCCCGCCCCAGAAACCGACCGGCGACAGGGCGGCAGAAGAATTCAAGGTCATTTTCTGAAAAGAAGGCATGATACGGCCGCTATCCTGTGATACAGAAACCCGCTAGTTTCCTGCGAAAACGGAAACTAGCGGGTTTCTTTGACAGACGTCAATTCAGTCTGTGAAATAATATCGGAGTTGATTTTGAACAGTCAGTCGAGCAGCCAGTCCGAAGACCGGAAACAGCCCTGCTGTGGTCGTCCCTTGCAGCTCGATGAAGCCGAAAGACGGACTCGGATCCTGGATGCGGCCAGCACCGTACTGACAACACATGGATATCATGCGACTTCGATGGATAGCATCGCGTCATGTTCAGGCATGTCCAAAAAAACCCTCTATCAGTTCTTCGATTCCAAACAGGTCTTGTTTGAGACCCTGATCATCGAACGTCTTTTTGCTCCGATAGAATATGTTCCACTGTCTACTGACTCCATGGAAAAGCAGCTCTTCGGACTGATGACCAGCATTGCAGCATGCATATTTTGCGATGAACGTCTCAGCCTACTGCGCTCTGTCGTCACGGAAACCAGTCGAAACCCGGCCGTGCGCCAACTGGTCGCAGACCTTTTCCAGCTCTCCGGGCGCTCTCTGCCAATCCAGAACTGGCTAACGACCCAGTCCGAAGCAGGCAGGCTCGATATTCCCGATGTTCCCGAAGCGTCGGATCTGCTTTTCGGGATGACACTCGGCGGCCCCATGCTGGGACAACTCACCCATTGCAAACCCAGCCGTTCACAGGAAAAGCTCGAAGAATTCATGGCATACGGAATTCGGGTTTTCCTTGAAGGTCATCGCCCCCTCCCTCAGACCTGACCAAAACTACCCGCCAGCGGACAACGGCGTCACAGCCTTATCTTCATACCCGGTCAACAGACGAAAAACGCCTGCCGAAGGGGTATTTTTCATCAGCGTTCCAAACCGGGCACTCAGCTTGTCGAGAGTCTGTTGGTCCTGCGCCCTGGAAGCATCTCCACCCACGCGCAAGACAAGCGACTGCTGATCAGGCGAAAGCGATGTATCCTGAGACTTGCCCGGCTCCGGAAGACTGTCCAGCATCGGCAAGAGAGCTTCTACGGCACGAGACCACTCCCCCGATTTTTCAGCCATCTGTGCCCGGAAAGTCCATGCCCGGGGATCGCGGATCGTTGCCAGTTCTCCTGCAGCTTCATCCGAATGATGCTCTGCAAGGGCAATGCGTGCCCTCAATAGCGCAACATCGACTGTCTGACCGCTGCGTGCACCAGGAAGAGCCAATGCCGCATCAGGTGATCCTTCGATAAAGGCCGCCAGATCATCGCGCGCTGCCTTAAGATCTCCCATCTCCAGCTCGAGAGAAGCCAACCTGATACGAACCTGTGTAGCCGCTGGGCCATCTTGAGAAACCAGAAGCCGGCGCAGCGTCTCTCGCTCCTGATCCGGCAGTCCCATTGCCTCATAACGATGCGCCAGGGCCTCAAGGATATCCTGCTGAGAAAAATCTTTTGAATTTTGCGACAAAGCTTCCTTCAGAAATACGATTTCATCTCTGTTTTGCCGCTCGTTTCCAGAAGCAGACTGTGCCATCTGCCTCAGGATAGTCGTTTTCTGACTACGAATGGCATCCACATCATCCGGATAGCGATAAATCCATTCCTGAATGGCTGCTCCGGCGGCGGCCCAGTTACCGGCCTTTATCAGAGCATTAATCCGTAGAAGACGACCGTTTTTCTCACGCTTCGCAATTCGAAGAGCCGGCAGGATTCCATCGATTTGATCAGCAACTGCCTGAGCGGGAAGCGTCTTTTTTTCGAGGGCCAGTTTAAGAAATGCTTCACGGGCAACGGGCCAGACAAGAGGCGAGGGATCATGCGCAAGATCGGAAAGCCTCTTGTCGGCACCAGGCATATTTCGGCGTCCTGCAAGAAGCGCTTTTGCCAAGGTCGTCTGGCCGGTATCTGGCAACTGTTCCAGAATCTTTGCAGCGCTATCGCTACCATAACGTGCGACCCATTCGCTGGCGACAGGCATCAGTCTGTCTCGCAGAGGTTCTGCGTAAGCCTGCAATACAGGCAGCCCTTTCGCGAGCAGATCTGCCGTCTGCAAACGGTCATTTTCGTCAGACCCGGACACCATCTGCCCAGCGCGGCTGGTAGGCGATGAAATCATCCGCATCATCCCGCGCCAGAGCTGATCCTCAGGCGTGTTTCCTCCGTCTTCTGCGAGAGAAAAAAAACCCGCTCGGTCATTCAGAACAGCCGATATCTGCTGCAGACGGCGCACGGCCGGTTTTTCAAGACCTTCTGGCCAGTCTTGTAAGGCCACTTGCATGACTTCGCTGAGAAGCGGTCCATTACCGGCCTGCGCCGCCACCTGCGCGACTCTCATACGGGCATCAAAACGATCCCCTGACGATGCCAAAGCTGCTGAGACCGTTTCCCGTCGAAGTGCTTCCCGGAGTTCTTCCGGTGAAGCCGCCGTGAGGCTGACACCACTGAGCGAAGAGCCATAAGGTTGGAGGCGACCAGATGCAATCAATGGAAAGCTGTTCGGACCAGCACTATCCAGAACCAGCTTACCGCCAGCCTGTCTTAATTCGATGGTATCGGAGTCGGCAGCAATCACGACACCAACCAGACTGCTTCGAACGGCAAAACCCGTGCCCAGACGCCGCATACTATTCTGAATACGACCGGATCGCGTCATTCCTAGTAGAAGTCTTCGCCCTGATGCCGGGTCTGCCAAGGCTACAACTTGTGGCACCCCCTCTTCGATAGGCGACGTAAAAGTCAGTGTATTTCTGCCCTGCCTAAGAACCATATCCTCTTGGGGTTTTACGTCTGGTGCAACCGATATTGTCCATCCCGCTCCTACAGGCCGCAACACAGGTATAAGCTCATCAGCAAGCCCCACCGTAATAACAGTCACATCCGGCAGTAACCGGCTCGACACGGACGTGAAAGGCCCAACCTGCGACAGACCTGCGGTATCAAGAACATGTCGCCCGGCAGCAACAATCAGAATGTTTCCTGAATTTCGAAAGGCCGCTACAGGCGTCAGTTCGCCCAATGGCAACCACAGACCAGTTGCTCCAGGAATTGCGGGAACGGCCTTTGTAACTACCGATCTGTCTTCCGTCAGAGGCCTCCCAGCAACCATGTTCGCTCCCTTAACACCCGGCTTCTGTTCCAAAGTTTTTTCAGGATGTGGAAAAAGGGGGGAAGGGTCATTCAGAAAGGACCACCCAGCCGGCAAAAGCTGCTTGTCGCTGGAGTACGGTAAAGAAACTTTTGCAGAGTCGGGTTGCGGACCCGACGGTTTGAGACCCACAGATGCTGCCGCCCCTCCAAGTGACGAGAAGCTCAGAAGAGTAATCAGAAACGCCCGCTTCATCCGTTACCACCAATCTTGGTAGCAGGACGTGCATGGGAATTCACCAGGAGCTGCGTCGCCAGAATAGCCCGCTGGGGAGACATCGCTTCCATGATGGCGGATGCTTTTCGTGGATTCATTCTGTTGAGAAGAGCTACTCCGACGCGCAGATCAAGAATATTGAAAATTGCGGCGGCATCCTCAGGCTTCATGACCTGATAAATCTTGACGAGGCGGTCGGCGTCTTCGTTTCGTAGCTGGTCCGTATGCTGCTCGCTTGTTGCAAGAGCCGTCCGGGAATTTTCCAGCGCGGTCATTCTGCGCTGCAATTCTTCTTCAGCCGCATCGACAAGGCGCTGACGGTCATTCAAAGCTGCATCCTTGCGAGCGAGCTCTTTTTCTCGAGCTTCAAGCTGCTCTTCCAATCCAGGATCTTTGGGCTGAGAGGCTACAGGCGAAGGACCTTTGCAACCACCCTGAGCACAAAGGTCTTCCGTTTTCGGAACTGAGACAGAAGGCGTGGCTGATACAGTCTGTGTCTTAGGAGATTGAACGGCGGGAGAAACCTGCGCTGAAGCTTCGGGCTGGGACTGCGCCATGGCCGCAGCCGTCAGAGCGGGTGAGGAGGAATTCGTATCGTCCAGAAGATCTCCGGCAATCGCGTAAATCTTTACCCCCAGAAGAACGATCATCAAACCGCATGCGAGGTGAAGAATACGAAAAAACATATTCCTTATCCCTGCTTCTGCCGAAGTGCGCGCAGGAGTTCACGCTCAGCGGCGCTTTTACTTGCACCTGACTTCATCGTGCGGACATCTTCCGGCTTCATTCTGAACGCGGAGCGGAACTGAGCCTCTTCCACATCTTCATCAATTCTGGACGCGACCTTTATGGTGGCAGTTGCAGCACGACCTGCGGGGAGAAGAGACTCAAGTTGCTGGGCAAGGGTTTCAGAACGATCACACAGCATTGCCAGATCACGCTTGAGACTTTTGCCCGATTCAACGGTTTTACCCAGTGCGCGTCCAACAAGCTCGGTCGTCTGCCGAAGATGATCAATGCCCGACTGGGCCTGCGCACTGCTGGACTGCAGACTGGCTATCAGGACATCCAGCTGGCCACGATCACGTCTCAACACGGAGAGGGCACGACCAAGATAAAGGCTGTAAAAAATCGTCACCAATAACAAAGCTGATAAGGCAATCTCGATCCAGAGCTGAAACCTGTCCATGCAATATGCTCCGCTCAGCTATATGATGCGGCACTACCGGTGCCACGTTTTTCATTGAGAATTTCTTCGATCTTGACGGCAACCTGTCCCTGACGGCGCCCGACGCGCCCGGTAAACAGAACATGTTCACCACATCGCAGACGAACCGAAGCGTCCGGCTCTCGCCGCAACACCAGTTGATCTCCAGGTGCAAGCTTCATGATATCTTTCAGATTGACAGTCTGCTCTTCAAGAACGGCCTCCAGAGTCAGATTTGTCTGCCACAGTTCCTGAGCAAGATGTGTCTCCCACATCCCGTCATGACCAAACTTTTCGCCCATGAACTGCTGGAGGAGGATATCTCTTACAGGTTCCAGTGTGGCATGTGGCAGGACCACATCCACGTCGCCACCTCGACCTTCCATATCAATGCCAAAGCGCGCCGCAACCACGCCATTTCCGGCACGGCTGATCATGGCAAAGCGGGAATTCATTTCCAGCCGCTCAAAATGGAAGTTGACCGCACACAGGGGACTGAAGCTTGTTTCGAGATCGTCAAGAATGATCCTGATCATGGGCTCGATCAACGCGCGTTCGATCGCCGTATGATGCCGGCCCACCTGGCGGCCTGAAGAACCATATGCAGGAGGATCGCTTCGGGCATGCCCCCCTAACAGCGCATCGACGATGCTATAAATAAGGGGGGAACTGAGAACGAGGATGCCATAATTATCCCATTCTTCCGCCTTGAAGACGGCAAACATGGCCTGTCCAGGCACATTTTCGAGATAGTCGCCGAATCGCTGCGAGCCCAGGCGGTCCATCGAGACTTCGACATTATCGCTCGTGAAATTGCGCAAGCTGGTCGTTAGAATTCTCGTAAATCGGTCAAAAACGACCTCCAGCATGGGTAGACGCTCAGACGACACGCCAGAGGTACTGACCACACGCTCAATGCCCGTGCTCGCAGAAGGCCCACTGACCACGGAATCCTTACCAAAAAAGCTGTCAATTTCGGCCTGGCTGAGAACCTGATCACGCCCGTCGCTGTCATCAAATCCTTCCATCCCATTACCCGACAGCGGGAATGCGGCAACAGGCATATCGATATCATGACTTGCAAAAGCAGTGCCGGCCTGTCGGTCGTCGCTCACTGAACAAGCACCTCGACAAAGAAGAGATCCCGGACCCGCAGAGGAGCCACAATGTTGGTAATCTGCGCCAACATTGTTTCGCGCAGACGGTAAATGCCACTTCCGGACAGCTCCGATGCCTGCATTCCATGCAGACAGGTCTGAAAAGCATCCTGGATCTGCGGCATCAGGGCAGCCACATTGGTCGCGTTCTTTCCGTCCTCCACTTCTAGCCGGGCACCGATCCGGACATACCGGGTACGGTCCGTACCGGAATCAAGATTCGAAAGAATGGTAGGAATGGTAATCGTCGTCCATTTCACCGGCTGAGGACCAGCCTTTGCTACCGGGGTTGCGGCTTGATGAAAATGCTTCCATGCAAAGGCTCCACCACCTACCAGAAGCAGGCATGCCAGTACTGCAAGGATGATGAGCTTGCGCTTACCCCCCTTCTTAACCGGGGTTTCGTTTTCCGGAGTCTCCGTCGTCACCGTTTGCCTGCCTTCTCTTTCGGACAGCGTTCATCATCGGCACAAAAGATTAACAGTGGGTTTATGATGCGCAGGAAAAGGCGAGTCTTCCTTCAGGCGGGAACCATAATCCTCAGCTTTGCCTTCCTTGCAGGCTGTGCCAGTCAGCGCTCGCCCTACAATCGATACTATTCTTCAAGCGGTGCCTATCGTGCACCCGGGCCAGCCGGCGATCCGTGGCGACCATACATTCTCCAGGCGGCCAGCCGCTTCTCGATTCCGCAGGCCTGGATCCGGGCGGTCATCCATCAGGAGTCGGGAGGACACCAGTTCCTGAACGGGCGCCCCATCACGTCACATTCGGGAGCCATGGGTCTGATGCAGCTCATGCCTCAGACCTATGCTGACATGCAGTCACGCTATGGTCTGCGTGCAGACCCTTACGAGCCTCATGACAACATCATGGCCGGAACAGGCTACATCAGCATTCTTGCCCGGAAATACGGAGCTCCCGCCTTTCTTGCAGCCTATAATGCTGGCCCCCAGCGCCTTGAGGACTATCTTTACAATGGCCGGCGACTGCCGAGCGAAACGGTCAATTACGTCGCAAGCATTACGCCGAATCTCGGTACTGAAATTGCCATGACGGGGCCTCTAGCTGCGTATGCCAGCGCTGATCAGCTCAATGCCTCGGGTGCTGGGGCAACCACCAATCTGGCCCCCGCCCCTGTCATGGCGGCCTCCCGTAACGTCCAGCAGGTCTGGGCGAGCCGCCACGTTACTACCTCTGCGGCACAGGCTCCGATTGCGGCCCCCAGTGCGCTCCCATGCAATCCGGACGAAGCCTATAACCCCGATGTTCCCTGCGCGGTCCAGCCGGTTGCAACATCCAAGCTCCCGCCCCCGTCCGCAGAAGGGCAGGATACCACAAGTGCCCCCATGCCCTCCTCCCTGCTCCCATCATCCCCGGTCATTCCCGGTCCTCATACACCGCCGGTTCAGCCCCAGGATTCCACCACCGTGGTCGTAGGATATCACCGACCGGGCAGCTATGGACCGTGGGCCATTCAGGTGGGTGCCTTTGGGAGCATCGGACAGGCCAAATTCGCAACGACGATGGCGCGTCAGGCCGCATTCACCCAACTCCAGTCCGCTCGAGTCGAGGTGCACCCGACGTCCAGTCATGGAGCCACCGTCTGGCGCGCGCGACTGACAGGCATCAGCCGCATTGGCGCCGCACAGGCCTGCTCCACTCTTTCCAAACAGGGAATGGCCTGTATGGCCGTTCCACCGGGACATTGAGGCAACACGGCGCCAGGCAGTTTCGAACCCGCAAGCAATGCGCGTTGGCATCAGGGCAAGTTTGGCTTATGTTCCCATGCATGTGACACATAGCAGCCGCGCATGATGCGTAGGGTCGCGGGAATTTCGTTCCGCGTGCCCGCTTCAGCTTACCAATCATTTTCCCTAAGACTTCCAGGACGCGCAGATGACCACAAGCCGGGCTCACGATCATACCCCGCCCCATGCAGGAGCGATCAGCGAGGAAGGCTATCACAAGGATCTCGGGCGCCGTCATGTTCAGATGATCGCGATCGGGGGAGCAATTGGTACCGGCCTGTTCCTTGGAGCAGGCTCCCGGCTTCAGGTCGCGGGCCCTTCTCTTGCGATCATTTATGCCGTCTGCGGCCTCTTTTCCTTTCTGATCCTACGTGCGCTGGGCGAACTCGTCATGTACCGCCCGACCAGCGGCAGCTTCGTGACTTATGCGCGTGAATTCCTCGGGGAACGCGCTGCCTACATGGCAGGCTGGCTGTCTTTCCTGAACTGGGCCATGACGGGCATTGTCGATATCACGGCGGTTGCTCTGTACATGCATTACTGGGCGGTCTTCCTGCCTGTCCCACAATGGGTTTTCGCCCTCGTGGCGTTGGCGATCGTTGGCACCATGAACATGATCGGCGTGCGCTATTTCGGCGAAATGGAGTTCTGGTTTTCGCTCATCAAGGTGGTAGCGCTGGCACTTTTTCTCGTCGCAGGCGCCATCATTCTGGGGACCCGCATGCCTGTGGCAGGCCATATGACGGGTTTTCATCTGATTACCGAAAATGGCGGCATTTTTCCGCATGGCCTGTTTTCGGCTCTCATGCTGCTTCAGGGCGTGGTGTTCGCCTATTCGGGGATCGAACTCCTGGGAACAGCGGCGGGAGAATGTGAAGACGCCCGTGAAATCCTGCCCCGCGCTGTCAACAGCGTGATCTGGCGGATCGCCCTTTTTTATGTGGGTTCCGTCATCCTGCTGGTCTGTCTGCTCCCCTGGACGGAATATCATGCCGGCACGAGCCCGTTCGTAACGTTCTTTCAAGCACTGGGCATTCCGGGCATCGGCACCATCATGAACATCGTGGTCCTGACCGCTGCCCTCTCAAGCCTCAATTCCGGCCTGTATTCCACCGGCCGCGTCCTGCGCGCACTCTCCCTCGGTGGCTCCGGCCCCCGGGCACTGAGCAAGCTGAATAGAAGTTCTGTTCCCTATGTCGGCATTCTCACGACGCTCGGGGTCTACCTCGTCGGCGTGATGCTGAACTATCTCATTCCGTCCCGTGTCTTTGAAATCGTCCTGAATTTCTCAGCCCTCGGCATCATCAGCACATGGGGTTTCATCCTGCTGTGCCAGCTCCGTCTGCGGGCCGCCATCAACCGGGGAGACATCATGCCGACAGGCTTCAACATGCCCGGAGCGCCCTATACGACCTGGGCGACCCTTGGTTTTCTGGGCTTTGTCCTTGTCATGATGGCCTTCGACTATCCTGACGGCACGATCACGATCGGTGCCATCCCGCTGATCGGAGCCATCCTGATCGGTGGCTGGTGTCTGCTGGACCGCAGCCGCCGTCACGGCTGAACCTCCACTTCTGGCACAAAAAAGGGGCGCTCCACAGAGCGCCCCTTTTTTTGCCTGCATACAGAGACGTCTTATTTTGTCCGGCCCAGTTCGGACCACAGATAGGCATAGCTGAGCGCCTGCGTCTGGGCGATTTCCTTCTGGCTGGCCCCGAACCCATGACCGCCCGCAACCTGTTCCCAGTAGTAATAGGGCAGCTTGAGTTCGCTCATCCGCCACGCAAACCGACGGGCATGGACCGGGCCGACACGGTCATCCTTCGTGGTCGTCTCGATGAACGGTACGGGATATTTGACATCCGGTTTCAGGTTCTGAAGTGGCGAAATTCCGCGCAGGAACGCCTTCTGTTCAGGAATGGAGACCGTTCCATACTCACCCACCCATGATGCGCCTGCTGACATATGCTCGAAGTTCATCATGTCCAGCAGCGGGACCTCAATATCGACCGCCTTCCAGAAATCCGGATGCTGCGTGAACTCGACCCCCATCAGCAGGCCCCCATTGGAACCGCCCTGAATCGCCAGATGCTGGGGCGACGTCACTTTGCGGTCCATCAGGTCTTTTGCCACGGCAGCGAAGTCGTCATAGATCCGCTGACGATGCGTTTTGAGACCCGCGTCATGCCAGGCTGGCCCGAACTCACCGCCGCCGCGGATATTCGCCAGAACATAGACACCGCCACGCGACAGCCAGTTATTGCCAATTCCGGCCGAATAAGACGGGAAAAGCGGCACTTCAAAGCCACCATAGGCATAAAGCAGCGTCGGGTTGGTGCCATCGAGCTTCATGTCCCGACGATGAACGATGAAATAAGGAACGCTCGTACCATCCGTCGAACGGACCTCCTGCTGCTCCACCGCCATATCCGAGGCATCAAACTGGGCAGGCAGGGTATGCAGTTTCTGGACCGAGGCCGTATCGCTGTTGATCTCCCACAGCGTGCTCGGACTCAGGAAACCACTGGAGACGGCATAGGCAACCGGACTGGCCTCGTCAGTGCTGACCAGACCGACAGACATATTCTGCGGGAGGGGCAGATCCCGATGCGTAAAGGCCGTTCCCGTCGGGGTGTAGATCGAAATCTTTCCGCGCACATTGTCGTACAGCGTCACGATCAGGTGGCCATGGCTTGTGGCGACACTTTCAATCATCTGCCGCCCCGTCGGCGCAAGTAGAAGCTGGGGCGCGACCGTTGCCGCGGCCGGGTCGACAAGAACCACGCTGCCCTGTGGGAAGGACTGTGTCCCGACTTTCCAGTCTTCCTTGAGCTGGACGACGAGACGTGCGTTGAACAGCCCCGAGATATCCGCCTTCTGGGGAATGGCGACCTGCGTCACCTGGCCGTCGCGATACAGGAAAACCTTCGACGAAAAGGCATCCAGGCCTTCGCGGATCAGCGTCACCTGATGACCTGCCCCATCATGCAGCACCTCAGGACCAACCTCGACGTCCTTGCGGTTCCCGGTGAAAACCGTCTGTGCCTGCTCAAGGGACTGGCCGCGCTTCAGAAGCTTTACGATATAGGGATAGGACGATTCCGTCAGATCAGCATCCGTCCAGGGATAGCTGACCAGCAGGGTATCGCGGTCCAGCCAGCTTGAATCCTGCTTGGCATGAGGCAGGCTGAAACCGCCTTCCACAAACTGCCCCGTACGCAGATCGAATTCCCGGACGGTCCTTGCGTCCTCGCCCCCGTCGGAGAGATGAAGCAGGCAGAGATTCTGCTGACTGTGCAGGCAATCCACACCGCTATAGACCCAGTTGCGCTTTTCCTTGGCCGCGAGCGCATCGAGATCCAGCGCCACCGTCCATTCCGGATGTTCGGTCGCATAGGAATCAGGCGTCGTCCGGCGCAGAATGCCGCGCAGATGGCGATCGTCGCGCCAGAAGTTGTAGATCATGCCATCGATCTGGATCGGAGAGGCCAGACGGTCATGCGCCTGAAGCAGCTTCAGCGATTTCTCATACAGCCCCTGATACAGCGGCCCATGCCCCAGCAAACGCAGGGTGCGGGCATTCTGTTCCCTCACCCAGCCCATAGCCTGAGCGCCGTTGATATCGTTCAGCCAAGCAGGAATAGTATCGGGCGCATCAGCCGCATGCAGGGGTGTAAACATGCTGCCCGTCAGCAGGGCCGCAAGACCAAGACGGCGAAAATTCCGGAAAACTGTCATAGCAACAAGACCCCTGATTGTTTCGGAAAGAAACTGTCATTCTCCTGTTGGAACTGCAAGACTGCCCCGCGCAGGTGGCAGCCAAACTAGACAGGTGGTGCCTTTTCCAGGAGCACTCGCAATCCGCAGACGGCCGCCATGCCGGTCCAGAATATGACGAACGATGGAGAGCCCCAGTCCTGTGCCGTGCCCTGTCCCGGCCCCTGCCCTGTAGAAACGCTCGGTCAGGCGCGGCAGATGATGCGCCTCCATCCCGCACCCATCGTCCTCCACCCCAAGAATAACGCCTCCATCGGCGGGCCAACGGTCGTCAGGGATGACTGCTCGCCGGGCCGACAGTGTGATGGTCAGCGGCTCCGCCTCGCCTGCGCCGTATCGCAGCGCGTTCTCGATCAGGTTCAGCAGAACCTGAACTATTTCATCCTCGTCGGCACGGATGACGAGATCATCTTCGATCTGAAGCCTGAGCGTCCGCCCTTCTGCTTCAAAACGGGGGGCGACTTCGCCCAGAACCACAGCCATGAGATCAGCGACATCCACAAGATCGCGGGGACGCTGGTGCTCATGCGCCTGAACGCGAGACAGATACAGGAGCCGGTCGATCAGACGCTTCAGACGTTCGGACTGCTGACGCATCACCCCCAGGAACTGCTGACGGATGGCGGGATTTTCCCCCGCAGGTCCCTGAAGAGCGTCAATAAACCCGCTGACCGAAGCCAGAGGCGTACGAAGCTCATGACTAGCATGCGCGACGAAATCCATGCGCATGCGGTCCGCTGCCTGCGCCTCACTCCGATCGTTCAGGATCACCAGAACGCGCCTGTCCTGTCCTTTTCCGCCAGGCAGCCGCCGAAGCATCAGATGAAACGTACGCGGAACCGGAACATCGAGCGTAAACGTCGTGGAGCAGACAGGCGGCAGATCGGCCCGGCTGGCCGCCGGAACGCCGTTTGCAGAAGAACTATCGGTCGAGCCGCCAGCGCCATACGCAGAAGAAAGAACCGGAACCCGCAGCGCTGCCGACAGAGCAGCCCGTGCCGCAGGATGCCGCAGGATCGCGCCTACCGTTTCTCCGAACTGGGATGCCGCCTCCTCATTGACCTGAACGATGGCCCCCAAACCATCCAGAACGACGGCACAGGCTGGAAGAGGATCAACGGGCAGATCGGTCGGAGACACGGGTCGAAGATAATCTTCAGGCGGAAATGCCGGAAGACGCGGCTGCCTCAACAGCAGCCAGACGGCCAGAACCCAGCCCGCCAGAGCCACACAGACGAGAACCATTCCAACCTGAAGAGGCAGCGTATCCGCCGCGGGCGCAAGCGCTGCGGTGGGCACGCCTCAGGCGCCGTCCGTGGCCGGACCGTCATCCAGGGCATAGCCCGCCGCACGCACCGTCCGCACCAGATCGATCTCGCCGGGCGCGTTAATAGCCTTGCGTAGGCGACGAATATGGACGTCGATCGTACGGATCTCGACATGGATGTTCTGTCCCCAGATCCGCCGTAGCAGATCCTCACGGGAGAAAACCTTTCGCGGATTGCGGATCAGAAGATCAAGAAGCCGATACTCCGTCGGCCCCAGCGACAACATACGTCCGGCACGTTCCACACGATGCGTCTCTGGATCGAGTGTGATATCCGCAAAGGACAACCGGTCATAAGATGACTGGTGCCGCCGCAGAAGAGCCCGCAATCGGGCATCGAGCGTATCGATGCTGCAAGGCTTCATCAGATAATCGTCCGCACCCGTGTCCAGACCCCGGATCGCATCCTGTTCTGCGGAACGGGCCGTGAGCAAAAGAACCGGCACGTCCCGCAGGGCTGGATTGGCACGGATGCGACGACAGACGTCCAGGCCCGACAGACCGGGAAGCATCCAGTCCAGAACAACCGCATCAGGGCGGGATGTTTCCAGCGCCGCAAGAGCCGATTCCCCGTCCTCGGCCTTCTCGACGCGATAGCCGCGCTGTTCGAGATTGTAGCAGGTCATCAGCAGAAGGGCCGGATCATCCTCTACCAGAAGAACCAGCCCCTTGGCGCGGGCCGAAGGTACGGTCTTCACCGGACGTCCGGCTCCTGAGTCGTCTCCGCACCCGTCAGACCCGAAGCCGGCCCACCACGTGGACGCAGGGACGGGAGGTTATCGCCCGTTACCGCGTAAAAGACCCGTTCGGCGACATTGGTCGCATGATCGCCGATCCGCTCAAGGTTCTTGGCGATGAACAGCAGTTCCGTGCAGGCGCGGATGTTGCGGGCATCTTCCATCATGTACGTGACGAGTTCACGGAACAGGGCCGTGTAGTATTCGTCTACCGCACGGTCCGAATGCCAGACTTCCATGGCCCGGTTGGAATCCTGCTGTGTGATCGCATCAATCGAACGGCGCAGGTTTTCCTGCACGAGGCGCCCCATGCTGCGCAGACCCGAGAGCGAAATCTGGTTTTCGGGCATCCGGATCCGCAGCGAACGGCGCGCAATGGAGGACGCATAATCGCCGATCCGCTCCAGATCCCCCGTGATTTTCAGCGCCGCCACGATCTCGCGCAGATCACCCGCCATTGGGCTTCGCAGCGCCAGAAGACGGATCGCAAGACCCTCGACCTCACGTTCGAGCTGGTCCACTTCCGGGTCCTGACGCGCAGCCGCATCAGCAGCTTCCTCGTTCCGGTCCGCAATAGCGGACAGCGCGAGAGCAACCTGATTTTCCACGATGCCGCCCATCTGCGCCATCATGGACCGGAGCTGGCCCAGCTCCTGTTCGTAGCTTTTGACGATATGAGATCTGTCAGCCATGACGCGTTATCCAAACCTGCCAGTGATGTAGTCCTGGGTCTGCTGCTGCTTCGGATTGGTGAACATCCGGTCCGCACTGTCCACTTCGATCAGACGCCCCATGTAGAAGAACGCCACCTGATCCGCACAGCGTGCAGCCTGCTGCATGTTGTGGGTCACGATCGCAATCGTGAATTCTTCCTTGAGTTCGTCCAGCAGTTCTTCGATACGCGCCGTGGAGATCGGATCCAGGGCAGACGTCGGTTCGTCGAGCAGCAAGACTTCAGGACGCGTCGCAATGGAACGCGCAATGCACAGACGCTGCTGCTGCCCACCGGACAGACCCGCGGCCGGTGCGTTGAGGCGATCCCGGACTTCGTTCCACAGTGCAACGCGTGTCAACACGTCCTGAACACGCGCGTCCATATCCGCCTTGTTCAGCTTCTCATGGAGACGCACACCAAAAGCGATGTTGTCATAGATGGACATCGGAAACGGCGTCGGCTTCTGGAACACCATGCCCACGCGGGCGCGCAGGATGTTCAGATCCAAATCGTGATCGAGAATATTACGACCATCAAACATGACTTCACCCGTGGCGCGCTGACCGGGATACAGGTCATACATACGGTTGAAAATCCGCAGCAGCGTCGATTTACCACAGCCGCTCGGCCCAATCATAGCCGTTACCCGGCGCGCCGGAAAATTGACCGAGATGTCATGCAGGGCGTGGTTTTCGCCGTAATAGAAATTCAGATTGCGGACAGCCAGTGCCACTTCAGGGCTTTTCACCGTCTGCGGATCGGTCTCGGTCATCATGAAATCCTGTGTCATCCCCGGAGATGTCTGAGGGGTCATCCGCGTCGCGCCGAGACGCGGACGGCAATATTGATGGCCAGCACACCCATCGTCACCAGAAGCGCGCCGGCCCAGGCAAGCTGCACCCAGTCTTCATAGGATGCACCAGCATACTGGTAGATGGTGACGGGCAGACTGGCCATCGGGCGATTGAGGCTGAAAGACCAGTTCTGGTTCCCAAGCGAAGTGAACAGCAACGGGGCCGTCTCACCACTCACCCGGGCCAGAGCCAGAAGAATGCCCGTCAACACGCCTGTCTTGGCCGAACGCAGACACAGCGACAACGTGACCCGCCAGCGTGTTGCGCCAAGAGCTGCACCCGCTTCGCGCATGGCAGTCGGGACAAGACGCAGCATGTCTTCGGTCGTGCGGACAATGATCGGCACAGCCAGAATGGCCAGTGCAACGGAGCCGGCCAGCGCAGAGAAATGACCGAACGGCGCCACCATAACCTGATAGACGAACAAACCGACCAGAATGGACGGTACCGACATCAGAACATCCGAGACGAACCGAACGCAGGATGCGAATTTGTTGGTGTCCGAACCATATTCGGAAAGATAGATACCGCAGCCCAGACCAAGCGGCGTCGCCATAAGCAGGGCAATAAAGGTCTGGATCAGACTGCCCATGATGGCATTTGCAAGCCCGGAAGAAGAGCCCGGAGGGCCCATCGGCTTCATGATGGTCGCGGCCGACAGTCCGGCCAACCCGCGGGACAGCAGCGTCCACAGGATGGACGCCAGCACCAGAACGAGAATGCCGGCCATGACCATCCCGAAAGCGGTCGCCAGATGATCGGCGCTCCGGCGACGGGCGGCCCGGGGATTAGGTTTCCAGCCGGTGGAGGAGACGGCGGTATCGCTCATTTCGTATCTCTCCGCAGCATCCGCGCCAGAGCCAGACTGGCGAAGGACAGCAGCATCAGGATGAAGCCCAGCGCCAGAAGCGCCGAAAGCCGAAGAGATCCCGCCGGACTTTCCGGGAACTGAAGGGCAATCAGAGACGCAACCGTACTCCGCGGCGCAAACAGCGACCAACCGACAGCCGTCACGTTTCCGATTACGAAGGTTACGGCCATAGTCTCGCCCAGCGCACGCCCCATGCCCAGCACGATCGCACCGATCATGCCCGAACGGGACCACGGCACCACGACTTTCCACATTACGTCCCAGCGTGTAGCGCCCAGTCCGTAGGCACTCTCACGCAGCATGTTGGGCATAGCAGCAAACACATCCCGCATCACGGCCGTCATGAAAGGCGCAATCATTACGGCCAGAACCAGCCCTGCGGTCATCAGTCCAGTGCCGAACGGAGCGCCATGGATGATGAAACGGAGACCCGGCGTGTGCCGGAAATGATGCGTCAGAAAAGGCTGGACCGTCCGCGCCATGAACGGGACGATCGTAAAAAATCCCCACATGCCGAAAATGATGGAGGGGACGGCCGCTAGAAGCTGCACGGCGGTTCCGACGATTGCTGCAATCCGAGGAGGGGCCATCGCCGTCAGCCAGAATGCTGTTCCGAACGCCAGGGGTAGTGCAATCACGACGCCAATCAGGGTACTTAGGATCGTCCCGAACAGAGGGGCCCAGGCGCCGTAATCGTCGGACACCGGGTTCCAGACATCGCGAAACGCAAAACCGGGACCGAAGACCCTGAAAGCCTGACTCCCCCCCACACCCATAAGGAGTACGAGGCCGCCAAGAACGACCAGCACCAGAAGCGCCGAGGCCGCAACCAGCAGGTGGAATGCGGTATCAGGCCCGCTGCGACGGTTTCCACTCCGGGAAGCTCCGGCCCTGTCGCGGTCCTCGGTAGGCTGCGTGGCTGTGGCAAGGGTCATGCGTGGGAAGCTCTGACTTGAAAAACGGGCATTATCCAGCGACCGCAGCCGCCATCCCTGTGCATTAGCCGTCCTATCATGGAAGGACAACCAGAAGAGCTTCCCCCACGGATGAAAGATTTATGTCAATCGGTCAAAAGCGCCAATGCAAAGCGCCCTGCGATTACCTGAGGCGAAGCACACCTTGCGGATCACGTTGCAAACGGAATTGTCAGATGGGCAAACAGGTTTAAGCAGGAACTGTGGCACATGTAACACGTTTAGAAGGCAGCAGCGCCGCAACCATGCAGGTGCTGGGATATTCTGCCGACCTGACATTCTTGGACGGGTCGCATTCCGATACTCAGGAGATTTCCATGGCTTCCAGAGCAGACCGTCACGTGACGCAGAACAACACGGCCGACAACACCAAGAACGTTTCGATCGAGACGCTGAATGCCCGGCTCTCCGACCTGATCGATCTCGCCCTGATCACCAAACAGGCACACTGGAACCTCAAGGGCCCCCAGTTCATCGGTGTTCACGAAATGCTTGACGGGTTTCGCTCAAGCATCGACGGGTTCTCCGATACGGTCGCAGAGCGCGCCGTACAGCTTGGTGGGACAGCCCTCGGCACGGTGCAGGACGTCTCCAAAAACAGCGCCTGCACCCCATACCCGAACAATATCTACCGCGTCGCCGACCACCTTGCCGCGCTGATCGACCGTTATGCAACAGTCGCCAACAACATGCGTGAATCCATCAAGGTTACGGATGAGGCTGGTGACGACGATACAGCAGATGTGTTCACCGAGGTGTCACGCGGCCTCGACAAACATCTCTGGTTCCTTGAGGCCCATGTTCAGGAACCCACTGGCGAGATGCGGGACGGTGACCACAAGGGCAGCCGGAGCTGAGTAATCTTTCTGTTATCTTGACCCTCTAAAAAAGCCCCGCAATGCTGTTGCGGGGTTTTTCCATATCAGAGACAACGTTCGAGATGTTCGCGGGCAAAGGAGAGTTCCGGCGCCTCACGTGTCCATAATGCTACGTGCGGCGGAGCTGCGTCCCCTTCCCTGCCATGCACTCCCGAAACATCTATCTCGCTTTCATCCATTGCAGGCTGCACAGGAGAGTTTTCCGACAAGGATGGGGAAATAAGAGCCGCAAGCTGCTCAAAATCACTAGTCTGCAACGGCTCGGGCGCAACGCCCAGATCTTTCTGAACAAGCCAGCTCTTCGTCAGGGCTCGCAGGTCACCCCATTCACGTTCCCCATCCGGCAACGCCGTTTCAGACCGCCCCGCCTGCGCCGCAACAGCAAGGTCATGAAAATCCGATACCGCCAGCAGCGCGGGATGGGCAGACGTATCTTTCCAGCAGACCCATCGCCCGAGAGCGTTCTTCAGAACGGAAACTATTTCATGTGTCATTTCTGGCCTCGCCATCATCCCGTCCGATTCCCGATCTGGAAATGATCCAGCACCTGCCCGCAGGGAGAGAAAAATCCTGAAAAGGCCGGAATTATTATAAAGAACACCAAAACCATTGATCAGTACAAAAATCTTACCTTAAGATAAGGGGAACGAGACTTATCGATTTTTATAACCGAATTGGTTAACCAATGATTAAATCTGATGCTATTAGCAACCCTTCATCTACATACATCAATATACTGAATTCCTGCCACGACCATCAGGCCATCACCTATTATCAAAAGCATGGCGCGGAAACAGTAGAGCATGCTTTCGCCATCGCCAACATCCTTCACATCCATAGCAAGGTTCTTGAGGCCTCCTTTTTTTACAGGGTGGCTTTCGACATGCACAGCAAGCAGCAGACGGAATTTCCTCTTCCGCAGTCATTGCTCCAGGTCAGGCTGCTCTGTCTTCTGAAATCGTCCAATACACCCCCGCCGGAAGAACTTGAGGAGCTGGAAGGCTATTCGCCGGGCCTCGCCAACTATATTCGTGGAATCCAGGCTGCCTGGCATCATGGCAGAACGGCGGAAGGCCTCGAACTGGTTGGAAATGCCTTCGAAAGCTTTCATTCCGGAGAAGAAATAGACCGGCTTTATCTGGAACTGGCCCTGCGACATCCGCCGGCCGGTTTGGAGGCTCATGAAGAAAACGACGGATTGCCCCATGTGCCAGCCCGACTTTACATGTACTGGGACAGCAATCCGCCTGACGAAATCCTTAGAAACGTCCAGTATCATCAGGAACTGCTCGGCGCGGACTTTCTGTTTTTTGATCGTGAATCTGCCAGTAAATGGCTTTACGATCATTACGGCCGGGAAATCTGCGAAATTTTCCGGAAAGTCCGCCATCCGGCCGAAGGCGCCGACCTTCTTCGCCTCTACGTCATTCTCGCAAATGGTGGCTGGTGGCTAGATGCCGACCTTCGGATCCGTTCAAAAGACGCCTGGGACCGTCTTGCGACAACCACCCGCAGAAGCTGCCGTCTTTTCACGACGCATAATTATGTGCTGCATAACGACTTCTTCGGTGCGGCACCGGGAAGTTCCTATGTCGCCAATGCCGCCATGACGGCATTGGTCAACACATTCAGTTATCCCGATCTCTACATCGCGTTCAAGACCGGCCCGGGTGTGCTGAACCGCGCTATCAGCCGGGCGATCCACACCGCTTTACAGAGCAAACAGCCAATTTCAGACCTTCAGATCAATGACCAAAACGGCTTCAACGATTTCGTGGAGGAATACGACGTCACCTACAAGCACGTCAGTTCCTCCTGGCACAGCGCATAGACGATTAAAAACAGCGCCCCCTGTTCTGGCGTCCTTATGAACGATGCGTGCTGACGATCTGGTCAACCAAGCCGTCATAACGCTCCAGATAGCTCTTCAAACAAAGTTCGGCTTCGGCATATCGCCGGGCTTCCTGACCTAGGCGACGGGCACTTCGTCGGTCATCCAACATGACCAAGGTGGCCTCGGCAATTCTGTCAGGCTCCAGAAACGGCACCAGTCGCCCGGTCACATTCTCGGTAATGAATTCCCGTACGGGCGCGGTATCACTACCGATAATAGGGCATCCCGTAGCCATGGCTTCACGAAGGGACCAGGATGCGACGAAAGGATATGTCAGATAGAGATGGGCGTCTGAACGCCTCAGAAGAGCGCGGAAATCATCGTATTCGACCTTGCCGACGAAATGAACGCGCTCAAGATCAAGACGTGCACCGACCTCGCGCAGCATGATTTCGCGCCAGCTACCGCCTCCGGGCGGGAGCGTCCCATAGCTGACCTTGTCCCCACCAACAAGAATGACGTGGGCATCCGGGCGTTCAGCCAGAATACGCGGAAGCGCCCGCATCACCACATGAAAGCCGCGATAAGGTTCAAGGTCCCGCGCGACATAGGTCACGAGAGAGTCTTTGGGGGTGATTTTGACACCATTGATGACGAGATTACGCCGTCTTGCCTGAGGCTCCGGGCAGCAAAGCTCCAGATTGACCCCTTCACGGAGCAGGGAAATTTTCTCCTGCGCCCAGCTTGGATAGGTACCCCACTGAAACTGGGTAGGGCTTTGACCGTAACCATTCGCCAGACACAGGGCCTGGAGATTGATCGAATTCTTGACCCGAACGGCCGCCGCCAATTCCGGGGAGGGCGGAAATTCAGGGTCGAAGCCGACATCGTTCCGATCGGCATGATAGAAGAATTCGAAATATCCGAGGATCGGGCAGCCCGGAAAGACATCGCCCAGATTAAGCAGTTCGCCCCAGCCGTGATGACCAATGATGATATCCGGTTCGTATCCCAAGCCCTTGAGCGTTCTGGCAGCCGTGGCCACGGCTTCGGCACGGAGAAGACCGTACTCGAACTCCCTCAGATGCGGATGGGTTTCCATGGAAGGAAGACGCGGGACACGATAGATAGCCCGCCTGACGCCGGGAATATGACCGTTATTCGCCTCGGAAATGAAAACGATCTCATGACCCCGCGCCTGAAGATGACGGACGAAGTGCAGAAACTGCCCAGGAAAATTCTGGTGGACGAATAGATAACGCACATCTTCTCCGGAAAGACAGGACGCCTCTGCGGCTTCCTGTTCGCGCGCGGAGAGGACAGCAGATGGCAGCAGTTTCACAAGAACCGGAGACGCCTGACATGCCTCCGGTTACAGCGTCGGAAATCGTCAATCCATCAGGATGACGGGGTGGTCTTGCGCTTTTTGGGCGCCGCCGGCTTCGCCAGGGCTTCGGCAGCTTTCACAGGGCGCGCCTTGGCAGCGGCTTTGCCCGGGGCAGCCTTGGCGGCGGACTTGGCAGCAGCAGGCTTGCCGGACGCGGACTTTGTCGAAGCCTTCGGAGCAGATGTCGCTTCTTCTTCCCCGGTCACGAATTCGAGCAAGAAGGCTTCCAGCGGTGCAAGACTTTCCGCCTCGAGCGCTTCGGAGCCATCCACCGGACCAAGCCGCGTGCCATCCGTGAAGGTGGCCGTCAGACGGACCTTGAGCGTTTCGGCGGATTGACCCTTCAGACGCACCCTAAGCCCGAGAATGGGCAGAGCCATACCGCGCGAGCCACAGTACTGACCGCCTTCAGCCCAGGGAGAGAGCCACCCCTTTCCGAGAACAGCTTGATATTCGACATCCGCAGCGGGAACGCCTTCTTCCGGTGCAATACTGAAGCCTTCGATCCAGCTCTGGCTACCCGGAACGCCCATCCAGTGTCCAATGCCCGTAGAAACATCCCCGCGACGCTGGATATGGGCGGAAATATCACTGGAGACTTTCTCAGCCACCGTCTCGGCAGATGTAGCGGCTTCGCTACCTGCGGACGCAGCGGCGGGAGGTGCGGATACTGCCGGGGCCGCGGAAGCCGGTGTCACCGGACCCGCGAGTTGCGCGACCTGCAGCCTGGGTGCGGGATGGGGGCTGTCAGGTTCCTGATAGGTGGTAACCAGAACCGCTGCTGGTCCGCGCATGACTCGGACCAGAGCCGCGCCGTTCGATCCTCCGATCCAGCCATCCTCCTCGAAGGTGCTGACCGTCACGATCCCCGGTGGCGTGCCAGGTGCGCGGGAAATCCGAACTCCCGGGAGACCGGCAGCTCCGGCGGGAGCCTGACCGGCGGCATGAAAGATGCAGAAAATTCCTGCATCCAGCACCATCATGTGCGCCCCGGCCTTGAGGTCAATGACCCGGTTCTGTCGCGGTGCTTCGGCGGCGTTAGACATTCCCTACTCCCAATTGCGTCCGTTCTTGCAGGCAATAATACCGGTATGTTTCATGAACTGTCACGCGTGGTTCTTACAGTTATGAACAGCATCCCGACGATGTGTTACGGCAGCCTTCTATAAGTACCGGCTTCTGTTTCGGCGTTATAGTGGCCTATTTCGATAGAAAAGGTAAACCGCTCCTCACCGGGACGATCCCCATTTCCGCATCAGGATCGCCGCGAGCTGAAATGCCGGGATTCCGAGAGGTATGGCGAGACCTGCTCCGCTTTTGCGAACCCGTTCTCCCTGTGCCCCAAGATCAAAGCAGACCGCCTCCAGACCGCTGCGCCACACTTGCCCCAGTGCATAGCACCATGTCTCAGGCGCAATGGAGGGTATCAGCCCGACATCGGGTTTCTGCTGACGGATAAGATCCTGAACTTCGTTCTCGCGGTATTCGCCTGTCACCCTCACGCCCAATGCGATCAGAGCGTCGTCATCATGCGTATGCCCTACCAGGGACAGTTCGATGGGAAGCCGGTGGGCCCGGATCTCCCTCGCAAGATCCAAAAGAACGTCATAGCCTTTCCACTGACTGATTCCCCCCACCACACACACTCTAAGAGGCTGCCCGGACAACCCAGGACGCGCAGCCCGGATATCCGCCTGCAACTCTGCATCATCTTCAAGGGGAATGGTCTGGATCGTCAGACCCGGAAAGTGCCGGGTAATCCGCCGGACCGTATCGTCAGTCGGCGCCATGAGCGCACGCGCCGATGACAGTTCGTGTGCGGATCGGGCAAGAAGCCCGGAAATCGAGATATCTTCTCCCAGATATCCTCCCCAGCGTGAGACACATTTCTCGCATCCCGCCTGATCGGGTTCGCCGCAGTAACGCCCTTCTCCGTCACAAAGAGAAATGCGCGGACAGAACCAGATATGGTCATGGATGAAGATATCACAGGGGATGTCCAGTGCCTCGTGGAGCGTCCGGATGGCAGGCGCATGGCCGATCAGATGATGCCATTCGACCACCCTCACCCTCAGAGACCGCAGCAAATCCAGTAACCCGGGGAGTTCTCGGGGAAGGGAGAATTTCAGATTGGGAAACCTCTTCTCTTCAGAAACATGCTCGAGAAGACAGCCGGTTGCGTGCGGCCGCAGGGCAAGAGCAAGTTCGCCCGCAGCCTCAAAAGCTGCGGAGCGCTCGCGTACGACGCGACCCACCCCGCCGCCGGCATCGTGCTGCACCATCAGAACGGCTGGCCGGCCCGCGGCCAGACGCAGCAGTGCCGCTGCGTCCAGTCTGCGCCGTGTTTCATGCAATGGATCGGCTTTGATGAAGCACTTGACAAGCTGATTGTAGCCGGGATGGAGAGCATTGAGGATCTGGAGGTTCCGCGCGCCGAGTGCTTTGCGGGCTCCCCCGAACGAGGCCGACCCGACATGCGCCACGAAGAGCTCGGGAGCCGCCAGATGACGAAATCCCTTTGCCGAGGCCCGCAGGCAGAAATCGTTCTCTTCGCCATATCCCTGCGCAAAAATATCTTCGCGAAAGAGACCGACTTCCAACAGGCAGTCTGCGGAAATCGCCATGCAGAAGCCATGGGCCGTGGGCAGTTCGATCCTGTCCCCGCCAGTTCCGGCGCCGTCACCACAGACGTCGCGGCACAACCGGTCCATTGCCCGCATCTCCCTCAGGGAAGGGACGGGATTTGATCGGTCGACCGACGGATAGGACATAATAGTCGCGTCATTGGAAAACGGAGTCACCGTTCCGGTATCCGACTGGATGAGCCTTGCCCGCAGCCGTTCGACCCAACCTGCCGGAACCAGGGTATCGCTATTGAGCAGCAGGATATCCCGCCCCTCGGCGGCGCGGATGCCGTCATTGGCCGAAATCGGAAAACCCCTGTTCCGGTCATGCCGGATCAGCAGGATCCGCCCTTCTTCCGCAAACCGGTCGAGTGCAGAAGCCAGCGCGGGCTCGGGACTAGCGTCATCGACCACGATCACTGGGACGTCCGCCGGGCAGGTCACGAGGACGGTCCGCAGGCAGGCCATCGTGGTTGAACAGGCGGCATAAACGGGAATGACAACCGCGCAGCCCGGAGACGCACGCAGACCGGACGCCCGGGGCATTCCGGATCTAACGGCGACAGGCTGAAACCGGGCGGCCAGTCCCCCTGTCTGGCCTGTGACAAGCCTGCCAGTCAGAGGATCGACAGGCGCACCCGTCAGAAGATGTCCGTTTGCATCTCTCAGCTCCAGCGGTCCCGGATCTCCTGGAGGCAAGAGTGCCGCGGGGACGTGAAAGATACGGTTGCGGGCCAGCGGGATATCGCTGTCCACATCCTGGGCGAAAGCTTCAGCGCGGAGATGGGAACCGTCCCACAATGTGACTTGCGGAACATGTTCAGGCTCGGCGGGTGTCCAAATCCAGCCCGTCAAACCGTCGATATCCGCCTCGACAAAAGACTCGCAGCGGGTCAGGGCCGCAATATCGAGCGGACTGCCCAGAACATGCCGCCGGCCTGAGCGGACTTCCAGCTGGCGAGCCAACCGCCAGCCCTCGGACAGAACGTGCACGCCGTCCTTCAGTCCCGTCGCCACCTCCTGTCCATCCAGAAGCAGGCGAACAGGTCGGGCGGCACGGATCAGGAGCGTCCCATTATTGGACGCAGTCATCCAGCCGAGGCGCCCTCCGGCGGCGGCAATCTGATCCGCGATGGGATGGGTTTCGGGGGTGGCATGAAAGCGTGAAAGCGCGTCCTGCATCCGGCAGCCGGCTTCGTCCAGACGCTCCAGCCGCACAAGGCAGAGGACTTCCAGAAAAGCGGCTTCACGCAGGGCGTATGTTTCCCGCAATTCCCGCATGCGAAGCAAACAGTCTGCGAGCCGGCCCGCCGACAGACAGGCCAGCCCGACAGCCCATTTCAGATTGGGATTTGTACGGGACATCCGCTCGGCGCGCTCCAGCCAGAACAGCCCGAGAGAAATGTTTCCACCCTGAAGCGCAGCCTGCCCTCTGGAAAAAGCCTCCTGTGCGCGACGGCTCATTGCCTCCCGCCAAAGGGCCCGCTCTTTTTCGCTGACCGTCCGGCCAAAGCCCGCAAAAGCGGCACCAGAGGTCCTGCGGCGCGAAACGGAACGGTCAGCCGACACGGAAATCAGTCATCATCATCCGGCTGAGCCTCATCCAGAAGCACGAGTTCCGCTTCGGCGTCACGGATGTTCTGGGCTTTCGCGCGCTCCAGCCAGACCCGGCCCTCGACAGGATCCGTCACTCCCGCCAGGCCCCGCACGAGGTAGCGGCCAAGCATCATCTGCGCCAGACCATTGCCGCGCTGTGCCGCCTTGCGGAACCAGAGCTGGGCCTGGGGACGGTTTTCGGGGACGTCGTGACCGCCACCATACATCGCCGCCAGCGAGAACATCGCATCGACATTTCCGCTTTCCGCGGCATGCCGGTAGAATGTCAGAGCCTTATCGTGATCGCGGCGTCCATTGATGCTACCGTTCACAAGAAGAGCCGCAACAGTGACCTGCGCCTCGGCCATACCGGCATCCGCCGCCTTTTCCATCCAGTAAAGTGCCTGTGTCGGATCGGGCTGCACGCCCCGTCCCTCAAGCAACATTCTACCATACCAGTACTGTGCATTGACGACGCCATCAGCGGCCTTCTGCATCCACCGCGCCGCCTCCCGCCCATCCTGGGTCCCGGTCACACCTTCAGAAAAACAGACGCCCAGATTGAAAGCACCGACCAGATCGCCCTTCTCCGCCGCTTTCTCGAAGCGCGACTGAAGAGCCCGTCTCTCATCGGCTGTCGCGGACGCACCAGCGAGAATCAAGTTTCCGAAATCCGCATCCGCATGGACGTCTCCCGCTTCAGAAGCAATACGGAACCAGTGAGTCGCCACATCGGGATCCTGATGGACACCATTCCCCGTAAGATAGAGAAGACCCAGCGCCCGTGCGGCTCCGGCGTGTTTTTGTTCAGCGGCAAGCCGGTACCATTTGGAGGCTTCCATCAGATTAGGCGGAAGATCTCCCCCATTGGCACACAGATCCCCCAGTAGCGCCGCGGACTGTGTGTCACCGTTCATCGCGGCGCGTTTCAACCAGGTTTCCGCACGCCCGAAATGCCTTGGCGTGCCGATCCCTTCGAGCAGCATCAGCCCGTATTTCGCCTGGGCAGCCACAATATTGCGTTCCGCTGCTTCCCGGAAATATTCGGCCGCCCGGCCGAGATCCCGCGGGACGCCAGAGCCGGATTCATACATGCGCCCAAGAATGTCGAATGCGGTTCCAAGACCGCCCTTGCTGGCTTCCCGAAGATGCTCCGCAGCGGCTGCCAGATCCTCGTCTGTTGAGGCGTCTTGCAGAATACACAGCGCCATCCCCAGATGTCCCTGTGAACATCCAGCCTGAGCCGAACGCTCATACCAGGTGCGGGCCTGCGGCAAGTCGCGAAGATCCTCCGGACCGCTCGTCAGGATATATCCGAGCAGGGCCTGCGCATCCGGAGAACCGGCTTCAGCCGCGACTCTGGCCCAGCGCAGCCCGAGATGGAAATCCGGATGTCTCGGTCCGGCTTCAGGCGTGTGCGACAGATCCAGTGCTTCGCGGGACGTCTGGATTTCGAACCCTTCGGGCAAACCGACCGTATAGAGCGTCGCAAGAACAAAGGCAGCTTCGGTGTGGCCTGCCTGCGCAGCCTGATAGATCCAGCGGGCCCCATCCTCAAGGCTGGGAGGAACCCCGATTCCGTCCAGATAGGCACGACCGACACGGAAAGATGCCTCTGCATCTCCCGCGGCGGCAAGGCGGCTGAGAAGAGCAAAGCCCTGAACGGCCTGCCCTGTTTCCGTGAGGTGGATTGCGTATTCCAGCTTTCCCTTCGATGACAGAAGAGAACCAAAACGATGTTTGATCGACATGTAAGGCACAGGTCCTGAATGACTATCATATGGAAACGCCCGGATCTTGCCGGGCGTTCCTTCGAGCGCTTCTAGGGACGCTCCATGTTTGATCGACGGGTTCCTGTTATGGCTCTCTCATACCGTTCGTCAACGCAGGCGTCAGCTTGTTGAACAGGTACTGCAGGACGGTCCGCTTACCGACATCGATATCGGCTGTCAGAGACATTCCGGGCATCGGATGGAAGAACGACGGCTGACCGTGAAGCGTATAGCGGTCAATCCGCAGGCGGACACGATAGACACCTGATGACGCGGAATCATCCGCCGCTGCATTGCCGTTGGCTCCCCCGCCGCCATTCTGCGAGGACGGCGTGAAGGCGTCCGCACTGATGACGCGCACCGTTGCTTCCGCGCCGCCATACTGATCATACGGGAATGTCGCGAATTTCAGGAGCGCATGATCGCCGACCTGAACGAAGCCCACGTCCTGCGAGCGCATGACCGCTTCCATTTCCAGTCCGAACCCGGTTGGAACAAGCGTAATGAACTGTCCGGCGGACTGCAGAACCGATCCTACCGAGCCTTGGCCAATCGTCAGGACGATCCCGTCTTCCGGAGCACGAAGGAGAACAAGATCCTGACGCAGACGCGCCTTCTCGAATGAACTCTGATACTCGGAAAGATGATGACCTGCTTCGGTAAGATCCGAATAGATCTTGGCCTGCCAGTTTCCGATATAGCCGTCACGCTCCGCTTTCATGGCCGCCAGCTTCTTTTCGGCGGAATTCGCACTCTGCTGGGCGGCAATCTCTGCGCGCTCCGCTTCCATCAATTCGGTCTGCGCGCCAAGGGTCGACAGGCGCGAACCGACCTGATCGGCCTGCTCGCGCTGACGCATCTGAAGAACTTCTGAGGCAACACGCATCTTGCTGCCATACATGGCGGCATTGGCCCGATACCCCTGGATATCACTCTCGAGGCTCGCGATCTGCTGAGCGTAATTCTCGACATGCCCCTGATATTCGCTCTTGCGACGCAGGAAAGCGGCCCCCTGCTCCACCGAAGCCGGATCATTCAGGTTGACGTGATAATCCTGACCTGCCGCTTCAGCCTTGAGGCGATCATATTCCGCCTGATAGGCATCCCGCTGCTGACGCATGTTCGTGATGTCGGCTTCGGTAACGGTCGGATCCAGATGGGCAAGAACGTCACCCTTCTTTACGAAGTCGCCGACACGGACGTCGATGGAGCGGATGATCGCAGTTTCGAGAGGCTGCACGACGATGGTTGGCTGCGTCGAGATCAGCCGGCCCGGTGTCGAGACGACGCGATTGATCGGGAACAGCGCCATAGCGGCAAGACAGGCCAGAAACAGGCCGCCGATCAGCAGGATGATATATCGGGCTGCCGGGGTGGCCGGCAGATTGACGAGGCCTGCCGTCGGCGAATGAAACTCGAGCAGCGCCAGCGGCATATCGTCGGGAGCAAACGGATCCGTTGCCGTGCGTGGGACGTGCTGGTTGAAGTCCTCGTCGGACTGATGGGGTGTCCGATCGTCCTTCGGGATCATGCCGGAAGAGCTCATGATCACTCTCCTTCCGTCAGTTGCCCGGTGGAACCGGGAACATCATTATCTGTCATGTGCCGGTTCTGCTGCAACCAGAGCATACGATAGATTTCGCAACGCTCCAGAAGAACCCGGTGCGGCGCGATATCAACCAGCTTACCCTGATCCATGACCGCGATCTGATGACAGTTCACAAGTGAGGACAGGCGGTGGGAGACGATCACCATCGTACGTCCCTTGCCAATCCGCTGCAGGTTGGCGTTGACGAGGGCCTCGGATTCCGGATCAAGCGCAGACGTCGCCTCATCCAGGATCATCAGCTTGGGATCACTGATGACGGCACGTGCAATCGCGAGCCGCTGACGCTGGCCACCGGAAATGTTGGTCGAGCCTTCCTCAATCCACGTGTCATATCCGGCGGGCATGCGCTCGATGAATTCCTCAGCACCGGCCAGACGCGCGGCACGGATGGCATCGTCAATCGTAAGCCCAGGGCGACCGGCCGTGATATTGTCCCGGATGGTGCCGCGGAAAAGGAAGTTGTCCTGCAGAACAACACCGAAAGAGCGGCGCAGATGCGTCAGGTTGATCTCACGCAGATCCACGCCATCAAGGCGCAGATAGCCCGTATAATTCCGGCTTACACCCTGCAAAAGACGGGTGATCGTCGATTTACCGGAGCCGGACCGCCCCACAAGACCCAGCATAGTGCCTGCCGGGATCTCGAACGTGACGTTATTAAGCGCCTTGGCCGTCGATCCCGGATAGGAAAAGTCCACATTCACGAAAGACAGGGCGCCTTTGATGACAGGACGCATACCTGTAGTCAGAGCCTTGGTTTCGGTCGGTTGGTTCAGGACCATTCCCGCCTCACCGAGGGAGACGCTGACCTCATTGAAGGCTTCCATCAGCTTGGCAAGATTAACGAGCGGACTGGCCACACGTCCACCCAGCATCATGAAGCCCATAAGGGCGCCAGACTGCATGGAGCTTGAATTGGTCAGGATCAGGTAGGCCCCGATCAAAATGATGCCACGATTGATGAAAATTTCGAAGGGCTGGACCAGCGTCTGCGGCCAGCTCGCCATCCGGCCTGCCGCCAGTTTCCAACGTACGACGTCAGCCGTCCGCTCATCCCACAATTCGCGGCGCGTGGCCTCGAGAGCGAGCGTCTTGACAGTACGGATACCAGCGACCGTTTCATACAGGATGGAGCCGCGCTTCATTTCCGCGAGAACCTGCTTGCCGATGACACGCGTGACCGGTGGCAGGAACAGCACCACGATCAGTCCGATACATCCGGCAGCGGCCAGCGTCATCCAGGCCAGCGTCGCGCTGATCACGAAGAGGACCGGCAGCACCACAATGAGCGTAAACAGATCCAGCAGTGTACTCATGAGCTGACCGGTCAGGAAGTCACGCACCTTAAATACGGCCATGAAGCGGCCAAGTATTTCGCCTGTCTGCTCGCGTTCGTAGAATTCCAGCGGCAGAGCCAGCAGCCGGTTGAAGGCATGTAGAGATATACGCGCATCCAGCCGGGTTGACAGGATCAGAGACAGTTCGCGCCGCGCATAGGTTAGCAGGATTTCGTAAAGCGAAAGAATGATGACAAAGCCGCTCAGGGAAATCAGGGTCGCCATGGAGTGATAGTTCACCACACGGTCCACGACCTGCATCACGATCAGGGCGGGAAAGACCTGAAGGATGCTGAGGATCATCGACGCGAAAGCGATGTCACGCATCACCTTTTTCTCGCGAAGCACCATCTTCGAGAACCAGAGCAGATCAAACTTGGCGTCCGCTTCGGATTCATCGCGGCGGCGTTTGACCAGCAGGACATCACCGGTCCAGACCTGCATGAGACGTAGCTCGTCCACCGGAACGGGCGCATCCCCTTCTCCCCCCATGGGATCACGCAGCCACACGACGCCCTTTTCGGCATCGGCGCGAACCATCAGTCCGGCCGAGCCGTCCTTGAACATCAGGACGACGGGAGGGGAGTTGCGGATCTTGACGAGATAGCGCCAGCGCAGACGCATGCCTTTGGCAACCGCACCCTGCTCGTTCAACCACCGCGCCAGCGTGGCGGGAGACGGAGAATCCTCACCCGGTTCCGCTGCGAAATCGCGGATATCCAGTTCAAGACCGTGATAGCGGGCTGCGGCCAGAACCGCGTAAAGCCGGATGACGGTCGGACTGACTCTTCCGCCGGGACCTGACAAGCTCTGGGTATGCTCCACGAAATGTCCTCTATGCTGTTGTCGCGCCCAGGGCAGACCTAAGGGCAACACCAAAGGCGGAAAGCCAGTTCATTTTCTCATGAATAGAGAAGACTCTCTTTTCCGTCACCACCCCTGCGGGCAGGAAAGGAAAAATACCTGGCGCCAGCATAGCCCCGAGAGATCAAAAACTCATTAACACTCTTAAGCATAGAGACCTCCCCCGTGAGGGGGTTCTATTGAAAATATGGATAAAATACGGGAATTGACCAGAAAATAGGCTCTCCCTCATTCTGTATTAAGAGACTGGATTTTCCTCTCCTCCCCCATGACGAGGGTATCCGGAAAAATCCGTTACTTCGAAGGCATTACTTCATCGTATAGCCGCCGTTGAAGAGAACGGTCTGACCGACGACGGCGGCCCATTCCATCACGGTGCCCTTCGTCTTCTGGCGGATTTTGAGGACGCCGAAAGCCGGTCCGTCTTCGTCGGAAAGAGACACGCGGGCATGTGAAGGTCAATCTTCCGGGCGGGTCGGACGGCTGATCGTGGCGCCTGCCCTGCCTGATTTTTTGGAACGTTCTCCAGGCATGGAAATCGAACCCGGCATGACTGATCGGACACAAACTCGGGATGCTTCCGATGCTCAATGTCACCAGCTCGGCCTATCTGGCGAAACACGGGCTGCCGTATACGCCGAACGACCCGCCGGAATGGCGGACGCCGCCCTTCCCATGACCACAGCTCTATCCTTATCGCAGGCATCTCTTGCGACGGCTGGACGTCTTTACGGACTGGCTGACGGCGCTGCTGAATTTCCACTATTTTGCGACGGACACCCTTCCTTTGTGAAGGACGATCGTCCATCTGAAGAGGGTCTCTGCCCGTCCTGACTGGAACCACGATGCAGCTTTCCAGTATCTACGCGTCCCTGCCATCGCAGTTTTTCGCACCTCTGTCCCCAGCCCCCCTCCACAATCCGAAAATCGTGGCCCTGAATGAACCTCTGGCCCTGGAACTCGGACTGGACCCGGACTGGCTGCGCAGCCCGGCTGGACTGGCGTTTCTAAGCTACGGCGCGCGCCCCGACGGTGTTGCTCCGGTGGCGATGGCCTATGCTGGACACCAGTTTGGACATTTCGTTCCAAGCCTTGGCGATGGCCGGGCCATGCTTGTTGGCGAGGTGACGGATCGGAGCGGACGACTGAGGGACATTCACCTCAAGGGCTCGGGGCCGACACCATTTTCACGACGGGGAGACGGACGGGCGGCTCTGGGGCCCGTTCTGCGCGAATACATCGTGAGCGAGGCCATGCACGCGCTGGGCATCCCGACAACACGCGCCCTGGCAGCCCTGACGACAGGCGAAAACGTGACCCGGGAAACGGTTCAGCCCGGCGGCGTCATCGTGAGAGTTGCTTCCAGCCACGTCCGGGTTGGGACATTCCAGTATTTTGCAGCGCAGGGTGACACACAAAGCGTCCGCACGCTCGCGGATCACGTTATCGGGCGTCTGTATCCAGAGTTAAAAGAGGCCGAAAATCCTTACCTGGGGCTGCTGGAGGCAGTCACGGCACGACAGGCTGAACTGGTGGCGCGCTGGATGCTGATCGGGTTCATTCACGGCGTCATGAATACGGACAACATGTCCATTGCGGGTGAAACCATCGATTTCGGCCCTTGCGCCTTCCTTGACGCCTATGATCCGGCCAAGGTTTTCAGCTTCATCGACCAAAATGGCCGTTACGCCTATGGAAACCAGCCTGACATGGCCCTGTGGAACCTCGGCAGACTGGCCGAGGCACTCCTGCCCCTGCTGGATTCCGACCGTGAGCGGGCGGTTGAGAAGGCCAGAAGCCTGCTGATGCGCTTTGATGGCAGGTTCAACACGGTCTATCTTGATGGGTGGCGCAGGAAGCTGGGGCTGGCTCTGGAACAAGACGGAGATGCCCGGCTGGCGGGTCGTCTGTTGACGGCCATGCAGCGTGGCGAGGCGGATTTCACGCTCACGTTCCGCAGACTTGGAGACGCCGTTCGTTCAGGGCGAACCGAAGACTTTGTGACGTTGTTCGGGGGGAATGCGAAAATCGAAAACTGGCTCAGGGACTGGCAGGCGCGGCTGGATCGGGAAGAGCGCTCTGCGGAAGCCTGCTATGCCGACATGCAGGCCACGAATCCCCGCCTCATTCCTCGCAATCATCGAATCGAAGAGGCGATACAGTCAGCTCTGATGGGCAATTATGCGCCTTTCCAGCGCCTGAATACGGCGCTGGCGCATCCCTTTGATGACGGGAGCGAGGGACTGGACGCACCGCCCTCGCCTCATGAGGCTGTCAGAAACACATTCTGCGGCACATGAAGGGTCAGGAGACTTCCAGAGCCTCTGGTCAGGCAGCTTTCGGGCTCAGCAGACGGTTGCGATTGAAGAGTTTTTTCACCTGATCGTACAACACGCCGAAATCAGGCATGCAGGCATTATGCAGCGCGCGGACGCTTTCGTGGGTCGCGTAAAAGCGCAGAGCATTCAGACCGCCACTCATAATGGCCGTTCCCAGAAAGACGCCGTCGACATGAATGACCCTGGAACTTAACATTGGCCTTCAACCTCATAATGGCGCCCTTGACCGAAAACTCCGGTCCGGAGCGCAGTATCTTCTCCACGTTCCCCATCGGGCCTGCCTCAGGATGATGCCATCCTCAGGCAGGTCCGATAGTCTGGAACGCTGCACTAACGGGGGTGATGCCACATCGTTGCCTGACAAAGCGTGACCTTTTTATGATACGGCATGCCGCCTGCGGAACGATCTCTTGCCCTCCGCTCGACCTCCTCGGAAGCAGGGAGAAAGATCAGGGGATGGACTTGGTCCCGGCCATGCGGGAAAACGCAGATCATGTCTTCCAGCACTTCTTCCGCCCCTGACCTGACCGCTGCAAGCCGGACGGCCGCTGACCTGCCCCATCTGTGGCTGCCCTATACCCAGATGCAGACTGCCCCCTTCCCCGTGGAAGCGGTCCGCACCTCCTGCAGCCGGATCACACTTGCGGACGGACGCGAGCTTGTGGACGGGGTTGCAGCCTGGTGGACGGCCTGTCACGGCTACAGCCATCCGCATATTCACGAGGCCCTGATCCGGCAGGCGGAACGGATGCCCCATGTGATGTTCGGCGGCATGGTGCATGAACCGGCCATCCGTTTGGCCGCGCGTCTGGCGGCGATGCTGCCAGGAGATCTGGAGCGCGTATTCTTCACCGATTCCGGATCGGTCGCGATGGAAGTCGCAATCAAGATGGCCGTGCAGTACCACATCAACCTCGGAACCACCGGCCGGACGAAGATCCTCTCCTTCCGCGGCGGATATCACGGGGACACGCTGGGCATGATGTCCATCTGTGACCCAGAAGAAGGTATGCACAGCCTGTTCGCCGGCGTCCTGCCCAACCAGGTTCTGGCCGATCTGCCCGTGGATGCAGACAGTCTGGCGCGACTTGAAGCCCTGCTGGCGGAACGCGGCGACAGCATCGCGGCCATGGTCACGGAACCGCTGGTTCAGGGCGCGGGCGGGATGCTGTTCCATGACCCGGAGGTTCTGCAACGTCTGCGCGAACTGTGCGACAGGCATGGCATCCTGCTGATCCTCGATGAAATTTTCACCGGCTTCGGCCGCACAGGGACAATGTTCGCCTGCGAACAAGCCGGGATCGTACCGGATATCGTAGCCCTTTCGAAGGCTCTGACGGGCGGAACCATGGCACTGGCGGCCACCGTAGCCCGGCGGCATGTCTTCGAGGCGTTCCTGTCCGACAGCGCCGGGCACGCCTTGATGCACGGACCGACCTTCATGGCCAATCCGCTGGCCTGCGCGGTCGCCAACGCCTCGCTGGACCTGTTCGAGTCCGAGCCGCGACTGGAGCAGATTGCAGCGATCTCGGCCCAGCTTACGCGGGAACTGGAGCCATGCCGCACACTACCCGGCATGAAAGATGTGCGCGTGCTTGGCGCAATCGGCGTGGTGGAACTTGAGTCACTGGAGAATCCCGATGCCCTGCGCCGCGCCTTTGTAGAGCGTGGTGTGTGGATCCGGCCCTTCCGGAACATCGTCTATCTGACGCCAGCTTTCACGATCACGCCTGAAGAGCTCACACGCCTGACGGCAGCCATCATAGACGTGTTGCGAGAGGGCACATGAGCCTGTTCGACAGCCATTTCACAGCCGCCCTGACCGAACGCGAAACCGCCGGAACACGCCGGACCCTGCGCCCGCTGGTCCGACAGGACGGCATGATCGTCCGAAACGGGCAACGGATGCTGGATGTGTCGTCCAACGACTATCTCGGGCTGGCAGATCACCCGCGGCTGCGTGAACGCGCGGCTGACTGGGCGCTGCGCTTCGGGACAGGCGCCCGCGCCTCCCGACTGGTCAGCGGAACGCTGGACCTGCACCGGCAAGTTGAGACGAAAATGGCCGCCTTCAAAGGCTGTGAGGACGCGATCCTGTTCGCGTCCGGCTGGCAGGCCAATGCGTCCGTCATGCCCGCTTTGTGTGCACTCTCTGTCACCCGAACAGGCGCGCCGATGCTGGTGTTTTCGGACCGTCTGAACCATGCCAGCCTGCATCATGGCTGTGCAGCGGCAGGCGTGCGACAGATCCGCTTCCGGCATAACGACCTGTCCCATCTGGAGAGCCTACTGACCCGCGAGGCTGAAAAGCCCGGCCTGCGGATGATCGTGACGGAGAGCGTATTCTCCATGGACGGAGACCGGGCGGATGTTCCGGCCCTGCGCGCGCTGGCGGACCGGGCGGGCGCGTTCCTTTATATAGACGAGGCCCATGCGACAGGCGTTCTGGGCCCCAAGGGGCGCGGCCTGTCCTGTGGAATGGCCGATCTGACGATGGGAACGTGCAGCAAGGCGCTGGGCGGCATGGGCGCCTATGTCGCAGGCTCGAAACCGCTCTGCGACTATCTGGCAAACCATGCCTCGGGCTTCATTTACAGCACGGCCCTGCCGCCTGCGGTTCTGGGCGCGATTGATGCGGCGCTGGATGTCGTGCCCGGTCTGGACGCAGAGCGCGCCCGGCTGCTCGGACAGGCGAAACGGCTTCGGACCATGCTGAACGGCGCTGGGCTGTCCACAGCGGACTCCACAACACAGATCGTGCCCGTGCTGATTGGAGAGTCCGAACGCGCCATGACGGTCGCCGCCCAGCTTGAAGACGCCGGATTCCTGACCGTGGCCATCCGGCCGCCGACGGTCCCCGCGGGAACCGCGCGGCTGCGGCTGGCGCTCCATGCCGGGCTGGACGATGCCGCAATCGAACGCCTCGGACAGGCCGTCATCGCTCTGACAAGAGACGTTGCATGACACGCGCGCTCTATCTCGTTCACGGCTGGGGCTTCGATGCGTCCTTCTGGGAGCCGCTGCTGGCGCATCTGCCGGATGTGAGCGCGCAAGCCGTGGACTGCGGATATTTCGGCTCCGAACATCGTCCTGCATTGCCCGAAACGCCTTATCTGGCGATCGGACATTCTGCCGGGTCTCTGGCGCTGCTGAAGCAGGATCTGCCGGGATGTGACGGACTGGTATTTTTCAACGGTTTCCCGCGCTTTACTACCGCACCAGACTTCCCGAACGGCACCCCCGAACGGGTTCTGACGCGGATGCGCGCACGCCTGAAGCGTGATCCGGCTGCTGTGCTGCACGATTTCCGGGCCCTCTGCGGAACGGAAGCGCCCCTGCCCCATACGCCGAATGTAGACGCACTAGATCACGGGCTTGAGGCGCTTCAGCAGCAGGACCATCAGACGCAGGCAGCCGACTGGGGAAACAGGCTGCACTGGATGACCGGCACAGATGATCCGTTCGGGGCCGCGCAGGCGGGGTTTGCATCGCCGGGCGAACGGGTCGCGGGCGGACATCTCCTACCCCTCACCCACCCCAGACTCTGCGCGGAGTTCGTGCGACGGAGGCTCCATGACGCAGGCTGACGACATCCTGCGCCGCGCCAGTATCGCCGCGCGATTTGATGCCGCCGAGAGCTATGACGCCTCTGCCCATATCCAGCGCCGCTGCGTCACGGCGTTGATAGAGCGCATCCGGGCAGAAATGGCGGGACACGCCTCCCCCTCCATACTGGAATTCGGCTGTGGAACGGGTTTCCTAACGACCCAGCTTGCCGGACTTTTCCCACAGGCCAGCCTGCTGGCGAGCGATCTGGCTCCCGGCATGATCGCACGGGCACACCAGCATCTCGCAAACACGAACATCCGCTTTCACGTCATGGACGCCGAACATCCGGACGTTTCGGGGCCGTTCGACCTGATCGCCTCCAGCCTTTGCCTGCAATGGTTCTCCAACAGGGCAGAGGGGTTACGCAGGCTCTGCGACCTGCTCGCGCCACAGGGGCGGCTGATGGTCACGACGCTGCTGCAAGGCAGTCTGAACGAGTGGAAACAGGCCTGTCTGGCGGAAAGCGCACCGTGCGGCGTGCCGGATTATCCGTCCGTATCCACCGTACAAGCCGAATGGCCCGGTAGCGGTATCGGATCTTGGGAGGTGCTGACCCTGCGTGATCCTGTCAGTAGCGCGCGGGAGTTCCTGCGCGGTCTGCGGCAGATCGGGGCCTCCCTGCCGCGTCAGGACAGTACTCCAGCTAGCATCGCGGCCCTGCGCCGGGCTATGCGGCAGTTTGACCGTACAAGTTCCGACGTAGCCTACCAGATCGGCATCGGGACATTTATGAAGACGGAAGGAACAGCGCCATGAAAGACATATCGACGAACTGGCAACGCGGCGTCTTCGTCACGGGAACGGATACCGGCATCGGCAAGACCCTCGTCAGCGCCATTCTGTGCCGCGCCTGGAACGCCACTTACTGGAAACCGCTCCAGACCGGCCTTGCGGACGAAGACGGCGACACACCGACCGTGCGGGATCTGGCCGGTCTGGACCCTTCCCGCATCATTCCCCCGGCCTATGCGTTTCAGGCCCCGCTCGCTCCGCTGGCGGCAGGCGATCTGGAAAACGTGACAGTCAATCCGGGGCGGCTCGTCCTGCCTCAGGTGCCGGGACCACTCGTCGTAGAAGGCGCGGGCGGCCTGATGGTCCCGGTACGTGAGGACATGATGATCGTGGATCTGATTGAAAGTCTGGGCCTGCCGGTTGTTCTGGTGACGCGCAGCGGACTGGGAACGATCAACCATACACTTCTTAGCCTTGAAGCCATGCAGCGACGGGGCATTCCGGTAGCTGGCGTGGTGCCGGTCGGGCCGCTGAATTCCGGCAATGAACGCGATATCGTGCAGTTTGGAAAAACGCACATCCTGTTCCAGGTTCCGCATCTCGATGCGATAACAGAAACATCCGTATCCGGATTAGCATGTAACGTTCCGTTACTTGATGTCTTGCAGCAACAGATTTCACAATAATGTGTCATTCAGAGCGCATGCCATAAAAAGGCCGTACCAGACCTTGTGAAATGGCACCCTCATCATAGAAGAGCCCTTCGCAACGAAACACTTCCGGCGTATCGCTGGGATATCGGACTTCGTTTCGGAAGACGCCGAGAGAAACTGGGATATTAGGAAAAGTATGAGTATCCTGCGCCGTGATCTGGTCAAGCTTGGGGCCGGACTGACCCTTCTGGGAACAGCCAGCCGTATGGCCCACGCCCAGTCCACCGCCGCCCCTTCGCCTGCGACACCCGCCACACAGTCAACGCCCTTTGACGACGGAACCGTCCGCCTCATAGCGCAGCGCCTGTCGAAGAAGCCTTATTCTCCGCCGTCGCCGACACTCCCCAATGCCATCGCGAACATGGACTTCGACCAGTTCCGCAGCATCGCCTTCAATCCCGATAAGGCCCTGTGGCACGGACAGAACCTTGCGTTCGACGTGGAGTTCTTCCCGCGCGGGTTCCTGTACAGGCCGCGGATCGGCATGAACGAGGTTACGGGCGGGCAGTCCACGCCCATTCCCTACGACCCGGATCTCTTCACCTATTCCAATCCCGTCCTGCGCGTCACCGATGATCTGGGCTTTTCCGGCCTGCGTCTGCGCTATGCGATCAACACGCCGGGCGTCATGGAAGAATGCGCGGTTTTCCTCGGCGCATCCTATTTCCGCGCTGTGGCCAAAGGGCAGAATTACGGCCTGTCGGCGCGTGCATTCGCAGACGGAACCGGCAACCCAAAGGGGGAAGAATTCGCGCTGTTCCGAGAGTTCTGGCTGGAAAAGCCGGAGCCCGGAGTGGAATCCGTCGTCATTCACGCGCTGCTCGACAGCCCGTCTCTGACAGGGGCGTTCCGCTTCACGATCCGTCCGGGCGATACGACCGTTTTCGACGTGCAGTCCTCGCTGTTCCCACGTCAGGACATCACCGAATCCGGCATCGCTCCTCTTACGGGCATGTTCTATTTCGACGTCAACCAGCACAATCATGTCGATGACTGGCGTCCGGCCGCGCATGACAGTGAAGCCCTTCAGATCTGGACAGGCGCCGGACAGCAGCTTTACCGGCCGCTGATCAATCCGACGGATCTTCAGTTCTCGGCCTTCGCCGACAGCAGCCCTCACGGATTCGGCCTCATGCAGCGTAAGAGGGCGTTTCACGATTATGAAGATCTTGCCCTGAATTACGAGAAGCGTCCGTCCCTGTGGATCGAGCCGATCGGGAACTGGGGCGACGGCGCGGTGGACCTTGTGGAAATCCCGACCCCCAATGAAGTGAACGACAATATCGTTTCCTTCTGGCGCCCGAAGCAGCCTATGAAGGGCGGACAGGAATACAGCTACATCTACCGGATGTACTGGGGCTGGGACACGCCGTGGCCCACGCAGCTTGCACGGGTTGCAGCTACACGGATCGGGAGCGTGACGGATCATGCGGATGCCCGCTTCTTTGTGATCGACTTCACGGGCGCGCCGTTCCAGAACGTTCCGCAGGGTACGAATTTTCATCTGATCTCACAGGCCTCCCCAGGGACGATCCGCAACGTGGTGATCGAACCCAATCCTTCAATCCAGGGATGGCGCACGACGTTCGAGTTCGTGCCGGGAGATGCAAAGATATGCGAGCTTCAGGCCCAGCTCGCCAACGATCAGGGACCAATTTCAGAAAAATGGATGTACCATTGGACCCCGTGACCGAGTTTTCCTCCTCCGCCACGCCGGCTTCCGCCCCATTCCTGCCACCCGAGGCACCGCTTGCCATGAAGGCCCAGAACCTTCATCAGCAGCCGGACCGTCATGGCAGACCGTTCAGCATCCTGCCGACCACGCCATCCCTGCTATGGCTGCGTCGCCTGATGGTTTTCGGCGGTGCGTTTGTGCTAACGGGATACGGCATCTACCGCATCAATCAGGTCTTCAACTCGCTGGGCGTTTCGACGCTCGGAATCATTATTCTGGTCCTGTTCGCCATTCTGGCCTTCTGGATCGCACTGTCCTTCACCTCCTGCCTTGGGGGATTCATCTCCCTGATCCGTCGTGGCGGTCTGGGACTTGGCATTCACCGCACCGGCCCATTGCCGGAACTTAAAAGCCGCACGGCTGTCCTGATGCCGACCTATAACGAGGACCCAACGCGCGTTCTCGCGGGTCTGCGGGCCATTCATGACAGTATTCTCGCAACCGGGCAGATCGACGCTTTCGATTTCTTCATCCTGTCCGACACGACCAATCCAGACGTCTGGGTGCAGGAAGAGCGTGCCTTCCTCGCGTTCCGGCAGGCCACGAGCGGCGAAAAGCGGATCTTTTATCGGCGGCGTCACAAGAATACGGACCGCAAGGCAGGCAATCTCGGGGACTGGGTCACACGGTTCGGTGCATCCTACCAGCAGATGCTCACCCTCGATGCGGACAGCGTCATGGATGGCAGCCTGATCGTCCGGATCACGGCGGCCATGGAACAGCATGAGGGCGTGGGCCTGATCCAGACACTTCCGGTCATCGTAGGCGGTCGCACGCTTTTTGCCCGGATGCAGCAGTTCGCGGGCCGCGTTTACGGACCGCTGATCGCGCATGGCATTGCATGGTGGCACGGATCGGAAGGCAATTACTGGGGTCATAACGCCGTCATCCGCACGCAGGCCTTCGCCGAACAAGCCGGCCTGCCGCATCTGAAGGGCAAAGCCCCCTTTGGCGGCCATATCCTGAGCCATGACTTCGTGGAAGCCGCGCTCATGCGTCGTGGAGGCTGGGCCATTCACATGGTTCCAGGCCTGTTCGGTTCCTATGAGGAAAGCCCGCCATCATTGACAGATGTCGCCATCCGCGACCGTCGCTGGTGCCAGGGCAATCTGCAGCACAGCAAGATCCTCGGCACAAAGGGCATGCACTGGGTCAGCCGCGTCCATATGCTGACGGGTATCGGCTCCTATGTCATGTCGCCTCTGTGGTTGCTGTTCCTGCTGTTCGGCATTCTGATTTCGCTCCAATCGCATTTCTACCATCCAGAATATTTTGGCTCGACCCCCACGCTCTATCCGCACTGGCCTCGGGTCGATCCCGTTCAAGCCAAGCTCGTTTTTATCGGAACGATGGGCATTCTACTCGCCCCGAAGGCTCTGGCCTTCATCGCCATGATGTTCGATCGCGCGGCGCTCAAGGGGTCTGGCGGCGTCTTCAGGCTCGCGGTCTCTATCGTACTGGAAACCCTGATCGGGGGCCTGATCGCGCCGGTCGCTATGCTGATCCAGACATCTGGCGTCATTTCGATCCTGCTGGGACGGGATTCCGGCTGGAACGCGCAGAACCGTGACGATGGCCGGGTTTCGCTGAAAGAAGTGGCGCACGGTTACTGGATCTACACCGCGTTTGGCCTACTTCTGGCCATTGCAGCATGGTCCGTGTCTCAGGCTCTGTTCCTGTGGATGACGCCCGTGCTGCTCGGACTGGTGCTCGCCATTCCGCTTGCCGCACTAACGGCCAGCCGCGATGTCGGGCTGGGTCTGCGTCGTGCTGGTCTGCTGCTGATCGAAGAGGAAACCGCACCACCGCCGATCCTTCAGCTCGCAGCCGCAAACGATGCGGCGCGGGAACGCGCGGCCCATGCTCCCGACGCCCCTCCCGAAGAAGCCTTTGCCGCTCTGCGCCAGAGCGCGCCGCTTCTTGCCGCGCATGAAGGCGCCCTGCCCCCGCCCCGAAAGCCGGGCGCCCCGATCGACGCCAACCTTCTTGTTGGATTAGTCAAACTTCGAGAAGCGCCCTCGCTTGAGGTCGCACTGGAACGCCTGTCCCGTCAGGAAAAAGCAGCGGTTCTGGGCAATGCGGAAGGGCTGGCCCTCATGGAGCGGCTCACAGGCTGAGGTAAAAAAAATCCGGAGGCGTTCGATGCATCTGATCCTTGCGCCCTCGAACCTCGGACTAAACCCGCCTCATAAAGGCCACATCCCAGGCACATGGCGTGCAACCGGATCGATATTTTCAACGCGCTGGACATTGGTCCAGAAGAGCTTGAGGGCAAGGTCACCGACCTGATGTACCAAGAAACGGAGAACGGGACTGGGTCGTCAGAATTCTTTCATCGCTTGTTGCAAGCCCGCGATACAAAGGCACGAGCCTGACAATCTACGATCCGGACAGAGCCTGCGCGGCGCTGATTCTCGCCATACCCCAACAGTTTCTTTTCCGCCCTCGCTCCAGAAATACCGCCTAGAAACCTGAGACAGCACAAATAACCCCGGCCTGTAAGGACCGGGGCTTGTTCTGACACAACGTGTCAGAGAAGCGATCAGTGTCCGACGACAGCCGAGCTTCCGAAGGACTGGGCTTTCTTGACGATGTCATTACACGTCGTGACACGCTTGTCTTTGGGCAGGGTGCTGATGTCGAAGACATTGCCACCCGCCGTCTGGAGCAGCCCCTTGCCGCCAAGGGAATAGAACTGATCATTCTGAACGTCTGGACGCTTGGCCAGGGTTCGAGCGGCGACAATCGGAGACGTTCCGAGCACCAGCTTGTGCTTCACGCAATAATAGCCCAGTCCGGCAACGTTACCTGCCTGCGCATTCTCGATCGTCGGCAAACCATCTGCGCCCAGCGTACCAGGCGAGGCAGCCGTCAGAATGTTCTTGCCCCCTGAAACAGCCTGCAGATTGGCGGACGGCAGGGTTGTCTGTGTTCCGGGCACGACTGTCGGGACGGGACTGCTCTGCGGAATGGGCGGCACCGTCTGGGCGACGGCTACGCCCGAAATGGTCAGACCGGCAGCAGCAAGAACAGCGAAATATTTATTGAAAATCATGGCACTCTTCTTTCCGTATACAGGACTAGTTGGCGTTTCTTTCAAAAGAAAACGACAATTAATCCAGCCTGGAACATCTTGAAGGATGCTCCCGTGCTTCAGTAACATTCGAAAACACCAGTAGTTTCTCTCCAGAGAGTCTTTTTCCTCATGGCCGTCATGCGGGAACTTTTTCCAGATTCGGTTTTACCTATCCTGAAGGAAAGCCTGTTTTCGCATGCCAGGCCGGATTGAACAGGCATGGTTTCTGCGTCACAGTCACCCCATGTCCCAGCACCCCGATGCCCCCTCCGCCACACCCGTTCCTCCCGTCGCCCGTTGTGAGCCACTGAGCACCACGCAGCTTGGCCGCACGCGCACGGATTCCTATGCGTGGATGAAGGACGAAAACTGGCAGCAGGTCCTGCGAGATCCATCCGTTCTGCGCGAAGACATCGCCACCCATCTGAAGGCGGAGAACGCTTATGCGGAAGCGGTGCTGGCCGGGATGGAGCCACTACGCGAGACGCTACTTCAGGAAATGATCGGCCGTATTCCACCCGCGGAATCCTCGGTACCGGTTCCCGACGGCCCGTGGGAGTATTCCGTGCGCTTCGAAGACGGCGCCCAACATCCGCTAAGGGTGCGTTCCCCACGCGGTGGCGGAGCGGAGCAGGTTCTGCTCGATGCCGATGCGCTGGCCAAACAGCATGACTATTACGCGCTCTCGCAGACCGACCATTCCCCCGACCACCGCTATTTCGTCTATGCCGAGGACGTTCAGGGCTCCGAGGTCTATCGCATTCAGGTCGAGGATCTGGAAACAGGCACACTCTGTGCCGAACCCGTCCCCAGCACCACAGGCAGCTTCGCCATTTCCCCCGACAGCCAGTGGCTGTTCTGGATTTACCGCGACGATAATGGCCGCCCTTCGAAGATCTATCGCCGCCGGCTAACGGGGGGCGAAGATGTTCTGGTGTTCGACGAAACCGATCCGGGGTTTTTCCTGAGCATCGGCGTCAGCGCTTCCCGCAAATGGATCGTCATCGAGCGCGGCGATCATGATACGAACGAAACGCTGCTCATCCCGGCTTCCGACCCGACGGCCCTGCCCGTCGTGGCAGCACCGCTGGTGCGGGGCGAGCGCTATTCCCTGACACACTGGAATGACCGCTTCATCATCCTGACCAACGCCGGTGGCGCCGTGGACTTCCAGTTCATGCAGACGCCTGATACGGCCACGGGACGCGAGAACTGGACGCCCTTCGTGCCCTACCGTGAGGGCCACTATCTACTGGGCGCCAGTGCCTCACGCGGGCATCTCGCCTGGGCCGAGCGGCGGGACGGAAACATCCATATTCTTGTAGTGCCCGAAGGCACGCAGGGCGATGTCCGGGCGCAGGCGAAAGCCATCGGCATGGACGAGGCCGCTTATGACCTGACGATGCTGGGCACGCTGGAATATGACGCCCCGATCCTGCGCTACATCTATCAGTCCCCCACCAATCCGGCGCACTGGTACGATTACGACATGGCCAGCGGCGAGCGCACCCTCCGAAAAATCCGCGAGGTTCCGTCCGGCCATGATGCGAGCCGCTACGAGACACGTCGCCTGTTCTCAACATCGCCCGACGGAGCGCAGGTTCCGATTACCGTCCTGATGCGCAAAGGTCAGGTTCTGGACGGTTCAGCGCCCCTGCTTCTGTATGGATATGGCTCCTACGGCATCGCCATGGACGCAGATTTCTCCACAACCGTGTTCAGCTTAGTGGACCGGGGCTGGATTCACGCCATCGCCCATGTCCGCGGCGGCTCCGAAAAGGGCTGGAACTGGTTTCTGGACGGTCGCGGGACGAAGAAGCCCAACACCTTCATCGACTTCATTGCCTGCGCCCGGCATCTCGTCTCGGAAGGCTACGGCTCAGCCGGACGCATCGTGGCGCAGGGTGGCTCGGCGGGTGGTCTGCTGATGGGTGCCATCACGAACATGGCGCCCGAGCTTTTCGCTGGCATTGCCGCGCAGGTACCGTTCGTGGACATGCTCAACACCATGTCCGACGTCTCTCTGCCGCTCACGCCGCCGGAATGGCCGGAATGGGGCAACCCACTGGAAGACCCGGCCGCGTATGACCTGATCGCCAGCTATTCGCCCTATGACAACATCGCCGCCAAGGCCTATCCGCCGGTTCTGGCGATGGGTGGTCTGTCCGATCCGCGCGTGACGTACTGGGAACCCGCGAAATGGATCGCCAAACTGCGCGAAGTCACGTCCGGCGGCCCGTTCCTGTGCCGCATCAACATGGAAGCCGGCCACGGCGGCTCGTCTGGCCGTTTCAAACGTCTGGAAGAAGTCGCCCTCGTTCAGGCCTTCGCCATCTGGGCCATCAACCGGGCCTGAAAAGACCAGACGAATAAAAGTTTTTGGGTTCCGCCTTTTTTCAAAAAAGGCGGAGAGCATCGAAGCTTTTTGAAAAAAGCTTCACCAAAAACTTTTATTCCAGAGCGCTTACCTATGTCCGAACAGATGCCGGATGTCGTCGCCAAAATGCTGGAAGGCGGCGTGGGTGGAGCGGTGACGGCGGTTGCCTTCCTCTGACACGACGGTCACGGTGGCGGTCATGCCGGCGGCCAGGGTCAGATCATCGGGGATCTTGTCGATCTTCACGCGCACCGGGATACGCTGCGCCAGACGCACCCAAGTATAAACCGGATCGATGGTCGGCAGACCCTGCTTGTTCACGAGAGCATTGTTGGTGGCGATGCCGCGGGTGATGCTCTCGACATGGCCGAAGAGCGGATCGTGATAGCCCATCAGATCCATACGGACGAGATCCCCCTCGTCGAGGTCATGGACCTTGGTTTCCTCGAAATAGCCGTCCACCCAATAGGAACTAGTGTCGATAATATGGATGTTGACCACACCAGCGGTTGCGAAATCGCCTGGACGCATGATGAGGTTGGTCACGATGCCGTCGATGGAACTGCGGACTTCCGTTCGCTCCAGATTGATCGCTGCCTGACGTTCTGCAGCCTGCGCCGCATCGTACTGGGCCTGCATCTGCTGGGACAGAGCCTCAAACTGCCTCTTTTCCTCGACCGAGACGGCCGTGCCGGGGATGGCTTTACGCCACTGGGCCTGAACAACACGGAACTCCAAGTCGGCCTTGCGTTCGGCCACACGTGCTTTAGCAGTATCGAGCGCCACCTTGAAGTCGAACGGATCAATGACGTAAAGCACGTCACCTTTGTGGACGAACTGGTTGTCCTTCACCCGTACATCAAGAATCTGTCCCGAAACACGTGGTGCGATATTGGCGACCTGCACACGGACCTGTCCGTTCCGAGTCCAGGGAGAGGCCGTGTAGTAGTCCCACAGGATGACGACCACGAGCGCCGCCACCACGAGAATGCATAGCGTGATGGTAAAGCGGATCAGGCGATGGGCACTGGAAAGCACGGGACGGTCACCTTGGTTTTATTCAAAACAAAAGAGGATCAGAGGATCAGGGTGTAAAGGCCGATCAGGCAGATCAGGATGCCGAACTGGGCCAGGGGCGGATCCCAGACGAAACGCCACAGATCGAACCAGCCCATGATCCAGCGCAGGATGGCCAGCGTCAGAAGCGCCAGCGCCAGATTGATCACGAAAGCCGAGACCAGCACGCCATCGAGATCGACAACCTGTGTCATCACCATCGTTTGCGTCCTATCCCGTAGTGATGCACGGCGGAGCGGTTCAGACGCACCATGGTCCGGACGGCTTCAAGACCACCGATACAGTTGATGATCATGGACTGTTCCTCGCGGATTCCATCGGACAGCCGTTCGAAGAACATGGCCTGAAGTTCCGGGATCTCGGCTTCCAGAAGGCCAAGCCGATCATGGGCCAGCAGCCGCCGGACATGGCGGACCATTGGTTTGAGGCCATGGAGATGCCCCGCCTGATCCAGATAATGTCGCACGCGCGCAATCGTGCTGGAAAAATCCTCCAGCGCCACGAAACGGTTGAACACACGCCGAGAGCGCAGGCCAGGCTCCTTCATCCGCTCCGTCCACATCAGGAACTGGCTGAGACGCTCATATTTCCGGCTGAGCAACGGCGGCCCCATCCTCTCGCCATGTCCGGCGAGCTGGGTTTCCAGATCGTAGGCGATGGACACCGCCAGCCTGAAACGGTGCCGCCGCGCCGTAGGAGGCCACAGCAGAACCAGCAACACGAAAGACAGAACGGCAGCCATCGCATAGAACGTGTTGCGTGTAATGAAGGCCATCGGATCGTAGTTGTGATGATTTCCCAGCCCGATGAAGACCAGAAAGAAGACGCCGTAATTAAAGCCAATGGCGCTGGTTTTCGGGTTCATCAGCAGCAGGCAGGAGATGATGGTCTGCGGCAGGAGTACGAGGGCAAGGCTCAGCATGCTGCCCACATGTGGCAGAATCATGAAGTCCAGCCATGCCGCAACGAGAATGCCCGCGGGCATTCCGATAATGGCCCCCTTGCCGAACTCCGCCGTATCGATGGCCGTGGAAGCCAGCGTCAGCACGAGTGCGGTCTGGGACAGGGCCGTGACAGAAGCAGGGATACTCGTCGCCAGACACAGCGCTGCGGCAACACTGAAACCCAGAAGCACGCGAATCGCGTTGATGAACGCCGTCACATAATCCGGATTGCTCTCGAGATGGGCCAGCTTGAGTGCATCGCCCGCCGGGGTAGCACGCAGGAGCGTGTTCATGCCCGTGCGGATATGCAGACGGTTGCTGAGAAGCGTGGAGCACCGTTCCAGAAACCAGGCTTCACGCGCGGAGGGAACAAAGTCCGGATCTTCCGCGCGGATGTCATCCAGAATCGTGTCCATGGTCTCAAGCCGGGTCGTGCCGTCCTCGGACCGTTCATGCCAGGCCCGGACATGACGGATCAGGATGTCGGAAATACCGCCCGTTTCCAAAAGCCACGCGATCGCACGGCTCGTGGTCAGGACGGTCAGCATACCAATAATGCCCAGCCTTGCTCCCGCCATCCGCAGACGCCCGCGCTCGACTTCGGTCCGGGCGTAGGAAATCTGGGTCATGAGCGCAAGAATTTCGCCACTCAAACCGATCATCTGCTCGGGAGTCGCAATCGGCTCGCCCATGATGGCGGATTTTCCGGTCTGCCGCACGCGATGCGACAGCGTCTCCATGGCCTTGGACAGACGTCGCCAGGCCTCGGGTGATCCGGACAGGATATTGACGACCGCGATCGAGGCCACGCCAATGGCAATATCAGAGGCACGGGCGATGCTGACAGGGTAGATATTCTGCGGATCGTCCATCGTGGGGATGGCGACGAGAGCAACAGTATATCCCGCCAGCAGCGCGCCGTAGGAGCGGAAATCTCGCTCCAGCGAACCTACAAACGCACAGGCCGCGATCCACAGGGCAGCACCCCCGAGCGACAGGGCGCGTTCCTGATTGAACAGGGCAACGAGAATGATGGAAACACTGACACCGAGCACGGTCCCCGCCAGGCGGTAGAAGGCCTTGGAGAGAGCCTGACCACGCAGGGGCTGGGCCAGGATCATGACTGTCACGCCGGCACTAGCGGGGGAGTCAAGCTGGGACCAGAACGCCGTTCCAAGCGCCAGGACAAGTGCACACCATGTCCTGAGACTGAACTGGAGCCAGCCGGGGCGGAAAACTGATTGTAGTGCCGCAGTCAAGAGCCATGCTCCCCACCCTGCACAGACATCACCGGAAACAGTTCCACGGCTCTCATTACCAGAATCAGACAGGTAACCTTAGGAGCGCTCTCGCGGAAAAGTTAGCCCTCGCGTTCTCCGGACATGTTTTGAAAGGAAGTTTCAGGCCTCAGCCGAGCGACGGCAGTGTCAGTCTTCTTCCTCGGGAAGGACCTTGCAGGCCGCGCTCAGCTTGGGATCAGCATGAGAGGCAGACTTTCGGCAATATGTGCGGGCATCAGCACCACACATATTCGTGACATCTTCCATTTCCGACGACAGAACGTCACGCGCCACACCGATATCCTGATTATGCTCGGGATCGATGCCTTCTTCCTTGCCCAGGGCCGTCTGGGCCTGATGCATTTCCTTGAGCGCGTTGATGCAGGAGTCGCCCGCGGCATCCGGATTGGTCTGGAGCACACGAAGAATCTTGTTGATGGCGAATCCCTGCTGGTTGATCGTGGGATCGTCGTCATTAGTCTTGGCGTCCCCGTCATCCGCTCTTGCGGCCACGGGCGCGGCAAGGGCGACGGCGAGAGGAAGAAGGGCCAGCAGCAGGGCGGGGCGGGAATGGCGCTTGATCATGAGAATGGAGGTTAGGAGAAAACGCGGGCCGGACAAAGACCCTGAACGAGGCTGTTGCAGGTTGTTGCAAATCGGCAGCATCAAGGAATTCCGCCACCCGGATGGCGTGTTAGCTTGACTCTACAGGGTGGGATGGGTAATCGGGGCCATTCTTTCGCGGGCGTTCCGGCCCGCTGTCCGGTCCGCAAGGGCCTTACCCGTCGAGAGCCTGCAACCATGAAGATCCGCAACAGCCTGAAGTCCGCCAAGGTCCGCGACAAGGACTGCCGCGTTGTCCGCCGCCGCGGTCGCGTTTACATCATCAACAAGAAGAACCCGCGCATGAAGGCTCGCCAGGGCTGAACCCCTTGGTCTGCCGGATGACGGACAGGCGGCGCTGGCTGATGGCTGGCGCCGTTCTGCTTTGTAGCCCGGCCCTGACTTTTCTGCCAGTTCACGCCGCACCCGCCGCACATTCTGCCGCGCCCGGCCCCGCAGCATCTCCGGCTGCCAAAACACCCGCCCCCTCTCCCCGCCCGCCACGCAAGACGCTCCATGACCGCCTCATGGATGCGGAAAAAGCGCTCGCCATGGCCGGGAACGAAAAACAGGCTGGCGAAATTTCCGAACGCGCAGAAGGCCTCCGCAGCCGCGCCCTGACCGGCAGCGTGCAGATGCTCATCAGCGATTCGCATGATGCGCTGGAAAAACATGATTTCCAGCAGGCACAGGACGACCTGACCGCCGCCATCACCATCCAGCCCGACCAGCCCATCCTCTACCGTCAGCGTGCAGCTATCCGTCTGGCAGCAGGGGACAATAACGGCGCGATCACCGATCTGGGCGTCGTTCTTCAGGCCGACCCCGGCGATCCCACCGCATGGGGCATGCTCGCGGAAGCCGAACATGACCGGCACGAGCCCGAAGCCGCCTTGAGGGCGTTCCACCAGATGCTGCTTCTGAACCCGAAATCCCCCGATTCCGACACACAGCTCAAAACACTGGAAAAGGCCCGCGACGGCCAGCAGGACTGACGTCTCTGCGCCATGGCTTGCACGTACTGCTCTGGCAACCCCTTGTAATGTCGCGTGTTGATCCCCTGATTCCATTTTTCAGGAGATCCCCCATGACCAAGTCATCCCCCGCCCCCGAAACCACCATCGCAGACGTCAGCTCCAAGAAGGGCTGCTGCTCCAAAATGAAGGCCTGCTGTCAGAAGGCCACGCGCGCCCGGGAAATCGGCCTCGCCGGCATGACCGCCATGGCGACATTCGGACCCAAGCGCTTCCGCCCGTATTTCCAGCAGATTCTGGCCGTAATCGCGGTCGTGACCGCTTCGGTCGAGTTTTTCCGCAAGCGCAAGGGCTGATTTTCCAGCCCTAGAGGAAGGAAATGGGGTCGATATCAATATCGACCCTGGCTCCGCCCGTAGGTTTGATATCCCCAAGCCACTGACGCAGGATCGGCTGTACGGCAATGCCCCGCATCGTCCGTAACAACAGCCTGCGCCGGTGTCGTCCGCGCAGGACAGCGAGCGGGGCCGGCGCTGGTCCCAGAACCTGCACCCCTTCCCGCTCCGGCGCGGAGAGCGCAATCTCACGCGCCAACGCGTCGGCCGCATCCGCATTGGGCGCGCTCACGATCAGCGCGGCTAGCCGTCCATAAGGCGGCCAGAACGAAGGCCGTCTCTGCTCGGCTTCCTGTTCCATGAAAGTCTGGAAATCGTTGGAGACCAGAGCCGTCATGACCGGATGCTCGCCGACATAACTCTGGAGCAGCACGCGCCCGCGGTGCTCCGCACGCCCTGCACGGCCCGCGACCTGATGCAGAAGCTGCACGGTCCGCTCCGCCGCCCTCAGATCCCCGCCTCCAAGCCCCAGATCGGCATCCACGACGCCCACGAGCGTCAGCTTTGGAAAATGCCAGCCCTTAGCGACGATCTGCGTGCCGATGATGAGATTGACCTCCCCGTCCGAAATCTTCCGAACCGCCTCCGCCGTGGCTGCCGGGGAGCCAAGCGTATCAGAGGACATCACCAGCAGTTTCGCTTCCGGAAACCGCAGCTTGGCCTCTTCCGTGATGCGCTCAATTCCCGGCCCGATGGGCACGAGCGAATTCTCGGCGTGACATTCCGGGCAGTCCTTCGGAATCCGCTCGTTATGCCCGCAATGATGGCAGGTCAGAATGCCCCGCGCCCTATGCTCCACCAGCCAGGCTGAACAGTTCGGACACTGCATCCGGTGCCCGCAGGCCCGGCACAGCGTCAGGGGCGCATAGCCGCGCCGGTTGAGAAACAGCATGGCCTGCTCCCCCTTCTCCAGCGTTTCATCAATGGCAGTGCAGAGCTTGGGCGACAGAAACAGGCCGCGTTCGGGCGGGTCTGCCCGCATATCCACCAACGACACATCCGGTAGGGTCGCCCCACCATGCCGTGCGGTCAGAAGTTCGTGCCGGTAGCGTCCGCTCTCCACATTCGCAAGCGTTTCGAGCGATGGCGTGGCGGAGACGAGAATGGCCGGTGCATCCGCCAGACGGGCGCGAACAACCGCCATGTCCCGCCCATGATACATGACGCCCTCTTCCTGCTTAAAAGCGCTCTCATGCTCCTCGTCCACCACGACGAGGCCCAGATCAGCAAACGGCAGGAAGAGTGCTGAACGGGCCCCCACCACAACGCGGGCATTGCCTTCCGCCACGGCGCGCCATGTCTCGCGCCGGCGCTTGGCCCCGAGATCGGAGTGCCAGATGGCAGGTTCGGCCCCAAAACGCCGGATGAAACGGTCCGTCCACTGAGCGGACAGCGCGATTTCCGGCAGCAGGACCAGAACCTGCTTTCCCTTGGCCAGACAGGCGGCCACAGCCTCGAAATAAACCTCCGTCTTGCCCGATCCGGTCACCCCCTCCAGCAGCGTGACCTGAAACCGCCCAGCCTCGACGGGGCTGCATAATTCCTGCGCGACCTCAGCCTGTTCTTCGGAAAGTTTCGGCGCGCCATGCGCCGGGTCCGGCAGACCGAACGGAGCAGCCGGAGCGATGACGGCTTCCCGCAGCAGACCAGCCGTAGCGAGACCGCGAATGACGGCCGCACTCGCCCCGCTGCGATCCCCCAGTTCGGCAGTGCTCATGGGTATGGAAGACGCAAAATTCAGCACGGACCGGCGCGCGGGCGTAATGCGCAGATCGCCTTCCGGCGCTTCCGTCCGCACCCAGCCCAAAGTGGGTTTGGGTGCATCTTTCAGATGAATGCGCGTCGCCATCGCCAGAACCAGCCCGGGCGGCGTGAGCGTATAGGCCGCCACCCAGTCGATAAAACGGCGCAGGCTCTGCGGAAGCGGGCGCACATCCAGCTTCCCAACAACCGGCCGCAGACGTTCGAGCGGAAGTTCACGTCCCACCGGCAAGGCGAAATCGGCAGGCAGGGTACGATCGGTTTCCCAAACGCAGCCCACGGTTTCACGACGTCCCAAAGGGACCGTCACGAGGTCTCCCGGCTCAAGCGGCATGGGTGCAAGATAGTCGAGCGGCCCCGGAAACGGCAGCGGCACGAGTACCGAAACGCGCGTTCCGGTGGAAGGTGGCTTTCGCCGGAGATCAGGCTTGGATAGGCTGCTGGATGCCATGACCGTGTCTAACCTCCCCCGCTCCGAAATGCCATGACCGCATCCCTGATGGCGCTCGATGCTCTGCGCGATTGGACCGAATGGCTGACGCATGAAAAGCGCTCCAGCCCGCGCACGGTCGAGGCCTATCGCCACGACATCCTGCTGGCGCTGACGTTTTTTCAGCAGCATCTGGGCGGGGATGTGACACTGACCGATCTGAGGAAGCTGTCCCTTGCCGACCTGCGCGCCTGGCTCGCGCATGAAACGGCCCGCAGCGAAAAACCGACCCGTCGCGTTACCAGCGCCGACTCGCGGGCACGCTCGCGGGCACGGCATGTCTCAGCCCTACGGTCCTTTTTCCGGTATCTGGCCGTGCGGCACGATCTCTCCAACCCTGCGCCATCTTTGCTCGCTACGCCGCGAACGAAAAAACGCCTGCCACGTCCGCTGGGACAGGAGGCGGCTCTAGCGGCCCCGGAAGGTATTTCCGACGATGCCGAGACCAGTCAGGCCGCCCTGCGCGACCGGGCATTGTTCACACTGCTTTACGGCACGGGGCTGCGGATCGGCGAGGCGCTGTCGCTCGACATCCGGGACATGACGAATGCGGGGCAGAACATGCTTCGCGTGGTTGGAAAGGGCGGCAAGGAACGGCTCGTACCCCTACTTCCGGCGGTGATCGAGGCACTGGAAAACTGGAAAGCTGCCCATCCCACGCCCGCGCCCGATGCGCCCCTGTTCTGTGGCGTCCGGGGCGGCCGCCTCAATCCCGGTGTGGCCCAGCGCGCCATGCGGAACTGGCGCAAAGGCGAGGGGCTGCCGGATTCCGCAACGCCCCACGCCCTGCGCCATTCCTTCGCCACGCATCTGATGGAGGGCGGAGCGGACCTGCGCACCATTCAGGAACTCATGGGCCACGCCAGCCTCTCCACGACGCAGGCCTATACGCTGGCGGACGAAAAACACCTTCTGGACGTGTGGCGCAAAGCCCATCCCCGTGCGGATGGCGGCGCATGAAACGCGGTCTTTCCATAACGGCGCTGATTCTGGGCCTGTGCATGACGACAGCGCATGCGGCTCCAGTCTGCGAGATGGCACGTGCCGTCGTGCTACCACTGCGCGATGATGGCGGCTATCTGAGCGTCCCGGTGACAGTGAACGGCCACAGTGCCTCGATGATCGTCGATACGGGCTCCGAAGGCAGCCTCATGACTCCGGGAGGTGTTGCGGCCTTCCATCTGCCGCCCGATCCCCAGCATCGGACAATGATGCAGGGTCCGAACGGTGCCCCGCGCGTCGTGCCGAATGTCCGGATACAGGATTTGAAACTCGGCACACCCCATTCGGGAGAACTCGCGCTCGGGGCCGGAACGATGGCGGTCGGCACCCTTCCCGGCTCTCCCATGATCACACCGCCCGTTTTCGGGCTGCTCGGCGCGGATGTGCTGGCGGATTACGATCTGGAATTCGACGTCCCGCACCAGCGCCTGACATTATGGCGCGTCCATCTGGCCTCCCATGCCTGCCAGCCCCCACCCGTCTGGAGCGGCCACTGGACGAGCGTGCCCGTCCGTCGGATCTCCGACCGCCTGCTGCTCCCTTTCACACTGGACGGACTAAGCGGAACGGCCCTGCTGGACAGTGGCGCGCGCTCGCATATCGTCAGCACGGATTTCGCCCATCGTCTCGGCCTGACGGACGACCAGCTCGCCCTTGATCCAGGCGGCATGACCTCGGGCGTGGATCTGCACGAACGCGCGTATCACTGGCACCATTTCAGACGCTTCGAACTGGGCGGCACCGTCTGGACCCGCCCCGTCCTGACCGTCGCCCCGGTCCACGATCAGGCCGACATGCTGCTAGGCTCGGACTGGTTCGCCCATCACGACATCTGGCTCTCCTATGCCAGCGGGTGGTTGTTTTTCCGCTGAACGACGGATGCGGCAATAAAGGTTAAGCTGGTCGCTGCTCTAAAAATACAGGCGACAGAGCCATGCTCTCTTTTTACAGGAACGATATGAAATTATTCATATTCTATCTCGGCGGTTCAGTGCCCGGAGCGAACATCGAGGTCCATGACGTCCAGTTTGCCGTCGCCAGACAAACAGAAGACGCTTATCCCGCTCTCGCCGCACGCTGGTTCGGCACACGAGATTCTCTCCACATTGATGCCTATGGCGTGGTGGAATGGGCTGACGGCTTCAGGGTGACGTTGGAAAAAGAAAAACCAGCCCATAAAGAGAAACTGTATTTCATAAATATGGGTGGTTACAAAAAAGGCGACCTAAGGGAAGAGCATGAATTTGCATTCTTGGTAGCTGAAACAGCCGATCAAGCAAAATCAAAGGCCAAGAATACTCTTTTGCCCGATCATTCTCACCGTCACAAAGACAACCTCATGGAAGTCGATGACTGTATCCCCTTAGAGCAGATCGGAGGATTTTATATCCATTTGACCCATGAGGAACACGGTGAATCCGTGACAGCAGAATGGCAAGGATATAGGAAAATCTGATGATTTCGCGAAACCATCATTCCAACAACTTTGGAATGGGAGTTTAAAAAAGGCGCTTCCATGAGAGAAAGCACCTTTTGTTTAAAAACGAACCTTATTCGCCCTTGAGACGTGCGTTGCACTGCGACCAGTAGCCACCGCCCTTCTGGATCCATTTCAGGGAACCGTTGCCGCCATTCGCCTTGTTGGCGTTGTACTGTGCGACGCAGGTCTTCTGGCGGGCGCGGCCAGCAGAGAGCTTGCTGAATTCCGGAGAAATGGTGGTCGGGAACACGACATTGCCAGAGGACGCCGTAGACGCCTTGGGAGCGATCGGGGCTTTCGTACCAGCCGGAGACGAATCCGCAGGCGCGGCGCTTACCGGCGCTGTCGTGGCTGGAGCCGCAGCGGGGGCAGTCGCAGCAGGCGTGGTGGTAGCGGCGGCCTTGGCCGTATCACCACAGGACGCGGCCTTGAAGGCCTTGTAGGACTGGCCGTTCAAAGTGCCGTTCTGCTTGGCCGTCTTGAATGCGGCATGGCATTCCTTGGCCGTCATCGCATGGGCAGGAGCGACGTTCAGACCTGCGGCCAGAAGGGCTGCGAGGGAGAGGCCGGAAAGGGTTTTTGTAAACGTCATGCAGAAAGAACCTTCATTCTGAAACCAGCGGGAAAGGACGGCCTCCCGCTACCTGACCGCTGGAGAAGCGCAATCAGTTGATGCGCTCACCATGCAGAACCATGTCGAGACCTTCAAGTTCCTCTTCCGGTGAGACCCGCAGGCCCATCGCCAGATCCAGAACCTTGAGGATCACCGTCGTCATGATCACACACCAGACGACGGTGACGCCGACTGCTTCGATCTGTGCCAACACCTGATGGACACTTGCGACTGTCCCGACCGGATTGGAGGACGTGGCCGACAGCGGACCATAGGCGAACGCCCCGGTCAGGATCGCGCCGATGATACCGCCCGTACCGTGAACACCGAACGCATCGAGGCTGTCGTCATAACCGAAGCGGTGCTTGAGCCATGTGGCGCTCCAGAAGCACCCTGCTCCGGCGATCAGGCCGATGACGACCGCGCTTCCCGGCAGTACGAACCCCGCCGCAGGGGTGATGGCAACCAGACCGGCCACCGCACCCGAAATGATGCCCAGAGCCGTCGGCTTGCCCGTCCGCGCCCATTCGACGATCATCCATGCCACGCCGCCCGCGGCGGCCGCGACCTGCGTCGTCAGCATCGCCATCCCTGCGCGGCCATTGGCGCCCAGCGCGGAGCCCGCGTTGAAGCCGAACCAGCCGACCCAGAGCAGGGACGCGCCAATGATGGCGTAGGTCAGGTTGAAGGGAGACAAGTCTTCCGTACCCACGCCCTTGCGACGGCCCAGAATGATCGCACAGACCAGACCCGCCACGCCGGAGTTGATGTGCACGACCGTACCGCCGGCGAAGTCCACCGCGCCGAGCCCCGCAACCCATCCAGTAGGGCTCCAGACCCAGTGTGCGACCGGGGCATAAACCAGCAGCAGCCAAGCCACCGTGAAGAGGCACATGGAGGAAAACTTCATGCGTTCGGCATAGGCGCCTGTGATGAGCGCCGGGGTGATGACGGCAAACGTCATCTGGAACATCATATAGACGCTCTCGGGAATCGTCATCGGCACGGCGGCAGCCGTACCCGCACCGAGCGTGAAGGCTGAGTCCACGCCGTCACGGAAGTTGTCCGCAACCCCGTGCAGCATGACACGGGACAAATCCCCGATCCACGGCGACCCCGTCGAGAAGGCCAGGCTATAACCCGCGACCATCCAGACGAGACTACCGATGCAGCAGATCATGAAAGACTGGATCAGCGTGGCCAGCACGTTCTTTTTGCGGACCATGCCGCCATAGAACAGCGCGAGGCCGGGAATGGTCATCATCAGCACGAAAGCCGTGCTAACGAGCATCCAGGCCGTATCGCCCGTATCGATGGGCGTCCGCATTACAGTGCGCCCTCGCCGGTTTCTCCCGTACGGATCCGGATGAGCTGATCGAGGCTGGAGACCATGATCTTGCCGTCACCGATCTTGCCCGTCCGGGCCGCGGTCATGATGGCTTCAATCACGTCTTCGACGATCGCGTTGGAAACGGCGACCTCGATCTTGAGCTTGGGCAGGAAGCTGACGTGATACTCGGCGCCACGATAGATTTCGGTCTGTCCTTTCTGGCGACCGAATCCCTTGACCTCCGTAACAGTCAGGCCCTGCACACCCAGAGGTGTCAGGGCTTCGCGGACGTCATCAAGCTTAAACGGTTTGATGATGGCAGTAACGAGCTTCACGAACGGCATATCCTCGTTGCGATCGGGTAATCTTTGTCAGAGTATGCCCCAGATCATGCCAGTCTCATAATGATATTGGCAGCCCGATCATGCCGTTTCCGGTGAAATTCCCATGAATAAGAGACGCTGTTGCCCAAATACTCCGCCTCAGGGGCGTCCGGGCGTTGCAGCAGGAGGGGACACCGGCATATCCGGGCCGCGATAGGGGCCATCCTGCGGCCGGTTGACGGGCGGGGCGACCAGAGCATCCGGCCATGCGTTCTGCTCGGGCGCGCCGGGGACGATGGCCGTGCGGCCACGCGGCAGACATTCCGGCATTTCAAGACGCAGCCGGCGCAGCATGCGCTCGCGGATGTCGCAGGCCAGATCCCACATGGAATTCGCATCAGGCGCACCGGCAATCAGACGGATGGACATGACCTGCGCGTTGCTGTCCGCGATCTGACAACCGATGGAGGTCTTGTCCTGATCCCAGTCCGGGCACTTGGCCAGTTCCTCGAAATACATCTCCCGCAGGCGGTCCACCGGCGTCTGATAATCCAGCCACAGGAACAGCGAGGCAATCAGGGATGGTGAGCTGTGCGTCCAGTTCTGGAACGGATTCTCCAGGAAGTACGAGATCGGCACGATATACCGACGACGGTCCCAGGTCCGCAGAACAACATAGGTCGCATTGATTTCCTCAACCCACGCCCAGTCCCCGTTCAGGATCAGCATGTCCTCCATCCGGATAGGCTGCGTGACGGCAATCTGGATGCCCGCGATCAGGTTCGTCAGCGCCGGACGGGCCGACAGACCGACGATCAGCGATGCCGCACCAGCAGACGCAAACAGCGACACACCGAATTTCTGGACCGAGTGAAACACCATCAGCGAGGACGCGACCGTCAGCACACCGAACGAAATCTCGATCAGTCGACGCAGGACACGGATCTGCGTCTGATGGGAGCGGACGGTGATGTCATCCGCATGGTCCCTCGCACTGATCCGCGTCAGGTACTGATCCGTCAGCAGGCGGAACGTCCGGATGATGCCAAAGCCAAGATTGAGAATGAAAAGGCAAATGAAGACCTGTTCCAGAAACGACGTCGTCGCATCCGTAAAGCCGACCGTGGCCTGAAGGGCGGCACTGGCAGCAATGATCATCAAACCATTGCGGATAGGCGCCCGCAGCCGCGCAATAATGGCATGAATAAACTGGACACGCCGCAGGCCCGGCAGCCGCGGGAGGGCATCTGTAATGATGCGGCTGGACAGCAGCGCGATACCCGCAGCGAACACCAGAATCAGAATCGAGCCCAGCGGAGACGGAAGCCAGTCCAGCAGATGTCCGAGCCGTGTGATGGACCTGACGTAAGAGTTTTCAATCATGCGTTCTGCGATTCCTTATCTTCTTGCTGTCTCGGCGCGGCTCTCCACAAAACAACATCATCGGCCGCAGATCGTTCCCGAATCGCGTACCTAGAGTGAAATCATCAGGGTCCGTGCCTGTCGAATTCCTTTCCAGGAAAGCACAGAAACGGCCCTTAGAAGACCGAGACATCCATTTTCCGCGCAAAAAAGACAGTTTTACTATGGACCATAGATCTATTTTCAGTCTGTCTTGAACGTTATAGTTCAGAAATTTAAGAAAGCCCCCATGGGGTACAATCTCAAGATTACGCGCTCCCCCTCTGGTCCGGCAGGCCCCTGCTACTGCAAAAGTGGTTCAACGTTATCAAAAGCGATGACGAACTCCAGTTCGCCGTGCCGAGCGAGCCCGAAAATATTCGAGCTACGATGCAGAATGGCTGAACCATCCCCTGATTTACGGTGCGGGTACGCGATCCTGCGCGGATTTCACGCAGGCCGTCACCGACACGACGTCCCCCGTCAGCGTCATATTCTGCAATTGGTACCTCGGGCTTGTAACGGCCATCAACGCCGCCCGCCACCAGGACGGAAAAAGCGTGATGACGCTTAATCTGACGCCCGAAGTGGTGCGCGAGGATCAAGCCTTTCTCATCCAGTACTGCCGGGAACACCCCGAGCGCAGCTTCCATCAGGCTGCCCTCACGCTGCTTCAGATGCGTCTCGCCCGCTGCCCTCCATAAGGAAAGCGCCCCCTTCCGCTCGAACCATCGCAGGAGTAGGACAGGGGCAGGGAGATGAGTACGATGAAAAAAACCCATTACGACCTCTGCATCAACGGCGCCGGCCCTGTAGGCGCTACGCTGGCGTGTCGTCTGGCGGCAGAGGGCGTGCGCGTCCTGCTCATCGACCGCAATGCCCTGCCCGGCATGGAAGATCCGGCTCTGGATGGTCGGGCCTATGCCATCGCGGAAGGCTCCCGCCGGATGCTCGCGGAGGCGGGCATCTGGGACAATCTGCCCAATGTGGCCCAGCCGATCCATGAAATCCTCGTGGCGGACGGACGCCCTCACGAGGCCCCTTCCCCGCTAACGCTGCATTTCGGCCCGGAAGATGCGCCAGAAGGCCAGAGCTTTGGCTGGATGGTTGAGGCACGGGACCTTCGACTGGCTATCAACCAGACGCTGAAGCAGTATGACAGCCTTGATGTGCATGCGCCGGATCTGGGAAATTTCACGTTCCACCCGGATCATGTCTCCATCCGTCTGGCCTCAGGCAAAACCGTAACGGCGAAACTGGCCGTAGCAGCGGAAGGACGTCGTTCCCCGCTTCGCCGTCAGGCGCGGATCGGCCTGACGAAAATTCCCTATAATGAATACGGCATCGTCGCGACAATCGCGCATGAAAAGCCGCATCATGGCGTGGCGCTCGAACATTTCCTGCCGGAAGGTCCGTTCGCACGCCTGCCGATGCCCGGCACCGCTGAACACCCGCACCGCTCCGCCATCGTCTGGGCCGAAGGCGAAGGCCGCGCCCAGCGCTTCCATGACCTGCCGGACGAGATTTTCGCCCGTGAAATCAAGGCCCGCATGGCGGACGAAGATCTGGGCGAGATCACCCCGACCGGTCGTCGTTGGATCTATCCACTCTCGGCCCAATATGCCCACAGCTATATCGGTCCGCGCCTCGCTCTGGCTGGCGATGCAGCGCACGGCATTCATCCGATTGCAGGGCAAGGCCTGAACATCGGCTTCCGGGACGTGATCTCACTCGCGGAGCTGCTGATCGAGGCGCATCGCAATCGCAAGGACATGGGAAGCCGCGAGCTTCTGGTCCGCTATCAGCGCAACACCCGCCCCGGCAACATGGCCATGCTCGCCGCAACGGACGCGCTTGAGCGCCTGTTCGGGAACGACAATCCCGTCCTGCGCCGTCTGCGCGATATGGGCATCGCGGGCGTCCAGCGCTTTCCCGCCCTCCGCCGGGCCTTCGTCAGAAAGGCCATGGGCGTATGACGCGAGCCGCTACAGAAACACCCCCCGAAAGAACATCGGACCTCACGGCCTTCTGGCAGGACATGCAGTCCCAAGCCTGCAGCTGCCATGATCCGCTGATCCAGGATGTGTTTTCCACCAATATCGGAGACCATCCGGATTTTGCGTCCGCGCTGGCCTCCCTGCTGGGCACGAAACTTGCGGACCGCTCCATTCCAGCGACGAGCATCACCCGGCTCGTCGCCTCGATCCTGAGCGCCGATCCCGATATCGCCGAAGCCGCGGCTGCCGATATTCTCGCGACCTATGACCGCGACCCGGCCTGCCCCGACCTCGTCACGCCCTTCCTGTTCTTCAAGGGATGGCAGGCACTTCAGGCCTACCGGATCTCGCATCATCTCTGGACGAAAGGCCGCCAGCATCTGGCCCATCATTTCCAGAGCCGGATCAACGAGCTTTTCGCCATCGACATTCACCCTGCGGCCCGTCTCGGGCGCCGGCTGAGTATCGACCACGGAACGGGGATCGTCATTGGCGAAACCTGCATCGTCGAGGATGATGTCTCGCTGTTTCAGGATGTCACGCTGGGCGGCACGGGCAAGCTGAGCGGCAACCGTCACCCCATCGTGCGGCGCGGGGCCATGATCGGCGCTGGAGCCAGAATCCTCGGTCGTCTCGTGATCGGAGAATATGCCCGGATCGGCGCGGCTTCGGTGGTTCTGGAAGATATCCCGGCCTATTCCACCGCCGTCGGCAATCCAGCACGGATCGTGAGCACCACCCCCCGCCCGGCATAAAGCACTCAGGGTCCGGAGCCTGCGCCCCGGACCCTGATGTCTTTTACTTGTTCGAGAACTTGAAAATCGTCGTGTAATCGAACGTCTGACCCGGCTTGAGTTCAGTCGTCGGGAAAGACGGATGGTTCGGGCTGTCGGGATAATGCTCGGCCTCGAATGCAATCGCATCGCCCTGACGATAGGCATGACCGGACACCCCGGCATAACCGCCATCAAGCGAGTTGGACGTATAGACCTGAAGCCCCGGCTGGTTCGTCAGGATTTCCATGCTGCGGCCCGAACGCGGATCATAAACCTTACCCGCCAGACGCGGCGCCTGACCGGACGGCCCGTTGACGACCCAGTTCATGTCATAACCACGCGCATACATCATCTGCTGGTCGTTGCTACGCAGACGATCGCCGATGACGGTCGGCTTGCTGAAATCAAGCGGCGTCCCGGCGACAGGCGCGATCTGGCCAGTCGGGATCGACGTTGCGTCGGTCGGCGTGAAACCATCCGCGTTGATCTGAAGGATTTCCGGCTCAATGGAGCCCGAACCTTCACCGTTCAGGTTCCAGTAGCTGTGATTCGTCAGGTTCAGAACCGTCGGCGCATCGGTCGTGGCGACATAATGCAGCGACAGGGCGTTGTCCGTGCCCAGCGTATAGGTCACATGCGTCGTCAGCTTGCCCGGAAAGCCCTGATCGCCGTCCGGGCTGACCAGCTTGAGCGTCACATACGCGCCATTGTCGTTGGTGCCGGTCTTCTCGATCGTCCAGACGTTCTTATCGAAGCCCTTCTTGCCGCCATGCAGAGCATTCGGCGGGGCCGTCACGTCCGTGTGATAAATCTTGCCATCAACGGGGAAATTACCGCCCGCGAGACGGTTGGCATAACGACCGATGATGGCGCCGAAGAACAGACCGCCCTTCGCGCTGTCGACCGTATACCCCTTCAGATTGTCGAACCCGAGAACCACATCCTGAACATGCCCTTCGCGGTCCGGCGTCTCGACGGACTGGATGATGCCGCCATAGGTGATGATACGGGCCGTCGTGCCGAGGCCGTTCTTCAGAGTCACAATCCGCACGGGTTTGCCATCCGGCGTGCTGCCCCAGGGCTGACTGGCCACGGTGGGATGCGCCTGTGCCACACCGGCACTCAGGGCCAGAGCCCCGACAGTCGCGAGAAGCGCACCCTTCGAACCGAAGAATCTGGACATTGAAAACCTCCCGGATGTTGAATTGAGGTCACACTGATCCCAAAAATCTCGAAGGGTCAAAGCGAGGAAAGCAGCCGGAAAGCATCTGGATCGTTAAAGCATCTAACCTCTTCAAACGAGCAGCATTTGCAGACATACAGGGATGCACGCTATCGGAGGATACGTTATGACTACGCCCCTCCGCAGTTTTCCGCGACGGATGGCGCGTGGCCGATCGGAGTTCATGGAGTCCTTCAGGGAACGGATTACGAAAATTTCCGTTTTCCGGTGACTTCTTCGTGAGCACTGGGCCGGGAAGGGTATTTTGGGGATGGTTATGGACTTTCGGCAGGACGACAACGCAATCCGGGAGACGCACTCGCGTCACATGTCACGACGCGGCAGAGCTCTCGCAGGCGTGCTCGCCCTGCTGACGCTTGGCGCCTGCGGGTCACTGCGGAACCCTCCTCCGACGGATCCGGACGATCTGGCAGATTACAAAGCCGCCAACGATCCCTACGAACCCATGAACCGCAAAATGTACAACCTTCAGATGTGGGCCTACCACAAGGTCCTGCGTCCGGTAGGCAAGGCCTGGATCTGGGCTGTTCCCAAGCCCGTGCGTCATTCCATTGCGAACGTGAATGAAACCTGGCGCGAGCCTGCGGTGTTCTTCTCGGATGTCGGTGCAGGCAAGCCGCGTCGCGCCGGAGACGCCTTCATGCGTTTTGCCATCAACATGAGCGCTGGCGTTGGGGGCTTCTTCGATGTCGCGGGCCTGGTGGGCTACAAGCAGCATGAAACCGATCCGGGCCTGACCTTGGGAAGCTGGGGCGTTGCGGGCGGCCCCTATCTGTTTGTCCCATTCATAGGGCCGACCAATATCCGTGATGGCATTGGCTACGGCATCAGCCAGGGTCTGACGCCGATCAACTATGTGCCTCGTGGCTATGATCTGTTAACCTTCAACTGGGCTTACAACGTGGCCGGGACCATGGAAGGCTACGCCAGCTCCATCGACCAGATCGACCATCTGGAACAGGACAGCCTCGACCCGTATTCCTACATCCGGAGTGCGTGGCAACAGAACCGCCAGAGCCAGATCGACACCATCAAGGGCGATGACCGCGCAACCACCCCTGACTGGTACAACTGAGGACAACGACATGTTCAACGTATTCTCGCGCCGCACTGTTCTCGGTGCCGTCGTCTCCCTCGCCGTCGCAACCGGAGCCGCGCATGCCAGCACGGCGACGGATTTCGTGAACTCCTTCGGTGGCCGTCTGGCAGCCGTCGTCAATTCGGACAAGCCGCTGAGCGAAAAGAAGAAAGAGGTTCTCCCGCTACTCAAGGAGAATGTCGACATTACCGGGATCGGCCGTTACTGCCTCGGCAAGTACTGGCGGACTGCCACTCCCGCCCAGCGTGACAAGTACATCTCCCTGTTCGATCAGGTGCTGGTCAACACCATCACGGACCAGATCGGCAACTATCAGGGTGTGAGCTTCCGCGTCACCAGCACAAGCACCATCCCCGAAGGAGAGCGCGTCAATGCACTGATCGACCGTCCAGGCCAGCCGGAAGTCAACATGCAGCTCATCATCGGCGGCAACCCGCCCAAGGTGGTGGACATGTACGGTGAAGGTGCCAGCCTGCGCATGAACCAGCGCGGCGATTACAGCTCCTATCTGGCCCGCCATAACGGCGATGTGGACGCGCTGAATGCCGCCCTTGAGCGCCAATTGACCCATCACCAGTAAAAGCATCGCGCAGGGTTCGCCCGACACTGGACGGATCCTGCGCAGCAGGCCTTTAGTGGCCCGGATGCTGTACCGTAATACTGTTAGATCGTATCACGGGCCGTAAACAGCACATCGATCCACTCTTCCCCTGAAAACACACCCGTTCCCTACCCCCGCAGATTGGATAGCAGGTTCAGGCGGCCTGGATTTCGTAGAGGAACATCACGTCCCCGTCGCGATCAAAGGTCTCAGTATGGCGCAGTCCCAGGCTGCCCAGAACCATGCGGGAGGCAAGATTGTCTTCGCGGGTCACAGCCACAATCCGCTTCTCACCACTGTCGAGCACGTATCGCAGGGCAGCAGCGGCGGCCTCACGGGCAATGCCCCGACCGGCCGCCCATGGAAAAATGGAAAAACGCAGCCCCAGACCCCGACCATCAGGACGTTCGTGAACGCCTGTAATGCCAACGAAACGGCCATTTTCGCGGATTGAAAAAATACCGACCCCGCGCTTTGCCCAGAAACTGACGTCCTCCGCCATTTCCTGTTCCGTGGTCGTCCGGTTGCGGACGCCGCCGAGCATCCGCGCAAACGCCCCGGCATCGCTCTTGAGCGCCACCATCTCTTCCAAATCCGGCCAGTTGACCGGAGTCAGAACAAGCCGGGCGGTACGGATTTCACGCCCCAGCACGCAGCTCTCCCCAGGCTTTCAGCATTTCCCCTTCAGGGAGCAGGACATCCCATCCCCTGAGAGGAAAATGCCGGATCAGCGGGCCAGCGGGCGATACTTGATCCGGCCCGGTTCAGTCGCGTCCGGTCCCAGACGGCGACGCTTGTCGGCTTCGTAGTCCTGGAAGTTGCCCTCGAACCACTCGACATGGCTGTCGCCCTCGAAAGCAAGGATATGCGTGGCCAGACGGTCAAGGAACCAGCGGTCATGGGTGATGATCACGGCGCAGCCCGCGAACTCCGCCAGAGCGTCTTCGAGGGCACGCAGCGTATCGACGTCAAGATCGTTGGTCGGTTCGTCGAGCAGAATGACATTGCTGTCCTGCTTGAGCATCTTGGCGAGATGGACGCGGTTGCGCTCACCACCCGACAGGATGCCCACGCGCTTCTGCTGGTCCGCACCCTTGAAGTTGAACGCCCCCACATAAGCCCGTGACGGCACCGTGCGTTTGCCAAGCTGGATGACGTCCGTGCCGCCGGAAATTTCTTCCCACACAGTCTTGTTGTCATCGAGCGTGTTGCGGGACTGATCCACATAGCCCAGCTTCACTGTCTCGCCGATCTTGAGCGAACCGCCATCCGGCGCATCATCACCCGTGATCATTTTAAACAGCGTAGACTTACCCGCACCGTTCGGCCCAATTACGCCCACGATACCGCCCGGCGGCAGCTTGAAGCTGAGATTGTCGATCAGCAGACGATCACCAAAGCCCTTGCTGAGATTTTCGGCTTCAATAACCGTGCCCCCCAGACGCGGACCCGGCGTAATCACGATATCCGCCGTGCCGCCTGCCTTTTCAGCATTGGCGGCCAGCATTTCCTCGTACTTCGTGATACGCGCCTTGCTCTTCGCCTGACGGGCCTTGGGCGAGCTGGAAATCCACTCCTGCTCGGCGGCAAGAGCGCGCTGGCGGGAGCTTTCTTCCTTCTCTTCCTGCGCCAGACGCTTGCGCTTCTGAACGAGCCAGGAGGAGTAGTTGCCTTCGAACGGATAGCCACGACCACGCTCGAGCTCAAGAATCCAATTGGTGACGTTATCAAGGAAGTAACGGTCATGGGTGATGACCATGACAGTGCCCTGATAGTCCCGCAGCGTTTTTTCGAGCCAGCTCACGCTCTCGGCGTCGAGATGGTTGGTCGGTTCGTCAAGCAGCAGGATATCGGGCTTTTCGAGCAGCAGGCGGCACAGTGCCACGCGGCGGCGTTCACCACCCGAAAGCTTCGTGACCGGGCTGTCAGCCGGCGGGCAACGAAGCGCATCGAGCGCGATTTCCAGTTTACGATCCAGTTCCCAGCCATCACCGGCGTCGATCTTTTCCTGAAGATCGGCCTGCTCGGCGAGCAGCGCGGTCATTTCATCGTCCGACATCGGCTCGGCAAACTTCATCGAAATCTCGTTGAAGCGGTCCACGGCCTTTTTCAGTTCACCGAAACCCTGCGCGACGTTCTCACCGACCGTCATGCTCTCGTCGAGCTTGGGCTCCTGTTCGAGATAACCGATGCGGACACCCTCGGCAGCCCAGGCCTCGCCGCCATATTCCTTTTCAATGCCCGCCATGACCTTGAGCAGCGTGGACTTACCCGCGCCGTTCACACCCAGCACACCGATCTTGACGCCCGGCAGGAAGGACAGCGTGATGCCCTTGAAGACTTCGCGCCCACCCGGATAGGCCTTCGTAAGGTCCTTCATGACATAGACGTACTGGTAGGCGGCCATGGGAGGTCTCCTTGATCGGTGGATGGGCGGGGAAGAAGCGGAACAGATGTCCCGCAGAAATCAGGTTGGCACACCGTGCGCCCGGAGGGACTCGAACCCCCAACCAAGCCGTTATGAGCGGCCGGCTCTAACCAATTGAGCTACAGGCGCGCGGGTGCAGTCCGCAATCGCCCAACTCGGGTCTTTTTGCAAGGGCTGACATGGTGGAATGTGTCTTTTTAAGTTAGTGTGTCACGCCTTCCCGTTCCCTAAAGGCCGTTCAGGCGACCTTTGCTGCCGTTGCGAGATGGCCTCACTGGTCCGTATTGCCCGAAGGGATGTCCGATGCCTGCAAATATCGCGAAAATACCCAGTAGTACCCCACAGACATGATACAGGCCGGACCGGTCGCGCTCATTCGCCGACTGCGATGGCTTTACGCCCCCGACCCGGTCATGGCCGGATATGCGCTGCGAACGACCTTCACCTCTCTCCTCGCGCTCGGCATTGCGCTGTGGATGGAGCTCGGCAGCCCGCAATGGGCGGCGCTGACCGTCTGGATGGTCGCACAGGGCACACGCGGACGCAGTCTTGCGAAAGCCAAATGGCACCTCTTCGGCATGATCGTCGGTGTCATCAGCGGGATCAGTCTGGTCGCCTCCTTTCCGCAGGCACCGCTGATGTTCATCCTTCTGCTGGCCGGCGGAATCGGTGCATTCTGCATGATCGGCACGTTCATGCCCGGCCCGGCGTCCATGACGAACTACCGCATCCACGGCATGCGGGCCTCAGGCTTCACCTACGCCATCGTCTCTCTCGACGGGATCGCCGACCCGCACCACATCTTCGCCATCTCAATGGCCCGTGCCACCTATATCCTGCTGGGGATCGTGCTCGAAGCCTCGATTTCAGGCCTGTTCCAGCTTGGCCTGACACGACGGACGCGCCAGCAGCTCGCCAATACCTTCGAGGACACACTCAAACCCGCTCTGACCTCCATTGCCGACATCCTTTGCGGCAAGGAGGGAGCAATGCAGAACGTACAGACCATTTTCACCCAGATCACGACACTCGGCGACCAAGTGGAATTCGCCGAAGTGGAACTGGGCCGACACGATCACGCTGGCGACCATGCCCGCGCAGCGCTGGCGGATATCGCGGTGCTTCTCGCCCGGGCTCTCGATCTTGCTACGCTCATGCGCCTCCCCCTCAGTCAGGACGACATGTTTCACCGGGAGGCCGAAGCCATCCGCGACATGTTCCTCAGGCTTCCGGCCCGGCTGGAGGGAACAGAAAGCATGAGCGTCATTCTGGCGGATCTTCTGACCCTTCGCCGTCAGTGCCGGCAGAAGGTCGTTCTCGATTTCACTACGGTCCAGCCGGACGACATCGCCCGTGAAGCCTTCCTGCGCCACGGAATGCTACAGCAGGCATTGGTCGAACTGATCGACGCCCTCCGCATGGCGCTGAGCCAGTTCGAGGCCAGCCGCCACCCGAAAGCCCACGATCATTTCCATGCTCCGATCCGCTCTTACAGGGACTGGCAGCAGGCGGTCACCAACAGTCTGCGCTCATCCGTCACCGTCTTCGGGGCGGGCCTGATCTGGATCTGCACGGCGTGGCCCAGCGGGCTGACCTTCATCATGTTCGTCTGCATCATATGCAGCCTGTTCTCCACACTGGAACGTCCAGCACTGGCGACACAGGCCTTCCTGCGCGGTGCCTGCTGCGCGGTCATCGCGGCAGGCGTGATCAATCTCGAACTGATGGGCAAATCCACGACATTCGAAATGCTGGGTATGTGGTCGGGACTGGCGATGATGCTTGGCGGTCTGGCCTTCGCCTACCCGCCCCTGGCCCTTCCGGCCGTCTCCTACAACCTGTTCCTTCCCATTCTAATCGGGCCATCCAATCAGGCGAAAACGAACGAAATCGTCTATTTCAACACGGCCATGCCCCTGCTTCTGGGGCTACTCTATGCCTCATGGATGTACCGGACGTTCCTGCCCTACGATCCCGCCCGTCAGCGCTGGACCATGCGCGAACACATCCTGCGCGAGTTGCACCGCATCGCCGAAGGCCGCACCAGCGAGACGGTGGACAGCGTGGTATCGCGCAATGTGGACCGTTTCGTGCGGCTCATGACAAATTCTGGTTCGACGCCCTCACCCGTCATTCAGGCCTATCTGACGGGCATTCTGTCGAGCATGCGCGTCATGCTCAATCTCCTGCGGCTTCAGGCCATCGGGCGTGACACGCGTCTGGAAAAAAGTGCCCGGCAGGCCCTATCTCTGGTCATGGGGCGGATGAGTCATTTCAGCGGCCGCTATCATGGCCATTACGGCCGCACCCTGCGGGCGACGAAACTCGCGATCCTGCGCCTGAGGACAAGTGCCTATAGCGAATCACGCGCCCGAGAACGGTTCGTGCTGATCGCCGCACTGACCAGCCTGGATGTCATCGCCACGGAACTGGATACCAACCGCATCTTTTTCGATGCGAGAAGTCCCTACCTGGATCCTTCAACAAGCCCGGCTGATCTGCAGGTCGGAGAATGAACGCAGCGGGAGCCGGATGACTGACACAATTCTCACGAACTGATCACGAAGAAATGTTCTGCAATATGCTTCCCTTTTTCCGAAAAGGGAGGAATGTTTCGCTTTCAGCCGCGGACCACCGCGGACGACAGGTTTAAACCCTGCTGGGTTTCAGAACTAAGGATACCGTGATGTTTCGTCGTATCGTGCCCGTCCTCGGCCTCGCCCTCGGGCTTGGCCTGGCTTCCCAGGCCGCCATGGCACAGGAACAGTCCCCTCCGCCTCCGCCGGCTGTCCAGGGGACGCCGGGCAAGGACTTCACGGGGGTTTCGCCCGCCAACCTCGCAGGCATCATGAACTACTGTGTCGAACAGCAGTATGTGTCTTATGACGAAGGCAACCCGGTTCTTTACGGCCTGAGCGAGAAGTACAAGGCTACCGAACAGACGGTCGGCAGTTTCGACTACGCGCTCGGCACCGCCGGCTATTTCGACAGCAACGGCAAGCGTTTCTATCTCGTGGCCTACACGAATGAAGACGATCGCCGCGCTGCCTGTCACGCCGCCGTCAAGGCCGCACAGCCGATGCTCTGAGGCCTATCAGACAGGATCAGGACTCCCCAAAAACTCCCCATACCGCGCGGTATGGGGAGTTTTTTTATGGGAAGTTTACGTAACGGCAGGCAGGCGCTTTCATTCCGCTCTGGGCAGAGCCTGCACGCACCGGTACTATCTCCGCCTCTCCAAACAGTTCAGGACATGGACATCATGGACGTTTCCAAGATCTCGCCGGGCAAGGACCTGCCCAACGACATCAATGTCGTCATCGAAATCCCGCAGGGATCACAGGTAAAGTACGAAGTGGACAAGGACAGCGGCGCTCTCGTGGTGGACCGTTTCCTGTTCACGCCGATGGCCTATCCGGCAGCTTACGGCTTCATTCCCGGCACACTGGCCGCCGACGGCGACCCGGCGGATGCCCTCGTCCTGACGCCATCCGCCGTAGTACCCGGCGCAGTCATCCGTGCGCGCCCGATCGGCATGCTGAAAATGGAAGACGAAAGCGGACAGGACGAGAAGATCATCTGCGTCCCGCACGACAAGGTGCATCCGCAGTTTTCAAACGTACACTCCGTGGACGACCTTCCGGAAATCACGAAGAAGGCGATCACGCATTTCTTCGAGCGCTACAAGGATCTGGAACCCAACAAATGGGTCAAAGTCACGGGCTGGGCTGACAAGGCCGAAGCCGGAAAGGTCATCATGGCCTCCGTTGCTGCCGCAAAGTAAGCGCCAACACATCTCAGGAAAGCCCCTCAGAGCCTCTGGCAACGAGGGGTTTTCCCACGACATCACCTTCATTTGTGAAAAATAGCGATATAAGTAACATTATATTATGATCTTTACCGGTAAATATGTGTTATCTCTTGATAGCTAACCTGCTTTCCAAGGAATCAGCGGCTTGTCTCGAGTGCACATTCACGCGGCCTTCTGCCTGGCCACGTTTCTTCCGTCCTGCGCAATCGCCCAGAGCCTTGGAGCCAACGGCACCACTGCTCAGGACAGTTCTGTACGCGCGTCATCCGTGTCCAGCACCACATCCACCTCTGTTCCGGCGCCTTCAACCGACACCTACAGTCCGGCCAAGAAAATTACGCAGATCCGGGTCACGGCCCCACAACAGATCATTCCGCCCGTCATCTGGCCTTCAGAAAACTCGGAACTCCCCAGCGAGCGCGTGAACACGCCACTGAACCAGATCTATTTCGGCAAGGAGTGGGTACCTCCCCTTCCCCGTCCCGAAGCGCTCCTGACGAACCCGTTCGGGTGGAACACATGGCTGCGCGACCGTGGCATCGCGATCACGATGGATACGACGAACGAATTTTCCGGCGCCATTACCAGCCCGACGCGTGGATATGGCCTGAAACAGGGCAGCAGCAATGCCGGCCAGTACAGTTTTGAAAACGACATCGACTGGGAAAAGCTCGCCAATATCCGCGGCTTCTCGACCCATGCGCTCGTCGTTGGCCGGTATGGCATCCCCGCCAGCCGCATGTTCGGTGACAACCTGAATCCGAGTTCCGAAATCTATGGTGCCGGCGGAAACGTGGTCGTCCACCTTGTCTATGCCTATGGTGAAGAGACTATTGCAAAAGGACGCGTGGATCTGGCTGCAGGTCGTATTCCATTCCTGAACGATTTCTCGTCCAACCCGCTATACTGCACCTTCCAGAACAATGCGTTCTGCGGAAATCCCAAAGCCTCATCCGATAACACGATGCATTCGTCCTACCCTGACGCAAGCTGGGCGTTCCGCGTTCGCACGCGCCCGACGACAAGTACCTACATCCAGACTGGCGTCTATTTCACGCAGGCCGGAATTTATGGCAACACGCAGTTCCGAACAGGCTTCAAATTCAACGGCGCGGACATCCACGGCGAAGCAATCCCGGTTGAAGCCGGCTGGGAGCCGTTATTTGGCAAAGACCACCTGCCTGGTCACTACAAGGTCGGCTATGCCATCGACAATGCACCCCACAAAGATAACTACTATGACGTGAACGGGCAGCCCTATGTCATCAGTGGTCTGCCGGCCCGCACCGTGAATTATTCCTGGTCCGCCTGGGTCCTGGCCGATCAGATGGTTCTGCGCCACCACGTCAAAGGCAATGCCGATGCCGGCCTGATCCTGCTGGGCGGCATGTATGCCAACAGCCCACGCACGCAGCTTCGCGGCCAACAATACTTCGCGGGACTGATCGATAGTGGCTTCTGGGCCTCCCGCCCGCTGGATACGATCGGTATCAACTTCTCCTATGTCCGCGTTGCCAAAAATGCGACTGCCACCGAACGGCTTCAGGCCCTGTACGGCATACCGTTGATGGCAAGCTCCCTGACACCACAGACATTCGGGGCAGTTCTGGAAGCAACGTATCGCATTCACGTTATGCGAGGCGTCACCTTCGCACCGGATTTCCAGTATTACTTCCACCCCGGCGCGCAGAAAGCCCTCAAAGATGCGGCGATGCTCGGGTTCAAAAGCCACATCCAGTTCTTCTGAGCCTGCCCATCCGGGGGGAGATGTTCCTCTCGGAGTTTCATCCTTTACCGCGGGTTTCCAACAACAGGGCCAGGTCCCATGCCTGCTGCCGGATTTCAGGAATGGCGGTCGTTTCGACCAGCATTCCCCATCGCATGGGACCGATGGCAAACAAATCTTCCTGAATCTGCCCCGCACCGTCGACTAGCGCGCCGTTCTCATGGCATTCCAGCCCTCCAAACGCGGTCTCACGCGCCATGCCATCTTCAAGCAGCGTGCGGGGAAGACTATCCCGCATCTGACGGTATGCGCGGCTCGGGCCCGTGCAGTTCACGACATGCTCGGCAGAAACGATGGCCAATCCATCCGGAGTACGGGCCTCAAGCTCAACAGTTTCGCCACGCAGGCCCAGACGGATCACGTCCCCCCGTCGACACAGGAATGTTCCCTGCGCCTGCTCGATTGCCAGAAAATTCGCCACTTCAGGAGCGACCCGGTGTCGGACAATGTCCCAGCGGCGCTGCAAATGACGACGGAAACGCTTTTTCTCCGTCAGGTTGAGAGAAGCCCAGAGCAGGTTAATCTGGGGGCGGAGCGCATCAACGGCGCTCCTCCACTCCGTTCCCTGAGCCAGACTGTTGCGAAAAGCCCGGAAAAACGCGCTCACGCTTGCAGGCGTGCTGGCAGGAATGACAGGAGATTGTGCGGGCTCGGTCACGGCATGGGATTCAGGACACCAGCCATGCCGGGACAGGGCGACAACCCTGCCACGATGCCCCGTCTCCCTGAGCCGCATCAGCACATCCAGAGATGTCAGCCCTGTGCCGATCATGGCGACAGAGGCATCTGGAGCAATCCGGTCGGAAAGATCGTTATCCCAGCCGGACGGGTGATAGCGTCCACTCTTCGTCAGATCCTGACTGACGGGCGCCACGGCTGCCGGACCGAAATTTCCGGTTGCCAGAACAACCTGATCGGCTCTGATCACTTCACCCGTTTTCAGCCCGAGTTCCAATTTTCCGCCATTACGACGGCAGAACAGCACCGTTGTCTGGAGCCACTCTGGCGACATCTGACGCCACAGATCCGACAGGTAGCGTCCATAGACAGCCCGCGGGACAAACGCGGCTGGCGACAGATGCGGATCATGATGCTCTCTGACCCAGTGCAGGAAATGATCCGGATCACGAACGTCGGCGCTCATGGAGCGGACAGGAACATTAAGAAAATGTCCGGGAGAAAGCGTGGAATAAGCCAGCCCGACCGCAGGCCGGGGAGATGGATCGAGAATGATAATGCGCGAACCGGCCTCAAGCTGCCACAGCGCCCATGCGAGAAGCGTTCCGCTTGCTCCGCCACCAATGATCGCAATGAGGGGACGGGGTGGATGATCCATGCTGCCACTTTCTTTTCCGGACGACGGGTGGACACAGCATGACTCTATTGGCTGAAACAGGATGCATCGTTGCGTAACGCACTCTCCTGCCGTCAGTCCCCATCATCAAACGACGGTACGACAGCAGATACCCAACCAGAAAATGGAAGAGTTCGCAATTTGATATGAGCTGGAGATCCTGTCTGGAGCGGGCGATGGGATTCGAACCCACGACCCCAACCTTGGCAAGGTTGTGCTCTACCCCTGAGCTACGCCCGCACTCCGTGG
>NZ_BJVA01000013.1 GCF_007988905.1 Gluconobacter kanchanaburiensis NBRC 103587
GGAAAGAGAACATGTCGGGCCGCGTCAACGGTTTTATGCGAACGATTTTGGGAAGTCTTTTGTTTGCAATGGGATGGGCTCGAAGCAGGTGCTGCTCGACCGCTGTGCGGTGTTTGCGGTTTGCACATCTACGAAGAAATACGGCGAACGATGACGCCCCCTGTCGCTTGCCCTCACGGGCTGCACCAGCGTGCGCTATGTACTTTTGACGTACTCGTCCACGGACCAGCGGGCGCTTGCCAGGGAGATCGCAGCCCATCCCCAACCACAGACTATCCGCTGGATCGGCAACTACATCGGCATGCGGGATCAGGTGCGGGCGTGTTTGACGTTAACGAAACACCGTTTTCATAACACCAAGCCCGTTAGTGTTAAAAACAGATCGAAAAACTGAAGTGAGTTGTAGGGTTTCCACCTGCGGCGAGGTGTGCCAGCCGTTTCCGGCCCATCCACTCGATCCCAGCAATGATTTTGTATCTATAATCCTAGTGCAGGCGCACAGGTCGATACTAAGGGAAATGCGAGTCGGGAGATGGCGAATGACTGCACGGATTTTATCGGTGCAGTTCGATTCTTATCGACACATAACGGGAGCAAGAAAAATACAAACCACCCCAAGTCATCCATAATAAATGTCAGATTTTAAGGGATCTTCTTACCGGACCGAGTGGTGGGCGCAACAGGGATTGAACCTGTGACCCCTACCATGTCAAGGTAGTGCTCTACCGCTGAGCTATGCGCCCCCCGGTCCGGTGAGTGGGTTTCTATCTCTGTCTCTCCAACCTTGCAACCCCCGACAGAGACAAATAAGAAAAAATATGAAATTTTCTTTGCCTTACCGTGGGTTACATCTCGAAAACCCGCGAAAAACAGCTGTTCCAGTGCTGCTTTCCTCTCCTCATTCAGGTCGAGTTTATCCTGAAGATTTCCTTGAAACATCCTGTCTGCCATTCCGCGATCTTCAGCAGAGTGAAGACCGTTTTGTGGATCGACTGTTGGAAGACACTCCCGACCTTGGAATGACGCTTCTTTGTGCGGAATTCCCCCGAGTATGGTGCGACGTTAATCGGGACTGGAGGGAGGTGGATGCGCACATGTTCAGCCCTCCCCCTCCGGCTGATGAGATTATCTCTACTGCGAAAGTGAGTGCCGGCTTCGGGGTCATTCCTCGTTCTGTCTCTCTGGGACGCCAGATTTACGATCGTCCTCTCGATCTTCACGAGAAGGAGATACGACTGGCCCGTGCATGGCTCCCTTATCACGAGTCTCTCTCTGCGATTTTGAAGGAAATGCATGCACGTTTCGGTTATGCGGTCCTCTTGGAAATTCATTCCATGCCTCCGCTACCTTATGCAAGATCGCCCGAGATTGTTTTGGGTGACGTACATGGAAAGAGCTGTCATCCCGATATAACGACACTGGTTGAGGATCTGTTTGAAGAAAGGAAATATACCGTCCGCCGGAATATTCCTTATTCTGGCGGATATATTACCCAGTCTTATGGTCATCCGCAGAATAATATCCATGCTCTACAAATCGAAATTTGCCGATCACTCTATCTCAACACATCTACACTTAAAGAAAATTCCGGATTTTCTAAAACCAGAAAAAATATCACAGAAATTCTGAAAGATTTTTTATCCCGGGCTGAGATGGGCCTGCTGAGCGCCCTTGGATAAAGCAGTTCTGAGCGGGCTGCACTCTTTCGAGCATTCAGCGACAGGGGGTTTCGCTTCTATACAACTGACCTGCTGAACTGAGGCAGGCATAAGCATTCCCTGCCCCCTTCAGAGAATTGGAACTGATATTTCCGTCAAATGTCGTTTTAGGTGCGCGGACACTCAAAGTTCTGCCGTCATTGCTTGTCGAGAGTCGTGGACGCTGTGCGGGTGACATCCCCGGAGAAGATAATTCTATCGCCGTGGCATCATCTTGCTGGCTGATTGAATTTGAGACCACCAATGCGCCGTCCTGCGCCCTTCCAAGCGCCACATATCCAGCCGGTGAGTGAATGGATATCACTTCTTCTCCTGGCCCGCTAAGAATGAATCCCGGATGATTAAGAAGCACCTGCCCGTTTCCCTGAAGGATTTTCAGCGCATCAGGATCTTTGCTGTTTCCAAGCGTAATCCCCGATGGGCTGCGGTTATAAGGATTGAAAATCTGTAGCGTCGCGTCGTTTGCCGAGGCGACGATCTGAACATTGGCCGACGGTCCGGAAAAAGTCAGATGGGTCTGGGTCAGAAAAGAACTTTTAGGTGTTAGGTAGATGTTAAGCGGGGTGTTGATCCCATTTAAATTTCCACCCTGAATATTCACTTTCGTAGACGACTGATAGGCCATGTCCTGTAGTCTGGAGACGCTGTTATCCAGAATGGTATTAATATCCGAAAGCGACCGTTCCGATGATGGTGCGCCTGAAAAGGCTCGCTGGTCAGGCTGATCCGCAGTTCTGAGGGGAGAATAAAGACGCTCGGCTCTGATGACAGCCTCTTCCGATGAGCCTCCAGACATGCGCGGCACGGCAATACCTGCCGGGGAAACCGGCAGCGTCGAAAGATACAAGGCGACCTGATTGGTCGAGTCAGGGGAGTTGTCTCCGTTGACCGTGTTGACCGAACTAATCTGTGTTCCGCAATAGTCTTCAGCCGCATATTCTGTTGGCGGTGGAGCTTTTGACAGAAGATAGGTCACGAAAGCCCGGGTATTCTGTAAATAGTCATGATCAAATGTACAGCCCCCCTTCCCTAGAACGAAGGGGGATACAAGAAGGGTTACCCGCAGGTGATGCCGGATACCCCATGCGATTTCGTTGGCATAATTGTCCAGCGCTGCGGCCGACTGACTCATGGCAAGCGTGGACGGCATATCGATCGCAACCGCACCTGTATAAAGAGCCAGTTTTCTATACGGAGCGTAAAAAGCATCCTGATCCCATACCCGATCCGGTCTGGCGGGGTCTGGCCGCATGAAAGGTGCGATATTTCTGGGACCACCGGGATAAGCGACAACTGCCGCAAGTTTTTTCTCAAGATCTGCCTCGTTAGCGTCCGTCATAATCGCGCCGTCCCCGCCCTCTTCTTTTGGAAGGTTCATGGTTGCGAGCCCCGGAATACGCCCACCATAGTTTCTGGCTGCGGATGGGTCTGGCTGGCAGCACCCAAGCTCCGCAATTCCAGCTCCTCCGCCAGTCAGAAAGCGAGTCCCTCGTTTGCCCCAGACGGCCTGAAGCGCTGCTTTCTGGGCTTGGGAAGTCACCACCGGGTTAACGGAATCCCCATGGAGATAGAGCGTTATATTCCCCGCCGCGAGAGACTTCTGTACATCCTCCGTGGCCTCCGCGAGATGGAATGCTGACCCCATAAAAACAGTGAAACGCCTGCTTTCCACATTGAGCGGTTCTGAGGCAGAAGCCTGCAAGGTCTGAACGGTTTCCGCCTTCAACGGTATCGAGATCGCGGCCCCAAATGCGACCGTGAGAACGAGGGTGAGGCTGAACGCATGATTCACTTTTTTCTCCGGTCTGCTGACGTCTCGACCTTTCCCGCAAGACGATGTGACGTCAACATTCCAACCAAATCATGCGCGAAGACGAGACAGCCCTCCCCACGAAACGCATTACAACGGCACGGTCGCAGCCGCGTCGGTCTGCGGACAGTTCTCAGGCGACAGCTCCTTACGCACCTGACCCGGCGTTGATTTTATAAGTTTCAGAACCGACTGCGCCTCACCCTTCCGTTCGGTAACGATCATCATTTCGTTCTAACATCCCAGACGCTCACGGCGACTGGGATGCGCCATTTACGAAACAAACATCGGAGCCAGTGCGGACGCACCGCCCACAGCAGACACCAGAAGCGCTCTCATGACGACCATGACAGAGACTGAGGGTGCCGTGGCCGTACCGAGCGCACCAGCCACAAAAAACAACCGCGCAACCAAACTGCCACGCGTGCTGTAACGATCGGCGAGATGAACACAGACCAGTGACCCGCTTGTGACGCCGACGTCGCAGGCCCTCACTGAAAGGGGTTAAGAGCAAGTCTTCCTTGTGCAGGCAGTTTCACATGAACGGTAAAGCTCCGGAAATAACGCCGGTATCGTAGCCAAATGCCAGAGCCCCTGTGGTCACAACCATAACGATCTTGATCACGAATTTCTGTTGAAGAGTAAATTTTGCCATTCGCAACCCAACAGCTTACGCGTCACACTCCTTCATACAGTTATAAGCATTAGTAGCCGCAGCAAAAGCCACGACCGAAGCATAGATAACGTATATGAGAGATGAAATCTTCCATTCTTTAGAAAAGCAATCTTCTGGCGTCTAGGTTTTCGGGTTATTCGCGCAATTTTCTGATATTTATTCGAATTTCCGAAACAATATTTATGACCATTCCTTTAGAAAAACAGTCAGTGGATGAAGATTGAAGCCAGCAGACAGAACACAAGACCAAACACCGCGATCAGTGTTTCTAGTACAGACCAGGTTCTGAGGGTCTGCGGTACCGTAAGACCGAGATATTCCTTCATCTGCCAGAAACCGGCGTCATTCATCGGCCCGAAAGCGACAGAACCCGCACCCGTTACCAGCACCATAAGTTCAGGCGATACACCGCTCGAGCGCGCTAGTATGGGGGCGACGATCCCGGACGCTGTGGCCATCGCGACAGTGGAAGAACCGCATGCGACGCGAACGATAGCCGCCAGCATCCATGCGAGCACCAGAAGCGGCATGTGAACTCCGAGTGCAGCATCGGTGATGGCCTTGGAGACGCCGCTATCGACCAGAACGCGACCAAAACCGCCCCCAGCTCCGACAAGAAGCATGATCAGCGCCGTCGGTCCGAGACATTCATTCGTAAAGCGGAGGATCGTCTCACGTGAAAAACCACGCGCCTGTCCCAGAACGTAGAAGGACAGCACAGTTGCCAGCAGAAGCGCGATGTCCGTATTGCCTATGAAATGCAGGAACGTTCCTAAAAAAGTATGAGGCGCAATAAACCCCTCGGACAGCGACCCTATCAGCATCAGGAAAACGGGGGAAAGAATAGTCAGTACCGTGACGCCGAACCCAGGCAGACTTGACGGAGGCTCACTGTTCACGAACTGCTCGGCCAGTGGGTTAACTCCGATGGGGATCACTCTTGATGCAGCGAACCGTCCGAAAAGCGGGCCGGCAATAATCGCGATTGGAGCCCCGATCAGCACCCCGAGCAGGATCGTCATGCCAATATTGGCATGATAAGCGCCCAGAGCCAGCAGGGCCGCCGGATGCGGCGGAATGAGAGCATGTGTAATAGAAAGCGCCGCTCCCATCGGAAGTGCGACACGCAACAAAGGAGTATCGGTACGTTCAGCAAGTACGAAAGCAAGCGGAATCAGCAGCACGAACCCGACTTCAAAAAAAACCGGGAGGCCAATGAGCAGCCCGATCAGCATCATAGCCCAATCAACCCGCCGGCGACCTGAGAGCTGCGAAATGGTGAGAGCAATTCGGTCTGCACCGCCTGACTCAGCCAACATTTTTCCAAGCATGGTTCCCAGGGCAATGACCGTCCCGACATGCCCCAGAACATGGCCTGCCCCCGCCTCAAAGGAGCCGACCACTTTGTCCGCAGGCATGCCCGCGACGAGAGCGAGTGCGATTGATACGGAAAAGAGGACGATAAACGGATTGATCCTCAGCCGAGCGATGAGAATGACGACCGCAGCAATGGCGGCAGTCGCAATCGATATGGCAAAAATGGAACTCATCCGATGACCACTTTCTCGATAAGTGTCTGACAAAAACCCAGCAGATTATTGAAAACGCTTCTGCCACAAACCCGACAATGCCGCTTCCCCATTATGGAATTTTGTCCACAGAAGCGTTTTCTGCCAGCATGTGAGCTACAGCGAGATACTGATCCCACCATCGACCATGAGCATATGACCATTGATAAAGCTCGAAGCCGGTGAAGACAGGAACACTGCTGCCCCCACCAATTCATCCACCTGCCCCCAGCGGCCCGCAGGTGTTCGTTTGCTCAGCCACTCGCTGAAACCTTCGTCCGCTACCAGTCGCTCTGTCATTTCCGTCGCAAAATATCCTGGGGCGAGCCCGTTGATCTGAAGACCATGCCGTCCCCAGTCTGTTGCCATGCCTCGCGTCAGGTTCCTTACTGCGCCCTTTGTGGCAGTGTAGGGAGCGATGCCCGGCCGAGCCAGTTCGCTCTGGACGGAACAGATATTGACGATCTTGCCCCGTGCACGTGGAATCATGTGCCTGGCAACAGCCTGACCAACGAAAAAAACTGCGTTGAGATTTGTCGAGATAAGGTCGTCCCAGTCCTTGCGGCTGAAATCCTCCAGCGGTGCGCGCCGCTGTATCCCGGCGTTATTGATCAGAATATCGATCGGTCCCATCTCTTTCTCGATTCTTCCGACGCCTTCCTCCACAGCATTCTGATCGGTGACGTCAAACGCAGCGACACTGACGGGAGGAAGACCCGGATCAAAACCCGCTCTCGCGACCTTCAGAGCCTCTTCGTTGCGACCGTTGAGCACCACTTCCGCGCCATATCGGGCAAGGCCTTTGGCAAGAGTAAGGCCGATCCCGCGCGAAGCCCCGGTTAGGAGAGCCCTATGTCCAGCAAGTGAAAAAAGATCTGGACCCGTCATATCTGCACCCCCTGGCGACTATCATTGAGCTTTCCTAACAGCCTGGGGTTCTCAGCGAGAGATAACTCTGCGTGTTTTTCAAAGAAAACCTCACCCGAGCCGTTTCTGATCAGCGACTAAAATTTCTCACATAAGTCTGGACAGGTCCAGTGTTATAGTTAACACTATTGACGATAGATTTGGTTTAGCGGATGTGATATCTGGTGCGAAGAAGCGCTCTGAAACATCTTTGAGGCCGGTGCGTTCGTCATCCCGGTCTCTGGTCTGGCTTTGTCTGGGTGGGTTATGGATCTGGTTCTGGGAATTGACGTAGGAACAGGAAGTGCCCGAGCGGGAGTGTTCACGCTCGATGGCCGGAAAATGGCTTCCGCCGTGAAAGCGACCCGAACATGGACCCCGCGGGCTGATTACGCCCAGCAGTCTTCAGAAGACATCTGGTCGGCGGTCTGCCATGCCACGCGCACCGCGCTGGAAGCTCTCACAGCCCCCTATACCATCGTGGGAATTGGTTTTGATGCGACATGCTCGCTGGTCGTGCTTGACGCGGACGGGCATGGCGTCTCCGTGGACCCTCAGGGCGCGCCGGAACAGGATATCATCCTGTGGGCTGATCATCGTGCCATTACAGAGGCGCGTGAGATCAACAGCGGCAACCATGAGGTTCTGCGATATGTCGGTGGAACGATCTCCCCTGAAATGGAAACTCCGAAGCTCCTTTGGCTGAAGCGTCACCTTCCTGAAGCCTATGCAAAAGCGGCACATTTCTTTGATCTGCCCGATTATCTGACATGGCGCGCCACAGGGTCTTTCTCCCGCTCTGCCTGTTCTACGGCCTGTAAGTGGACCTATCTCGCCCACGAAGAGCGTTGGGACGGAGAATATTTTAGCGCTGTGGGCCTGGAAGATCTGAAGAACGACAATTTCAGTCGCATCGGAAATGATATCCGCCCGCTTGGCGGCATTCTCGATGTCGGATTGAGCGCTAAAGCGGCAGCAGATATGGGACTGGACGCTGGAATTCCTGTTGGTGTTTCTGCCATCGACGCCCATGCCGGAGGGATCGGCCTTTTGGGCCTCGATACGGAAGGTTCTCTATCCGATACCCAGCTTGAGCGCTCAATTGCCCTGATCTGCGGCACGTCAAGTTGCCATATGGCAGCCTCGAAAAACGCCCGTTTCGTAAAAGGCGTCTGGGGGCCGTACTGGAATGCCATGCTGCCAGAAATGTGGCTAAACGAAGCAGGCCAGTCTGCAACAGGGGCCCTGATCGATTTCGTGATTGCGAGCCATACGGCGGCCTCCAACCTCAAGGAGGAAGCCCTTCAGTCTGAAACGAGCATTTACGCCCTTCTCAATGCCCGGCTCGAGGTACTGGAGCGTGAGCAGCTTCCCGGCACGATCACGGCTGAACTGCACGTCCTGCCGGACTTTCATGGAAACCGTTCACCGCATGCCGATCCAGATCTGACTGGCATGATCAGCGGCCTGACGCTGTCTGATACCGTCGATGACCTCGCCCGCCTCTACCTTGCGACATTACAGGGCCTTGCCTACGGGACAAGGGATATCGTCGATGCCCTCAACGCGGAGGGCTATAGCATCGATACAATTCTGGCGACTGGCGGCAGCACGAAAAACCCGGTTTTTCTGCGCGAACACGCCAACGCGACCGGTTGTCGCATCCTTCTCCCCGCCGAACCGGATTCCGTTCTACTTGGCGCGGCCATTCTCGGCGCGGTCGCGGGAGGCGTTCATGCCGATCTGCGGCAGGCCATGGCAGGAATGAGCCATGCCGGAGAGGAGATTTTTCCTGACCCGCAAGTCGCTTCCTATCACGCCGCCAAGCGCAGCATCACGCATGACATGCACAACGCCCAGATCATCTGGCGTCAGCAGATGCGTGATGTTCTCGAAAAGGCGAAGGCGCCCTGAGAGCAGATTTTCTGCGATCCGTTTCCCCTGCCCTTTCCCTCTCCGGCTACCACAATGCCCGACGCCGCAGCGTTTTCCAGAGGTTTGATGCCCATGTCCCGTCTGAAAACACCCCGTACTGCCTTGTATGCCCTGACCATGCTGCTGTCAGGCTCCGCCCTCTCCAGCGCCAGTGGCGCCGGAACCCTGACGATCGCTACCGTCAACAACGGTGACATGATCGTGATGCGTCAGCTTTCCAGGGAATTCGAAAAAGCTCATCCGGATATTCATCTGAACTGGGTGACCCTTGAGGAAAATGTCCTGCGTCAGCGCGTGACGACCGATATCGCCATGAAAACCGGGCAGTTCGATGTCGTGACCATCGGCAACTACGAAGTGCCGATCTGGGCGAAGCAGAACTGGCTGGCCGAGATCAAACCGGACGCCGCTTATGACACGAGCGATATTCTGCCCACCGTCCGTGACAGCCTGACGGTGGATGGCAAGCTTTATGCCCTGCCATTCTACGCCGAGAGCGTCATGACCTATTATCGGAAGGATCTGTTTCAGAAAGCCGGGCTAACGATGCCGGAAGCCCCGACTTACGAACAGATTCGCCAGTTTGCCGACAAGATCAGTGACAAAACCAATCAGGTCTATGGGATCTGTCTTCGCGGCAAACCCGGCTGGGGCGAGAACATGGCTTATGTCTCATCGCTTGCAAACACGTTCGGCGCACAGTGGTTCGACATGTCCTGGAAACCCACCATGACATCCGATGCCTGGAAATCTGCGCTGAACTGGTATGTTTCCGCGATGAAGGCAGATGGTCCTCCCGGCGCGACGTCGAATGGATTCAATGAAAATCTCGCACTTTTTGCCAGTGGTCATTGCGGGATCTGGATTGATTCCACCGTCGCTGGCGGCCTGCTGTTCGACCCCAAGCAGTCGCAGGTTGCGGACAAGGTCGGCTTCGCGTCGGCTCCCAAAGGCCCTTACGGCAAAGGTCCGACCTGGCTGTGGAGCTGGAGCCTCGCGGTCCCTGTCAGTTCACATCAGAGCGCGGATGCCCAGACCTTCATCACATGGGCAACGTCAAAGGACTACGTGAAACTTGTCGCCGCGCAGAAAGGTTGGGTTGCGGCACCTCCGGGAACCCGCGCGTCCACCTATGCAGCTCCTGAGTACCTCAAGGCGGCTCCGTTTGCCTCATTTGTCCTGAACGCCATCAAGACGGCAGATCCAAACGGCCCTACAGCGCAGCCGCGCCCATATACGGGAGCGCAGTTCGTCGCCATTCCCGAATTTCAGGCTATTGGAACACAGGTAGGGCAGACCGTCGCCGCCACGCTTTCAGATCAGATGACGGTCGATCAGGCCCTGGCTTCCGCACAGTCCTCGATCACCCGGGCTCTCCGCCAGTCCGGCCGTGCGCGATAATAGTGTTAGAATAAGGCAGGAAACCATGCAGGCCGTTCTCCAGCACAGTCCGTCTTCGGAAGTTTCCTCCGAACGTCGGAAAAATGCGAGTGCGAAAAGGACAGGTTTCCTGCTCCTTTCCCCGTCCGTTCTTCTTCTTCTGGTCTGGTCAATCGTGCCGCTCGTCATGACGCTGTGGTACTCGGTACAGAACTACAACCTCGTCGATCCGACGCTGCATGGTTTCGCGGGGATCGACAACTACTGGTATCTTCTTACCGATCCCGACTTCCTGCATTCTCTCCTCAACACGTTCGTGCTGGTAGCCGGCGTTCTGGCCATCAGCGTGGGCGGGGGAACGCTGCTGGCGGTTCTGTACGATCAGGATTTCTTCGGTCGCGGCATCGCCCGCATCATGGTCATTTCGCCGTTCTTCATCATGCCCACAGTCTCGGCACTGCTGTGGAAAAACCTGATGCTGCATCCTATCTACGGCGTCTATTCCGCCATGATGCGAGCTGTGGGACTAACACCGATCGACTGGCTGGCGCGGTTTCCTCTTCTGACGGTCATGATGATCGTCGCCTGGGAGTGGCTGCCTTTCGCGGTTCTGATTCTGCTTACGGCCGTCCAGTCCCTCGATGGAGAACAGCGTGAGGCCGCCCGGATGGATGGCGCGGACCCGATTGCCCGCTTCCGTTACATTATTCTTCCGCATCTTAGTCGAGCCATCAGCGTCGTGGTGATGATCGAGACGATCTATCTGCTCACGGTATTCGCCGAAATTTCAGTCACCACGGCAGGTGGCCCGGGGGTGGCCTCCACCAATCTGGCCTATCTGATCTATTCCCGCGCCCTGTTGCAGTTCGACGTCGGCGGCGCGTCGGCTGGCGGCGTCATCGCCATCATCATCGCCAATATTGTCGCAATTTTTCTGGTGCGTGCCGTCGCCCGCAATCTGGAGGCCTGAAGATGGCGGTCAAGACAAAAACGAGTACCCGCATCGGCGTCACCATCCTCGGATGGGGCATTGCGGTCTGGCTCTTCTTTCCGATCTTCTGGATGTTCCTTACGAGCTTCAAGAACGAAATCCAGGCGATTTCCACGCCGCCAAAACTGTTCTTCATGCCGACGCTCAGCAGCTATGCCGAGGTCTTCGAACGCGCGAGTTACTGGCACTTCACCCTCAATACTGTAATCGTGTCGGTCGGTGCGACAGCGATCGCAATCGCTCTGGCCGTCCCTGCCGCTTACTCCATGGCGTTTCTGCCTTCGAGCCGGACCCGCAGCACCCTGCTGTGGATGCTGTCCACACGCATGCTGCCGCCAGTGGGCGTGCTGGTTCCCATCTATCTGCTGGCCCGTAATACCCATCTGCTTGATACCTGCACGGGTCTTGCAATCGTGGATATGCTCACGAACCTGCCGATCATCGTCTGGATGCTTTACACATTCTTCCGTGAAGTTCCGGCTCCCATTCTTGAGGCAGGGAGAATGGACGGTGCAAGCCGCTGGCAGGAAATGACAATGGTGCTTCTGCCGCTGGCCCTTCCCGGCATTGCGTCCACCGCGCTCCTGTCGCTCATCCTGTGCTGGAACGAGGCATTCTGGTCCCTGAACCTGACCTCGTCACATGCCGCTCCCCTGACAGCCTTCATCGCATCCTTTTCCTCGCCAGAAGGGCTGTTCTTCGGCAAGCTCTCTGCCGCGTCCACGCTGGCCGTGGCCCCGATCCTTGTTTTCGGCTGGATCAGCCAGAAGCAGCTTGTCCGAGGCCTGACGTTCGGAGCGGTTAAATGACGCGGATCTCGACTTACTCCACTTCACATTCCTGCATGATCGGGGCCTGACCAATGGCGACTGTCGAACTCAAGAATCTTCGCAAGACCTATCTGACGGAAGAAATTATCAAGGGGATCTCCCTCTCCATTGAAGACCGCGAATTCGTGGTTTTCGTCGGTCCGTCAGGATGCGGAAAATCGACACTGCTGCGTATGATCGCGGGCCTGGAAGACATTACATCAGGTGACCTCCTGATTGATGGGCAGCGCGTGAATGATGTTGAACCTGGCAAGCGCGGACTTGCGATGGTTTTTCAGTCCTACGCGCTGTACCCGCACATGGATGTCTACAAGAACATGGAGTTCGGCCTGAAACTGGCGGGAATGCCCGAAGCTGAACGCCGTGAGAAAATCGAACACGTTGCCCGGACGCTTCAGCTCGAACCCTACCTGCATCACAAGCCAGGGCAGCTTTCCGGCGGGCAACGACAGCGCGTCGCCATTGGGCGCGCCATCGTCCGCAACCCCAAGGTCTTCCTTTTTGACGAGCCTCTGTCCAACCTCGATGCGGCCCTGCGCGGACAGATGCGCGTCGAACTCTCGGCCCTGCACCGCAAGCTCGGCGCAACCACGATCTATGTGACGCATGATCAGGTCGAAGCCATGACCATGGCCGACAAGATTGTCGTCCTGCAGAAAGGCGTGGTTGAGCAGATCGGCTCGCCTCTCGAACTCTATCATCATCCCCGCAACCTCTTCGTGGCCCGCTTCATTGGCTCCCCTCCGATGAACTTCTTCCCCGCCATTTTCCAGGGTGGGGATACCACGGGGTCTGCGGTTCAGCTCCGGGATGGTTCAACCCTTTACGTACCCGTGACGTCTCCCGGCCTCCTGCCCGGCACGAAAGTTACGGTCGGCATCCGGCCGGAGCATGTCGAGCTTGCTGCTTCCGGACCGAACAGCGGTGTCGTGGAAGTGATTGAACGTCTTGGCGCCATCACGCTTGTGCATGTCCGCATGCCCGACGGTCAGATCATCGTCGTCCAGATGGACGGCGCAGTTCTGACGGATGTGGACACGCGCGTCAGCCTGACGCTCCCACCGGGGAACTGTCACCTTTTCGCTCCTGACGGAGTGGCTTTCGAAGCCTGTCACCGTCACCCTCTTGCCGCCTGATTTCGGGAATTACACTCATGTATATGGAAAAACTCCGCCTCGATAACCGCGTCGCCGTTGTGACCGGAGGGGCCCAGAATATTGGTCTCGCATGCGTGACGGCGCTGGCTGAAGCCGGTGCCCGCGTCGTTATCGCTGACCTTGATGACGCCATGGCCGCAAAGGCCGTGGAGGACCTGCGTGCCGAAGGCCATGACGTGAGCAGTGTCTCCATAGATGTGACAAAAACGGAGAGCGTGCAGACTGCCATGCGCTCCGTCCATGAGCAGGAAGGACGGCTGGATATTCTCGTTGCATGCGCCGGGATCTGTATTTCCGAAGTCAAAGCCGAAGACATGACCGACGGACAATGGCTCAAGCAGGTCGATATCAACCTGAACGGGATGTTCCGGTCCTGTCAGGCAGCGGGGCGGATCATGCTTGAGCAGAAGAAAGGCGTCATCGTTGCGATCGGCTCAATGTCCGGCCTCATCGTCAACCGACCGCAGCAGCAGGCCGCCTATAACGCTTCGAAAGCAGGCGTTCACCAGTATATCCGCTCTCTCGCAGCCGAATGGGCACCACACGGCATCCGAGCAAACGCCGTGGCGCCGACCTATATTGAAACTACTCTCACCCGCTTCGGGATGGAAAAACCGGAACTCTACGATGCCTGGATTGCAGGGACGCCCATGGGACGTGTGGGGCAGCCTGACGAAGTTGCATCCGTCGTGCAGTTCCTTGCTTCCGACGCCGCGAGCCTCATGACAGGCGCGATCGTCAGCGTGGATGCCGGCTTTACGGTCTGGTAATTTCCAGCCTTCCGGACGCTTTCATTGCGTCCGGAAGCATTCCCAGAAATACCGTAACAACCTGCCTTCAAGACGAAGTATTTCAATTTCCTGATCTTTCCGCTCGCTACTTGCAACTGACTCGCAATAGCGATACCTGCCTCTGATCATGCGCCAGCACGAACAGCACTGAGGTCGGGTATGCACCGCAACAGGATTTTTTACGCGATCCCCCTCTCCCTCGTCATGAGTGGAGAAGTTTTCGCAGCCGACCAGCTTTCTTCGCCGCAGCAGTCAAAAGCCGGACCGCCTAAGGCGGCCGCGACAGACACCCAGGCCCGGACCGAGGAAAAGCTCGAAGTCCACGCCCGGCGTCTGTCCACGCTTGCCTCCTCGGCTACCAAGTCGGATACGCCGCTGATTGAGACGGCCCAATCGGTCACCGTCATTACCCGCAATGAGATGGACATCCGTAACGTCCTGAATCTCAATCAGGCTGTGCGTTATACCGCAGGCATCACGCCCGACCTCCGTGGTGGTGGTGTCGGAACGCGTTACGATCAGTTTGCATTGCGTGGCTTTTCCGCTCCAACTTTTCTGGACGGATTGAAACTTCAGGGCAGCCCCACGGGATATGCTGTTGCACAGACCGATACGTCCCGTCTTGAACGCGTTGAGGTTCTCAAAGGCCCGGCTTCCGCGCTTTACGGCCAGTCCAGCCCCGGTGGCCTTGTAGCGCTGTCCAGCAAGATCGCTACGGATCAGCGCTCCTATGGAAGCGTCAACGCGACCGGTGGCATGTTCGATCTGTATCGTGTGGATGCAGATGTTGGTGGGTTTGTGACGGATAACGGCTTCGTGCGTTACCGCGTCAATGGCACGATCAACGGCCAGCACAGCCAGCTTGCCCGTACGGGCAGCCGCCGCTTTTCCATCAGCCCGTCCTTCACATTCGGCGGCGACGGTCCCACGACACTCACCATTCTTGGCAACTACCAGTACGATCCGGAGAACGGCACCTATGGTGGCGTCCCGCTCGTGGGATCCCTCAAGCGGGCGCCTTTCGGCTTCCTGCCCCGCAATTTCTACGATGGCGATTCATCATTCGAAAAATATAACCGTCGCCACGGCTCCATCACTTATATTTTCAATCATCGTTTCAATCAGGACTGGAGCTTCAGTACACGCGGTCGCTACGACGATATCAAGACCCAGTACCGCAGCGTTTACGACGGCGGATATTATATCTCCGACGATACACTGGCTCGTTCGGCTATCGCCACCAATGAACACACGCATAACCTGACATTTGACAGTCAGTTCAAAGGTAAGGTCCGGACCGGCCCTCTGCAGCATTCGATGATGTTTGGTTTCGATTACATGCAACAGAGTGCGTCAGAAGTTGGCTTTTTTGGCTCAGCACCATCAATGAATGTCTTTCATCCCAATTACAGGATGGCCATCCCTACGCCCTCTCCCTGGGTGAATTATGATACGGATTCACACCAGGCCGGTATTTATGGACAGGACGAAATTCACTGGCGCCGCCTGATCCTGACGGGCAGCATTCGCAACGACTGGTATCGTTCCCACCAGACCGACAATCTGTATCACAGCACCACAAACCAGAGCCCCAGCCAGATCACATGGCGTGCCTCGGGTCTGTATCACTTCGATTTCGGCCTCGCGCCATATATCAGCTATTCGACGTCTTTCCAGCCTCAGTCAGGCAGTGTTTCGACCGATGGCGGGAAGACCGTCCGTCAGGCGAGGCCGTCCGTTGGCAAACAGCTTGAAGGGGGCCTCAAATACCAGCTTCCGGGAACGTCGCTTCTCCTGACAGCAGCAGGCTTCCACATCGAGCAGACGAACGTCCTCGTGGGTATCGGCAATACGGGTTACAACGCCGAAAGCGGGCTGGTTCACTCGGATGGTTTCGAATTCGAGGCCCACGCCGAACCTTTCCACAACCTTGTCCTGACCGCCGCCGTAAGCATCCAGAAGGTGCATGACGATTCCACCGGAAAGCCGCTTATCCAGTCTGGCAAAGGCAATGCGTCCCTTTTCGCATTCTATACGATGCCGTCCGGCCCGGCCAAAGGTCTCGGGTTTGGGGGTGGAATGCGTTATTCCAACAAGTCCTATGGTGGCGAGGCCTCTTATGGCAGCGTCTGGGTTCCGCAATATGCCGTCTTCGATGCCTCCGTACGTTATGACCTGTCCAACCTTTCCCGCAGCCTGCACGGCTGGAATGTCGGGGCCAGTGTCCGCAATCTCTTCGATAAGAATTTCATCGCAAACTGCCTGAGCTATGCCTCTTACGGTCAGGAATTCTGCTATTACGGAGAGCGCCGCAACGCTCAGGCCAATATCGGCTTCAACTGGTAAGGCAAGTTCCAGAATGACCGCGCGCCGCGCCCTGATCATGCGCCTGATCGCGGCCATTCCGGTCGGCTATACTGTGTCCGCACTGGCTGGGACATGTCTGTGCCTCTGGCTGCCCTTCTCACGGGCAGACAAAGCCATTGCGGGGGTCCTTGCAGGGCTGATCGTCTGGCCTGTCATTTTCATTGCATCCTTCGGCATTCGTGATGCCAGACGACTGGTCACCCTTCTCCTCCCTTTAGGCCTGCTTATGGCAGCCCTGATCATTGCGGGATTTCGGCGGGCATGAGAAATACATTCCGGGCATCCATGGCACTGGTCCATACAACACTCGGTCTGGTGACAGGCTGGGTTCTGTTCGCCATTGCACTGTCCGGATCGCTCAGCGTGTTCCGACAGGAAATCAGCCTCTGGGCCAGACCCGAACTGTCCGTCACACCCTCCGATCCGCTCCTTGTCGATTTGCATGCCCTGAACTGGCTGAGCCAGCATGCTGGACATGCAGGAGCCTGGTATCTGACTGCGGCCAACGAACGCAGTCCGGCCGCAACCGCATTATGGCCCGATGCAAAAGGACATTATGTCCAGCGTATGCTCGATCCCTCGACTGGTAGCCCGGATGGGATTCGGGACACGCTCGGGGGCGAATTTTTCTATCGTTTTCACTTCGAACTCCAGCTTCCCTACCCCTGGGGACGGCTTCTTGCCGGGGTGGCGGCACTGGCTCTTCTGGTCGGGCTGATCAGCGGGATCATCATCCACCGCCGTATTCTGGCGGATTTTTTTACTTTCCGTCTCTCACGTGGCCAGAGAAGCTGGCTCGATCTCCACAATCTTCTTGGCGTGGCAGCCCTGCCATTCCATCTCATAATCTCCTTCACCGGAGCTATAACGCTCGGAACGATGCTTCTGCCCTGGACGACGCTGGTTCTGTACCCGCATGACATCACCGCCTCCTATGCCGATCTGAACCCCGCGCTTTACTCACGCCCGGCGAGTGGTCATCCCGGCCATCTCGCCCCGCTCCTGCCCATGCTGAAAGAAGCCGAACTTCACTTCAGAGGCACTGGGCTGGAACAGATCTATGTGTTCAATCCATCGGATCGGTCGTCAATCGTCACGGTCGTCGCGGGAAATGCCCATACCGTCAGCACGACATCAGACGTCATCACGTTCGATGGCCCCTCGGGCAAGATCCTGAAAGAACATATAGAGCGGCGCCCTGTCATCCGGGCGTATATATTTCTCTATGGTCTTCACGTCGCACGCTTTGCGCCCGCTATGACACGCTGGCTCTATTTCCTGTCCGGCCTAGCCCTTGCGACAGTCATCGGAAGCGGCATGCATCTGTGGTGTCTCAAACGCCTTCGGCGCCCGGGACATCGCGGCCACAGGATCGTCTTTCGCCTCAACGTCGGCATACTGGCAGGAACGCCTCTTGCATTCTCGGCATTCTTTATCGGAAACCGGATTTTTCCTGCGACAATGCCCGACAGGGCGTTTTACGAAGTCGCATGCGTATTCGCGACCTGGGGAATCACTTTGCTTTATGCCCTGCTGAGACGCAGTAACCACGCATGGCCCGAACTTCTGGGCGCGGACGCAGTGGCCTGTCTGTCAGTCGCTCTTATGGGACCATTATGGCATGGCGGATACATAACAGCTGTTAGCATGACGGCATTGGCTCTGTCTGTATCGTTTACTCTCGGAACGCTCCATACGACCCGCAAGGTCCACACCTGATATGACATGGATCTCGCTTCTGTTCGCACAGGTTGCAATCGGCTTCCTGCTTTTCGGTTCCGAGCGGGGAAAGCGGATTTTTTTTGAAGGCCAATTAACGCGGGAGCGCCAAAATTTCCTGAAGTTCTGCGGCACTACAAGCCTTTGCTTCAGCCTGCTTCTTCAGCTCTTTGCAGTCCGGGAACCTGTGCTGGACATTATCCAGTGGATCATGGGCATAGCGATCGAAATTATTGTTGCGGCACTCCTGTGTGCGCTTTGGGAGAAGGAACATAATCGGTTTTTTCGAGCAGCTTCACAACACCTAAGGAAGTAATCCTTTTCTAAAGATCGCACGTGAAGTAATCGAAGAACTTTTATTTGATGCTCCTGATTTGTGTTTTGATGGTTGTAGCTTATTTTTTGAAGGTTCCTGGGGTCGCTTTTGACCTGTATCTGGGCAGATCGAGTATTGACACCCGCTGGATATGCGAGGCATCGATTTTAGATGCAGTTTTTTCTATGGATAAACTAAAAGTTCCGGTCAATTGAAACGTAGGATTTGTAGTTAAAGAACCGGATGGCGAGATCACTGGACGACATGGTTTCATCGTCTTGCCGCTTTTCTTTTGTGAACTTCAGCCTCCAGCGCGTAGGCCTGTCCTGGTGGGATAGTTTTGCAGCTTTATCCTCCCACTCTTCAGGAATACTCCTGAGCCCGCCCCCAATAGACGGAAGACTTCAAAACTACCGGATTTTTCGAATAATCAATCTGCTCCGGCGTTCCATGACGTAGAAACGTGGAGATTAGCTCCACCAGGCCCCACTAGTCGGCCACGCTGAGGTCGCCGCAAGAGAGTTCTTCCATCACCACAGCATAAGTCAGCGTGTCGCAACCCGCTCCGCCCTGTTCGTCGGGAACGCAATGCCGAACAGGCCAAGGCTACCCACTTCCTCGTAGATTGCCGCCGGGAAGCGCCCCTCACGGTCCAGCGCCTCAGCGACAGGACAGTTGACGTTATCCACGAAAGACCGGGCCGTTTCGCGGACTGCATCGTGCATTCCGTTCAGAAATATTATCGGATTTCCACAGATAACCAACCAGATGGTTACTAGTGAGACTGTAAAAAACTACAGCCGCCACCACATGCACAGATCAATCATTATTGAAACTCCCCGGGCCAGTCCTAGCGAAGCAGTACAGCTCTGAAATCATTAACATTTGTTCCGGTCGGACCCGGAACAAACAGGTCTTCCAGTGCCTCAAACGCAGTATAGGCGTCGTTCTCCATCAGAAGATCCATGGGGTTGAACCCCTTCTCCCTCAGACGCCTCATGCTAACTCCGTCAGCGAACGCCCCGGCATTGTCTTCCGAGCCGTCAATACCATCGGTATCCGCCGCCAGAGCCGAAAACGTCAGGCCCTCTGCCGCCAGCGCAAAAGCAAGAAGAAACTCGGTATTGCGCCCGCCCCGCCCACTTTGTCCGCGTATAGTTACGGTGGTTTCCCCCCCTGACAGGATGACGACAGGGCGGCGGAAAGGCCGTCCCCGTAGAATAACTTCCCGCACCAAAGCCGCATGAACCTTGGCAACATCCCTGGCTTCACCTTCAATCGCATCCGACAGAATCACGGGGTAGATCCCCGCCTGCCGCACCTTTGCCGCTGCTGCTTCAAGCGACAGATGTGCCGAGGCGATTACGCGAACTTCGTTCCCGCTGAATACTGGATCGGTTGCCAGCGGTGCGCGGCCTTCTTCTCCATCCAGCCAAGACTGGACTTTTTCGGGCAGATGCAGTTTCCACGTCTTGGCCAAACGACAGGCCTCTTCCCGCGTGCCCAGATCTGGCACGGTAGGTCCGGAAGCCACCTGTGCCGGATCGTCGAAAGGAACATCCGACACGACCAGAGACACAACTTTCGCCGGAGCCGCCGCGGCCGCAAGACGACCTCCCTTGATTCCCGACACCTGTTTGCGGATGCTGTTCATGACCGAAATTGGTGCACCGGATGCAAGCAGAACACGGTTCAGTTCGGCCTCGTCCGCAAGCGTTATGCCCGGCGGCGGTGACGGCAGAAGAGCAGAACCGCCCCCACAGATCAGCGCCACGACGAGATCATCTGGCCCCAGTCCCCTCACCGCTTCGAAAAGCGCCTTCGTAGCCTTCAGACCCGCTTCGTCCGGCACCGGATGCGAGGCTTCCAGAACCTTGATGAACTGCGTTGGACAGACATTGCCGTAACGCGTGACTACGACTCCACTGAGCGGTCCTGTCCAGACACGTTCGAAAGCCGCCGCCAATTGGGCCACGCCTTTTCCAGCACCGACAACAACCGTCCGGCCCTTGGGTGGCTCGGGAAGATGTGCTGCCAAGATCTGCTCCGGCTCTGCCGCACCAACGGCGGCGTCGAAGAGTTCTGTCAGAAACATGCGGTCCTGAAGCATCATGGTCAGTTCCTGTCTGGCTGGCGCGAGGAGGGACAGTTTATAGGGCCAGCCCCGAGGATTCATCCCGGAACAGAGCCGCGTTCATGTATTTCCAATCCAGCGAAACCTCGAGATGAACCGTCACCTGACATGGAATGTCCCGCTAAAAGTCGATCCCTGCGCAATCTCGGTGACCTTCAGCTTGCCATCGAGCACCCTCAGAACGCAACGCTCCGTCACACAAGTGATCTCCTGTCCGGTCCCGGCGGCACAACGACTGGTGAAACTGACCTGAGACACTTCCGGCATGATTTTAGGGATCTTGCCTTTTCGCACGCTCCTAAATCGGGGATCTCGTACATGGGCAGCGAACAGAAAATCTCGCCTGAAATAGCGGGGTCATAGGCTGTTGGGGTCGCCTTAAGGTGCTCCGGCGCTTCAACGATCACGTCCGCCAGAACAGCTGGAGCCATTTCCATGGTGCCCCGCGTGCTGCCTTCCTATTCAAAGACCAGCCTACCGTTCTCATCAACCGTCGACGCTCGAATGATTGCCACTCCAGGACGGAGCGCCGGGAAATAGAGCCAGTCCTCACCCTCGAAATCCATATGACGGACCAGCGGGTTCTGGCGGGCCGCCTCGTTTATTGCGCAGCCATCGCGTGTCGGCTCGGCGAAGAGGGACACAATACGGGCTCTGATCGACCTTCCAGAAACGTCAGACACCGCCCGAACCAGAATTTTCTTCTTGCATCCTATTGGAATGTCACGTCTAGCTGAGTGAGGCAGGTGCTCTTAAGTGGGTTCTCGACGCATGTTGCGTCATTCTTTCTCCTTAAGCGTTATGATTTCGTATGCACTTTCGTATGCGACTGCCAGTTCAATAAGGAGCCTCGTTATGGCAACAGGCACCGTAAAATGGTTCAACTCCACCAAAGGCTTCGGCTTCATTCAGCCTGATAGCGGTGGACCGGATGCGTTCGTTCACATTTCTGAACTTGAGCGTGCCGGGCTTCATACTCTCAACGAAGGTCAGCACGTTTCTTACGAACTGGAAGCTGGTCGTAACGGCAAGACGTCGGCTGTGAGCATCAAGGCAATCTGATTGTCTTGCAAACAGTGCTGATGCATGGAAAGCCGCCCTTTCAGGGCGGCTTTTTTTATGCAGCTCAGGCACCTGTGCACCGTTAATGGTGCTCCTGATAGACCTTTCCATAGCGGTTCGAAAGAAACGCATCGAGAGGAATATCCTCCTGTCGCACGAAGCCACGGGAGGGAATCACACCGTTCGCAAGCAAGTCGAGAACAGCACAGATCGAACCTGCGGTGGTCAACTGGATGGCCGTGCGATACCCTCCCATAAACTCCCGTGCATGAATGGTACGGGCCAGTGTTTCCTGCTGCTGTCTTCCGTTTCGCGTTCCGGTCACGATGACTGAGAGAACCACCAGATCCTGCAATGTTCCCGGGATCGCATGAGTGAAGATGTCCTGAAGAATATGACGCCGCTCCGACAGTCTCAGATCGGAGAGCAGAACCTTCATGATATCGCGATGACCGGGATAGCGCATGGTGCGGTAATTGAGTTCCCGCACGCGTCCTTCATATGTTTCACAGAGCGACCCCAGGCCGCCGGACGTGTTGAAGGCTTCATAGGTGACGCCATCGACTCCCATGGTTTCCACCCCTTCCAGTGCCGGTACCAGCGCCCGGCGACCGCTCACGATGGCTTCACACGGTTCGATATATTCGTTGATGAGGCCTTCGGTACTCCAGGTCAGGTTGTATCCCAGAGCATTGGCGGGGAAACGTGGGAGCGCTCCCACCCGCAGACGGATCGTGTCGATCTCGTCGAAATGGCTGGCGAGGTCATGGGCGGCTATGGAGACGAACCCCGGCGCGAGACCACATTGCGGTATGAACGCACTTGCCGCACCTTCAGCGAGCGCACGCACGTCCTTGGTCGATGCCACGTCTTCAGTCAGGTCCAGATAATGTACCCCGGCTTCCGCTGCAGCACGCGCGACGGTGCGCGTCAGATGAAATGGAAGCGCGGAGAGAACCGCAAACTGACCTTTCAGCAGATCCGGCGTGAAACCTTCTCCAATGTCGACGGTCTGCCGACGGATACCATCGGGAAGCGCGAGGCTGTTGAGATAATCAGCATGACAGTCGAGCAGTGTCACACTGTAGCCACCGTGATGGAGGAGTTCTGCAATTGCGGAGCCGATTTTGCCTGCGCCCGCGACTGTAACCTGCTTCATGAGAATGATCCTGTTCCGGAAGTGTTATGGAAAGGATCATGGCGGCGACCGACTGATCTCAAGAGGCAGGTCGCCGGCATAAAGACGTTTCTTTCGGCATATTGCCGTCTATAAAGAGCATTATGCCGGATCAAACTGACCAAGCCCTTCTCGATATCCTGAGGCGCAATGCGCGCACCCCCACAGCCGTGCTGGCACGGAGGCTGGGTGTTTCGCGCACAACACTTCAGGGACGGATCGAACGACTGGAAAGACAGGGACATATCCGGGGCTACACGCTTGTCGAATCCTCAGACGATGACCTTGTGCGGGCGCATGTTTCGATTGTTCTTACACCCCGTCACCGTCAGAAAGTGGAGCGAGATCTGAAAACCCTGCCGGAACTGCGTGAGCTCCATGCCGTCAGTGGAGCGTCGGATCTGATCGCACTCCTCGGCGCTTCGACGACCGAAAGCATCAACAGAGCCATTGACGATATTGGGCAACTGGAAGGTGTGGAGCGAACGGTGTCAGCCATTATCCTCTCGACGCGCTTCAGAAGGAGCCACTGATCCCGGTCGGAAGACGCCGCCCTGATGCCTGAAAACCGCTTGATTTCATCGCTACCGGCTGCCCACTGTCTCTTCAACGACAGTTGACGCCCACGACGGAGTTCCGATGCAGACGCCTCTTTCTTCCAATGATGCCATCACGGTCAGAGACCTGCAGAAAATTTACAGGATTCGCGAAGGAGGAAGCTGGCGCGGAAAAACGCGTGACATCCTGGCGCTTAACGGCATTTCATTTTCCATTCCAAAGGGGCAGATCGCGGGCTTCATCGGTCCGAATGGCGCGGGAAAATCGACCGCCATCAAGATCCTTTCCGGCATTCTGCGCCCCTCTTCCGGTGAAGTCCGCGTCAACGGCCTGATCCCCTGGGCGAACCGTGTCGAGCATGTCGCAAGAATCGGGGTGGTTTTCGGACAGCGGACGCAGCTCTGGTGGGATCTGTCCGTCGGTGAAGGGCTGGCCCTGCTACGCGATATCTATGGCGTAGACTCCGGGCGTTTTGCCCGGAACCGGGCCCGGCTGGCGGATGCGCTGGATCTGGGCGGCATTATGGACCAGTCCGTACGCCAGCTCTCTCTCGGCCAGCGGATGCGCGCAGAAATTGCCGCGTCTCTTATCCACGATCCTGACATTCTCATTCTCGACGAGCCGACGATCGGTCTGGATGCCCCTTCCAAACTTGCTGTCCGTGCCTTCGTTCATGAACTCTGCCGCGATCGTGGCACGACTGTCCTGCTCACCACCCACGACATGCATGACATCGAGGCTCTGGCTGAGCGGGTTATTGTTATCGGTCATGGACGTATTCTCGCGGACAGTCCTTTTGAAGACTTACGCACGACCACGCTTTCAGAGCGTATTCTGGAACTTGATTTCAACGGAACGCCGCCTGAGCTGACGCTGCCGACGGGTGCGACGGAAACGACCCGCACACCCCACAGCCTCACCATCACCTTCGACCCGCACCAGATCCCTGCCCCGGCGCTCGTCGCACATGTCGGGCAGCTTCCGGGACTGGACGACGTGCGTGTCAGCCGTCCCTCGATCGACGAGATCATCACCCGTTTCTATGCGGATCATGCAGCATGATCCTGCGTCCCTATTTCACCGCGTTCGGGCTTCAGTGGAAGATCGGGCTGCGTTATCGCATTGCCGTTGTCGCAGGTCTTGTCGCTCAGATGTGGTTCGGAGCCGTCACATTGATGGCCTATGCCTCCGTCTATCATGCCGCACCGGACGTACAGGCCCCGCTCTCCCTGCGGCAGGCTATGACCTACACCTGGATCCAGCAGTCGCTTTTCACGCTCCTGCCTCTTGGCTGCCTGCCCGCGATCGGAGATGCAGCCCGTACGGGGGCCATCGTTTATGACCTTCTGCGTCCCGTCGATATGTGGAACTGGTGGCTTTCCGCCAGTCTGGCCCGGCTTCTGGGTAACGCGGTGCCCCGCGCTGTTCTTCTCGCCTGCGTGGCAGGGCCTCTGGCCATGCTCATGGGACTCGGCGCATGGAGTCTTGCGCCGCCCGCGGGTTTGGCTGCTGCCATTCTCGCGCTGATGTCCATCACGCTGGGCGCCTTTCTCTCCGCCACGATCGTCATGTGGTGGAACATCCTGACCGCGCGAACCCTGTCCCCTCTGGGCAGCTATGCGGTCGGAACGCCGCTCGCCGTTCTTCTGTCGGGTATGCTGCTCCCCCTGCCACTTTATCCGGACTGGATCCGCCCATTTCTTCTCGCCCAGCCCTTCGCAGGCATCACCGATATTCCGATCCGCATCTATCTCGGAACACCGATCCCCGGTGGCGTGGTAACGGGACTTGGACTTCAGATCTTCTGGCTATCTGCCCTGACTCTGCTCGGTCGCCTGTGGATGCGTCAGACCGTAAACCGCCTTGAGGTGCAGGGTGCCTGACATGTCTCCTTCCCCCACACGCACACTGGGCGCATTCGGTCTCTATCGCAGAATGGCGGGCGCCTCGATCATCGCGCAGTTGCGCTATCCCGGCACGTTCATCATTCAGGCCATCGGCAACTTCGTCACGACGCTGTTAAGTTTTTTCGGCATCTGGAGCCTGTTTCAACGGTTTGGCAGCATTGCTGGATGGGATATCGGCACGGTTGCGGTTCTTTATGGTTTGGTGAACGTCGCTTTCTCTGTCGCTGAAACACTGGGCCGGGGTTTTGAAGTGTTCGGAGGCGAATATGTCCGGACCGGAAGTTTCGACCGCCTGCTCCTGCGACCTCGTTCCACCCTACTTCTGCTTCTCGGGCACGAACTCCGTCTTCGCCCGATCGGCCGCTTTCTTCAGGGCGTGTTTGTGCTCGTGGCGGGGCTCTGGCTCGCCCCACACGTCCAGTGGACCGCAACCCTTGTCTTGCCCTGGGCCGTGGCCGGGGGAGCGGCCATGTTCCTCGGGGTGCTGATCGGACAGGCGGCCCTGTGCTTCATCACCGTTGAAGGGTTGGAGGTCGTGAATGTCCTGACCTATGGCGGCGTCGAAGCCGGCCAGTATCCGCTGACCATGTTCGGACGCTGGTTACGACGGTTCATTACCTTCGTCCTGCCGCTCGCCGCGGTATGTTATTATCCGGCGCTGTTTAGCCTCCATCATCCGGATCCACTGGGCCTGCCGATCTGGATCGGTGCGTTCTCACCCCTCGCAGGCTTCGTATTTCTCGGCATTATGGTTCTGGCGTGGAACCGGGCTGTTGCCGGCTATGTTTCAAGCGGGAGCTGATCTCCCGCTCTTTCAGGATGTCGTCCCCATCAGCGACACATGGGCAGCAATGATCTTCCATCCCTCAGGCGTGCGAAACCATGTCTGGCTCTGCCGGGCGATCCGGTCGGACCCGGCCCGGCGGAATTCAAGATCGACTGTGGCCGTGTCTTTTCCGATGGCGTTAATCACACGTCGCAGGACCTGCCGTTCAGGTGAACCGCCTGTCCGATTGCGCCGGAATTCCCTTATTTCTTCCGATCCATAAAGATTTTCTCCAACGCCATAACGGACGGTTTCGGGACCATCATGGAAAAGGGCATCCAGTTCCGGCAGCCTGTTCTGTCCAAGAGCCTGCTCATAATGGTCCGACATCTGCCTGATTTCCCGTAATACATCCGGATCGTTCAGGACTGGACAGGAGGGGTGCATCATGACTGATCTCCACGGGGCATGTGCCGTCATATTAACAGATGTCGGATCATAACCATCAGTCTTCATGATGCGGAAGGCATTGACCTTTTCCGGAGCAGGCCCCCATTAGACGTTCAGCGCGCAAGTGCCTCGCAGCTTTACTCCATTTCCTGTCACGAGTAGGTTTCCGTCATGCGTTATGCCATCTTCCCTGCCATGTTTCTGCTTGCCTCCTGTTCTGCAGCACCATGGGTCACGGGGCATACAGACAGCAAATGCATTCGCGAACAGATGCTGAGCGGTGCCAACGGAAATGCTCTTCCGTTTGCAACAGCAACGGCAAAATGTGTTGCCATTGCCCGCAACGATAACGGCGGACATGACCGCCCGCTGGATGTGCGTGACGACATAACCCTTCAGGCTATGGCGGAAAATCCGGAATATAACCGGAATGGCGTGACGTTCGTATCACGCAATTCCAAGACCCGTATTCCGGGCGGCATTCGCAATATCAATATCGATTAAATTAAAGGGCGGCCCTTTTCTGCCCCCCTATTTGATGAAGGATGATCCTGATGTTCAGCCATATCATGCTGGGTAGCAATAACGTCGCCCGTTCCAAGACATTCTATGACGCGACTCTGGGCGTGATTGGCTGTGAGCCCGCGACTCCCAACGACCGTGGGCGCATTACTTACGTTCATTCCGGGGGCTACCTGGTCATCACCCCGCCCCTGAATGGCGAGCCTGCTACTCAGGCCAATGGCGGAACGATCGGTTTCGCAATGCAAAGTGCCGCGCAGGTTGATTCGTGGCACAGGGCCGGAGTGGAAAACGGCGGCGAGACCATCGAGAACCCACCCGGCATCCGCCACACCACGATGGGCAATCTTTATCTTGCCTATCTGCGCGATCCGGACGGCAACAAACTGTGCGCGCTCTATAAGGCAGCCTGAAACTAACGCCTGACGCCCGGTTGTCTGCCAGGCCGCCCTGCTGCATGAAAGGGGCCGATACGTCCCATTCATGCCGCAGGTTTTCCCGATGTCCGAACACACACCGATTGGTCTCAATAACGACGGATCCGCCGTCACAGCCCTGACCCATTCGGGCAATTTCCATGTCGACGAGACCATGGGCTATGTGATCCTGCATTATGCTCTAGCCCCCCAGGGCGATCTGCGCGGACGCATTCTTGACGAAAAATCCGCCGACCGGCTGACTTTCATCCGGACGCGTAATCCCGACATTATCAAATCGGCTGATATCGTCTTTGACGTCGGCGGCCTCTACGATCCACCTCACGGTCGCTACGATCATCACATGAAGGACAAGCCTCTGCGTGAGGACGGCATCCCATACAGTGCCGCCGGACTTCTATGGAAAGATTATGGCCGGGCTGCCATCCGCAACCTCCTTGGAGCACCTATCGAGGACGCTACGGTCGATCTGATCTGGCAGAGCCTCGACAAGTCCCTGATCCTTCCGATCGATCAGGACGACAATGGCGTGGTCAAAATGGGCAAGCTTTCTCTGGCTGATATCGTGTCTGCCTGTAGTCCTCCCTGGGACACAGCAGAGGTGCATGGCCGACAGGAAGCCAAAGCCCGGGAATCCCTGGGGTTCGCCAACGCAGCCACGGCGGTCGCGTCGCATCTGGTCAATATCGTGGATCGGGTCCGCGCCAGCCTGAAGGCGACCGATCGGGTCCTCGCTGCCTATGAGGCGGCGGAAGACAAGCGTATTCTCGTCATGGAAACCGGGATGCCGACGGAAAAGGTCATTTTCGAGCGGGATCTGCCCGTGGTGTACGTCGTGTCCCCCGCGGGACCGGAGCAATGGAACGTCAAGGCGGTCCCGCCGGTCCGGGGCGATTTCGGGCAGCGGGTATCACTCCCGGAGACGTGGGGCGGCCTCGAGCGTGAAAAACTTGCAGTCGTCTCAGGTGTTCCGGACGCTGTATTCGCCCATCCGGCCCGATTCATCTGCGGCGCGGGCAGCCGCAACGGTGCCATTCGCATGGCACAGCTTGCCCTGCAGATTGCCGGGGCATAACAATTCAGGCGTAAAAGCTATTGGACCAGCGCTTTTACAAGAGCCCTGAGCGCCTTCCGGGCCGCCTTTGAGCCCCATTCCCGCAGCAGTTCGCGGGATGCGGGCTCCTTTGAAAGTCGCTCCGGCGTTTCCCTGATGGGTGGCATTGCGCTCACATGGTCCTTCAGGGACGCAGGAACCGCAGGAAACGGGTCGATACCCACAAGCTGGATCAGAAGTGCGACGCTCGTGATCTTGCAGGTCGGCTGGCGAGTGTTCAGACAGACATAAACGCCCGTACCCTCCGCCACGGGATCATAGATCGCCTTCCATGTAACAGCGGGGACGGAAATACGCCCGCGCCCGATCGTTTGCGTGTGGTCGGGATCGTATCCAGGGCCTGTCACGACGAAGATCTCGCCCTCCTGACGCGCCCAGCCTCTGACAGCGCTTTCCACACCCTCCCAGGGGCCACGATTCAATTCGGCCGTCTGAGGAACGATATTGGAGAGAAGAAAAGACTGTTGCTGCGCGACAGCTCCCGGAGCATCGCCGCTGGGAGTCATATGTCCCCGGTCGTAACCGGAACTTCGATAATCATCGAGGGACGCCTGCATAGTGGCTGGAAGGCGCGTATCAAGGAAAAACTGCCCCTGACGGCGGGTCCGGTCAGCAATTTCCAGATTTTCTTCTGTCAGGTCTTCGGCAGACCATAAGGGGCCCCGCGTTGTCTCGGAAGCCAGAACCGCATAGGCCTCGTTGCAAAGCTGAACTGTTCCAATACGCGCTGTCTCCCGCAACACTGCCGGTGCTGCCCCATGTGCAAACATGTCTGGGCATGATGCTGCCTGTGCCGATAGCGGGCAAATGAACAGACACGCCACAAGAGACCGATGTAACCTTAACAAAACGTTGCACCCCGAATGCACTACACCCCACAGCGGCCATAGCTACAGAATTACGAAAATCCGTTCAACATATTGATTTTAAGATATGTTTTCTATGAAGTGCAGAATTCCAACACTTTATACTCCAAGCCGGATATCAATCGGCCTACCCCCCTGCGCCGATCATTTATTCTTTCTGAACGCCCAGGGCAGCTTGGCGTTATCGCCCGAAACAGAGATGAAAAGACATGCCCTGACAGGCCGGGGATGACCTGAGGTGGAGGCAGACAATTTCATGATGAACAATCTAAAAAATACACTGCCCGCGGCCCTTCTCCTTGCAGTCCTGTCGTCTGGTCTGGCGTATGCACGCCCTGCGGCACCGATCGCACATGCTATTCTTGAAAACAGCGCCCATGCCTCGCTATCGGCGCAGGGCGTGAGTGCGGCGCTCGACATCCGCAAGGTTGCAAAATGCGATATTCCGATCGTCTGGACGGACGCGGACAGTAGCCCCGCTTCCCCGTGTCACATGGCGTTTCTGACGTTGCGCGCGCCCGGTTATCCACGTTCGCCTACAGTCTCGTTTCCCCTCTCGCCCTACGGAGCAGACGAGGGGATGACACAGCTTAAAATGTCGTTCCGGAAGCTGGATGCTTCTTCTGCACTCCCTCAGGTTCTCGTATCGGCCTATACGGGTGGTGCGCACTGCTGTTCATTGACATCCATTTTCGATCTTCGGCCGGACGGACGCTGGGCCCATCTGGAACTTGGCGCGATGGACGGCGATGGTGAGCCGGATATTGAGGATATCGCCGGAGACGGACAGCAGGAAATCCTGACAGCCGATCAGTCTTTTCTGTATGCTTTTGCCTCGCATGCCGGTTCGGAAGCACCCGTCGTCATCTCGCGCTACCATGATGGCGAGCTTGAAAATGTGACACGCGATCCCGTTTACCGGACCTACCTGAAGGACGACCTTGCCCGTCGTCGTCGCGTCTGGGTGAAGGGAGGTCGTTTCGAACCCAACGGCTTTCTGGCCTATGAGGTCGCGACCCGAGCCAATATCGGCGACTTCAGTGATGGGTGGCGCGACATGCTTGCCCATGCACAGTCTACAGAGGCGTCCGGTTTTGGGCTGTCTGCCTGTGATCTGAAACCGGCAGCCGAGAAACAGAACGGCCACGGGTGTTCGCCTGCGGAAAAGAAGCCGCTTCCATTTCCGCAGGCCCTCGCCGCATTTCTGGTGCAGACAGGCTATATCACCGCCGAGCAGGCCCGTTCTGTCACGGAACCGCAAAAGCAGACCGCAGACTCCCGGGCGACCGCACCTGCTCCCATGAAGGACGGACCAGCACCAACGAACGCACCGCTGCCATCCTCTGCTGCGGCCAGACCGGCTGAAAATAGTGAGGCCGTGTCGGCTTCTGGCCTGTTCGCAAAATCGGGCACACTTTTTCCCCTCCTCGCAAGTCTGGCGTTGCTGGTCTATCTCGTCCCGCTGCTGATTGCCTACAGGCGACATACAGCCAACCAGCATCGTATCGCCATGATCACGATCCTGCTTGGCTGGACGGGGGTGGGCTGGATTATCGCTCTGATTATGGCACTGTCCCAGCCTTCGTCCCGCAAAGGATAAAACTGGTTACGAAACTCTCTCGCGCCGGGATTCCGCGATCTGACGCAGAGTTAGGCCACAAATCGCCTCTCTTGAACGGCTTTTGGGAATGCCGATACGCTGGGAGAGATAAATCCCCGTGTGACCTGAGCACAGATAAGCGATGAAACATCCCGTAGCGAAGTAAACGATATTCGTTCCGCCAAACAGTTCGACGCCCATCAGCGTGCAGGCCAAAGGCGTATTGGCGGCTCCCGCAAAGACGGCAATGAACCCTACCGCCGCAAGAAGATCAGCAGGGACATGCAGGATCGGTGCAAGCGCATTACCCAGAGCTGCCCCGATAAAGAACAGTGGCGTGACCTCCCCCCCCTTGAAACCGCTGCCAAGCACAGCAACCGTGAAGATCAGCTTCCAGAGCCAGGACCACGGATAGGTTTCCGAACCGAAAAAGCTGACGATCGATGCTCCGCCAGGCTCGGCAGGCAGAACACCCAGCCCTAGATAGTCTCTGCTCCCCACCAGAATAACCAGCACAATAGTCAGAACACCGCCGATTAACGGGCGAAACCAAGAAACTGGGCACAGCCTTTTTACAAGAGCTGCAAAACGATGAACGCTTTGAGCAAAAACACGGCTTATCAGTCCAAATGCCACGGCCGCGATCGCAACACGCCCCACAAGTGACAGATCAAGATGGGAAATCAGGCCATCCCGACCAAGAGTTCCGTGAAATACCAGCGGATATGACGCATGGTGAATGCCCCAGGCTCGACAGGACCAGTCCGCAACAATGGAAGCCATCGCGGCGGGAACAAGAAACCGGTAATCGACTTTCCCAAGGGTCAGCACTTCCAGCGCAAAGACCGCTCCGGCCACAGGGGTGCCGAAGACAGCCCCAAACCCGGCAGCAATTCCACAGGTCAGGAGAACGCAGGTGTCCGATGGTCGCAGCCGGAATAATCGTGCGGTTGCGCTCGCCAGACTGCCCCCTACCTGAATGGCGGTCCCTTCCCGGCCGACCGACGCGCCGAAAAGATGACTGACGACCGTGGCAATAAGAACAAAAGGCGCCATTCGAAGCTGAACACCGGCTCCGGGCTCGTGAATTTCATCCACGATCAGGTTCGCGCCCCCTTCGACATCGCGGCCATACCGGAAATAACACAAGCCGACACCCATCCCGGCAACCGGCAGAGCGAACAAAAGATCCGGATGGGTTATCCGAAAGGATGTCGCAAAATCCAGCAGCCAGAGAAAAAGAGCGCATGCACTGCCGATACAGACGGACAATGCGGCAAGTATGGCGCCAAACAGCAGAAGGTTTTTGAAGCGGGAGAAAAATGGCTCGGACTGGGGTTCAAACATGGCTGACACACGTCTCCTGTCTCGTCATAAATGGACGACTGACAGGAATCATCAGCTCCCGGATGAAGCGGTTTGACCTTTGATCGGTCAGGCAGAATCCATTGCCTTGGACGCAGAGAAAAGCGCGGTATCCCTTGATCTGTCAAGAACTCCGCCTCTTCCAGATGACAGGGATTTTAGCGAAGGGCACTTTTCCGCATGACAGCGCTATGCCACCGTAAATGTAACTGAAGTCGAACGGTCTGGTCCGTTCCTGCTTCCCTGTCTGGTTCATCTGTCTCAAGGAATTGCGTTCCATGCGCCGCCTTCTGGTTCTCACAACCCTGCTTGCGGGCCTTCCGCTCGCCCTCTCCGCTCACGCTGAAGGAACATTTTCCTTCGAGAAAACACCGGGACAACTGCCCAAAACCGTCGTGCCGACGGACTACATCATCGATCTGACAACCGATATGGAGCATCTGACGCTTCAGGGTGACGAGATCATCCGGGTTGAAGTCCGAACACCAACAACAGATGTCACATTGAATCAGGCGGGTCTCAAGCTGGCCAGCGCCCTTCTGGACAACTCGCAGAAGGCAGAGATCCATCAGGACGATGCTGCCGAGACTGTCACTCTGCACTTCCCTTCGCCCGTTCCTGCCGGTGTGCATACACTGGCTATCAAGTATTCCGGACCAATCCTGAAGACGCCGAACGGCATCTATGTGGACGATTATACGGACCCAAAGGGCAAGCGGAAGCGGATGCTGGTCACGCAGTTTGAAGTCGCGGATGCGCGCCGGATGTTCCCGGGCTGGGACGAACCTGCCTTCAAGGCGACCTATCAGCTCAACGTTACGCTGCCTTTCGATTATGCGGCCGTGAGCAACATGCCGATCATCGGCACGACGCAACAGGACGAAAAGACCAAGCGCGTCTCCTTCAGCCCCACCCCACGCATGTCGAGCTACCTGCTCGCACTGGTGGCGGGTGACATGGCATCTGTCGACGGCAAGGCGGACGGAACACCCCTGCGCGTTTTTGCCCCTACCGGTCTTGAGCAGCAGGGCACTTACGCACTTGGGGCCGCCGAAAAAATCCTGCCCTATTACAACGACTATTTCGGAATTAAGTATCCACTGCCGAAAATGGACATGCTCGCCATCCCCGGAAACTATCAGGCCGGCGCGATGGAAAACTGGGGGGCGCTGACCTATATCGACAACGTCCTGCTGTTTGATCCGAAAAACAGCACGCCGCGTACCCGCGAACTGATCTACGAAGTCGTTGCACATGAAATGGCGCATCAGTGGTCTGGCGATCTGGTGACCATGGGCTGGTGGGACAATATCTGGCTGAATGAAGGCTTTGCCTCCTGGATGGAAATCAAGGCAACCGACAAGATGAATCCGGACTGGGACATCTGGCCGCGTCAGCACGAGACCCGTGAAGCCACGATGGCAACGGACGCCCTGTCCACGACCCATCCGATCCAGCAAGTCATCCGTAATGTGAGCGAAGCCAATTCCGCATTTGACGGCATCAGCTACGGCAAGGGCGAACTGGTCATCCGCATGATGGAAGGCTGGCTTGGCGAAGACCATTTCCGTGATGGTATGCGCGCCTACATGAAAGCCCATGCTTTCGGCAACGCGACCAGTCAGGATCTGTGGAACGCGCTCTCCGGCACGTCGGGACAGGATGTCGGCAAGGTCGCCCGTAGCTTCACTGAACAGCCCGGTATCCCGCAGGTCAATGTCGCCGCCGTCTGCAAGAACGGCCAGACGACCTACACCCTGACGCAGAGCCGCTTTACGATTCATGACCCGAATGCGAAGGCCCTGACCTGGAACATTCCGGTTGTCGCCGGCGGCCCCGGCCTTGAGACAAAAAAGCTGGTGCTTGGTGCGGAGCCTGCCACCTTCACCCTGCCCCGCTGCAATGCGCCCCTCAAGCTCGATCTGGGCGAAAGCGGATATTACCGCGTGCATTATGACGATGTGGCTTTCGCACCGGTCGCAGCCTCGATTTCGAAATTCGCTCCCGTGGATCGTGCCAACATTCTTGGTGACCAGTTCGCGCAGTTCCGGGCCGGGCATGGCGCGCTATCCTCATATTTCGACCTCGTGGACCGTCTGACCGCCGCTCATGAGACCGACATTGCCACGCTTGAGGAAATAATCAGCAAGCTGGAAACACTCGATTTCTATGAAATCGGCAGCCCGGATCGCCCTGCGTTCCAGGCCTATGCCCGCAGTCGCCTTGCCCCAGTCCTGAAGCGTCTGGGCTGGGACCAGAAGCCGCATGAGAGCGTTCTGGACACGATGCTGCGCCCGTCCGTCATCTCGGCACTCGGCACCTTCAATGACCCGGCTGTACTGGCCGAAGCCAAACGCCGTTTCGCAAGCTGGCTGAAGAACCCGGCCTCCCTGCGTCCCGATCTGGTTGGTACGGTCTCGGCCCTTGCGATGAAACATGCCGATGCCGCGACCTGGGAGATTATGGCCAAGAAAGTCCGCGATACGCAGGCGACCGAACTCAAGCTCCGCCTCTTCCAGGCCATCGCCAATGCTTCCGACCCGGACCTGATCCGTCGCAATGTGGAACTGGCCTATAGCGGTGCCATCCCGAACGGCCGTATTTCCATGGCACTGTCGTCCATCGCCTCTGCCAGCGAAAATCCGGACCTTGTCTGGAAACTCGTACGTCAGCATGAGGCCGAGATCCGCACACATCTGGCCCCCTGGTCACAGGACGGGTTCCTGCCTGCCATCGCAGGACATTCCAACAGCCCGGACATTCTGGCCGAGCTTCAGAAGGATCCGTCGTCCAGCAAGACGACCGGCGCCAAGATTGCCACAGCCCATGCTCTCAATACCGTTGCGGCCCGTCAGGAAGCGGTTCAGGCGACTCAGAACCAGATCCACGACTGGCTTGCCGCTCGCACCCACTGACAACGACACCTGGACGAGGCAGAAAAGATCTGCCTCGTCCCTGTCCGGGGCGGTCAAACTGTTATAGGGATAGCACTCCCGTTTTACCGTCACCGGACCATCCCGCCTCATGCTTCAGATCGAAAACCTTGTCTTCAACGCCTGGGGACGACAGTTCTTCAATCGTGCAAGCGCCAACCTGCCCAACCCGTCCAAGGTGTCTCTTGTCGGCCGGAACGGTGTCGGAAAATCCACACTTTTCAAACTGATCAAGGGCGAGCTTCAGCCGGATTCTGGTGAAATCGTCATCCCCCGCGCCGCCCGTGTGGCGACCGTGGATCAGGAACACCCCGCCACTCCCATCAGCCTGATCGACACGATCCTCGCAGCCGATACCGAACGCGCTGCCCTGATGGCCGAGCTGGAGACCGCCGATCCGGAGCGGATGGGCGATATCTGGATGCGCCTGATCGAAATCGACGCAGACAGCGCCCCTTCCCGCGCCGCAGAAATTCTTAATGGTCTGGGCTTCTCCACGGCCGACCTCGATCGCCCGATGGCTGAGTTCTCCGGTGGCTGGCGCATGCGTGTAGCTCTTGCGGCTGCGCTGTTTGCAGAGCCTGACCTACTGCTGCTCGATGAGCCGACGAACTATCTCGATCTAGAAGGTGCCCTGTGGCTGGAAGCGCGCCTCGCCCGCTATCCCCATTCCGCGCTCATCATCAGCCATGACCGCGAACTGTTAAACAATTCCGTCGATTTCACACTGCACGTCACGGAAGGAAAGCTGGAACTTTACACCGGCGGCTATGACGATTTCGAACGTCAGCGTGCCGAGAAGATCCGCCTGCAAAGCGCCACACGCGCCAAGCAGGAAGCCGAGCGCGCCCATCTGCAGTCTTTCGTGGACCGCTTCAAAGCCTCGGCCGCCAAAGCCGCCCAGGCCCAGAGCCGCGTCAAGCGCCTTGCCAAACTGACACCGATCGAAACCACGATTGAGGCCTCAGTCTCGCCCTTCCTGCTTCCCTCACCGGCCCGTCCGCTCGCGCCGCCCCTGATCCGGCTGGAAAATGTGGAGGTCGGCTACGGAGACGATCCAGCCATTCTGCGTGATCTGAACCTCAGGCTCGACGTGGATGACCGTATCGGTCTGCTCGGCGTTAACGGCGCCGGTAAGTCCACCTTCGCGAAAATGATCGCAGGCGCACTCGAAGTGCGCTCCGGGGAGGTGTCCCGTTCTCCCCGCATTGAAGTCGGCTGGTTCCATCAGCACCAGATCGAAGCGCTCGACCCCGAACAGACCCCGCTCGACATCATGCGTGAGGCGCGTCCAACGGATAGCGACCAGTCCCACCGCTCCCGTCTGGCGCAGTTCGGCATTCATTTCGAAAAACAGGGCACCAAGGTCGAGGCCCTGTCCGGCGGCGAGCGCGCGCGCCTACTGCTGAACATGGTGGCGATGGCCGCCCCGCATCTGCTGATCCTCGACGAGCCGACCAACCATCTGGACATCGACAGCCGCCGCGCCCTGCTGGACGCCCTGAACAATTACGAAGGCGCGGTCATTCTTATCACTCATGACCGTTCGCTGATGGAACTGGTCGCAGACCGTCTCTGGCTCGCCGCAGACAACCAGATCGTTCCTTTCGACGGCGACATGGACGATTACGCCCGCTTCGTGATCGAGCGTGCAAAAGGTGGAACGTCCGCCCCGTCGCAAAAAGCGGCTAAGGAAAAACGGGCCAAGAACAAAAAACAGAAGTCAAAGTGACATAAATCCGGGCCGGTTGACGTTTCAGTTTCCATTCGGGATTTCAATATAAACCTCGACTGAAAGGAGCAATATTAATTCAATCAATGTAAAAATATTTATTCACGCAATTGTAATTAATAAATAATATGTCATTTTCGTAATTTTTGCGTTAAATCAATTTTCTCAACAACGCACTGGCGTAAGTTCCGTGCTGCGGAATAGACATGATCTGTCGTACACGAAACCAGCCTCTTTCGCCGTACTGCGCAGATTTAAGAAAGGGCAAGATGTGTTTCCTGTTGGCGGTCTGATAATCGCGGGGAAAAATTTGCCGAGACGATACAGACTGCTTCTGGGTGCCATGGTCTTCGGGACTTTCCCTGCCACTGCGTCGGCACAGAGCGCCGATGATCAGGAACTCGCCGCCATCAAAGCGGAAATGCGTGTACTGGAAGGACGGCTTCATGCCATCGAACAGAGGCGGCATGCCTCTGTTGCCCCTCATAGCGCACGCTCGGCTTCCCTGAGGGCCGATCCGGTCCATAAATCTCCCTCCCGGATCGAAACAGCGCGTCTTGGGGCTGGACCTGACATGACACATCGGGGCGTTCCCGCAGGCCTGTCCACTCCGTCACCTTCAACAGCAAGCTTTGCACCAGCGCGAAAAGCTGGCGATTCCTCGGCACCCGGACCAGTCCCTGTGTCCGCCCACCAGACCCCCTCACCCCTTTTCCAGTGGCTGGGCAATCAGCGGAATGAGGCACACCGCACCAGCATCGATCTGACTTCATCGAGCCCGCTTGCGATTACTCAGACCGAAGTGGATCATCTGCCTCCCATTTTCCAGATCGGCAACCTGACTGTCCGGCTGGGCGGCTTCATCGACTTTTCCAATATCTGGAGAAGTTCGAACATGACCAGCGGACCGGCGACCGCGTGGAATAATTTCCCTTATGCCAACAGCCCCAATCACGGACTAAGCGAAGAGCGCTTCTCTGCGCAGCTCACCCGGTTTTCGACGCTTCTCGAGGCCAATCCGACAAAAGCGGTGCGCCTTCAGGCCTATGTGGAGGCAGATTTCGGTGGATCGGGTGGCACTACAAACAGCGTACAGATCAATGGTTACACGCCTCGTCTTCGGCAGGGATATTTCACATTCACGCAAAAAGACTGGGGCTTTCATCTGCTCATGGGTCAGGCCTGGAGCCTAACGACCAATTACGCGAAGGGTGTTATCCCCCGTCAGGAGCAACTTCCTGCGGTGACGGACAATAACCAGATCCCCGGAATCACTTTCACCCGTGTGCCCCAGATCCGCATCGCCAAGGACTGGGACAAGAAATACTGGCTGGCGTTGTCGATTGAAGACCCGCAGGCGACAGTCGGTTTCTCGGATGCCCTCAGTTCTGGCGGAACACTTCCGGCGGCCTATGGCCGTCTGTCTGGTCCACGCGTCTACTATGCCAATAGCGGAGGCGTACTGCTTAATCCGAATACGCAATACAGTTACAATCCGGCTCCGGATATCGTTCTTAAAACAGCGGTCGATACGTCTTTTGGGCATTATGAGGTTTTCGGACTGGCCCGCTGGTTCCGGGGGCTCGTACAGCCTGCCGGAGAAAACCATACCCACAAGAGTACGCAGTTTGGGGGCGGCGTTGGCGCGGGAATGACAGTTCCGCTGGGAACAGACCGCCTTCAGTTGACAGGCAACGTCCTTGCTGGCCAGGGCGTCGGCCGTTACGGACCGAGCCTCATCCCCGACACCACGTTCGATCATAACGGCAACCCCAGTCCGGTCCCCGAGATCATGGGCTCTCTCGGGCTCGTGGGCCACCCTGCACGTTCAGTGCTGCTCTACACCTATGGCGGCGTCGAGAGCGCTGGCCGACGCACCTATCTGGGCGCGGATGGTTTGCAGCACGGTTACGGCGCAACCGATCTGAATCTGTCCGGATGTGATTATGAATTTGGAACATGCTCGGCCCAGACCAGAACACTGGCTTCCCTGACTGCCGGTGGATGGTGGCACTTTCTGGACGGTCATTACGGCAGTGTCATGGGCGGCCTTCAGTACACTTACATCCGCAAGTTTGCCTTCAAGGGTAATGACGGTGCGGATCATGCTGTCGATCCCACAACCTACGGGCATACCGTATACGTGACCTTCCGCTACTACCCGTTCCAGCAGTGATGTCAGGGAAGCACCGATCTTCCCGGAGATCCTACTCAGGACTGGCCGAAACCTTTTCATAATCCTTACGCCCCTGACACCCAGGAGAATTTCATGTCCGGCACCACAACACAGGCGCCACCATCGGCATCAGTGCAACCGCAGACACTTCAGCCACTTTACGTGCTGTCGTGGTTTCTCTGCGCCCTGTTCTATTTTTACCAGTACGCCATCCGCTCTGCCCCTGGCATCATGCAGGATGAACTGACCCGGGCCTGGGGCAACAGCCATCTAGGTCTGATGATCGCGTCCTACTATATCGTCTATGCGCTGATGGCTCTCGCGGTCGGTGTGCTACTGGACCGGTATGGCGCCCATGCCATCATGCCGATGTTCATTGCAGTGACCGGCGTGGGATGTCTGATCTTCAGTCAGGGTAGTCTCGCTGCCGGGATCGGCGGCTACGTCATACAGGGCATTGGAGCGATCTGCGCGTTCGTTGGTGCGTCCTATGTGGCCGCGCGTTATCTCCCTGCACGGACGCTTGCGCTGTTTGTCGGGCTGACACAGTGCATGGGCATGGCCGGCGCTGCATTCGGCTCCAAGCCAACGCGCATCCTGATTGATCCGCATGGTTCATTCCATATTCCCTGGCAATCCGTCTGGCTGGGCTTTGGCGTGATCGGTCTGCTGCTGGCGGTAGCGGTCTTTTTTGTCATGCCGCGCGACACGGGTGACAGCGCCCACCACCACGGTGATTTTTCGGTCGCAAATCTGCTGCGCCCTTTCAAAATCATCTTTTCCAATCCCCAGAGCTGGATCGCGGGTCTTGCCGGAGGTCTGCTGTTTGTTCCGACGACGATCGGAGCTCTGGGCTGGGGGGCGCTGATGCTCAGCAAGGGCGAGCATACGACCATGGGCTTTGCAGCAACTGACGTCTCAATGGTTCCCATCGGCTGGGTGATCGGATGTCCACTGCTGGGATGGATTTCTGACCGGATCGGCCGTCGCAAACCCGTACTGATCGGCGGCGCGCTGGTTCTGCTGGCGGCTTCGCTATGCGCCCTTTATGTTCCAGTCGGCGTTCTGCCGCATTATTCCGTCGCGCTGATCATGGGCATCGCATCCGGCGCGGCGATGATTCCGTTTTCCTCGATGAAGGAAGTGAACCCACCGGAGGTCAAGGGAACGGCCGCGGGCGTCATGAATTTTCTTGTTTTCGGTACGACGGGCATTATGTCCCCACTCGTTTCCGCCCTGATGGGAAAGAATGCGCCGGAGACGATGGAACAGTTCCGAACTGCTTTTTTTCCGCTGGTAATCGGAATTGGCATCGCTGTCGTTCTGGGTTTCCTTCTTCAGGAAACTGGCTGGAAAGTCCGTAAGTCAAACTGATTTTCAGGATAGGATAACCTATAAAAAACGGCCCATTTGCATGGGCCGTTTTTTTGTTCGAGCAAACTTTATTTCGCGGCACTCTTTTCAAAAGCGCCTGCGATCGTCAGCTTCACGTCATCGCCGACATAGGGAACATATTTTTTCACACCGAAATCGCTACGATGGATTGTCGCCTCTGCCTGAAAACCGACCGTGTAGGCTTTGTCCATCGGATTAACGCCAGCCCCGACGAAATGGACATGCAGGACTTCAGGATGGGTCACACCATGTAGGGTCAGATTACCGGTTACGAGGGCTTCGTCGGCACTGGTTTTACGAACCTGTGTGGAAACAAATGTCGCATCCGGATATTTCGCAACGTCGAACCAATCCGCTTCCTTGAGCTCGCCTGTCAGCACAGTGCTCGTGGTGGAAACGCTCGAAACCGGAATGGTTACATTCAGATAGGAGGCTTCAGGATGTGCCGCATCAAGCTGGAGCGTGCCCGTCACGCCGGAAAACTGACCGGAATAATAGGTGAAGCCGAAATGCAGAACGGAAAAGCCGATCTGCGTGTGGCTGCTTTCTACCACGTAGGATCCGGACGAAACGTCTGAGGATGCCGTCGCAGCGAAAGCTGATGAAGACAGAAGAGCGACGGCAAATGCGGCGCTGATATTCGTGAAGAAACGCATGTTCATGGTATCATGATCCTTAGTTGAAAACAAAATAAGTCAGCCAAACCGGAAGCCGGACAGGGCTTTGCCCATGACGACATCGCTGTAAACGCAATGGCCAGGGTCGGTTCCCGCAGCCCCGGCAGCGAACAGCAGGGGAAGCAGGTGTTCTGGTTCCGGATGGCAGTCGCGGGCGAACGGAGCATTGCCCCAGTCCAGAAGCCTGCTACTGCGAAGATCGGAAGGTGCTTCGACAGTGTCACGCAACCATCTGTCGAACTCCACAGATCGTTCATTCGACGTCCTGTCAGGACGCATGAGAAAACGCATGTTGTGGTAGCTCATGCCTGTCCCAACAATCAGGATATTCTCAGTCCGCAGAGGCTCAAGCGCCTGCCCCAGCCGCATGACGCCCGTCGCATCCATTGTCTGTGGCAACGAGATTTCCACGACCGGGATACTGGCTTCCGGAAAGGCGAGCATGAAAGGAATAAACACACCATGGTCCAGACCCCGCTTGGCATCCTCCGTACCAGCGATACCTGCTTCCGCCGCAAGAGCGATAACCCTTGCCGCCAGAGACGGATTGCCCGGGACAGGATACTGAAGCTGGTAAGTATGAGCAGGGAAACCATAATAATCGTAGATCAGGGACGGTTTTGCCGCTGAACCTGCCACAAGGCCAGGTGTTTCCCAGTGTCCGGACATGACCACAATCGCATCCGGTCGGCGTGGCAGTCCCGTTCCCACAGAACGAAGGTAGGCGGCCATACGATCCCAGATGTTCTCCCATTCCATGAAAAAACATGGTCCTCCCCCGTGAGGGAGGAAAAGCGTCGGCTGCCGGATCTGGGCCGGTTTTTGCTTCTCACTTGTCATGATCCTGCCTTCGTCCGGGTTAGAAAGGCCAGATGTTGCCCTTACCACTGGAAAAGAATAATTCCTCATTTCGGGAAATGATCTGACACCAGGAGTGTGAGGCGAATGCTTGATCGCATTACGGGGATGCAGGTTTTCGCAAGGGTGGTAGCTCAGGGAAGTTTTTCGGGGGCTGCCCGTTCCCTGGGTCTGTCGCAAACCATGGTAACCAAGCATATCGCCACTCTCGAAGGAAGGCTGGGAGTATCACTGTTTCACCGCAGCACCCGTAGGCTGTCCCTGACTGAACCAGGACGTCTCCTGCTCGTGCGTTGCCAGAAAATCCTCTCGGATTTCGAGGACATGGAACAGGAAGTCTCCGCCGAAAATCAGGAAGCACGCGGCCTTCTGCGAATGAACGCACCCGTCTCCTTTGCTATCAGGCATGTGGGGCCGATTATGTCTGAATTCAGCCGTCGACACCCTCTTGTCACAGTTGAACTTGGACTGGATGACCGAAGGATCGACCCCATTACGGAAGGCTGGGATCTGACGCTGCGCATTGGGCGAATGCCCTCAAGTGCCCTACGCTCGCGTCGATTGGCAAGGATCGATTTCGTTGTCTGTGCGTCGCCTTCCTACCTTGAAGAACGAGGCCTACCTCTGACAATCGCTGATCTTCAGACCCATCATTGTCTGGGTTACACATTAGGGGAAGACGTCAGCACAGGACGCTGGAGTTTCGGCGCGAATGGTGAACGCACGGTTCCAGTCAATGGTCCCATGCACGCCAATAACGGAGACGTCCTACGTGAAGCGGCCGTTGCCGGTCAGGGCATCATTTATCAGCCGACCTTCATCGTCTGGGATGAACTGAAGTCCGGCAGGCTCGTGGCCCTGTCTCTGGATGCACCAACAATCACCGGGCCCGAGCTTCACGCGGTTTACGCTCCGACCCCGCATGTTCCACTCAAGATCCGGGTCATGATCGATTTTCTGGTGGCACAGTATGGACCGGTTCCGCCGTGGGAAATCTGACGGAACCGGAAATTTGCCTTATTGAGCCGTTTCCGGTGCGGTTTTCTGCATGGTTTTCTGACGAATGGCGGCGAATTCGGAAGTCGCACTCCATTGGGGCCAGTCATGCGAGAACGCAACATCATGCCCGACCTTCCATACCGCCCACACATCCTGTGCAGCCCCCCTGACGTCCCAGGCGGGGCTCCAGGCATCGCAGGCCTGATGGTAACAGGCCATATAGTCTGTCAGCCATTTTTCACCCGCATCCGTGCCGCCCTTCAGCAGATCGAACTTTCCGGCCATATCCATGACGGCAAGCACCGGAACGCCCGCCCGGGCGAAGGGAAGGTGGTCAGCCCGGTAAAACGCGCCGCGCTCTGGCATGGCCTCAGGCTGTGCCGTGCGCCCCTGCAGTTCTACAGCAGCAGAAAACTGGTCCTGAAGGGTATCCTGTCCGGCGCCGATGATGAACGCATTGTGCGCAGGTCCCGCCATTTGCAGAACATCCATCGTCAGGTTTGCAGCCGTCTTGTCCAATGGAGCCAGAGGGTGCGCGACATACCATCCCGATCCCAGAAGACCCCTTTCCTCCCCTGTCCAGGCGGCGAAACGAACAGTCCGCTCGGGTTTTGGCCCCTTCCTGAAAGCCCGGGCAATTTCGAAAAGAGCGGCAATTCCCGACCCATCATCGATGGCGCCCCGCCGAATGACGGTCTTACCAGCGGCATCCGTGCTTTTCCCGTAAGCATCCCAGTGTGCCCCGAACATGACCGTTTCATCCGGATATTTGGCACCCATAATTTTGGCGAGAACGTTCTGGCTTTGCAGCCGGTCGACCGTGACGGGAAGATCAGCGGAGAAGGACGTATGTTTCAAAGTGACAGGCCGGAAATCCTCCGAACGTGCCCTGATGCGCAGCGCCGCGAGATCCAGTCCAGCCTGCCGGAACAGGGCATCGGCGGCTTTTCCTTCAAGCCAGCCCTGCACGGGCACCGGACGGCTTTCGCTGGCCGCATGCGCGACGTCATAGGCTTCCCCGCCCGGCGCAATCACGGTGCTCCAGGGATAGGACGCGCCTGCCGTATCATGAACGATCAGGGCAGCCACGGCACCACGGCGGGCTGCTTCTTCGTATTTATAGGTCCAGCGGCCGTAATACGTCATGGTTTTTCCGCCGAAACGGCCCGAAACCGGCTCGTCGGGTGTGGCGTCGAAATCCGGATCGTTGACGAGGAAGACCGCGACCTTGCCCTTCAGATCCACGTCCTTGAAATCATCCCAGTGCCGCTCGGGCGCGTGAACGCCGTATCCCACAAAGACCATGGGCGCATTCTGGACGCGCAGCCTGTCCTCAGGCAGCAGTGTCGAAAGGTAAATGTCCTTGAGCTGAACGAGAGGCAGGGTGGTTTTGCGTGTTTTTACGCTTACGGTACCCGCGGCCGATGTTCTTGTCCGAAGCATCGGCACGGTCTGAGTCCAGCCACCGTTTTCGCCAGCCGGTTCAAGACCCAGAGCCTTAAATTGTTCGATTAGCCAGGGGACCGTCACCGCCTCCCCTTCAGTTCCCGGCGCACGCCCCTGAAATTCGTCTGATGCCAGCACTTTGATCGTCTGCGACATGCGCGACGGACTGATATCCGCGGACAATTCGGTATTCGCGAAAACAGGAGAACACAGGCCGCTGATGAGTGTGGCGGCAAGCAGCAGGCTGCGTGAGGAAGCAGGCCGGGATTTGGCGGAGGAGGTCACGGATCTTCGTCTTTCGGTTGCGTCTTGCGAAAAACGGGAGGCGGGCTGGCCCCTCCTCCCGTCTGCACTCATTTGTCCTGTTGCGGGACGAGGCCGCGATGCACCAGCATCGGGGTGATGTCCGGATCCTTGCCGTAGAAGGCTTTGAACATGGGACCGTAATCCATGGTGTGCCCCTTCGAGAGGATCATGTCGCGGAAACGTTGCCCGTTTTCACGCGTGAGCCCGCCATGTTCCTGGAACCAGGAGAACACGTCCTGATCCAGCATTTCGGTCCACAGATAGGCGTAGTACCCGGCAGAATATCCGTTGGACCAGATGTGGAGGAAGTAGCTGGAGCGATAACGCGGCGGCACGGCTGCAACGTCCAGACCCGTGCTGTTCAGCGCGTCCGCTTCGAATTTGTCCACATCCTGACGCGGGGCTGTCGCAGGCAGGCTATGCCATTTCATATCAAGTTCCGCGGCCGCCACGATTTCACCCAGCGCGTATCCCTGATTGAAGTGCGACGCCTTCCGGATCTTGCTTACCAGTGCGTCCGGCATGGGCGCGCCGGTTTTGTAGTGGCGGGCATAATGCGACAGGACCTTGGGATCGAGAGCCCAGTTTTCGTTGAACTGCGAGGGGAATTCCACGAAATCGCGCGCGACACTTGTTCCCGAAAGTGACGGATAGGTCTGGTCTGCGAACAGGCCATGCAGGGCATGACCGAATTCGTGGAACATGGTCGTCACATCGTCGGACGTGATGAGCTGCGGCTGCCCGGGAGCAGCTTTGGTGAAGTTGGCAACGTTATAGATGACGGGCTTCGTTCCGAGCAGCTTCGACTGCCCGACGAAATTGGACATCCATGCGCCACCGGATTTGTTGTCGCGCTTGAAGTAATCGAAGTACATCAGCCCGAGCGGGGAGCCGTCCTTGTCGTGCACTTCGAAGACCATGACATCCGGCTGATAGACCGGAATATCCGTCCGCTGCTGAAAGGTGATCCCGTAAAGCTGGTTAGCAGCGAAAAATACACCATCTGTCAGAACTGTTTTGAGTTCGAAATACGGTCTGATTTCGTTCTGATCGAGGTTGTACTTCGCACGGCGGACCTGATCGGAATAATGCTCCCAGTCCCAGGGTTTCAGGTCGAACTTTCCACCGTCCTTGCGGATTGCCTTCTGAAGCACGTCCGCTTCGCGCTTCTGTTCAGCCAGCGTCGCCGGGACGAGCTGCTGCATGAAGTTTTCAGCCGCTTCCGGGGTCTTCGCCATCTGGTCGTACAGGGTATAAGCCGCGAAATTCGGATACCCGAACAGCGCCGCTTTCTGCGCGCGCAGTTCGGCCAGTTCGGCAATCGTGGCCCGGGTATCGTTGCCGTCGCCCTTCTCCGCGCGGCTCCAGCTCTGTTCGAACAGGGCCTGCCGGGTTTCGCGGTCGGTCAGGGAAGACAGGACCGGCTGCTGCGTCGTGTTCTGAAGCGGGATAACCCATTTCCCGGTCAACCCGCGCTCCTGTGCGGCCTTGGCAGCTGACGCGACAGCGTTGTCATCAAGACCTGCGAGTGCCTCCTTGCGGTCAACGATCAGCGCACCGGCCTTGGCGCTTGCGATCAGCTTCTGTTCATACTGCGTCTCAAGGTTCGACAGACGTGTGTTAATCGCACGCAACTTGGTTTTATCGGCAGCAGAAAGCTGCGCACCGGCATGTACGAACTGCTGGTAATAGATCTCGAGAAGCTGGGCCTGCTCCGGGTTGAGCGACAGGGTTTCACGGCGATCGTAGAGGGATTTAACGCGAGCAAAGAGCTTCGCGTTCAAATAAACCTCGTCTTCATGAGCTGTCAGACGGGGAGCTTCCTGGCTCTGCACCTTGTCCAGAGCATCATCAGTATTGGCCTGGTAGACGCCGTAGAACGTCATCTGCACGCGATTGAGAGTCTGACCGGCACGTTCCATGGCAGCAATGGTATTATCGAACGTTGGTGCAGCACGGTTTGAGGCGATGGCTCTGATCTCGCGCAGATGCTCCGCCATTCCGCGTTCGAAAGCAGGTGCGTAGTCGGCATCCTTGATCTGGTCGAACCGGGGAGCCTGATATGGCAGGGTGCTGGCGGAAAAGAAAGGGTTCGCGGACGCCGCCTGTGCATGCGCGGAAACGGAAAAAGCCGAAGCTGCAAGTGCTGCGGCAAGCCTGAAATTGAAAGCCATGAATTCGCCTGTAAGATGCGTGATGATGCGAAACCGTATGGCGTTCGTCAGGGATCGTCAAACACGTGACATCGTTCTGAAGTCGCCTAAGACATCCTGATTACGACTTGACGACATTTTCTCCTTGGTGCGTGCGATCGTGCCTGCCTAGACCGGAAAAGTGTGTTGACACGCCCGCCTTCCAAGGCGGTTTTTCCAACCGGAGACGACAATGGACTGGACGCCCCTGTTCCAGACGATCCTGCCTTATCTGCCCGCGAAATATGCAGGTGATATTGTTTCAATCATTACATTTCTTATCGCTGCTGCGGCTCTCGCGCTTCGTTTCTGGAAGCCGCCTTCGAACACATCCAGGCTGCTGCCGCTGTTCCGTATCGTCAGCGCTCTGGCGCAGGCGAAAGGCTGGAACACAAGTGCCTATCAGCCGGGCGCCAAGGCCCTCATGGTACCACTTGGCTCCTCGCGTGCCGAGGGCGCGGCAAAGCTTGGGCTGGATGCTGTCTCGACCCATCCGAAAGCCGGGGAGCCTCCCCGCCGCGCCGAATAACTCTTTGAGCCGGCAGAAGCTGTCCCGTTACAGATGGACAGACACAGATTTGAAATCCGTATTTTCACAGCCGCTTTCGAGCGGCTTTTTTTATAACTGGACTATTTCCTGATGCATAAACGTCTCATTGGTCTGAGCCTCGGTGTCGTTCTTCTCGTTTCGACGAGCGCCTGCACGACAACCGGGAGCACGACCACTTTCGATACGCAGGCCCTGAGCAACGATGCTGCAGCCATTGCCTATGCGGTTCAGGCGATCGAAAACATCCCGGATCTGGAAAGCCACCTTTCCGCTGCGGACAAGGCGCAGTTCGACAATCTGATCGCCCAGATCAGAAGCGTTACGGCGCAGGTCGCAGCCAACTCGAATGGCGCCATTGCCGTCAATACCGGCAAAGACTGGGCCAAGAGCCTTGGAACCGACCTCCAGACGCTGCTGGCGATCGCGACGCCAATCGTGAAAGCCTACTCCCCCTCGACCGCCGGCTACATGTCGACTGTCGCTGCGATGATCCCGCTGATCGAAGCTCTGGCCGGTGTCACATCTGCTCCGCTTGCAGCCCCTGAGCAGCCGGTGATGCAGTCCCCTGAGATGGTCCGCGCCCGGATCTATCAGGGCCTCTGAAGCCTTTCATACTTCCTCCCGGATTGGGGCGGCTCCACAGGGGCCGCCCTTTTTTTATGCTTTGCCGGAGTTGTCCATGTCCCGTTGTCTTGGCAAACGTGCCCCCCGTCATGATCCTCGTACCTATCGCCTGGCTCCCCTTCTGGCTGCCCGGCTTCCGGTCGTGCCCCCCCGAAAGGACTGGTCGGAGGGAGTTCCTTATGAAATGTGGGGAAATGACCGTTACGGGTGCTGTGCATTTGCGGCTCATGCGGCCCTGACCGCCACCTGGACACAGGCTGCACAGGGCCTTGTTGCGCTGACGACAGACATGGTTCTGAACAACTATGCGGCCGTCACAGGATTCGATCCGCAGACTGGAGCGCGTGATAACGGGACGATCCTGCTTGATGAACTGAATTTCTGGCTGCGTCAGGGTCTGCACCGTCCCGGCCAGACGCTGGATTACCTCACCGCCTACGGCAGTATTGACCCACAGGATACGGACGCGATCCGTCGGGGGATCTGCTATCTGGGAGGCGTACTCGCGGGGGTGCAGGTTCCGCAGGGGTTCATGGATCTTCCGCTCGGCGCCACATGGGACTGGAATGCCATCTCAGACAGAAAACCCGTCGGAGGTCATGCGATCGCGGTCGTCGGCTATAATCCCGAGGGGCTTTTCTTCAATACCTGGGGCACCCGCACATTCATGCCCTGGAGCACGTTCACACAGATTGCTGACGAAGCCTACGGGCTTCTGTCACGGCAGAACTGGATTGGCATCCCCGGCACGTCGCCCAATGGCGAAACGTTCGAATCGCTTCTGACTGAAGTGAGGGGACTGTGATCCGTGTTTCGGGGGCCGTCTGCTCGGGTTCAGCCATTTTTGTCGCCCTGCTGGTCAGCGGATGTACGACTGGCTCCCCCACGCCCGTCACGATCAGTGAAGCCGTTTCAGGTATCGAGCTGGACCTGACACGCACGGGGGTTGTCAGCACATCTCATATTCAGGACTGGAGCCCCGGACAGGAGGCCAGATTCGATAAGAATGTCCGGGCCCTTCAATGTACCCAGCATGTTTCGGACCCTTTGGTCGCCATGATTTCCGGCCCGGTGACCCTGTCTCTGTCGGGGAGCTTTAGTTCCTCTGGAAGCTTTTCGATCGGGAATTCAGGAACACTACCTGTTTTTGGGCTTCAGGCAGAAGCGAACCGTACGAAAGGGCAGACTCTCAACCTGCCCGTCCAGTTCGTCCCGTTATCAGCCCTCCCGGATGCGGAAATGGCCCGGGAGGTCGGATACGCCGGAGACCTTCTGAGCCAGCCCGGCACTCTGCGCCAGCGCGAAGGCGAGCGGATTACAGCCAACCGTGACGCCCTCGCCCGACATGTCCGTACTCTTGTCTCAGCTTTTCCCGGAACATGTCCTGGGAAAGCGCCTCATCCCTTCGTCGGAAGCCGACATCAGGACTAGACTCCTTTTGAACCAGCCTGTGCTTCTACGGAAAGACCCAGCGCCCTTCCTGCGGCTGTTGCGACATCATGCCTGAGCCTGACGACACTATGCCCTCCAGAGGGATGAACCCGGTTGGTCAGGATCAGGACATAACTGTCACTGTCAGGGTCGATCCAGAGTGACGTCCCGGTAAAGCCGGTATGACCGAAGGAATTTCTGGAAAATACATCTCCGCGCGGAGAGGAATAATGGGTGTCGATGTCCCAGCCCAGCCCCCGGAGTTCCGTCTTTCCGGCAGGCTGCTGGGGCGTGATCATGAGCAACAGTGTCTCCCGCCGCAGGGGAAACCGGCTTGAACGGTCTTTAAGACGGTCCAGCAGGGCCTGAGCGTAGATTGACATGTCATGCGCGTCTGAGAACAGTCCGGCATGGCCCGCGACACCGCCCATCCGGCGGGCAGTCGGATCATGCACGACACCGCGCAGCATCTCTCCGTGTTCATCATACTGGGTTGGAGCGGTAATCGGCCGCAGTTCTTCGGCAGGGCGATAACAGGATTCTGTCATGCCCAGGGGCTCAAGGATATGACTCTGCGCATACCGATCGAGAGGCAGGCCACTCAATTTTTCTACCAGCAGGCCAAGCACGATGTAGTTGATGTCGCTGTAGACAAATTTTTCGCCCGGTGGATTGATCAAGCCGGATTCCATGGCGCGCCGGATACCTTCCGCCTTTCCGGTCCACGGATCATCGAGAGGAAGATCGGGAGGGAGGCCCGAATAATGGGTCATCAGCAGGCGAACCGAAATTTCGCCTTTCCCGTGACTGGAAAATTCAGGAAAATAACGGCTGACACGATCATCGACGCCCAGCCTTCCCTGTTCCACCAGTTGCATCACAGCGAGCGCGGTCATGGTCGGTTTCGTCAGGGACGCCATGTCAAAGCGCGTTCCCCATGTCAGGGCTTCCGGCACTGGGACGCAAGCCCGTCTGCCGTAGACAAGACGGTAAACGATTTTCTGATCATGTCCGATGACCACGACAGCACCGGGGGTTTCACCTGCGCGAACCGCATCATGCACCAGCCGCTCCACTGATCCGAACGGAGCGTTCCTCCCAGCGCATGCCGCGAGCTGTGTGCTTGAGAAGGCCACCGTTCCCAGCAGAAAACTGCGACGGCAGAGAACATTGCTGGTCTTCATAGGGGCCCTATCAAACAATCATTCCAATGCTTCCCGATGCAGGAAAACAGTTACGTTGCAGACTAGACCGTTTCGGGAGACAGACAAGCACTTGAAGATGCGTTGATCCCGCTCCCAGCACTCTGCTTGGTTTAAAGTGACGTCCTCATGTATAAGAAGCACGGTCCCACCAAAGCAACTGCATGAAGAGTACCACCTTTTGCCTGAACAACGTCCAGTCCCGACATCTTTTGCGACCTGCGTAATGGCTTATACCCTGGCGCTGGCTCTTGGCATTTTTCAGGCTCTGAACTGTTTTCCCCTGAAACTGCTTCGCGGAGGGACACCGCCATCTATTCTTGAAAATCACGGCGATTTCCTTCAGCACATTATCGGGCAGATCTATTTCCTGCAGGAGCCATGGCACTGGCCTCTTCTTGTAGCGAGCAAGCTCGATGCCCCAGCGGGAACAAACATCGCCTTAACGGATAGTATTCCGCTCGATGCACTGCTTCTGAAGCTGGTTCATCCTTTTTTCCCGACCATGATGCAGGGTGTGACGCTCTATCTTGTGCTGTGCTGGACACTGCAGCCAGTTTGTGCGGTGTTCGCCTTGCGCTCAATGGGGGAAAAAAGGCTGCTACCTTGTGTCGCGGCAGCGGTATTCAGTGCCTGTTTTCCGACTTTCCTGTTCCGGATCGGTCATGCCGCGCTCTGCGGACAGTGGATCCTCCTCCTTGCAGTCGGGCTGTATTTCCGGGCTTCACGCACTCCTTCGGATCTACGTGCAGTTTCGATATTGGGCGCTCTTACACTTCTGACATTCCTGATCCATCCCTATTTGATGGTAATGACGGCCGCCCTGCTCGGTGCCGTTCCCTTGACCCTTCTTCTCCGTGAACGAAGCTGGAAAGCCTGCGCCAAAGCGACGTTTGTGACCCTCTTTTCAGGACTTGGAATTCTCTTTCTGGGCGTAGTCCTGGGTTATTGGGGCGCTGCAAGCGGAGGCGGTTATGGCTTCTATTCGATGAATCTGGCTTCTCCATTCTGGCCAGTGCATTCTAAGCTGTTTCCGTCCGTCTCGCAGGCATCCACAGATGCCACCGGCGGTCAGTATGAAGGATATCAGTATCTCGGGGCAGGTGTGCTGCTGCTTCTTGGAATGACCCTCGCTACACGCCAGGGACGGGGACTACTGATGCAGGCTGCGAAAGAGCATGCCGGACTGTTTCTGGCACTGGCCTGTCTGACAGCCATCGCCCTTTCAAACCGGATCTATTTCTTTCACGTCCTATTATTGCTGACCCATTTTCATGTTCCCGGTGCGGAACAGATGCGCTCTTCAGGCCGTATGTTCTGGCCGGTTGCCTATGCCATGATGCTTGGAGGGGTCTACGGACTTTGCCGGGCCTGGCCCCGTGCATGGCCTGCGATCATCGTGACAGCCATGACGCTCCAGTGGTATGATACGTATACTCTACGGGACACGGACCGTCAGACGGAAATGGCATTTCTGGATCCTGCACAGGCAGAGGACCGGCAGCTTCTTGCACTTCTGCGTCCCTTTAACCGGATCGAAATTCACCCCCGGCTTGAATGTGACGGTGCAAACGTACCCGCTGTCATGCCCTTGATCTATGCGGCGGCACTGCAGAATTCATTCGTCAATACAATGTACACCGCCCGGGCCATGCCTCTGGCTGCCTGCACTGACGCCAGCGAACAGCCACATCCCCTCACCGCGGATACAATCATCATATTACCTGGTCCTTCACAGCGGACCACCGCTCTCCGCTGGAGTACAAAAGAGCACGCCAGATGCGGGATCATGGAGGACAAGACGTTCTGCGTTTCTGCAGACTCTCACCTTCCCCCCGGACTTGCCACGCTCCCGGAAGCGCCGCTCTTTCCTGTTGATAATGACATCGTCATGTCCAGCACGAAGTCAGAACATCAAGAAATCCTGCAAAGCGGGTGGTCCGGTCTGGAACCATGGGGGGTATGGAGTGACACGCAGGATCCTTCACTGTATTTTCACCTGCCCTCCGATATACACACGGCCACTGTGATACTCCGGCTCCATGCCACGCCAGGCATGATCCAGCACGTGGGTGTCAGCATAAACGGAACGGACATTGCCCAATGGACCGTGGGTTCGGAAGACGCGGACTACAACGCGACGTTCTCGGTCCCTTCAGAAACGCATATAGCCCATATGCAACTGAGGATCAGCAACCCTACCCGCGTCGGCCACGATCCCCGTCTGCTTGGGGTCGGTCTTCTTCGGCTCAGAATCAACAGGATGAACTGAAGAGGTAAAAACCGGGTCGCTTAATTTGTTCAGTATGTGCGGCGCAAGACATAGATCGGCCGCTGCTTCGTTTCCATATAGATCCGACCAATATACTCCCCCAGCATGCCGATACTGATGATCTGGACGCTGCTGAAAAAGATAATCGCCACGAACAGGGATGCGTAACCAGGTACAGGATTGCCACAGACGATCGTCCGGAACACGATGAAGAGCGCATAGAGAATAGCAAGCAGGGCGCCCACCGTTCCCAGATATGTCCAGAGCCTGATGGGCGCGGAAGAAAAACTTGTGAATCCTTCCAGCGCAAAATTCCACAGGGAATAGCCCGAGAATTTTGTCAGGCCTGCGGCTCTCGGCGCTCTTACATAGTCAAGTGTGACCGTGCGGAAGCCGACCCAGGCAAAAAGACCTTTCATGAAGCGCTGCCGCTCAGGCAATCTTTTGAGCGCCTCTACGACACAGCGATCCATCAGTCTGAAATCGCCGACATTTTCAGGAATCCGGATATGGGCGAGACGGTTGTGAAGTGAATAGAACCAGAGCGCCGTTTTGCGTTTGAGCATACTGTCACTGGACCGGTCGATGCGTCGGCCGAGTACGACTTCCGCCCCGTCACGCCATGATCTTACCATCTGTGGGATCATATCCGGCGGATCCTGAAGATCAGCATCAATGATGACCACCGCATCACCGCTCGCTGCATCGAGCCCCGCAGTCAGAGCGGCTTCCTTTCCGAAATTGCGCGACAATTCCAGAACCCTGAAGCGCGCGTCAGTTTCCGAAAGGCTTATCAGTTTACGAAGTGTGTCATCACTACTGCCATCATCTACACATAAAATTTCCCATTCAGTCCCCGCCATGGCGTCCAACACGGGCAAAATACCATTCACGAAATGGCTGATTGCAGCTTCTTCGTTATAAAAAGGGACAATCAAAGAGAGTTTGATGACCATAAACAGGAGCCGGTTCCATATCGTGACAGTGGGAGCATATCAGAATTACACACACCATGTATATTAAGGCTGGTCGAGCGCCCGTACCGAACAAGAGCATTGATCTTTCATCTACACCCGATAAGGTGAAGCTGCAGGACGCTTAGGCTCCTTTCTTTCCGTGCTTTCCCGCAATTTCCAGCCAGTTGTAGTGACGTGCCAGTGCCCCCAAGGTCTTCCCTTCTCTTCCGCCGGACGGAGATGCTGCTCTGGGAGCTGCCGAACTCATGACGGAGGCCGCACCTCGTCAGAGCGCCACACCACAATGGCGCCTGGAAGGACAGCATGCTGCCCCGGTCATGGTACTCAGCGGAACATGGCAGGCCAGGACAGGCAATATTCCCGTTTTCCCCAAAGACGGGCTTCACAAAGCGCCGGGCGCACTTCTTACGTTTCAGACGTCGGAGGTGCGGGACTGGGACACCGGGCTAATTGCCTTCCTATGGGATCTCAAGCGCGTCGCCCATGATGCAGGGATCAGTCTGGATGTTCAGTCCCTGTCCCCGCCCATGCGTCAGCTCCTTGAGCTGCTACCGGACGCCCCTGACGAACCGGTTCACCACCCGTCGGGCCACAAGACATTTCTGGAAAAAATCGGCGCTCACACCATCGCTTCCGTGACGGAAGTGGGAATCGTATCCGAACTGGGGGCACTGACCGCGAAAGGCGCCGTCCAGACCGTTCTCGGACGGAGCCGGATGCGCATGATCGACCTGCTGTCCAACACCAGTGATGCGGGCCCCTACGCCCTTCTGATCGTGGGCATCGTCAATTTCCTGGTCGGAGCCATTCTCGCGTTTGTCGGCGCGGTGGAACTCCAGAAATTCGCCGCCGGGATCTATGTCGCAAGTCTGGTCGGGATCGCAATGGTGCGGGAAATGGCCGCCGTCATGACCGCCATCATCATGGCGGGCCGGACGGGCGGCGCATATGCTGCGCGCATTTCCACGATGCAGGGTAACGAGGAAATAGACGCCCTGAACGTCTTCGGTATCCCGACATCGACGTACCTGATCCTCCCAGCGGTCCTGTCGCTTATCATCACCATGCCCTTCCTGTATCTGTACGGATGTCTCATTGGCATGCTGGGCGGGTTCGTCGTGTCCATTTCGATGCTCGACATCACCGCAGCAGGATATTTCCATCAGACCGTCACGGCCTTCGGCGTCGGACAGTTCATGTTCGGTTTCGTCAAAAGTCTCGTATTCGGAGCTTTCATCGGTCTGACCAGTTGCCGGATCGGGCTCAAGGCTGGTCGCTCCGCCGCCGATGTCGGCATCGCCGCGACCCGGGCAGTGGTGGTCGGAATCGTGGGTGTCATCGCGATCGACGCCATTTTCGCGGTCATAGCAGACGTGATGGGAATATGACCGAGATGCCCGATCAGACCGTCCTTTCCCTGCGTGACGTTACGCTCGCCTTCGGTCCCAAAGTCATCCAGAAGAATATTTCCCTGGATGTCCGCAAGGGCAGTATTTTCGCGGTTATGGGCGGCTCAGGGTGCGGCAAGAGCACCCTTCTCAAAAGCATGATCGGCCTTCTGCGACCTGCCGAGGGCGCATACCATGTCGGAGACGAGGACTACTGGGCCGGGAACGAGGCGCACCGGACGGAGCTCAACCATCGTTTTGGCGTCCTGTTCCAAAGCGGCGCGTTGTGGAGTTCCATGACGATTGGCGAAAATATCGCCCTGCCACTCCAGATGTTCACGGACCTCAAACCGGACGTCATCCGCAGGCTTGTCGAGCTGAAACTCGGTTTTGTCGGGATGCTCCAGGCCATTGATCTCTATCCGTCCGAAATCAGTGGCGGGATGCGCAAACGCGCTGGCCTCGCGCGAGCGCTCGCGCTTGATCCGGATATCCTTTTTTTCGACGAACCGTCCGCCGGTCTCGATCCCATCACGTCCGCGAGACTTGACGATCTAATCCTGAACCTTCGCGACGGGCTGGGAGCGACAATCGTGATTGTCAGCCACGAACTCTCAAGCCTGTTCCATATCGCCGATGACGGCATCTTTCTGGACGCCAGAACGAAAACCCCGATCGCGCACGGCTCACCGCGTGACCTGCGCGATCACTGTACCGATCCCCAGGTGCATGCCTTCATGCACCGCGAACGCGACGAGCAAGGAAACACGTGATGAACAAGCAGGCTCTTGTCGGTGCTTTCGTCCTCGGAGGGACGGGTCTGCTCGTCGCGGCATTCGTTCTGTTCGGTAATTTCCATCCGTTCACCCGGACGGAAAAAGCCGTACTGATTTTCCACGGTGCATCATCCGGACTGGCAGTCGGATCGCCTGTCACATTCCGTGGTGTGCAGGTGGGCGCCGTCGACCGGGTCGTCATTGAGTACAATCCAGCCACCAAGGACGCCTACATTCCCGTCTACGTCACGATGCGTCCAGACAACATCGTCCTGACCAACAGCAGTCATCATGCTCGCCCCAACATGGCCGAGCTCGTCAGACAGGGACTGCGCGGCGAAATGAATCTCAAAAGCTTCGTAACGGGCTCTTCCGAAATCGATCTAGACTTCGCGCCCAACACCCCGGCTGTCCTCCATCCAGACATCGCGCAGATCACGGAAATTCCTACCCGCCAGTCAACCATAGAAGCGATGACGAAGAGCTTTCAGGACCTGCCTCTGAGGCAGATTGGCGAGAACGCGGATGCCACACTGGCGTCGGTGCGCAAGCTGTCCGACCAGCTTGACCGGGATCTTCCCGCTCTCGTGCAAAGTGTCCGGGAAACATCGGATCATAGCCGCGAGATGATCGATGCTGCCCGAAAGATAGTGACGGATCTTGAACCTACACTGACGCATACGCTCACCAGCGTTGACCGCCTCGCAAGTACGGGCGCCACACAACTCGATGCGCGCGGAAAAGAGCTGCACACGGTCCTGCTGAGTACCAATGACGCCGTCCGTCAGGCAACGAAAAGTCTGGCCAATCTGGACAGCATGACATCTCCCCGTTCGGCTGACCGCGCCAATCTCGAAGCCAGCCTGCGGGATATCGCCGCCGCCGCATCCGCAATGCGCGGATTTGCTACCGATGTTGAGCGCAACCCGCAGCTTCTCCTGACTGGACGCCGCCCGTGACCCTCTCCCTGCACCCGATCCCGACAGCTTCGGAGACCCGACCCGTGACACGGCTCATGACACGTTGCGCAACGTCCCTTACGCTACTCGCACTTGCTGCCCTGTCAGGGTGCGCGGCTCCGCCTGTGCAGTTTTACACTCTGGGGGCACCCGCCATCGCGCAGGCTGATGCCGCAATCCCGGCCACAGTGCCGGTTCTCAACGTTTCACATGTCGCATTGCCGGATTATCTGGACAGTCAGGATATCCTGACGCGGCAGGGAGACAGGCTCGATCGCAGCACCAACGGACGCTGGGCCAGTCGCCTATCGCAGGGCGTGACCGATCTTCTGGCAGCGAAACTGGGACAGGACTGGCCGGGTTACATGGTCACGACCCAGCCTCTGGCGGAGAGCCCGGCGCTCCGTCTTGCGGTCAATATAAGCCGTATGGATATCGACAGCAGCGGTCAGGGGTCCCTTGCTGCGGACTGGGCGCTGATTCCCGCGGATGAACATCAGCCGATACTGCGAAGCCGCGGCTCCTTCACGACGCAAGGCAACATCACTACCGACGCCGGGAAAGTCGCCCTCACCCGGGAACTGGTCGAACAGCTCGCGAGCCGGATCGCCAGCAGTTTTCCTCACCCCTGACCTGCGCCGTAACCGTCGCCCCTTCCGTAAGGGCCACGGCCACTCTATTTTCCGTGATCCTGCGCCCCAGGGCCGCATGCTGGCGGAGTGCATGATGAAAATCTTTCCGCTGATGAAGGCCGCTTTTGCAGCCAGCTTTTCGGCGTCTCTATATTTCGTTCCGGCTCATGCCAGCGAAACCCGTGATACGCTCTCGATTGGACTGGCCATCGAACCGCCCGGACTGGACCCAACGCGTGGGTCCAGTGAGGCTATCGGCATGGTCACCTATGACAATATTTATGAAGGTCTGATGCGGCTTGACGGGACGGGTGCGCTCAAACCCCTTCTCGCGCAGGAGTGGTCCGTCTCGCAGGATGGTCTGACTTACGATTTCACTCTGCATGATGGCGTCCGTTTCCATGACGGCTCGTCCCTGACATGCGAAAGTGTGAGATTCTCCTTTCTGCGTGCAGGCGCACCGGACAGTACCAATCCGCATAGTGCCATTTTCAGACAGATTGCCGACATCTCCTGCGCGGATAACCTGCATGTCAGGATCCGTCTCAAGCGGCCTTATGGCAGTTTTCTCTATCAGCTTGCCTGGAATGACGCCGCCATTCTGTCGCCCGCCTCGGTAGCAACGAATATCAGTCATCCCATCGGAACGGGGCCTTTCGTTTTTGGAGAATGGCGGCGGGGCGATCATCTGACCCTGCGTCGCAATCCGCAGTACTGGGGGGATACACCCACTCTGCAATCCGTGACTTTCCGCATCATGCCCGATCCACTTTCGGCCAGTAACGCACTTCTGGCCGGGGAACTCGACGCCTATCCGTCCTTCCCGTCGCGTGAGCTTCTGGCGCGGTTCGCGGGCAACAACAGACTTGTGGTGGTCAGAGGAAGCTTTCCTTTCAAGGCCATTCTTGCCCTCAACAATGCCCGGCACCCCTTCAACGACCCTCGCGTGAGACAGGCCATCGCGCAGGCCATAGACCGCAAAGCCCTGATCGAAGCCGTCGCGGACGGAGACGGCACCGTCCTGCAATCCCACATGGCGCCGGACGATCCGGATTATGTGTCCTTACCCGATCACTATCCATACGATCCTGCTCATGCGCGCGCACTTCTGAAGGAAGCAGGCGCCCGTCCCGGCACGCATCTGACACTGACTTTCCCCCCGATCGGCTACGCCCGGGACAGCAGCGAACTCATTGCCGCCTATCTTGAGCAGATCGGACTGGTGGTGACGCTTGAACCCGTGGAGTGGCCAGCGTGGCTCGGCAGGGTCTATGGGCAGGGCCTTTTCGACATGACTGTCATCGCTCACACGGAACCGCATGACATCGCGATCTATGATCGTGCGTCCGTCTATTTCCACTATCACAGTCCTGCCTTTCACGACATGCTGGGGCACTATGAAGCCACAGCGGACACGGCACGCCGACACGATCTCTCTCGTCAGATGCAGGAGCAGCTCGCGATGGACGAGCCGAACGTGTTCCTGTTCTCCATCCCGCGCGAGACCGTGATGGACAGGCGCCTGCGAGGCCTGTGGACCAACCAGCCCATCGCGGGATGTCCGGTCGCCGGTGTGACCTGGCAGCCATGACGGGACAGGTCTTCCTGCGCTTCCTCTCGGGACGGATGCTGCTCCTTCTGAGTGCGAGCCTCATCATCTTTCTGGCCATGAACCTGTTGCCTGGCGATCCCGCCGCCATCATGCTTGGACTGGATGCGGACCCGGCAAGCGTGCTCGCACTGCATCATCAGCTCGGGCTGGACAGGCCTCTTGCCGCCCGATACCTGCACTGGATCGGCGATTATGTTCATGGAAATTTCGGCCGAAGTTCCATCTACGACGTTCCGGTCAGCAGCCTGATTACCGAACGCCTTCAGGCCAGCCTTCCCCTTGTCCTGAGTGCACTAGCTCTGGCGTTGGGAACAGGGATTCCGGCAGGTCTGATGGCTGCGGCAAACCGGGGGCGCATGATGGATACGGCCCTGATGGGGCTGCTTCAGTTTTTGAAATCCGTGCCCGATTTCTGGTTGGCGATGATGATGACGTTCGTTTTTTCCATCACGCTGCACTGGCTGCCATCCAGCGGGTTTCCGGGCTGGCAGGAAGGCATTGCCCCGGCCGTGCGAGCGCTCGCTCTGCCTGCCGTGGCACTTGCCATCCCACAGGCCGCCATCACCGCACGCTTCATGCGTTCCTCCCTGATCGACATCCTCGCGCAGGATTTCGTCCGTACGGCGCGGGCACAGGGTTACAGCAGGCGGGCTGTGCTGTGGCGCATTGCACTGCCCAATGCGCTCATCCCGGTCCTGACTCTTGCCGGTATCCAGTTTCCGGTTCTGATAACGGGCAGTATCATCGTCGAGAGTGTTTTCAACTTTCCCGGCTGCGGCAAACTGCTTCTGGAAGCGGTCAACCAGCGCGACATTCCTGTCGTTCAGAACCTTGTCATGATGATCGTTACGGGCGTGATAGTCCTCAATGTTCTGGTGACGGCGGCCGTCCGATGGCTGGACCCGCGCCTCGAAGGGGAGCGCCCGTGAAAACGCTCCCGACTTTCCGGCGAAACCGAACGCTCTGGCTCGGAGCAGCGCTGCTTGGGACTGTCATGCTTCCCGCACTTCTGACAGCACTCCTACACGGCAATCATGCGCCCCCCATCGACGTCATCCATCGTTACGCCGCTTCTTCCGCATCGCACCCCTTCGGGACGGACCCGTTCGGACGAGACCTCCTGGTTTTTATCTGTCTGGGGGCATTCAACAGCCTGATAATCGCTGTAACGGCCGTGGCCCTCGCAACCTTCGTGGGCACGATGCTCGGACTGATCGCAGCGATGCGGCCGGACACATCCTCCTCTGCATCTGGCACACTTATCATGGGTTTTGCAGATCTGGGCCTGGCTTTTCCGCCCGTCCTGATTGCAGCCCTTCTCGTAACCGCGCTGGGTGCGTCAACATCCGGCGAAATTCTGGCAATCGCCCTGTTCGGCCTCCCTGCCCAGATCCGCCTGACCCGACAGGCAGCCCGTTCCATTCTGCTTCAGGACTATATCGCAGCGTCACGACTGGCGGGTCGAAGTACAGTGACGATCATGCGCCTGCACGTGCTTCCCAACATCTTGCCCCTGCTCATGGTTCAGACCACGTCTTCACTGGCACTGGCCATCCTTTCCGACGCCGGATTATCCTATCTCGGCCTAGGGGCGCCCCCGCCACGCCCGGATCTGGGCCGAGCGCTCGCATCCTATCAGATCCACATTTTCGACCACCCGATGCTGGTCGCCATCCCCGGACTCGCCATCATGCTGCTCGTATGCGGTTTCAACATTCTCGGAGACGGACTTCGGGATGCGCTGGACGCTCCTTACAGAATGCGCATGTCATGAAAGCCTTGCTTGACGTCAGGGCGCTTAAGGTTCGCAGTCACGAACATCAGATCCTCCATCCGCTTTCCTTCACAATCCGGCCGGGCGAAATTCTCGGCGTAACGGGTGAATCAGGTTCCGGAAAATCAACGCTCGCCCTTGCACTGATGGGGCTTCTTCCGACCGGCTTCCGGGCTTGTGGCAATGCTGCACTTCAGGGGACGGAACTTCTGAGCCTCAGCGAGCATGACCTTTGTCGTCTGCGGGGCAAAACGCTGGCCATGGTGTTTCAGGAACCCATGACCGCCCTGAATCCGACCCGGGCCATAGGCCAGCAGATCGCCGATACCTTCCGTCTCCATACCGTCCTGTCCCGTTCGCAGATCCGGGCGGAAACGCGGACTCTTCTGCAGCAGACGGATCTGCTGGAGGCCGGCGTCAGTGAGCGCGCCTATCCGCATCAGCTCTCCGGCGGCCAGAGGCAGCGCGTTCTGCTGGCCATGGCCCTCGCCTGCCGACCCAGCCTCCTGATTGCGGATGAGTTCACGACGGCGCTCGATCCGCAAACCCGGAATGCCATGATGGATCTGCTCAGGCATCATTGCGATACGCACGGAATGGCTGTCCTGATGGTTTCACACGATCTTGGCCTGATCCGTCGTCATGCGGCCCATGTCCTTGTCCTGAAAGATGGCGCCTGCGTTGAACAGGGATCAACCTCCTCCGTATTTGACACGCCCTCGCACGCTTACACGCAGGCGCTACTTGCCATGTCACTCCATGGCGCAGGCCGCGCCCCCCTGACCCCGCTTCCAGTATTCGGTATGCCGACATGATCCCGATCCTTCAGGCCCGGGATGTGACGTATCACTTGGCAGAACGTCAGAACCGCGTATTCAAACGACGGTTCAGCAAAGCGATCCTTCAGAATATCTGTCTCGATCTTCATGGCGGGCGAACCCTCGGTATCATCGGCGCGTCCGGGAGCGGAAAATCCACCCTGTGCCGGGTTCTCAGCGGTCTCGTATCGCCCAGCGGAGGCCAGGTCCTGTATCAGGGGCAGGACCTGGAAACTGCGCCTGCGGATGTCCGGAAAAAAATCCGTCCCTCAATCCAGATGATCTTTCAGGACCCTTACGGCGCACTCGACCCCCGACAGACCGTGCGGGACATCGTGGGGGAACCACTTGCTGACGCACCGAACCGCGACGCCCATATTGCTTCAGCACTCGCAGAGGTTGGCCTGTCCATGGACGTGGCCGGGCGCTATCCGCAGGCTTTTTCCGGAGGCCAGAGGCAAAGGATCGCCATCGCCCGCAGCCTGATCACGCGCCCCTCCGTCATCATCGCGGATGAAGCCGTCTCGGCACTCGATGTCTCGACACAGGCGGTTGTGCTGAACCTGCTGCTCGATCTTCAGCAGCGGCACGGACTGGCCTATGTTTTCGTCAGCCACGATCTGGCTGTCATCCGTCATCTGTCGCACGATATTGCCGTGCTTGATGCAGGACACATCGTAGAATCTGGCGCAGCACAGGATATTCTGCACGCGCCAGCCCATCCCGTTACACAAGCCCTGATCGAAAATTCCTACTGATCCGCGAGGCGTCATGGCCACTCTGAATCTTCTCACCGATATTCCCGGTATCCGTGTGGGCCATAGTCAGGATCTGGAGCTGCGTACTGGCGTGACGGCCATTGTGTTCGAACACCCCGTCATCGCATCCGGCAGCTTCCCTGGAGGAGCACCCGCCCTGCGTGAGACCGCCCTGCTCGAGCCTGAAAACCTCGTCTCCCATATTCATGCCGTCGTCTTATCAGGCGGCTCGACCTACGGGCTCGATGCCACCACGGGCGTTCAGGCCTGGCTGCGCGAACAGTTTGCGGGCACGCCCGTTCCTGCCGGGACAATCCGGGTCCCGATCGTCGTTCAGGCCAGCCTCTACGACCTCCCAGCGGGAGGACAGACAACATGGGGGCGCTATTCTCCCTATGCAGAAATGGGACACCGGGCAGCACAGAACGCGCAAACAGGCAAATTCACCCTGGGCACAGCCGGGGCCGGAACCGGCGCCACCACCGCAACACTGCGCGGAGGTCTGGGGTCGGCAAGCATGACGACACCCGCCGGTCACCGGGTGGCAGCGCTCGTTGCCGTCAATGCAGTGGGAACCGCAACGATTGGCGACGGTCCCTATTTCTGGAGCGCGCCTTTCGAACAAGGAGGCGAATTTGGTGGTCTGGGAATGCCCACGCATCTTTCAGCGGAGGACCTGCGGCTCCGCTCCAAATGGGCGTCCGTAACGGGTACGACGATTGGCCTTGTCGTAACAGATGCGACTCTCACCAAGTCACAGGCGCGCCGTCTGGCCATTCTCGCGCAGGACGGCGTGGCACGGGGGGTTTTTCCGGCACATCTGCCGCTGGATGGCGATGCGATGATAGGCGTCTCAACTGCCCGACAACCGGCACCCATCGGGCAGGAATGGACCGAAATCCTGCACGCCGCCACGCAGGTCACGGCCCGCGCGATCGCGCGCGGAGTTTATGAAGCCGGTCCCCTCCCCGGCGCTACGGTTCTCCCAAGCTGGCAGGAGCGCTTCGGCCTGCGCCACCAGGCTGTTTCTGGAGCGACATAAAATCGCAGTATCAAAATTTCATATATTTTAATACAGATCGTATACGATTATAGGTGTCTGACCCTATCTCGTGTTCGAGGCTGAACCCGTGTCATTTTCCACTCCGTCCTATCCAGTCCGCTCCACCCTCCGTCAGGCCATTGCCTCTGACATGCGCAGGCCCGAAGCAGACTGCATCCTGCCCCTGATCAAGCAGGCAACCCTGAGCGACGCGGAACAGCAGAATACGACCGAGGTCGCACGCCACCTGACCCAGACTCTTCGGACACAGCGACGCCCACGTGGCGTGGAAGCGCTCGTTCAGGAATTTTCTCTTTCGTCGGCGGAAGGCGTGTCCCTGATGTGCCTCGCCGAAGCCGTGCTGCGTATTCCGGACGCAGAAACGCGCGACGCTCTGATCCGGGACCGGATCGGGACTGGAGACTGGCTGTCCCATGTGGGTGGCAAAAAGTCCGTTTTTGTAAACGCGGCGTCTTGGGGGCTGATGCTGACCGGCAAGCTCACCAATGATACGGATGAAGGCCTGGCAGCCACGCTGTTCCGCCTCGTCGGGCGTGGTGGGCAGCCACTGGTCCGCCGCGCACTCGACATCGCCATGCGAATGATGGGCGAGCAGTTCGTGATCGGCGAAACCATCGAAGACGCCCGCAAAGTCAGCGCGGAACCTGAAGATCGCGGCTTCAAATACTCATACGACATGCTTGGCGAAGCGGCGATGACGGAAGCCGACGCCCTGCGTTACCGCCGCGATTACGAGCAGGCCATTGACGTCATCGGCCAGACCGCACGGGGTACAAACGTTTACGAAAAGGCCGGGATTTCCATCAAACTCTCGGCTCTGCATCCCCGCTATGCCTTCGCCCAGCGCGAACGCGTGCTCCGGGAACTGGGCCAGACGCTGAAAGATCTCGTCATTCGCGCACGCCGCTATGACATCGGCATCAACATCGACGCGGAAGAAAGCGAACGTCTCGACCTGTCGCTCGACCTGATCGAAGACCTATGCCACTGCCCTGAGCTGGAAGGCTGGAACGGGATCGGCATCGTCGTGCAGGCTTATGGACGCCGCGCACCAAAGGTTCTGGACTATCTGATCGATCTTGGGCGCCGCAGCGGACATCGTCTCATGATCCGGCTTGTGAAGGGCGCGTACTGGGACAGCGAAATCAAGAAGGCGCAGGTCGAAGGCCAGTCGGATTTCCCCGTCTACACCCGCAAATGCTATACCGATGTCAGCTATATCGCCTGCGCGAAGAAGCTTCTCGCAGCGCGTGATGTCGTTTTCCCGCAGTTCGCGACGCATAATGCGCGCACACTGGCCACGATCTATACGCTGGCTGGCCTGAACTTCCAGATTGGCGACTATGAGTTCCAGTGCCTGCATGGCATGGGCGAGACGCTCTACAACGAAGTCGTCGGACCACAGAAGCTGAACCGTCCGTGTCGCGTCTATGCGCCGGTCGGGTCACATGAAACGCTTCTCGCCTATCTGGTACGGCGCCTGCTGGAAAATGGCGCAAACTCATCCTTCGTCAACCAGATTGGCGATGAAACACTACCTGTCGAGACTCTGATTGCCGATCCGGTCGCTCTGGCAGAAGCCGTCCAGCCCCCAGGCGCCTCCCATCCGGCCATTGCTCTTCCCAAGGACCTGTTCGAGCCGGAACGCACCAATTCCCGCGGCCTTGATCTGACCGACGAACAGACCATCACCCTTCTGAACGATGCCGTCCGCGCTTCCGCACAACAGTCTCTTTCGGACGAGTCCTGCTCGGGCGAAACACAGGACATCCGGAACCCGTCCAACCACGCCGACCTTGTTGGAAACATCCATTTCGCAACGGACGAAGATGTCACGAAAGCCATCGATACCGCTTGCGGGGAAGCTCCGGCATGGGCGGCACTTTCCGCCGCGGAGCGCAGCCAGACACTCGATCGTGCAGCCGCTCTGCTGGAAGATCATCAGAAAAACCTGATGGCACTTCTGGTCCGCGAGGCAGGAAAGTCCTTCGCAAATGCTCTCTCCGAAGTCCGAGAAGCCATTGATTTTTTAAGATATTATGCCGCGCAGGCGAGGCAGATCGCGCAGGATGGCAACAACGCGCCGCTGGGCGTCGTCGGCTGCATCAGTCCATGGAATTTCCCGCTCGCAATCTTTCTGGGACAGATCTCCGCAGCCCTTGCGGCCGGAAATACGGTCGTGGCCAAGCCAGCCGAAGAAACACCTTTCATTGCCTTGCGGGCCGTATCGCTGCTTCGTCAAGCCGGCCTGCCGGAAAATGCTCTTCGGCTGATTCCAGGTGCGGGAGATGTCGGTGCAGCACTGGTGGCGGACGCACGGATCTCAGGTGTGATGTTCACCGGCTCGACAGGCGTGGCAGGCCTGATCGCCAAAGAACTCGCTGGTCGGACCGGCAGCAACGGGCAGCCAGTTCCGTTTGTTGCGGAAACAGGTGGCCAGAACGCCATGATCGTGGACAGCTCAGCCCTGACCGAACAGGTCGTCGGGGATGTGCTGGTCTCGGCTTTCGACAGTGCGGGACAGCGCTGCTCAGCTCTGCGCGTTCTGTGTGTTCAGGAGGACTGCGCCGATCGCGTCCTGACCATGCTGCGCGGTGCGGTGGAAGAACTGTGCGTTGGGAATCCAGCAGAACTGGAGACCGATGTCGGTCCCGTCATTTCCACCGACGCCCGGTCAGGCATTCAGACCTATATCGACCAGTCACGCGCACAGGGCCGCTCCGTCTGGTCTCTTCCCCTTCCGGACGCAGCGGCAAGTGGCACGTTCATCGCGCCAACCATGATCGAGATCGACAGTCTGGCAGATCTGAAAGGGGAAGTCTTCGGACCGGTCCTGCACGTTCTGCGCTTCGAATCCAGCGGGTTTGAAGCCCTGATCAATGCCATTAACCAGTCCGGTTATGGTCTGACCTTCGGTCTCCATACCCGGATTGAAAGCCGTATGACACACGTTACCGAGCGGATCGAGGCCGGCAATCTTTACGTCAACCGCAACATGGTCGGCGCGGTAGTTGGAAGCCAGCCTTTCGGGGGTGAGAAACTGTCCGGCACCGGCCCGAAAGCCGGTGGTCCACTCATTCTGCGCCGCCTGATGAGCACGGTGCCGCAGCATACGGGATGGGAGACGCAAGCCCTGCCTGAGCCAGCCCGACTGTTCCTGTCCTGGCTGATGCGCACCGGTTTCCCGTTGTACCAGAAGATCGTGCAGAGCATGCAGCACGGTCTGTGCGGTGCCGTCCGTGAACTGCCCGGGCCTGTCGGCGAGACCAATCTATACGAACTCCTGCCGCGGGGAGCAGTCCTCTGCGTTGCCAGCGACAGGGAAACCATGCTTCGCGCCGTGGGTCTTGCCCTGAGCGGCGGCAATACGGCTTTTGTTCAGGGGCCGAACATCGCGTCCGACTGGGTCTCAGACCTTCCGGATGCGGTGGCCCTGCACATCCGTCGCACGCAGGGGGGGCGCGTTCCCGGATGTCGGACCATTCTCGCGTCTTCCGCAGAACGTCAGATGGCCGAACAGGCGCGAACAGCGCTTTCGCGTTCAGGCATAGTCGTCCAGCTTTACATCCTTGATGCGGAAAGCCCCGTTCGCCCAGAATGGGTCCTTCAGGAAAAGGTTGTCAGCACCAACACAACGGCAGCGGGCGGCAATGCCAGCCTGATGACCATCGGATAACGACGCAAAGAAGCGTCTCTGGCATGGCCGTTCTCCCCGGTCATGCTAAGAGGGCTGCCCCCAGACTGATGGACGCCCCCATGCGTGATGCCGAGCCGATTTTTACGCCTGTTGACACGAAAAGCGGTTCGGTTTCGCTCGAAATTGCCGATGCCCTGCGACAAGCCATCACCGATGGTGTGCTGACGGATGGCCAGCCTCTGCGGCAGTCGGAACTGGCGAAGAATTTCGGTGTCTCGACAATCCCGGTCCGCGAAGCCCTCAAGCAACTCGAAGCCGAGGGCCTGATCGCGTTTCTGCCGCATCGCGGCGCTGTGGTGACCGGGTTGAGCGAAGCCGACATCCTTGAATATTCCGATATTCGTGCCTCGCTGGAAAGCATGGCCGCAGGACTGGCCATGTCGTCCCTCACCCGTGTCGATCTGGCACTGATCGAGGACGCCTACGAGGCTTTTGTCAGTGGAACAGGAGGCCGTCATGGCATGGCTCAGTCCGGTCGGCTGAACTGGGAATTTCATGGAGCCATTTACGCCGCAGCCCGTCGGCCGCGACTGTATGGCATGATCCACGACCTGCATTCACGTCTCGACCGCTATATCCGTGCCCATCTGGAACTGCCGGGTCGCAAATCCGCCACCGACGCGGAACATTTCGAGATCCTCAGGGCCTGTCGTGAACGGGATGGCGACGCGCTCGGTCGGCTGACACGACAGCATATCCTTGACGCTGCATCCCTCTCGCTCGACGTGATCCGGAACCGAAACGCTTCCTGACGGTCACTATCCGGGATTGACCGTCACGGAAGTTGCAGGACCAGTCTCGTCGAACCACAGATGAAGCGGTCCATCCGCATGGAAAAATCCTGGAATACTCTCGATGATGTAAGCAATCTGCTCCAGGCTGGAGACCAGACGCACCCGGAACATGCCTTCAACTCCCGCCCCTACATCCCCGCCAATGATACGGACCGCTTCATTCAGCGCTGCCGCCGTTCCCAGAGGATTTCGCCCGAGCGTTTTAAACGACGCGAGAGCGGAGGCCAGGGCGGTTGCCTGGACGGCATCCAGCCCGGCCGGGATCACCGCCTGACGCAGCCGGATCATCAACCGGCCCAGAGAGAGGGCGGCAAACGCACCATCAGTATAGCCCTGACGATCAATTGGCGTAGTCACGAGCGACAGGCGGGTCAGCAACGTCGATACTTTCTGGATCTGGGCGCTTTCCCAGAGCATCCAGGACGGCATTTTCGCCGAAGGCACAGCGGACAGCCCCTGAAGACTACGCCCCAGAGACAGAACCAGTCGCGACGCATAAAGCCGCTGATCAGCTGGCATGATGACCCGGAACACCAGAACCAGAAGAGCACAGCCCATCAAAATGGCAAGCCAGGTGTTGATGAGAGTGATATCATCCACGACCATGGAATTCGTCACCATCAACTGCATGGCCAGAAAGACCGTATAACCAAAAGCGCCAACCCCGTATTTCGGATGGAACTGCAACCACACGCCGGGCAGCATGCAGGCACAGATCGACAGCCAGAGCATCGGATATCCGTCCACACGCGGAAGTGCCGCGACATGACACAGCCAGCAGGCTGGAACAGACAGTGCCGTTCCGATCGCCATAGGCAGACTTGCCCGAGCAGCCGAAGGAGCCGTCGACAGCAGGCTGGACGCCGCCACGACATACATGATCATCATCGGACCTGTCGGAAAATACGTGATGTACCAGATCATGCAGGCCAGAAAGGCAATGAGCATGCCACGCATCCCGTTATAGATGGCCGACATCCACTCGAAATATGGTCGCACTCTGACGCGGACATGCGTCCCCCGAGGCCTCGACAGATCCCAGACGATTTCACGGATCTGGAACAGGATGTCCCGGACATTGTCGATGGACGCCTGGACCACAGGCAGGCTCTCAGCCCGCTCCAGCAGTTCCAGATGCCCCAGAGAATTCTCCACACAGTCCAGAACCGCCTCAGGCTGCTCGATCCAGTCCGGCGTTTCCGTCAATTCAAGAATCCGGTTTAGTGTGGCACGGATTTCATGATGAACAGGGGCGGAAAAGGGATTTGTCGCCGCAAGGTTGCGCCAGTACGGATGATATGACGCAACCAGCCCTGTCATACGACTGACAGCAAGCCGATAGCCCCTTACCCCCGCATGAATATCCGGATTATCGGTTGCTGCATATTCAATCGCAGGACCCAGACGTGTCAGTTGCCCCAGAATACGCTGCCGTCCGTCGTAAAGCGTCTGCGGCAGTATACGGAAAGCTCCTTCCGCCGCTACCGGTTTCAACACCTCATGCTGCGGGACCGCGCGTTCTGCCAAACCTTCATGAAACACCAGCGCATGACGCAGCGTCTCACGAAAAACGCTCGAAAGCGCGTCAATCGTGCCCCGACGCCGTCGAGGCGACGTCACCATGAATACCGCCGCCGTCACTACAATACCCAGCGCCACGTCGGAAACACGCATCATGGCCGAGAGAAAAATATTCTCCGGATGGGCGAACGCCGGTACGGCAACGATAATGATCGTGTAGCCCGCCAGAACCGCCGCATAGGCCCTGAAATATCGCAGGCAGGTCGCGGTCATGCAGGCCAGACCCACGAATACGGAAAGTACCATAAAATACAGGACGGCGGACTGTACGAACATGGCCATGATAACCGTGCTCAACGCCGCCCCGAGCACAGTTCCCGTCATACGCCAGACGCTTTTGGAAACGAGAGCACCAACTGTGGGGTTCGCAACGATCAGAACGGTCGTCACCGTGCTCATGGGCGATTCAAGCTGGATCGTGAAGGCCAGGAAAAGTGCGATCCCGATCGACAGGAACACCCGCGCCGTGAACCCTGCCGTGGAAACAAAATTGTGCCACCGGATGCTGTCCTGCGTACGGGAAAACAGATTGCGAAGAGATGTGTTCATACAGAAAGCCGGACGTTCAGGAGGATGGACAGCCGGAAAGGAAGAGCTTCCCTTCCATCATTCCAAGCTGGTTGCGCATGTCTGCCGCTGCCTCTTCCGGCAACCCCTCGACGAGTCTGGCTTCGAGATCCGCGGCAATGCGATGAAACTGGCGGCACCGTTCACGTCCCGCGGCGGTCAGAACGAGAAGATTCGATCGACGGTCCTGAGGGTCCGGCTCACGAGAGATCAGCTCCTCGCTTCCCAGATGATCCAGAACCCTTACGAGAGCCGAACTGTCCACCCCCATGACGGACGCCAGATCGCTCTGTTTCACGCCGTCTCCCAGAACCATCAGGTAGGCCATTGGCCGCATCGTCGCCAGCGTCATGCCTTTCGGCCTAAGCAGACGATCAAGCTGGGCCCGCCACAGACTTGACAGCCGCAGGACATGAAATGTCAGTCCCATGTCATGAAAGCTGCTGTCCCGCAGGATGGACGGATCGTACAGAGCGCTCATGTCTGATGACACCTCAACTGTTGACATGACAACATATTATATGACACCATCAGAATTGAAAACAGCTCCTGTTGACATTTTCGTCAGGAGGTTCAGTTTTTGATCCATATCACCCGCTGTCTCTTCTCTTATTTGAGTAGG
>NZ_BJVA01000014.1 GCF_007988905.1 Gluconobacter kanchanaburiensis NBRC 103587
GGGGCCTGAGCCTAGTGATTCCTCTTCCCCAGCCTTTGGTAGCAATCCGCAAATGAGCGGTTTTGGGGCAATCTAACGCGCCTCAAGAGAAGTAACTTCTCTTGAGGCGTTCTCAACCGAACACAGTTTAATGTGTAGTACATGAGAGATATGGGACAAAATAACCATATTATCTACCTAAAGCGTCAACCTTAGGTATTTTTCGCTATTTTTGGTTCAACGAAAAGGCAATTACATAATCACCTCTATCCGGTGATTGTCGAGCTCCTCCAACAGAAACAACCACATACTGCCGGTGTGTTACTGGTGAGATGTACGACATGGGTCCACCCTGACTTCCAACCGGTAGGCGTGCTTTCCAAACTTCCTTTCCGGTCGAGCTATCAAACGCACGGAGATAGTAATCCTGCGTTCCCGCTATGAATACAAGACCACCCTTCGTCGCAAGAGTTCCCCCTAATGTAGGCATGCCAATAGGCATTTTCATATGCATTTTAACGCCAAATGGACCAGTATCCTGCACAGTTCCAACGGGGACCTGCCAAAGGATTTTATGCGTCTTCAAGCTCACTGCTGACAAAGTACCAAAAGGCGGCTTCTGGCAGGGAATTTGTAATGGTGACATGAAGCGATTCTTAACAACCGAATAGGGAGTGCCACCAAGAGGAACAGCTCCCATGCCAGCATTGACTGATTCACCACCATCAGACTCTTTTTGCGAATTGTGAGGATCAGTCCCACTTTTTGGCGCGTTTGGAACCATCCGCACCCATAGACCCAGACGCATATCATTTACAAAAATAAGATCATTATTAGGATCTGAGGAGATGCTGCCCCAGTTCATACCGCCCAATGAACCTGGAAAGCTTAGCGAGGTATCGGTACCTGGAGCAGTAAACAATCCTGTATATCGCATTGAGCGGAAATTAATCCGACATACGAGTTGATCAAATGGCGTTGCTCCCCACATATCAGATTCATGCAACGGACCGGCGCCAATCTGAGGCATTCCTACAGAGAAAGGCTGTGTAGCAGAATATTGTTCGTTCGGGATATCAGCTTTTGGAACTGGAATTTCTTTTACTGTAGTAATCGGTTTTCCAGTCAGACGATCTAAAACAAAAATTTGTCCGGATTTGGTTCCGAAAACGACTGCCGGTTTTTGTCCATCCTTAGTCGGAACATTGATAAGAGAAGGCTGCATGGGAATATCAAAATCCCATAGATCATTATGCACTGTCTGATATACCCAGCGCAGATGGCCCGTCGTGGCGTCTAGCGCAAGAATCGATGTAGCATATTTATGGTCTTCGGGAAGGCGGTTAGCGCCCCACAAATCCACCGAAGAACTACCCATCGGAATAAAAACCGTATTCATTGCGGCATCATAGGACATGGGAGCCCATGAGTTTGCTGAACTTCGACGGTAAGTCTCCCCCGGCGCCAGAACATGATTAGGATCGGGGTTGCGAGGATCAAAAGCCCAGCGCAGCGCACCCGTTATGACATCATAGCCCCGAATGACACCACCAGGCATGTCGGTTTTAACGTTATCCGCAACGCGTCCGCCAACGACAACGGTCGTGCCGGCTACGGTGGGAGCAGATGTGAGCTGATATTGAGGGTCGGGCGCATTACCCAGTCCTGCTAGAAGATTAACAGTTCCGTTATTTCCAAACTCTGTACAAAGTTTACCATTATCAGCATTTATCGCGATCAAACGACCATCTGGTGTGTTGGTAAAGAGCCGCTTCTGACATGAAACAGAAGGATCATAAGTAACAGGAGCAGGATCTGAGACCGCATTCAGTGTCGCAGGACGCTCCGCAGCCGCATCAAAATACCCCAACCCTCGGCAACGTTGCCAAACCTTTGACTGTGAATTTACCTTTGCTTCCCAGCGAGTTTTACCAGTATCAACGTCTACTGAAATGACATTGTTATGTGGAGTACACAGATATAGGCTTGTGTCTATCTGTAATGGAGTCTCCTGATCTTCCGCACCATTGCCACCCGGACTAATAGGGATATCACCAGTATGCATGACCCATGCTTGGTGCAGATGAGAAATATTATTCCGATTAATTTCAGAAAAGGGTGCGAAGCGCGTCCCTGCAGCCGTGCGACCGTAAGCCTCCCAATCACCATGACCATCCTGCGTACTCGCAAGAGGCAACTCTGCATCAGAACCTACCACCGGCGCATGAGGCATAAACATTTCTACAAACGCTACAGCGATACCCGCAAAGGTGATCCCCGATAGTCCATAAAACACCGGGCGCAAAGCGGTTTTACCGTTAAGCTGTCGAAGATATGGAACCAGGACTAGAAAAATAAGCAAAAAAACAGAAGGCACCATTAATCGTGAGAGTAATGGCCAAAAATCCCAACCGGCATCCCAGAAAGACCATAAAACAGTTGTCGCATAAAAGGTTATAAAAAGAGGAAAAGCCAGTATCTGACGGCGTACCAGGAAATATGCCGAAGACAGTAGCAACAGACCTTCAAGAACAAAATAAGGGCTGCCTCGCAAAGATAGTAGCCAAGCCCCCCCCAACAAAAAAATATAATCCTGTTATCGTCAAAATGGCACTAAGCAACCACGTTAGTGCCAGCCCAAGCCGGCTATCAGGCCTATCAATCCGATACATAGCACCCTCCTAATCGCAACAATACGCTGCTGCCATAAAAGTATTTTTACACTAACTAGATAGTCAGTTGATTCGTCGAATAAGCTAAACAGCACACCTAACCCAACCGTCAATTGCCTTTTAGTAGGTCAACTCCTCGTGATAAGCTCGCTTCAGCGCTTCGTAACGCAGAAAATTTCGGACAAACCACGAAAAATAGGAGTTTTTATGAGTGGCGACATAACGACATCACGCGATGCGGACCAGACAAGACAAAACATTCTTGAGGTAGCCCTTAAAGAATTTTCTGAATACGGCCTAACCGGAGCCCGCGTTGATAGGATTGCCAAAGGAACCCGCACTACAAAAGGTATGATTTACTATCATTTCGGTGACAAAGATGGCTTATATAAAGCGGTATTGGAAGAAATATACCCAAAACTTAGAAAATCAGAAGAAAAACTAGATAAATCAAATCTTAGCCCCATAGAAGAGCTCGAAAAAATAATAGATTTTACATTTGAATATCACAAGAATAACGAAAATTTTGTAAGAATGGTGATGATAGAAAACATAAACAACGGAGAAACCCTAAGAAAAACAGACGTAGATACTGGAGTAAGCCAGAATATTCTTATGGAATTAAGTTCAATACTAATTAGAGGTCAAAAAGAAAAAGTATTTAATAGAAATATTTCACCCATTGACCTGCATTTGTTATATACATCCTTCTGTTTTTATAGGGTCAGCAATCATCATACGGTGTCAACTGTACTTGGAATGAATATGTTAAGCTCATCGAATAGCATAAGGCATAAACGCTTAGTGAAAGATGTGATAATCGCGTATTTGTTATCATCGGAGCCATAATTGGGCGTTCGTAGTCACTTTCCCGTCATCCCTGCGCTAATCTCAAAAGCGTGATTTTTGTGGAATTTATTTTCATCCTATCGGCTTAAAAATCATACTGACTGACTAGTTGGTTATCATTCACGAGATTTAAGTTGAATAGTCGATGCCTCGCATTTACCTTGCCCCTCGTTATTCCGTAGCTCGCATAATCCTGTTTTGCGTGGTGATGTGCTCCTGGGGCGTCTTGTTCCCGGCAGATGCCGCTACGGAAAATAGCACATACACCCCCGCAGAGCCCCCTAACTCTGATCCGGGAAATGTTTTTGTAAAGCCTCCGAAGGCTCCTATTGAGCTATCAACCAATAAGTCTCCTTTCAGCAATAAAGCCTTGGGAGATCCTTTTGGCGCCCGTACATGGCTTCATAAAAAAGGAGTAGATTTAACATTAACTTATTTGACTGAAACACTAGCTAACGTTTCTGGCGGGCGGCGAAAAGGCATAGCCTATGATCATCAAATTACAATGGGTATTGATATTGATCTGCAAAAATTAATCGGCGCTAAAGGGCTTAGCTTCCGAATGCTTGGCGTACAACGCGCTGGACGTGATGTCGCCAAAAACTACGTTGGAGACCTAACATTGCTTGAGCCGCAGCAAAGCTTTGGTGTGGGTGGCAATGTTCTCTACCATCTTGTGCAGCTTTATTTGCAGCAGAAGCTCGCGAACGATCGTGTCACAATTACAGCTGGTTTTTATCCACCGAATATGAGTTTTGGTTCATTTCCACTTGGATGTTATGCACTCGACAACGTAACATGCTCGCACCCAACAGCTGTTTCGGTTTCGTCTCATTGGCGCTCTTGGCCATATGCAGAGCTCGGAACTCAAATAGAGTATGATCCAATAAAATCGGTTTATACCCGCGTGGGATTATTTCAAGACACAAAAAAAGACGGCGGGATTGCTGGATTTACAATTACTACGGCATCACTTGGGATCATGATCCCCATGGAAATCGGCTGGAATCCCCAATGGGGGCGAGATAAATTACCCGGACATTATAAGATCGGTGGCTATATTGATACATCAAACAATAAAGACCTCTATAGATCTGTTACTGGAGAACCAATCGTCCTTTCACATGCTCCAGCCCGCATAGAGCGCCAAAGAGGAGCCGCCTATATTGGTGGTGATCAAATGCTATTTCGATTTGGTCCGGGACCACGAGATGGTCTAATTGTGATGGGGATTGCGACTGACGCAACAGGGTCATCTCTGCCTTTCAGACACCAATATACCGCGGGATTGGTTGCTCAGCACTTCATCCCAGGCAGAGATGCGGATTATGCATCAATTTTCTTTTCAAATCTTCAAGTTAACCCCAACCTTACCAGAACGCAGGAACTTCAACAGGATCTCGGCATTAAATTACAAAATGGCGTTCACGCCGTAGAAACCAATATTCAGGTCTTAGAAATGGACTATTCCTTTAAATTATATTCTGGAATATCCATAGTTCCCGATTTGCAAATTATATTTCGTCCAGACGCTGGAAGTTATTACAACAATGCACTTGTAACCGGATTTAGAATTTTAGCGGACCTATGAACCTTTATGGATTTCTTCAAACGGGCTTCGAATAGTCGTCATATCAAAGATGGAAAGACTGTTTGAAAATCCTCTGATAAAATCGTCTCGCACCTGTTCTCAATGACACAAGCCATAATGGCGCACGGTAGTCAGGCTTATGATGTCAGGGACCAGTTCCCCGACATCATCTAAAGAAAGTTTTGTTGCATAAATGGTTTGTAGAGATTTTGATTTTTTGTTCAGTTTGTTAACTGCGCGTGATGAGCAAACCAAAGGCTAAACGTTACCACACGACAAACTGGTCCTCCCCCGGCTTCTTGCAGGAGATCCCTGAAGATGAAGGCGTCGTCAACCGTGGCGCGCAGACTGTCATACCTTTCAGAAACAACTCAAAGCTATGCCCCCCACATCAGTAGGAGGCATAGCCTGAAATGAAGCTCAGCAAGCTTGCGCGCATCTCGGACGGGCGAGCTGGAAGCGATAGAGCGAATATGCCGCGTCGAGACAAAAGGCTCTGTATCAAGCTTCTGGGACAGAGCCTAATAGATCGGAATTTCAATCGTCAACTCATCGAAATTTATATCCGCGCCGGCATTGTCACGTCATCACAGTAAATTACGCAATAAAACCGTACGTTTTCGAGAGCAGATCGGAACTAAGGACAGGACTTACCGCATGGATAACGTATTACAACCGAGAGGGCCCCGCATTGAACATTGGCGGGAGGTACGCCTGATGAAACGATCATGACTTACCGACGCCATTGTCGTCCGGGGGTAATTCCAGACCCAATAGCCAACAGAAACACCCTCAAAATGGCGGCATAACAATAACCAGCCATAGATTATTACGATAATAAAACCATCAAAAAGGATGGATCAAACCAAATATCCGACAATAAATTCCAGAATGTCCAAATTGATAATGTCTGCATGTGCCGTGTGCATGTCACGCGAATAATTCTGCAGGAGCTAATCCCGGAGAATGGCTGCACTCCTATAGCGGACCACCTACCCTGAAGAACGAAAGTCAGTACGGTTATGACCTTCAGGTCCTCGCTCTGATCCGTTTCTAAAAGCACTTTTATCCCGTCATAATGGGCCTTTGCACTTCCCATGTTCCCCTGACGCCACCAATTATGGATCGTGCCTTCTGAAACCTGTGCTCCCGGACGGTTGAAACCGTAGAACGGACTGGTCGGGACATTGAGGAAGAACTACGCGCGATTGGCAGTCATTGCGTCACGCAGGTCATTCAAAACCTCAATGCGCGTTTCTTCAACGCTGCGCTTTATTTTTAAGCATGAACAACTCTACGGCATTACTGAGCACAGTTTTGGCAACACGTTTCCGAGACTGCCCATACCTTGCGACATGGCGATCCACTTCGCCACCTTCCGTGAAAGGTCCGATATGAATAGCGCTTTTCAACTCCAGATATTCGATTAACAGAGCAATATCAGAAGCATAATGATCCATATCATGAGCGTGGCTACCCTAAGCCGAGCGTCCATGTCCGCGACGGTCATGCGCAATCACACGAAACCTTTTATTCAAGAAAAAGAGCATCTAAGCGTCTCAGTCATACGCACCAAGAGACCAGCCATTATGGAAAACAATTGGCTAAGCCTCTTTCGATCTCCAGTATTTGGAAAAAATCTGCATGCTGTCGGATGTAGTGACAAATAGCATGAATGTATTCCTTTACTGACTTCTGCCTTCAAAATTTCAGTGCCGGCACCATGTTCGGTACCTGATAGGAACTTTAAGGCGGAGAATAAGGAGCTTATATAGAAATAATAAAAATTAATTGTTTCCCGTTTTTATCTATTTCACATATGCCTTAATAAGATTCACTCGTTCCCGTGTAGCGAAATCTCTTCTGAGGACTGTTGATATGAGATTGCCGGATTTTGAAGCCTGGGCCATTTTTGCCAAAGTCTCTGAACGCGGGTCTTTCGTGCGAGCTGCCGAAGAGCTTCAGCTTTCCAAACCAACGATCTCCAAAGCCATCAATCGTCTGGAGCAGTCTCTGGGCATTGCATTATTCAATCGGAATTCCCGGCAGATGTCCGTAACGGAAACGGGCCGCATGCTGCTTGGACATGCCAACCGAATTCTTGCTGAAGCAGAAGCGGCCGAAAGCGAAGCCCGCGGAGGCACCCACCGTCCTTCAGGCCTGATCCGGGTCGCTGCTCCCATGGCGTTTGGAATCCGGCATCTCTCACCCGCGCTCCCAGCTTTTCTGGAGAAATATCCAGATATCGACATCACTGTCGATTTCAGCGATTCCCTCGTCGATCTCGTGGCTGAAGGTTATGATCTGGCTTTAAGGATTGCGTCTCTGGCCGATTCATCTCTGCGTGCCCGGCATCTTTGTGGAGTCCGCCTGCTTCTGGTCGCAACTCCAGAATATCTGGATCGTATCGGGCGCCCAACGCATCCACGTGATCTCGAAGGGCAGAAAAGCTTCGTTTATACGAATACCTCCGCTCCTGGTACACTGCGCCTCACCTCCATAGAAACCGATGAGGATTATGTGCTGTCGCAGGCTTCGCGCTTTAGGGCCGATAATGCAGAAGCATTTCTTCCGGCCTTGAAAGCGCATCTGGGGTTTGGCCTGTTTCCAGAATTCATGGTCTGGGACGGCCTACAGGACGGGCGTTTCGAACAGATCCTGCCGGACTGGGATGCCGCAAGTATTGCACTTTATCTCGTGACATCCAGTAGTACGCTCCGCCCCTTCCGTGTCAATGCCTTGATGGAGCATCTGGTCTCTACATTTGAACATCCGCCCTGGGCCAAAACGGGCACCTGAGGTCCGATCAAAAAAGTACTCTTATCGACGCAGGGCATCTACAGAGAAACGACCCGCTCCAGAACCAGCGAGGGAAAGAAGACCGCCTGCGATACTAAAGTTCTTGTAGAAATGAATCCACATATCATAACGAACCATACCATCAAACGCCCAGTAATGATGCCCGATAAACGCTGTAACGATTGTATAGATAGCTAGTATGATCGACAGCGGTTTTGTCAAGAAGCCGGCGACAAGTGCCAGACCGATACCCAGTTCGGTAACGATAGCGATGATGGCCGATAAAGTCGGGACCGGAGCACCCGTGCTGGCCATGTAGCCTACGGTGCCCTCAAAACCCATTAGTTTGCTCCATCCCATCAGGACAAACAAAAGAGCCAGAAGAATGCGTGAGGCGAGAAGAAGCTGATCGCGAGGGAAGAACGTGTTCATTGGTTTATCTTTCGTCTTTGGAAAGTATCTGACGTTCGGCTGGAAGCTTGCGCTTTTGCGTTCCGGGACCGTTGATGTCTGTTTTATCTCCGCCGCATAAACAAATAAATGGAAATGATAGAAACTATATGTTTCTTTTTTTTATCGTAATACGTATTTTCTGAGCGACAAATTTCTCAACAGAATCCAATCTGAAGACTCGTCCCGAGAACAATCGCATGATGATAAACACCGGCTGCGCCAGGGGCGGGCGATAACGTACTGGATGTCAGGCGTCGGAAACGTACCCGAAGCGAGATGCACACCATATTGAGCTTCCAGAACACCAGTATGGTTCTGGGCGTCCCGATGTTCCAGTGGCGCCCCTTTCGACAGAGTGAAAAGATTTCCCTATCAATTCAGGACGATATCCGAAGCCTATGCAGTACAGGCGTAAAAACTTGCCCTCAGATGAAGCGGCTTCTGACTCTTTCCCCAATGATGAGCCCAACCCGTCTCAACGGGAAGCAATCGCAGAAGATCGGCGCAGCATTGAAAAGCATCACAGCGCCCACCCGGCCTGCCATAGAGAGGGGTGCCGAAGCCATTCAAACCGGCCAGAAGTTCCCAGCCTGCATCAGCGTCAACAGATGTCTTCCCTGCATAATCCGCGCATTTCTGCATTCCGCCGGAAACATTTCCAACGGCCATGCCAAAGTAATTCATTCTCAGAACAATCCCTTAGCGTGCAAGAAATGGACGGATGCCCCACCAGTCGCCCGGAAGAGCCTCATCATGTTGTGCGCCGGGCGTGTGGCGGGAGTGGTCGATACTTACAGAACAGGCCATGCCGAATAAGCGATGGCCATTTTCTGGTCGGCTTGTGCAGATCGTTTCTAACGCTCTTCTTCAGCTTTTATCGACCGGAGAAAAGAAGAAGAAAACTTCCACTTTTACGCCGATATAGAGCTTTCTGGACGCTTTCGTTGGTAATGCAGTATCCAGCTATTCATAAAACGTGACGATACTCTCATCTGACGAACTCTCGGGCTTCACTTGGTCTTTCAAGGACGAAGCAACACGAGATGACAGACCTGTCAGCCCAATACCAAACGCAAATACCACGATCACCCATCTGGCTAAAACCGCTATTAAAGTCGTCATTATGGACGCGGTGATGACCCAGACGTCTGGTTTGCGATAACATCGATGTTTACACCCGCCTGAAGCGCAACCCACTGCCCAGTAGCCCACGGGCCCTGACCAACGCCGAAGGTGGAGCGGATCAGATCAAGATGGCCTTTGGCGTGAGCTGTCTGGCCATTGATATCGAGTGTGAAAGGCAGGGTTTCGGGCCTGCTGACACCACGGATCGTCAGCGTGCCCACAGCTTCGTACGCATTCCCACCTTTGGCCCGGAAGCTACGGGCTTCAAACGTCGCAGTCGGGAAACTGGCCACACTGAACCAGTCGCTTCCCGGCATAGCCCCATCACGCTGCTTGTCCGCTGTCGTGGCGCTGGCAGTATCGATCGTGATTTTTGCATGTCCTTCTTCAGGGTGAGCAGGGTCGAAAGAAATGGTTCCGTCGAATTTTCCGAAATGCCCCGTAAAAGCATTTCCGGTCTGCGTTCCCGAAAAACCGATCGTGCTGTGAGCAGAATCAATCGTCCAGTCTGCGGCGAAAACAGGTGTAGCGGCCAGAAAGCTCATGGCGAACGCTGAAAAGGCTGCTTTTTTAAGGAAAGCCATGATGTCAGTCTCCGTGTCTGGAAGCAGATTTCCTGCCAATGGCAGGAAGCATCTGTCGCATGATGTTATCGTTCAGAACGAAATGGTGACGAAGGGCAGCGGCGACATGCAGCCCAATCAACGCCAGCAGAAACCAGCCGCCCCAGTGATGAACCGCTTTCAGTGCGACTTCGACGGGGGCCTTGTTCTGCAACGTTGAAAGCACTGGCAGATCAGGCCAGAGGATAGTGCCGTACAGAAGAGTTGGGATCCCAAGAGTGGACACCGACACCATGGCCCATCCGCTGAGCGGCATGAACATTTGAAGGCTGTATAGAGCTGCATGCGTCAGATGGGCTGCCATGCGCTCGAACCCCTTCATGTCACCGGGAAGCTCTGGCGGCCTGTGCGTCAGGCGCCAAATAATCCGCAGGGCAATCAGGACCATGACCGTAATGCCGATCGACTTGTGAAGCTGGTACAGCTGAAAAACACGCATCGGATCGAGAGACAGGTGATCCATGACCAGCCCCATGACGATCAGGATCAGGATCCCCGCAGCGATCAACCAGTGAAGGATGATCGCCACGCCCGTATATCGCGTGATCCCGCGGCTCTGCTTTGCGGGCGCTGTCATGAACTCAGTCCTGCTTTTCGAAAGCGCCAGCAATCCGCAGCTGCACGGCATCGCTGACATACGGGACATACATCTTCACACCAAAATCGCTGCGCTTGATGGTACCTGTTGCTTCAAAACCGGCTGTATATTTCTTGTCAAGCGCATTCACACCTGCGCCGATGAAATGAACCTTGAGCGTCTCAGGTTTCGTCACACCATGAAGCGTCAGATTACCTGTGACAATGGCGTCAGCCTTGCCCGTACGGCGGACGGAGGTGGATTCAAACGTGGCGTTCGGATACTGCGCCGCGTTGAACCACTGGTCGCCCTTGAGTTCTTCGGTCAGCTTGGCGCTGGTCGTCTGAACTGACCCAACCGGAATGCTCACGGAAAGATGGGACGCAGCCGGATTTTTGTCATTGAGGTCCAACGTGCCGGAAACGTCCGAAAAGACGCCCTGATAATTGGTGAACCCAAAATGCAGAACGGAAAAGCCAACCTGCGTGTGGCCGGGCTCAACATTATAGGTGCCGGACTGAACTTGTTCAGGGGCAGTGACGACCTGAGCTGTTGCCGGATGCGGAACGACAGATGCAAATGTCAGGGCGGTAAGGGAAAGCAGAAAGAAGGAGGATTTCATGTCGGGTTCTCTGGTCAGAATGAAAAAGCAGGGACAGAGCAACAGGTTCTAAAAGAGCCTGTTGTGCATCCTTGTTGATCAGAAAACTAAGCGAGAATTGCCGAGGAATATATATAAACAACGGAAACTCATTGTTTCCTGTTTTTATGCCATTCCTTCTTCTGAAGCTCCCAGATAACCAGAAGCCTCGATTTCCTGCATATCCATGGCCTGTTCCATTTCCCGCAGAACCCGGTCATGGATCTGCCCTGCATGATGCAGGCGCAGGATTTCCTCCCGCCCCGCTCCTATGGCTTTTAGAACAGCTTCATAATGGGCAATTTCCTCAGGGCGATGCTTCGCAGTATCCTCCGCATACTGAAGTGTCACATCCAGACGATAGCGGTATTGTTCGAGAAGACGCGGATGGCGCTCACTTCCGTCCGGAAGACGGGACGCCTCTTCAATGGCACGAAGCTGCGCCTCCGCAACCGCAATCCAGGCCCGGTTTTCATCCGACTGGATAACACGCAGTTCTGACGCTCCATTAATCCTGAGCAACCCAATCAAAGGCGCCAGCGTTGTCCCCTGAACCAGGACGGTGACCAGAATTGAGGCAAAGGCGCAGGCAAGCGCCAGATCACGTCCGGGGAACCCTTCCGGAAGCGAAAGAGCCGCTGTCAGAGTCACGACCCCTCTCATGGCTGCCCATCCCATAATCGTTGAAATGGCCACAGACGGACGCGCAAACCGTTCCGGCCAGCGCCGACGCAACAGACCGACAATGCCGTCCGATGCGAACAACCAGACAAACCGGGAAAACACCATCGCTACCAGCACGATCCCGACGGGATAGACAAGATGATGCAGAATATCGGGCGTGCCCCGAAGGCGGCCCAGAACACCCCGAAGGGATAGCCCGATCAGAATGAACAGAACGGATTCCAGCAGAAAGACAAGCACTTTCCAGAATGCATGAGACTGAAGACGTGTCTCCGCATCAAAATCCCTGTGCTGATGCCAGCCCAGAACCAGCCCCGTGGCGACGGTAGCCAGAACACCCGAAACATGAAGATGGTCCGCACCAATATAAGATACTTCGGCCAGAAGAACTGTCGTAATGATAACCATGTCGCTGTCGCGTAACCGGCGGATGACAAACAATCCCAGGAACCCGACGACAAGACCAATCAGCACCCCGCCCACAGAAACAACACAGAATGTTGTCAGGGCCTGAAGCGGGCGAAAGATTCCTGTCAGAGCCGCAACAACCCCAAAGCGGAAAAGAACCAGCCCCGTCGCATCATTCAGCAGACTCTCCCCCTGAAGCAGGGACGTCACACGACCGGGTAACGACAGGCGCTCCAGAGCCGCTTCGGCCGCAACTGCATCGGGCGGAGAAACGATCGCGCCCAACGTGAAACACGCGGCCCATGGAAGAGCGGGCACCACCAGATGCGCCGCCACCCCTACGGCTGCGGTCGTGAACGTCGTGGTACCAACAGCCAGAAGAAGGATACCGGACAGGTTTTTCCGGAACTCCCGCCAGGCTGTAAACCACGCACTGCTCATCAGCAGGGGCGGAAGAAAGACAACCATGACCAGTTCGGGGTCGATCGTGACTTCAGGTGACCAGGGCGAAAGAGCAAGCCCCGTACCTCCCAAAATGAACGCTGCCGCAGGAGGGAGCTTCAGTTTCCGCGATAACAGCTCCAGAATCAGGATGACAGTCAGAAGAAACAGAAAATACTCGTAACGCGCCGTATCAGACATGTTGCGTCCAGTGCTGCAACCTGCTCAGGAAGAGAGGGATGTGACTCCGGATCTAGCACATCGAACGCGACACTGTTTCCAGTTCTCTGACTACTCCGGCAACGAAATCCGAAAAAGCTCGCGCCTTGGCACTCGTCAGCCTGCCAGAAGGATAGACGACCCACAGATCAACAGGCGGCAAAGACCAGCCCGTCAGACAGCGGACCACCGTTCCGCGTTCCAGTTCCGGCAGGAACATCCAGTCCGCCGCAATGGTCAGACCCAGATCCGCAAGCACGGCAGCCCGGATCCCTTCGGCCGCACTCAGGTTCAGACGCGAACTCAGTGTTGCGCTTACGTCTCTTCCCTTCTGGTGGAAAACATATCTTTCTCCATCGTCCCGCGCATAGGTGACAGCCTGATGCTGAACCAGGTCTTCCGGTGTTTCCAGAGCCAGGGACTGTTCCAGATACCGGGGCGTAGCAAGAACAGAGCGCCGCCCTCTTGCCATGCGCTTTGCAATCATCGTGCTGTCGTTCAGAGGCCCCACGCGAATGGCAACATCAATTCCTTCCGCCACCAGATCCACACGCCGGTCATCAAGTTCGATATCCATTTTCAGTCGGGGATGTTCCTTCAGAAACTCACCAAGACGGGGCACTATCTGAATTCGCCCGAAGGTTGTCGGAACTGCAACCCGGAGCCTTCCCTGCAAACTGAACGTACTGTCACGCGCCGCAGTATCGGCATCCTCCGCATCGGACACGATCCGGGCCACACGCTCGAAATAACGCTGCCCTGCATCCGTCGGTGTCAGACCATGTGCAGAGCGAAGCAGAAGCTGCACGCCCAACTGGCGCTCAAGCTGTGCAACGGCCTTTGAGACCGCTGGCTGCCCAAGATGCATCAGCCGCGCCGCCGCAGAAAAAGAGCCACTTTCAACGACCCGTACGAAAACGGTCATGGCCTGAAGACGATCCATTTTATTATTCCATTATGGAATTCTCTCTATACTAAAATGATAACTGCCAATCCAATACGGAAATCTTCATCCTCAGGAACACAGCGCAGCTAGCGCGTTTCACACAGGATTTTTTCCCATGGCCGATCTTCTCTTTTCCCCGAAATTCGTAGGGCCCATGCGGCTCGAACATCGCATCGTCATGGCACCCCTGACCAGAATGCGTTCCAGCATCGGCAATCTGCCCAACGACCTGATGCGCGAATACTATACCCAGCGCGCCACGCCGGGCGGTCTGCTTATTTCAGAGGCCTCTCCGGTTGCCCTGACCGGATATGGCTTTGAACGCGCCGCTGGAATTTACGATGATGCACAAATCCCCGGCTGGAAACGCATCACGGATGCTGTTCACGCCAAAGGGGGACGTATGTTCCTGCAACTCTGGCATGTCGGTCGTCAGTCCGCACGCAGTCTTCAGCCCGACGGCGCTGCACCTCTTGCTCCTTCCGCTATCCGAGCCGACGGCACAGCATGGACGCTCAACGGCACAGTCCCCTATGACATGCCCCGCGCCCTGGAACTCAATGAAATTCCATCTCTGATCGATGCCTATCGTCAAGCCGCAGCACGCGCCCTTCAGGCAGGATTCGACGGTGTGGAAATCCACGGTGCCAACGGCTATCTGCCCGACCAGTTTTTGCAAGACGGCACGAACAAGCGCATTGACGCCTATGGCGGCCCGCTCGAAAACCGCGCGCGCTTTCTTCGGGAAATTACTCAGGCGGCGATTGACGTATGGGGTGCCAATCGCGTCGGTGTCCGACTCACGCCAAGTGGATCTTACGGATCAATGTCCGACAGCAACCGACACGCCACATTCAGCTATGTCGCCACGATGCTGGAGACAATGGGGGTTGCCTATCTGCACATCGTTCAACCACGGGTCGGCGTAGATGCAGAACCCGACCCGGTCGATGTGTCTGTCCTGCGTCCCCTCTTTTCCCGAACCATCATCGCCGCAGGCGGTTTCACAGCCGAGAGCGCCGAAAGGCTTCTGGCATCCGGGAACGCAGACCTGATCGCATTCGGACGCGCCTTCATCGCCAATCCGGATCTGGTCTTGCGATTACGGAATCATTGGCCGTTGAACCGATACGACCGTTCAACTTTCTATGGCGGTGATTTTCATGGATATACGGACTATCCGACGTTCAGTGGAAATTTGTAGATGACGTGCTCCCCAGGAATGTAACCATTTAAAAATAAACCCGAAAGGAAATTGTTGGCAAAAGTGGTAACGCCTGTCGCCAAGTGACAGAAATGGCCCCCATTTTTCAGACAGAGTGGCAGGCTATAAGCCGGCCTGAGAGAGAACATTGGCAGAGTTTTTGTCAAAGCACAGTGTGCATCAGGCCATTGAGAGCATGGCGGGCATTTTTCCGGCACACAGGCGCCAAAAATAACGGCCAGTTTCTGGAGACGCCGTATCGCGGGTCGTGGCAAATGACACGACATCTTCGTAGGCTAGGGCATGATGTTAGCCACAAACGCGTGCGGCGCCTCATGCCGCCAGCCCTTGATCCTTCCAAACATGATTTCGATAGGGTTGCGACGTTTATATTTTCGCCTGTCGTATTTGACTGGTTTTCCGCGGGATCTCCGCCCCGGAATGTAGGGCCTGATCCCCTTCAGAGCATCTCGGAACCAGTCAGAAAGTCAGCATCATAGCACCCGTCCGCCAGAATCCACTGTGCCATGGACAAACTGTCCAGCAGAGCAGAGGCACCGGTGTAATCGCTGAACCTGTCCTGCCGTCGTGAAAAGGCTCAGCGGTGGTCCGTTCTGGATCGGCCGCCGACATGGCGTCAGGTATTCATTCCGCCTTTGGTGCGACCGATCAGACGGCATGGATCCCCTTTTTTGGCCGCAGGCTCGAAGCTATGCGGTGCGCCTTGAGATACGTCGCATCAATCATGATGGTCCGGGGCTCGGCCTTTGCAGCAGATAAGCCATCCATCATCCGCATGAAAATGGCCATGTCGCCCCAACGCTTCCAGCTGTTGTAGAGCGTCTTGTGTGGGCCGTATTCCCGGGGTGCATCCCGCCAGCGCAGGCCATTACGGTTCACAAAGATGATGCCGCTCAGCACACGGCGATCACCAACCCGAGATTTACCGTGGCTTTGGGGAAAACGGCCGCAGACGATCCATCTGGTCATCCGTCAGCCAGTACAGATCGCTCCTCTTCAGTCTCCTTGTGGGAGACTGAATCAGACTTCCACAATCAAATCAAAGGATCCTGAGCCTAGCATCCTCAACCAAGGCGACCTGTTCCCCTATTATGGAAACCATCCGGCACGACGAGACTTTATTCTCTTGAACTTTGCAGGAGAAGCATTCATGCCCATCAACGGACTATCGCGTTTCAAAGGTCAGAAGGTTCTCGTTACGGGCGCTGCTTCAGGAATTGGCCACGCCACCGCGGTCCGGTTTCTTGACGAAGGCGCTCATGTGATCCTTGTTGATCGAGACAAGGCAAAACTCGATGACGTCATGAAAGCACTGAATCCCAAATACGCTATTCCGTCTTTGATGGACATCTCTTCTCCAGAGCAGGTTAAGGCTCTTTTTCATTTTGTAGAACAGAAGTTCGGGACACTCGATATTCTGGTCAACAATGCCGGCGTGACGGCCATGGGAACCGTTCTGGACTGCGATCTGGCAACCTGGAGCACGGTCTGTGCAACCACCCTCACCGGCACTCTGAACATCAGTCGAACATTCTTGCCTATGCTCATCAAAACTAAGGGTAACATTGTCAACACCGCCTCAGTTTCTGGGATGCGAGGAGACTGGAATACCGCCTATTACGATGTCGCCAAGGGGGGCGTGGTGAACCTAACCCGCGTGATGGCCATGGATCACGGCAAGAGTGGTGTGCGCGTTAACGCAATCTGCCCCGCTGTCACACGCACCGGCATGACCGCAGAAGCTGTTAAAGACGAAGCCTTTGTCAAAAGTGTTGAAGATCGGGTGCCGTTGCAGCGACTGGGAGAGCCGGAAGATATGGCTGCAGCCATCACATTTTTAGCCAGCGCTGACGCGACGTTCATCACAGGCCTAATCATGCCCGTAGATGGTGGCGTGACCGCGTCCAACGGTCAGCCACCATTCCCAATGCCATAAGACCAGTCCACCTTCAGGCAGCGTGCAAGGATCTCGCACTTTTATAAAAACCGGAAAAGTTGGGAGAACGTCATGCGCCTCATTCTCGTATCGCTGATTGCCGTATTTCTTACTGGCTGCGCTTGTCATTCACATACGCTACCGAAGCATGAAACGACAGCTTGCATGAACTACCGGGCTATGATGGCCGCGCCGATGCCGCCAGACGCTATGCATCGGCTGCAGGAAAAATGCACGGCCTCACGGCAATAATGGGATTGGGGTTTTCTAGCCCCAACCTGGACCAAAACCATAAGCTGTTTCGAAATTTCAGAACAGAGCGAGACTGGAAAGTATGGCGCCGAAACGCACCGTTGCCATTCCTTACTGGCAATTTAAGGGGGGGCATTTCAAGAGTGAGGCATCATACCTCGGGAAGATGTCTATGAGCCTTCGAATTGTAGCTGTGACCATTTTGGCCGTTAGTATCATGCCTTTGCCTCTCTTGGCTCAGAGCAAAACCGTTTATAACGGCCAGACCTATACAACCCTTAGCACCGCAGCACCGTCTTACAACGAGACCGAGCAACGGGAGCGGAGCGGTGATGCAAAGTCACACCACAGATGCGGGCCGCCTCCAGACGGCTTCGGTCACAGGCCGCCGCCGGGAATGGACAAGGACGGCAATCGACCGCCGCCTATGGACAGCAATGGCCGGCCACTACCGCCACCAGACGGATGCCGCCCACCGCCACCGCCACGGACACCACCTGAAAATTCTTCAGAAAAATTCCGTGGGGCGAACCAGTATCCGAACTGAGGTCCCTTAGGCTCAGGGCTCATTGATTTGATTTCGGAAATCTGATTCAGGCTCTGCAAGGAGACAGAAGATGAGCGACCTGTATTCGCTAAGGGATGACCAAATGGAGCGTCTGTAGCCAACTCTTCCCCAATAACCACAGCAAAACCCGCGTTGATGACCGCCGCATGCTGGGCAGCATCATTTTTGTCAACCGCAATGGCCTGCGCTGGCGTGATGCGCCCCCGAAATACGGCCCACACAAGACGCTCTACAAACACTGGAAGCATCGGAGCTATGATACTGACTGCTTCAGGGACACTCTGAAGGAAAAAGGGATCAGGGCCTGCCTGATCCTCTCCCTGACCTTGAAAAGTCTCTAAAGCCGGCTGAGAATCAGGAAATCCAGTGTCTCAGTCTCCTGAAGCCATCCCGCGCAAGACGTAAGGCAGGATACCTCCGTTGCGATAATATTCCGCTTCATCGACCGTATCGACACGACACAGCAGCGGGACATCCAACGTGCTGCCATCCTGACGGGTGACCGTCATGGTCAGGGTCGCGCGTGGTGTGAGGGTTTCGATGCCGTGGATGGCAATCGTCTCCGTTCCATCCAGCCCTAGCGTCGTGCGTGTTGTGCCCGGCTCAAAGGTCAGGGGCAGGACGCCCATGCCGACGAGATTGGAGCGGTGGATGCGCTCGAAGCTTTCGGCGACGACGGCCTTGATGCCCAGGAGACGCGTGCCCTTTGCGGCCCAGTCACGAGACGAGCCCATTCCGTATTCCTTGCCGCCGAACACCACGAGCGGTACGTCGTCCTGAGCGTAACGGCTGGCGGCATCATAGATGGACATTTGTACGCCGTCCGGCTGATGCAGCGTGACGCCGCCTTCAGTTCCCGGTGCCATCTCGTTGCGGATGCGGATATTGGCGAAAGTCCCCCGAACCATGACGCGGTCATTGCCGCGGCGTGAGCCGTAGGAATTGAAATCCTTCACCGCGACCTGCCCTTCCTGAAGATAGACGCCTGCAGGCGAAGAGGCCGCAATCGCACCAGCCGGGGAGATGTGGTCGGTCGTGATGTTATCGCCCAGAAGCGCCAGAATCCGCGCGCCGGCAATGTCCTTGGTCGGCGCGGGCTCGGCGGTCAGACCATCGAAATAGGGCGGGTTCTGCACATAGGTTGAGCCCGGCTGCCAGTTATAGGTCGCCGAAGTGCTGGCCGAGGCTAGAGCCTGCCACTCCTTGGTACCTTCCGTGATGTGGCTGTAACGCTCGACGAAGGCTTCGCGCGTGACGGCAGAGCCGACGAGTTCTGCGATTTCGTGATTGGTTGGCCAGATATCGCGCAGATGAACCGGTGTGCCGTCAGGTGCATGTCCCAGTACGGCCGTCGTGATATCTTCGCGCATCGTCCCCAGCAGCGCATAGGCGACAACGAGCGGAGGGCTTGCGAGATAATTGGCGCGGACGTTGGGCGAAATGCGGCCCTCGAAGTTCCGGTTGCCGGACAGGACGGAGGTTGCGACCAGACCATTGCCTTCAATGGCGTCCACAAGTTCCTTCGCCAGCGGGCCGGAATTGCCGATGCAGGTCGTGCAGCCATAGCCGACTGTCTCGAAGCCCAGCGCGTCCAGATCGGCGCTCAGATTGGCGCGATCCAGATAATCCGTGACGACCTGCGATCCCGGCGCGAGCGACGTCTTCACCCAGGGTTTCGGCATCAGGCCAAGCGCGCGGGCCTTGCGGGCGACCAGTCCGGCGGCAACCAGAACGGCCGGGTTGGACGTGTTGGTGCAGGACGTGATGGCGGCAATGACAATGGAGCCATGCCCGACCGCATACTCCGTCCCAGCGACAGGAGCGGTCTTGTGGATATCGCCTGGCTTGACGCCGAGCGTCTCCGTCAGGGCTTTTTCAAAAGCCGGGGTGGCGGCGGCGAGTTCAATCCGGTCCTGCGGGCGCTTGGGTCCGGAAATGCATGGCGTAACCGTAGCCAGATCCAGCGTCAGAACGTCCGAGAACACCGGCTCCGGCGTGGAGGCATCGCGGAACATGCCCTGTGCGCGCAGCCATGCTTCGGTCAGCGCAATGCGATGCTCGTCACGGCCGGTCTGGCGCAGATAGTCCAGCGCCAGCGCATCCACGGGGAAAAAGCCGCAGGTCGCGCCATATTCCGGGGCCATGTTTGCGATGGTCGCACGATCCGCGACGGGCAGATGATCCAGCGCCGGGCCGAAAAACTCTACAAACTTGCCGACCACGCCCTTGGTCCGCAGCATCTGCGTGACCGTCAGCACCAGATCGGTCGCGGTCGTGCCTTCCGGCAGACGCCCGTCCATGCGGAAGCCTACGACATCGGGGATGAGCATGGAAATCGGCTGTCCGAGCATGGCAGCTTCGGCCTCGATCCCACCAACGCCCCAGCCCAGAACGCCCAGACCATTGACCATGGTCGTGTGGGAATCCGTGCCATACAGCGTATCGGGATAGGCGTAGGTGACGTCGCCGACCGTTCCAGTCCAGACGACCTGGGACAGATATTCCAGATTGACCTGATGACAGATGCCAGCACCCGGCGGGACGACGCGGAACTGGTCAAACGCCTCCTGCCCCCAGCGCAGGAACGCATAACGTTCGCTATTACGCTCGAATTCCAGCGCGACGTTCTGCTGGAGCGCGTCCTTGCGTCCGGCGACGTCCACCATCACGGAATGATCGATCACCAGATCGACGGGGACGAGGGGATTGACCTTCTGCGGATCACCACCAAGTGAGACGATGCCGTCGCGCATGGCCGCCAGATCGACGACGGCCGGAACGCCGGTGAAATCCTGCATCAGGATGCGCGCGGGCTTGAACGGGACTTCCTGCGTCGAGTGCGCGGTTTTCGTCCAGTCTACGATCGCCTGCGCGTCCTCGACGCGATAGGTCGAGCCATCCGTAAAACGCAGGACATTTTCGAGCAGCACCTTCAGGCTGACGGGTAGGCGCGAAATGTCGCCCAGCTTTTCAGCGGCGACAGGCAGAGAAAAATAGCGATAGGAGCGCCCCTCAATCGAGATGTCGCGCTGGCAGTCCAGAAGGTCGTGTCCAACCTGTTTCATGATGGGAATGTTCCTCGGAGGGCTGTCATTAGAGTGGGGGCAGAAAATTACTGGATGGCACGTAGAAGGGCCTGCGTGACGTCCTGCGTGGTGGCCTTGCCGCCCAGATCGCGCGTGCGAAGACCCTCGACCTGAAGGATCTGCTTCATGCCGCCGTCCAGCCGCTTGGACAGATCCTGCCGTCCGACATGCGCCAGCATCATGCTACCGGCCATCATCAGCGCCAGCGGATTGGCGATGCCCTGTCCGGCAATGTCCGGCGCAGAGCCATGGACGGCTTCGAAAATGCCCATTTTCTCGCCAATATTCGCGCCAGGCGCCATGCCCAGGCCGCCCACGAGACCCGCCGTCAGATCGGACAGGATATCACCAAACAGATTGGTCGTAACGATAACGTCATAATTCTCCGGACGGATGACGAGTTCCATCGCGCAGGCGTCAACGATGCGTTCTTCTAGGGCCACGCGGCCTTCATATTCCGCAGCGACCTTGCGACCTTCATGCAGGAACAGACCGCTCAGGATTTTCAGGATATTCGCCTTGTGGACGAGCGTGACCTTCTTACGGTTGTTCTTGATGGCATATTCGAAGGCGAAGCGGACAATCCGATTGCATTCGGCGCGGGTATTGAACCCGGCGCCATACGCCACGGCTTCCGGGTCCCCATCCACGGCCATATAATGCTCCATCGCGGCATACAGGCCTTCGATGTTCTCGCGGATCACGACCAGATCGACGTTCTCGTAACGGCCGCCGGGCACGATCGTCTGGGTCGGGCGCACGTTGGCATACAGATCGAACGCCTGACGCAGCGTGACATTGATGGAGCGGAAACCCTTGCCGACGGGGGTGGTCAGCGGACCTTTCAGCACAAGGCCAGTACGGCGGATACTATCGAGCGTAGCTTCGGGAAGGGCGGTTCCGTACTGATCGAACGCACCTACGCCTGCGCTCTGGTGATCCCAGAGAAAGGGGGCTTCAAGGGCCTCCATGACGGTCGTGACCGACTGCATGATTTCCGGGCCAATTCCGTCACCGGCGATGAGTGTGGCGGGAATGGTCTTGGTCATGGCGCGTTCCTGTTCGGTCAAGGGATGTGTCTGTGACGCGGCGGACCTTAAAGAAGTTTCGTGTCAGCACCAATGTTTGCCGAAAGGTTTCATCATACTTTAAAGGTATGGAATGATCGAACTTCGCCACCTTCATGCTGTTGTCGCCATTGCGGAAGAACGCAACCTGACACGCGCCGCAGAGCGTCTCGGAATCCAGCAGCCTCCCCTCACCCGCCTCCTTCGGGGCATGGAACAGGAACTTGGGGTCCAGCTTTTCGAGCGCCATGCAAGAGGAATGCGCCTGACCACAGCGGGACGGAGCATGCTCAAAGGGGCGTATGATGTCATCGCGCGTATGAATGAGACGGTGGAGGATGTCCGACGTATTGTAAGAGGCGAAGCAGGCGAACTCTCGATCGGCTTCACCAACTCCGCACTCTGTCACCCCAGCCTACCGGACATGCTGGGGCAGTTCCGTGAAACATGGCCGGATGTGGGGCTGACGCTGACGGAAGGCAATTCCAGCCAGCTTCTCGAAGCCCTGCGCGACGATACAGTAGATGTCGCTTTTGTCAGAACGTCTATCCCCTATGTTTCGGACGTCATGGTCGAACTGATCGTCGAAGAGCCAATGGTAGTCGCGGTCCCCCGCACCCATCCGCTTGCAAACAAGGCTTTGACAGAGGGGATCAGACTTACCGAACTCGAAAACGAGGACTTCATCCTGTATCAGAGCCAGTACAATAACGGGCTTTACAAAACGATCGTCGATGCGTGTCTGGGAGCGGGTTTTACACCACGCATCCGGCAGAAAGGCCCGCAGCTTCTCGCGGCTCTCAACCTCGTGGCGGGCGGTCTCGGCCTCTCCCTCGTCCCGCAATCCATGCAGCAGCACCATGCCGGACAGATCGCCTATCTACCCCTTTCATCCCGTACGGCTCTGACGGCTCCACTCTATCTTGTGTTCCGTTCCGTGCGGATGACGGGCGCCAAACTTTATTTCATCCATCAGGCCCGGCGCATCCGGCAGACTTACGGTCCGGGTAAAGCGCAATAACGTCTGGGATCAGGAGTTCGGCGGCAAAGACGGAGTCTCCGTCCGGGAATCACTGATCCAGCTCTTGGTCAGGGTATAGGCCACGGACAGGACCAGCGGACCGATGAAAATTCCGACCAGTCCGAGGCCCCCAAGACCGCCAATGACGCCGAGCATGATGAGAATGAGCGGAATATCAGCCTGCTTGCGGATCAGGAACGGGCGCAGGACGTTATCAATGATGATCGTTATGATCGTCACAACCAACAGAAGCACCGCAGGCATCAGCCCCTGATCAAAATAGACCCAGATCACGGCCGGGATCAGGATGACCCCCGGACCGGCCTGTAGCAGGCAGACCATGAAAGTGAGCGCTGTCAGAATACTGACCCATGGTGCACCCGCGAGTTTCAGTCCGATCCCCGCAACCACGGCCTCCACAACCGCAGTTACCGTAACACCGAATGCAACACCCCGGATGGTATAAGCGGCGAGCTGAAGCATCTCCCGCCCCCGGCTACCCGCCAGAATGGTCACCAGACTGTCTGCCACCCCAATCGCCGATTCAGCGCGCATAAGAAGCACGCCCAGAATGATCAGTGTAAGCACGAACTGAAGAGCAAGAAGGCTGAAACTTCCCGCATAGGCCAGAAATGTGTGGATCAGGGTCTCCGGAGACGGCACGACCTGCCTGACCATTTCCGGAAACTGCATATGTTGCATCCGTGTCCAGAACGGACCGACATGCGGTCCGATCAACGGCAGCCGCGCAAGCCATGCGGGTTCATCCGGTAGACGAAGAGTGGGCAAAGACGAAACAAGGGCGGCAATATCGCCGAAATGACTTGAAACCGTTGTGATGGCAAGCCAGAGCGGCAGGATGAACAGCACCATCGCAATCAGAATGGTCAGGGAAACGGCGGCTCGCCGGCTGTTTCCAACACAGGCCTGAAGCCGGCGCAGCATGGGCCAGGTCGTAACCGCGATCGTGACGGCCCAGATCGTTGCTGGCAGGAATGGCCGGAGGATCCAGATCGCGCTGATAACAATACCGCAGGCCAGCAGGGCGACCAGAACGGAGCGGGTGCTGTCCTGCGGACCGTTCTGGAAAAGATCTGACATGTCATCGCCCTCGGGTCTGAAAATGAAATCCTATGAAACATGTATCAGGGATATGGCCCGGGGCGAACCGTCAGGGTGCAACCGAATTTGCGCTGAGAATATCGCGCCACAGATCGAACGCCGCAGGCATCAGCCGACGTCCAGCCCGGATCGCAACATAACGCTCGAATGTATTGGCAATCGGATGATCTAGCGGGACGGCGCAGACACGGTTGAGATCGACATAATCCTGCGCGGCCCCTTTCGTCATGAAGGCAACCCCAAGATTATGCGCCACAAGCGACAGGGCGGTTCCAAACAGATCACAGCGGAACGCTGGGAAATAGGTGAGCTGCCGGTCTTCGAGAATGGCATCTACATAGGTCTGGGCGGCAAAATGCGGCTGAAAGAAAATCAGCGGACTGGCCACCACGTCTTCCATCGTAACTTTTTCCCTCCGGGCTAGAGGATGAGTTACGGGCAAAATCGCACATAACGGTTCAGTCTGGAACGGGCGGGCATTCAGAATGGGATCCCGTGCCGCCCCGGCATAGATACAGACATCCACTTCATCATCGCGGACCATCTGGACAAGTCGCGGAAGGGGAGCTGTACGAATTTCGATCGTAACGCCGGGATGACTGGCAGCAAACCTGTGCAGGACCGTCTTGACCAGCACGCTCACAATGCCCTCGCCGCTCCCGATCGTCACATGCCCGCGTTCGAGATTACGGTATTCCTGAAGACTGCTCTGGAAGCGGCGCGTAAGACGGGCCCGTTCCCGGGCGTAGTTACAGACGACTTCACCCATTTCCGTAAGCGCGGTTACACGTCCCCTTTTCATCAGGAGACTGAGGGCAAGCTGGTTTTCCAGAGCCGCGATCTGACGACTGATGGTCGAAGCGTTGACGCCGGTCGCTGTCGCTGCGGACCGGATGCTGCCAAAGCGCGCCACCGCGTCCAGATACTCCAGGGTCCGTTCACTCAGTTCGTGACCGCCAAACATCATGTCTCTCCGTTGCATGGAACGCAACATTCTTGTTCTTCATACGGTATGGATTCAATCGATTTTTTAATATTCCAATTAGGCAACGAGTTGAGGTTCCCTTCCATTCCGGCGGGAGCAGTCACAACCCACTCGTTGAAACCGATGGGCCCGTAAAGGAGGCTTTTCATGGTGCTGCGTGCTCTTTCCCGGACTTACAAACTGACAACCGCGCTGGCATTCGGCACAGTCAGCACGACTCTTTTTCCCGCTGAGGCTGCACAGAGACATTCCGTGCATCCCCTGCGACACGCCTCCGCAAAAGGGGCGACAAATACGACTGCTGCTGCGCGGCACAGAAATGCGGGCCATGCAACATCACGAGCGGCAACTGACACCGAAACAATCCGGGTCTCGGTTCGCAGGTTGCCAACACGTTTCAACACCGAACAACATGTCGGTTCGTCAACGACGATGATCAGTTCAGAGACCCTTCAGCAGCGCGCTGTGATCACCACGACTGATATCCAGAAACTCGCGCCCAATCTCCAGATCGAAAGTCAGTACGGCTCCAGCGCCCTGAATTTCCATCTTCGCGGGGTGGGTTTCAATGACCTGACCATGAACAATACACCATCCGTCATGCCTTATATCGATGGCGTGGCTTACTCCATCTCTTCCATGACTTCAGGACCGCTCTTCGATATCGACAGCATTGGCGTCGATCCGGGACCTTCAGGTTTCACGCACGGCCAGACCACGACAGGCGGCGAGGTCCGCATCACGACAAAGGCTCCGGAGAAACAGTTTCACGCCGGCATTTCCGAAGATTTCGCGTCTTATAACAGAAGCAAAACGGATGCCTTCGTCACCGGTTCCATCACGCATAACCTGCAATACCGTCTTGCGGCGGAACTACTCGAGGATGGCGGCTATTACCGGAACCGCGATACCGGACAGTCGCTTGGCAACCAGCATACCGGAGCAATTCGCGGCAAACTCGCCTGGCAGCCGGATGAAAATACCGATGTCAATCTGACCGGATACTGGTCCCTGAACCGTTCAGAAGCACCCGGCTTTCGCATCAACAACAATCTTTCGGCCTATGCCGGACAGTACGGACGTGATCTCGGCTATTACCAGACAGGCTGGGACATCAAACCCGCTTTCGCAAAGCTCATCGGCTATCACGACACGAAACCAGATTTTAATGACCTGAACTGGGGCTTTCATCTGGCGATGGCGCACCGTTTCCGCTTCGGACAGCTCGACGTTTCCAGCGCCTATGATGCCGTGCAACTGCACGAATATCAGGATCAGGACGGCATGCTCTATGCAACGGCGGACAATTACCGCACCCAGGTCGCAAACTCCTTCACGCAGGAAGTCAGCCTGCATAACCTCAAAGACAGCCCGAGCCGTTTCACATGGGACGCCGGTCTGTATTACAACCGGGTGATGCAGAAGCAGAACAATTACTACGACTTCACCGATTATGCTCTGCGTGGATATCTGTCGGAAACGAGCTTCAGTTCGCCACAGGAAACATTCAACCAGTATGTAACTCTGGGCTACAAGGTTCTGAAGAACCTGCGCTTCGTGGGAAGCATTGCCCATGAATCGGACTCAAGGCAGCTTGTCGATCTGACGACAATCCATGTCGGACACAACGATCTCAACTTCGGAACCCATGGGGCGCTGGCCAACCAGTTCACCGGCAAGATCGGTGTCGAATATCAGGCAACACCGACCAGTCTGTTCTACGCGGATATCCGCAAAGGCATGAAGCCGGGTGGTTTTACCGCCAACAATACGGTCGTGGCGCAACAGGCCCAGCCCATCAAGCCCGAGACAATTCTGGCGTATGAGATCGGCACGAAGAACGACTTCTTCTCCCACCGTCTCCGTCTGAATGCCGCCGCCTTCTATTACGATTATCGCGACCAGCAGGTCCTCGGGAACATCGTCGTTCCCAGCTATGGCTCCGTCGGCTCCTATGTCAGCGTTCCGCGCTCGACGATCTGGGGTGTTGAAGGCTCCATGGAGGCACATCCGACCCGGGACCTGACCCTGACGCAGGTCGTAGGATACCAGCGCGGCGTCTATGACCAGTTCCATTCGATCAACGCGACACAGGTGAACGCCTATTACGCCAAGACCGGCATCTGGCAGGCCTTTTACAGCGACTATCATGGCGTCGACAGCGGCATCCCGAAAATTTCGATGAACGGATCCGCCATTTACACCTTCCATGTTCTTCCGCGGTATCATGTCCTGTTCGACGTCGATTACTCCTATCGCGGCGCCGAAGGTCTCATTCCCGGAAATCCACCGTACAGGACCGTTCCGGCCTATTTCCTTCTGAATTCTTTCCTGACCTTCGAGCCCAATTCAAAAAAATGGTCCGCCACGATCTATTCGACCAATCTCGCCAACCGGAAATATGATCTGACGCGCTCCCAGGCCACGAACGTCCAGACCGCCATTTCGGGTCCGCCTCGTTTCATTGGCGGCCGTGTGAATTACAATTTCTGATGCTGCAGAACACACCACGGAACACAGTCGCCAACCAGAAGGCCCCCCTGAATGACGGATAAGAAAGCTGTCAGGACAATCGCCGCCGCAACCGTTGGCAACGCACTGGAATTCTTCGACTTTACCGTCTTTACGGCCTATGCGGTCTATATCGGCGACTATTTCTTCGGAAGTACGGACGATTATGTCCGGATTCTTCAGGCTGTTTCCGTCTTCGGTCTCGGTTTCGTCGCCCGCCCCCTGGGCGCTCTTCTGATCGGCTATTACGCCGATACGCGGGGCCGGAAGGCAGCGATGACCCTGACCCTGCTGTCCATGTGCATCGGCTCGCTGCTCATTGCGATCCTTCCGGGGTACAGGTCGATCGGCATCGCCGCTCCGGCCCTGCTGCTCGTAGCGCGCCTGCTTCAGGGATTTTCAGTAGGCGGCGAAATGGGGCCAGCCACGGCCTTTCTGGTCGAAGCCGCACCCGATACGAAAACATCACGCCGGGCCGCATCCTGGCAACTGGCCAGCCAGTCCTTCGCCACCATCGCTTCCGGCCTTCTAGGAGCGCTCCTGAGCATTCTCCTGACCCGTCAGGAACTTGCGGGCTGGGGATGGCGCATTCCCTTTGCGATCGGGGCGATGATCGGCCCCATTGGCCTCTGGCTCCGGGGCGCCCTGGAAGAGACACTCGTCCCTGCCGAAAACGATACACCGCCTCCGCATATCCTATCAGTCTTCACGCGAATGCCCGTGGAAGTGCTGTCCGGAATGCTGATTACCGCAGGCGGAACCGTCCTTCAGTATTTCTTCCTGTACTGCGCCCTGTTTGCCGGTAAGAATCTGCATTTTCATGCGCTACCCGCCCTTTCGGTCAATATCGCGATCGGTGCGGGAACGGCTTTCGGGGCAATTGCGAGCGGCTATCTGGTCTCAAGAGTCGGGCAAACGGCCATCGTCGTAACATGCCGCATCATTCTGGCCTGCACCATCGTGCCGGTCTTCGTCCTGTTCTCTCACGGCGCGGGCTTCGTCACCGTCTTCGCCCTGCTTGGTTTTCTCGCCATTTTCCACGGCGCAGCCTCCGGGACCGGGACGGGAATTCTTGCGCGCCTCTTTCCCATGCCCGTCAGAACCATCGGCGTCGGATGCGCCTATTCACTGGCAGTCACGGTGTTTGGCGGCTCGGCCCAGCCAATCTTCACCGTCATCATCAACCACACCGGTAGCTCAGTCTCGTGGTGCTTCTACGTCGTGGTCATGGCGCTCCTGTCCACGGTGCCCTTTCTGTGGATGAGAAAACGTCTGCGCGACACCCCGACCATGCTGTCCACAGCGTCTGACACCTGATTTTCATCACCCTGATCTTTCCAGCCATCTGAAAGCATTTTCATGAAGATGTCCTCCGAAGACCTGTCGTCCTTCCTCGCCGAACTCAAGGACTGGGTCAGCATCGAGACACCGACCACAAGCCCCGAAAAGGTGAACGAACTGGGACGGCTGATCATGTCCCGCGCCGAGGAGGCGGGCCTTGCCACCGAAATCCACACTGGAAACACGGATACCCGCGGCGCGGCCCTCGGCGACCACATCGTGCTGTACGACCCGCAAAGACGGTCGAACGAAAAGGGCATCCTGCTTCTCAGCCATATCGACACCGTCCATCCGATCGGAACACTTGCCTACACCCTTCCCTGGAAAGAAGAGGGCGACCGGATCTATGGCCCCGGTATTGCCGACATGAAAGCAGGCGTCCTGCTCGCCTTCAGGGCGCTTGCGCGTCTGGCGCGGACATCACCGCTGCCGATCCGGATGCTGATCGTCTCCGACGAGGAAATCGGCAGCCCATCCTCCCGTCGGCTGATCGAGGAAGAAGCCGCAAAGGCAAAATATGTTCTCGTGACGGAGCCCGGGCGGCCGGGCAACGGGATCGTCAGCGGTCGCAAGGGTGTCGGGCGCTATTTTCTGTCCTGTCACGGACGACCCGCCCATTCCGGCCGGGCGCACGCCGAGGGACGCAGCGCCATCCGCGAACTGGCCCATCAGATCCTTGCCCTTGAAGCCATGACGGATGAAAGCCGGGGCATTACGGTCAATGTCGGTCTCATTACCGGCGGCACGGGGGCCAATGTCGTGGCGGAACATGCCTCTGCCGTCGTTGACCTCCGCGTGCCGGACCGTAAAACCGGAGCGGAAATGAACGCGCGTATTCTTGGTCTCAAGTCGGTTGATCCGGATGTTGCATTCACGGTGGAAGGCGATCTCAACCGTCCCGGTTACGTCAAGGATCAGGGCATTTCCGATCTGGTCCTGAAAGCCGAAAGCATTTCGAAGGCCGCTGGCCAGACCGTTTTCGATCTATCCAGCGGCGGCGGATCGGACGGAAATTTCTCCGCCGCCATGGGTGTCCCCACACTCGATGCACTCGGGATCGTCGGGGACGGTGCCCATACATTGCAGGAGTACATCGAAGTCTCCAGCATCCCGGTACGATGGAATCTTCTGACGGAACTAATCCTGCAAGGCTGACTGAAAATGGCGCGCCTCAGAACAGGCGCGCCCGTTTCCTGACTTTCAGGAAAATCTGCGCATATCGGCGGGGCGTGCCTTCAGTGATGGGCAATGCCGTAAGACACGATGGCGCAGGTTGCTCCTACGACGAAGCAGATCATGAAGAGAGAGGTTCTGGTCATCGGTCAGGCCCTCCGGCTCAGCGCCAGTTTAAGGCTGAACGCCAGAAAAATGCTACCCGTCAGCCGGTCCATGCGCCGCACGACCGTCGCACTCGACAAAAACCGGCCCAAAGGCACCGTCAGCACAACGAGCAGCGCCAGCCACGAGAACGACAACAGCGCCTGAATGGCCGTCAGCAGGAGCGAAAACTCCTTCACGTTCACATGCGGCGGAATGAACTGCGGCATGAACGTCATATAGAAAATGCCGACCTTGGGATTGAGCAGATTCGTCAGCAATCCTCGGCTGAAGGCCGCACGGGCATCGGCCTGCACCGGCACCGCTTCCGCTGCCCCGAGCGACGTCCGGGGACGCAGGATCAATCCGATCCCGAGCCAGGCCAGATACAGCGCACCAGCCCATTTGACGACCGTAAACGCCGTTTCCGACGCGGCCAGCAGAGCCGTGAGACCAAATGCCGCCGCCAGCCCCCAGATCCCAAGCCCAAGACAGATCCCGACAACCGCCGCCAAACCAGCCTTCCAGCCCGACGTCGTGGCGGTGCGCAATGTCATGGCCGTATCGAGGCCCGGCGTAATCGTGAAGACAGCAGCGGCGGCCGCAAAAGTAAGAAGAGGGATCAGGTAAGGATGCATGATCAGAATCTACACCCCGCCCTGAAAATCCCCAATCCTCTTTTCTTTATCCGACCTTTGCAGCCACTGGCAGACGAATCAGGTAATCGAAAGCCGACAGGGACGCCTTTGCCCCCTCACCCATAGCAATGACGATCTGCTTGTATGGAACAGTCGTCGCATCACCGGCCGCGAAAACGCCTGGAACAGATGTCGCGCAATGATCATCAATGATGATTTCTCCGTAAGGGCTGAGCGTCAACGCGCCCTTGAGCCATTCGGTATTCGGCAGCAGGCCAATCTGAATGAACACGCCGTCCGTCCTGATCTGATGTAGCCCACCATCACCGTCGCTATAGGCCAGGGCCGTGACCTCCTTGCCATTCCCTTCGATCTTCGTGGTGAGGGCATTGGTCAGGACCGTCACATTGGACAGACTCAGCAGCTTGTCCTGCAACACCTTGTCCGCCTTCAGATGCGCGCCACGCTGCAGCAACGTGACATGCGAGACGATGCCGGCAAGATCGATTGCCGCTTCCACACCGCTATTGCCACCGCCGGTGACAACAACCGGACGCCCCTTGTAGAATGGACCATCACAATGCGGGCAGTAAGCGACGCCCTTCGTGCGATATTCCTCTTCGCCCGGAACCCCCAGATGCCGCCAGCGCGCGCCGGTCGCAATGATGACCGTCTTCGAACGCAACGTCGCACCGCTTTCCAGAACGATCTGGTGCAGACCACCGACTTCCTCAGCCGGGATCAGCTTCGCTGCAAGCTGGGATGCAATGATCTGCACGTCATACTGACGCACATGGGCTTCGAGCGCTGCCGAGAGTTTCGGCCCTTCCGTTTCCTGCACGGAAATGAAGTTCTCGATCCCGGCCGTATCCATGACCTGACCGCCAAACCGCTCCGCCACAAGACCAGTCCGCAGCCCCTTACGCGCGGAATAGATCGCCGCCGCATCGCCCGCAGGCCCAGCGCCAAGTACCAGCACGTCAAACGGTGCCATGTCGTTCAGCTTTTCCGCCGAACGTGCGACCGAAGCCGTATCCAGCTTGGCCAGAATATCCGCCACTTCCATCCGACCCGACGCAAAAGGCTCGCCATTCAGATAGACCTGCGGGACAGAACGAATGCCAAGACGCTCCACCTCGTCCTGAAAATCCGCGCCATCAATAGCGGTGTGACGGATCTTCGGATTCAGCACACTCATGGCATTGAGCGCCTGCACTACGTCCGGGCAGTTCTGGCAGGACTGCGAGAAATACGTCTCGAAATGGAACTCCCCGTCCAGTGCGCGGATCTGCTCGACCACATCTGCCTCGATTTTCGGCGGATGGCCGCTGACCTGAAGCAACGCCAGAACCAGAGACGTGAACTCATGCCCCATCGGCAGACCCGCAAAGCAGACCTGAATATCCGTATCGGGGCGGCGGATGACGAAGGACGGCGTGCGGGAACCCTGCCCTTTGTCCGAAAACGTCACCTTGGGGGACAGGCTTGCAATGTCTTCCAGCAAGCCGCGCACTTCTGCCGAACGAGCATCCGCGCCAAGGGTCGCCTCAAGCACGACCGCATCACGCAGGTACTCCATATAGGCGCGCATCTGGGTTTTCAGGTCGTCCTGAAGCATCTTTTTTCTCCGGATTTCGGGACTGGAAAATTTCGAACCGGAAGACTGTCCGGCTCAGCCGCCCCCTAAGGAGGCGGAAGCGGGTGGCGCCCGAAAGCCCCACCCTGATCAGATCCGGGAAAGATCAGATCTTGCCGACGAGGTCGAGGGACGGCTTCAGCGTTTCGCCGCCTTCCTTCCACTTGGCCGGGCAGACTTCGCCCGGATGGCTTGCGACATACTGCGCAGCCTGAATCTTCTCCAGAAGTTCGGTCGCGCTGCGGCCGACACCACCGGCGGTGATCTCAATGTACTGGATCTTGCCTTCCGGATCGATCAGGAACGTGCCGCGATCGGCCATGCCGGCTTCTTCTATCAGCACATCAAAGTTGCGTGCAATCGCACCCGTCGGATCGCCCAGCATCGTGTACTTGATCTTGCCGATAGCCGGGGACGTGTCGTGCCAGGCCTTGTGCGTGAAATGCTTGTCCGTGGAGACGGAGAAAATTTCCACGCCCAGCTTGTCGAAAGCGGCCTGATTGTCGGCGAGGTCTTCGAGTTCCGTCGGACAGACGAACGTGAAATCGGCCGGATAGAAGAAGAAGACGGACCACTTGCCGCGAACGTCGGAGTCCGTGACCGTGAGGAACTCACCGTTGCGGAAAGCATCGGTAGAGAAGGGCTTCAGCGGGGAGTTGATGCGTACCATCAGACTGTCTCCTGACCTTGGGTTGGTGTTGTGTTGCGGACTCTGTGTCACACAGAAAGAGAGAGACAGGAAACAGTTCCTGTCAATATGACTGATCGCTAAAACCGAACTTATGAGATGAAGATATCAAGCATCCCGATCATGATATGAACCCTGCCCTTAGGAAACAGCCTCTTCCGACGTTATTTTCCTTTAACAGGCAGAACCGCACTTCCCCATGACGTTATTCGATCCTATCTATGAAATATGAGCTATGTTCCCCTTTCCGGCCTGTCCCTCCGCGATATTGAATATGTGGTTGCGGTCGATGACCTGCGCAACTTCTCTCGCGCGGCTGAACGCTGCGGCGTCAGTCAGGCCGGACTGTCCGAACAGGTCCGCAAGCTCGAACAGCTTCTGGACGTCACCCTTTTCGAACGCTCACGACGTCACGTTGCGCCAACTCCCGATGGTGAGCGCCTGCTCGCACTGGGTCGCGAGGTGCTGGCGGCGGCGCGTAATCTGCTCGAAGTCGCCCGGGCGCAGACCGGCCCGATGGACGGCGCGTTGCGCCTCGGCGTCATCCCCACACTTGGCCCATATTACATTCCCGGCCTTCTCCCCCGGCTGCGGGAACATTATCCCTCCCTTAGCCTTCGTCTGCGCGAGAGCATGACGAATACGCTCATTCACGCTCTGCGCAACAGCGAACTCGACGTTGCCCTGATGGCGCTACCCGTCCCTTCGGACTCCCTGGAAAGCGCGCCGATCTTCGAGGAATCCTTCCTCGCCGTTTTCCCGAGCACGCATGAGTTAGCACAAAAGCCGAAACTCTCCCTCAGCCAGCTTGGACGCCCGGACCTGCTCCTGCTGGAAGACGGCCACTGCCTGCGCGATCAGGCCCTGTCCGTCTGTCCGACCGTCCCCCGCGACGGCGAGCAGCGACTGGCCACCAGCCTTGAAATGCTATGGTACATGATCGGCGCCGGAGAAGGCTTTTCCCTTATTCCTCAACTAGCCCTGCGCAACCGAACCGATTTCGAGGACCTGATCACCGTCCGCACTCTCCCCGAGCGTGAGGCGCGCCGGACCATCGGCCTCACATGGCGCGCCTCCGATCCACGTGCACCCGTGTTCCGAGAATTTGCCGCCTATCTGCGCAGTATCACGCCGGAACACTGCCACCCACGTTCCTAAATCCAGAATTCCATGAACAGACGAAATATCGCGATCCTGATATAGCCGGAACGGTTTACAGCGTAGTGCTGAGCTTTATGATCTTAGGAATCGCGGTGCAGACCTTCATCCTCCCGTCCACTGTCTGGCAGGGCTGCTGGATTTTGTCGTGTGGACAGCCCGGTGTGGCGATGAGCGGACCTTTCCCTGGCCATCGCGGGGAAAATTCCTAGACGAGAGCGCCCATTTCCGGAGCTGGACTTCCGGACTACTGCCCGGTCCGGACATGACATACTGGCGGGGTACGGCCTCTTCTGCCTCTTATTACGCACACTGGGAGCCGGGCACTTATCATCCCACCTATCCCGGTTAAGAGACACAATCCGCCCTGCAATATTTCGGCAAAACGACGTTTCATTTCCGGCCAGCCGTCAGCACCTAGGTCCTCCGGCCTCCCCTTAAGCGTGAAGCCGTAAAGACCTGAGACTTATTTTCACTGAACTGCGTTACAGCGACGGGTTGAACCCGGGAAATCGGAGCATTCGCCCTTCGCAGCTTCCCAGCCAAAGTCCATTTCGGGCCCTGCCATTCCGTTGTTCTGGAATTCGGTCGTCACCGCATTCACCTTGGTCACGCGTCCCTGGCCATACACCAGATCGACATACCCGTTATGGAAACCCGGAACCTTTCCAACCCCTTCAAAATAGGTCGGTTTGCCGTCCTTGCCCGGCACGCCGAACAGCTTAACCACCTGCGCGGGCGTTGCATGTTCAAGCTTTCTGAGAAAATCCGGAGAGAGACTCTGACAACTGATTTCAGGTCGCGGATCCTCACCCACATTCGACTGCCAGCAGGCTCTCTGCCCCTTCAGGGGGGTCGCCCGCGCGTCCTGCATTCCTACAAACCCGGTACCCGCTAGCCCGCATCCAAAAACTACGGCTACCAAGAAACCCTTCGAATACCGCAAACGTACCATATGTGAACACTCCACCAGAATTCTGTGTTTTCCAAACCTATCACAGCCGGCTTCACAGACCGACAGGGAGAACCGAACACCTTTTCCTGAAGTCTTTCTTCCCGACGGCGTCAGGCAGGAGGCGCGGTTTCGGGATAAAGACGCCGCACCACACGCTCCATCGTCAGGCCCTGCACGATGATCGTAAAGACAACCACGCCATAACAGACGGGAAGGAGCGTATCGCGCAGCTCGCCCGCAGGCAGCCCAAGCGCCAGCGCTACGGAAATGCCGCCCCGCAGCCCACCCCATGTCAGAACACCCAGCGCACGACCGCGCTCCCCCGGCCGCAGATGGACCGGCATCGTGGACAGGAAAACACTTGCCCCGCGAACCAGCACAGAAAGCGGAATCACCACCAGCATTGTCAGGAACGGAGGCAGATGAGGCCTGATTTCCAGCAGTTCAAAACCAATCAGCAGGAACAGCAGCGCATTGAGGATTTCGTCGATCAGGTTCCAGAAAAGGACCATTTCCTCGCGGGATTTCGCAGGGATCGACCGGTGCCCCGTTTTGCTGGCCAGACTCATTCCAGCCACCACCACAGCGATAGGGCCTGACATATGCAGCCCATTCGCCAGGCTGTACGTCCCCGTGGCCAGCGCCAGAGACCCCAGAAGGTCGATCTGCATGTCGTCCACGCCCCGCAGCAGCAGGAGCGTCAGCCAGCCCGTGACAGCACCAAGTAGTCCTCCGCCCACGGCCTCAACCAGAAACCGCACAACGAAGTCCCCCATGGAAACAGACTCCGCCTCCCCCGTCGCCAATCCGATCATGGTTCCGAAAATAACGACCCCCACGCCGTCATTGAAAAGGCTCTCACCCGCGAAAGTCGCCTGAAGCGCGGGGGGCAGACCAAGACGCCGAAGCATCCCCACAACAGAAACGGGATCGGTCGGTGCCAGCATGGCACCTAAAAGCACACACCAGCTAAAGGGAACGGCAAGCCCGAAGACCGGAAAAATCAGCCAGACCGGCACAGCCAGCAGCCCCACGGCAAGCGATGTTCCCAGAATCGCAAGGGCGGCAACAGACTTTCCACGCGATACCAGCAATCCGAGATCCACCTGCATCGCGCCCGCAAAAAGCAGGAAGGACAGTGCGCCGTCCAGCAAGGTGCGCGGAAGGTTGATCGTCCCGAGAAGGGTCTGGGGAACCTGTTGCAGGTCGTAGCCTGGAAACAGCGGATTCAGGAGCATGACAATCAGGGAAATCAGCATCGAGATCAGCAGGATCCCGATGGTCAGCGGAAGCTTCAACGTCCGGTAATTGATAATCCCGAACAACGTCGCCACAGCCAGCAACAGAGCAAACAGCCCCAGAGAGTTCATATCCGCAGGCCTCTCCCAGTTTTGCGCTCGGCCGTCCCGGTCGCGCCTCACGATATCGCAGGCTGGCGACACATTACCGCCCTTCTCCTAACTCCTTACAACAGGGCGAAGTTTCCTGCGAAAGCTCTCCTGCCCCATACTATCAGCGCCACCAGCCCTTCCGCCCCTGATCACAGACAGCCGTGGCAGCAGTCCCCTCGACATTGAGATCCGACAGACGACTGACCAGAAAGCCCACAATCGCTGAGTCCTCCGCCGCCAGACCGTAACCTTCATGATCCAGAACATCCTGCGCACGCCTTTTGAAGCCTCGCGCAGGTTGCCCTCCAGCACACAGGGATTGATGTAGCTGCGCTTGCAGGCCGCAGGTGTGTTGCCAAGCTTGACCGCCATGGATTTGACGGCCGTGACGAGCTGTTTCTTGGTCTTGGTGTCGTACTGGGTGAATACACAAAACGTCACGGCAACAAGCTGTGTCACGGCCCAGGTGCATGAGCCCGCGTCTTTGCATTCATTCCGTGCATCCCATCCCTATTTCGGGACATAGAGCGTTGAGCAACGGCCGCAGTTTCTGAAGAAGGATGACCACCCCCCTCTTTCCTGCCACGTGACGGTAGACCTGTGTATCTGCAATTACGCTTTCTTACCGTTCCTGACATGACAGTCATACGGTCCCGACGCATGACTTTTACGACGCATCCAAAGGAACCGGGCATCGTGAAACACACAGGCGCCGTCGCGCTCTTCGTCCTACTCGCAGCCTGCGCCTCCAGAGGGCCGGCTGACATGGCGACCACAACCAACGACGACGACCCGGGTTACAGCGTCCGAAGCCATCAGGGCGGCGGAATGGGCGGCAATGGCAGTATCTGGAGCGAAGTCCTGCGGACTGCACTCCAAACCGGCATGGGCTTCGTCCATCACTGAGCGTCAGTAAATCAGACGCCACTCCGGCGGCTCTGCTATTGCAAGATCGTACCATTCCCGCATCAACGGATGATCGAGCATCATCCGGACCCATACCTTTACGACAGGATCGACATCCAGTTCGAACGTGTGAATGCGGATGGCGATCGGCGCATACATGCAGTCCGCAACCGTCATCCGCTCTCCGAACAGGAAGGGCGTCGGCTGCCCCGAACGCAGAAGCGCGCCTTTGAGTGTACGGCTCAGCAGCGCCACATCGGCCGCGAGCTCCTCACTGATCTCCGGCAGAGGCGCGGGAGTGCGCTCGACATCCATGGAGCAGTTCTGGCGGATCGGACGGAAACCGGCATGCATCTGCGCGCTGATGCTACGGGCATGTGCCCGCACGACCCGGTCTTCGGGCCACAGGGACGGCGCAATTTCCGCGCAATACTCGCAGACCGCCAGACTTTCCCAGACATCCGCACCGTCATGCTGAAGATACGGCACCATCCGGTTGGGCGAACGCGCATGAATCTCGGTCGTCCGGCCAGCACCCTTGAGCGCAATGACCTCTTCCGTCACGTCCAGCCCGGCCAGCCGCACTGCCAGCCAGCCCCTCAGGGACCAGGACGAATACCGGCGCGACCCCAAAAGCAGCACACCCGCCATCAGGCCTCTCCCGCAGTAATAAAACCGCCACCCAGCACGCGGCTTCCATCATACAGCACACAGGCCTGACCGGGCGCGGGCATCGCGGCCTCGTTCAGCTCAACCAGTGCGCCACCATTCTCCAATGGCTTTACGACAGCCTCGCGCAGCTTCTCCCGCGCGCGGATCTGTACGCCACAGCGCACACCCTCGGCAGGGGCATCAATCAGCCAGTTCATGTCGCGCAGACGCACCGTACGGCGGCTATCAGCTTCCGAAGCCTGCACGCGCGGCCCGACCACGATGCGACGCTTCGGCACATCAATGCGCGTCACCATCTGGCGCTCGCCGGTTGCGGTGTGGATATCGCCCAGACGCTTGCTCTGCCCGACCGTATAACGCGCCACGCCTTCGTGACGACCTAGAACCCTGCCGTCCTCGTCTACAATCTCGCCCTCGCCCCGTACTTCCGGACGCAGCTTCTCGACCAGTTCCGCATAGGAGCCGGTGGGGACGAAACAGATATCCTGACTGTCCGGCTTGGCCGCAATCGACAGCCCGAGCTCTTCGGCGAGCGCACGGACATGCGCCTTGTCCGGCATCTCGCCCAACGGAAAGCGCAGATAATCGAGCTGATCTTTGGTCGTGGCGAACAGAAACCAGGTCTGGTCCCGCTCGGCATCGACAGGGCGGTGCATTTCCGCCCCGTCCGGCCCTTCGACACGGCGGACGTAATGCCCGGTCGCCATGGCCTCGCAGCCCAGATCCCGCGCCATGCCCAAAAGGTCCGTGAACTTCACGCCCTGATTGCAGGCCACGCAGGGAACAGGCGTTTCGCCACGCGCATAGGCGTCCGCGAAGCTCTCGACCACACTGTCACGGAAGCGGCTTTCCGCATCAATGACGTAGTGCGGAAAGCCCAGACGGTCCGCCACGGCGCGCGCATCCATGATGTCACGCCCCGCACAGCACGCGCCTGGCTTGGCCGCCTGTCCGTGGTCGTAGAGCTGAAGAGTCGCACCAATCACCTCGTGGCCCTGCCGTTTGAGCAGCGCGGCCACTACGGAACTGTCCACGCCTCCCGACATGGCAACGAGGATCCGCATGGTGCTCAGCCCGCCTTCGGAAGGCGGACGGTCAGGCCATCCAGCGCATCCGTCATAACAATCTGGCAGCCCAGACGGGAGGTCTTTTCCAGACCGAACGCCAGGTCGAGCATGTCTTCCTCGTCATCCGTCGGCGCGCTCAGTTTCGCAGCCCATTCCGGATCGACAACCACATGGCAGGTCGCGCAGGCCAGCGAGCCTTCGCAGGCACCCTCAAGATCGAGGTCGTGCTTATGCGCAATTTCCAGCACCGACAGGCCGACAGGCGCGTCCACGTCACGACGGGTTCCGTCACGCTCGATAAAAGTCATCTTGGGCATAGGTCGTCCGTTTTTTCCGGTTTCAGTTGTGGTGGCACGCCCGGGCGGCTGCGATCAGAAAAGAGGCCGCACGGTCAATATCGGCCTTGGAGGTAAAGCGTCCGACCGACAGGCGCAAGCATCGCGATGCATCCTGTGCAGAAAGTCCTATTGCGGTCAGAACATAGGACGGCGCAATTTCCGCTGCCGTACAGGCGGATCCGGTCGAGGCGGCGATGTCCGGACAGGCTTCCAGCATATCCAGCGCTGCCAATCCTTCCGGTAGACACACATTCAGCGCGCCCGCCAGACGCGGCGCTCCAGCGCCGTTCAGAACAGTTCCCGGGAGGCCGTCCCGAAGCTGCGCCCACAGATCGTCCCGCAAAAACACCTGACGCGCGACCTCATCCGCCAGAGTGGCCGCAGCCAGTTCCGCAGCGACTCCGAACCCAACCACGAGAGGCGTCGGAACTGTTCCTGATCGGAATCCCCGCTCCTGGCCGCCGCCGGACAACAGAGGCTCCAGACGCACACGCGGACGCCGCCGGACATACAGCGCACCAATCCCTTTTGGCCCATACATCTTGTGTGCGGAAACAGATGCTAGATCCACATTGTGCAAGGACATCGGCATTTTCCCGGCCATCTGCGCCAGATCGACATGCATCAGCGCACCCGCCTCCTTCACGATTGCCGCAAGCCGGGGAATATCCTGCAACACGCCCGTCTCGTTGTTCGCGGCCATGATACTGACCAGCAGCGTCGGCACCTTCAGCGCCTCCCGCAGGGCCTCAGGATCAACCCGCCCCTCACCATCCACGCCCAGCACGACCGCCTCAAAGCCTTCGCCCATCAGCGCACGCACCGATTCCAGAACGCACTTATGCTCGGTAGCGACCGTGACGATCCGCCGTCTCGGGTCCCCCAGTCGCGCCAGATGCCGCGCCGCCCCCTTGATGGCGAGGTTGTTCGCCTCCGTCGCCCCGGACGTGAACACAATCTCCCGCGCCTCCACGCCCAAAAGCTTCGCCACGCTTTCCCGCGCCCGCTCCACGGCCTGCGCCGCCTTCCGCCCCGGCCCATGCACACTGTGCGGATTGCCAAAATCTTCCCCGAACCACGGCAACATGGCCTTCACAACCGCCGGATCACACGGCGTTGTCGAAAGATAATCGAGATAGATCATACCTACTGCCTCTTTGCCCGTCTCACTTCCGCAAACGTCGTGCCATGGCCTCATAGGCCTCACAGAACGCCTCGACCTGGGCTTCCTGCACATTCCAGGGCAGCGACACGCGAATGGCCTGCGACGCGCCGTCCGTCTCCCCCATCGCCCGCAGGACATGCGAGGACGACACTTTTCCTGACGAACAGGCCGAGCCCGCCGAAACGCAGAATCCAGACAGATCCAGCGCCATAAGCTGGACCTGAGCCGCTACCCCGTCCAGAATCAAACAGCTCGTGTTCGGCAACCGCGCCACAGCCTCACCCGCAATCCGCGCGCCAACGCTTTTCGCAGCCGCTTCGACACGCCCCCGAAGACGCTGCACCGGAGCCCAGTCCTGAGCACGGGCAGCATCGAATGCTGCCGCCATTCCCAGAATAGCTGGAAGCGCCTGCGTCCCGCCCCGGCGCCCCCGCTCCTGACCGCCACCAGCCACCAGCGCATCCATAGGCTCGTCTTCCGCCAGCAGGAGCGCGCCCGCCCCTTTTGGGCCACCCATCTTGTGCCCGGACACCGCAACACTACACCCGCCCAGCGCAAACGGCATCCGCCCCGCACTCTGCACGGCATCGACATGCAGATGTGCTCCCGAGTCGCGACAGACCACCAACACCTCCTCCAGCGGCGAAAGCACCCCCGTCTCGTTATTGGCGGACATCACGCAGACCAGCGCCGGACCGGTGTCCCGCAACCGCGAGCGCAAGTGTTCCACGTCCAGAATCCCGTCCCTGTTTACGGGCAGGATTTCAGCCTCTGGTGCAGCCCTGAGAATAGCATCATGTTCCGTAGTCCCAACGAAAATCCGGCGCTCCTGTCCAAACGCATGAACCGCCATCGCATCGGCTTCCGTCGCCCCCGATGTAAACACACAGGTGCCGGAAATCCGCCCGAAACCCGAGGCAACCCGGCTGCGGGCATCCTCCAGAAACCGGCGAGCTTCCCGCCCCTCGGCATGCACCGAAGACGGGTTCCCGGACAGCAGCATCCCCTCCAGCGCCGCCTCCTTCGCGCCGGGACGTAGAGGCTCGGTGGCATTGGCATCCAAATAGGTCGTCCCGGAGACGGTCTTGAGTGCAGTCATCATGTTTTCCAGATTGGACAAACTGGCGGAAATCGCAACGCCATGTCGATTTTGGTGGAAATCAGGTTTTGCGAATCGATATACACAGCACCACCGGACGGCAGAGTTCCAATTCTGCCTGACACAGTGCGAGAGTATTATGCCTGAAGTGATGTTCGCCGGCCCAGACGGCCGGCTTGAGGGTCGTTACCACCACTCCAGCGAACCCAACGCTCCGCTTGCCCTGGTGCTGCATCCCCATCCGCTCCACGGCGGCACCATGAACAACCGTATCACCTACACGATGTATCGTAGCTTCGAGAAGATGGGCTTCTCGGTCATGCGTTACAATTCACGTGGCGTAGGCCGCTCCCAAGGCCGTTACGATGGCGGTATCGGCGAGATTTCCGATGCAGCTGCAGCCCTCGACTGGATGCAGATGGTCAATCCGAACTCCACCGAACTGTGGATCTCGGGCTATTCCTTCGGTGCCTTCGTCGGCATGCAGCTTCTTATGCGCCGTCCCGAGATCAGCGGCTGGATCAGCGTGGCCCCGCCGGCCAACGACTACGATTTCGGCTTCCTCGCACCCTGCCCCTGCGGCGGCCTGATGATCGCTGGCGGCAAGGACGAACTGGCCCCGGAGCCAGGAATCCGCAAGCTGGTGGACAAGCTGAACACCCAGAAGAATGTGACCGTTGACTATCGCATCTTCGAAGACGCCGACCACATTTTCGCCAAACAGGCAGACCGGGTCGCTGAAGCACTTGAAGACCACGTCAATACGATGCGTGGCCGCAAAGCCCTGGCTCTGGCCGCCGACTGATCTGAAAAATCTTCTTCCATCAGATGTTTTTTCAGAAAGGCTCTCCTCAATGGAGAGCCTTTCTGCTTTCGGGCCGGAGTTTCCGCCCGCCCATCGGTCATGCTAGGGTCCGCATCCCTTCTTTTCAGCAGCAGCGTAGCAAGACCGATCCATGCCAAAGAGTCCGTTCCTCCTTGAAGCCCAGGCCCGTGACCTGATCTTCCAGTGCACCGACCTCGACGCCCTCGACGAGGCCATGCTGGCCGGACCGATCACCGCTTATGTAGGCTTCGACCCGACAGCGGACTCCCTTCATGTCGGCAACGCGCTCTCCATCATGGCACTGCGCCTGCTCCAGAAGCACGGCCATCGCCCGATCGCCCTGATGGGTGGCGGTACGGCCAAGATCGGCGATCCGTCCTTCCGCGACGAGGCCCGGTCTCTGATTACAAACGAAACCATCGCGCACAACATCGCCGGAATCGAGAAATCCCTGCGCCAGTTCATCACCTTCAGCGACGAAGACCCGTCCAGCGGCGCCATCCTCGCCAACAACGCTGACTGGCTGGACAAGCTCTCCTACATCAACCTGCTTCAGGACGTTGGCGCACATTTCTCCATCAGCCGCATGCTCTCCTTCGACAGCGTGAAGCAGCGTCTGGAGCGGGAACAGGGACTGACATTCCTGGAATTCAACTATTCCATCCTCCAGTCCTACGATTTCCGCGAACTGAACCGCCGCCACGGTGCCGTCCTCCAAATGGGCGGCTCGGACCAATGGGGCAACATCGTCTCCGGCATCGACCTCGCCCGTCGCACAGACGGAAAACAGATCTTCGGTCTGACCACACCGCTCGTCACCACGTCCTCGGGCGCAAAAATGGGCAAGTCCGCCAACGGCGCGACATGGGTCCGGGCAGAGCGTCTGCCAGTTTTTGAATACTGGCAGTTCTGGCGCAACACCGAAGACGCCGATGTCGGCCGTTTCCTCAAGCTTTTCACGGATCTTCCGATCGAGGAGTGCGAACGTCTCGGCGCGCTCGAAGGCGCGGACATCAACGACGCCAAGAAGATCCTCGCCACCGAGGCCACTGCCATCTGCCACGGTCGCGCCGCCGCCGAAGACGCCGCTGAAACAGCCCGACGCGTTTTCGAGCAGGGCTCTGCACAGGCCGCGCTACCGGAAATCGACCTGCCCGCTACCCTGATCGCGGAAGGGCTGCCTGCTTTCCGGGTCTTTCAGGAAGCCGGACTGGCCGCGAGCGGTGGAGAAGCGCGCCGTCTGATCCGGGGCGGCGGCGGGCGCGTCAACGATGTGGTGATCTCGGACGAAAACCAGACCTTCACACTCGACGATCTGCGGGACGGTACCCTGAAAGTCTCGTCTGGGAAAAAGAAGCACATCCTCCTCCGTCCGGTCTGAGCGCCTCACGCGCGCGCCATGACGGCTGTCATCCAAGACACCTGACACTGCGCCCTGTTTTTTCTGTCCCGAAACGGGCATCCTTACAGCGGGTTGCTCCCCCACGGAGATACGGGGGAGATGAGGCGGAGATGCAGTACGGATGACGACGGAACGGAAAAACTGGCGTGGCCTTCTGACCGACTGCGGAGGACTGGCATTCGCCATCGTCTGGGCGGCAAGGGGCGCACATGCGGGCAGACTTCCCATCTCTTTGACCGTCGCACTCATCGCGATCCCGACACTCCTACTGCTCCTTGGTTTCATACGGCGTGACCTCGTTCTGCGACGTCCTGAAATTTCTCTCGACCCCAAACTGACGCGGCGGATCAAAATCCTACGCTTCGCAGGGATTTTCGCTGCCGTCTCCTGGACGCAGGCCCATCACCGAGTGGATCTTTTCTATCCCATGCTCGGCGCCATCATCGGGCTGTCTTACATTCCGCTGGGCCGCGCCATGAAAGAGCCGATCCATATCGGGATGGGCGCTGCCATCATCGTGATTTCGGGCCTTTCCCTGCTTCTGCCTGAACCTGGCCATCTCGAGGTCGCAGGCTTCGGAACTGCTCTGGCGATCTGGGTGGGAAGCATGCTGCGACTGCACCGTTCGAGCCTTTCGCCCGGCGTAGAGCCCTCACCAGCCACGCTCTCCTGATGGCCACAGACTCCCTTTCCCGCCATCTCGCCGACCGTCGTACGCCTTGGCCGCACTTCAATCACTATCTGGTGGCCTATCTGAGCTACCTGCTCTTCTATCCGGTTCCATGGCTGCTGGGCTATCACCGCCCCACACTTTCAGGCGTCATGTTCTCAGCGGCGGCAATGCTGCTGTTCCTGCTTGTCTATTTCGCGCCCTACCGCAAAGACCGCTATTACGGCTACGGCGAAATCATCCTCACCGATCTGATCGGCTATGCCTGTGCCTGGACGCGTGGCGACTGGCAAGTCTACTGCATTTTCGCAGCCGGAATGTGCGCCCGATTACCTGGAAAGCGGCAGTCCATCACGATGGTCATCCTGCTACAGGTCGTCCTGATTATTTCCGGCCATTTCCGGCACAAGACCACACTGGAAGTCATCCCCGGCGCCTTTTTCAGCATCATCACCTATATGGGCACGCTGGTGCAGTGGCAGCTCGGCATCCGCAATTTCGAACTTCGCGAAGCCCAGAACGAGATCCGTACCCTCGCCACCACAGCAGAGCGCGAACGCATCGCCCGCGACCTGCACGATCTTCTGGGCCATTCCCTGACTGTCATTTCCGTCAAAGCCGAACTCTCAGAACGGCTGTTTATGGCTGATCCCCCCCGCGCCCGGCAGGAAATCAACGAAATCAGTCAGATCGCCCGCACATCCCTGCGCGAGGTGCGCGAAGCCGTATCCGGCATGAACGGCGCGTCCCTCCTACGGGAACTGGACCGTGCCCGTAGAGCTCTCCACACCGCTGGCATTACCCTTATACTGAACGACCCTAAACCGTCCGCTGAACAGCCACCGAACAGCGTTCTGGCCCTTGCGCTACGGGAAGCCGTTACGAATGTCATCCGTCATTCCGAAGCCCGGACCTGCACCTTGACCTTCGGATACGATGCAAAAGGCCAGATCCATACGTTCAGCCTTGAAGACGACGGCCCGATCCAAACGCCCAGGCCGGGAAGCGCGCTCGTTGAAGGTAATGGTCTGCGCGGCATGCGCGCGAGGCTCGCCGCGTCTGGCGGCACACTCACAATTTCTCACCGCTCCCAGAGTTTCAAACTGACTGCGACGACACTGCCATGATCCGCCTCATCCTTGCCGAAGACCAGACCATGCTCCTCGATGCCTTTGAGGCGCTCCTGCAACTTGAAGACGACATCAAAATCGTCGGTCGCGCCACCGATGGTCGCGAAGCGCTGGCGATGATTCGCGAACACCGCCCCGATGTCGTTCTGACCGATATCGAAATGCCGCATGTCACGGGTATCGAACTGGCGGAAAAAATCCTTGAGGAAGGTCTCCCCAGCCGCGTCATGATCGTGACGACCTTTGGCCGCTCCGGCTATCTACGCCGCGCGCTTCAGGCTGGCGTCCGGGGCTACATGCTCAAGGACGCGCCCATCACACAGCTTGCGGCCGCCATCCGCAAGGTCGCGGCAGGTGGACGCGCCATCGCGCCCGATCTGGCCGAGGCCGTCTGGGACGCACTGCCCGACCCGCTCTCCGAACGCGAACGCGCCATGCTCCGCCTCGCCGAGGCCGGACGCACCAACCGCGAGATCGCCGAGGCACTGTCCCTATCCTCCGGCACGGTCCGCAACTATTTTTCGGAAATCGTCCAGAAACTGGATGCCCGAAACCGGATCGAAGCAGGACGCATCGCCCGCTCCAACGGGTGGCTCTGATCGGCAAGACAGGGAAAGCTCCCGGAGACGGATCACATCATGATATGATGAGACGACAAGACCGTTGAAAGGCCTTCCATGCAGGTTCTCGCGCTGATCGGGGCGGCATTCGTCGTCTACTGGCTCCTGACACATCTCGGCTTCGTGCTCGGCCTCCTGTTTGCATTCGCGAAATTCATCGTCCTGGCGCTGGGAGCGCTCGTTCTGCTGGGATTTGTCATGCAGCGCTTCTTTGGGAAGACGGAGACACAAAACGAAGACGCGCGGCAGGAAACCCCTGAAGACCCCATTGACGAACCATCTGCGGAACGGACCTGGTTCGAAGTTCTCGGTGTCAGCGAATTCGCCTCTCCAGAAGATATCAAACGCGCCTATCGGGACCTGATCAGACAGTATCATCCGGACAAGGTCGGCGCGATGGGGGAGAAAATCCGTGAACTGGCGATGCGGGAGACACAGATCATCAACGCCGCCTTTCAGGAGGCCCGTCTCAGCAGAGGCTTCTGAAAGGCCTCCCTGTACTCCGTCTCCCCCTATGCCAGACGCCTGTTCGACCCAATACCGGCCCCGATCGTGGCGTCCATCGAAGGACTACCGCCATCCGTCGCTTTTCAGCAGAAGCGCGGCAGATATATCCTCTATGTTCTGGACAAACCCACAACCGGCCTGCATCCCATCGTTATCGGCCGACTGATGCTTCTGCTTCAGGACGCGGGATGAAACAGCACGCTCAGGGAGCGCACACCCTGTGCACCATGGACCAGTACGCCTTCGATATCCGCCGTCGCTGACGGGCCGCTCTGAAACACGACATAATGCGCCTGCGTCCATTCCGGACGTTGATAGGCATTATGCAGATTGTAGACGATCTGCGCCGGATCCAGCAGGATCACCAGATGCTGCGGCAGAAAACCCGTCGTGTTCACGAGAAGCTGCTTTTCAGTGAAACAGAGCGATCCCGTCTCCGCCACGCCGAACGCCGCGCGCAGAATGGCATATTCCACTGGCGCGATATCCGTCGGCTTCGTCTGGGGCGTGATCTGCATGTCACCCTGAAATTCTGAAACGCAGGACACGACCGGACCCGGCTTGACGAACGCCTGCCGCACCGGCGCCATCGGATCAGCCGCATCAGGGGTCAGCATTTTCCCACCCATTCGCTCCAGGGACTTCTGGAATAGCGCTCTTAGATCGGCCGGGACCGCCTGATCGAACAAGGGCACCACGGGGCGCGGGCGCTCACCCTGAACATGGTTTTTGCGGATTGCCCCCAGAATGGCCTCGCGTGAGCCACTCATGATTTTTCTCCCTCAACCTGCGACTTGCGGTTCTTGCGATACCACTCATTGAACGTCTGTTTGGGTGTCTCAGGGACATCGCGCTTGCGGCCCCATGTGTTGAGCTTGTTGTACAGCATGAAATGCGGCAGATGCCGCAACGCGCTGCGACCAAGCGGCAGACTTGCCCGATAGACCATAGGCGATGCCAGAACTTCGCCGGCGGCCTTCATCATGACTTTCTTGACCGGGGAGATTTCCCCCTCGCCCGCCAGCGTCTTGCGCCAGTCGGCGATCTGTTCGTGAATATTGATCTTCACCGGACAAACATTGGTGCAACTGCCATTCATCGTCGAAGAGTATGGCAGGTTGCGATATTTATGGACGTTGAAGGTCGGATCGATAATCAGCCCGATCGGCCCGGCATAGGTCGCGCCATAGCTCAGACCACCGCTGCGCCGGAACACCGGGCAGGTGTTCATGCAGGCGCCACAGCGGATACATTTCAGCCCCGGCCAGAACTTCTCCATTCCCAGACGCTCGGAACGCCCGTTATCCACGAGCACGACATGCATTTCGCCACCCTCACGCGGGCCGCGGAAATGCGACGTATACTGCGTGATCGGGGACCCCAGCGCGCTCCGCGACAGCAGCCGGATAAAGACCGGCAGTTCATTCAGGCCGGGAATGAGCTTCTCGATCCCGATGGACGCGATATGCAGCGGCGGCGTATTGGCGGACAGATCCGCATTGCCCTCATTGGTGCAGACAACGAATGTTCCCGTTTCCGCAACCACGAAATTACCGCCCGTCATCCCGGCCTGCGCCGAGAGAATCAGCGGGCGCGTAGCCTCGCGCTGACATTCCGTCAGGTAACGCGCATCGGCATTGTCAGGGTCGGAGCCGATCGTTTTGGCAAAAACACTGGCGACATCGGTGCGCAGCTTGTGCACGGCCGGAACCACCACATGGCTCGGCGCTTCGTCATCAAGCTGCTGGATGCGTTCGCCAAGATCGGTTTCGATGACCTCGACATTATTGTGGGCCATGAACTCCCGGAAGCCACACTCCTCCGTCAGCATGGACTTGCTCTTGATCAACAGCTCGACGCCCTTGCTCCGCAGGATCTCCAGAACGATCGCGTTATGCTCCGCGCCATCCTTTGCCCAGTGGACCTTGATCCCGTTGGCCGTCGCATTTTTCTCAAACAGCTCAAGATAATAATCGAGCTTGGAAAGCGTGTGCTCCTTGATGCCCGAGGCGAGGTCCCTCAACTCTTCCCATTCCTCGATCCCATGCATTTCCTTGTCACGTTTCTGGCGCAGATCCCACAGACGCGCATCATGCATGGCCTCATGCTCGGTCGCGGCCATGAAGCGGTTCGCGGCTTCGGACTGATCAACCGGCCGGTTGCCACGGATCTTGGCACCGCGGGGCTGGGGTTCCGAAATCCGGGATTTAAGGGGCTGGGACGAGGCGCCACCGTGATCAAGCTGCTCGGCATGGGGGTCCGTCAGCTCTTCATGCAGTTCGGCGGTCATGCGCGTGCTCCATTCAGGATCTGGGCGATGTGGATATATTTGAGGTTGGCGCCCATCCGCCGGGCACAGCCTTCCTGATGCATCATGCAGGAGCTGTCAGACGACGTGACATATTCCGCGCCGGATTTAAGCTGATCCGTGACCTTGTCCTGACCCATCTTGGCCGAAACGCCTTCCTCGAAAACGGAGAACGTGCCGCCGAACCCGCAACATTCGTCAGGCCGCGTGAGGTCGGTGAACTCGATACCCTTGACCATCTTCAGCAGCGCTTTCGGCTTGGAAAACGGCTCTTCCCGGCGCTCGGTCATACTAGCGATCCGCAGGTTCCGCAGCGTGTTGCAGTTGTTGTGAAGTGCAACACGATGCGGAAACTCGGCCCAAGGGAAAGCATCGACTTTCAAGACATCGTGCAGAAACTCGACCAGCTCATAGGTCCGGCTGCGAACATGTTTGACAGCGTCGGTCTGATCGATGGCCGTCATGTTGTTGCGAACCTGGTTGGTACAGCTTCCGGAAGGTGTGACGATATAATCGTATTTTTCAAAATTCCGGACGAACAGTTCTTCCGTCTTCGCCGCCTCACGCTCGCAGCCCGTATTGGTCATGGGCTGACCACAGCATGTCTGGTCAACGGGATATTCAACGGACATCCCAAAACGCTCCAGCAGTTCGAGCGTCGCAATCCCTGTCTCGGGGTGAAACATATCCACGTAACATGGAATAAAAAGACCGACCTTCATGGGGAATACCTTTGTCTTCAATAATCTCGTGCGCGGGGTACTGTCTCCAAAACAGTACATAAACAAAAGACAAGTTTATGGGATATTTTCAGTCATGATAAAAAGAGTATTCCAGTCCGGAAAATAACACCAAAAACAAATCGTAGATTCATACTCCGAAAAACCCAATAAAACTCACCATGACGGATGTCTTTCAGTATCCAATCACCTTCAGAACGCTTTTTATTGAGAAGGGTTATCATCTCCAACCCATGCCGACACATCACGCAAAAGGCTGTTTGGCAGCAGGGCGGATAGACCCAGTGCCCCGATTGCTTTCTGGGTCAGGAAGAAATGCGCCGAAAAGACTCTTCCATAAGCGCAACGACACGCCTGAGAATACGGCGTTCATCATACGACTCGACCGCAATTTTCCGCCCCGAACACCCCATTTCTTCTCTCAGGGCCCTGTCCTGCGTCAAACGGCACAGCGCGCGCGCCAGCGGTGCGGAAAGTCCCGGCGGAACCAGAAAACCGGTTTTCCCGTCGACCACCTGCTCGCGAGGTCCGCGCACATTCGCAGCCACGACCGGCAGCCCCGTCAGCATCGCTTCGATGACCGACATGGGCAGACCTTCGAAATGACTGGGCAGCGCAAAAATATCCGCCGCCGTCAGAAGTTCGGCGACATCGTCCCTGTACCCGAGCAGCCGCAGCCGGGACCCCAGCCGCTCTGTGGCTCGCGCAAAAGCTGCGGTCATGTCCGCTCCGTGATCCGAAGGCAGCCGCTCACCGACGACCCAGAGTTCCGCGTCCGGGACGTCTTCCATGGCCCGTAGCAATTCAGGATGTCCCTTGTGCCGTACCAGACGGGACACCACGATCACCACAGGACGCGTCTCCGGCACGCCAAGCTCCGCACGCAACCGGGCCCGCGTTTCAGGCGAAGGGCGATAATGCTCCGGATTGCGGCCGTTGCCGATGGCGATCGGGATTCGGTTGAGGTGAAGCCTGCGTGCATCGCGTGCTTCTTCGCTTGAGACGGTCATGTAAAGGTCGGTGATGCGCCCCGCTGCCCATTCCAGAACCAGCGAAAGCGTGCGTCGATTCCATGAACCCGGCTGATTGAACAGGAAGCCGTGACAGGTATAGGCGACGACACGCACGCCGCAGACCCGTGCGGCAAAACGCGCCAGAATACCACTGATCGGCATATGTCCGTGCACAAGGTCAGGTTTTTCCTTCCGGATCAGCCGGACCAGCGCCATAAACGCCCGATACTGGGCCACCGGCGAAAGCGAGCGCGCCATGGGAACGCCATGTACCGTGAAGCCCTCGGCCCTTACCGGCTCCAGATGCGTGCCTTCCGCACAGGCCCCCTGGACCTCATGACCAGCGTCCCGGAGGTCACGCATCAGGGGCAGCAGAAACTGTCTGAGCGCGAAGTCAACATTGGTGATTTCAAGGATCTTCACGATCGCACCTTCAGTCCGGAAACCGTTATTCCGGAATACGTTCGAGAAGCCATGTCACGCTCTGATGGACGCGTCCGGCAGTTTTGGGCGTGTCGGAGGCTACTGGCATGGCTTCACTTTGCCCATCCGGCAACACGGCATCGGCCTGCGCTGGCGGCGATGGCAACGGTGTGATGATGATCTGCTGACCGGATTCGCGCTTTCCGCGCCCGAGATAGACGTCGCTTTCGAGACGAACGACACCCCCGCGCTGCCTGAAACGCCAAATCATCCCACCTGCCTGAAGAATGATGTCTTCATCATCCTGCGTCACCATGACATCGGGATGAATATGGAAGCGGATCGCAAAGTCGATGTTCCGTTCGCCGTCGATCAGTTCCTGCCCGCGGAAATCCTCACCGTCCGACCCGAAATAGAGACGGCGCGTCCATTTCGCACCCAGCGGCGCATGGTAGCCGTCATGCGCCATGTCCAGCCAGTGCGCGGAACCGTCGGTCTGGTGTTCACAGGAGACGGTGACCGGCCGGCGGGTCATGCCACCATCAGGACCGAAATCCGCCGAAGACAGTCCATCCGCCACGAGGACTGTGTGCGCAGCACTACACCGCATAGCGTCCCGCCACGCTCCGACCACCGCGCTGCCGCAGTTGACGAACAGACGATGCCGCTGATGCGAAAATTCAAAGGACATCGTTCCAGCATGCGCCATATGATCGAACCCGGCCGCGGCGGGTGCACCGCTGTCCACAATCAGCAGCGATTTTCCGAGCGCAAGGCGCGTAAATTTCCCCTGCGGCATGGCTGGCGCAATCAACTTCTGCCGGGAGCCCTGAGCCAGTACGTCCTCGACGGCAGCACTGTACCGCTCGTTCGCTCCATTGAAAACGGCAAGCCCTCCGTCACCGTGGCGCATGGCTCGCAGGACGGGACAGACCCTGTCCAGCGCCCGGTCGATGAAGGGAGGAACGCTGGCATGCGCCGTACGGAACATGACGGACATCTCAGCCAATTCGCGCGCCACGAGAAACTGGGCCTCGGGGCTGCGCTCGATCACCGTGCCATCCGCAAGGATGAGGCGTTCCAGTTCGGCGGGGAGATAACGCAGATAGCGCGACATGAAACCCGTATGGTCCGGCATCGCCATTGCCGCGGCGAGAAGCCCTCTGAACGCCATCAGTCCGCGTGCGCCCTGCGGCGGAAGGGGCAGAAGGGCAGCGATAGTCCGTCCCTCCACCAGCATCCGGTCCATCAGGCGCTTCTGCAGAGCCAGGTCGGCGGACGCGAGACAGAATTCATGATTCGACAGCCATGAGGCCAGCCGGGATCCGGTGACGCAGGCATCGCCGACCAGCGGATCGGTGGGCGGATGCGCCAGCCAGTCACTGACAAGCATCCGCGCCGTCATTCTCGCCCGGTCGCTTCCCAGCGTCCGCAAATCCCGAAGCCAGCTGAAACCATGCAGCCATTCCCGCACAGGCCCCGGCCAAGGCCCGCGCTCCCAGCTCCCCTTTGGCAGGGCATAATCCTGCCGGTCGAAACAGAAATGCCCGGCAATCAGACGCGCCCCCTGTTCCGGATCGCCCTTCCATGGGTCCCGGAAAGCATGAACAGGCTCCTGAGACGTCTGCCCCCCCAGCGGGAGACGAGCGAGGGAGAGACGAAGACCGCGAAGCCAGCGACTGCCTGTCATCAGGGCATCTGTTCCACGAACGGCCCTTCAAGAGACCGGATCGCAGCGGCGCGGTCTTCTTTTCCAAATACCGCGGAGCCCGCGACAAGCATGGTTGCTCCCGCTTCCACGACAAGGGGAGCGGTCTGCGGATCGATTCCGCCATCCACGGCCAGAACAATGTCCCGCCCGCTTTCGCGGATCATGGCCGCCAGCGTCCGGATTTTGGCCAACTGGCTGTGCAGGAAGCTTTGACCGCCAAATCCCGGATTGACCGTCATGACGAGAATGATGTCCACCAGATCCAAGACTTCGGACAGCGCCACCGCAGGCGTTGCCGGACAGATCGCCACACCCGGGCGACAGCCCAGCGCCCGGATGGTCTGCAGCGAGCGATGCAGATGAAGGGCATTCTCGACATGGACAGTGATATGGTCGGCGCCCGCCTTTGCCGTCGCCTCCAGATACGGATCCACAGGATCGATCATCAGGTGAACGTCGAACTTCGCGTCCGTATGGTTTCGCAACGCGGCGATGACAGGCGGGCCGAATGAGATGTTGGGCACGAAATGCCCGTCCATCACATCCAGGTGAAGCCAGGGGGCGCGCGCAACGGAAGCGACCTCTTCACCAAGGCGGGAAAAGTCGGCAGCCAGAAGGCTCGGGGCGACAATGATCGAGGGACGGTCAGTCATACTGTCATGTATCGGCAAACCCATCGCGCGACGCAAGCCACATCCGCATGGACGCGCATCTTCGTGAGCAGACAGGCTGCCCGCAGGTGTTCCCGACAGGCTCCTGAACAGTCTCCGGAACCCCGACCCTCCTGAAACGTCCTGATGCCGACACCTCTCGACCTGCCCGGAGTGCTTCATGACCGATCGCCTTTCGCCCACCCTGCTCAGCCGTGACAGCTGGATCCGTCGCCCCTCCCACCGGGCATGGCTGGAAATGCAGGGGCGCCGGCTTCTGGACTTCAGCAAGGCCGGCTGCGTCGATGGCGGCTTTACCGGCCTTGATCTCGAAGGAATGCTTCCCGAAAATGCACGACCCGAGGCAACCCTCACTGCGCGCTGCGTTCACGCCTATGCAGTCGCGGAACTTCAGGGCCTTCCCGGAAGCGCTCCTTTGGTCACGCACGGCATCCACGCCCTGCGCGCGAACTTCCGGGATGATGCCCATGGCGGCTGGCAGCATTTCGCGGACAAGGACAACGACCGCAAACAGGCCTATCTGCATGCTTTCGTCGCTCTTGCAGCCTCTTCAGCTGTGTTGATCGGAGCGGAAGGTGCCGGAGAACTCCTTCAGGACGCCATCCATCAGATCGAAACGCATTTCTGGAGCGAGGAAGAAGGAGTCATGCGCGAAAGTTTCGCGCCGGACTGGTCCGACGAGGAGGACTATCGGGGGGCGAACAGCAACATGCACTCCACCGAAGCCTTCATGGCTCTGGCCGATGTCACGGGGGACGTAAAATGGCTCCATCGGGCGCGAAGGATCGTCACGCGCTTCGTCCACGAACTGGCTGCGGGAGAAGGATTTGCGATGCCCGAACACTTCAATCGCAACTGGAATCTTCTGCGCGACTATCACAAAGACAAGCCAAACGACGACCTGCGCCCATATGGCATGACGCCCGGACATTTCGTGGAGTGGTCACATCTGACCGTGAAGCTTGAAGCCGCTCTCCTGCGACATGGACTTACGACCCCCGAATGGATGCTGCATGACGCACAAGCCCTGTTCGAGACGGGCATGAACACCGGATGGAACGCCGATGGCCGCCCGGGCATGCTTTATACCATCAACTGGGAGCACGGCCCTCACAACCGCAGCCGTATCCACTGGGCTCAGGCGGAGGCGTTGACAGCCTCCATCAATCTCTACAAACGTACGGGAAACCCCCATTACGAACACTGGTACCGGACGATCTGGGACTATATCGACACTACCCTGATCGACCGCGACTTCGGAAGCTGGTTCAACGAGGTCAGTCCTGAAGGAGAGCCGACCGAAACGATCTACAAAGGCAAAGGCGACCTGTATCATGCCTATCAGTCGACGCTTGCGCCCATGATGCCACTCGCCCCGTCCCTCGCCACGGCGATCGAACAGATCGGGGTTCCCTACTAATCCGTCAGCCTGACGGCGCTTTCGTCAGAGCATAGACAGGAAGCGCCACACATTCCCGGAACAGGTACCAGAGCTGGGTCGAACGGAACCGGGAAGGCGCCGCTCCTGAGACCGGATGCACGCCAACGCGGTGCAGGGCCCATTCGGCACGCGGAACATGAAACCATTGCGTCACGACGACCGCACCTGCCGGATGCAGCCGGGCAACATGCAGAGCCGTCAGCCAGGTGTTGTTACCATGCGAGTCGGTAATAATAGCTCTTGCCGGAACCCCCCGCGCAGTCAGCCAGTCAGCCATGATCCGCGCCTCATCCTGATTGTTACCGCTCTCGATCGCACCACTCACCATCACCCTGCGCACCAATCCGGCGCGCCAGAGCCGAAGGCCTTCTTCCAGCCGCTCCCGCAGCGCGGGATGTGGATGCCCTTTCGCATCCACTGCCGTCCCGAAAACGACTGCCATGTCAGAGGAGGCCGGAACCGCGGAGGCTCCGAGAGCAGCGACACAGCCCATCCAAAGAACAAGCCCCACCGTCAGAATGCCCCAGATGATCAGTCCTTTCATGACTGCCCGACACCACAGACCGGATGTCATCAGATCACTTTTCCCTGACCATCACGTTGCCGGCGCAGGTACAGAAAGGCGACTGCCGCAGCACAGACTCCTGACAGACCTCCGACGCCCAGAGCCCAGCGCGGACCAAGACAGTTCGCAATCATACCTACCAAGGGCGCTCCCAGCGGAGACGACCCGGCGAACACAGCAAAACGGATCGAGACCACACGTCCGCGCAGACCGGGATCGGTCGCGAGTTGCATGTAACTGTTGCTTACAGCCGTAAACGTCAGGGAGGCCATGCCCGCCATGACCAGAGAAACCGCAAAAGCCCAATACCCCGGAGAAAGCGCGCCAAGGAAACAGGCAATACTAAACACCACGGCTCCCTGCGGCAGCGCCGAAAATTTCATGGTCTTGCGACTGGCGGCAAAGAGCGCGCCTGAGATCGTTCCGACAGCCATGGCGGAATTGAGAATGCCATAGCCATGCGCCCCCACATGAAAGACGCTCACGGCCATGGTCGAAATATAGATTGGGAAATTAAGACCGAAGGCGCCCAGCAGAAACAGCATGAACAGAATGGTGCGGAGGTCGTCGCGCTGCCAGACATACCGGATGCCTGTCAGCAGATCCTGTTTTTCCCGCTCCGCGCGCCCGGATTTTGCGGGTCCAAGGTGATGCAGTTCCTGTGTTCGCAGAGAGAGGAGTGACATCAGCACGCCGTAGAACGACAGCCCGTTCAGGATGAATGACCATCCCGAACCCAGTTCCGCGATACAGAACCCTGCTACGGCCGGTCCGATCATACGCCCCGCATTATAGGAGACCGAATTAAGCGCCACCGCATTGGCCAGGTCTTTTTCACCGACCAGTTCGCCTGCGAAAATCTGTCGCACCGGACTATCGAACGCTGCCACACAGCCGCTCAGAAACGCGAACAGATCAACCTGCCACAATCGCACCATACCCGTTACGACGAGAAGACCCAGACCAACAGCCAGTGTTCCGAGGGCAGCCTGCGTCAGAAGCAGAAAACGGTGCTTCTCAACCCGATCGGCGATACTTCCCGTCCAAAGAATCAGCAGAAGGGGCGGCGCGAGCTGAAGAGCCGTAACGATACCCACAGCCGTGGCGTCGTACCGGGTCAGTTCCGTCAGCACGAGCCAGTCCTGCGTCGTCATCTGCATCCATGTCCCGATATTCGAGACCAGAGCGCCCATGGCCCAGATGCGATAATTGCGCCTCCCAAGAGACCGGAAGGCCTGTCCCATCACGGGCAGACCCTCTCAATCAGGAGGAAAAAGCGAGAGAAACCGGAAAACATACCATCAGTGTCGGGAATATCCGATCCGATGTCGAGACATGTCTCGAAAATGTTCCCTCAATGCCTTCCAAAAGCCTGTCTCTGCCGTCAGGAGACGGCACCTGTGAGCGCGGCCGCGAAGGATGCACCATATGACGACGAAGACTGCGACTGGCCGAAACGGAATTGCAGCGGACTACACTCACCTGCTCTACCATGGCCGCGCTCCTCAGGGTCATCTGCTTCATTTCGTTGATGACCTAAGTGAATCCTCTCGAGGCTTTCCGCCTCACCGGTCGTGGAATGGGAGATATCCTCAAGCGGCAACGTAATGCCGTCGACAGGCTCGCTAATGACGTTCATCGAACAGTAGGCTTCACCCACAAGTTGCACACCTTCCTCGACCTGTCGTCCTGAGGACATAATGATGTTGCGAATATCCTGCGCCAATTTTTCCGTACTCTGCGCAAGGACACGGATTTCCTTGGTCAGCACATCGAAGTCCTGTCCGGCTCCACCCGCACGTGCGGCCTCGATTATGGCCGCATTCGCGGAATGCATGATCACCGAAATCACACCTGTCTGACCACGCATTTCCAGAGCTGTTCCACGGGCTTCGACCGCCGAACGCGCGGTCTGCCCCACAGTCTGAGTGGTGCTTGGGTGGTGCTATTGATGGAAGCGGAATCTCCGCGAGATTGCCTGCCTGACGCTCCGTGCGCTCACTCAGTTCTGCAGAAGCGGGCACGATTTCGGACGTCGCATCGGAAATTTTGGCAGTTGCCGTGCGGTAGATCTGGATCATAAATTCTGCCGGAATTCTTCATGCCGGCCCTGAAACTCTTCCCGAAACGTGAAGGTCAGATCACCCTCTTTACGAACTCCATTCCAGCACAGATCGTTCCGAGCGTATCGTCCTGAACGCGGCAGATATTCTCACTCCGGCTGGAAAGGTCTTTCTGGATGCAGGCAGCTTCCCGCGCTTCATGAGCGGAGTTTTCCCAAAATTTCAGATGGTTCCAGCTATTTTCATGAAACACCTGAAGGAAACGCGCCAGGCGGCCTGCATACCGGGAGAGAGCCTCGATTTTCTGACGGACATTGGAAGTTTTCCAATCTCATGAAGCATGATGGTCATTTTTACCTACGGCCTCACATGATTTTCGGAAAAGTCGTGTGATATTTTCTAAATCCAGGCGTGTCGTTACTAATGACAGGTAAAAATTTCTCTCGAAATTGTTTGAAATACATAACGAACCGAACGCCCACACCCGGCTGGACCAATATTGACAATTTCGCGCCCAGGGAGGATTGGTGGCGTTTCACCGTGGGGAGCCCGGCAAAGGGCTGAGATTCTGCTGGTATATCCGTCAAGGACCGCGCGGCGCAGTGACCCATTGAACCTGATCCAGTTCGTACTGGCGGAGGGATGGTGGTCGCTGTCTGCCCGACGCATAATCATGCAGGACGCAGCCGGCAGCTTGAACCTTTCCTGTCAGAGCTGAGATCTCATTGCTTGCAGGCGAGGAGTCTCTCATCATGGCATACAGATCGTACCGCAGCGTCCTGCCCGTCCTGATCGGCACGACGGTCTGTCTGTCAACCGCGGGTGCCGCCGACAGGCCTTCTCCCCGCGCCCTGGAGGTCACACAGAGCGGGGCAATCTCCCCGTCAAAATCTGCGGCACATTCTACCTACGCCCGGCCTTCGCCCCACCCCGAACACATCATCGTCCACCGGCTTGCGGAGAGCGCGCCCGGAAACCAGCCGGGAGGCGGCCTAATCCATCTGCAGGACGGCGTGAAATCCGTCAGTACCGTCAGTCAGGATTTCATTTCCAAGCAGGCTCCCATGGCCACGGCCTTCCAGCTTGCCGCCATGCTACCCGGCGCCAATGTGTCCTCGTCCGATCCAATGGGATTTTCCCCCAATACCGACATCACCGTCCGCGGGCTCGATAACAGCGCTATCGGTTATGTGCTCGAAGGCATGCCGCTGAACGATGTCGCCGCCTATTCCGGCACGCCCAGCCAGTTCGCGGACAGTGAGAACTATCAGGAAATTGCCCTGTCACAGGGCTCGGCCGATCTGGACAGTCCGGTCCTGAACGCCGCCGGGGGCCTGATGAACCTGACCTTCCGCGACCCCGCCAAAAAAGCGGGTGGTGACGCCAGCGTGTCTTACGGATCCTACAACACCAACCGCGAATTCATCCGCCTCGACACTGGCGACATCGCCCATACCGGCATCCGTGGCTTCGTCTCCTACTCCCATGGCGCGACCGACAACTGGCGCGGACCGGGACGCGACGAGAAGCAGCATGTCGATTTCAAGCTCCTCAAGGAATGGGGGCAGGGCAACCGCGCCAGCCTCATCGGCACCTTCAACACGACCATCACGAGCTGGTATCCCGAACCCACCATGGACACATGGAAATTGGACGGGATCAAAGGCCAGAACAACCTGCTGGCTCATTATGACAGCAGCAATCCGGAAAACGGCGCGAATTACTGGCGTCTGTGGCGGGACGGAGAGCGCACGCTTTATGGCGGCGCGCCGGTCCATCTGACCCTGACCGACCATCTGACCCTGGACGTCACACCCTACGCGCAGCTTGCCTATGGCAACTGGCCAGGCGGAAGCACGCTGTCCGAAACCGGACTTTACCAAGGCACACAGGCCCTGTCGGACACGCTGAACCTCCCCGGCGCGCAGGACGGCGTGGGCGTTGTCCGCGCGGATTACACCCAGCGCAGCTACCGTTCGGGCTTTACCAGCGCGCTGCACTACAAAACCGGCTGGAACGATTTCGTCCTCGGATACTGGTACGATTACGGCGACGACAACGAGCAACAGCCCTTCACGGCGGTTCAGACCAATGGCTATGCCCCGGATATCTGGGCGCAAAACGGTCGCGACGTGATCCGCCTGTCCAACGGCGAACGCCTTCTGGGCGGCAGCTTCCACACCATTTCGCAGACCAACGCGCTGTTCATCGGCGACCACATGTCCCTGCTGCACGACCATCTGACCATCGACCTCGGCTTCAAGGCCGTCATGATGAGCCGCGATGGCACGAACAGCATGCCAGGCCCGCAATACCATGTCGGTTCCAACAGCATGGAGCCCCTGCCCCGCCTCGGCGTGCGCTGGCGCATTGACGCGGAAAACCAGCTCTTCTTCAACGCCACGACCAATTTCCGCGCCCCGGACCAGAGCGCGTTGTACAACACCTATGACCCCTCTTCGGGCGAAATGTACGGAACCGGATCGGCCGACGTTCGCAACGAATATTCCATTTCTGAAGAGCTGGGATACCGCCGCACGGGACGCTGGATCATCGGCAGCCTGACGCTGTTCAACTACAACTTCACCAATCGCCAGATCTCCACGCAGGCTGTCCAGAACGGCTCCATTGTCAGCACGACGATGAATGCGGGTGGCCAGACCTCACGCGGCGTGGACGTAGAAATCGGCCTGCGCCCTTGGCATCATTTCAGCCCCTATGTCTCGGGCGAGTACCTGCATGCCACGATCGACAATGACCTTATGTCAGGCGGGGACCTTCTACGCACCCGCGGCCGCATCGCCGTCCGCAGCCCGACCCTTCAGGCCGCGGCCGGGCTGAGCTACGATGACGGGCATATCTTCGGTGTCGCCACCGTGCATTACACCGGCCACCAGTACGCAACCTTCATGAATGACGAGCGCGTCTCGGATCACACGACCGGCGATCTCGCCATTGGCTACCGCTTCTCGGACCATATCCATCTGCATCAGCCGACCCTGCGGATGAATTTCATCAACATCACGAACGAACACTACCTTTCCGGCGTGGCAAGCCCGACCATGAATGCGAAAGACACGACCGGCGTGTATGGCACCACCATCGCCGGAAGTGCCCCGAGCTACTTCATCGGGGGCGGGTTTGCCGCACTGTTCACCGCTTCGACGGGGTTCTGAGCATGGCGGAGGCTTCCGGGCAGTTCGGCGTCAACGGCCTCGAAAACAGACGGGACTGGCCTGCGCTGGCCGATCCCGAGGTCCGAAGGGTTCTCTCCCATTTTCCACTACCGGCTCCGGCCCGGCAGGTAGTCTGGCATGGTCGGCGACCATTTTCCTCAACGGGCGTTGTATCACTTGAAAACGGAAGCCGCGTCTTCGTCAAACGCCATGACCATTGCCTGCGCAACGCCACAGCGCTAGCGGAAGAACACCGCTTCATCGCGCACCTGTCCGGAAGAGGCATTCCCGTTGGCCAGACGTGGCGCACGACTGATGGTCAGGCCGCTCTCGACTTCAATGGATCAGCCTACGAGGTTTTCTCCATCATGCCCGGCCATGACCTGTACGAGACCGTGCAGTCCTGGGAGCCGTTCCACAACATCAGGCACGCCTTTTCAGCCGGCCTGCATCTTGGTCAGCTTCATGAGGCGGCAAGGAGTTTCGATGCTCCTGCACGCCCCTCATCACGCCCCCTGCTTTCAACATTCGAAGTCATCACATCCCCCGATCTGATGGCGGGTCTGAACTGCTGGATTCCCCAACAATCGGGACTGGCAGAAGCTCTGACACGACACTTCTGGCGAAAAGACATCCCGGCGGCCCTGCTGAAATTTCATGAACGGCTTAAACCGCACTTATCAGAAATCCAGCCGCGCTGGGGACATGGCGACTGGCACCCATCAAACCTCTTCTGGGATGACACCGGTCCGGATGCCCAGATCTGCGGCATTCTGGATTTTGGCATGTCCGACCAGACCTGTGCTGCCTATGATCTGGCCGTCGCCATTGAGCGGAGCGCCATCGAATGGCTGCGTCCAGAAAATGACTGTCCGGTCGCCTTCGACAGACTAGACGCATTTCTACGCGGATATCAGACCCGGTATACAATTTCTGATACGGAGCGCTCGCTGGTATCGCTCTTTCTTCCTCTGGTCCATGTTGAATATGCACTCTCGGAAGTCGCGTATTATGAGACGCTGGTTCATGACCAAAACGGCGTAAAAGCAGCCTATACGGACTACCTCCTTGGGCACGCGCACTGGTTTTCTTCCCCTAGCGGCCAGAAGATGCTGGACTGGCTTGAACAAACTCTCAAGACATCCGCATGTCCCTGATCGAAGTTCTAGGTGCGGTTCTCAGTGCCCTCGCCGTCTGGCTGACGTCCCGCCGTAGCATGATCTGCTGGCCGGTGTCGCTGACAGCAGCGGGCCTGTACTGCTGGATTTTCCTTAAAGCACGCCTTTACGCCGATGCGGGACTTCAGATCGCCTTCTGCCTTTATGTTGTCTATGGCTGGCGCCACTGGCAGAAAATACAGAGCCCGGATGGCCGCATCCAGGTTCGACGCCCCAAAACTGTTGCGATTCTAAAAGGACTATTATCGGGTGCGACAGGAAGCGCCGTATGGGCCTTCATTCTGGCACGGTTCACTAATGATCCAACCCCAATTACCGACGCGACACTGACCGCCTACAGCATGCTTGCCCAATATTGGGATACGATGCGCTACAGAGAAACATGGGCCCTGTGGATCGTGGTAGACAGCGCATATGTGGCTCTATTCATCAGTCGCGGCCTTTATCCCACAGCAATGCTTTATGCCGGGTTTGTTATACTTGCTGCCTATGGTTATCGCCTCTGGAAACCCGAGGCTTCAATCCGGGTCATTGCCAACACAGATATGTGATTTTCAAAAAATACATTAAACTCATCAAAAAAAGGCATAAAAATACCAATATTATTGACTCGCCCTACCGATAAGTATTTATTAAGGAGAATAAAATTTTTTTTAAAGGCTGGATCTTATGGTCATAATGGAAGGAAAAGAACTGGTTCTTCATTATAATGAAGGAAAAACAGAATACTGTGTCATAACTTTTCCAGGAAGATTTCATACCCATGAGGCAAAAGAAAAATTTTTTGGCGGAAATATTTTTGCAAAAAATGATATTTCGTCTATTGGACTAACAACAAAAATAGACAACTGGTTTATATGCGATGAAATAGATGAATTTATTGAAAAAATAAAGGAAATATCATCAAAATACACTAAAATTGTTGCAATAGGTCCATCCATGGGATCGTACCCGGCTATAAAGTATTCTAAAAAATTAAATATCCATAGAATACTTTCGCTAGCCCCAAAATGGACGATAGATCCTAAACTAATACACTCTGAACCTGATAAAATAAGAGATGGACTACTAAGCGATGACATGAATTCTTTAATAGAAAATATTTTTTCTGATGAAAAATCAGGCCACTGCATAGAATCCGGCGACGTCAACAATGAATTAATCGTTTGCTATGATACATATAGAAAATTGGATAAATTCAATGTCCAAAAATTAAGAACCATCATTAACTTTGAAGAAGTGTTATTTCCTAAATGTGGTCACGTTATTATTGATCAACTTCAAGGATCCGAAAATCTTCTTAAAATTGTTCACTCATTAGTTTATGATGATATAAAAACAACCTGTGAACTTCTAACAAAAATCAGAAGATCACATAAAAATAAAATCAAGAAGTATTACGATGTAGCTCATGAAAAACATCCCTATTACTGCTTTCTGATGATGCGAAAATTTATTGATGGGAAATTTCCGGGATATAAAGAATTTCTTCTTAAACAAAATACCTTCTCCAATCTGATGGATAAACTGGTTCGAAATGGATATCACGCGCTCTCAAAAGAAGTAGAATTCTATTTCAGAAATAAAATAATATCCGAATCTTCTCTCGACATAGAATTGGAAGTAGGCTCGAATTACAGAGCTGATATTTTCAATATAATGGATTATCATGGTGGGAGACTGGAATATTCCCTTCGTGCGGAAACACTCTTTGCATCTGGTTATTTTTTTGGAGGCAGAGATTTAGCGGTCAACGTGTTCGCCCGAAAGGTAAACTCTGACATACTTCTCGTCACTATTTTCGACGGTCAGTATTTCTATCTTCAGTTCGAAAATGGAAAAATCCGCCTGACCCGCTTCATGAATGATCCTTCCGTACTGAAACTGTCACCTAAAAAACCGCCGCAGCAGAACGATTTTTTCTACGAAAACAATTTCATGAAGGATATTTTCCGAGTGGTGACGCCTTACGGCTATATGATGTCTCCACCTGACGGCAACATCGTTTTCGATTCTCCCAACGCACTCCCCTGGGAGAGTTTTTCGCTCCATCCTCCAATGGAAGATACACCCCCTCCCGCTCCCCAGATTCGGACGGCGCCGACGCTCCCTGAAGAGATCAGGATGCCTGTTCAGCAAGTCCCAAAGAAAAAAGCCAGATTTCTCTCCCGTTTCATGGCGTCCTGATCCCATCGTTCCGGCTTACAGTTCAAAAAAAAACGCCCTGTTCTGACAGGGCGTTTTTTTTGAAGAAAATCATCAGTCCGGAGACGCATCTTCTGGCAGAGGCTGGATCTGTCGCAGCTTGCCGTAACGGTCATAATAAAAAACCGATGTTCCGCGGCGTTCTGCGTAACCGTCCGGTTGGCCGTCCTTCGTCTGGAACAACAGCCGGAATGCGTCCGGCTGCTCGATCACCTTATCTCCCGGCGGGCGATACCGGTAACGACTAAAATCGGCATGGCTCTTGGGAAGAGACGAGTTGTGATACAGGTCATGCATGCTCGGCTTCTTGGGGCCGTCATCCCCCCCTGCATCCTGCGCCATGGCTGTGCCGAAAGCCGCGCCCGATACGGCAAGGACAGTCAGTACTGGAACAATTAACCCGCGCATGATGCTCTCCGGTCAGTGCGTTATGCGGGCACCTTA
>NZ_BJVA01000015.1 GCF_007988905.1 Gluconobacter kanchanaburiensis NBRC 103587
TCATCCAGAACCTTCAATACCAGCCTGGCGCCCCCAAAATCAGGAAGAAAGGTCTTCAATTCACGGTTCTTCGAACCCTCCAGCTGCCTCGATGCAACCGTCATCTTCTAGCGATGAACCCTGAGCCTAGGATTCTTGTTCGAGTTTGCTCGGCTAATCGATATCTCTGCTGCGTCGCTACGGGAAGATTGAGACTGTTCTTTGTCATCATCTTCCTGAGACAGGTAGATTTATACGGCGTTCATTGCAGGATCGGTCTGTCCGGGAGCGCCCGTTTCCAGTCGGCCGGCGAAATGCCACCGGAAGTCTGTATCGTCCGGGCTGCTCAGCATGACATCGTACCACATGGCCTGCTTGGCGAGACTGAAGGCGAGTTCTGCGGAGCGGCCGGCAGCGATTGTCACGGCCTTCTGTTTCTGCTGAGCGCCCGTTGTACTGACGATATGCACGGTTTGATGCCCGTGATTAGTCAGTCGCAGGACGAAATCCTTTCCATTTCCTTGCAGATAATGGCAGTTGGCCTGAAGCTGAAGGGTTTTAGGTTGCCCCTGATAATGTCTGTAGAAGCCATTCGGAGCGTGCACAGAAACATCATAAATTTTCTGCCGGAATTCTGATGTCTCAAAACTTGTTGTCAGCGTGTCTCCTGCTGCGATCGCATAGGTTGCTGAGCGCATGCCGGATTCCGTATCGATGCCATGACAGTAGATATTGAAGGGAAGTCCCGCAGAACGGTTGCCATACAGTTCTGTTCCAGCATGAAGACGTAGTTCCAGCGTTCCGCTTTTCCCGTCAAAACTGCTGTCACAATATGGTTCGTAGGGGAGGGCGCAGGCAGGTCGTGACCCCGGTTCTTGCCGGGCGGTTTTGTGAACGGAGGCCGGCGCTGCCTGCAGGGCGGCGATCTCGTCGGCTGAGAGCGCATGGAAACCGCCCGGCATAGGCCGATCGCGCGCCTGTTCAATCATGTGGAGATGTGCGTCGCGTTCAAGATAGGGCAGTGTCGGGACCGAGCCGTCATAAGGGCGAAAACACGACGTGAGATCACCGCTGATGGCGCGCCGCCAGGGCGAGATGTTGCTTTCCTTGAGGGTCTTTCCGGTCTTTGCTCTCACAAAGGCTTCAAGAAAGCGCAAGGTCGATGTGTGTTCGAAAAGCTGCGAATTCACCCAGCCCCCGCGGCTCCACGGGGAGGCTATGATCATGGGAACACGAAAGCCCAGTCCAATGGGTCCGCTGCGCGCCAGATGCTCCGGCACACCAAGAGCCATTTCATCTTGCGCTGTTGTATATTCGAGGCCGTCTTGCCCGATGCTTGACGATGACTGCCCCGTTTCCGGACGCTTTGGGTCGGGTGCGACATACGAACAGCAGTGATCAAAGTATCCGTCGTTTTCATCGTAGGTGATGATGAAAATCGTCTTTTTCCAGACGTCCGGGTTTTCAGTTAGGATGTCCATGACTTCCGACACATACCAAGCCCCGTACCAGGGGGACGTCGGATGATCGGAGAAATGCCCTGGTGCCGACAGCCACGAGACGGTCGGCAGGTGCCCGCCTTTTACGTCCTCGCGGAACTGATAGAGAATATCGCCTTTTGGCGCCTCCATGTGCAGGGATTTTTCCCCGTCATGGAAAGTCAGCTTTTCCAGATTTCGGTAATTCCGGTCGCCCGTATTCGTGACGAACGCTTTTTCGAAAAGTGCCCGTTCCGCAGGTGACAGCTTTTCCTGCGTGTGACCAACGAGCGGACGACGGCGGAGCAGGGCTTCCAGAAGAGCCTGTGCTTCGACAAGCTGCTCCTTATGGCTGTCTGATATGAGCATCTCCCGACTGTCCAGGCGCTCAATGTGATTCTGGCACTCGCTGATCCGTGCCTCCAGCCAGTCGCCGAAGCCAGGATTGGCAGAGACACAGTATTGGTCGAAACATTCCAGGACATTGGTACCGAAATTGCCGAGCCAGCCACGCTCTGCTTCGGTCATTCCACCGGCCTGAGTAAGCTCGTTCTGATAATATTTCCACGAGACGCCGACCTGTTCAAGTCGCTCAGGGAAAGTCGTCCAGGTCAGTCCTCCTTCAAGGATCTCACCATTGCGCATATAGACATGTGACGACGGGTCCTGACGATCTCGCACAGTCCCGCTCATGAACAGAAGGCGATTGGGAGTCGTGCTGGTCATCGCGCCGCAGTAATTTTGGTCGCAGACGGTGAATGCGTCGGCCAGTGCGTAATAGAATGGGAGATCTTCCCGTGTATAATATCCCATTGTCAGGGGGTAATGATCATAACCCTTGTGGTGTGACTTCTTCGCATCGATCCACTGATTGTGAGCCCCACCGTTCCATGCATCGACCTGGCTGTCCCGGGAGTGCGGGATCGATCCCATCCATGTGACCCGCGTATCGCGGATATTCAGTCGCCAGGGAAGGTAGGTTTCACCTGACGAACTGGCCTGCGCAAAGACAGGAAGGCCGTTCGGTTGACGTATCGCGCGTGGATCGTTGAAACCCCGCACTCCTTGTAGCGTGCCGAAAACGTGGTCGAAGGAGCGGTTTTCCTGCATGAGGATTACGACATGCTCCGCATCTTGCCAGGTCGAGCCGACGTCGGGCGCGATCGCAAATGCCCGTCGGATGGACGAAGGCAGCGCGGCGGTTGTACCGGCAGCCGCGCCAGACATGAGAGCGTATTTCAGAAAATCTCTGCGTGTCGTCACTGTAAGGACCTTCCGGCAGTATCAGGAAAAATTGTGGCGTGATCGGGGGGCAAGACAAGCTGTTCATGCCGAAAGACGGAAACAGGAAAGACATGATGCTTCCTGTTCCGCTTCCGCAGGCTGTCCGGCACTTCAGAAATCGGCGGAAATCGTGCCCATGGCGACGAACGGGGAGCCGATGACATAAGTGGGGCTGGAGCCTTTGATCGTTGTTCCGAACACACCCTTCTGCGTGGTGGCCGCAGCGGTATATCCGTACATCGAGGACAGGTAGCTGGCGTCCCCCAGATTGACGAGATTGAGTTTGATCTTCGGGAGGACATGCCCGATTTTCGGAAGCGTCCGGCCCACGCCCAGATTGGCGGTGATATAGCCCGGGATGCGCTGGTCGTTCATGAGCGTGGCATACTGCGATCCGATATAGGACAGCGTGAAGTTTCCAAACCACGTTCCGTCATTATAAGTCAGGCCCAGCGAGCCTGAGAACCGCGGCGCACCAACTTCCTGCTTTCCTTTCGTCCGTAGATAGTCACCGCTATAGGCGATGTTGTTGCCGTTGCGGGTATGCATGTACTGGCCGGATGCGTAGGCGCTGACATGATGCCATGGACGTGTTGCGATTTCAGCCTGCACACCATAGGCTTCCATGCCACCCGCGTTGATGAGCTGGGAAATCGTGGACGTCGAGCCTTCGACGTAGCTCTGGGCGGAGATCTGATGGTTGGTAACGTTGTAGTGGAAACCTGCAAGATTGGCCATCAGGAACCCGTTGTAACGATAGCCAATTTCTTCGGTAATCATGTATTCGGGTTTGTAATCCGCCAGCGGAAGGGACTGGGCCTTGCCTGTTGAACGGCTGTAGGAAGCAAGTTGCGAACTGAGCGAACCAGGCAGATGATATCCTGTCGTCCCGTTGATATAGATCTGGTGGTGCTGATTAAAACTGTAATTGATCAGAACCTGAGGAGAGGGAACAAAAACATTGCGGATTGATTTGTAGTTCGCGCCCGTCACGCCGGGCAGATCCTGTGTATACTGACGGTTTGCCATAGCCATCCGGATCCCGCCGTCGATCGTTAGATGATCGTGCAGGAACGACATCTTGTCATCTACGGCGAAGCTGTTGAGCTGCTGCAGGCCGTTTTCATTGTCTTCACTCAGGGGGATGCCACCATTCGCCGTCAGCGGGGTTCCGTTACCGTTCCACTGTCCTTTGCCGTTCACAGGATAAAAGCGCATCTGCGCGGCTTCCTGAGCGTAGGAATACCAGTAGGTGAGACTGAGCGTATTGAAGCTACGCTTCCAGTGGCCTGTCAGGATTAGTCCTGAAGACAGGGTATACCAGTTCGAAACTTCAGTGGACATCAGGTTCTTGTTGGTGGGGTCATAGCCGGGAAGATTCTGATAGTTATCCAGCGTCTTGTAACTGTCGGTGCCTACAAAACCTTTTTTAACAGGGATGGTCGCCCCATAATAATAAGGCCCGTGAAATCTTACGGAATAAGCCTGAGCGTCCAGACTTAAGCCATGATCAAAACTGAAATGATTCTTGAGCGTCCCATAGACGGAGCCGGTATTTTTGCCATTAAGGCCGACGTAATGCGTATTGCTTGCGCTATACTGGTCATCCAGCCCGTATTTCATGCCGTATTTTTTCCAGTTTGCCAGTGAGGGATACAGCCATTCCCCCTGGGCCGCCTTGGTCCAGCCAAAAATGGCTTTTGACTCACTGTGTGGCGCCCATTTCTTTGTCAGAGCGGCATCGACATGCCATCTTTCGATATCCCCCGCGCCGCGCCACATGTCGCCACGGGAGTAGGAGCCCGAGACGAAGGAGCGGATACCGGTATGGCCGATCTCTCCGGTATCGTACCGGATGAAGTCCTTGTTGGTTCCATAGGAGCCGCCGGAGCCTGCGATATGGACGTTCCGCTTGTCCGCCGGTCCGCGGATGCTAGCCGAGATTTCAGCGCCTGTTGCGTTGTACGTGGGCGAATTGATGTTTACGGCGCCCTGCATGACATTGACCTGGCCCATGTTCTGGCTGTCAACGAGAGACGGTGTGTAGGTGCTGTAGGTGAAGGGATTGGCAGCCGGCATGCCCTCGAATGTCACGCCGATTTCCGCTTGTGCCATACCTCGGATGTGCAGGGTGGAGAATGATGTCGTCAGGGGACCTTCACTGGCCGACACAACACCGGGCAATGTCGAAATCAGGGATTCGATGGTGGAGGTCGGCGACTGCATTTCAATGTAGTCATGAGAGAGCGAGCTGATTGTTCTGGCGATCGTATGCTTGACCATCATGCCGCCACCGGCAGCCTTGCGGTAACCATTGACGCTGATGGTCTCGTCTTTGCCGGTAAGCTGTGAGGCATGTTTCCTGTGATTGCCCGCAGCCTTTTTATGAGGCCGAGTATGATCGCTGTTTTCCTGTGCTCGGGCGGATGTAGTCACAGTCTGAAAACACAAATAGCACGTCGTGAAAAATAAGAACTTTTTCATGGTCGCCCGCCCAATGAACAAAATGTCGGGATCCAAGTCCTGTAAAAGTTGTTTTTGTTCAACCCTTTCTAGAAAAGTTCATTTGATTCGCACAAAACTGTCATATTAATTTAATATAATGATATTTATCCTGATTTTAGATCGATATATATTATAAAATTCTTGATTAAGTTAAATCTGTTATTTTAAGAAGGAATTATTTTCGTGCTAGCTCTCTATCCACATATTCTGCTGTCAGGGTTTCAGGCCTCCTCGGGGAGGTGCGGATATTTTGCGGCAGGCGCCAGTGATATTGGCGGTAGTGGCTAGTTTTCGTAAACCGCTGAGAGTCGTTCCTCCCCCGGCGGCGGGAGGAGGCCGAACTGCTGCTGGAGTGTTCGGCAGTACCGCTGCTGTCTTGAGATGTGGCTCTGGGGAAGTGCTAAGCGGCTGGCCAGAAGACGATGCATGTAAGCAACTTCTTCGATGTGGCTGCGGCGGTTGAGAGTATGTGTCGCCGATTCCGCGTGACGGCGGTGAACGTTCAGCGGTTTGGCGATATAGACAACCTCTGCGCCCCGCTGCATGAGCAACTCGGCATAAACACGCCAGTCTCCGGCCACACGTAAATTCTGCAACTCCGTTTCGCAGCTATCAACGGCTGCCAGAAGTTGCTCTCGCCTGAAAAGAGCGCTGCTGACATTGAGAACGAGGTTACGCTCCGACAGGCACCCCCTTAGAAAGCTCTCGCCCGTGAAATGGCTGTCCGTGTCCAGCAGCGTCCCGGCACTTTCGGAATAATAGGGACGATAGGATGACGAGATCGGAGCACCACTCCCGTCCACGGCCCGGCTGTCGGTGAATGCCATGACAACAGCGGGGTTTCCCCTGATGCCTTCGAGCAGATTTTCCAGAAAATCCGGTTCGCAGAAATCGTCTGCTTCCGCGATCCAGACCAGGTCTCCGCGGGAGACCTGGAGCGCCTTGTGCCACTGGCGGAAGACCGACCCCGAAGCCGCGTCATTCGCAATGCACACAATGTCCCGGTCCCAGTCCTGGGCTGTTCTGTGTGCTACGTCCAGGCTGCCGTCATCAGACGCGTCGTCAAGGACGATGATTTCAAAAACAGGCACTGTCTGGGCGAAAATCGAGGACAACCGACTGCTCATGTAGCGGGCATAGTTGTGCGACGGAACCACGACGGAGATTTTCGGAACGGCGGGTAATGCCAGTTTCAGGATTTCATGGACATAAGCCCTGAAGCTGAAACTGTCTTCTGCCGCACGGGCAATGCGCTGACGTTCCCTGATCGTCCGCCTGAGAGACCACCCAGCCAGTTCACCCGCCGCTTTCGCCATGGCCGGGATGTCCGCGAACGGGACGACGCGACAATGGCCTTCCATGGTGTATCGGCGCTGTTTCAGCAGATCGGGAATGCCGCCTGCATCGTCAAAGGCCACGCAGGGCAGTCCGGAGGCCAGCGCCTCGAGAACGACGGAGGGATAGGGATCCTCTCGGGATGGAAGAACAAAGGCGTCTGCTCCCGCCAGCCAGTCGGTTACATTTCCGACGCGACCTGGCATATGAAATGTCCCGCTGGCGAGAGCATGCTCCAGTTCAACATGCAGACTGTCCCGCAGGGCTCCTTCAATGTCTCCGAGCCAGACGAAGTGGACCTCTCCTCGCAGTCTGCGCCAGAGCTGGAGGAAAAGATCGAACCCTTTCCGCAAATCCGCATAGCCGGCTCCGAGGATCAGCCGGTCTGACGAGGTAAGCGCTAGGTACCTGCGGATTTCGCGTCTTGTCCGGGCGGAAAACTGCGGGCGCGTGTAAAGACCCTGGGGCAGGATTGTCAGGTTTTCAGAGTTTTTCAGATCGAGTTTTCTGGCGACGTGCGCAGCAGGTACAATCACATTCCGGGCAAGAGCACACGCCCTGTGCATCGGAAGGACCAGATTGCGGCTGCGCAGAAGGGTCGGAAGCTCGTGGATCAGGAGCACGAAACCAATGCTCGCCTCGTTCAGATCCGGAGCAATGTCCGACGAGGCCGCACTGTTGATAATTGCGGACCTGAAGCCCTGTTCCCTGAGATGGCTGAGCCTGGCGGCAGTCGTTCTTGCGCCGGCCGCAAGGATCTCGGTGGGGGCCACGCTGCGATAGTCGTGGAGAAGAGCTCCATCGCCCAGCAGGACGAACTGGATGTCGGCGCCGAAACATTTTTTCAGTGTACGACCGGTTTCAAGCAGAAGCCGCTGTGCGCCGGCAGGAAACGCATCGTGCCCGATGAGAAGAAGTCTGGAGCGTGAATGACGTCTGCCAATTCCGGTGCAGGCCCGGGCTGTGGCATTCAGGTATGCACTGCCAAAATGCTGATCAGGCTCCAGATAGGCGCCTTCCGCCCACTCGTTCCATGCATTGATGCAAACGACCGGATCGCCAAAGAAAGGATGCGCCTGCGCCTGATCAATCAGCCCCCCAAGCCAGCGTTCGTAAAGTTCCGGCGTCGATCCGTGCAGGACAAGCCCTTTTCCCGGTCGCCGGGCATCGTTGTCCCAGGACGGTGCTGCGGTGCGGATCAGCGGGAAGGGAGGGGGCGCCTGTGCGAGTGCGGACTCCACCACCTCGCCATAATCATAAACCTGCCCGCTGAACTCGTTATCGAACAGCCGGATGTCATCGTTGATCAGGGAGCAGTTGGAAACCACCTTGTGAGGAGGAAATTCGATCGCCCCATCCAGACCGAAAAGATCCGGGTTTTCGTCTCCGAAAGCCTGTCCCATGACGAAAAGCGGGTCCAGCCCATGGCGGCTTCGGAAGAGCGCACGCCACCTGACAAAAGCCGACGGCGCATCCGGGATGGTCCCCGGACGATAGACCATCAGGATGGGCCGCCCGTCAAAATGGATATATCGCGGATCGCGGAGGTAACGGGCGAAGCAGTCCACCAGAGCCTCGTCGTCCTCGGTGCGGTAATCCTGGGCGATGAGAAGGTCTTCGTCAGAACCGTCCCAGCGGCGGCTCCAGTTCTCATTGGCCCACATGAGGCAGAAAGGAAGATTGATCTGGGGATTGGCGATAAGCATCTCCAGCGGCTGATCCAGCAGGCGTTTGCGGTTGAACCAGTAAAAATAGAAAATGAAGCCTTCAACCCCTGCAGCGCGGGCCATCGCGGCCTGACGTTCCAGGATTTCGGGTGAGTTCAGTGTGTAATGCCCGAGATCCCTCGGGATGCGCGGCTGGTAATGATCCGAAAATCTTGGAATCCCGCGGGGAAGATTTGTCCATTCGGTAAAACCGTCGCCCCACCAGGCATCGTTTTCCGGAATAGTATGAAACTGCGGCAGATAATAAGCCAGTACCCGGGCACGGCGTATGGCGCTCTCGGGAAGGGGGCGTGCCTTTTCGAAAAGTGGTCCCGGCCTGCTCCGGCGTCTGATCTCGGCAAAGACGGATATTTCCGTGTCGGGACTGCTGGGGTGCACGTCCGGGCGCGTGCGGTTTTCCAGATAATGCAGCAACGGATTGCTGTCGGGCGAATGGCGGAGATATTTGCGCCGGTAATACAGAGGATCAAATCCGTCGAAGGGGCGTCGCGCCTCGCGAAATCCCTGAACCATGTAATGCTCAAGCGCATCCAGTCCGGCCTTGGCGACATCGGGATAGGAGCGGAGATAGAACTCCGGATCAAATTCCGGGATCGGCCGCAGCGACCTGCTGTGACGGTTGAGAAGATAATGGGCGAGGGCCAGCATCCCGTCCGGTACCTGATAGGTGCGGGCATACCAGGCAGGATCGAACCACGCGATCGGGCGACGTCCCTCGCGTTCTCCGCGCTGTACATAATGAAGAAGCGGATCGCCAATCACGTCCCGGTTCTGACTGAGGTACCAGTGAGGATCGAAGAAGGGGTTGGGTTTGCGTCCCTCGCGCCAGCCATGCTGGTGATAATGGCTCAGAACCGCCGTTCCCAGTCCGCTCAGATCAGGATTGGCCTCAAGATAATAGAAGGCGTCGAAAGTTCCTGAATATCCCAGAATCTGCAGCGGCGACGCATCCGCGGGAAACGTCGAGGACCGTTGGGTGTCAGAAGGGGCATGAGAGAACGCATTCGACATGTATTAGTTTTTTACGTTTTTTTAACTTTCTTCAAGTCGTTAATTCATCGTCAATGGAAAACGGTTTTGCCAAAAGGGATTTGATTGCATCGTCCGTCAATGCCATACCGTGGCGCCCCGAGGGCATGCTGCTTTCGGTCATGGCATCAGGGGTGGATTGGCGATGGATATCAGCGCGTCACCGAGCATTGCGGATGGGCCGGTCTACACGCACCGTACCGTGCGTCTGGACAGTGGTCTTAATCTGGAATGCGGCATTCACCTGGCGCCTTTAGAGGTCGCCTACTGTACTTATGGCACGCTGTCCCCGGAGCGGAACAACGCGATCCTGATCTGTCATGCCCTGACGGGGGACCAGTACCTTGCAGAACAAAATCCCCTGACCGGCAAGCCTGGCTGGTGGAGCCGGATGGTTGGCCCGGGCCTGCCCATTGATACGAACCGCTATTTCGTCATCTGCTCCAATGTTCTGGGTGGCTGCATGGGGACGACGGGCCCCCGTTCGGTGCGCGCGGAAACGGGGCGGGCGTGGGACAGTGAATTCCCTCCCATAACCATGCACGATATCGTGGCTACTCAGGCTCGGCTGATCGACCATTTGGGAATTGACCGTCTTTTCGCGGTTATCGGCGGTTCGATGGGCGGGATGCAGGCTCTGACCTGGGCGGCGGATTTCCCCGATCGCGTTTTCGCCGTCATGCCGATCGCGACATCCCCCTTTCACTCTGCGCAGAACATTGCCTTCAATGAAGTCAGTCGACAGGCGATCTTTGCCGATCCGGACTGGCACGATGGCCATTACCGGGACTTCGACGCCATTCCAGCGCGGGGGCTTGGTGTGGCGCGGATGATGGCGCACATCACCTATCTTTCCGAAGAGGCGCTCAGTCGCAAGTTCGGGCGCCGGATCCGCCATGAAGCCGCGACTGCGGTTCCTGCGTCCAGCAGTCCGTCGCTGTTTGGCGAGATGTTCGAGGTCGAAAGCTATCTCCGCCATCAGGGATCGACCTTTGTCCGCAGGTTTGATGCCAATTCGTATCTGACCATCACGCGCGCCATGGATTATTTCGATCTTGCCGCCGAGTATGATGGCGATCTTGCTGCCCCATTCCGGAAATCGCAGACGCGTTTCTGTGTGGTGTCTTTTAGCTCGGACTGGCTTTTCCCGACGTCCCAGTCCCGCCTGCTGGTTCGCGCCCTGAACCGCGCGGGGGCGAACGTGTCGTTCGTCGAAATCGAGAGTGATCGTGGGCACGACGCCTTTCTGTTGGACGAGCCGGATTTTGACCGAACGGTTCAGGGCTTCATCAATGGTGCGGCGGAGCATGCCGCTCTTGGGGAGGGTCGTCACTGATGCGAGTGGACCAGCGTCTCATTGCTGAAATGATCGAACCGAAAACCCGGGTTCTCGATGTCGGAAGTGGGGACGGCACCCTGATCGACTATCTCTATCGAACGCGCTCCTGCGATGCGCGTGGCATCGAGATTGACATGGAGAATGTCACACAGTCAGTCGCTCATGGTCTTCCGGTCATGCACGGAGACGCCGACCACGATCTGGCAGATTATCCGGACGGCACATTCGACTACGTTGTTCTTCAGAGAACGCTTCAGGCTGTCGAGCGGCCGCGCGAAGTTCTGCGTCAGATGCTGCGCATCGGACGTCACGCCATCGTCTCCTTTCCCAATTTCGGTCACTGGCGGCTCAGACTCCAGCTCGTGGTTACCGGCAGAATGCCAATGACCCCGGTCTGGAGTACGCCTTGGTATACCACGCCGAATATCCATCCCTGCACGATCCGGGATTTCCTGATGCTGTGTGAAGAAGAGGGATATATCGTCCAGCAATGGCTGGCGATCGACGAGGACGGTGCGCGTGCGCCCTGGCGGCGCTCGATCCGTCTGGCCAATCTTTTTGGCGAACAGGCCCTGTTTCTGCTCAGACGGGCTGATACCTAAGTAGACATATTTTGCGCCCCCTCCGCTCTTGGGGCGGTTGAAAAGTCCAGCGAACCCTGTCCTGACAGGTGACCACTCTGTGCTAAGCTACTTTTCCCATAAAATGACCGGAGCCTCGCTGTGAGCGATATCCTTCATGCAATTACGTCCCGGCGTGCCACCAAGCACTTCGATCCGTCCTACAGGATCGAAGACATCACCCTCATGTCCATTCTGGACGCTGCCCGCCATGCCCCGACGGCTTTCAATATCCAGCATTGCCGGTTTCTTGTAGTGCAGGATCGGGAGCAGCGTCGCCGGATCCGGGCTGCCGCCTGGGATCAGCCTCAGGTTGAGGACTGTGCCGCACTGATCGTCATGTGTGCGGACATCAAGGCATGGGAAAAGGATCCGGCGCGATACTGGAAAGATGCGCCGGCACCCGTGCGAGATGGTTATGTAAAAATGATCCACTCTTATTACGACGGGCGTGAGCAGGTACAGCACGATGAAGGCGTTCGCTCGTGTGGTCTCGCCGCTTACGCCATCATGATGGCTGCCGCCGCTCACGGACTTCACACATGCCCCATGGATGGGTTTGATTTTGATGAAGTTGGCAGATTAATCAACTTGCCGGGAGATCATGAAATCGTGATGTTCGTCGCCCTCGGGCGTGAGGCATCCTCGCCATCCCCTCGGGGAGGGTTTTTGCCTCTTGATGCAGTGGTTCATCGCGAAAGCTTCTCCTGACTGCAAAACCCTCAGAAATAACGGGAAGTTTTTGAAACTGTTTCTGCCGTCTCCTTGCAATGGGACAAATCTCGTCCTACATCGCACGAACACTTCAGGGGCGGTCCGCTGCGGTGTAACGGCGACATCCTGACCTTGGTGGTCCAGCCCAATCCTGTGTTTTCACGCAGGGTATGGAGCCGGATCAATTGAGGACGCCGTCGTCGGCCATAAGAGCCTGCAGACAGCGATGTGGCAGGAGATGTAGCGGTGCGGTTGCCTGAGCATGACCTTGCCGTCTCAAAGGAGAGGTCCATGACCAGTTTTGCAGAACTCCAGCTTGCCGAGCCAATCCAGAAGGCTCTTGCGGAAGAGGGATATGTTACCCCAACGCCGATTCAGGCTGGTGCGATCCCTTATCTTCTGGAAGGACGCGATCTTCTTGGTCTGGCTCAAACCGGTACAGGTAAGACGGCTGCATTCGCCCTTCCCATTCTGAACCATATTTTCTCGAACCGTCGTCCAGCTCCGCCGAAAGGTGTGCGAGCATTGGTTCTTGCCCCGACACGCGAGTTGGCCTCGCAGATCGGCGAGAGTTTCGCGGCTTATGCGCGCCACATGAAGTTCTCTTACGCTGTTGTTTTCGGCGGCGTGGGGCAGGGACGGCAGATTGAAGCAACCCGTCGCGGCGTAGATGTTCTTGTTGCCGCGCCAGGTCGTCTTCTGGATCTCATCGGGCAAAAACATATCGATCTCTCCACTCTGGAAATCCTTGTCTTGGACGAGGCTGACCGGATGCTCGACATGGGCTTCGTTCGCGATATCCAGCGCATTATGGCCCTGCTGCCGAAGCAGCGTCAGACCCTGCTGTTTTCCGCCACGATGCCGCCGTCTATCAGCGATCTGGCTCATTCTCTGCTGAAGGACCCCGCTACCGTTCAGGTGACGCCTGAATCCAGTACGGTCGATCGCATCAATCAGGCTGTCATGTTTGTTGACTCTGGCAGTAAGAAAGATGCGGCTCTGATGTTGCTGGAAAGCCCGAGTGTCGCACGCGCCGTGGTTTTTACGCTGATGAAGCATGAAGCCAACAAGGTTGCGGAGTTCCTTAACAAGAATGGAATTCGTGCGGAGGCCATTCATGGCAACAAGTCCCAGGGGGCTCGTGAACGTGCCATGGCAGGTTTTCGCAGCGGAGCTATCAAGGCTCTCGTTGCAACTGATATCGCCGCCAGAGGTATCGACGTGGATGAAGTCAGCCACGTCTTCAATTACGATCTTCCGAATGTGCCTGAATCCTATGTTCACCGTATCGGTCGTACAGCACGTGCCGGACGTGAAGGATGCGCGGTGTCGCTTTGCGATGCCGAGCAGCGCGCCTGGCTCAAGGATATCGAAAAGAAAATCGGCAAACCCATTCCTGTCGTGACAGACCATCCTTTCCACTCCGAAGAGGCGCGGCTTTCTACGCAGCGTCCTCCGGTTCTGGGTGGTGGGCGTGGCGGCGGCGGAGGCGGTCGTCGTCGTTCGGGTCCGCCTTCGGGGGGGCGTGCGGGGGGCGGACGTGGAGGCCCTCCGAGCCGTGGCGGCTCTCGTTCGGGCTCACGTTAAGTTCGTTTGTTTTAGGGAGTGATAAAAAGGCCCGCCTTTGCAACAGCAGAGGCGGGCCTTTTGTTGTGCGTGCAGAAAAAAAACATCTCTCTGAAGTTGAGGCGATAGATGGTTTTCCTCGGCGTCCAGTCAGTCTGCGTGCGTCAAAGCCTCATCTGTCTAAATCGCACCAAGGATCAGGTCGAATCTTGAGGGATAAAAATTCTTAAAACGACAAGATTTTCGATTTGTCTGGCGGAGAGGGTGTCCGCCGATATGGGGCGTCACGGAAAAGCGGATCAGCGCAATAACCCTTGTTTTTCATGATTTTGCGGAAAATCACGCCATCCTGAAGAAGCAGATAGACGCATTGGAACCCATCCCGTAAGGTGGGACGGAAGATGGGACTGAAAAGCCATGAGCAAGCTGCCGCCGAACCAGATGAATGCCCGCAAGGTCGCCTCCCTTAAAGACGGGGTTCACGGCGATGGCGGAAATTTATGGATTACCGTCCGGGGCGACACCCGGGCTTGGACCTTCCGCTATAAAAGTCCAAAGACCGGCAAAAGACGGGAGATGGGACTCGGTCCCGCCCGGGATATTTCTCTGGCCGATGCCCGGCTCCGGGCAGCCGAGAACCGGTGCCTGCTTCTGGAAGGGCTCGACCCTCTCGAAGAGAAAGCCCGGCAGAAGGGACCTGACGTTCAGGAGCGCACCTTCGCACAGGTTGCCGAGCAGTACATCACCGAACAGGCGCCGGGCTGGAAAGATCCGCGCTCGGCGCCCATGTGGCGCAGCTCTCTGGAGCGTCATGTTTCTCCCATCCTCGGTCAGAAACCGATTGGCAGCGTGCAGACAGAGGACGTGCTCGCCGTCCTGCGACCGATCTGGGAGAGCACGACCGAAACCGCAACACGGCTGCGTGGACGGATGGAGCGTATTCTGGACTATGCGCAGAGCCATCACTGGCGCGAGGGTGAGAACCCGGCCCGCTGGCGGGGGCATCTGGCGAACATCCTTCCCAAACCCACGGCCGTCACGAAGGTGGTGCACCATGCCGCCTTGCCCTATCGCGACCTCCCGCCGGTCTACAGCCGGCTCAGCGCCGAGCACGGTGTAGGAGCTTTGGCCGCACGGTTCGTCTGCCTGACCGCAACCCGGTCTGGCGAGGTCCGCAAGGCCCTGTGGTCGGAGATCGATCTGAAGAAAAAGATCTGGACCATCCCGGCCGAGCGGATGAAGGCCGGGCGGGAGCATCGTGTGCCCCTGACGAACGGAGCGATGGCATTGCTGTATAAAGTCCAGACCCTGAGATCCACTTCCGGTGAGGACAGTTTCGTGTTTCCCGGTGGCCGGGTTGGATCACCGCTGAGCGATGTCGCGGTCTCCAAAGCCCTCCATCAGGCCGCAGGCACGAAGGATGTGACGATCCATGGTTTGCGCTCCAGCTTCCGGGACTGGGCGGCTGAGGAAACCGACTTTCCACGCGAGGTCGCCGAAATGGCGTTGGCCCATGCCATCGGTGACAAGGTCGAGGCGGCCTATCGCCGCGGGGATCTCTTCAACAGGCGTTCAGAGATGATGTTTGCCTGGGAACGCTTCTGTGCCGGGCAATCCAGTGAGGCGGTCGCAAAGCCTTCGCGTCCCAATCCTGACAGCGCCCCGCTCTTCACCTGGAAAGACTCTGAAACCGGGGATCCAGATGCCTGAAGGCCCGTCAGAAGCCCAATGACGCGTCACGGATTGCGTCGTACCGGTCCGCACAATCTCAGTGACGCGTCATCAATGCGCTATGTCGCCATTCCATGAGCAGCTCAAAAGCATGGCACTGCGCCATAAAATCGGGCTGCCAGATCGCTTAAGATGGCACGATAACAGGTTTTTGGAGCACAGCTCCGAAAAACCTTAGAAAACAAACACTTACGTTTATGTTTTCCTACGTGCCCTGCCGTGGGCGTCCGCATCACGCTGTGACGCGTCATCCGGACCTGCACGCGCCCCCGTTCCGGGGTCGCGCCGCCCTGAGGGCGGCGGTGCAGAATTCGGCCTCTCTCCCTCTCTCATGACGGGAAATAATCAGAGGGGTTCTGTCGTTTTTTGGCTTCGCGAGGGAGGGCCGGGCTGGTCCTCCCCCCAAAGGGCCTCACGCAGAGCGTGAGGCCAAATGGTCGCCGTGCGACCAGAGCGAGGGTTTTCTCTCTTGCTTGTTTTCTTTGGGGCTCTCTTCTCTTTTTGGAGCCTTTCGCAATGACCAGGTCATTCACCGAACTCGACACGCTTTTTGACGCCCACGCCGTGCTTGCGGGCGTCGTTCTTCCCACACTGCGCGATGTGATCGCACGGCCCGGAGCGTTTACCAGCGATACGCGGCTTGAGGGCACGCTGATCGTTCTGGCGCAGACAGTCCGCTCACTGAACCGGGCGCTGACGGAGAACGCAGGAGACTGGACATGACGTACTTCCTGTGCATGGACCTGGCTGTCCGCCTGATGGGCCTTGTCTCCTCCCGCGATCGCCCGGACGCTCCGCTCCGGCCGACCGGGACTGCCGTCTGTCTGTACGATCTTGTCCTGTCCCGGGCCGAACCCTTCGCTGTGGCCGAGCAGTTGGGGCTGTGGTTCCCCTGTCGAGAGGCCGATCAGGAGACGGCCAACAGACAGGCTCTGCGGGACCAGATCCTGCAGCAGCCCATGCTGTCGTCAGTCGACGCTTTCTCTTCTCCTGTCCTGCTTCCGGATCTCGTTCTGCTCATGGGTGCGCAGGAGACAGCCTGGCTCGGGCCCTGGTCGTCAGAGAAGCCGCAGGTCATGACTCTGGACGATCTGATGCACCGGCTTGCGCCAGAACTGGCGGGAGCTGGGAACACGACCGAAGCCCTTCTGGCCCGGTTTGCAGCGGAAGACCGCTCGGGCGTTCATCCAGCTTCAGACCTCGTCCGCATTCATGCCGCAGCCCGGCTGATCGAAGCGCTCTATACCGCCCAGGGCCCCAAGGCCGGCCTCCCGTATCGCCTGTAACACCTGACACCGACAGGTCGGACAACTCCGGCCTTTCATTTCCTCCCTACAAAAATCTGGAGGCTTCATGCTTCTCACAAAAATCCCGGTCGCTGCGGCGACCGCGCCTCGTCACGTGCGCTCTTTCTTCGAGCCCACGGATGATGATCTCGATCTGTATCGCGACATCAGTTTCAAACTGAAGGCGCAACCGCCCTCAAGCCTGTTCCGCTACCTTCAACCGGCGGGACGGCATCTGATGCAACTCGGTGATGAAGGACCCGGCGTCTGGGCCGGTCTCCTGCGCAGGGTCGAGCAGCGCTGGCCCGGTCTGCCCAGCCGTGGCCGCGTTGCTTCTGACGGAACACACCTGAATTCAGCGCTCGAACGGATTGCCTATGAGGCCGTCAAACCCGTCGTTCCGCGGGATGTTGCGCTGGATCTGGAAATTGCCCTCGACCCGTTGCAGCAGCCGCGGTTCTATTCCGATTTCGCCATCCGTCACGGCTCGCGTGTGATGCATATCGAAATTGTAGGCGCCTGCGGTGCAGACCGGGTGACACGCAATGACTGGGAAGCCTATTTGCTGGCCCAGTTTGACCGAAGGCTGGAGGTCTACCGGCAGAAGTGCCTTACGCCCGAGATCTGGTATCTCAACGACCTGCTTGAGCCAGCGCAGTTACAGAAGCGATTCCTCGCCCTGGTAGCGCAGCTGCGCTCGGGAGGCAGGTCATGACCCAGGGTCCGATCCGGCTGCCGCGCTGGCCCATCACGCGCCTGAAACTGCTCGACATGACACCGGATCAGAAAGGAGCGCCCTATGCGGGCGCTCCCGTCACGCTGCTGCAGAGGGACGGCTTTGTCGAAGAGCGAAGCCTGCTCTGGCTCAGCGCCCCCCGGCGTTCCTCGGGTCGTCTGGAGGAAAGTCTCGATGAGCATGGGCAGCCTGCCCTGACCATCAGCGATCCCCTGTTCCGGGCCGTGATGCCGGTGGATGCCCCGCGACCCTTTGTTCTGGCAGGGTTTCACATGTCGTTCCTGCGCCGCGTGCTGGGTGGGCCGCAGGACCGGCCGCCTCATGATCTCTGTCTGTACCGGCTCGCACGACAGCGGGCGTCCTGGTTGCGGCCGTGCGGGTTGCAGGAATCCGTCCTCGAACTGCGGACAGACCTGATGACAGAACTGACGCGGGACAGCCCTTTCCTGCGTTTGAACTGCGCAGCCGCGCTGCTTGAAACACTTCTTGAGTGGGAGCCGCTGAACCGGCTGCTGGTGCTGTCAGGTAACGTCGTCTCTCCACCGCCTGGCGAGGAGGAGCCTTTCGGCCAGGCCGCAGAGTGGGCCTGTCTGCCTCAAGGCCCTGCCATGCTGGAAGAGTAAGGTGCCAGCGGATGCGTCGATCTTGGTGCAGGACTGTTCCAAGCTGCCCTCGGACCCAGATGATGCATCTAGCTCCAGCTCTTCAGCGGCCTGGGTTAACCCCCTCTGCCTTCAACACCAGAGGGGATTTTCTTCTGTAACCTCAGAACAGCCCGCTGCCGGTTTTGACAGCGGAGGCATTCATGGTGTGGTGCCAGACGACATTGCCGTTGAAGATTACGGTCAGTGTCTTTTCCGTGCCATGGGTGCCCTGATGCAGGTCGCCATAGAGCGGAATGAAGTTTGCGGCGTCAGACGAGGCATTGGTGAACGCATACCGCCACTGCTCATGGCCGCTATCGGTGAACGTGCTCTCGCGCGGGTCTCCGAACAGCGCCCGGATCTGGTCTTTGGTTGTCACGCCATCATGGATCTTCTGATCGATGGAGGCGCCGGTCTCGTTTTTGAGGGTTTCGTTGCCTTCCGAGGCACAGCCTGTCAGGGCGATCAGCCCGGTGAGAGACAACGTGACGGCAAGGGTTCTGAGATGACGTGCAGACATGCGGGATCCTTTGCTGTTTTTGCAAAACAGTTGCTAAGAGAAAAATTGGAAAAAAGCGGACGACCTGCCGAAAAACGAACGGACCGTCTCAGTCCAGCCCGCGAAGCCTGCGGCGGTCTTCAGCGGCTTTCAGTTTCCGCAGAAACGGTTCTCGCGGAGCCGTCCAACAGCTCATGCCCAGAATGAATGCAAAGAGCGGATGCCAGGACAAAGCCAAGGCGATGCCGCACAAAAGACAGGCGCCCGTTCCGAACCACGAGACATATCTCAGCAGAACCCGCGTCTCTTCCTCCTCAACACCATATTCTTCGAGATAGGCAGCCAGACGGGCCGCGCGTTTTGCTTCGGTCGCCTCGCTGTACAGACCGTCTGTTGAAGACGTCATGAGCGCTTATCTCCCCCAGTGGGCATGGAAGACGACCCGGATCACCAGCGCCGTGCCCAGCATCAGCGCCGCAGGCGGTAGGATGTCGCGCGCCTTCAGCCACGCGAACAGCCTGACCGAAGACCCCAGGGCCAGCACCAGCAGGAGAAGAACGATCAGGACAAGAAGGAGAGACACGACCATGTCAGACGCCCCCTGACAGGCAAGAACAGGGGCCAGACCGGAAGACACAACGGGACAGAGACATCATCGCCAGCTCCTTGCAGTTCCTGTGTGGCAGGACAGCCCTGCACACACGATGAACTCAACAAACCTGATGATCTACGATTTTCCGTGTACCGTCAATACGGGTATACGCCCGTTTGTAGAAACAGGTTCCCGTATATCGCAAGCGCCTCAGGGATGGGGTACGCCGCCGATCCAGACCACTTCGCCGAGCAGCTTAAAACAGTCCAGGCGATCAGCCTCGACGTCCTGAGGCGGGTAGCGGTGATTGTCAGCAATCACCCGGACCCCGCCACCGAGTTTAGGATCAAGGCGACGGATCAGAACAGCGCCAGCACTCTCCAGGGCATAGAGCGCGCTGCCCGTCACAGCTGTGACGCTCCGGTCCACGATGACCAGATCACCCGAGGACAGGGTCGGCTCCATCGCATCCCCTGCATTACTGATGAGGCAGAGGGCCGTGAGGTCCCGGGGGATGATGCTTTGCAGCCAGTCGCGGCCAATCCGCAGGCCGTCTTCATGATGATCATACCAGGGCACGACGATCTGACGGGTCGACGTGGTCTGGACCGCTGTCGCCCCGGAAGGTGAGCCGCCAGCCGTGCCAAAGGCGATCCAGTCCAGGGACACGCCGCAGACCCGGGCCAGCGACGCAAGGGCGGAGAACTTCATCTCCCCGCCATTCATATAGTCCCTCAGGGTCGTATATGGCACACCCGCCGCCTTGGCGGCATGGGTGATGCCAATACTCTGCGCCGCTTCGCGGAGGCGCTCGCCACGTTCGCGCATCAGGCGGATCTGGTCGTCCATGAGTTTACGCTTTCGCCTGGAATGTCGGGGCACGCGGAGGGTCCTCATTCGGAAATGAGGCATGAATACGATATTCCGCTTGATATGGAAGTCGGAAAACCGTATCACTTGGCGTCGAAATGTTGCGTGGCCCGTGACTCGTCATCGTCAGATCCTCGCATGAAACCGACATTTTTGTCCAAGGGATTGTCATGCCTGAAGATCCACTGTTGCCACCACCCCGTCCAGCCGGTCTCGAAGAGCTGCATGCCGGTCTGCACGACGTGCTGCGTCTGATCGAGATCGAGCATGCGCTGCTCAAAGGGCGCCTGGAAAGCCTGCGGGCGGATACGGAAGGCGCGCGCCTGCTGGAGGGCGTGATGGTGCTCGGGGCCGTGCTGCAGCAGCGGATGGGCGGTCTGCTCCAGCTCTGCCGCGAGGTCGGGAAACTGTGACGGATCGGTCCGTCGGACACAGCACGTCCTGACCCTGCCGTCTGGCTTCGTCGAAGCCGCGTCGTTCCTTCCATACGGTCATCATCTCTTATGTCAGAATACTCAGAGCCGTCTTCTGAGCACATCGTGCTGGACGGACACCCTCTTGCACGTGCGCTTCCTTTTGGTGCCTATCCATTGACGGACGTGCAGAAGAAAATCCGGAAAGTCTTCTTCAACACGCCCTTGGGATATAGCCGTCTGCGACGGCCTTTCATTGAGCGGTTCAAACGAGACTGCTCCTCAGGTCCTGTCGATGCGACCCTGTTCGGGCTGAAGGTGCGGTTTTATCCGCAGGACAATCAGACGGATGCAAAATCGGCGGTGTGTGGCGCGTGCTACAATCATCGTGAGCTGAAATGGCTGCGGCGCCATCTGCCGAAAGGCGGGACGTTTGTGGATGTGGGCGCGAATATGGGGTTCTTCTCCCTCTATGCCGCCCAGAGAGAAGCCCGTGTCATCGCCGTTGAGCCGAACCCGGTGCTGTTCGAGCGCCTGACAACCAATCTGAGGCTGAACGGGATGCAGGCCGATCTCTTGCGTGTTGCGGTGGGCGACCAGGACGGCTCTGGTCAGCTTGTACAGGTGAACGGGGATTTTGGTGGCGGTCGGATCGGCGCGGGGCACGGTGCTCCAGTGCGGATCCGTCCGCTTCTGGATATTCTGCAGGCCTGTGATGTGACGGCCGTGCATGTTCTGAAGATCGACATCGAAGGCTACGAAGACCGGGCGCTCCTGCCGTTTTTCCGCGAGGCGCCTGCGACGTTGTGGCCGGATCATCTCATCATGGAAGACACCGAGCACGGGCGATGGGCCCAAGATGTTTTTTCGGTGCTTAGGCGCTGTGGGTATGAACGCCGTGGGCGTAGTCGGGGGAATATTCTGCTCTCAAGGTTCTGAGGGACGCTGGAGAGCAGAAATTTGTTCGCTATGTGGGGGACGGCGGATTCTCTGTTATCGGAAAGGGATGGCCGAAAGCAGACATAGCCTGCGCCCATGTTCATGACGCCTACCGACCAAAGCCGGTCGTTCGCATATTAGGCTTTGAACGGCAGCTTGCGCCAAAGCCAGCCATTCGAAGGCAAAGCCGCTTGGCAGCAGCGCGCCCAACACAAGCCATTCGGAAGGCATTGCATCGCGGCCAGAAGCTGCCTTGCTATCACGTTGCCGGCTGAGTGCTGCGCAGGGGCTTCGCCAAGCTCGGCCGAGTTGAATTTGGCCTGCCACAAACGGTTTGAGCCCGCGCTATGTTTGAGCCACCCTGTTCATATCGGCGGAAATTTAACGTGAAGTAATCCGCGTCTGCGGTACAGTTGGTCCGGCAATCGTAACATCCAGGTAGCCGGGGCAGATGAAACTAAACAAAGTCGCGATCCGCAATTTTCGGCGTCTCGAGAACGTGACGATCGACATCGAGACGAAGGAGACGGTGTTCGTCGGTCCCAACAATAGCGGGAAAACGTCGGCGACAGCAGTCTTCCGTGCCTTTCTCGACGGGCGGGAATTCAAGATTCACGATTTCTCAGTGGCTCGCCTTGCCGATTTCGAAGCCTTTGCCACAACTGGCGACGCCGCAGACCTGCCCAAAATTGAGCTCGATCTGTGGTTTGAAATTGACCCTAACACGGTCGCCTTCGGCCGTGTCTTCACGCTTCTTCCCAAGCTGTCCGACTTCACCAAGGTCGGCCTTCGGCTGCAGTTCGGCATTGAGGAACCGAAAAAGCTCCGCGAAGAATATTTCGCCGCCTACCCGATCGGCGATGATGGCAAGCGCGCACGGAGCCTCTATCAATACCTCGCAACCGACACCAATCTCGCGCGACACGGGATCACGCGATACGCATCACTCGAGGAAATAAAGGGTGAGGATGGCGAGGTCGCCGCCGATGCGACGCCCCTAGAACCAGACGAGGGCAAGCGGCTTGTTCGTCAACTCATCCGCGTCCGGTTCGTTGATGCGCAGCGCAACATCAATGACGACGATGACAGTCGCAGCAATCGGCTTTCCGCCGCCTTTGCTACGTTTTACCGCAAGAATCTCGACCAGGCCCAGTCGGCCGCCGAAGCGCATCGCGTGATCGATGAAAATAATGCCGATCTCACAAAACACTACGAAAAGCAGTTCGCGCCGCTTATCAACCTTATCAAAGATTTGGGCGTGCCGTCGGTCAACGATCGTGACCTAAAGATCGTCTCGTCGCTCAGTCCAGAAAGCGCTTTGCGGGGCAATACCGAACTCATTTATGTCGATCCCGGCCGACAGCATGAACTGCCTGAACTCTACAATGGTTTGGGCTTCAAGAATCTCATCTATATGGCGATCCAAGCGCGCCATTTCCATTCGCAGTGGGTCGCCACGCCGGAAAGCCGGCCGCTCTGCTTGCTCATCTTTATCGAAGAGCCTGAAGTACATCTCCACGCCCAGGTCCAGCAAACCTTCATCGCCAATATCTGGAGCGTGATCGACGCATCGGCCAAAGCGGCCGAACACCCGACGTTAGTGCCTCAACTCGTCGTTACCACACATTCGTCTCACATCCTCGACGCGGTCGATTTCGAGAAGGTCCGCTATTTCCAACGATGTTATCTTGCGGGCGAAGATACCCCGAATGCCATCCGCAATGCATCCTCCGTCCGCAGCTTGCGAGCGTTCCAACCGGAAGCCGATGTCGTTGATGGCACAGTGATCTCGCCCGCCGACACGTTGATATTCCTGAAGCGCTATCTGCGACTTACGCATTGCGACCTATTTTTTGCTGACGCCGCTGTTCTGGTCGAGGGTGCCGCCGAAAAGCTTCTCCTGCCGTCGATGATCGAAACGGCGGCGGCGCGCCTCCGTGCATGCTATCTGACTATCCTTGAGGTCGGGGGCGCCTATGCTCACCGTTTTGAGGGGCTGCTCGACTTCCTGCGCATTCCCTATCTGGTCGTAACCGACCTCGATTCTGTCGCGCCGACCGGATATCCAACCACGTGCCGCGCCGATGTTTCGGGCGCCCGAACGTCGAATGCCTCGCTGAAGAAGCTATGTGGCAAAAGCACGGTGGCTGACCTGCTGGCCATGACTGCGAGCGACAAAATCGACAGCATAAAGGATCGCTGCATCGCCTTTGAAATGACAGTGACAGTCAGCGAGGGCGGCATGCAGATACCCATGACGCCGCGAACGCTTGAAGAAGCCATTTCCTACGAGAACTTTGCATTGCTTCGCGCAAATACTTTATCAATCGGCAAGACTATCCCGCCACTGCTGCCCGACGCCTACACTGTTATCTACGAGCGCATCGGATCCAAAGATTTTAAGAAAACCGACTTCGCAATGGATCTGCTGGCGATGAAATCGACCTGGATCGTTCCCGCGTATATAGCCGAAGGGTTGCGCTGGCTGGAGAAGAGATTGTGCGGTGCCCCCCCGCCGTCCCAATCGTCATCGCTCGTACCAACACCGACGTCGGCTTCGCCGTCGCCAGTTTCCTCCTCATCACCGCAAGCGGGAGTGGGAGCGAGCGCATGACCGGTCGGGTCGAAACCCAAGCGGATGCCGACGTTCGGGCTTGTATCGATCGCCATCGCAGCTTCGCTCTTGTGGCAGGCGCAGGGTCGGGCAAGACGACCTCTCTGATCGACGCGCTCGCCCGCGTGCGTGAGCGTGAAGGCCCGCAAATGAGGCAGAATGGGCAACGGGTCGCTTGCATCACCTTTACCAAACGAGCGGTGTCGGTGATTAAGACGCGGTTGGGGTTTGACGATCTCTATCTCGTGTCGACCCTCCACAGCTTCTTATGGGAACAGATCAGTCGCTTTCACGATGACATCCGCCAGGCGCTGCGTGAAGGCCGGATCCCGGCACTCATCCAGAAAGAGCGCGACAAGGATAATGGAGGCAATAGCCGCGCAGCTACCGAGGCGCGCGCGAAAGCTGCAAGCTACGAGCAGGACATCGCCGCGCTCGATGCGGTCGCAAGCTTCAGATACGACGATGCCAAATGGGGCGACTATCCAGGCGGGCGGCTAGGCCATGACGACATCATCGAGATCGCCACCTATCTCTTTGCGCACAACGCCACATTCCGACGGATCACCGGGCTTCGCTTCCCTTATATTTTCGTCGACGAAGCGCAGGACACCTTTCCCGGCATTGTGAGCGGCCTCAACTTGGTCGGTGAGGGCGAAGGACTGCCGATAGTCGGCTACTTTGGCGACCCTTGGCAGCAGATTTACGATGGCAGTGCGGGGGACTTCACGGCTCCCGGGGAGGGTATGCCGATAACAAAAACCGAGAACTTCCGCTGCTCCGAGAGCGTCATCCGATTGCTCAACGCCTTCCGGACCGATGTCAAACAATATGCCGCGGGCGACAATGCCGGTCGTGAGGGAAGCGTTTTGTTTCGGCTGGTAAAGGCGGAAAAACCTGAGCTGCCGCGTAACCGCTATTCCGACGACCAGATCAAGCGGGCGCTCGCGCGTATGGACAAGGCGATGGCCGACTGGGGCTGGGCGGACCGCGACGACGTCATCAAGTTGTTCCTCGCCAATCAGATGATTGCCCGGCGGATGGGATTCGCCGAGCTCAATCGACTGTTCAATGGTCCCTACGCATCCACGCGGGCGGAGGAAGCCTTCGAGGCGGGTGAGCATTTCTTGGTTCAGCCGCTGACCACGATCCTCCATCCGCTCGTCGAGGCGCATGCGAACGATCGCAGTCGTGAGATACTCGATGTTTTGCGCCGCAACAGCCCCGCATTCGCGGCCAACGGGCCCAATGCCGATAACACGCTCAAGGAGATGGTGGACACGTCACTCAGTCTCGTTGGGCAGCTTGCTGACCTCTGGGCTTCGGGAACCATTGGCGACATTCTGCGGTTCGGTGTGGCAAAACAGCTTATCCCGGCCGGGGACAGGTTGATCGAACAGCTTGATCGCCAGCCACGCGAGGAAGCGTATGTTGAAGAGGAGCACGCGCTCGATAAAGGCGACTGGCTTGCCGACCTGTTGTTCGCGATGAGACCTGACGAGATTGGGTCATACGCATCCTTTATCGGCGAGAACACGGCCTACAGCACGCAGCACGGCGTCAAAGGCGAGGAATATGCCAAGGTGATGATTGTCTATGACGACGTCGAAGCGGCATGGAATCTTTATAATTTCAGCAAGACACTGACGCCATCGACGGCCGGCGAGCCGACCGACGGTCAGCGAGCGAGGGGGCAACGTCTTGCCTATGTATCGTTCTCGCGCGCGCTCGAGGATTTGCGCGTGCTGTTTTTTACCGCAAGCCCAGAAGCTGCTCGGCAAGAACTCATCGATCGTAAATTAGTGAAACCCGAGCAAATCGAGATCGTGGGAATATAGCCGCCGCGACACGTTGATGCGACAGGCTGCGCTGCCGATTGCCATGGTCCCAATTATAAGTTCAGAATTCTGCCTCTACCGGCCGCACCTTGCGAGGCGCGGCTATGCTGGTCGTCATGGTATTAGTCCGGTTTTCCGGTCGGCCGACGAAATAGCTCTCAGGCCGCAGTCGGCCCATTCTTTGACCCTCGGCTATCCCGGTCAGGCAAACGCTGATTGTCGGCTTCTGTCAAAAGTAGCCGTTTTACTTACCGTTCTGGAGCCGTAGAAAAGTCCCAAACGCGGTCTATCGCGGGTCGCATGACAATGTCGGCTTTTGGGCAACCGCCATCACTACTTCGACGTCCGACATGTAAGCGACTGCCGCCTGTCTGCTCCTATATGACTGAGCGGACAGGCAGATCAGGGGGGGAGAGCAGACTGTCCGCTTTGGATGCCCCGGACAATGTTTCGCGGCGTTTATTCAACTAAGTGTGACGGACACTGTGCGCACGAGACGGTCATTAGAGCTTATTGTCGGCGTAACGGAAAGCAGCCGTGAAGTGTTAGAAAGAATGCTTTTTCAATACCCCACGAATAGAGAAATAGGTGGTATTGTACTGAATAAGAAACTCTCCCCTTGGTCTACTTGACAAAAACCAGATCGGAATCACAATAAATTATGGCCCTTAAGACGTTCCCCATAGAAAGACAAAGAAAACTGGAAGAAAAGCTAGTGCGACGCTTAGTTGAGGGGACTGCTGCTTGGCTAACCTTTAAACAAGCAACTTCGGCGAGAACTCTATACAGCGAGCATTTTTTATATCCTCCGTTGTTCGAAATCGGTTTTGGCCGAGGTTGGAAGGCAGTTGCTCAGGTGCCCGTAACGAAAGCGACACCTACGGCGGGGGCACCCAAGACACTCGATTTTGTATTTTTTAAGAATTCAAAGAGCAGCACAGCGGCGGTAATGATAGAGGTTAAATTTCTAAGAGGTACCAATACCTCCCAAGAACTTGCTGCATTATACTATGATTTCAAAAAACTTAGGGACGTATCTATCAAGAAAATTGATAACGCCACATTAAATACACTCGAATGCGCGCCAGGAAAGTGGCAAATTATTGTTGCTCAACGCGATGTATATGAAAAGATTTTGAAATCAAACTCGGTGAGGCGCGAAGATGTAGCTTCCATGTTGAGGCGTGCACGTGAGGGAACGCTAACGTCGGCATATAAATCAGTTATAGAAACGAAGCTAAAGAAAGAATTTCATTGGCATGTATTTGCGATCGGCGAAGATGATTGGCCGAAATAGATATTGCGACCATAAAGAAATCGTGGTTCAGTAACGCCACGGTTGGTTCTAAAATACGTCTCTGAATAATTAAACGCAACGATCTATTCGGATTAAAGGGCGATGGAATGCCTGGGCGTTGCACATTCTACTCCAATTCCGTGTCTACTTTTGTATTTATACACTGAAAGCAAACCCTCCTCTTCCACTCCAACTCGATCGCGAGAGATCGCGCTGCTCATGTCTGCTATGCAGCAAGCCGTTCATAGGCACATACGCCCGACAGGAAGCCGACAGCCTCCTGTCCGCTCAAGAAGATGGGGTAGGCCGGCTTGGAAGGGTATGACAAATTGGTCAGCCAGATGTGCCTTCCGCCACCGTGACGAGCGATCAGCTCTGCCTTTGGGTCCAAGCGCGATAGGCTTCGCGCAGTTCGGCCTCGATCCGCGCGAGTTCGGCATCATAGACGCGGATTCCAGTGGGTTGCTCCGAAATCTCCTGAGCGAGCACCACCATCTGCCAGGCAGCATAGTCGTGGAAGGGATTCAGTCCGACGACGTTGCCAAGGAGCGGATCGCTCGGAGCAGGCGCTGCCATAATTTGCGCGAATTTGCCGATCGCCGCGTTCAATTGCCAGTCCGAGACGAACAGGATGAGGGCACACAAGGCCATCAGCGCTGGCGGCGCACCCTTCCACCGATATTCGCTGGGTTTAGACCGGCTGAAGTCGAGTCCGGAGTTACGTCCGACGAAGGACGCGAGCTGGAGAGTCAGCTCATAACTCGGCTTGAGCGCCGCTGGGTCAAACACCTCTTGGCCCGCATAGCATGCGACCAAGTGCTTCGTTCGCGATTCGGCATTGCGAAGACGCCTGCCAGACATGTGATCGAAAAGTGGCCAAAACTGCTCGGTGAATGCATGATTTGTCGCCTGCTTCCAGTCGAAGCCAGGAAGTTGCGCCTGCACAGGGTGGAAGACCCATCGTGGGTAGATAGGGTGACGCAGGAGCGCAGAGAGCCAATCTACTGCCGTCGAATTAATAGTGATGGTAAAGCGGTTTGCCGCCTTCAGATCGAAAAACCATTGCCGCATTCCCCGGATCGCGGTCTGGTCGAAGATACCCTGTTCGATCCCCTTGCAGACGAGCCGGCCGATAAGACGGGTCTCGATAGTTTTGGCACTTCCGAAGTTGACGAGACTTTCGGACTGCCGCTCTTGGCCATCGGCTCCGTGGAACTCGCAAAAGCGGTGGTGAGCGTCCATGGCATCGTCGCCGATGAAGCGAAAATGCGCTTGTCGGGTGCCACCCCGTGTGCCAGTGGACTTGGTTGCCCGCACAATCTGGGCGCCGCCCACTCCGCAGGACGAGCAGCGTACGTCAGTCCGGATCCAAGCGCGCTGAGCCTCCGAGAGGTGATCCTCACTCGCTTCCGGCGTGTCCCACAGCATCAGGCGGGCGAGCTGGCCGACATCAAGTTCGCGTCTGAAATGGTTCGAAAAGGCGGTGGTGGGCATCAGGAATAACTATCAGCTTTGGCGCGTTATTTGAACTCAAGAATGAGTCGTACTTCGTCGTTTCAGCTGATTACAGGCATGCATCGTATTTATGAGGCCACCGATCAGTCTTGCCCATTCATCGGGGCAGCGTCGCCACTGAGTGAATGTCCGTTGGCACCGAAACTGGCTATGGCCGAGCATGTTTGTGAACGACCATTTTGTCCCGATTGTGTTGAAAAAGTCCCTCTGGAGCTTCTACTCAACATTTAGGTTCGATATGATAATGGATAGAGCTTTGTAATCATGGTGAATTTTCATTCCCAATTGCATACAAAATCCTGAGCAGACACCTCAATCTGACTTTTTCAACACAATCTCCCAGAACCAGTCGTTCGCCGGTCGAGTTCTGAACGGTAACTTCTAACGTAACTTGCCATTCGCTCCGCGCGAAGCCCTCTGGCAGCGCGCGCCTTATTATCAGCCGTGTATGGCTGTCTTCACAGACGCCGGAAGCGCCTTATATCGACCAGACCTTCCGGGGGATGTTCCGCCCTGGATATTTGTCCTTGCGCTTGCGCGGCGCCTTCGGAGTGGGGATGTCGAAGCCTTCCTCATCCTTTTCGGGCTCGATGCCCGACTGAATGGCAAACACCACACCCTTCTGCCCCTGCAGCGCGCCACGCAGATAGGAAAGAAGCTCGCGTCCCTGATGGGCGGACGTACCAACCCAGCCGCGGCGGACCAAATCCGTGAACGCCGAAGGTGTGAGCCGCCGTTGGCCGAAGGTATGGTCGAAGACGATCGTCCCGCCACGTTTGCCCTTCGCCCGCGGGTCACTCGCCAAGCGCTTCCAGTAGCTGAGCGGGACATAGATCCCAGGAACATGGCCGGTCACCTTCGCTGGAATGAGCTTACTGCAGAACTTGAGAAAGAATGGGTCGGAGCCGATCCGGTAACCATCGCAACTCGTGTCCGCGGCGACTTTCGCCAGCTCGCGGGCAGCAGAATCCATCCGTGCAATCTCAATGCCGAGTTGGGGATCGACCCGATAACCGAGTTCTCCGTCCTCCCCCCTGAACATCTTGTATTGGACGAACACAACGGAGTGGTACGTCTCATTGTAGTAGATGAGGTCAACGCCAAGCTGCTTTTCCAGATCAAGCTTATTGGCCAGAATTACGGTCAGTTGCGTGTTGCCGTCACGATACATCTTCGCCGCGTAACGCTGACGCTTAACGAATTCCCAGTCATCGCCGGGAGTGTCCGCGTCCTGCAGGATGACGAGATCCTCGATCGAAACCATGTCTTCATCGCTGTCGAAGATCGAGGCCGTATCGTCGGCGAGGTTGTCTGGCGCGTGTGCGGGCAGTTCGAGCCAAGCCGAAGGAATCCCAGCAATCTCCATCGCCGTGATAACGGCGTCGCGCTGGAAAGCCCAATTGATGCGTGCGTTAACCGGCTCCGCATCATCATCACGGTCGTCGCGCGCATCGATCAGCCCCGCAGCGATGCCATAGGCGTCAGCATCGAGGGCCTCCAGCGCCTTCATTAATACTACAAAGGCAGCACCTGACACGTGACCGCCCTTTAACGCCAGCTTGGCCCGCCATGCCTGCGGCCCGCTCATACGACGTGATAAGGTGGTTAGAGTGACCGGTTTGGCGAGCTCGGACAAACTCCAGATATCCAGCTTATCGCGCCCGGATTCTGCCGGATAATATGCCGTCGCCCGCGCGATATGCGTGAACTTTCCGCGCGCGGCGCTAACAAAGCAGAGAAGGGGTTTGCCGCGCAGAGCGCTCGGAACTTTCGGAACCGCCTTGCTGCAGAGTCCGCTTACCCGCAGATCGTCCTCCAGGATTTCCAATTCTCCTGGCGTCAATAGCAGGACGTAACCCTCACCGGGAATCCAAGCTTCACGCGACAACAAATACTGAGCTGAAGGTGGCACGATCATCTCACGGTGGCTGACAAACTTAGGCTACCGGACCTAAAGGCCGCTTGGTCGGTGAGCAACAGATTTTTGTCGACCTACGATGCCGTTCACGCAAACGCTGAATGTCCGTTTCTCGCGAGAGATGCCGTTCGGACTATCGATCAGAAACAGCAGGAGCGTCCCAAACGCGGTCTATCGCGGTTCACCTAAAAACGTCGGCTTTCGGGCAACCGCCACCCCCACTTCGATGTCTGACATGGCGCGTAAGCGGACAGGCGGCAGACGCCCTCATTTCGGTCGTAGAAAGCGATGAAGCGTGCCCCCGAAAGTGGAAATGGCTTTTTATTGTATTCCACTCCCCATAAAATGAGGAACCAGTCGTCGAATGACCGAACGCTCTTCCTCAGAGACAATTTGTCGGTATGGTCCGATTCCATTGGGCGGCGTCACGGCTTGGTTATTCCTGTCTCTTATAGTAATATATCCGCTATTATCTATTAGAAGAGAAAGGTAAGCTTTTGCATTAACATAGTCATATCTATGACGGTCAGAAATTGAAAACAATATGAAATCGCTTTCTGCTTGATTGGGAGTAAAATCGATCATAACGCCATCAATCTTACAAACAGCGTGGTGTTGGGCAACAATTCCCGTATCAATCATCCAAAATGCCCAACCGTTTATCACTTCTCCATTTTGAATGGAATTTGCTTTTGCATACGCGTTAAACCAACAATACCCTACTTTTAGATTATTGTCCGGCTGCACATTTACTATTTCTGGACGTTCACAACCAATCTTCTGAACTAGAGCCTCAAGTAGAGGGTCGTTTTGTTTGGCGGGAAGAATTACTGTCATAAGAACAGACTCGCAAAATATCATCAATCCAATAAGCTTTTAGAACTAAATGTCAAAACGAACCAGAGTCAGCTAAGATCGTAGTTTCCAAGGTTTCCGCGTCCCAAACCAGACATTCCTTTATCCCCCACTTAGCCGAATGACTACTGAGCAATTATTCAGTCCCTTTAGCGGCAGGCGAGAGTATGCCATTTTGATCTGCACGGGCCTCAGGACCATGCCTGAACTCTGTGTGCTCATCGCCCCAGGCCTTGAGAGCCAGAATGACAGGTTCGAGGGTCCGCCCGCGTGCAGTGAGGCTGTATTCCACCTTTGGCGGAACTTCCGGATAAACCGTCCGTAACACGAACCCGTCACGCTCCAGTTCGCGAAGCTGGGTTGTCAGCATTCTCTGCGTGATATTGGGCAGGCGCTTGCGGATGGCGTTGAAGCGTAAGGTCCCCTGAAGCAGGTGATAGAGGATCACGCCCTTCCATTTCCCGTCGATAAGCTGAAGCGTTGCCTCAACAGCGCAGCCGGGGCTGCAATCGAGCGACTGATGGCGGATGCGGGTCATAACGGTATTATTTCCGACACTATGGGCGTTAAAAGTGCGTTCTTGTCTGAAAACAGCATAGTGCTCACTCTTCTCCTCATTCAACAGAGGAGCAGACATCATGCGGGCCATTGGTTATCAGACGCCACTTCCCATCGAAAATCCGGCGTCCCTTCAGGACATTGAACTGCCGAAACCTGCCCCTTCGGGCCGGGATCTTCTGGTGGAAATCAGGGCTGTGTCGGTCAATCCGGTTGATACAAAGGTCCGTCGCAGTGCGACACCAGAGGCAGGTCAGTGGCGTGTTCTGGGCTGGGATGCGGCGGGGGTTGTCGTGGGCACTGGACCGGACGTCGCAGATTTTTCTGTCGGCGATGAGGTCTTTTATGCGGGGGCGATCAATCGCTCAGGGACCAACGCGGAGTTTCATCTGGTCGATGAGCGGATTGTCGGTCGCAAACCCCGCTCCCTGAACTGGGCCGAAGCCGCGGCCTTACCGCTGACAGCAATCACCGCCTGGGAGATGCTTTTCGATCGCCTGGACGTTCGTCGGCCTGTCCCGGGAACGACGCCGTCCATACTGATCATTGGAGGCGCAGGCGGGGTCAGTTCCATGGCGATCCAGTTGACCAAGGTTCTGACCGACATCACGGTCATTGCTACGGCTTCGCGCCCCGAAACGCAGGACTGGGTCACATCTCTCGGGGCAGATTACGTGATCGATCACAGTAAGCCTCTGGCGGAACAGGTTGCTGGCCTTCCTACGGGCGCTCCCGGTTTTGTCTTTTCGACGACGCAGACGGATCGCCACCTGGCAGAGATCGTCGAACTTCTTGCCCCTCTGGGACATTTCGGCCTGATTGATGATCCTGCTGAACTCAATGCTGTACCCCTCAAGCGCAAAAGCCTGTCCCTGCATTGGGAGCTGATGTTCACCCGCTCACTGTTTGGAACGGCAGACATCAGCACACAAGGGAAACTCCTGAACGAGGTGTCGCGCCTTCTAGACGAAGGGCGTCTCCGTACGACGCTCGGCAAAAATCTTGGCGCGATCACCGCCGCCAATCTGCGAGAGGCTCACGCTCTGATCGAGAGTGGTCAGGCCAAAGGCAAGATCGTGCTCGAAAGTTTTCCTGCCTGAACGGAGAGAACCGTGACGAAAACAGTCAAAGCGCTTGAGAGGAGCAGACCTCATGAATGACGAAGAACATCTGATGACCCTGAACCGGACGGGAGGTCGCTTCGATCTCAATAAAATTGCGGCGGCGTTTCCCGAAACGGCGGACACGATGCTGCTGGACACCTATCTGACCGACAAGCCGGAAGCCAGTATTCGGGTCTTCCGAATCTATCGAGATGTGCCGCCGCATTATCATACCCAGTGCGATGAAGTGCTTCATGTCCTGTCCGGGACAGGCACGTTCTGGATTGATGATCCCAAGGAGGAGGCTCCGTTTGCACCCGGCCATCTTCTGGTGTTTCCCCGTCGGGCGGTACATGCCGTACCCCGCATTCTAAGCCACCCAGTTATTTTTCTGGCTATCGACACGCCGCGACGGGCGCCAGATGACGTGGTGTTCGTGGATCCTGCTGACGGTACGCCGTCCGGCTTTATTGCAGGGATCTAACGTCATGGGGTTCATGAGACCGCGCTCACGGCAGGCTTTCACAAAAAGAGGCCTGTGCAGGATCGCCATTGCCGTTTTCACAGGATTCGTTGGGGTATACGCGCATCCTGTTTCTTCCCATGCACAGACCATCAGGATTGAGGCGACCACTACGGCCATGGACTGGAACGCCGTAGCGCTTGCTGGCGGTCATGTGTTTGTCGCAGGCCCTCGCTGGACCGGGTTTTCCGGACCGGCCGTAGCTCTTCTGACGAAGAATGGAAAGATAGAGCCGTTTCCAGATGCTGACTGGAGTGGCTGGAAACCCCGACGGGATGCGACACATCGCTTTGTCAGCGTCAATGCCCTCCATGTTGCTCCTGACGGTACGCTCTGGGTTGTTGATACGGGAACTCCGTCTTTTGGAGGTGTCCCCGTATCTGGAGGAGCCAAACTGGTCCGCATTGATCCGGCAACAGGTCATGTGCTGCGAATCTATCCTCTGGGCCCAGAGATCGCGCAGGCGGGGAGCTATATCGACGATATCCGTTTCAACGGGATGCATGCCTATCTGACTGATGCGGGCAAGGCGGCGCTGATTGTTCTTGACATCAAAACAGGCCAGGCACGTCGTGTTCTGGACAATGACGCGTCCACACGCGCACGGACAGATCGACCGATTGTCATGGACGGGCACGTCGTGGAGAACGGTCTGCATCGGCCGCTTCTGGTGAATGTCGATCCGCTTGAAGTGAGTCCGGACGGGAAATGGCTGTATTTCGGGCCGCTTGAAGGGCCGTGGTCTCAAGTTCCAACAGCATTTCTTGACGATCCCAATGTGTCATCAACCGATCTGTCTGCGGCTGTTCAGCCCTGGGCGGATTTACCCCCGCTCGGGGGGAGCGTCATGGACGCCGCAGGAAACCTTTACTTCACCAATCTGAAGGATAACGGCGTCTATCGGAGAGACGTTTCGGGAAAGATCACGAAACTGATCTCGGATTCACGTCTGCACTGGGCGGATGCACCTTGTCTTGCTCTGAACGGTCGTCTCTGGCTGCCCGTCGCGCAACTGGACCGTCTTCCGATGTTCCATCAGGGACATTCCCGCAGTCACCAGCCATTTTTGCTGGTATCTATCGATCTTCGATGACCATCAAACGCCATGATAATCGCCTGCGGGATGTTTTCTCTCGTGCAAAGGTACTCGCGAAGTCGCTGTGCTTTGGCGGACATCGTCACCTGTAATGCCATCGAAGTTTGCCGGGATCTTTTGTCGGAAAGTCAGGGGGAGCAATCCATCGGCGTGTCTGGGCGGTACGATGCCGTCGCCATCCAAGATATGTCAAAGCACGGGCAAGAATAAGCTGCTCGTCAGATCGTATCGGCCTTTTATAAAACAGGACTTGCTCCGCGATAACGTTCAGCGGCAGCCCTCCAGACGGGGACTGATCATGGACCTGGATCATCCTGCCAGAAGTCAGCTGAGGCAGGAGATCTTTAATCGTCAGTTTATCTGACCAATGCGAAGCACGGGCAAACAAAAGCTCCATGATTTCATCTATCGTTGGCTGTGCAACCGTAGATTTGTCTTTCAGGAAAAGAAATGTATTGAGGATTTCAAAAAGCTTAGTGTCTGAAAAATTACCGTTTATCATTTTGAATAGAGACCACCCTTCAGAAATCTCCGAAGGAGATGCCCAGAACAAGTTATGTAAGTCGTTTACGGTAGTTGGTGCCGAAAATAAATTATCGGGATTATCTACTTTGTAGCAATTAGTCTTGTAATAGGGATCAATCTCTCGAGTAACATCACAAAGGATCCAGAAAACAATATCCTGATAGACGCATTTCATCTCCAGGGAGTCCCAAGGGCTGTCCCAAGCAAAGTCAATCTCAGCGACGTCAAACATAGCGCTAGCTTTCATCATGGAAAGGATAGATCCGCAGGTATCCTGCGCTGATAAAATCAGCAGCTACGACCAGACGTTGCTCAGTGTGGTCTGCATGGCGGAAGAAGCGCTGCCGTCACGACGGACGAGCCTTTCGACATCGCGCAGTCGAAACAGAGTTCGCCTTGGACCGATTTTCAAGCGTTCGAGCTCGCCCGCAGCGACATATCTGTCGATCGTTGAGAGGGACACGCGTAGTCGCTCAGAAGCTTCCCGACGCGTTATAAAGATGTCGTCAGAGCGACGAAGGGGGAAAACAGAACTCATGATACGCCTTTCCAACCAGCCCCTCACGGGACCAACGATGATACTAGTTTCGTTTGGTTTTTTCGGCGTTCAGTGTTCTACAGGGTCTCTGCTTGAAGCAGTGGCAGAGAGCCTTCTGGGCTTGCTAGAAGTTTTTCGTACTGTGGTGTCAGCTAACTCAAGAACGTTAGCCGAACACGGACGACGATTTCAAGAAATTTCTGAGCGTTTTTTTTCGTGGGTCGCTGTTTCAGTCGCGCCTGCAGATCATCTAGATGTCTCTGGAGAAAGCAGGACATCAGTTAGCAGGTCACATCGGGAAATTTATAAACGACGCATATCGCGTCCGAGCGCCGCGCGATGACGCATTTTTTAAGATGGGTCTCAAGGTGGGATGAATTTCGACAAATCAAATAACTCTCTGGAAAATCTGGGAATTTTTGATTTATCTGGCGGAGAGGGTGGGATTCGAACCCACGGTACGCTTCCACGCACGGCGGTTTTCAAGACCGCTGCCTTCAACCACTCGGCCACCTCTCCATCCGTGCAGACTTCGTTTTTGAAGGATTCTGTACAGATCGGGATGCTACATGCGACGGGAAGCGTCCGTCGTCAAGTCGTCGTGTTACATATACTCTGCACTCTTACTCTTTGAAACGAAGGAGGGGGAATTCAGCAACATTGAAGCATGCCATCAAGAACGTCATGGAGACGTCTTGTGCGTTTCCGGCTGCCATAACCTCTAAGGATATGACGTCCATGACGATCCTTCGTCCTGCTGTTTTTCTTTCCGCCATTGCGGCTTTGGGTCTGGTGGGGACTCCTCTTCTGGCTTCGGCGCAGGCGCATCATGCGGCTGACTGGGTACAGCCTCCTCCGGGAGGTCCGCATGGCGCTCCCGGCCATATGATGCCTCCGGTCCCTCCGGGCGTTACACTGACGGCGGCCCAGAAGACAAAGCTCAAGGCCATTTTTGACAAGGCGCATCAGGACGAGCATGCGCTGCGTCTCGAAGGGAGGGCCATCGAGGACAAGATCCGTGATGCCTTGAGTGCCGTGGGTGATCTGGATCGCGCAACGCTTACAGATCTGAACGGGCAGGAGAATGCGCTCAAGGCGAAAGTCTCCGCGCTACATCTTGAAACCGTGGAGCAGCTTCATGATCTGCTGACGCCGGCGCAGCGCCAGCAGGGCAAGGAGACCATGGACAAGCTCAAGGTGCTTCATGAGCAGATGAAGGCTCTGATGGGGCATCCGCCAGAGGGTGAACCGGACGACATGCCCTGAAACCGTGGTTTCTGCGTCTATCGCTTGACGCCTCTACAGCAAGGCGATAGATGAACTCTGTTTCCGGACACGCCACCTCGCGAAGACTCGCGCAGTGGCGTGTTTCTGTTTGCTTTTAAGGTGACCCGTTGTTCGATCAACTCTCAGGCAAGATGTCCGGTGTCCTTGAAGGGCTTTCCAAGAACGGGAAGCTCTCAGAGGCTGATGTCACCGAGGCTATGCGTGAAGTGCGTCTCGCCATGCTGGAGGCAGACGTTGCTCTGCCTGTGGTGCGGAACTTCGTCAACAAGGTCCGTGAACGGTCTGTTGGTCAGGAGGTGCTGGAAAGCGTTTCTCCCGGTCAGGCTGTCGCCAAGATCGTCAATGACGCGCTGATCGACGCGCTTGGCGGGGCGGGGGCGGTGCCGCTGAACCTGTCTGCCAATCCGCCGGTTCCGGTGCTGATGGTGGGCCTTCAGGGTTCGGGTAAGACGACGACCTCCGGCAAGATCGCCCTGCGCCTTTCCGGTCGCGAGAACAAGAAAGTCCTTCTGGCCAGTCTCGATGTCCAGCGTCCAGCCGCGCAGCTCCAGCTTCAGCAGTTGGCCGAGCGCGTCAACGCCAAGACAGGCCGTGTTCAGGCTCTGCCGATCATTGCTGGGCAGTCACCTGTCCAGATCGCAAAGCGTGCGCTCGAGACAGGTCGTCTCGAAGGTTATGACGTCGTTATTCTCGATACGGCAGGCCGTCTGTCTATTGACGAGGCGCTGATGGATGAAGTGCGGGACATCCGCACACTCACCAAACCGGCAGAGACGCTGCTTGTTGTTGACGCGATGACTGGTCAGGACGCCGTCAACACGGCGAAGACCTTCAACGAAGCTGTTGGCATCACTGGCGTCGTCATGAGCAGGATGGACGGTGATGCCCGCGGTGGTGCGGCGCTGTCCATGAAGGCCATTACGGGCGCGCCGATCAAGCTGACCGGTTCGGGTGAGAACCTCGAAGCGCTTGAAGAATTCCATCCCGAGCGTGTCGCCGGCCGTATTCTCGGCTTGGGTGACGTTGCCGGGCTGGTGGAGCGTGCCGCCGAAACCCTCGATCACGAGGAAGGCGAGCGCGTCGCCAAGAAGATGCTCGCGGGCAAGTTCGATCTGGATGACTATGTTTCCCAGATCGACCAGATCAACCGCATGGGCTCGATTTCCGGCATTCTCGGCATGATGCCGGGGATGGGAAAGATCAAGGATATGCTGGGTGACAAGGAGCTCGATACGTCGATCTTCAAGCGTCACAAGGCCATCATTTCCTCGATGACGAAGCAGGAGCGCAAGACGCCGGACATCATCAAGGCGTCCCGCAAGAAGCGCATCGCGGCAGGCTCGGGAACTACGGTTCCGGAGATCAACCGGCTGCTCAAACAGTTCAACGACATGTCCACCATGATGAAACGCATCAGCAAGATGGGCCTTGGTGGCCTGATGCGCGGCATGGGTGGTGCAGGAGGTCTGGCGGATCTGATGAAGGGCATGGGCGGCCCCGGGGGGAAACCCGGTGGACGCCCGCCTTTCGTCTGATCCGTCCCGTTTTTACAAGTCTGTCTCTCAGGAGTATTTCATGAGCCTCAAGATCCGCCTTGCACGTGCAGGTGCCAAGAAGCGTCCCTACTACCACATCGTTGTTGCCGACAGCCGCAGCCCGCGCGATGGCCGTTTCATCGAGAAGGTTGGTTCCTACAACCCGATGCTGCCGGCTGATCACGCCGACCGTATCCGTCTGGTTGACGAGCGCATCAAGCACTGGCTGTCCAATGGCGCCCTCGCCACGGACCGTGTTGCCCGTTTCCTGGGCAATGCAGGTCTGGCTCCGAAGCCGACCTACAACGAGCAGCCCAAGCAGTCCGCTCCGAAGGCGAAGGCTCAGGAACGCGCCAAGGCTGCCGCTGCCGCTGCTGCGGCCTGATTGAGCCGCTTTTCAGGAAGCCCGAGACGTGCCCCGCTTCAACCCTGACAGCGATGTCCTGATTGCCACCGTCGGTCGTCCGCACGGTGTCCGCGGTCTGGTGCATCTTCATGCTGCCACAGATGATCCGGCTTCGGTCGAGACGCTGGGCGTGCTGCATGACGGGCAGGGGCGGGCATGGACGGCACGTTGGGTCTCGGCAGGCGTGGCTGCACTGACGGATGCTGAAGGTCAGGATATTTCTGACCGTACGGCTGCCGAGCGTCTGGTCAATGCCAAGCTGTATGTTCCGCGCACCGTCCTTCCGGAAACCGGAGACGACGAATTCTATCATGCCGATCTGATCGGTATGACGGCTGTCTCGGAAGACGGAGATGTTCTCGGGACGGTATCGGTCGTTCACGATTACGGCGCAGGCGTCAGCCTCGAAATTGATCGTGGTCTGATCGTGCCATTCACGCTGGCTTGTGTTCCTCATGTGGATCTTGCGAAACGGGAAGTGGTCCTTGTCCCTCCTGTTGAAGTCGAGGTCGAGGGGGATCTCTCCGGCGAGGTCCAGGTGCGGGCATGAGCTGGCGCGCGGACATCCTGACCCTTTTTCCGGACATGTTCCCGGGGCCGCTGGGGTTCTCCCTTGCGGGCCGGGCGCTGGAGCGGGGGATCTGGTCCTGCGAGGCGCACGATCTGCGGCAGCATGGACTGGGACGTCACCGGGCCGTCGATGACACGCCTTTCGGTGGCGGAGCCGGTATGGTGATGCGGGCAGACGTTCTGGATGCGGCCCTCTCGGCGCTTCCTGCGCTGGATGGCCGTCCGGTCGTCTACCCGACGCCACGTGGCAAGCGCATGTCGCATGAAGATGCGGAGCGTCTCTCGTCCGGAGCGGGGGTCGTCGTTCTCTGTGGGCGCTTTGAAGGCGTGGACGAGCGCGTTCTGGAAAAGCACGATATCGAACAGCTTTGCATGGGCGATGTCGTGCTGTCAGGCGGAGAAATTCCTGCCCTGACTCTTCTGGATGCGTGCGTACGGCTCCTTCCCGGCGTCATGGGATCGGATGTCAGCGGTCAGGACGAAAGCTTCGCCGACGGGCTTCTTGAATATCCACAGTATACCAAGCCGGCAGTGTGGGAGGGGCAGGACGTGCCCGACATTCTTCTCTCCGGCAATCATGGTGCCATCGCCCGCTGGCGCCATGAACAGTCAATCGCCGTCACGAAGGCGCGCCGCCCGGACCTCTGGGATGCGTATCTGGCACGACAGCAGGTCCATTGAAGTTTTGTTTTCAGGAGTTTGGTCATGAACATTATCCAGCAGTATGAGGCGCGCGAGATCGAGCGTCTTTCCGGCGTCCGCGCTGTTCCCGAGTTCATTGCAGGTGACACGGTCCGCGTTGGCGTCCGCGTTGTCGAAGGCACGCGTGAGCGTGTTCAGAGCTTCGAAGGTGTTGTTATCGCCCGTTCCAACAAGGGCCTGAACAGCAACTTCACGGTTCGCAAGATTTCTAATGGTGAAGGCGTCGAGCGCGTGTTCCCGCTGTACGCACCGTCGATCGCCAGTATCGAAGTCGTGCGTCGCGGTAAGGTCCGTCGCGCGAAGCTGTATTATCTGCGTGGCCGTTCGGGCAAGTCCGCCCGTATTGCCGAGCGTCCCCGCGATCTGCCGAAGGCGGACAGCAAGGCCGCTTCCTAAACCGTTCGGAGTTAGAGACAGGATGCCCGTTACCAATTCGCCCAGAACCCTTTTTGACAAGATCTGGGACGATCATGTCGTCGAACGTCTCAAGGACGGGACCTGCATCCTCTACATCGACCGGCATCTCGTTCACGAGGTGACAAGTCCGCAGGCTTTTGAAGGCCTGCGGATGTCCGGGCGTCGCGTGCGTCGTCCGGATGCCACGGTGGCCGTGGTGGACCACAATGTCCCCACGTCCGACCGTTCCAAGCCGATCGAGGAGCCGGAAAGCCGCCTCCAGATCGAGACGCTTGAGAAAAACGTCGCCGAATTCGGCGTTCCCTATTTCCCGCTGCGCTCCGCCTCTCAGGGTATTGTGCATGTTGTCGGGCCGGAGCAGGGTATCTCTCTGCCGGGCATGACGATCGTCTGCGGTGACAGCCATACTTCCACGCATGGCGCCCTTGGGTCGCTGGCGTTCGGGATCGGCACGTCCGAGGTCGAGCATGTGCTCGCGACCCAGACGATCCTGCAGAAACCCGCGAAGAACATGCGCGTCTCGGTTGAAGGCAAGGTCGGCCCCGGTGTGACGGCCAAGGACATCATGCTGGCCATTATTGGGCGCATTGGCACTGCCGGCGGCACCGGGCATGTCATTGAATTTGCAGGATCCGCGATCCGCGATCTGGACATGGCGGGGCGTATGACGCTGTGCAACATGTCCATCGAAGCCGGTGCGCGTGCAGGTCTGGTCGCGCCTGACGAGACGACCTTCGCTTATGTGAAGGGCCGCCCGTTCGCGCCGAAGGGCGAAGCGTTCGAGCAGGCCTGTGAGTACTGGCGCAGTCTGGCGTCTGACGAAGGTGCCTACTTCGATACCGAAGTCACGCTCGCCGCAGAGGAAATCATTCCCTCCGTGACTTGGGGTACCAGCCCGCAGGACGTGCTTCCGATCGACGGTTTCGTGCCGTCTCCGTCGGATGTTGCTGATCCGGCCCGTGCCGCCCAGATCCAGCGTGCTCTGGATTATATGGGTCTTGAAGCCGGGCAGAAAATTGCCGGGACGCCGGTGGATGTCGTGTTTATCGGCTCCTGCACGAACAGCCGTCTGGAAGATCTGCGCGCGGCGGCGGATGTGGTGCGTGGTCGTCATGTTGCCGACGGCGTTCGAGCCATGATCGTTCCCGGCTCCGGTCTGGTGAAGCATGCGGCTGAAGCGGAAGGACTGGACAAGGTGTTCCTTGCTGCCGGTTTTGAGTGGCGTGAGGCAGGGTGCTCGATGTGTTTGGGGATGAACCCGGATCGTCTGACGCCGGGTCAGCGTTGCGCGTCAACCTCCAATCGTAATTTCGAGGGGCGTCAGGGACCTGATGGCCGGACTCATCTCTGCTCGCCTGCCATGGCGGCAGCGGCAGCTGTGACGGGCCGTTTGTGCGATGTGCGTGAATTGGTGAAGGAGACCGTCTGATGGACAAGTTCACGGAGCTCACTGCCATTGCGGCACCTATGCCGACCGAGAATATCGACACGGACCAGATCATTCCAGCCCGCTTCCTCAAGACCATTCAGCGAACCGGTCTGGGGAAGAATGCTTTCGCCGCCCAGCGTTATGACGCAGATGGCAATGAAAAGCCGGATTTCGTGCTCAATCAGGAGCCGTACCGGCATGCCGAAATCCTGATTACTTACGACAATCTGGGCTGCGGATCTTCGCGCGAGCATGCCCCGTGGGCGTTGCTGGATTTCGGGATCCGTTGTGTGATCGCGCCCAGCTTTGCCGATATCTTTTTCAATAACTGCTTCAAGAACGGTATCCTGCCGATTCCGCTGCCGCGTGAGATTTGCGACGAACTGATGGACGATGCCCGTCAGGGTTCGAATTCGCGCCTGACGGTGGATCTGGAACGTCAGGTGATCGTGCGTCCGAATGGCGAGACCATCGCGTTCGAGGTTGATCCGTTCCGTCGGCACATGCTGCTCGAAGGGCTGGACGACATCGGACAGACCATGGCCCATGATGCCGAGATCAGCAGCTTTGAACATCGCCCCAGCCGTGCATGGGTGCCGTCAATTACCATAGGGACTGTGAAATGAGCGACGCACACAAGCTTCTGGTTCTAGCCGGAGACGGGATCGGGCCGGAAGTCATGCGCGAAGTAGCGCGGATCGTGCACTGGATGAGTGCGCATCGCGGGCTGAAGCTTGAAATCACGGAAGAACTCGTTGGTGCAGCCTCGCTTGCCGTACACGGCGTGCCGATCCGCGACGAGGTTGTTGAACTGGCCCGTCAGTCCGACGCGGTGTTGTTCGGTTCGGTGGGGGATCCGGCCTGGAGCCATGTCGGGTTCGACAAGCGCCCGGAAGTTGCGATCCTCAAGCTCCGCAAGGAACTTGAACTGTTCGCCAATCTGCGCCCGGCCAAGCTGTTTGATGCCCTGATTGACGCCTCTGCGCTGAAGCCTGAAGTGGTGCGTGGGCTTGACCTGATGATCGTTCGCGAGACGGTTGGTGGCATCTATTTCGGTGAGCCGCGTGGCGTCGAGACACTGCCCGATGGCTCCCGTCGCGGTATCAACACGGAAGTTTACACGACGTCCGAAATCGAGCGTGTGGCTCGCGTGGCGTTCGATCTGGCCCGCAAGCGCGATAATCGCGTCTGCTCGGTTGAGAAGTGCAATGTCATGGAAAGTGGTCTTCTGTGGAAGGAGGTCGTAACCGACATTCACAAGCGCGAATATCCTGACGTCCAGCTCTCGCACATGCTGGCTGACAACTGCGCGATGCAGCTCGTGCGTGACCCGAACCAGTTCGATGTTATTGTGACGGGAAACCTGTTCGGAGACATCCTGTCCGATCTGGCGTCGATGCTGACGGGTTCGCTCGGAATGCTGCCTTCCGCGACGCTTGGCCCGGTTCGCGCCGATGGTAAGCGCAATGCCCTATACGAGCCGATTCATGGCAGCGCACCGGATATTGCTGGCAAGGGGATCGCCAATCCGCTGGCTCAGATCCTGTCCTTCGCCATGCTGCTGCGGTATTCGCTCAATCGTGGTGAGGATGCCGACCTGATCGAGACGGCTGTTTCCAATGTTTTGGCTTCGGGGCTGCGGACAGGCGATATCATGTCTCCGGGTATGGCTCGAGTCGGCACCGAAATGATGGGGCAGGCCGTACTGCGTGAGATGGAAAAGCTGGCCTAACCTTTTTACTGAGCGGGTCTGCTACACATCGGGCGTCTTCCTTATGGGAGGCGCCCTTTTTTTGTTGATCAGAGCGTGGTTGCCTGTGGTCAAAACCTTTGGAACATGCGTAGAATCACGCTATCGAAATGATCCGGAACCCTGTCATGTCCTTTATTGCCGACCGTCTGAACCGTATCCTTCCCAGTCAGACGATTGCTGTGACCCAGAAAGCCCGCGCTCTGAAAGCAGAGGGCCGTGATATCATCAGCCTTTCTGCGGGTGAACCGGATTTCGATACTCCCGATTTCATCAAGCGTGCGGCAATTCGGGCGATCGAGGCCGGCAAGACAAAATATACGGATGTTCCGGGCACACTAGAGTTGCGCAAGGCTGTCGCGGCCCGTCTGAACGCTGATTTCGATCTGGACTACAAGGCCGAGGAAATCTGCGTTTCCACGGGTGGCAAACAGGTTATTTATAACGTCATGGTCTCGACCCTGAATGCGGGTGATGAAGTCATCATTCCCGCACCGGCGTGGGTCTCTTATCCTGATATTGTAACGTTGGCCGATGGAACGCCTGTCATTGTTCAGACTGATCCTGAAAATGGCTTTCGCCTTACGGCGGAACAGCTTCGTGCGGCGATCACGCCTCGTACGAAATGGCTCTGTCTCAATTCGCCGTGCAATCCGACAGGCGCGGCCTATGATACTGAGGCACTCAGAGCGCTTACGGATGTTCTGCTGGACTATCCGGATATCTGGATCCTCACGGACGATATGTATGCCAAGCTCCTGTATGATGGGGCAGTCGCCAAAACGGTTGTTCAGGTCGAGCCGCGTCTGCGCTCCCGGACCGTGACGATGAACGGTGTTTCCAAGGCTTACGCTATGACAGGCTGGCGGATCGGATTTGCCGCTGCACCAGTGGAATTCACGAAACAGCTTATCAAGCTCCAGGGACAGAGCACGAGCAATCCGTGCTCCATCGCGCAGGCCGCGGCACAAGAAGCCGTGTCCGGCCCGCAGGATTTTATTGGCGAGATGGTCGCGGTCTATCAGGAGCGGCGTAATCTCGTAATCGGGATGCTGAATGAAGCGCCGGGTCTGTCGTGCGCTCTTCCCGAGGGGGCTTTCTATGCGTTTCCGTCCATCGCCGGAACACTGGGCAAGACGAGCAAAGGTGGTCGCCTTATTGACGGAGACGAAGCCTTCGTGACGGCCCTGCTTGAGGAAACCGGGGTCGCGGCCGTGCATGGTACGGCATTCCTGACCCCGGGATATTTCCGGATTTCCTATGCGACCAGCACGGAACTTCTGAAGGAAGCCTGCACCCGGATCCAGAGTTTCTGTCAGGGGCTTTCATGAGTTTCACCATCGCCTCACGTCTGGCAGATCTCCCCCGTCCCGCCACGATTGCCATGGCGGCCCGTGCGCGTGAACTGAGGGGGCAGGGGGCGGATGTCATTTCTCTGGCGCTGGGGCAGCCAGATTTTCCGTCGCCGCCCGAAGCGATCGAAGCGGCCTATGCCGCAGCGAAAGCGGGCGACACCGGCTATCCGCCGATCCCGGGCCAGAAGCCACTGATTGATGCCATCGCCCGGAAGTTCCGTCGTGACAACGCTCTGGACGTCACGTCTGACAGGATCATGGTCGCGAATGGTGGCAAGCAGATCATTTTCAACGCGCTGATGGCGTCGCTGGAAACCGGCGATGAAGTTATCGTGCCTGCGCCGTATTGGGTGAGCTATCCGCTGATCACCCGGATGCTGGGCGGGGTTCCGGTCGAGATCCGCTGTCGAGAGGAAAACGGTTTCCGTCCTGATCCTGAAACGATCCGCAAAGCCATCACGTTACGGACGAAATGGCTGGTCCTGAATTTCCCGAACAATCCAACTGGCGCCATTTTGGAACGTCAGGATCTGGAAGCCATCGCGGATGTACTGCGTGAGGCACCGCATGTCCTCGTGATGAGTGATGAGATTTACGAACATCTGACGTTCGACGGGAAGAAGCACCTCTCCCTGTTGAGTGTCGCGCCGGATCTGGCAGACCGCATCCTGATCGTGAACGGGATGGCCAAGGCCTATGCCATGACGGGCTGGCGGGTCGGGTTCGCCTGTGGACCGGTCCCTCTGATCCAGGCCATGGTCGCGGTGCAGGGCAATTCCACATCCGGCGTCTGCACGCTCGCTCAGGCCGGCTCGGTCGCGGCTCTGGACGGAGACGCTGACGGGATTGCCCGGATGTTGGAAACGTATGAACGGCGTCGCGGCATGGTCGTAGGTGCGTTGCAAGACATTCCTGGCCTGACCTGTGTCATGCCGGAAGGAGCTTTTTACGCTTATCCGGGTGTAGCAGCACTCATTGGGCGAAAATCCGGACAGGGGCGACGTCTGGATACGGATGTTGCTTTTGCTGAAGCGCTTCTTGAGGAGGCTCATGTCGCGACAGTTCCAGGTTCGGCGTTTGGTTATAGCCCCTATTTGCGGTTGTCTTTTGCGGCTTCGGATGCTCAGCTAGCCGAAGCCTGCCGCCGTATTGCCCGGTTCGTGAGCGACATCCAACCTGCCTGACGGGCATGGACGCAGAGGGAGAGGAATGTCAGAATTGCCCCATGACGCAGACAATCCCTCCCTTTTCCCAACTGTCTTTTCCCCGGCCTGACGAACAGTCTCTGAAGGCCCGCTATGATGTGATCGGCTCCCTGCTCGATGCGGGAGAAAAACGCGAAGCCCTTATGGCTTTTGATGCCGTGCGGCGTGAGTATGAGGCCTGGGCTTCCTACGTCCATCTCCAGTTTTCACGTGATACGCAGGATGAAGCGGCTAAAGCAGACCGTGATTATGCGGACCGCCTGTCACCACTGGCGACCGACCACGAGGTCGCGGTTAAAAAGCGTCTGCTGGCAGATTCAGATCGTGCTGGACTTGAAACTATTGTCACGCCTCATGTCGTGCGGCTGTGGGAAGCGGATACAACCACGTTTGACCCGCGCATCACAACCGATCTGGAAGAAGAAGCCCGACTGACCGGGGAATACACAGCGCTTCTGGCTGCGGCAAAAATTGATTTTGACGGGAAGATACTCAACCTGTCCGGCCTCGTGCCTTATCTTCAGGGACCGGATCGGGATATCCGTCATGCAGCAGAAAAAGCGCGCTGGGATTTTTTTGAAGCGCATGGCGCCGAGCTGGATGAGCTATACGGCAAACTCGTTGCCCTGCGTGATCGTATGGCGAAGACGCTGGGATTTGCGAATTACATTGAGCTTGGTTATCGCCGGATGCGGCGTACGGACTACGGTCCGGAGCAGGTCTCGGCCTTTCGTGAAAAAGTTCTGGCGCATGTCACACCACTCGTCAGCTCCCTTCTGGAGCGTCGACGGCTGAAAATGGGGTGGGACCGGGTCATGGCCTGGGACGAGGCGCTGATTGACCTCCAGGGCAATCCGGAACCCGCGGGAGACCATGATCTTCTCGTAGCCAGGGCGGAGCACATGTTCCGCGAATTGGACTCCTCTGGTGAGATGGCTGATTTCTATCTTCAGATGCGTGAGCTTGGATATCTTGATCTCAAGAACCGTGAAGGGAAAGCAGGAGGAGGGTTCTGCACATCCTTTCCGACAATTGGGACTCCATATATTTTCGCCAACTTCAACGGCACTCATAACGATATTGGCGTTTTCACCCATGAAATGGGCCATGCGTTCCAGAACTGGAAGAGCCGGGATCTTCCATGGATCGATCAGCTCTGGCCCACCATGGAAGCGGCCGAGATCCATTCCATGGGGCTTGAATTCCTGACCTGGCCCCAGATTGGCGATCTGGTTGAGGATGGCGCTGCCGAACGATACCGGCGGATGCATCTGATTGATGCGTTGTCGTTCTTTCCTTATGGCGTCTGCGTGGATCATTTTCAGCACGAGATCTATGCCCGTCCCGAAATGACGGCGGAAGAACGTCACGAGACGTGGCAGCGGCTTGAAAAACTTTACATGCCGTGGAGGGACTGGGGAAATCTCGCTTATCCGGCCAAGGGTGGACGGTGGCAGGCCCAGCTTCATATCTATCGGCTGCCATTTTATTATATCGACTATGCGCTGGCGCAGTGCTGTGCGTTGCAATTATGGCTCGGCTCGCGCCTGGATCGGGACGGAACGCTGGAGACCTATCGGACACTTTGTTCGGAAGGCGGGTCCAAACCTTTTGCCCAGCTTGTTTCTGAGGCAGGGCTGACCTCTCCGTTCGAAGCAGATGTGCTGGCTGAAGTGGTCCACGAAGCCGAGCAGGTGCTCGCACTTTGAAGAAAACTGAAGCTCCGGAAAAATCCGGAGCTTCAAGTCGTTAGCCGCGTTTGTTCCAATCGGAAATCAGGTCCAGAACGGCCTGGGGCGACATGCTGCGGGCGTTGCCGAGTGCCGTGGAGCCGTCGCCATTGAGGGCGTGCCCGTCGGGAGTAACGATAATGACGGTCGGAACGGCCTTGATCGTCACACCATAGCGGCTCGCCAAATCAAGGTTGGTATTGATGCGACCCACGTTGACCGGCACCATAACAAACTGGCTCTCCAGCCAATGTGCGGCATCGGGGAGGGCGAAGATCCCACTGAGCATCTTGCAGTCGGGGCACCAGTTACCGCCAAAATCGAGCAGAACCTTGCGATGTGTTTTCTGTGCAAGGGCAAAAGCTGCTGTGACCTGATCATGTGCAACCTCTGTGTCCGGATAGGGGGTAGCAACGGGCGGCGCTGCTGTTTCGCTCAGTCGGGGGGCAGGAATCGCGGGTTGTTCCGCTGGCGCGGCCTGGGCTGTGAGGGGGGCGACGAACGCCAGACCAAGGCCGGCAGCGGCAAGAAGGAAGTGGCGCATGAAAAAGGCTTTCATTGATGTTGTCGTCCGCATGTCATAACGCGGAATAACAGGAGCTGATGATTAAAGCGTAAATTCCACGAAAGGTCATGTATTTGAAAAAGTCAGAACCCCGTTCTAAAAACGTAATTCACCGTGAAGTCACTGTCACGGAGACGCTCGTCCGAACCGTGAGCTTGGTGGCGCTGACGCTCGTTTTCGCGTCTGCCTTCCGTTTCTGGCAGCCTGCCATCCGGCTGGCGCAACATATGGCGGGAACATCTTTCTGGCAGTCGCTCTATGGGCTTTTCCATATTGAGTCCGGCCTTGGGCGTGAGCAACTGATCCTCAGCGGAATCGTTGTCGTCTGTTTCCTGTTGGCTCTGCTGGTCCAGGCTGTCGGTCTGCTCGTTTTCCGGAAAATCAGGGAGAGGCGAAACTGAAGAATACTCAGTCTCCTGTAGGTCGTCGCAGGGCCGAAGCGGCGGCGAGGCACCAGGCGATCATGAGCAATGTGCCCCCATAAGGTGCGATCCGTCCTACTGAAACGGGGCCCAGTTTGAGATTGAAAAGGGCAAGCAGGATCACTGGGACGCAGAACAGCACCATACCGACCGCCATGCACAGGCAGGCCAGCCGAATCAGCCGTGGTGACAGACGCCGGGCATTCAGCGAAAGAGCACAGAGGGCCACGGCGTGCCACATCTGGATTTCAACGGCTGAATGCAGAATGGCACGCCCGTTGGAGACAGCGAACGCTCTGTCGGGCAGATGCGCTGACAGTGCGCCCAGCATGACGCCGGATGCTGCAGACAGGGCTGCGAAAACAAAGCTCCCGGGGACAGGATCGGGCAGGCTGGCACGGACAGGATTTGCGGACATGCGACGAATGTATCATGTGTTGTCTCAACAGCGAACGAGAGACTGTCATGACTGGAATGTCAGTCTGTCGCGGCCTGTCCCCGCGGGACGGGTACGTTTGAAAAAGGAAGCTTCGATGTCTGTCTCATATCTCCGTCTGTGTCTGTCTGCCGGTCTTCTTGCGGGGCTGGCTGCATGCAATGCGCCCGATGCTCCTCCGGCTCCGGCTCTTCCGAGTGTGGCATCAACCTATAAACTGACGACGGCGGATGCGGCGTTTATCCAGCAGGTCGACGAGATGGACCAGACGCAGATTGCCATTGCGAAGCTTGCGGCAACGCACAGCAACAGCGACGTGATCAAGGCTTTTGCAACGACGGTCGAGGGCGATCATACGACGAACCAGAAGGCTGTCGCGAAGATTGCTTCAGACGCCAATCTGACCGTAGCCGCCAAGATAGACGCTGCGGATCAGGATCGCGTCGATTCGTTTTCCCATCTTTACGGTGCGCCTTTCGATCGCATGTTCCTGCGCGATGTCGTGAGCATCCGTACGGCTGATCTGGACAAGGCCATCACGACGGCCAAGGCGTCCGGCGGTACCCCGGATATCAAGACGCTTGCGACCGATACCGACAGGCTGCTGACGGATCATACCGCCCGTGCCCATGATCTGATCGGGGATCGGACATTCCGCCATCATGCCAAGCATAAGCGAAACCACTGAGGACTCCGGAAGGGGAACAGGCATGACCATTCGCATCGACAGGATCGTAACTCGGGGAGGGGACGGTGGTCAGACTTCCCTGGGGGACGGGACCCGTATCTCCAAGTCCTCCCTCCGGATCGAGGCCATGGGAACTGTCGATGAGCTCAATGCCCAGCTGGGTGTTCTGTGCTGTCACATGGAACAGGATGCCCGGATGTCGGGTCTCATTGACGAGATGCGGCAAATACAGTCCTGCCTGTTTGATCTGGGGGCAGATCTGTGCCTCCCCGATCCCGGTCGTTCGCCCAGTCTTACGTCGGAAGCCAGCCTCTGGCTTGAAAACCGGCTGGAAGACATGCGTCTTCATCAACAGCCCTTGCAGAGCTTTGTGTTGCCGGGGGGATGCCTTGTTGCCGCCCAGGCTCATCTTGTTCGCACCGTAGCGCGCCGGGCAGAACGCAGGGTGGTTGTATTGGAACAGTTGCCCGTAGAAGCTTTGCGTTTTCTGAACCGCTTGTCCGATTATTTCTTTGTTCTTGCCCGGCATGCTAATAATTCGGGCGAGACGGATATTCTCTGGTCGCCCGGACGCTGGAACCGGAGAAAAAATTAAGTCTTCGTTTATTGCACTGATGACAGAATGTCCGGGAAGTGCTAGGGACATCGCGTCAGAACGCTGGGAAAACCCGGACGAGTCGACTTTTCACATCCCTGTTAGGATATGCTGCCGCTGAGTGGGTCAGAGCCCGGTCAGCTTTCTGTCTTTCGACAGAGCCTGTCAGACAGGGACGAAATCTACATATATATATTGGTTGAAGAATAGAGAATGCACGACGAGCATCAGGTTAACGAAGAAGACAAGCTGCGACAGGCACTTGCCCGTCTGGGTGCAGGATCTACATCCCGCGCTCCCAAATCACGACCGGCCGCGCCGACGGCCGAGCGTCGCCGTCGTTTCGTCCGGGACGGACAGGTCGTGGTCGAGCATCAGGGCGGCCGTGGCATTGCCGCGCGTAATCCGAGTCAGGAAGACCAGGAAGAGATCGAACGTCTTCGCCAGTCCGTTAAACGGGAACAACGGCGCTGGGAAGAAGCCGAGCGGAGCCTCATGGAGGTTCGTTCGCAGCTCAAGGCATTCGAAACACGAGAGGCTCACGCGAAGATCCAGATCACCGAGCTCAATCGCGAGCTGCGTGAAAATCAGGATGCCATCCAGACGTTGAAAGCCTGCCTGCACCAGGCGCGCGAACAGGCTGCGGAAGCCGCGCGGCGTGCTCCACGTCCGGTTGGACGTCCTCGTAAGGAGCCTGTTGGAGACGTTGAGATTGCAGAGAAGGAACCTGCGGAGCAGGAACCCGTGCAGTGGTGGGTCAAGGCCTGAATTCAGGCCTGACGGGTTATTGTGACTGTCTGACCTGACGTCCGAACCAGAGCAGGACGCCACAGAAGACAGCCCAGCCGAGAGCACTGTCTATGAGGTGGGGAACGGGGATTGCGAGAGTATCCGCGCTTCCTGTTCCTCCTGTCATTGCGGCAAGGGCCACACCGATCAGGCTCTCTCCGACGATGAAGCCTGATGCGATCATTGTTCCCTGATCCTTGGGGAAACGGCGAAGCAGCCATCCAAGCCCGGCACCGATTCCGATCGTGACCGATACATCCGCGGGAAGGTAGATTCCCATCCCGACGGCCAGTGGCGGAAGTGCCAGACTGCGTCTGTGAAGGGCAATGTCGAGCACGACCAGCAAAACGCCGATGGCAGCCCCGATTTCAAGCATCAGCCAGTCTAGATGATGCGTCAGGATGCCAGTTGCAATCGCAGCCATCAGGGCTGGCTGAGGTGCTGCGAGCGCGCGGGACGGATCCATTCCCTCATGCGGCATGGCTCCCGCAAAGCCGTACGCGTGATACAACACCTGAAGAACCCAGGGGATGACGATCGCGCCTACGATACAGCCAATCAGCAGGGCGATTTCCTGTCGCCAGGGGGCGGCGCCCACAAGCTGGCCGGTCTTGAGATCCTGCAAATTGTCATTCGAAACCGCTGCCGAGGCCGTAATGGCTGACAGGACGAACAGTCCGAAAGCGATCGCGATCGGGCGTTGTTCGACCTTCAGCAGGCCACAGCTTTCAAGGCCCCATAAAGCAACGGAAATGGCAATAATCGCAATGATTCCGACCCCGGAAATAGGCGATGAAGATGATCCGATGATGCCAGCCATGTATCCGCACGCGCTGGCGACCAGAAAACCAAGACCAAAACAGGCAACCAGTCCCAGCAGCACCAGAGCGCCAAGGGATCCGTCATGGGGGATGACGGGCCAGAGAAAATAAGCAAACAGCCCTGCCAGAAGGATGGCGAGACCGGCGCAGAGACCGATCAAGGTCGCGGGCGCCAGGTCGCGGTCGGTATCACCCTCGCGGGGCCGATGTCCTACGGAAAGAGCTTCCTTCAGACCTTGCGCCACGGGTCGTGCGAGCGTCATCAGGGTCCAGATTGCCGCGACTGCGATAGTGCCAGCGCCAATGAAGCGGACCTTGTGCAGCCAGAGGCCCGACGCTTCCGTAAGTGGGCTCGCTGCTGGATTGAGATGTCCCAGAACGGGGACCATTACCCCCCAGGCGAGAAAAACCCCCAGCAGCATTGCAATGCCACCTCCGATACCGACCAGATAACCGGTTCCCAGCAACGCGAGGGAAAAGCTGCCGCTCAGGCGGAAAGCGGAAGAGCCCACGACGGTTGCCGCCGAAAAGCCGTCAGACAGCAGGCGGAGTCCTGACGTCGCAAAGGCAACGACCCCCGAGACGATGGTCCCGAGGGTCAGGGACCGGAGACTGCGTGCGTCGCCCTCTGGCGAGGAGGCGCGCAGGATTTCCGCGCAGGCAGTTCCTTCCGGGTATGGTAGATCAGAACTGCTTACGAGTGCGCGTCGCAGCGGAATGGTGAAAACCACACCTGTCATGCCGCCTGCCATGGTCAGCAGCAGCGTGACGACATAGGGGAATTCGTGCCAGTAGCCGACCATTATCAGGGCGGGGAGGGCAGCGAACACACAGGACAATGTTCCCGCCGCAGAGGCCTGCGTCTGGACCATGTTATTTTCCAGCATTGTTCCGCCGCCCATAAAGCGCAGAACGGCCATCGAGATGATGGTTGCCGGAATGGACGAACCGAATGTCAGACCGATTTTAAGGCCCAGATAGACATTGGCTGCCGTAAACACGACCGTAATGAGGGCTCCGAGAATGATTCCCCGGAGGGTCAGTTCGCGACTGTCCATGTGTTTCTTTTCCGCAATGAAAGTGCAGGCGCGCTGCTGATGTCCTTAAGCATAAAACCATTGCCTTCGTGCCGAAGGCCAGTGCTAGAGAATTCAGGAGCAAACGAGATCGCTGCCTCTGGGAATTCAGGAGCGGCGGTCTGCGCCGCCCTTTTCAGTCAGCGGGAATGTGAATGAAAAGCAACGGGGGCGAGGTGTTCGCGATTATACCCGAGTTCGTCATGGGTAAGCTGATACCCGATTTCCAGCGTATAGGGATTTTCCTGCGTCATGTTTCCCGTGGCAGGAAGATCGATCAGACGCAGGTTCGTCCGGACGTTCTGTGTGCTGACATTGGTCGGAAACCGGAAGCTGTCCGTAAAGACTTTTTTGTCCACAATCTTTCCGTCGCGCATGATGACGATGAAGTACGGAACATCGATCGTGCTGGTGTCCGAGGCTGGGCCGCGTGTCAGGGTCATGTTCAGGCTGAGACGCGTCCGAACAGTCTGGTGATTATGGGGACCGTCAGGCCCCCGTTCGCAGTCTCCAGCGAGAGACGTGATCTGGGCATGGCTGACGAGGCTACCGATATCAGCGCTCTTGCCATCATAGACGAACAGGTCTGCAGCCGATCCCGGAATATCGAGAGCCGGACAGGCGGGAGCAAAAAAGCTGGGGTTGGATTCGTCACAACCGGCCAGACTCGAAAGCGCCACAAGGGCGAAAGCCGGAGCAAACAGGGGCGAGGCAAAGCGCCGGAGGGCTGGCATCAGCTTAAGAAACTCCCACAAAGCGGCCCGGACGTTGCGACGAGAGGCAATCCGGTCGATACTGGTCCTACATATCGAACTCCGCCCGCTTGGGGAACACCATGTCAGAACAGATGACTTTCGCTCCTTCCCGCACCGACGGTGTGGAAGCCCATAAAACCCTTCGCGTCCTTCTTGCCGGTCCTCGTGGATTCTGTGCCGGTGTGGATCGTGCGATCCGCGTCGTTGAGGAAGCCCTGCGCCGCTACGGTGCGCCGGTCTATGTCCGTCACGAGATCGTTCATAACCGGACGGTCGTCGAAGGACTGGAGGCCAAGGGTGCCATCTTCGTCGAGGAACTGGACGAGGTCCCCGAAGATGGACATGTCGTTTTCTCCGCGCATGGCGTTCCGAAGTCCGTTCCCGCCGAGGCCCAGCGCCGCAACCTGCTCTATTTGGATGCAACCTGTCCGCTGGTGTCGAAGGTCCATCGTGAGGCCGAGCGTCACTTCGCCGGCGGTGGTCCGGACCAGCTCCATATTCTCATGATCGGTCATGCGGGCCATCCGGAAGTTGTCGGCACGATGGGCCAGCTCCCGCCGGGTGCTGTCACGCTCATCAACGATGCGGAAGAAGCCCGCACGATCCAGCCGGAAGATCCTGCCAAGCTGGCCTTCATCACGCAGACCACGCTGTCCGTCGATGATACTGCCGAGATAGTGGACATCCTGCGGTCGCGCTTCCCCCTTATTGAAGGGCCGAAGCGCGAAGACATCTGCTACGCGACCACCAACCGTCAGGAAGCCGTAAAGGCCATTGCACCCGAGAGCGATCTGGTGATCGTGATCGGTTCGCCGAACTCGTCCAACTCGCAGCGCCTTCGCGAGGTGGCCGAGCGGTCGGGCGCGCGCCGCGCCCTTCTGGTGCCGAAGCTTGAAAATCTGGACTGGAAGGTCCTTGAAGGCGTGGAAACGCTTGGTATCAGCGCCGGTGCCTCCGCTCCTGAGAGTCTTGTCCAGGAAATGGTCTCGGCTCTGGCCGAGAAGTATACGCTCAAGATCGAAGAGCGGATCGTCAAGGAAGAGAACATCAACTTCCGCCTGCCTGGCCCGCTGGCCGGCGAGGACGACTGATTTCTTATGGCCGTCTATACGGAACTGGCGGCCGAGACGCTCGAAGCGTTTCTTGGCACTTACGGGATCGGGTTACTGGTCTCGTTTCATGGCATCGCCGAAGGTGTCGAAAATAGCAATTTCCTCCTCCGTACGACGGAGGGGGATTTTATTCTCACGCTATTCGAGCGTCGGGTAAATGCCAGTGAGCTTCCGTGGTTTCTGGGGCTCATGCAGCATCTGGCGGGCAGGGGGCTAAACTGTCCGCTCCCCGTATCGGACAGGACTGGGACTGCGCTGCGGACACTGGCAGGCCGTCCCGCCGCGATCACAACATTTCTTCCCGGTGTGTCCGCCACACAGCTTGACGAGGGCCTATGTCTGGAGCTCGGGAAGTCGCTGGCCCGGCTGCATCTTGCCGGTGATGGATATGGTGCTGTTCGACCAAACGCGCTGTCTCCGGCGGCATGGGCGCCCCTGCTTGAAAGTTGTGGCGAAAGCGCAGACGCGCTGTCACCGGGGCTGACGGCTGAAGTCCGGTCGGCCCTTCGGAAGATTGAAGAGGCATGGCCATCTGTGGAGGCTTTGCCGCGTGGGCAGATCCATGCGGATCTGTTTCCGGACAATGTTTTCTTCCAGAACGGGCAGGTTTCGGGCCTGATCGACTTTTATTTCGCCTGTACAGATTTTCTGGCTTATGATCTGGCGATCTGTCTAAATGCCTGGTGCTTCCGGGACGAAAAGACGTTCGAACCATCTTTCGCCGCTGCCATTCTTCAGGGCTATGAGAGCGTTCGCCCACTGACCAAAGCAGAGAAATCAGCGCTTCCACTTCTCTGTCAGGGGGCTGCGATCCGTTTTCTGCTGACGCGTCTTTATGACTGGATCAATACGCCAGCCAATGCGCTCGTAACCCGCAAGGACCCGTTGGCTTATCTGGTACGCCTGCGCCATTTTGCAGGGGCTGCCCATGTCTGAGTCCTCTGCGGAGCGGCCTCAGGTTGAAATCTGGACTGACGGTGGCTGTAAACCCAATCCTGGCCCTGGTGGGTGGGGCGCGCTTCTGGTTTGTCGGGGGCAGGAAAAAGAGCTTCTGGGCGGAGATCCGGAAACGACCAACAATCGCATGGAACTGACTGCTGCTGCCGAGGCGCTGGAGGCGCTCAAACGCCCCTGCACCGTAACGCTGCATACGGACAGCGAATATCTGCGGAATGGAATCACGCGCTGGCATACAGGCTGGGTACGCCGGAAATGGCGTAACGCGGCTGGGGATCCTGTAGCCAATATGGATCTGTGGCAGCGTATTCTCGAAGCTGCGAAGCCCCATGAGATCGAATGGCTCTGGGTCAAAGGGCATTCGGGCGATGAAAACAATGAACGCGTCGATCAGCTCGCAACGCGGGGGCGGGAAGAACTCTGAAAAATGACGGTTTTTCTCAGGTCTTTGAAGAAAAACGAAAAAATCTCTTCAAAAAGTTCATTTAGGGGCTTTACCGACCCCGGCCATTTGGCTACATACCACCTCGCCGGTCCCGAATAGCTCAGTTGGTAGAGCAAGCGACTGTTAATCGCTGGGTCGTAGGTTCGAGTCCTACTTCGGGAGCCAGCTTTCCTTTTGAAAATCTGCTTCGGCCTCAAAAAAGCTCCCTTCAGGGAGCTTTTTGCTTTTCAGGCTTTACTGTTCCTCCGGGAAAACATCTTCTAGACGGTCCAGTGCCCATAGTCGTGGGAAAAGCTTTGCCCAGGCGGCAGCGACCAGAATAGTGCCGACGCCGCCCGCAATCACGGCCGCTTCCGGTCCGATCGCCGTGCCAAGCATGCCGCTTTCGAATTCGCCAAGCTGGTTGCTGGATCCGATAAACAACGTGTTCACGGCTGAAACACGTCCCCGCATTGAGTCCGGCGTGGCAAGTTGGATCAGGGAGGAACGGATGACGACGCTGATAACGTCGGAGGCGCCGAGAATCATCAGTGCGACAATTGAAAGCCACACCGTGTGAGAGGCACCGAAAATAATCGTTGCAACGCCGAAGACGACAACCGCTACAAACATGATGAGGCCCGCCCGGCCTTTGAGCGGATAGCGTGACAGCCCCCAGGACATCAGGAGTGCCCCAATCGCCGGCGAGGCGCGGAGCAGGCCGAGACCGATGGGACCGACATGCAGGATGCCGTCCGCATACACCGGAAGCATCGCCGTCGCACCGCCAAGAAGCACAGCAAACAGATCGAGCGTGATCGCCCCTAACAGATCACGACGGCGGTTGAGAAAAGATAGTCCGGCAAAAACCGAAGCAAAAGTAACCGGCTCTTTGGGAGGAATGGTGTGCACGAGTTTCAGGGAGAGCGTGCCGCAAAAAGCTATGCCGAATCCGAGGGTCGAAAGGCCGTAACAGACAACCGGACCGATGCCGTAGAGCAGGCCGCCCAGACTAGGTCCCACAATGGAAGCGGTCATGAACAGGGATGACAGGAGGGCCTGTGCGCGGGGCAGAAGCGCTGCCGGGGCGATGGCGGGGAGAAATGCCTGCTGGCAGGGCATCTCGAAGCTTCGCAGAACGCCATAAAAGGCCGCAAAAGCGTAGATGCCGCCTGTCGTCAGAACATGAAATGCTGCGGCAATGGCAAGTGCCGCCGTGGAGAGAATTTCGCAGATCTGACAAATGAGAACGATCGAGCGTCGGTTGAAGCGATCCGCGACATGACCTGCGACAAATGTCAGGGGGATCATGGGCAGGAACTGGGCCAGGCCCAGATAACCCAATGATGCGACGTCATGCGTGAGAGCATAAATCTGCCAGCCAATGGCGATTGTCATGGTGGTCGCGGAAAGCTGGGAGAAAATTCTTCCGACGATAAGCGACGGAAGGCCGGGGAGTGAGCGAAGGGCCGGATCAATCATCGCGGCACTTTAGTCATTTCCGACACTCAAGTTTATTGCAAAATTTCGAGACGGAAGGCAGAGGAAGATCATGACAGCCAATCAGACCCCCCAAAGCGTCCATTATGCAACCGTCACCTGGGATCAGCTCCATCGTGATGCCCGCCTGCTGGCCGCAACTCTTATGCAGAATCATGGTCCTTTTCGTGGCATTGTTGCCATCACCCGTGGCGGGCTGATTCCTGCTGCCATTCTCGGTCGTGAAATGGGCTGCCGCCTGATCGAAAGCGTCTCGGTCATCAGCTACGCTGGCGAAGAAGGCACGCAGCACGAGCCGAAAGTCGTCAAACCGCCGGTTGCCGCCGGTGACGGTGAAGGCTTCCTGATCGTAGATGATCTGGTAGATTCGGGCGTGACGGCCCGTGTGGTCCGGGACCTTCTCCCTAAAGCCGTTTTCGCATGTCTGTACGCCAAACCCGAGGGCAAGCCTTACACGGATCACTTTGTAACTGAGGTCGCGCAGGACACATGGGTTCTCTTCCCCTGGGATACGGCGCCTCTGTTTGTGCCGCCACTCGTGCGAAGCGAAGGTTAATAAAAAAACCCTCTTGCCTCGACCGGCCAGACATCCTAGGTTCCGGCCGGTTCGGGGCGTGGCGCAGCCTGGTAGCGCGCTTGTTTTGGGTACAAGAGGCCCCCGGTTCGAGTCCGGGCGCCCCGACCAGTTAATGGCTTAATTGATGCGCCCTTAGCTCAGCTGGATAGAGCAACAGCCTTCTAAGCTGTGGGTCACTGGTTCGAATCCAGTAGGGCGCGCCAAAAACCGCCATTCATGCGTCCCTCTGCTTTGCAATGGCTAAGGGTAGGTTCTCAAACTGTTCACATCAGCCTCCCGCGACTGGAGGCGATCGAGACAATTTTCGATGTCTCGCGTGTTTGATGACGTTCCCATATCTCCATGCCAGCAAGCGCAACCTCTGTCCGTCTGGGCAGGTAGGTGTCGATAATCCTCTGGTAGTAATCAATAGCGTGTCCGGAAATCGCCGCGATCTGGGGCATGGTCGCTCCGGCCTTCTGTCAGGCGAACAATCCCCGTCCGTCTGAGATCTGGTCGCTGTCGGTGATTGGCTTCCAGTTCAGTTATCACCTGATCGCGGCCTGCTCCGCCGCGCAGTATCTGGCGGGCGTAGGCGCGGTCAAGGCGCCGCATGACCCCGTCCTATGCCCTGGCAAAATTGCGCTGAGCCCAGACCTTCCCAGTCGGGCTCAGAATAAGAAGAGCGGCCGGATGTTTGCCGATCCGTGTGGAAACGGCGGTAGTTTCTCTCTGGTTCCGCCTCGATTTCGTCCAATCTCTTCCGCAGATGCGGTTCAAATCGGGTATGAACGGGAACGTCGATCAGAGCTCTAGTCTTCTCTTGGCACAATGCGATAAACATGTAGCCACTCCGGATCGAGATCCTGTCGGCCTCCATCGTCAGGACGTCGCTTGGGCGCTGCACGGTGTAAAGCCGGAGCAGGTAGGTAGGCCATTTGAAGCGATGGTCTGGCGTGTTCCAGGAACGCATTCTCCATTTGATAGCTCCAGATCTCGCTGCGATTGGTCGTGTGCTGCCTCTTGAAGCGTTCGGCCGGATTGCTGTCGATCAGGCCAACATCTTTGGCGCGGCCGAGGATCTTCTGGAGGAGAGAAAGGATCTGATCTGCCTTTCGCGGTGTCGGGCTAAGACGTTCGCGGATCGCCAGAATATCCTGCCGACTGATAGCGCGGGCAGGGTGCATTCCCCAGTCATCGCGCATCCTGTCCAGATACCCCCGATAGAGGTTCCTCGTTCTGGGAGAGATGTTGCGATATTCTTCGGACGCCAGATAGTCGATTATCAGGGCGCCGATGGTGCCTGGATTCAGTCCGGCTGTCTGCAAAGGAGAGAGATTTTCGAGGGTGGGAAGAGTTGCCTCCCGGTTATGACCCAGAAACTTCTGGATCTGTCGATCATAGAAATATTCAATGATGCTGCCGTCGACGCGCTTCTTGTGTACGACGTTCAGCCCTGTTCCGTGTAAGCGTGGCACTCATATTCTTCGCCAGATAATGGCTTAAGCCGGCTTGCGTAGGAAAGGCGGCGCTGGTTGCACCCGGCGTCGCCACCCCGATCCCTGAATCCAAGTCGGCATAGAGGTCGAGTAACTTACGGTCCCACGTCAAGCGTCCGCCGTTTGGGGCACAAATGTGAGGTTGTGGCCAGATGCCAAGCTTTACTTCTTGATTAAAAACGTGGACGCCGATGCCGATATAGGCGGCAGACTGCTTGCAGTTTAGGAAGCGCGGCTCAAGTGTCATTCCTTGTCCTTCAGCGTCCTAGGTGACGTTGACAAAAGATCTGATCCAGAGCCTTGCGGCGGCGAGATTGAGGAAGCTCATGAAGGAGAAGGCGCTCTTGTCGTATCGGATCGCGATATGGTGCATCTACTTGAGTTTGTTGAACATCCGCTCGATGCGGTTGCGCTCTCTTTAACGCCACCAGTCTGTTTTTTGTTGAGCACTGCGGCCTTTGCGTGATGAGATAACCGGCGAGATCCTATGGACCAGCAGGTCTAGGCGGAAGCTGTCACTGTCATAGCCCCGATCAGCCAGTATGGCTTTGGGGATCGGGACAGGTAGCTTCATCAGGGCGTTTGTAGCTTTGTAATCCGAGACTTGGCTTCCGGTAAGGACAAAGCCGAGAGGGTGTTCCTGATTGTCACATCGGGCATGGATTTTGCTCGTAAAGCCGCCGCGTGACCGACCAAAAGCCTCCGAATGAGCCACCCTCTTTTGCGCCCGTAGCCTGTGAATGGGCGCGGATTACGGTGCTGTCGGCCATATGCTGCCAGTTATCGGTTAGGCTGAGGTCTACCAGGGCTTGCAACAGAGCATCCCACACGCTCTGTTCAGCCCAACGTCCGCGCTCAGGCGGTAGAAGCAGATCAATTATCGTCCATTCCGTCGCTTCGTGCCGTGCCCGCTCCACCGTATCGTCTGCGTTGAAGCAAGCAGTGAATCAGAACTTAGGCTGATCGTATAGACTTTGTGTCAATGTGTCCTAATCGTGCGCACTATAGAACATAAATTGAAAGTCTTGTCCTGCAATCTCAATTTCGTATGAATACCGACAGGCAAAAAGACAAAGTCCTTTCTCAGGACGAGATTCATCGCCCCAACCAGCTTATCAAGCGCATTATGACGACCGATATCATCACGGATCAAAAGAATTCCCTCACTCCGACCAGCCTACGCTGCACCGTGCGTGCTATTGCAGTTAGAACGTGTCATTTTTCAATGATCATTTAGGATCGTAGTCGATACAAATCATAGAACACCGTTCCAAATTCGGCGTTCTTCACTTCCGGGATCGTTTACTATTACAGACCGATCATTGAGAAGCATCGTGCGCCGTTGTGTCCCGTATGGTGGCCAATAAGGAAGCTCACGGCACGACGGACGACCTGTGGCAACAAAGCTGACCCATGCTGTATTGATGGTCCGAGCCAGAATTTCGGCGCTCCGGCGGTCGCCGATTAAAGGCGAAATGGCCGAGTCTAACGTATTACCCCAAGCATACGGTAATTCCGCCCCATGACTTACAAAACCCTCATAGCGACCACTAGTGGCGGGACGGTCGAAGCGATAGGCAAAGCAAGTACCTCCCGCTTGTGTATGCCCATCAATCAGTCGTACCGTCGGAATCCAGTATTCTTCGGCAGTTAAGAGGCGGAGCTTTCTTTTGGCGATGCCTTCTTTCGGGAAGCTCCGTAGATAGGCCCCAAGAAGAGCCGGGACCGCCTCTGGCGCGAGATTCGCCAGATCACGACCCATGATCGGTGTCTCGGCATGGTCGGGAGCAATGAAGAAAATGGACTCATCGTGGTTCGTACCAATGAGGAGAGGAAGATTGCGGACACTTCCGGCGGACAAGGCGTCTACCGGTCTCTGGAATAGAAACCGGCCATCAATAACGGGACGAAAGGCAAAAGCACGGTCATAGCGGTTGATGGTGCGAGCCTGAGCTGCCAGAATGTCCGGTACGCTGGCAGTTAGAACGAGCCTTTCGGCTTCGGGACCAACTCCGAACTCCGACAGAAAGAGCCGCGTGACGGCCTCGGCATCTTCCAGGCGATGAACAGTTTGTCCACCGCCACTTTCGATAATTGCTTGGTGACAAAGACCACGCGTTTCTGGAGATGCCAGCAAAGCCGCAACACTTTTTGCGCCCGATGATTCCCCGGCCAATGTAACGCGCGACGGATCGCCCCCGAACTCGGCGATGTTCTCCTCTACCCAGCGAAGGGCCAGCGTCTGATCACGTAAACCGTTATTACCGCTTCCTTCGTAAGCCTTCCCCAGGATCGCTCCGAGTTCGAGGAATCCTAGCGCGCCCACGCGATAACCGACCGTCACACATACCACGCCTTGTCGTGCAAAATGTGTTCCGTCGAAGACGGCAGGCCTAGTGGATCCACGAATATTGCTTCCCCCATGAATCCAGACGAACACTGGGTGAGGACCTGGATCAGCAGGGGCCCAGATATTCAGGTAGAGGCAGTCCTCGCTTTGTGGCAACGTCCCCGCCTGCGGCGCCGCAGGAGCGAAGTTGCGGCTATCACGAATACCCTGCCAAGATATCGGACGCTGAGGCGGCAAGAAACGCAGTGGCCCGACCGGCGCCTGTGCATAGGGAACTCCGAGGAAAGTTCGGACGTCTCCCGTCTGGGTACCAAGTAGATCCCCGTCTCTGGTATGGACCACGGGACCCGCATCGCTTTGAGCTCTGGCAGACCAATGCCAACAGAACGTTCCGGTTAGTGCTGCGCATAGGCCACGACGAGAAATCGCTTTCATCGGAAGGAAACTTATCTCTATTCAAAAATTTCGAAATCGTATCTTCTCATGTCAAAGTGAGTTTGAATAGAATACATTTGGCGCAGGCTTACCTGATTATTTCGATATTGAGCTCGTAAGAAACTGTGGATACGTGGTCAATGAGTTGCCCTGTCAGTAATGTCAGGATCCGTTGAGGAAGTTTGAAATGGTTGCGGTTGTCATAAAATACTCCGCTTATTATGGGATATTGACCTATGAAATTATTTAATAATTTGTTTGGAGTTGGCGTAATTAATATCGATTATGTTGTTCAAGTATTTGGCCTTATGATATTTCACCTTGTCAGAAAACCTAA
>NZ_BJVA01000016.1 GCF_007988905.1 Gluconobacter kanchanaburiensis NBRC 103587
ATCTCTGTGTCAAACAAGGCGTATTTTTCTGCTAAAAACTATTTAAATCGTCGTTTCAGTCAGGCTCTGAGGGTGCGGGAGTGGAGAAATACCTTTCGTTGTATTGAGTAGGTAATATTTTTTCCATTTAGAACATAAAGTCGAATTTCTCGCGTAATCAATGGTCCTGCAGTCATATTCTCAAATGACGCAAAAACAGAACAAGCCGTTTCGTATCCTAACGAAACAACCATATCTTTCATTTTCTCTCCTTGTTTATGGCCTCGAAATTTTCCGTATGTGGCGGCAACTTGTCGAGCAAGGAACTCAGAATGTGTCCAAATATTTGATGTTTGCTCAATCACCTGAAGAATGTGTTTTCGTAGACCATATTTACACATTATCCACAAAGCGGCCATTAAGAAAAAAGGGTTGCGATCTACATATTGGGAGGAAGCCAATTGTTCGGCTAAATTACGGATATCTCTATGTAATATACTGTTTGGAATAACGTGCCAGTCAGTAAGAACCTTAGATGCGAACATAATCGACGCGTCGTCCAGAATATCTGGACCGGTCAGATATGTTGCTATGCTGTTAAATCTGTCTCGCCTTGGTCCGAGCTCACTAAAATACCGTAAAATGCTATCGCGCATCCCTGGATCTGACGACAACCTATTTTTTGCGAATTTAAGTGCGTAGTTATCATCTACAGTTGTAAAATGGTTCAAATACCGCTTTGAAACTTTCTCCCACTGCCCTGTGGGTTCTATTTTCTGGAATTTATCAAATTATTTTCGTACTTTATTAATAAATTTTTTCTCCTATTTCCGGAAATAGGAATAGTTTTAAGATCATTTTTCACTTTATCTAAGAATTTATTTTCCTGTGCGTAGAAAATTTTCTTGCTTGGCTAGCAGAAAGTATTCTGGTTTTACCAGAGTTTAATCGCAATCCCCGTGTCTGCAGTATTTGATCTAAGTCTCTAAGTAGACGATTGCCTCTCTGAGAGGGAATTTGTGGTTGCTGTTATGTCGTCAACCCACCTAACGAAGCAATTATTATTTGTTATCTTTAAAAAAGAATCTACTTTGTAAAGGTATACATGACTCAGAAGGCGTGGGGCGTCGAAATTTACTTGAGGGAGGCTTCGATTGGATGGTGGTAGATAATCTGGGCGCCAGCTAATTTTGTCAAGAACCAAAAATAAAATATCAAGAATTACTTCCCCTGTGCTGTGAAGTTCTGAAATAATGTTGCGTAAGTGGGAATAGTCAATATTGTCAAAATATTTGGCTATATCGGTTACGCAAACATAATTATGACCACTGGACATTGCTAATCGCATATTGGAAAATTTTTGCCATTGGCGAAACCAAATATAATCTCGTTCAAAAGAAATATCGGCTTGAGCAAATCCGTGAATTCTGCTAGAAAATTAATTTTTGGATGGTTGTTTTTTTTAGGGCGGTAGGTAAAATATTTTCCACAATACATTGAAGGATCAAGCAGTCATTGACGGATGGCAATACTAACGTTCTTGTTACACCCAACTTCTTTTCAATGCGAACGGGAACCGATCTCTGAGGAATATAATTTCCAGAGTATATTACATTACAGAGTCGTGAGAATATTTCTTTTCTATTCCAATGAAAATTATTATAGTCGTGTAGGTCTGGTATTTCTTGATCTCGAAGGCCGGGCCTTATATATTTCTTCCATAAATTCTCCATAATTTTAGGTGAAAATACTTTTTCGAGTTCGGATATTCGGCTGGTAAGGCGTTTTGTATGGAAAGAATGGAATGGAGACAGCATTATATAGCTCATTTTTTTGGGTGGCGAATATTATTTTTTAATATGCGCAATTTTTGATTTTTTTGCATATATAAAAATATTATTATTCGGTTTATTGAAATAATTTCTCTATTTAATACAAATATCCTGAAAACTTCGTAGCCTCATTGTGGATGGTTTCTCAAAAAACGTAAACAGAGAAAAAACTAAAGATTTTTCTGGTTTTGGTGAACCTTGCGATCCAATCAAACGTCCACGTGGAGGCGGAAGCGGCCATTGGAGACGGCATATTTTTCTATCTTTCAGGGGGTCAACGGGGGAGGCACTCCCCCTTGCCAGTTGCTCGATGCGACCCTTTGGGTAGCCATTGAGCACTGCTGGCTCCCGGCCTAACTCCAGCCTTTTCTGAAGATATCGTCGGGATAGGAAATCGCCTCGACGGTCTGTCTGAGATTGGTCGTCGTGATGCCGCTCAGATAGGTCGAAGTCCCTTGGCTCTTGTGCGTTGCCTCATGGCCGAGAAGCCTATCAATCCAGATTTCCCGAATGTCGGCTGAAGCGTTCCGCAGTTGCGTCGAGACGCTGTGCCGAAACGAATGGAACGTAATCTCAGCAGGAAGTCCAAGACGTGTTTTCATCGTGGAGAATGACCGTCCGAAGATTGTCCCTCGAACACCGTCCTTCGACATGTTGAGGCTGGGAATGAGATACGGGCCGTCCGTTGTGTCTTTCAGGATGAGCAGTCCTGCCTCAATGAGTTTGGAGTGCACAGGAACAATTCGTGTTCCAACGTCGGTCTTGGGTGACCATCCGCTGTCTGTATGAGGCTGGATGACAAAGCAGGGAATACCGTCAATCGTTTGAAGGTCTTCTGTTCTTAGATGACAGATTTCCCCCAGCCTCAGGCCTGAGTAAGCCCCTATCATCGTGACGAGCCGGAATGTGCTTTCTGGGACGGAGCTACTGGGCCACTCTCCTGTCATGACGGTGTGTAATTCCTGAGTGCTCCAACCTCGCCGAATGGTCTTGGAGCCGTTCTCAAAGCTCCATCCGGTCAATGGGTTTTTCTTGACCAGTTCCCGTTGCAGCAACTGGTTCCAGAGGGCTGAGAGCCGCATCATGTGGTTCTTCACGCTCTTGCCGCTCAGAGTGGGGCGTTCGTCTTCTCTGGCACGGTCTGCCTCCTCTGTGAGTGTGAGACTGCTTTTCCGCTTTCCCAGTGAGGCAGGCAGGGAAAACAGTAAGTCCCGGAAGGCTCCGGCTTTCTCGCCGCCGATGATAGAGACAGGCGCATCACCAAAGGCTTGTAGGAACAGCTCTACGGCTCTCTGGGTGGCTTTGCAGGTGTCAGCGCTAGCGTGTGGGTTTTTGAGAACAAACCGCGTCAGAGCCTCAGACAGAAGCAAAGGCTGGGGCTTCGGCTTGGGTATTGTGACTGCCAAAGCCTTTCGCATGTTCTGCGGTCGTGGTCTCGGTCTTGAGACGGGTAAAGGTACCGCTTTAATGCTTGCCGGACTGTCGAGCAGGCGATGCAGGTCACTCAGTGCGTCCCGCACGTGCGGGACGGCTTGTCGCGCCTGTCCCGCAGCCAAAGCCTGAGAGGTCTTCTCAAAGAGTTCGGTTGTTCTCGCATGAAGCAAAGAGGCCCGCTTACGGGCTTCGTTCTGATAGCCTGTTTTTAAAGAAACCCAGATTTCTCGCTGGTTCAGCACAGAGCGTAGGGCAGGGGGTACGATCCGGCGGAAGTGATAAGTGGTGCCGCGAATACGGAGCATGAGACGTCCTTCAGTAGGGAAGGACGGTGGAGCAAAGAGTGTCTTTGCCCCATTCAGGCCGAAAAACCGTTCATTTCCGGGAAGTCTGTGGTGCGAGCTGCGGGACTCGAACCCAATGTTGCGGGACGCGTCCCGCAGCCAAACTCTTGAAAAGATGTCGAAAACGCCGACGCCAGTCTTTCAGTTGCCATATACTCATCGGGATTCTGGCAGACATTCTGGTAACGTCAAGACGCCATAGAGCCCTCTGCGCGAGGGGGCCTTATCAGGAGCGTAGGCCGTGGAGCAGCCTGCTGGCCGTCATTAAGACGGCGCGAAACCTTGCACTCCGACCTGAAGTGTAAAGAGGGAGCCTGCGGCACACATAAACAGATGGTCACGCTTGGGACCACCAAAGGTCAGGTTGGAGCAGCCTTGTGGCAGCCTGATGCGCCCAATGAGTTTTCCGGCAGGGTTGAACACCATGACGCCACAGAGGCCAAGCGGGCCTGAAGCGCCACACCAGAGATTTCCAAAAACGTCGACGCGGATGCCATCGGGATTCATCTGGATGCCATTTAATTGCATGGTGCTGAAAATGCGACCGTTGCTCAGAGTGCCGTCTTTGACGTCGTAAACATGAATGGCCTGATCTCCCCCGACGGATTGACCGGGGCCTTTGGGCGTGGAGACGACGTAAAGCTTTTTATAATCTGGCGAAAAGCAGAGGCCATTCGGGTCGCGAATGTCCTTTTCTTGCAGAACAGCTGTCAGTGTGCCGTCTGGAGCAATGCGAAACACGTGGTCTGCCTGGCGTTTTGTGCCGCCAATTTCGCCGATAAGTTCTCGCCCGATATTCCATCTGATTTTGCCGTCTGGATTTGTCGGACCACCGGGCGCATCGGGATGACCTTCGGCGAGATTTGTGCCGTATCCCGGGTCTGTAAACCAGACGCTGCCGTCAGGGTGCGGAACGATATCATTGGGAGAATTGAGACCCTGCTCATTATAGCGGTCAGCAAGGATTTTGACGCTGCCATCATGTTCCCAACGGACCACGCGACGGAAAAAATCTTCGCAAACGATGAGACGTCCTGTGAAGTCGAAACAGTTTCCGTTGGCGGCATAGCTATCAGGACGGAAGTCTGAAATCTCGCCCGTCTCCCATGTATACCGCAGAGCACGAGAACGGATGACATCGCTTAACACCAGAAAGCGGCCTTCCGTGCTCCATGCGGGCCCTTCCAGCCATCCGCCTTGGTCCCAAACGCGACGAATAGGGGCTGCAAAATAGGTCAGGTCTTTGAAGGACGGGTCGAGAAAGAGGACGTCAGGGTCAGGGAGGAAGCTGGGGCTAGCTTGTGCTCCCCAGGCTCGTGCAGGCTGGCTGACGACGCTGGAAGGGGTAATGCTTCCAGAAGGATTAGCCGCTTTTGCGTTTTTGAAGCCGAGGAGAGAGGCGCCTGCCAGCCCTGTGAGAATAGTACGGCGGGTCGGGGGCTTTTTCAAAAGGTCGGTCTTGGAAGATGAAAAGGGCGCAGTCATCACGTTCTCCTTGGCTCATATGCGTCTTGTCACGACTGCCCAAGTGAGAGAAGTCACCATTTCGTATGGTTTTCCTTGAGGGATATTTTTTGAAAATTTTGAATTTCTCAAAATAAATCCACTCTACTTTCGAAGTATTTTTATTTTTCGTCTGTCATTTTCTGAAATTCAGTTTCTGAATTGCTATTCTGTTTTTGGGAGTTCTTCTGTCCTGAGCCAGCAGTGCTTCGTGGCTACCCACGAAACAGCTGGCAAGGGGGAGTACCTCCCCCGTTGACCCCCTCAAACGCAAAAGAAAACAGGATGCCTCGTTATGCCTACTGTTCCATCTCCATCTCATATCCGCTCTTCCCGTCTGTCCGTTCGTGCGTCGCCTGACGAAACAGAACGCTGGAACAATGCCGCTCATGCTCGTGGTCACGCCACAACGGCTGCATGGGTTCGAACCTTGCTGCACGATGCAGAAGTCTCTCATCGTTTTGGCGGAGATGTCGGTGCTGAAATCCGTGGCCTGCGCGGCGAACTATCTCGCATCGGCAATAACCTGAACCAATTGGCTCATATGGCCCATCTTGGCGATGCTGCGGCTTGTGCTGATACGCTGGAGCACATCGACCGCCTTAAGGACCGGACAGATAGTTTGCTGAAAACTCTGCGTCCGGCACGTATCCGCAGGGTTAAGCTTCCGTCGCATTCTGCTCCCGTGCACTTGGTGCACTGAACACGCATCGGCCTTCGCAAAGTGCGATACGATGATTGTGCAAGAAACCAGAATTAAAACGAGTAGCGGGCACAAGGCTGTCTCAAGGCATGTTCTGTCTGCCGCAAAGAACGAAGCCATCCGCCTCATGGCTGGCAGTGACTATCTGCTCAAGGATTGGATGAAAGAAGCGAAACGCGAAGGCATTCGATACGGCCTGCGGCATATCGCCTTCAATCCGTCTGAAGCGATGACAGACCAGCAGCTCTCTGACTTTGCGGGAGACATCTGCCGAGAACTTGGGGCTGATCCCGAACGAACAACATTCGTTATTCATCAGAAAGACGGGAAAACTCACGGCCATCTCTTATTGCCTGAGTGGCAAGAGGACCATGTTCTCAGCAGCAAATTTTCATGGGTCAGATTGGAAAAACTGGCTCGTCTGACGGAGGTGAGGCTGGGGCATGCTTTGGTTCCAGGACGGCATGACAAAGCTATCGTCAAAGCCCTTAAAGAGGGTGGGGAGCATGACGCTGCCCGAAAAGTTGAAGCCCTGATTCCGACTGAGAAGACACCGCCTCCCGTTGCAGCCTATACGTCACAAGCAAGACGGATGGCGGAACGCCAGGATTTTGATCTTCCCACTGCACGACGGGAGATCATGACGTTCTGGGAGAACTCCGGGAATGATTTGCGGAAATTCAGGCATTTCCTGTCGAGCAAGAACTGGCACATGCGGGCTGGAGATCGAACAGATCGCGGGCGTGAGGCCCACATCATCGAGACAGCTGATGGCGTGTTGATTGGGTCATTCACGCGACTGACGAAAGTCAGAATGAAAGACTTCCGACAGCTTCTTGAAGACGAAGCGTCCAAAAAGCCGCTTCTGGATCTGCGTCCTATCGCTCAAAAGAGCCAGGCACGAGAAGCCAGACGGATCTTCCTGAGCCAGCGGGAACATACTGACGAGACGACGGCAGAACGGCTTCGGATTCAAGAGCGTCTGCCCAGCATTGTGCCGTTCAAAAACCCTGAGCGTCTGAGCCCCGGATTGCAGATCTATTTCAAGGACTGGAAGACGGAAATGCAAGCGGCCCGTGGCGTTTTGAACGCCAAGCATCCGTTAGAAAAGAGGTATGGACCGGAGATACCGCTCGATATTCAATCTCAGCGGATCATGGCCTGGATTCAGCAAGGACGAGAGCGGTTAAAGAAAGCCCATGAGGCTGTGCAGCGTGCTCGCGAAGACTTGGAGCAGCTGGAAGCAGGGCGTTGGGTCCTGTTCAAAGGACAGAAAGTCTCGAAGGCAGAAGAGGCTCTACAACAAGCGTTAGCGCAGCTCGGTGAAATCCTGCGCTATATTGTGCAGGCAGTTCTTTATTATCTCGGACTGAGCGGCACAAAGCCTGCACCGTTGCAGCGCTCCCGGTTCCGATTGAACGGCAGATGAATTGTGCGGAGTATGCGGAGAGTAGGCAAAAGCTTCTCCGCACCCTTCTTAACGAAAAGGCATGTCGCGTTTGGGTGAAAGGGCATTGTCGCGATGCGGAGCACAAGCGTGCCCAACTTATTGAACAATGGCATGAAGAGCGTGCGCCAGAAGTTGAGAAGGCGGAACAGGCAGTCGTTCAGCTTCAAACGCTTGCACGACCGCCACGCCGTATCCCTGATGACGTCAGGACCCGCATCGTGACACTCAAACGGCGTGGAGACTTTCAGGGGGCTTTGAGTGAAATCGGTCTGTTTTGCTCTGCGCTTAAACTCCGGCCATCAGAAGATTTACCGCACATAGTGTTACATAAATCTTTTGATGTGATCCGTCGAGAAAATAACACTCAAGGAATTTTTCTGTAGAGAGCTCATTTTGTGCTTTCGTCTAATAGACTGGCTCAAGAATCGTTCTGAATTATTTTTGTTAGAAAACTGCGCGTCGTTCGGATTAAAGTTTATGACGTTTGGGGATTATTATCATAATTTCATAACTATAAATCGTGATTTGAAGTTTAAAATGCCTAATCGAACTTTAGATGAATAAAATTTTTCTATATATAAATAGGTTATCGTTAATATAAAAGATTAATTTTATAAAAGGATGAATTTTTTAAAAAATTAGAAAATATTTACCATATATATTTCATGATACTTTTAAATATTTTGACAGAGCATCGAGTGTCATCGATACTTTTGCACTTGTTTCGCGTTGTTTGGGCCAGACCAAGTGCAACTTCAGGCCTGAGGCGCTCATATCCGGCGCGAGATCGACCAGCTCGCCACTCTGCAACTCTTTTTCAATGAGCCAGCTTGCAAGCTGCGAGATTCCAAGTCCAGCCTTCACTGCTTCGACCTGTGCTTCCGCGCTACCTAGCACAAGAGATGAGGATATGTCGCGGCGCTCTGTGCCATCACGCCCTATATCGAACTGCCATGGTGCTACAGTGCCATCCGAACGCCCGTAAGTGACACAGTCGAAACGAGAGAGATCAAATCGATCCGTTGGGCGTCCATGTCGTTTAGCAAAGGTCGGTGCTGCACAAAGAACCAGATTTTCCGTCCCAAGATATAAGGAGCTGAACCCTTCCCGTGCCTGATTTACTGATAAAAGGCGTACTGCAACATCGGCTTTTTCCTCGACTAGATCTAGCATTTTATCGTTAAACGCGACCTGCGGTCGTAAAGCCGAATGGGTGGAAGCAAGACGCAAAATGATAGGCATTACGCGCATGCGCCCAAATGCGACCGGCACATGGAGACGTAAAGCTCCGACAGGTTCCGCTCCCTGTGCTTGTAGCATTGCTTCGGCTTCGGCGAGCTCGGTCATTACCCTCACGCAGGTTTCGTAATACGCGGTGCCAGCCTCGGTTATCTCCAGGCACCGGTTTGTTCGTTCGAACAACTTCTTGTTTAGCCGTATTTCCAGTCGCCCTACCGCTTTGCTGACCGCAGAAACTGTCAGGTGCAAATGCTTAGCGGCGGCCGTAAAGCTGCCGCTTTCCACCACCGCTACAAAAACCTCGAGACCTTTCAGATTGTCTGGCATATCGATCAAATGGTTTCCAAAAATTCAATCCTCATGCGAATTAATACCTCATGACTAGAATTTATATCAAGTTTAAGGGAAGGAAAACTGGAGAGTATCGCTATGCATGGTCCTACCCCCAGCCTATCTGCTGGTGAGTCCAACACGGGGCTGACGGTAACCCTTTTATCTATCGCTGCATTCGCAATGACGACGACGGAATTCATTATTGTTGGCCTTTTGCCGGCTCTGGCAAAGGAGTTTTCAGTTTCGATTGCGTCGGCTGGACAACTTGTGACGCTTTTTGCCTTCACGGTAATGGTATCTGGACCTCCCCTGACAGCCTTACTATCTCATTATAATCGTAAGCATCTGTTTCTTGTACTTATGCTCGTGTTGATGGCAGCCAATATACTGGCTGCGGTTGCTCCTACCTTTTGGGTCCTGGCAGTAGCCCGCTTCGTCCCAGGTATGGTCATCCCGATCTTCTGGGGCACGGCGAGTGAAACAGCAGCTGATCTCGTTGGCACAAAAAAGGCAGGTAAGGCGGTTGCACATGTTTATATGGGTATCGCGGCCGGTATGGTGTTGGGGATCCCCATCGGCACGCTTGCGGCCACGGTTGTTGGGTGGCGCGGTACATTTTGGGGGCTGTCCGTTCTTTCATTAGCCATTTTCGGTTTACTCGCCCAGAGTATGCCATCGATTGCCGGGAATGACCGTGTCCATTTGTCACATCAGTTAAAAATTTTACATCAACCGATCTTTCTGGCTCATTTGCTGTTATCTGTGTTGGTCTTTACGGCAATGTTCACAGCCTATACCTACCTTGCTGACACGCTAGAAAAGATCGCTCATGTGCCTTCCTCGCAGATCGGATGGTGGTTGATGGGCTTTGGCGTGGTTGGTTTGGTCGGGAATTCTTTTGCTGCTCACTTTGTTGGTCGACACCCGATGCGCCCAACTATCGTCGCAATAATAGTTCTTGCGATTAGTACTGTTGCGACGGATATGTGGGCTCATAATTCTTGTGAGCTGACAATCCCGCTCGCTCTGTGGGGCATGGCTAATACCGCGCTTTTTGCTATTTCGCAGGTTCGGGTGATGAGCGCTGCAAGTCATGCCCAAGCTCTCGCTGGCACTCTCAATGTATCGATGGCCAATTGCGGCATTGGTTTAGGCGCCATCATGGGAGGATTTGTAATTGAAAATTTTGGCATCCAATTTTTGGGTTTGATAACCAGTATCATTGCGCTTTTAGCTATAGTACTGGCGATCGGTATCGGACGAAAAACAGGGAAGGTCGCGCACTAAAAACTAAAATGGAGGAGTAGGCCGCGTTGACAAAAGGTCTATACCTCATCCTAAGATCTGATTCACTGGTTGCTTCGGGTGAAGCGGGGATGGCACGAGGGGATCTGACGGATCGTGAATGGTCGCTGATTAGTCCGCTTTTGCCATCCGAGTGTGGCCGCTGGGTACGGCCATCCGGAGACAACCACCGGTTTCTCAACGGCATGTTGTATGTCCTACGCACCGGTTGTCCGTTGCGGGGCATGCATGAGCGTACGGAAAATGGAACTCGGTCTATGTCAGGTTCCGGCGTTGGGCTGAATAGGGTGTCTGGGATGCCCTGCTGCAAACTCTGGTGGACCTAGATGGTTCGAACAACCCTCTTTTCCTGTTAATTCAGAATTGTAATCTATTGATATCGTTATGTAGTAGAAGCGCTTATGGTGGGTTTCTCGAACCCTCCAGCTGGCTGCCCTAATCTAGTTCTGAAAGATGTTGCCCGGCGCATAAAGGAGCGGGGTAACCCACATAAACTGGCGATCATCGCGATCGCGCGGTGCCTCATCATAATCGCCAATGCCGTCCTTAAAACAGCAGGCCTGCGGTGGCGTATTGGCTCGGCTTCTTAAGCACAGTTACTGGGCCATCCAGTCCGAAGTCGCGATGTTGGTCATTTTGCTAAGAACCGGGCATGTGCGTAGTTCATCCTGCAGAGAAAGTCGCAGAAAATCAATAAATGCTTTAACGCGCAATGGCTGATGATGACGAGAGGCCGAAACCGCTTGAATTGGAATAAATGGTGGACGCCAACCAGGCAACACCTCGACAAGTCGCCCCGATGTAAGTTCGGAACGTGCACTCCAAATTGACTTAAGAGCGATACCGGCACCGCCAATGCAAGCTCCTTGGGCGGCGCCGCCGTCACTACTCAGAATGGTCCAGCTAACATCTGTCGACACCTGTTCCACTCCCCGCTTCAAACGCCAGGTTGTCACTGGCGGATCACCTAGTACAATACAACGATGTGTTGCGAGGTCAGCGGGTGTCATAGGAGCTCCATGCTGAGCTATGTAGTCCGGCGATGCAACGAGGACGCGCCAATCCGGAGCGATTGCACGCGCCACCAATCCAGAATCACGCAACGGAGCCTGACGAACCGCTATGTCAATATTCTCCCCCACAATATCTAACAATTTGTCCGTTGAAATCAGTTCAATTTTCAGGCCTGGGTTCTGATGTAAAAATTTTCCAAGGATAGGAGCGATCAGTCCGGATGCGAATTCAATTGTAGCAGTGACGCGCAAGGTCCCAACCACTTCCGTTTTGTGCATGCTGACAGAAGCCTCGGCAGCTTCAATACGTGATAGAATATCGCGCACCATTGGGATAAACGCGTAACCTTCATCAGTCAGGCGCGTCTTGCGTGAAGATCTATTCACGAGGCGCACACCAAGGTCACGTTCTAACCTGTTTAATCTCTTGGAAACAACAGTCAGCGAGATACCTAGATTTCGCGCCGCTTTCGACAGGCTGCCAGTACTGGCAATCTGCGCAAACACACCCATATCCTCATGGTTGATCATCAGAACAGCCTATTAATTTAGTTGCCCCTAAACGAGGGGGATTTGCTGTGCGCGCCAGATGCAGAAAAGGCTAAAAAACTCTTACACATCAAACCGCACATGCGAGTAGCGTGACCTAATGCCGATGTTGTAATCTTTGCGCCAATAACAATTTAGATATCTCCCCCAGAGAACTCGTCCCCTTCGTCGAATGAGAAATCCAGCTTTCGCACTTTGATATCTTGATTCCCTGAGAAAACAAGAAAATATTGCATAGATAATAAAACCTATACCAACCACTTGTGAAAATAAAAAATGGAATAGATTTAAATATAATGTCGGGAGGAGGTTGATGAATTGCGTTAAATACATAAACAATTCAAAAGAAATATTTCATAATCTATATTATTGCAACGAATCTATTATCAATAAAGTAAATATTTCCATTGTAGTAATATTATTCGGCGCCGTTCTTCCTGAGGTCTCTATGGCGGCCCCCGGTGATGGTGGCGTATTTGCAAAATCAGATGCTGAACTCCAAATGGCAATGCCCTCTATGGCGTCCTCAATGGAGACTATCCCTGGATTTTTACAATCACCTGGTGGAGTTCCGTCTTTTGGCCCTCCATATGGCACAACACATGCGTTTGGGGACTGGTTGGGTATACAGCCCTGGCTGCAGAAACGCGGCATTTATGTCGCGCTCGATGTTTATGAGAGTTTTGCAGGAAATATAACCGGCGGTAGGCAACGCACTCAGACTGCCGCAGGACAAGTCGCTGCTACGGTCGACTTAGACTTCAACAAACTTATTGGGGGCAGGTGGTCTCAGGATTTCTGGCTGCACACATTGGCTGTAAACGGTAATGGACGGAACCTGAGCGGCAATATCGGCGACAACGTCACACAGGCACAGCAAATCTACGGTGCACGTGGAAATGTCGTGGCGCATCTTGTCGATGCCTATTTTGAGAAGGCTTGGCTAAATCGAAAAGTTGACTGGTCTATTGGCTGGATTCCAACTGGCACTTTTTTTAATCAGGCTCCTTGGGTCTGTAGTTTTATGAATGTCTCTCTTTGCGGCAACGTCACACCTACCAAATACCTTAATGGTGGGCGAGACTGGCCATCTGGCAATATCGGGACTGTCCTGCGACTTATGCCAAACCCCCATTATTACGTAATGGGAGGCCTATTTGCAGTCTCGCCCCACAATTATAATGGTGGCATTTCTGGCTGGTCCTGGGGGCAAAGCGGACTCAAAAAGCTATCTGCCGAAGCTGAAATAGGTTGGAATCCAGAATTTGGACCCGACAGGTTGATCGGCCATTACAAACTAGGCGCGATGTATGACAATTCGCGATACAAAGACCTGTATGACGATGGAACCGGCCATGCATGGGTTCTTTCAGGCAAACCTGCACGGTATCAAAGTGGTCAGGCATCAATGTGGGTGATGGCCGACCAAATGTTGATACGCCACGGTGAAGGGCCCATGAACGGTTTGGTACTAGCCGGATCCTATTCTTATGCTCCCGGCCAGACATCAGCCGTCAATCATCACCTTGTCGGTGCGTTGCTGGATACAGGACACGCATGGGGTCGGCCGAAAGATGCTGTTGGCATCGCCTTTCAATGGCTTAACTTCAGCCGCTCCGTAATCATGCAGGAAGAGGCATCAGCTTCGGCAGGTCTCCCCTTTCAATCATCAAACTTTGGCACACCGCAGGGCATCCAGTCTCACGAAGATATTTACGAATTTTTCTACACCTATCACATCATGACAGGTATGAGCCTTCAGACTGACTTCCAATACATGAACCGCCTTGGTGCGACGACACGATACCATGATGCCGCAATCCTAGGCATGGCATTCAATGTCTCGCTTTAATCAACCTTGCTCCAGTCATCTGACAACCCTGAAAGGGTATGATCACTTTCGTACAAAATCGTCTTCATCCACGCTTCGTACGTGTCGTCAATCGGCGCGATTTTCTCTGCCGTTAAGAATATCCAACTGTGGAACAAACAAATGACATATGAAAAACCGCTCACACGACAGCCGCAGATATTAAGCCGCCGTATCCTACTAAGAACGGCAGCTGCAATATCTGCATTGGGGGCCATTCCTTCAAATTTTTCTCGCGCGCAGGCAGCAGTATCCTACGGCCGACAGGATTTTCTGGCACTGTCACAAATCCTGACGGTTCGCGATAAATTAAATCCAGAAATTGCCGCGCGTATTAGCGCTGCCCTTTCTGCCAAAGATGCAAATTTTACGTCTTTGGCAGAAAGGCTGTTTACAACAATAAAGGCTGATAATTTTTCTGATATGCGCAAGTTCAACGACTTCGCCGATGCGTATCCGGATTTAAAACCCACAGCCATGACGATCATTTCGGCATGGTATCTGGGTTACATCGGAACGCCGTCCATGAGTGCGACCCCCGCCGTCAACCACCCCGTCGACGACGCGCAGTTTGTCTCATACGCAGAAGCACTGATGTACGAACCGACAATCGATACAACGGTGATCCCCACTTATTCGCGTGGGCACACCAATTACTGGATCGATGCCCCAAAAAACGTTGCGGCTGACTGAATCACACATCCTGACAGAACAGGGAAAAATTAAAGACATGGCAATGCAATATGATGCCGACGTAATCGTCGTCGGTTCTGGCGCAGTCGGCAGCAACACTGCTTATGAACTCGCCAAAAAAGGGAAATCCGTTATCATCCTTGAATCTGGCGTCTGGATTCCTCGATGGAAAATTGTTGAGAATTTTCGATCCTCGCCTCGCAAGGGCAATCACAACGATCCCTATCCTAACGAACCATGGGCACCGACATCGTTCGATCCAAATTATATTGAAAACGTTGGGTCGTTTAAGTTTCTTCCTGGCATGTTGCGTCTGGTGGGCGGCACAACATGGCACTGGGCTGCAGCAACATGGCGCTTCCTGCCGAACGACATGAAGCTTAAAACCTTGTATGGTGTCGGTCGTGACTGGCCAATTTCGTATGACGAACTAGAGCCATATTACGATATTGCCGAATATAATCTTGGTGTTTCCGGTAGTGATACTCAGGATCAATCCGGACAGGGGGGGGCAGCTTTTCCACCTCGATCCCGTCCTTATCCAGTGCCACCGGAAGCTGAAACCTATTATTTTCAACGCCTAAAGGCTCGTATCGGCGCAGAGGGTTTCCATTTCATTCATGAACCAAACGGCCGCACAAACCAGCCATGGGATGGCCGGCCCGGTTGTTCAGGTAATAACAATTGCATGCCCGTTTGCCCGATTGGTGCCATGTATTCCGGCGACGTACATGCCCGTCACGCGCAAGCCGCAGGGGCTAAAATCCTGACAGACGCAACAGCATACAAGCTAGAAAAGGGCGAAGGCGGTAAGATTGTTGCCGTGCATTATCGCACGTCCAAAGGTGACGATGTCCGCCTGACAGCACGGTATTTCATTATAGCATGCAATGGCCTTGAAACACCGAAATTATTGTTGATGTCCGATGTTGCGAATTCGTCCGATCAGGTCGGGCGTAACCTGATGGACCATACCGGTATGGGCCTACAGTTTCTCGCAGACGAACCCCTTTGGCCGGGTCGGGGGCAAGTCCAGCAAGGTGGTATCTTCAATTGGCGTGATGGTCCGTTTCGCAAGGAACGTTCTGCCATCAAACACGCGTTGACAAACACCGTCCCTAATCGTGCCATTACCCAACTGCTGTTAAAGCAGGGTGTTGTTGGACCGGAATTAGACGAAAAAATAAAACATATGGCGGCACATTGGGTTGATATATCAACGGTGTTTGAAATGCTGCCAAATGCTGAAAACCGTATTCAGCCGTCGACAACACGTAAAGATGCGCTGGGCATTCCAACGATGCGCATCAATTACAACACTGATGACTATGTCGAACGCGGCGCAGTTCAGGCCAAAAAGGACTATGCCGATTTCGTCAGGATCATGGGCGGCACGGTGATCGAAGACAATACAGGCTGGCAGAACCGTGATCATATCATGGGTACAGTCCTGATGGGCGATGACGCAAAGACTTCGGTCGTCAATTCAGAATGTCGCAGTTGGGATCATAGTAATCTATTCATGGCGACGACCGGTGTTATTCCAGCCTGTGGTGTCGTGAACCCAACGTTGGCTGGCGTTGCGATGGGTATTCGTTCGGCGCACATTATCGCAAAGGAAATCTGAGGATGATGCGTTTTCGCATTGCAGCCCTCGCATTTGCGAGCGTCGCATTGATGCCGCTTTCGGGCCAGGCCGCAGTAGATACCGGAACCCTAATAAAGAAGGGCGAATATGTCGCCCGTGCATCAGACTGTATGGCCTGCCACACAGGCAACGACGGCACACCTTATGCTGGGGGTTATGCCATTTCGTCACCGATGGGGGCGATCTTTGCAACCAACATTTCACCCTCCAAAAGCTATGGAATTGGGAATTGGACTGAAACACAATTCGCAGATGCCGTACGTAAGGGGGTGTCTCCAAACGGGCATCTTTATCCTGCGATGCCTTATACAGCATATGCTGGCATGTCCGATGCAGATATTCACGCGCTTTATGTCTATATGATGCAAGGCGTTAAAGCAGTTGATCGCGCGCCAAAAATCAAGACATCGCTTCCATTCCCCTTTAATCAACGTCTGTTGATGGCTGGATGGAATTTGATGTTTGCTGGAGGCGAACCTATGGATGCGGCTAAGACGCAACCTGGAGGTTCGCAGCGCGGTGAATACCTGGTCAAGGTTCTGGAGCATTGCTCGACCTGCCATACCCCACGTAATGCGATGATGGCTGAACAAAACAGCCGTTTCCTTACTGGCGCGGATCTGGGTGGCTGGCATGCCCCCAACATCACTTCCGACCCAATCAGCGGCATTGGTGGTTGGAGCCGCGAGGACCTGATCAACTATTTGCGCAACGGATCGGCACACGGCAAAAGTCAGGCTGCTGGGGCCATGGCAGAAGCCGTTGAGCACAGTCTTCGTTTTCTAGATGATGCCGACCTTGCTGCCATCGCGGATTATCTGAAAACCGTCCCGGCAGTTCGTGACCCTTCACAAACAGAAGCAGGTTTTGCAACAACCAACGCCAAACCTGTTGATATCGCCACTTTCGATAAGCCAATTGATCGTAGTCCTGATGCGATGAGAAACGGAACGAGCACCAATGGTCAGGAACTCTACGCGGGTGCATGCGCGAGTTGTCATCAGTTGAAAGGTGAAGGAACCCAAGATCAATTCTATCCATCGCTGACAGCAAACACAGCAACGGGGGGTGTGATCTCGGAGAACCTCGTCATGGCTATTCTTCACGGTATACACCGTGCAACTAACCATGATGTTGTTGCAATGCCGGCGTTTGCCGATGAATTGAACGACGCGCAAATTGCGTCTGTCGCGAATTATGTCTTTTCAAACTTTGGTAATGCCAAGCTGAGCGTCACAGAACAACAGGTAACGACCCTACGTAACGGAACAGGCCATCGTCCACTGTTGGTGACGATGGCACCAGTCGCGTCAATCGCAGGGATTATCTTTGTTATCCTGATTGTCGTTGGAAGTTTGTTTGCATTTACACGCCGTAAGCGCGCGTAAGTTTGGAGAAGGAGGAAGAAGCTGAAATCCGCTTCTTCCTTCACTCGGCAACAGATATTTAATTTTGATCAAATTCGGCTGCTCTCGTTGTTTTTTAGCATCTACGATGCCAGCCTGGCACGCTGCCTTAACAAGAAGAATTTAAAAATGTCGTCATGATGAATGCCCCCCCCCTCAGTCGGAACAGCACATAATGATTGTCTGACGTTCACAACGCTCCGTTTATGAACGCATTGAATCAGCAGACACAAATACCATCCGCCACCGCCACGAAGGTGCCCTTAAAGCAACAGGAGAATAATTATGCGACGACGCGTCGTCTTAAAAGCCGGACTTGTGCTGATGAGCACCGCAACAGCCGCTGCTATTATGCGCCCGGTTGGCGCTGCAGCCCGTGTGCTGCGTGGCGGCGCTGGTAAGTGGATCGCCCGCGAAACACCTCCGCCCGTGCCAGTTGACCCGTCGAAGCGTATTTTCTTTACGCCACAGGAAGAAAACCTGGTCAAAGCGATTTTTGACCAACTAATTCCGGCAGATGATTTAAGTGTCAGCGCATCAGATGCCGGCTGCGTTGTGTTTATCGATCACCAGCTTGCTGGCAGTTACGGAAAGGCGTCCTCGCGCTTCAAGGGTGGGCCGTTTCAGGAAGGAACACCTGAACAAGGTGATCAGAGCAAACTTACACCGGCAGATATTTACAAAATTGGCCTTGCCGAAATGAATGACCACTGCCGCAAGATGAGCGGTAAAGCCTTCGAGGAATTACCGGCGCCTCAACAGGTTGAATATCTCGAGGCCATGGAGGCCGGGAAATTCACCTATAAAACCATTAAATCATCTGAACTTTTCACACAGTTTCTGACAAATGTTCAGGAAGGGTTTTTATCTGACCCCGTGTATGGCGGTAACCGTAACATGGTTGGTTGGCGCATGATCGGATTTCCCGGCGCACGATATGATTATCGCGATGTCGCGGAACTCAAGGGGCAGCGATTAGAAATTGAGCCCGTCAGCATAAGCGATCGAATTTAAACGATAAAAAGATAGCAGGGAAACAGAAATGGATTACACAAGACCAAAAGCTGACGCCGTGATTGTCGGGCTCGGTTGGGCGGGATCTCTGATGGCAGAAGAGTTGACCCGCGCCGGCTTGAATGTCGTAGCGATTGAACGCGGTCCGTGGGAGACGACGAGCGTCAATTTTCCGCCTGCCATTGCGGCCGACGAACTGCGTTACGGCGTCAGACGCGAAATCCTAAAGCCACCGAGTGTAGAAACACTGACATTTAGAAACGATAGTTCACAGACAGCATTGCCAGGTCGTGACTGGAATAGTTGGCAGATGGGCTATAGCGTCGGTGGAGCAGGCAAACACTGGGCAGCCAATGCATGGCGCTTTTCCGTTGCCGATTTTCAGATGGCAACGCGCGTGCGCGAACGATATTCGAATATGAAGCTGGCGGACGGGTTAATTGTTCAGGATTGGGGCATTACCTATGATGAGCTTGAGCCCCACTACGACCGCTTTGAAAAAATTGCTGGAATTTCAGGAAAAGCCGGTGTCATCAATGGGCAGGTGCAGGCAGGTGGCAATCCGTTTGAAGGATCGCGAAGGAACGAATTTCCAACACCACCTCTGGTGCGCTCGCATTGGAATGATATTTTCCATGACACGACCGAAAAAATGGGTTACCATCCCTTCCCCATTCCTGCGGGCACCATTGGCGGTGCATTTCGCAATCCACTGGGTATTGAATTAGCCCCTTGCACCTACTGTGGGTTCTGCGGGTTTTACGGCTGCGGAAATTTTTCAAAATCGTCGCCAAATATATGCGTTATCCCTGCGCTAACCCAGCGTAGTAATTTTACACTTCTGACTGAGTGCACTGTATTGCGAATAAACAAATCCAAAGACGAGAAAACGGTCACAGGTGTGACTTTTCTAGATTCAGACGGGAATATTGGTTATCAGCCAGCAGATATTGTCTGCGTATCTGCCTACCAATTGGATAATGTGCGTCTTTTGTTCTTATCCCAGATTGGTCGCCCCTATGACCCAACGACCGGCGAAGGCACTTTAGGCCGTGCCTATAATTATCAGACCATGTCATATGGCTTCCTGTATTTTGAAAATGAATACATGAATCCGTTTATATCGACGGGGGCACTGTCCACCCAGATTGACGATTTCAACGGCGATAATTTTGATCACACAGGATTGGGATTCCTTGGTGGCGCGGGCATTCAGGCTCTTTCCGATCAGGGAACACCGCTAGGCATGACAGATCGGCTTCCTGCTGGGACGACGCAGTGGGGTTCTGCTTGGAAAAAAGCTTTTGCCCATTCCTATCAGAATTACGCTAAGATTCAGGGCCAAGGAACATCTTATTCCCATCGCGGTTCATATTTGTCACTTGATCCGACTTATAAAGATGCAAATGGTCAGGCTCTATTGCGTATGACATTTGACTATAACGAAAACGACCGGAAAATGTCGTCATTCGTACGTGGTAAAATCGATGATATCTGCAAACAGACCGGCGCAAAATCGTGGGAGACCGTTTCTTTCCCCGACAAGCATAATTCTCCCTTCAGACCATACGACAGTTCCCATACGATTGGCGGAGCCGTTATGGGTCTGGATCCCGCGACATCGGTTCTGAACCGATATCAACAGCATTGGGATGCACATAATCTATTTGTGTTGGGTGCTTCATCTTACCCCAATAACGGAGGATACAACCCGACCGGGACACTCAGTGCCCTGACATTATGGACGGCGAAGGCCATCATCGACAATTATGTCAAAAGCCCTGGCTCGCTCATGCGCTGAGGAAACATCCCATGAAAACCTCAATCAAGAAAACTCTGGGTATCACGGCTCTAGCGGGTGGCATCGTTGTCGCAGCAGGCGTTGGTGTGATCGAGTATAACCTGCATCGTGATTATCCGATGACGATCACAGTTGCCTCTGGCGACGCCTTAAAAGCAAAAATTGCTCGCGGCCAATATGTCGCATTTGCCGCCGATTGTGCCGCATGCCACACAGTGCCTGGTGGTGCGTCGTATGCCGGTGGGTATTCATTGGATACGCCGTTTGGAAAAATCCTCGCATCGAACATCACAAGCGACAAAGAAACCGGTATTGGTGCTTGGTCGGAGCAACAGTTTAACAGGGCCGTGCGCCACGGTATCGGTAGCCATGGCTATCTTTATCCGGCCATGCCTTATACCGCGTATGCAAAAATGACCGATCAGGACATTGATGATCTTTGGGCTTACATTCGCACTGTGCCCGCAGTCGACAAAGCGGTCGTCGAGAATCAGTTACCATTTCCCTATAATCAAAGGTTTCTTCTTGCCGGATGGAATTTTTTATTCTTTCACACCGGGGTTTTTGAGCCACGCAAAAGCCTGAACCCAGAACAGAATCGTGGTGCGTATCTGGTGGAAGGCGCAGGTCACTGCGCAGCATGCCACACCCCGAAAAATGCCCTTGGCGGGGACAGTTCCGGCCATGCTTTTCAGGGCGGTACACTTCAGGGGTGGTATGCACCCGATCTGACTCCCAACCCATATATTGGTCTGGGCGGGCAAAGTGTCGCAGACATCGTGACCTATCTTAAGACCGGCTCCAACAAGACGTCGGTTGCATCCGGCCCGATGACGGAAGCAGTTGAGAACTCTACACAACATCTTACAGACGCAGACCTACACGCGATTGTGACCTACCTTAGGACACTACCGGCAAGCTCGACCAGCGTTCCAATCGTGCTTGCCGCCAATGATCCTCGTATGTTGAAAGGCAAGCTAGTTTTCCAAGCAGCGTGCATGGCGTGCCATGTCCCAAATGCATCAGGAATCCCAAACATGATTCCTGCTTTTGCCAAGAACCCAATTATCAATGCGCCAGACCCTTCCTCTTTAATCCATACTGTTCTTCGAGGTATGCTTGGTCCGCAGACTTGGCAAAACCCCACAGGAGCTGGGATGCCGCGTTTCGACTGGAAGATGCCTGACGATAATATGGCTGATGTTTTGACATTTATCCGTAATAGCTGGGGTAATGCTGCACCTCCCGTTACAGCTGCCATGATCTCGCAAATGAGAAAAAATATACACGCAGATATGTGGAGTGGCATAAAAAAACCTGAGAATGGGTTAAACTAAAAAATCAGGAATTAGGCTTATAAATCCCCTTAGTTTTGAGTTTTTGTCTGTGCATGTATGCCGTTATGTAAGAGAAATCTCGCTGGTTTCTGTGATGTTGGTGAGCGTCGATCCGGATGTAGTCAGGTTGACGATCTATATATATGATATTTTTCCGGTTGACCCCGATATCAATAAGTATTGATTAATATAAATTTGACATATACACTTTACGAATATAGGGATAAACAAAACGATAATGTATCACATAATATAAAATAATGATGTATATATTAATAATTTAATGTTTATTTTAATTTTTTCTATCTTTAAGGTGTAATTATCTCTTTTTAACTTAATCTAGTAGGATGTCCAAAATGTTTCCAATATTCAGAATTGGTTCTCTTTTTTTTTCACTCTGCATGATGGTTTTTTGCCTTACTTCTAGCGCGTATGCCATTTCTCGGCGTCCTGCACTGGACGATGAAGACGTAATTAAAATTTCCAATGCAGCCCGCGATTCATTCGCCAAATCACATATTCACGGTTGTATTGTCGTAGCCGACGAGGACGGCATGCCATTATTTGTGCTCAGGCAGGCCGATGCTGTAGCTAATTGTCTTTCATCGGCATTGGCAAAAGCAAAGTCAGCCGCACTTTTCCAGTCGGATACGAACAACGCGTATGTATCTTTAATGAAGGGTGAAACGCATGAACTGGCAGTTCCGGATTTATCCGCTAATCCCGGTGGTTTGCCTTTATTCGTCGGAAAAAGACTAGTTGGCTCTGTGGCCGTTAGTACACCCGACGGCAATGCTGATTTGGCCGCAGTACGCGCTGGATTGGCGGCATTTGAAAAGTGAATTTTTTGCCCTTGGAGGGTTCGAAAAACCCTCTGGTTTTGAGGATTTCTCTGTGATTCCATTTTCCCTTAGTTGATTGGGGAGGATGGAAGATGAAGCAGCCGGGTTTCTTTGATGTTGAAGAGCGGCTTGCCCGGTTAAGCGGGCTTGGCGATCAGCTCGAAGCATTTTCCCGGACTGTGGATTTTGAAGCGTTCCGTCCTGATCTGGAGAAGGCTCTGGCCTATTCAGATGGAAGCAAAGGCGGGCGACCGCCATTTGATCCGTTGCTAATGTTCAAGATCCTAGTCATCCAGACGCTCAACAATTTGTCTGATGAGCGGACGGAGTATCTCGTCAACGACCGCCTGTCCTTCATGCGCTTCCTTGGCCTGGGACTGTCAGATCGAGTTCCGGATGCCAAAACACTCTGGCTGTTCCGTGAACGCCTGACCCAGGCGGGAGCAATCGAGGGTCTGTTCAATCGCTTTGATACAATCCTGCGGCACGCAGGCTATCTGCCGATGTCGGGCCAGATCCTGGATGCAACGCTGGTCGCTGCTCCAAAGCAGCGCAGTACGAATGCTGAGAAAGCCGACCTCCGGGCAGGACGTATTCCTGAAGACTGGCAGGACAAGCCGTCAAAGCTGTCGCACAAGGATCGTCATGCGCGCTGGACACTGAAGTTCACGAAGGCGAAGCGGCAGGATGATGGAAGCATGCCATCCAGCGATCTCGCCATTCCGTTCTTTGGCTACAAGTCGCACATTTCAATCGACCGGAAGTTCCGGTTCATCCGGAAATGGGTCTGTTCATCCGAACTGTCGGTATCACCCGGGCCACCATGAGGATCGGGCTGGCCAATATCGTCTACAACATGCGCCGCTTCTTCTTCCTCAAAAGGTTGAACGCGAGCGCATAGTCATCCAGAGGGGGCAGCACTCGATTTTCTCAAAACGCAGATCAAAAGCGAACCCAAAAGTAGCAAATCAAATCGTTTCGAGCATGAAATAACCAGCTAAGCGTATCAATCAAGGGTTCTTTGATCCCTCCAAGTGACGACATTAACGCCGGTTCGCCCCGAAGAAGCGTATTAGGAAAACTCATAATAATTCCCAGCACGAGCGGCTGAGTCATCTGAACTACCTGTTTGATTTGCGCTGCGGGATCAGACAGGCGGCAGTCGCCTCATCGCGGTCATACAACTTGCCAACAGGCGTTTCCGCTTAGCAGACGCAACCTTCACGACATTAAATGATCAAATTGGGCCGGGAGCGGACGGACGGGTTTCGGGTGGTCACCCAAAAAAAGCTGCCATTTCCTAGTCGCCCCTTCTCGGGCATTTGAGCCAGTTTTTATACCACCCTAAAACTGATACAGAGTGGTGTATAATTCGAGCTAAGCTTGCGCGAGAACTCTCATGGACATTTCCATCTTTCGGCAACTTGCCGATCAAACCGCTCAAATTATCACGTCGTGGCCAAACGATCTAATTGCACAATACCAGTTTCTGAGCCTGCCCCAGACAGGAAATTATACGAAGGACTTCATAGGAGATGAGTTATACAATCGCATTCGTGAAGCATTCATTCCAGGCGAAATTAAAATCGCTGAACAATGCAGAGCGCTAATAGGTGAACTTATCTATGATCAAATTTTAGACAGCCGACCTATCGAGCCATATTGTGAACTGCTAGAGAAAATTAGAGATGCTACTCAGTTCCAACAGACAGTTGGAAATAATACCTGCGAAGAATGGCGTAATGCTATCGAATATGCTCATCTCAGCGTTCAGCAAATAAGTCTTAATACAACAAAAAGTTTACAACGCACATATCCAAACTACTTTGCAGTGGAATTCGCTACTCTACGTCTGAGGAGTATAGGATACTCGATCGATCGTGATGGAAGCAAGATGACTCTGAGCGACCAAATGGAGTTGCACTTAGTCGCAAAAATAGAAAGCTTGGTTCACGAGTTTGGAGGTTTATCTGTCACAAGACAGATTAGTGACTTCCTACGAGCAGTGTATGACGAACAACAAGAGCGATACCACCTTGTCATTCTTAAACCAAAAGTATCAGAACCCCAGCAACCATTAATACCTTGGGGATACTTATTCCAATTAGCCGTGAAGCATTACCAAGGCGGAAAATCCAGTGGAATAGCTGATCATAGAAGATTCAAATTCTTTTTTTCTCTGTATTTTCAATAGGTTAGTGGTGCGAGCTGCGGGACTCGAACCTGCTCCCCAACATTTTTAGGGTGCTGGGACGCTCTTAATTCCAGCAGAAAACTGCGGATATGATGCTCTTCTCAGTGAACATTATGGAGAACAGGTTTGGAGAAAAACTGAGGCCCGTCAAGGGTTCTGTTGTGATGGTCATACTGGCGTAAAGGGAGGTGCGTCTCATTCTGAAATCATTCCGGGGAGCTACGGGTCGCTCCGGGTTAGCGTGCGGGATAATCGGTTATGTCGGGTGATGGATAGATTGCGCTTCTATCAATCATATTTTGTAGTTAAAGTGATTGATAGAGGGTTGAGGTATCGATCATGCGTTGGAATTGGCAGCGTCCGGACTGGCCGCAGTTTCAGTTTGAGAAAAGCCATTTACGTGAGGCTGAAACGCAGTTCCTGAAAGGTTCGGGCGTTGTCGTGGGCGCGATGCAACATCTGGACAAAGATGCTAATCAACAGCTCATTGTTCAGCTGATCTCACAGGAAATGGTCGAGAGTTCTGCCATTGAAGGTGAGGTTCTTGATCGGGCCAGTGTGCAATCTTCGATTGCCCGCCAGTTGGGCTTTGCTCCAGACAAGCGGCGCTCCACGCCAGCAGAGGCTGGGGCTGCGGAATTGATGGTCGATCTCTATCGACATTATGCGGCTCCTTTAACCGACCAAATTCTGTTCGACTGGCATGCCATGCTGATGAATGGTCGCCGTGATCTGGACGTCATCGGTGGATATCGGATGCATGCAGAAGCCATGCAGATTATCTCAGGCCCTCTCCACGCCTCACATATTCATTTTGCAGCCCCGCCGTCGAAAAATGTGTCCTTCGAGATGGCTCGGTTTATTGAGTGGTTTAACAGAACGGCCCCAACCGGAGCGGAGCCTCTCCCTGCTATCGAACGGGCGGCGGTTGCCCATTTGTGGTTTGAGACCATCCATCCCTTCGAAGATGGCAATGGCCGTATCGGGCGGGCTCTTGCTGAGAAAGCATTAGCGCAAAGCCTTGAGGCCCCGACGCTTACGGCACTGGCCGCAACCATCAACGTACACAAGAAAGCCTATTATCTCGAATTGCATTGTGCCAGCGAAACCAATCACATTGATGCGTGGATGGAATGGTTTGGAAATGTCGTTCTGGAAGCCCAGTCTCGTACGCTTCAGAATATTCGTTTTTTAATTGAGAAAACGCGTTTTCTGGATCGCCTCCGCGACAAGCTGAACACGCGTCAGGAAAAGGCTCTGCTTCGGATGCTGGCAGAAGGGCCTGACGGCTTCCAAGGCGGTCTAAGCGCCCAGAACTATCGTTCGATCACAGGCGCCACATCTGCCACGGCGACACGTGATCTGGCCGATCTGGTGTCTCTCGGTGCCCTTAATCGGACGGGAGAAAACCGCTATGCACGATATTCTCTTTGTCTCGGGTAAACAGGGTATTTGCCGTTCCGCTGCAGAAAAATAATGAGGGGGCGTCGCCTTTATGCGACGCCCCGTTTTGTTGCCCAGACCTTCCAGATACGGGGGGAGCCATTGCTCAAGATCCTCCTGCTAGCCTCCTATCAATCATGCAATCAGCGACATAGAAATCCTAAAAATCATATTTTTGTCAGGATGGTGCTAATGATGCGCTACGGATCCCGAAATATATAATATCACGGCAATGCATAAGATTAGTATGAGAATACCAAGCGTTGCGACACATAATATCTGCATGAATCCTGTTTTGCGCTCGAGCTCAGTTATGCGGATTTGCAGTGCGGCGTTTTTTTTGTCGATAGATTGGGAAACTATGCTCACAGTGCTAGATAGAGATTCACTGAGTTTCTCATTGCGCTGCATTGCGGCTTCTTGGGCAGCCGCGATGGCACTATTCAGTTCATGCACCTGAGTTTCAGATTGCAACTTAAATTGCACCTGCAATGCTTCGCACATAGCTACGATATTTAGTCGCGCTCCGTGAATTTTCGTACTTAGACCCGCATTAGATTCGGTAAGGACCTGTATCAGCTGTTCGCTTTGTTGCGTGGAAATATCTCCAACTTTAGTAATATTGGAATTTAAATACTTGGTTTGCACTTCGAATTGCTGTTCCAGTTCTTCTTCGACTAGCTCCGTAATCTTCTTGGGAAGCCTGGGCAACTCTATGCAAGATTTTGTCAGAGTGGAGACTGAATCTGATAATTTCTGGACTTGTGCGGTCAGCCCGTTCAACTGTGTGGACAATACGCGATCAAGCAACGCGCGTAATTCGTCCTCCAACTGCTCATCTGTGTTGTTCATTGCAAATCCTCTGTGCTCGCCAACAATGTAGTAAAGCGCTCGCGAAAGCGATAGCTTATGGTCACCGCCTCGATGAGTTGCAGAAAGCGCTTGGTTGGAACGGTCTCTGTGATCATGGCATCGCGACGGGCGCGTAGATCTTTGCGCAGAGCTGCGCGAAGTATTTCGTCGAACTCCGACGCACGCTGCCTGTCGGCGGCGAGGGCACCCCGGAGGTTTGCGATCTCTTTGGCCTGTTTCATCATTGCATCTTGTTGTGCTGCTCCGTCGCCTTCTAACTGCTCAATACGCGCCTGTACGCGCTGCAGGCCACGTCTCATCCGCGTCTGCTGTTGCTTTAGTGCGTTCTTCTGAACTTTAACGGCTCTATTGCACGCCTCAGCGAAGCGCTCGCGCAGCCAAATGGTAGCTTTCTCCATGCAACTGCCGAGTTGAGCCCGGTCTGCAATGAACTTGGGTCCTGGTACCAAGAGCCAGTAATTATCGAATATAGGACTGTCGATCTTCTTGATGAATTCCTCGAAGAAGAATGCGGCGTCGTCGTTGTTTTCTTTCTCTCGGAGCTCCGCTATCAGGAATGTGAGGATTTTAGATGTGTATTCGTTATCAGAATCTAGACTTTCCAGTCTGGAGATACAGCGCCAGAGAGCTGTCTGGAAGTTTAGGCTGAAGCGACGGAGGTAACTTTTTTTCATGGCGCTGGTATCGTCAGCAGCAGGTAGCCGTGGCAGCATTTCTTTCAGGTTTTTTTCAAATTCTAAACGCACTTCATGGGAAGCGTTGGAAATCGAGTTTTCGTCCCCAATTTCGACAAGACGTTTTTTACGCTTTTCTTGCTGTTTTTTGTATTTATTCAGCGCAGATTTTCGTTTTCGCATAGCTAAGTCCGCGTCTCTCTGTGCGTCGTTAAGATGCATTAACGCCGCGCTGTCTAGTTTGACCGCAATGTTGAAGGCGTCACGCACGTGGTGCAAGCGGCCCAGGGGATCCGCAGCATTAGCGATACGTTCACACAATTCCTGGCGTAACTCATTCATTAGTGGGCCAGCTAGTTCACGCCGTCGCGCGGGAGCATTGGCCCAGGAATCACCGAAATCCAGCGGGAAAAGGCAATCCGGGGGCGGGGGCGTGATGCCGAAAGTATCCAGTTGCTCAGCACAACGCTGCCGCAGCGAGCTTACGGTGCACGTCTTTCCCGGTGTGTCGAGCCAAATCTGTACCGACTCAAACTTGCAGGCGTAAGTGGTGACTATACAGAAGCGGGCGGGGGAGAGGCGCCAATCCAATGCCCACAAACCGTCTTCCGTGAGTGTTTCCGGATTCAGAAAACTCAGACTATCCGCACGAGTTATCAGCAGCACGAGATCCGCCGTAGGTACGTATTTTTGCGCTACGCTTCGAACAAATTCTGCTTCGTTTTGATTTTGGGGATGGATACCAGGTAAGTCAAGAATCCGCACGCGTGGCAGGGCGTGTCGGTCCGGATCGAAATATCGTCGTGGAATGTATAATGTTGCAACGCGCGTGTGTTCCATCCCCCCGGCTTCGACATGCTGGCGAATGGTCTTAAGTGCGTCCTTCAGACTATCGACACTCAGTGGAGTGCTATTATCGAGCCGCCAGTGCTCATCGGCACTTTCATGATAGATCATCGGAATCGATGTAGAAGATGTTCCGACCGGTTGGCCCGCACGGAGTGTATCACTTACATTCTTTAGTTCAGAAGTGGAAACGCCTAGAAGCTCTAGTAATAGTGTAGTTTTACCTACTTGAGTGGGGCCACAGAGAACGATCGTGGTCTCGCTCTTGGCTTCGGGGAGCTGGCACTGGGTCCACGTACTCAGTTCCATACGGAAATGCTCATAGGCGTTCAGCGCCCAGCTCTTACGCGCTCTTTCTCCCTTAGCCCAGAGGGATTGCAATGTTGGAGCGGGTTTGCCCATAGCCATTAGTTCAGTGGCGGGAGGAGGTTATCTAGTGTATCGGCCGCTTTTTGCAATCGACGCAGGGCACGGGCTAAACGATCCCGCTCATAGACGCCTGTACTCAGTCCCAACTTCTTGCGCTGTACTTCCATGACGCGATCTTTGACCTTTTCGATGGTTTCATCGAAGCTGGCCGCATAGGCTGCGCGGTGGGCGTCCTCTAGAGCGATTAGTACCGCTTCTGCTTGGCCAAGCCGCTCTTTTTCTGCGGCGCGAACTAGCAGACCGACAGCTACGATGCCGGTCCCAGCCACTGCCGCGGCGCCGGCGCCGGCGATGAAAATATCCGCGGACAGCAGTAGGGCGCCCGCGACCCGGTCGATGCGTCCTGCATCCTTGCCCTTCGGCACGCGGCTTTTGAGTTCATTGATCAGCGTGTAGAAATTACTATCGGGCTTGACGCCGAATACGGCGCCGATGGTAACAACCACCTCATTCTGAATGCCCATCAGCGCGTTAAAATTATCCTTCGCCTGGGTGGCAGCGTCGAGGGCGGACATGTTCTCTCTTTGGGGCCCTAGGCTTTTTAAGTCGACCGCGGCAAGTTGGGACAGCCGGCTGAATTCCGCCGCCAGCGCGGGCAAGAGCGCAATATCCTCATCCACGCTGTGGCTCGGGTCTCGTTCATCCTCCGCGGTAAGAAGTATGGTAAGATTTTTCTCTGCCTCGGACGGGAGAACCCATTGGTTCCGGTTCGTCATTTCCTGGTAACCGGTACGCTCGACGAGGGGGGTCTCGTGTGAAAATGCCGGGCGAGGAAGTAGCTCCATGCCAGTGTCACTGAATTTCTCCAATGTTGCATGCGTTAGGGCCTGCAGATGGCATTCCTGGCAGTCGCCTGGGGCCTTCCAGGCCTGCTCGATCAAGGCGCGCTGGCGTTCCAGACGTTCGCTCGTGGATCTGGTCAGCCCACCGAGCCATCCTTGGAACCCCTCATCAGGCTTGACGGCTTGCAGAACATGTTGCCAGGCTTCGTCTCGATGCTTGGCGAGTGAGCTGTTCAGTTGCTTGAGATAGGAGGTGCGCAGTTTCCTCGCGGCTTTGTCATAAGGTTTGAGTTGCCCCTCGATGAAATCTTCCCATAGGTCGTCTTCCTTGTCTCGATCTATGGACAGCTCTTCTTCGACATCGTTGGTGAGTTGTCGGACTTCGTCCAGCAATTGGGTGAGATGCTTGGTGCGTAAGCCCTGGACGCTGCTAGCGCTGTTGCCAGTGCTTCTAATCGCGTCGATGAGCGCGCTGCTCCATTTTTTGATAAAGTCGGGGTCGAAACTGGTGTCGAGACCAGTGCAGATAACGGTGCTGACCTGGCCACCAGCGGCTTTAAAGGTTTGGGCCGCGCTCGCACGCAGCTCTTCACGTAAAACTTCGTCGTCTTCCTCGGTCTTGGTGATGATCACCACCGGTTCGATGCCAGATAATTCGCGGTCGCGCAGGATTTCCTGATTAGCTGCGTCCGCAAGACGCCTTTGATCTGTAACAATAACGCAGCCGCCAGCCAGCGCCAGGGCCTGACGCATCAACTCCTGCCAGACTTCATTCAGACGGTGGCGGTGCTCGTAGCCGGGCAGTAGCAGCAGTGCCATGCTGCTGGCGTAAAAATGCCGCACCGGAACTTTGAGGACGGGCAATAAGTAGGAGGGATTGGTGCCGCGTGTGGCATGATGAAATTGCTCCGCATCGACCCGCTTCAACTCCACAGTATAGACGCCCTGCACATCGGTGGGGGGAATAAGCTGATACACCCAGCCTTCGGGTTCGGTAACATCCGGAGATTCCTCAATGAGGACGGGGATGCGCTCCCCCTGTCCTTCATTAGCGGGAAGCCACTCGGAACTGTTGCCTATGTCATAGAGTTGACGGACCAAAGTGGTTTTTCCGGCGCCTTGGGTGCCCCCAATAGCCACCACTACATGTTGCGAGATAAGTCTGGCGACGAATATACGCTGTAGGAGAGTATCTAATTTAGCACGCAGAGCCGCGTCATTTTTTAGGGTGAGTGTACCGCGTAACTGCAAGGACGCACTCAGCATATCATCTAAAACGGTTGTCGATACCAGAAACATAATCCATCCTGAACATGATCTTGAATTGAGTTAATAATGATCTAGATTTAGAATGCTTTCGTTTAACTAGGCAGTTGGTAGTCGAATGAATGTAGTGGATCAAATTTGAAGCAACCTGTTGCAGACCTTATGAAGGAAGGCGGCGTGGCCGCTTGAGTAACATTTTGACATGAGGTCACGCAATCCGGATACATAAGACGATCTTCATGGATCTGCTACTAACGCTTACGATGAGTGGTGGTCCCAAGTTCGACGAACTGGTATAAGAATTCGGCTAGGTCTACAAGGCGATAGTCGACGGAAGTGAAGAGGCTTATCGTAGGTCGCACTCTGGAAATGGTCTGACGGTAACACATTCGATGATGCAATCATCCTTGTCCATTGCTTGGTTTGACTATTCCTACATTATGACAGAGATTATTTCGCAGGTATGATCGCGGCAAAGGTCTGGTGAGTGAAAGAGTTTGCGGATCAGGTGGGTAATTTTTCGTTTCTGGCAAAAGATGCGCCGGAACTGACCAAACTGGGCCGGCTCGCCGAACATTTCTTCATTCTCGATCCGCCGACATCTCTCATCAAGACACGGCAGTTCGCTGAACTGACAGCCAAGGATATCGCCGCCAGACATGGTGAGCTGCCTGACACACATGCTACTTTCGACGTAGTCCTTCGCGTTCTTCAGCGCCGCGGATTTCTGCAATTTCAGATTGCCGACTTGTTCTTTTACATCAAGCGCGTCGGTAATACAGCCGTCCATGAAAACGCAGGCACACGCTCTGAAGCGCTTGAAGCGCTTAAAATGGCCCGCCTGATCGGCATCTGGTTCCATCAGGTTTACAATCAGGCCCCCAATTTCCGCGCCGGACCGTTCGTCCCGCCCCGGCCACCGGAAGACGCGACACCGGCCCTGCGTGAAGAAATCGACGCCTTGCGCAAAGCCGTTTCCGATAGTGCCGACGCTGAAGCCAAGGCCCGTATGGCCGCGCAGGAAGCCATCGCAGCACAGATAACCCTCCAGGAACGCGCGGCCAGGGAAGCCGAAGACCGTGCATTCTGGGAGAACTATGCTGCCGAGGCGGACCGGGAACGTCAAACAGCCGAACGCACTCTGGCGCAGGTACAGGCTCAGGCCGTCGCCTCGCCTGTGACAGAGCTTTCGGATCTGGCACAGATGGCCGATCAGAAAGCGCAGGCACTGGAGATCGACGAGGCGACCACGCGCGTACTCATTGACGCGCAGCTTCGTGCCGCAGGCTGGGAAGCGGATAGCAGGACACTCCGCCACGCCAGAGGCACGCGCCCCGAAGCCGGGCGGGCGATCGCCATTGCGGAATGGCCGACCGAAAGCGGTCGCGTCGATTATGCGCTCTTTATTGATGGTCAGGCCGTCGGCGTCATTGAGGCCAAGCGCGCCATCAGGAACGTGGCCGAACGCCTCGGCCAGTCCAGACGCTATGGTCGGGACATTATCCTGACGCCCGAACAGAAACTGACCTTCACCTCGTCGGAAGACGCCACAGCGTTTCGCGTTCCGTTTGTATTTGCGACCAATGGCCGCCCCTATTTCAAACGGCTGGAAACCCTCTCCGGTATCTGGTTCTGGGACGCCCGAACCGGGGAGCCACAACGCGCCCTGATGGACTGGTTTTCGCCGTATGATCTGACCGCAAGACTGGAGCAGAAGTTCGATCTCGCAGTCCTGGAAGATCCCGACCGCCAGCTCGGCGTCACGGGCCTGCGTGATTATCAGGTTGATGCGATCCATGCCGTCGAGGCGGCCATCGCCAATGGGCAACGGCGCCTTCTCATCGCCATGGCGACCGGAACCGGGAAAACCCGCCTAGCCATCGCGCTGATGTACGAGCTTCTTCGCGCCCAGCGGTTCCGGCGCATCCTGTTTCTGGTCGACCGGAAAGCTCTCGGTATCCAGACGTTGGATTCCATGAGCAATACCGAAACCGCCAGCCTGCTCAAATTCGATAAGATTTTTCCGATTGCCGGAATGGACAAGGCGATCCCCGACCTTGAGGACCGGGTTCAGGTTTCCACCGTGCAGGCCATGATCCGTCGTCTCTTTGATAACCCGGACAGCCAGCATCCGACACCGGGCAGCTACGATCTGATCATCGTCGATGAGGCGCATCGTGGTTACGTGCTGGATGCCGAATTACGGGATGACGATCTGGGTTTCCGCAATCTGGACGACTACCTCTCCGCCTATCGGCGTGTCCTCGATTATTTCGACGCCACCCAGATCGCCCTGACGGCAACGCCAGCCCTGCATACAAGAGAGATTTTCGGCGCACCGGTCTTTCATTACAGCTATCGTCAGGCCGTCATCGCGGGACATCTCATCGACCATCGCCCGCCACGCCGCATCACGACAGCTCTCAGCCAGACGGGCATTCACTTTGACGCAGGCGAGGAAGTCGCCGTCGTGGACTCCCGCACCAATCAGGTCGATCTCTTCGATCTTGAAGACGAAGTTGATTTCGAAGTCGCCGAGTTCAACAAGAAGGTTCACACAGAACCCTTCAACCGCGCAGTGGCCACCGCCGTCGCGTTGGAATGCCCGCCGGACAAGCCCGGCAAGACGCTGATCTTCGCGGCCCGCGACACGCATGCCGATATTCTGGTCAAGGCGCTGCGTCAGGCGTTAAACGAAGAATACGGTCCCCAGCCGCATGACATGGTCGAGAAGATCACCGGTGAGGTGGACCGGCCGAATGAACGGATCAAGGTCTTCCGAAGTGACCCTCGTCCGAAATACGTCGTCACCGTCGATCTGCTGACCACAGGGATCGACATCCCTTCCATCGTCAACCTCGTCTTCGTGCGGCGCGTCAACAGCCGTATCCTGTATGACCAGATGATCGGTCGCGCGACACGCCGTTGCGATGAGATCGGCAAGGAATATTTCCGCATTTTCGATGCGGTCGATATCTACGCCAATCTGCAAACCGTCACCGACATGAAGCCAGTGGTGGTCAATCCTTCACTCAGCTTCGCGACCCTTCTTGTTGATCTGAACCGCGCTACCACGGATGAAGACCGTGCCTGGGTCCGCGATCAGATCATCGTCAAACTGCGCCAGCGCGTCCGCCACATCGACCCCGAATACGCCGCACCGCTTGAAGCCGTACTTGGCCCGCTGGCTGCCCTGCCAGACCAGCTTCGTGAAGCACCACCATCGGCGACGGCGGACCTGTTCGCCCGGCATCCTTCCCTCGCGACCATCCTCGACCACGCGGGGACCCGCCCGCGTCCGAACGGTATCTATATCTCTGAGCATGAGGACGAGCTTGTTTCCATCACCGATACCTTCGGGAAACAGGCCAGCCCCGCCGATTACATCGAAAGTTTCGAGGCTTACATCCGCGCCAACATGAACGCGCTTCCCGCTCTGATCGCGGCAACACAGAAGCCCCGTGACCTCACACGGCAGGATCTCAAGGACCTCGCCACCGCACTGGATGAACATGGGTTCTCCGAAGCCAGTCTCCGCCGCGCCTACGGCACCGCACGCAATGCCGACATCGCCGCCCACATCCTCGGATTCGTGCGGCAGGCAGCTCTTGGCGATCCACTGGTGCCTTACGCGACCCGCGTGGAAAACGGCGTGCAGAAGATACTTGCCTCGCGGAACTGGACGTCGAAACAGGCCCAGTGGCTGAACCGGATCGGCCGTGCCCTGAAAGACCAGCCCGTGGGCGATCCGGCCCTGCTGTCCGACCCGCTGTTTGCACAGCAGGGCGGATTTGACGTGATCAACCAGACCTTTGATTCTGGCCTCGGTGATGTATTGAAGGATCTCAATGCCGCCATCTGGTCCGATGGATCAGAAGGAGGCCGAGCCGCGTAACAGGAAGTGTCTGACGTATGAACCCCGCTGCCGATCTGGTGAACAAGCTCTGGCGCCTTTGTGCCTTGCTCCGCAAGGATGGCGTCACCTACCAGCAATACGTCACGGAACTGACCTATCTGCTCTTTCTGAAAATGGCGTCCGAGCAGAAGGACGAGACGCGTATTCCCGCGCAATACCGCTGGAACACCCTGAAAAGCGCGAACGAAACCGAAGTTCTCAAACTCTATCGACAAGCCCTGATCGACCTTGGAGACGGGGAAAAAGTTTCTGACCGCGCCATCGTCTCCATTTTCCAGAATGCCGCGACCATCGTGCGTGATCCGGCGAACTTGCGGAAGCTGATCAACGCGATTGATGAACTGCACTGGTTCACGGAAGAGCGAGATTCCTTCGGCGACGCCTATGAAGGCCTGCTCCAGCGTATGGCTGAAGAGACCAAACGCGGCGCCGGTCAGTATTTCACCCCCCGCGCCCTGATCGACGTCATGGTCCGTCTGATGCAGCCGGAAGCAGGCGAGATCATCGAAGACCCGGCCTGTGGCACCGGCGGCTTCCTGATTGCCGCCAATCTGCACATGAAAGCCGAAACGGACGATTACTTCACCCTGTCTCCCAAACAGCAGGCCTTCCAGCTTCAGGATGCGTTGCGCGGCGTCGAGAACGTCCCCGACACCTATCGCCTGCTGCTGATGAACCTCTATCTGCACAGCATTGACCCGAACAACGTCCTGCTCGGCGACACGCTCAGTCCGACCGGTGCACGGGCTCAGTTCAAAAATGTCGATCTGATCCTGACCAACCCCCCTTTCGGTCCCGCAGGTGGTCCGCCGACACGCGACGATCTGACGATCACCTCGGCCGTCTCCTCCTACCAGCTTCCCTTCGTGGAACACTGCATTCGCGCCCTGAAGCCGGGCGGCCGCGCCGCCGTTATTATCCCGGATAACGTGTTGTTCGATGACGGGCGCGGCAAGGCTCTGCGCAAAATGCTGATGAACTGGTGCGACCTGCACACGATTTTGCGCCTGCCCGTCGGCATCTTCTACGCGCAGGGCGTGAAAACAAACGTGCTGTTCTTCACCCGTTCGGAAGACGAGGCGCCGGTCACGGACGCCACGAAAGCCGTCTGGATCTACGATGCCCGCTCCGGCGCGCCCTCCTACGGCAAGACCAACCCGTTCCGCATCAGCGATCTGGATGACTTCGTCAAAGCCTTCGGCTCGGACCGTAATGGACGTGCAAAACGCAAGGATCAGGGCGAGGAAGGCCGCTTTCGGCGCTTCACGCGCGAGGAGATCGCGGCAAGAGGCGACAACCTCGATATCACCTGGCTGAAAGACACCACCGATCAGGCCGAAGACGGGCTGGAAACGCCGGAGGATATCGCCGCTGCTATTGAGGGGCACCTGAAATCGGCGCTGGAAGAGATAGCGGCACTGATGGTGGAACTTGAAGGCAATGCGGTGGATGCTGAGGCGGAGGCAGCGGAGTGATGTTGCCAAAGGGGTGGAAAAGCATCGCACTAAGCGAACTACAAACAAAGACGCCTTCTGTCGATCCAAGGCGCTATCCAACGGAAATGTTCGATCTTTTTAGCGTGCCGTCTTATACTTCTGACGCGCCAGAATGCGTTACTGGTGACAAAATAGGAAGCGTAAAGCAAGAAGTTCAAAGTAATGACATTTTGCTTTGCAAGATTGTTCCGCATATACGACGCGCATGGAGTGTTCCGCAAAGAACACAGCGAAGGCAAATTGCGTCCGGCGAATGGATTGTCTTCAGAAGCGATTATATAAATTCCCAATATCTTAGAAATTTTCTAATTTCAGACGGCTTTCATGAGCAATTTATGCATACCGTTTCTGGCGTCGGTGGCTCGCTTATGCGAGCTCGACCGTCTGAAGCAGTAAAAATTTCATTCCCGCTTCCCCCTCTCGCCGAACAACGCCGCATCGTCGCCAAACTGGACAGCCTGACCGCCCGCATCGCCCGCGCCCGGGCAGAGTTGGAGCGTGTCCCTGTTCTCATAGAGCGGTATAAAAAAAATCTTCTGAAAAGAGCATTTGCAGGAGAATTGACAAATAAATGGCGTCTGATGAATGGCGTTTCTGAAATTGAAATGACCCCTTTATCCGATGTTTGTACAAGCATTACAGATGGCGATCACCAAGCTCCTCCCCGTGCAAAACATGGAGTGCCCTTTATTACGATTTCTGCCATGAATAATGGCGAAATAGATCTTTCCAAGGCGACCCGATTTGTCCCGTCAAGTTATCTTGACGCTCTTAAAGATTCTCGCAAAGCAAAAACAGGAGATGTTCTTTTTTCTGTCACTGGCTCAATCGGTATTCCTGCGGTAGTCAAGCATGAATGCCCATTCGTTTTTCAACGTCATATTGCCATCCTGAAGCCGGACACCAAACGTGTTTCAGGTCTTTTTCTCAAATTGATGCTTCAGTCGCCCGATGTACAAGTTCAATGCGCTGCAGTCGCTACGGGGACGGCCCAACTAACTGTTCCTTTGAATAGATTGCGCAATTTCCTTATCCCATTACCCACGATTGCAGAACAAATCGAAGTCATTCGTCTCGTTGAATCTACCTTCAAACGGCTTGAACGGATGCAAGAAGATTATGTTGACGCTGATCATCTTCTATCAAAGTTAGAATCCTCCCTTCTCGCCAAAGCCTTCCGGGGCGAACTCGTCCCACAGGATCCGAACGACGAACCCGCCAGCGTGTTGCTCGACCGTATCCGGGCCGAACGTGCTGCGGATACGAAACCGGGACGGAAACGCCGGGCATGACCGACGAACCGTTGCTGCCGCCGGACAAATGGCTCGCCATGGGTGGAGACCTGACAAACTGCCTGTGGGACAGCACCGGCGATCTGGCGTTTTACGAGGATCTTCCGATCACCGATGCGCTCAAGGCACGTCTGGAAGCATGGGAAAGATGGGCAGGCGACTATGAGGACTTTTTGCCACGCGAAAAGCGAGCGCCTTTCGATCTGAAGGGCTTCACAGCCTCGGGCCTCGAAATCGCGCGTGCCCTGAAAGCGGAACTTCCCGACTGGACCATCATCTATCGCGACGAGTTCAGATGGCAGTACCAGAAGGAACTCGGGCTCACACCCGCCGAATGTGAATACGAGGTTTGATCCAACTCATGGCCATTCCTGATTACCAGTCTCTCATGCTCCCCGTCCTGCGCCTCGCCGCTAAAGGCATGCGTCGCGTGCCAGAAGTCGCGGAGGCGATTGCGGACGAGTTTGCGTTGTCATCGGAAGACCGGGCTGCACTCCTTCCGAGCGGCACGCAAAGATTGCTACCCAACCGCGTTCATTGGGCCAAGACATATCTGATGAAGGCGGGTCTGCTGTCTTCTCCCGCGCGGGGACAGTTCATTATCACGCCGGCGGGTAATGACCTTATTGCCTCCAACCCGTCTGCCATTACGCGCACCATGCTCGAGCAGTATCCGTCGTTCGTCAGCTTTGTAAGTGGCAAGCCAGAGGGAACTACGGAACAGACAACCCTATCCCTAACGACCGATGCTACTGCGGCAGACAACCAGACGCCCGAAGAGCGAATTGAAGCAGCTCATACGGAACTGATGTCCGAGCTGCGCTCGGACCTTCTGGAACAGATCCTGCAACAGAGTCCCGCTTTCTTTGAACAACTGATCGTCGATCTGCTGGTCGCGATGGGTTACGGGGGCAGCCACGAAGATGCGGCAAAACGCCTTGGCGGCACGGGGGACGGCGGCGTGGACGGTGTGATTAACGAAGATCGCCTTGGGCTGGATCGGATCTATGTGCAGGCGAAGCGTTATGCCGCTCATGTCAGTGTCGGGCGCCCCGACATACAGGCGTTTGTTGGCTCGCTTGTGGGGCATGGATCGAACAAAGGCGTATTTGTCACCACCTCATCCTTCAGCGCCCCGGCAATGGACTTCGTCCGCCATCTGAGCCAGCGCGTCATTTTGATCGATGGAGCAACCCTGGCCGACCTGATGATTGAACATGGCGTGGGTGTTCGTGTCAGCCGCGCGGTAGAGATCAAGAAGCTCGATCTAGATTTCTTCGATCCGGGCTGAACGATCTTGCGTAGTAGGTGTGTATGTCTGGTTTATTGAACTCCAAGCACAAACTGGCAATTCCGTAATCCCCCCTGGCCCCACCAGTCATCAAGGCTCTGGATTGTGATGCCGACCAATCGAGCGGGAGCTGTTTGGCGTGTGTGACACAGGTGCCGTCGCGTCCCTTTTGTTAAATGCAGCCATCGCGTCCAGAGATTGACGTAACTGCCCCTGCTGCTTCAGGTCTCTGATGGTGTTTCTGACAGTGTCGGGAAGTGCTTTTGGAGGCCGTGCGACGTCAAGTAACGCAGTGATATGTTCTTCAGCATGATCTTTTTCAGGCTGACGCTCGTCGTGCCATTTCTCAATAACACGTGCACGCTGCTGCTCCGCTTCCCGACAACGGTCTTTAATCCAATCACGTCGGGTTTTCTCGCTGAGTAAAGTCTGAAGCAGCTCTTGCCTGTTCTCCAGATACTGTTGGCGGCTCATTTCCTGTTCCATAGGAACCGGGATCTGAAGCGGCGCAGGTTTCCGGCTGCTTAGTCCGAGATGATAGAGGATAAATTCGACCACATAGCGCAGGATCTCAGCCAGCTGGGCTAAAGCCTGCTGGAGCTGCTTTTCAGCTTCCGAAATTTTCCTCTGTCTTGAGAAAACCCATTGCTGGGCCTCAAGATCATTCAGGTCTTTGCGTGCCTGAAGAACTGCATGATTGGCGTTTCTGAGCCTTTTCCAGCCGTCTTGCATCATCAGGATTATGCAGTGTGTCTGAATGTCCAAAGGACTTTCCGGCCCATAGCGTTTTTCCAAGGGATGTCTTGCATTCAGAACCGCCCGTGCGGCTTGCGTCTCTCGTTTCCAGTCTTTCAGATAGATCTGAAAGCCTTCGCTGAGTTTTTCCGTATCCAAAGGTGAGGCAATGGACGGGAGGTGCCTTTGTATGGCTTTCACTTCGGCCTGAGCACGCTCTGCAAGTCTCTGTCTTTGCGGCTCTGACAAAAGCGATGGTTCGGTCCAGAGCAGCTCTTGTTCCGCCTGATTGACAGAAGCTCTTTGCTGACGTCGAAGATCGGAGCGTTTTAGCCGTCGTGCGACGGGACGTAAGTCAATCGCAGCATGGATTGTGGCCTCTTTCTCTAAAAGCTCCCGGAAATCCTTCATTCTGACTTTCGTCAGCCGCGTGAAGGAACCGATCAGCATTCCGTCACGGGTCTCAATGATATGAGTATTCCGACGCCCGTCTGTGCGATCCCCTGATCTCATACGCCAGTTCTTGGTGGCTAACAGATTTCGAAAGGCTGTCAGGTCATTGTCTGAGGCTTGCCAGAAGCTCAGGATTTCGCGCCTGGCTGTCGGGAGGTCAAAATCTTGCCGCTCCGTTATCCTGCGAGCTTGTGATGTATAGGCTGCAACCGGACGAACAGATTTGTCTTCAGGCACAAGGGCTATAATTTTGTCCGCAGCGTCGTGGTGACCTTCTGCTCTCAACGCCTTTGCGATAGCGTGATCATGCCGTTGTCGGCAATCTTCTCCTGTAATGCATCTGCTGCATTTTGCAGATCTTTGTATGGGGGGGGTCTGATCGAGTTCGGCATTAAAGAGGTCTAGCAGTTGTGCACCCGTGCCGAGCGTTTCTTCAGGCTTGAAATTCAGACAATCCGCAGAAAACCCAGCGCCGCAAAACAGAATACCACCGCCGTTGCGAGCTAGGTCGAGACGCCTTGCCAACTCATCCAAAGAGTTTAGTTCCATAGATCCTAACTCCTAAATTTGATTTTATTTCCAAAAACACTATATTTTCTTGCTTATATTTTCTCATAGAGATGTCGAGAAGCTTTGGTCGACGCAGTCCAGATGAGTTCGACATGCATGGATGGCCGATTATGTAATGATCGGACCCAAGGACAAAGACCTTATCGAAGGTCGGCTTTCAACATTTCTGCATGTCAATATCCATTTTGTGCGACTACACATCCAAAAGCGTTCTTCCTTCTTATTGTTCACCTCGGGGGCAAAGAGATTGTGATGCTTATGTCTGCTATATGGAGAGTTCTCCTAGGCATCTATGTCCGAGATGGAAGCGAAAGCAGCCGGTTTTCTTTTCTAACCACAACAAGAAATTAGTTCCTAAATGGTACTTTGTATCACGTGGGTTTTGCCGTGGAATAAAGGAAGAGACATTTGAGCCCTCATCCAAGAAGGGGGAGGTTGAAGGCGGTATACTGAATTGCTTCGACCGTTCTCTTCAGGTTCTGCATCTCAATGCCGCTCAGATATGTCGTCGCTCCTTGGCTCTTATGGCTGGCTTCATGTCCCAGTAGGGCATCAATCCAAAGCTCCCGAATATCGCTGTTCTGGTTTCGCAAAAGCGTCGAGACCGTATGCCGGAACCCATGGAATGTGACTGCTGGGGGAAGCTCCATCATCATTTTGTAGCGTGAGAAGGCCCGACTGAAGTCAGCACCACGATTGCCATCCGTTGATGTCTTCAACTCAGAGAAGAGATATTTCTCGCCCGTCTTCTGGACATTCAGAATGCCCCAGTCGAGTAAGGTGGAGTGGATGGGAACGAGGCGTTCTCCAGCCTCAGTCTTAGGCGACCAACTGTCTTCCGGATGGGCACAAATGCGGAAGCATAGAACGCCATCGATAGTCTCAATGTCCTCATTGCGCAGATTGCAGATTTCTCCCAGACGCATGCCGCTATACGCCGCGACCATCGTGATGCCTTTGAAAGTATCAGCAGGAATACTGCACAAGGGCCATGGCGTTTGCAGGAGTTTGTCCATCTCTTCTGCTGTCCAGGCGCGACGCGGGTTCTTCTTGGTCAGATTGAAGTCCCAATTTCCCCAAGGGTTTTTCTCAACCATGTCTCTTCGGAGTAGGTCGTTCCAAAGCGATGAGAGGCGCATAAAATGGTTTTTCACAGTCTTTGCGCTCAGCGTCGATACATCGTGAGATGCGGCTCTTTCGATTTCCTCTTGTAGAGAGAGGTTTTTGGTTTTGCCATGTGATGCTGGCAACGAGAATAAGACATCCCTGAAATCACCGGCGACTTTGCCATCGATGTTCCGTATCGACAGGTCTCCGAAAGCTTCGATGAAGAGCGCCACGGTTCTGCTGGTGTCTCTCTGAGTTTCGAGGCTTTTGGTAGGCTTGCTGTTCAAAAAGCGGTTAAGAGCCTCAGTGAGCAAAATGGCGGGCCGTGTCTTCGGTGTTGCGGTGACCTTTTTGGGCTTTGTCTCAGTTTCAGCAGTTGCAGGCACTGAAATCTCGGTTGCAGCACTCCGACTGTCGAGAGCCTTGGTGAAGGTGCTCAGAAGGGTGTCATGAAGACGCTTAATTTCGTTCTCGAGAACTTTTTTCTCAGCGGAATTGATATTGGCTGCTTCGATGAGCTTTCGTGTCATCGCTGTCATATGATTCTGGCTGTCGAGCGCGACGGCAATGACTTTTTCGATGCCCGCGCTCAAAACACGGACGTCGTGAGCGTGTTGCATCACGCTTTTGTAGTATTTGATTTGTCCGGCCATCTCAGCAGATGAGATGTCATTCTTTCGAATGGTCTCCTGTGTTGCCAACATGTCTTTGTATTTTTTCAGCAAAGCCCGATAGACGTCGTCTTTAGTTTTGAAGCCGTGCTTCGTCATGAAGTCCGCGTTATCGTCCATGGGCATCACATTCATTTCAGAAGGCGGTTTGGAACGGCTCACGCTGCGAAGTCCTCTAAACACATCACTCGTCTGCGCATGCAGCTCTGCTGCGCGACGTCGGGCTTCAACTTTGCCTGCTGTTCCCAGCGAGATCCAGATCTCGTTTTTTCGAGAATCGGACGAAGTGCTTCGGGTACCACACGGCGAAAGTGGAATCGTGAACCAACTTGTTTGAGCACGAAGCTTCTCCAGATTTTGGAGAAGAGCTTTGGAGAACCAACCCGCAGATTGCGGGTCATATCCTCATATTTCCAATGAAATCAGAGAGTTATGTGGTGCGAGCTGCGGGACTCGAACCCTCACGCTCTGCAAAGCACCAAGCAGACAACACACTGAAAACGAACGACAATTTCAGCCGTTACCGTCCTTCAAGGTTGGTAATCCCGTACAACCTGCGGGCAACCCGGTGGAGCAGTCAAGCTGCGCGAAAGACATTGCCCTTAAGTCGGAGAATGAAGTAGATACATCGTATAAACTTTTCGCTTTGGAGGCTCCTATGCAGGGTATCGTCAGAAAATGGGGAAACAGCGCTGCTGTCCGTCTTCCTGCCTCTGTGCTGGAGGCTGTCAGTCTAAAGGTTGATCAGGCTGTGGACGTCCGTGAAGAAGACGGACGGATTATCATCGAGCCTGTTCGTGCTACGGCTCTCAGCCTGGAGGCTTTGGTGTCTGGTATTACTGAGAGCAATCGACATGAAGAAGCCAGCTATGGACCTGCTGTCGGTGGTGAAGTCTGGTGAGTGGTAAGAGTAAAGCCTCGTGGGTTCCAGATTGCGGAGATATTGTCTGGCTTGAGTTTGACCCACAGGCAGGAAGAGAGCAGGCGGGGCACCGTCCTGCTGTTGTGCTCAGTCCTGCCAGCTACAACGCCAAGGCAGGCATGATGCTGTGTTGTCCGACGACCACGAAAATTAAGGCCTATCCGTTTGAAGTAGCCATCGCTGGTAAGACGGCGAGTGTCGCTTTGTCTGACCAGGTCAGAAGCCTTGATTGGCGTGTTCGGAATGCGAAGCTCAAGGGGAAGGTAACGCCGGAAGAACTGGAAGCCATCCGTCAACGCGTTCGGCTTTTGGTCGGCTGAAAAGCCGAGAGTTTTTCTAGGGTTTAGAAGGCGAAAGAACGCGGGAGCCAGCAGTGCTCAATGGCTACCCATTGAGCAGCAGGCAAGGGGGAATGCTTCCCCCGTTGACCCCCTTGGTTTTTTGAAATCCGTTCCGTTTGGGGATAAACAGAACGTCCGGCTTTGGAGGTAATCGTTCAAAGCTGGGCATTCTGATGCAATCAGAACAGCAGCATAACATCATACAAGCCGCTTTATATCTTCACCAGGGCAGCATATGATAAAATACATTCTTATAATCATGCATAAAAATAGACGCAGTGTTTATCTTCTGACTACGTATTTTTCCTTTAATTAAAGATGTTGAATCGTCACCCCAGTCATTGCTTCCGAAAGGTATTCTGCCGCCAGCCTCCTGTGGCAGTGCTCAGGCGTTGCTTCACTGCAAAGTAAGCAAACATGATCGAGATTGGTGTGCGCCATATGATGCTCTACTTTACGGTTGGATAGAAGTTCCAAATATCGTCGAGCATACTCATTCCATCCAATTTCTTTTTTTCTATAAGAAGACAAAATATCTTCTGTAGGAGCTAGAATATGTTCTACTGAATATTCGATTGATCCAATTTTTTCTAAAAAAAACTTTAGATCATCTTCTTTGGCGAAGCCAGAAAGCTGAGATGAACGATTAATTCGCGTATCAATAACCCGTCTGATCCGTGAGTGCTCGAGTCGACCAAAGAAATTCCTAGCTTTACTTTTTGTGAAGCCAATAGTGAATAATTTCATTCATCCTCTCCCTGCTTTTTATCGTTGTCAGGCTCTCGATAAGCGATTGCACGACCTTGTCGCTCATAGGCCAAAGATACTGATTTTTCCCAGTCTTTTGGAACTCTAAAAAGTGGAGGAGGGGCCGAATTATGATATTGAACTAAGCGCTCGTCGAATTGATCCTGTGTCTCGATTTTCCCGTCCGTATGGATATGCGAGATGACCGTCCGCAAATCTGGCAAGTTCCGACAGATCAGTAGAGCCCGGTGGCATTCGATTGGATCACGCTCCGAGCATACAAGTGCCAAATTTAATTGTTTAACCCCTAATCTCAGTCGCTCAAGCCCTTTTTTGAATGGCTGGGTTGCAGCTATTCTTTCGTAAGTTGCTTGGCTTCCTACATAGCAGGTGCGATCCTTCGGTCTCGCCCCTAGTTGGTCTCCCATGAATGCATATTTTATGTCTGATTCATTAAGAAAAGCTCGAAATGGCCCTCTCGAGAAATCAGGTTTGTAGGTTGAGTAGGGTGAGGACCTCACATCGCATACAACGTTCACATCGTTTGCTTGCAGGAGTTTTACGAACCCAGCGCTATCTAATCCTGAATATCCAATGGTGAAAAGTTTACTCATTTTATCATTGGTCCGGAAAAATAATACCATTTACTTGCACGTAGCACCTTTTTGGATTGTAATTATTATTAGTTCCAGCCCAAGGACGCGCAAGTCCTAGCCGAAGCGCAATCGGTTGTACGACGCTTGAGCATGCCAACCTGTTTTTTAAGCATTCTATGCCAGTACTTATTTCTTCATAACTCTTGGTAACTAAGTCGGTTATTTTTAGGTTGTGCCAAATACTATTTTTATCCAAATAAGAAACCTGTATTTTTCCGAATGATTCTTGGATTTTAATCTCTCTACGGGGAAGCATGATGCAGCCAAGAGACCGGCAGCAGGTACCTGCCACAACGTATTTATTCTCGATCAGGTTGTTATCAAATATGCTCTCTATATCGTTATATGCTGTTTCATGACAGGCCTCATAAAGATCATGTTGAGAAACCTGCCCAAGACAATTTACCTGAGAGACTCGAAAGTCCTCACTGGCGTGGGGATAATCTGGATGTCCTTGGTTGGCAGAGACGAATGAAAGAACGTTACCTACGCGCATGTATCCGTTTGTAACCCATTTTGTCTCTTCCCAATTCGTGCCATCTCCTTGAAGGGGCCGGACCATAGTTCCCACATGAATATCCAACCCAGCCGCACATATAAGGCCACCAGACATTCGAGTTACCTCGGTAATGAGGACTTGGCGCTCGCCATTAATCCGATAGTCTTCCCTCAGTCTTTCGAGACCCATTTTCTCTTTCCTATCAGATATCCATATGCCCGCAGTTAGTTATTGTAGAAGACAATATAAGTCTTGCCTATGCAATAGGTTAATAAGAGATGGAGAAAAACTCGTCGTAACTCAGTAGGCGCACGTCTGTTTTTGTCAGGATTGATGAAGATTGGGATGTCTTGAAAGAAGGCGGAAGCGGCCATCAGAGAAGGGCTTATTTTTTCTCTCGGTTAGGGGTTCAACGGGGATGCAATCCCCCTTGCCAGATGCTTAATGGGTAGCCATTGAGCACTGCTGGCTCCCGCCTAACTCCAGCCTTTTCTGAAGATGTCGTCGGGATAGATAATGGCCTCGACGGTCTGTTTGAGATTGGCCGTCGTAATGCCGCTGAGATAGGTCGAAGTGCCTTGGCTTTTATGGGTTGCCTCGTGGCCCAAAAGCCTATCAATCCAGATTTCCCGAATATCGGCTGAAGCGTTTCGCAATTGCGTGGAGACGCTGTGTCGAAACGAATGGAACGTAATTTCCGCAGGCAGCCCAAGGCGGGTTTTCATGGTCGAGAACGACCGCCCGAAGACTGTCCCTCGAACACCGTCCTTCGACGTGTTGAGTCCGGGAATGAGATAGGGGCCGTCCACTGTGTCTTTCAGGATGAGAAGTCCCGCCTCAATGAGTCTGGAGTGCACCGGGACAATTCGTGTTCCAGCGTCGGTCTTGGGTGACCATCCGCTGTCTGTGTGCGGCTGGATAACAAAGCAGGGAACGCCATCAATCGTTTGGAGGTCTTCTGTTCTCAGATGACAGATTTCCCCCAGCCTCATGCCTGAATAAGCCCCTATCATCGTGATAAGCCGGAATGTGCTTTCAGAGACAGAACTACTGCGCCAATCTCCTGTCATGAGGGTTTGCAATTCTTGAGTGGTCCAGCCCCTACGGATGGTTTTGGAGCCATTCTCAAAGCTCCATCCGGTCCATGGGTTCTTTTTGACTAATTCCCTTTGAAGTAACTGGTTCCACAGGGCTGAGAGCCGCATCATGTGGTTCTTCACGCTCTTGCCGCTCAGGGTGGGGCGTTCGTCTTCTCTGGCACGGTCTGCCTCCTCTGTGAGTGTGAGACTGCTTTTCCGCTTTCCGAGGGATGCGGGCAGGGAAAACAGCAAGTCCCGGAAGGCTCTGGCCTTCTCTCCTCCGATGATAGAAACAGGCGCATCTCCAAAGGCTCGCAGGAACAGCTCTACGGCTCGCTGCGTCGCTTTTTTGGTATCGGCGCTGGCATGTGGGTTTTTGAGAACAAAACGCGTCAGAGCCTCAGACAGAAGCAAGGGTTGGCGTTTACTTTGCATCTTGGGAGCCTTCCGCATGTTCTGCGGTCGTAGTCTCGGTTTTGAGGCGGGCAAAGGTATCGCTTCAATGCCTATCGGTGCTTCGAGCAAGCGATGTAGGTCCTTCAGTGCGTCCCGCACGTGCGGGACAGCGTGTCGCTCCTGTCCCTCAGTCAAAGCCCGAGAGGTCTCGTCAAAAAGTTCGGTCGTTCTTGCATGCAGCAACGAAGCCCGTTTGCGGGCTTCGCTCTGATAGCCTGTTTTTAAAGAAACCCAGATTTCCCGCTGGTCCAGAACACTACGAAGGGCAGGGGGGACGATTCGGCGAAAGTGATAGGTGGTGCCGCGAATACGGAGCATGAGACGTCCTTCGGTGGGGAAGGACGGTGGAGCAAAGGATACCTTTGCCCCATTCAGGCCGAAAAACCGTTCATTTCCGGGAAGTCTGTGGTGCGAGCTGCGGGACTCGAACCTAGTGTTGCGGGACGCGTCCCGCACACAAACCGTTGAAAATACGTCGAAAACGCCGACGCCAGTCTTTCCATTGCCATATACTCGTCGTGAGTCTGGCAGACATTCTGGTAACGTCAAGACGCCATGAAAGCGATATGAGCTGCACGTGTTTGGACGACTGGAAGCTCATCAGAGGGAAGGGGGCTGAGATGCCGGAAGACAACGATAAGGACGTTTGGGAGCCTTCGCGCAAAAGCCAGGAAGAGGCTTTGCAGTCCCTGAAAACGATAGGCCGGAAGTTACCCGCTGATTTTCGTTTTGAACGTCCTCAAGACCAGGAGCGTTGAGAGCCGCCAATTGTCTTCACCGGCATGTGACGGCAGCAAAGCTGTGAGGGTATCGTCTCGCAGTTTAACGTTCGGTCCGAAGTTCCAGCGCCTTTCTGTGCTGTGTTGATGTCAGGACAAACGATGCCCCTTATTTATATCAATTACCCGGTTGGAACCTTCAGCAAAGAAAAACAGGACGGTTTGGCAGAGACGCTGACCACTATCGCCCTCGATGCGGAACAACTGCCCGACACGCCTTTTGTTCGGAGTACGACCTGGATTTATTTTCGAGAATACGCCGAGGGCATGGTTTATCACGGTGGCAAAACAGATGGTCGCAATGTGATTGGCATTGAGGTCAATGCATTCGAAGGCGGCTTTGACACCGCCGCCAAGCAAAAACTGTTTGCCGGGTTTACAGACGCTGTCCGCGAAGCAGCTGGTTTGGCCGCTGATGATTTGGTGCCTGTCTATATTGTTCTACGGGATGTTCCCCCTGAAAATTGGGGTGTGTTTGGACAAACAATTTCATTGAATGACCTGCGTTATCCACCAGAAAATGCTGAGCCCGTTTAAGGGGCGTTTTCAGTCAAACGATGGGAAGAAATAATAAAACGCGAAGTATTTTGATTTTTCTTCTGTCGTTTTCTGAAATCTGATTTCTGAATTGCTATCCTGTTTTCTGAGGTTCTTTTGAGCTGAGCCAGCAGTGTTCCGTGGCTACCCACGAAACAGCTGGCAAGGGGGAGTACCTCCCCCGTTGACCCCCTCAAACGCAAAAGAAAACAGGATGCCCTGCTATGCCCGATGCTTCATCTCCATCCCGTACTCGGTCCTCTCGCCTCTCTGTTCGTGTCTCTCCGGATGAGCTTGAACGCTGGAACAATGCAGCGCATGCGCTTGGCCATGCCACAACGGCTGCATGGGTTCGGAGCTTGCTGCACGATGCAGAAGTTTCTCATCGCTCAGGCGGCGACATTGGTTCCGAGATCCGTAGCCTGCGAAGCGAATTGTCTCGTATCGGCAATAACCTGAACCAATTGGCTCATATGGCCCATCTTGGCGATGCTGCGGCTTGTGCCGACACACTTCAGCACATCGACCGCCTCAAAGACCGGACAGATAGTTTGCTGAAAACTCTGCGTCCTGCACGTATCCGCAGGGTTAAGCTTCCGTCGCATTCTGCTCCCGTGCACTTGGTGCACTGAACACACATCGGTCTTCGCAAGGTGCGATACGATGATTGTTCAAGAAACCAGAATTAAGAGCAGCAGCGGGCATCAGGCGGTTTCGCGTCATGTTCTCTCGGGAGCCAAGAACGAAGCCATCCGGCTCGTGTCTGGCGGTGACTATCTGCTCAAGGATTGGATGAAAGAAGCGAGGCGTGAGGGTATTCGGTACGGCCTGAGACACATCGCGTTTAATCCGTCTGAACCGATGACAGACCAGCAGCTCTCTGCCTTTGCGAAAGATATCTGCCGAGAACTGGGCGCTGATCCCGAACGCACAATCTTTGTGATTCATCAGAAGTGCGGGAAAACTCACGGGCACCTCCTGCTTCCCGAGTGGCAGGATTCTCATGTTCTCAGCAGCAAATTTTCGTGGGTCAGGTTGGAAAAGCTGGCCCGGCTGACGGAGATAAAGCTGGGACACGCTTTGGTGCCAGGCAGACATGACAAGGCTATCGTCAAAGCCCTCAAGGAGGCCGGGGAGTATGAAGCTGCCAGCAAAGTTAAAGCTCTTATTCCCGATGAAAAGACACTGCCTCCCGTTGCAGCTTACACGTCACAAGCAAGACGGATGGTGGAGCGGCAGGATTTTGATCTTCCCACTGCCCGACGTGAGATCATGGCGTTTTGGGAGAAGTCGGAAAATGACCTGAAGACGTTCCGCCGCCATCTTGTCGAGAAAAACTGGCGCATGCGACCGGGAGACCGCACGGACCGACGGCGGGACGCTCATGTCATTGAGACAGCTGAGGGTCTGCTGATCGGATCATTCACACGCCTGACAAAGGTCCGCCCAAAAGAATTTCGTCTTCTTCTGGAAGCAGAGGCGTCCAGGCCATCCCCTCTGGATCTTCGTCCTGTCGTGCAACGTCTGGAACAACAGGAAAGACGGCATCGTCAGCGGGCAGAGCGGAAACGTGCCGTGAAGGACCTGATCTGGGCGCCGCCAGCCTCATTGTCCGCCATGGATCGCCAGAGGCTCCATGAACAGGGCCGAAGAGAAGCGGCTGCGATCCGAAAGCGTCTGCCTGCTCTGACGTCTCTTCGATCTCAGGAACAGGGCTGCGAGGGGTTTCGGATCTATTTGAAAGACTGGAAGCAGGACATGCAGGCTGCCCGAAGCGTCCTGAATGCCCGGCATCCTCTGGAACGGCGCTATGGGCCGGACAGTCCGCTCGATATCCAGAGTGCGTGCATCGTGCGGATGATGAAAGAAGGATGGAGCAGACTGAAGCAGGCCCATCAGGCTGTTGAGCGGGCGCGACAGGAACTGGATGAATTGGAAGCCCGGAAAATCCTGTTCTCCCGGAAGAGGAGATTGTCTCAAGCAGAGGAGCAGTACCGCCAGGCGCTGGCTCAACTGGCCGAAATCCTGCGCTATCTCGTCCAGTTCATTTTGTACCACTTAGGACTGAGCAGTCAGAAGCCTGATCCGATCCAGTGTCCGGTTCCGATAGAACGGGAAGTGACATTGCAGGATTATCTGCAAGAGAGACGCGAGTTGCTTCAGACCCTGCTGGATGAGAAAGCCCGTCGCCTGTGGATCAAGGATCGCTGCCGAGAGGCGGAGCACAAACGGGCCCGGATAATTGCCGAATGGCATGCGGAGCGTGTGCCGGAATGTGAGCAGGCCCAGCAGAGCATTGCCAGGCTTGATCGCTTGCACCGGCTGTCATGGTCGCTTCCTGAGGAAGTTCGCATGGAAATCAGGGATTTGAAACGACAGGGGCAGCTTCAGATGGCCCTGCGGGAGCTGGAGCGTTTTTATGAAAGGGATGCCCCAGTATCGTCGACGCCTGCTCAACGCTCTGATGTCACTCGATGGTCTCAGATCACGCCATTGCAAAAAAGGACGTTACCGAACTCGTCTCTATCTCCATAGGAAGAAGGAGAGCATGCGACCGCTGATGTCTTATCTCAGAGATGGCGGCTTCGCGAAAGATAACATTATTAAGCGAAGCATGATGGGCTGGAGTTGGGACAAAGCGGATCCTGCTGGATAGTTCGAAAGTTCAATCTTTCCAAAGAGTGGCGTGCGGCGTCAAAGGCTCCTGAGTTTATAAATCTTGGGGACTAGATGTTCCTTCAATGGCTGCATCCGGACGGCTGCCATTATACCAACCGTTGATTGCTAAATTTTTTGAAGCAGCAGTCAGGTGGCCGATCTGTGTTATTGAAGATTTGGAGCAAGCAACGCATTGAGAGCTTTGACGATAAACCTAGCGGATAACACACATCCATATTCGTGATATCTGTCATCTTTGTTTTCGTCAGCTAGATCGACCACCGTCTTGGCTGCGAAGAATATCCCGCCTCCGTTAAAAAAGTCGTGGGCAGCAGCAAAAACTGAAGCAACCTCCATGTCCAGCGCTCCAACTTTTCGGCTTTGCAGCGCAATACTGCTTGCAACATCCTTATCTGACACAACCTGAGAGCCCGAAACCATGGGAGGCGTGAGGATCTTCCGCTGGGAAAGCTCAGAATGAAATAGTCCCTTCCTTATTGCCCGCGACATATCTCCGTTAGCCATCTGCTGTAGTTTTGTTTGCGCGTTGGGTGGAATGTGCGTCTGCACAAGTTCGGGCTTCAACCTTCCACCAACAATTTTTCCAGCCTGATAATTCCAGCTGATGTCGGGAACGATGAGGTCGCCAAGTTCCGACTCTCCTTCGATCCCACCGCAGATTCCACACATCGTGATCGCCTTGGGTCGAAACATCTCAGCCGCTTTAACCGTACCAATGGCCGCACTCACCAAACCGGCCCGTGGAAGTGTGACAGCAACGCCGCTCAGGGTTCCAATCTTGATGTCTCGGCAGTCTAGCCCAGTGACTGTCATAAAATTACCGAGACTGACATCGTCGCAGTGCTGCAGAGCCGCTCTTTCTTTTTCAAGGGCGCAGATGATCACGAAGTCCATGGGGGGGTTAACAAATTGCTCTTTAATTCGATTCGATAAAATTTTTCTCCAAGAGTCTCCATCATCGTATTCGATGACGGCAACGCCATGGCGAGCAAAGCTTTGCCGGGCGTCTTTAGCTATGTCCGAGTAGCCGGTCATAATTACCCAAGATGACAAGCGCGAACTTGCATGGTTTTCGATATGCTCGCACCATTGAGATGTCGCGTCCTGTGAATCTAAGGATCCTGTAATCTGAGGGAGAACCAGGTCCGCAATAATTAGATCGAAGTTTCCGCCGCCAAGAGCATGTATTGCTTCATTTATACTACGAACTTCTGTCACATTCGGCTGGCTCGGGTCGCAAGTCTCTACAATGAGCGTTCGTATCTTTTCGGACTTTAGTGCCTCATCCTCGATAATCAAAATATTCATGTGTTTGGCTCCAAAATATCGTGCAGTTGTGACTGCCACTTCCCATCGTCGGCGAACAAAATAACACCGTCGACATTGAAAATGTCATCAGCCTTCAGCGTTTCACGTAGCTTGCTGAGTGGAACGTGCTCTCGATTATATTCGACAGTTGGGTATTGGGTCATAATAATCACTCGCTCGGGACGGTCTTGAACAGACAAGTAGAGGAGGACATCGAGACCGCCCACTGGTTGCGAATAAATATCTGCAGAGCCAGCCTCGCCAGCGTGGCTTGGAATAGCCATGTCGAGTAGGACGATATCATATTGGTCTGCAACAAGACCATTCATGGCTTCTTGGAGCGAGGCTCCACGAGCGATCGGGGTTCCGCCCCGATATTTATCCACTTCTCTTGCTAGTTGACTAAATTTAAAGTTGTCGTCCTCGACTATAAATATTTTCATCAAACAATTCCTGTGAGAGGAAATACCACAGATACTTTTATTTCAGATGGAGAATCTTGACACTCTCTGTATTTGAAGTCCAACAGTGCTTTGTCCATTTGCATTTTTTGCAATTTTCTTGTTCCGCTCCATCCCTCGACTACGTCAGCACCGACAGGACCAGCGAGACCCGCTTTCGCCATCCGTGCGGCAGCCTTGGCACCGCTGTCGCCGGTTTTAGTCCGTGAAATTACGTCGATTGTGAGAATTCTCCTAAGATCGTGTTCATCGACCTGAGCAGATATTTCTAAGGTTCCTGGATGGTCGCCATGCTTTCCTGCATTCCGTACGATGACCGATAAAGCATCATACACATGATAGTAAACTCCGCCGCTGAGTTCAAATTTTGTGCCAATTAGACGAGGTTCAGGATTGAAATCTGGAAATTCTGCTCTTGTTTCTCGAAGAGTCACTTCGACAATATCACTGATTTCGGCGACGGGCGATATATTAGGCGGCTTGTGAAACCATGACGCGACGGTATTGAATCTATTTGCAAGCGCTATATTGACGGATTTTTCAAACCCAATTGCTTTTTGCTCCAATGCAGCGTGTTTCATTTTAAAAACGCCAAATTCCGAGCGGGCTTCTGCGATTGCATTTTGTACATGTCGAAGCTCTACTTCGAAAATATACCAACAATATTGTTCGACAATTAGTGACGCTGAGCCTTGGTCTGCTTGAGATTTCTCGTGCATCGTCTTGAGGCAAGCTAGAAGAATTTCCCATTTGTCCTTATTGTCGATCTCTGCGCTGATAACCGCTCCGCTAGGCGTCCCTTTCCCAGAAAAATGTAGGCGGGCGGTAATTGCCTCAATCGACTTCCGGAACGTTTCTAGCCATACTTCATATTGCGCCGTTGAAGAGGCACTAAGTTTATACTCTGCGGGCTCGGGAAGGGCGTCGAGAAGTGTTCCGCGAAGCGTACCATGTCGAATACGGCGGCCGAGATACGACGCGACGCCGAAGTCTGGATTTACACAGAATTCCCTATAACAATCTATGACTGCAAGAAGCGCTCGGACGTTGGGATCCCGATGTGCGGTCAGCTTCAGTTCCGAAAGCATTTTCTTTCCCTTGAAGTCGAAGCCCAATGGGATCGTAAATATCTCCTGGCGGATTAGGCCTGAAAAATCAGACAGTTTGGTCGAGTCGATCCACTGGCGGAAGCGAAGTGCATCGATGTTTAGTCGAGTTTCATTGATCTGGCCCCGGACAGCTGCGATTTTGCGATCAATTCGCAATTGCTTGGCTTTGTCTCGAGAGTTCTGATCCCCGGATATTCCCGCGTACCACTCAAGGACTTTTGCGCGGGTCTCATATACGCCCTCCGCCGTCTTAACCAAGAAAGGTATCTTGCTCAGCATCGTTTCATCTAAAAATAATACGAAATATGGTACGATTGCTGGGTCGAGTTGGTAAACAGATTTAATAAAAGAGACTATATCGCCATCATGATGACTTATAACATAATCCTGAAAGTCGTATTTGAATTGGAAATTATCTTTTGTGCTCGGGCTGTGTTCTCGCAGGAGGGTTTGGAGAATTAATCTAACAAACGGATCATTTGCACTTTTGGCACCGGCCCGGAGCGTGGAGGTAGAAAGAAGCCTATCGACTTCGATTGTGAGTCCCATCAAACCGCCTATGTCTTCCCGAGTCAATCCTGAGAAGTCTGGATTGCGCTCGGCAAGTTTGACCAGACCGCAGCTGCGCGAAAGGACACCTGCTGTCGCGTTGTTAAATATATTCGGCACGGGGTCGAAAATTTCAGACTGCGTCGGAACAAGATCGGCTATCGTAGCGACGCCATCGTAAAATTTTGACTCATACGCGTTAATGCCCGTCAAATCTCGTGCTCTCATCTCAGGGGTGTCGTAAAGCCGTTGAGTAGACGCACGAAAATTTCTGAAAGCTTCATTTTCCAAAAATGCTGGCGATGCTCGGAACGCGCTAAGATCTAAATGAGATTTCTCATCGCGGGGGAAGAGACCGAAGTCATAGTGAGCTGGTTGCAATCTTGCCCAAGTTTCCTCGATATCAGGATGAAATCGGATCTCTGAGGATATCACGCCGAGATCTCTATGGCATAGAATGTATAAAACAGCGTCCAGAAGGCTAAGATTGTAACTGGCGGCGATACCTTCCCTTGCGATTTCCGGAGAGAATGTGATGGGGCGAAAGCTGAGATATGAGATTTTCCGGGAGATTGTGGAACGTGGTGATAAACTTGAGAAATGTTCAAAGCCGGATTTGATGTCGAGGTATGAGAATTCAGCGCCGATTGAATCGGCGAGTGCCATCATTCCATAGTTTCTTTCGTTAATTCCATAACTGGCGAAGGTCCTTGTTGCCATTCTCCAGCATTCGGTATCTTTATTCCAGTGCCCAAGTATGAACGCAAGCTTTCGTGCTATACACAACGAATGCCCATATCGTTCGAAATTGAGTTCAAAGTTCGCGACAACTTCTTCATCATTATCGAGAAATATCGACCGATTGATCATACCTAACGATTGTATTGCACCCGCGATTGCGTCGCTGTTTAAATTTGCGCGCAGGACTATATAGGCCGCGCGCAAGTCAGCGCGAGGAGAAAAGACAAGATCCGGTGTGCCAAAGAATGGTGGTATTGTGATGGGGAATTCTTGATGCAAATTGATGTGATTGAAGAGCGGATCGTTACGCAAGAGCTCATCAACAATAGGGAGATCTGTAGCGGTGAGGCTGCTCATCAGATTCGAGAATGTAGCTCTCGGATTTGCCTCTTCGTTTTTTGCGAGAAGACCACGAAGTAAGTCGCGGGTCCGAGTGTGTTTGATATCTCGAATGGACATTTTATTGAACTGCCGGTCTTTATTTGTTGGTGTATTTTTAATCATGGTATTTAACTTTGTATATCAGTGAAAAAGCCCGTCAAGGTTCGAAATTCTCCAATATTATATGCTTTATTGTATTCAAGAAGAATGTCAACCGAGATCCAAGAGGAGGTGCTTTTTTGGTCGAAGAAAGTTGTATTCTTGTGTCTAAACCGGATATTTAAAACGAAAATCCTAAACGTCTTGAGGTAGTTGAGAGCTTCGTAAAGCCGAACGTAGAAAATGACGGCATTCTATTAAGTTTTTCCGATACCTGAAAGCTCCCCCCATAGCTGCCGTCAGGTCTCCGGAATGTCTAATTTGAACATTGGGAATTCCAACGCTTCGATAACGCTCTTCAGGTTCTGCACGTCAATTGAGCTGGTGTAGTTCATCGTCCCTTGGCTGCGGTGTGAGGCTTCGTGTCCCAGCACCCGGTCAATCCATAACTCCCGGAAGCTCGCATTCTGATTGCGTAGCTTCGTGGAAACTGTGTGCCGAAAGCTGTGGAACGTAATCTCGGCAGGAAGGTCGAGCTTCGTTTTGAGTTTTGAGAACGCCTGTCCGAACGCGGCGCCCCTGACACCTTCGCTTGATGTCGGGAGATCCGGGAAGAGAAAGTGCTGGTCGGGCTTTAAAAAGCTCATGATGCCCGCCTTAATGAGCTGGGAGTGATGGGAACGAGCCGTGTTCCTGCGGCAGATTTCGGAGACCAGCCGTCCTCTGGATGGGGGCGGACATGGAAGCACGCCACACCTTGGATATTCTCTATGTCTTGGCCGCGCAGATTGCAGATTTCGCCCAATCGTAAGCCTGTATAGAGAGCGACGTTGACCATCCCCGCATAAGTCCTGCGGGAGATTCCGCGATGCTCCCATTGTGCCTGTGTGAGAAGAGCCAATTCTTCATCGGTCCAACAGCGTCGTTCTGTCTTCTTGGTCGTATTGAAGGACCACTGCGCCCAGGGGTTCTTGGCAACGATTTCGCGTTGCACGAGTACGGACCAGAGAGACGACAGGCGGGAGAAATGGTTCTTCACGGTCTTGCCGCTGACGGTCTCAAGCCCTTGTTCTTTGGCTGCTTCAACGGCCTTTCGAACGGGCAGGCGGTTCTTGGATTTTCCGTGTGTTGCGGGAAGGCCGAGGAGCAAATCGTGAAAGTCGCCTGCTGTTGTCCCAGTCACTTGGCTGACAGGTAGGTCTCCAAAAGCTTCGATAAATAGGTCGAGGGTTGTTTTCGTGCCCTTTATCGTGTCTGCGCTCTTGCTTGCGTCATTGAGAACAAAGCGTTGAGCCATCGCGCTAATGGTCTGGGCCTTGGTGTTCTTGCGCTTCGTTGTGACTGGAGGCAGCAAGGCTTGAGGCGGTTCGTCTTCTGGTCTCTCCTCAGCAGAGAGGGCAGGCGCAGACGTGATAGCGCTGCCTGAAGCTTTGATGTCGACGACAAGTTTGCGAAGCCCCGCAATCTCATCGCGCAGCATAGCCTCGCGGGTCTTCGTGACGGCCGCACCTACAGCCTGTGTCTGCTTCAAGCCGTTGAGGAAAGCATCGGTCTGTTCGAAATGTCCTGCGATGATGTCTAGAAAAGTGTCGACCTGCTGCGTGTAGGCTTTTGTCCGGAGCGCCTGTTGAGCCATTTCGACCTCATGTTTGGCCTCTTCTTCTTTCAGCCGGACGTTGTGATAGTTTTCCCAATCCTTCACGAACTGCTCGTAGAAACGGATGATATCGACAGCGGTCAGGGATTTTTGTGTTGGCTCTGTCGTCATGCGCCGAATCTCCTGAAAACACTGGCCCGTTTTGGCGTACAGCAGAGCCGCTTTTTGCCGTGCGATAAGCTTACTGGAGGTTTTCAGGGGATGCGAGACTTCGCCTCGACCCAACCAAGGGCGTAGGTCTAGCGGGACAGAACGCCTGAAATAATATTGCGATCCGACGATTCGCAGCATGCGTCTAACTTTCCCATTCTGGGAAAGACTGTGGGACAAAGGCCCATTTTAACGCCGAATGGTGTTTTTCTCTGTCTTTTCAATAGGTTAGTGGTGCGAGCTGCGGGACTCGAACCCGCACGTCCTTGAGGACTCGAGATTTTAAGTCTCGTGCGTCTACCATTCCGCCAAGCTCGCACAGCCCTCAAGCGGCGCGCAGGAGGGCTGTACCGTTTTCTCTCAACCAGCGTTCCGCTGCAAGTCGTCCTCTGTGTCCGTTGGGTACAAAATGATCGACCAGCGCCCAGAACTGAGGGCCGTGATTAAAATGTTGCAGATGGGCGAGTTCATGGATGATGACATAGTCACAAACATTCGTAGGAGCCATGAGCAGCCGCCAGCTTAGCATGATACGCCCTGCGCGTGTGCAACTGCCCCATCGTGTTCGGACGTCCCGTAAATCCAGACGGGTTGGATGGAGATTCATTTTTTCGGAATGGAGCGCCAGTGTGCGAGGCAGGCGCTCTTGGGCCAGTAATTGAAGAAAATCCCGCACACGGCGAGCTGTGTGTGACGCTTCCCCGCTGACATGTAATCCTTTCTCGTCAAGCCAAGTTCCGCGCCGGGCTTCGGGTTCATGAAGGATGGGGACGCTCTGCCCTTCGATCATTACCTTTGATCCGTCAGTCAGTTCCGGGGTGGCTTGTAAGTCTGCCAGTGTTTTTGTGATCCACTCCGCCTGTTGATGTACGAACGCTAGGGCACGGTCCCGACTGATGTGGTCGGGGAGCGTGACAATGACGTCGCCACGAACGGGCTCGATCCGCAAGGTGATACGTTTTGCCCGTTTCGAACGTTTCCAGATTAGGGGAACAGTCGGCGGCAACATGAGTTCAGCCGTGGGGTCTCTTTAATGGAGGCCTCTTCAATGCATGACATAACGGGGAGCGGTCTGGCCATTCACCGGGCCAGTCTTCCAGATGATCCTCGAGAGGGCCGGCACGACGCTCGCTGATGCATCGGTCCTGCACGGAGGCACGCGAGGCATGGACGCCGAGTTCGTTCCCTGTGCGAAGAGGATGCCAGTCGGGAAGATCGAAACCATCGCGTAGCAGGCGGTAGGAACAGCTCGGAGGGAGCCAGTCGATTTCAGCTAGAAGTTTCGGGGTGAGCGTTACGCAGTCCGGAACCTTGCGATGGCGATCTGCATAGTCGGTGCAGCGACAGGTATGGGTATCCAAAAGTCGGCAGGCAACGTTTGTGTAAACGACTTCGTCCGTGTCTTCGTCGCGCAGTTTGTTAAGACAGCAGCGGCCGCATCCGTCACAAAGGGATTCCCACTGTTCAGAAGACATCTGATCCAGCGGAACGGTTTGCCAGAAAGGGGCAGAAGGAGAGCTCATAAATGGTCCACAAGGGCGCAGGCAACGGAGAAAACGGTTGCAAGAGCCAGAGAAAGAAACAGGGAAGGCATGAGGAGGGGAAGCCAGATCAGGCGCAGGCGCATTTGAAGATTGGCCCCTAGACCAATTGCTGCCCGTGTGGTGCCAGGAGGCAGGGTCAGCAGCGTTGCGGCCGTAGGGAAAATGACAGCCGGCGCGATCAGGACGCCCTCCAGCCAGCGTGGTCCGTAATGTGTGCTGGCCAGTGCGAGGGCCAGCCCTGGGCCGGGCAGAAGCAGGATCAGCCCTAGGCGCCGTAGCAAAGAGGCAGGCAATACCCGCATGAGTAGCCCGAACAGCAAACAGGCTCCCATGAGGCCCGAGAGAATGGGCGGCAGATTAAGCCTTAACAGGAAAGCCATCAGGGCGTCTGAGGTGCAAAATGGTTCTCGAACTGCTGCTCGAGAGCCGGGCCGTTCAGGGACCAGAACGCGTCGTCGACTGTCAGGAATGTTGGCGTCGTGCCAGAGGCACTGGGCATGTCCTGCAGATGTGGAGCATGCATCCTCAGTTGTGCCAGCGTGTGGCGTGCGGTGTCCGCAGGAATATTTGCCGGTACGGCCCAGAAGAGAGGCGATCGCAGGACGTCCCGGGTTCCGGCAACAAAAAGCGATGTTGCCGGACCGGCAGGTACTCTGGATTCGACGCTTGTAACTTCCGTGCTGGGCGCGCTGAGCATGAGCGCGCTGCTCTGCTCCATGATGCGGCCTGCGTCCGCCGGGGTATGCCACCACACGATGTAGGGGCGGAGTAGATCCAGTTTGCGAAACGCCCGGTCGACACCCTGTTGCGTACCCAGTGTCCTGTATATGTCCCGCGGAGCAACGCCATCGGCAAGAAGAGCAATTTCCAGCGTCGTTCTTGCTCCGAAATGCAGTCCGCGGCGACCGGGGTGCCGGGCCACATCCCAGAAATCCTGCCAGTTTGGCGCCGCAGGCAACCGGGATCGATCCCAGGTCAGAACGAGATCACTGACGCCGCCCGGAATACCACACTCCGGACTGTCGTCGACAGGATGCACCCACCCTCCTTGACAGGCCTGGGCCAACTGGGAGCCAGATACCAGAACGGCCATCCATTGTGGTTTGGCTGTATGCGTTCCGGTCTCGAGGGTTGACGTGATGCCATCCCACTCGACTAGCCGGAGCGTACTGTCGCCCGATGTCAGGGCGTGGGCAGCGATCGTTCCTTCGGGAACGCCAAAGCCTGGTTCGGAAACGGCGGGGGTGGCGGTCTTGCGATGGGCGGTCCGGCGACGGTGGTGGGAGCGTGCGTGACTGTGGGCCGAGGCGGAGCCCGGCAGAAAGAGGGTGTTAAACCCATGGCTGACGGATGCCAGGAGCCTGTCCACGCCTGAGCCGGCATGACCTGAATGCTCTGTCGCATGGGCAATTGGGGGTAGCGTCAGCAGGCCGCACAGGACGGCAGCGCACAGGGCCCTTTTCCCGGAAGTCCGGTCATGGACTGGTAGAGCCTGTCGCAGGGAAGGGGCGGGCCGTATCAGAACAGAAGGATCCTCGGGGTTGAATTGGACTGAAAGGTTTCGGGCATGTTCGCGCGGGACAGGCATACTCTTAGTCTATTCCGGAGGCTGCCGGAAAGGCTGTTGCATGGGCAGCAGGCCAGGCAAGCTGAACGAGTGTCCCGGCAGAGGGAATTTTCTGGGATTGCAGAGGAGGACGACGTAGCTCGATTTCCGTTCCCTCGGCACAGCGGACACGCATGCGGATGTGATCGCCAAGATGGAGGCTTTCCGTCAGAATGCCTTGAACCGGCCTTTCGTCCTCGTCATCTACGCCGAGACCCTGGGAGCCGAAAAAAGGCGAAATCCGATCTGGCCTGACGCAGACTAGACATTCCTGTCCGACCTCGAGCTGTTCCGAAGCGATCGCCTCGACGACTCCTTCGCAGGCAAGGTGGATCCGGGCGACATCATCGCCGATGTCGAGAACCTGCCCGACCAGCGTATTGGTTTCGCCAAACAGTGTTGCAACCTGGGCGGAGGCTGGGCGGTCGTAAAGCTGTGCGGCATCCGCACACTGAAGAAGCGTGCTTCCCTGGAAAACGGCAATTTTCCCTCCAGACCTCAGAGCATCTTCCCGTCGCGAAACGGACTGGATTACGCTGAGGTTCAGGGCACGCGATACCGTTCCCAGCAGAACCGAGACACGGCGCGTAGCTTGGGGGTCGAGCTGATGCAGAGGATCGTCAAGCAGCAGCACGTCAGGGGACGTGACGAGGGCGCGGGCAAGACGCGCTCTAAACAACTGTTCGGGGGAGAGTTGTGCCGGACGAAGGCTGGAGATCCCGTCAAGGCCCAGAAGAGCAATCATCCGTCCCGCAGCCGCGTATGCCTCGGCTCGATTCATGAAGGCGGCCCGGAGGCTGAATGCGATATTGTCCCGTAGGTCCAGATGAGGAAACAGGGGGTCGCGCGGGCTGACGATCCGCATGCCCCGCTCTGAAGGAGCAGAGGATGTCACGTCCCGTTCGTTGATTCGGATGGTGCCACCCAGATGCGGCAGAAAACCGGCAAGCGCATCGAGGACAAGCGAAAGGGTATGAGGCCTGTCGCCGAAAAGGGTCAGGGTCGATGCGGGCATGAGGCGCAGGTCGATCGGGGGGGAAGCGATAGTAGTTCGCAATCCAACGACGTCCAGCACAGGCACCGCTGGCAGAGGGGCGGGGCGGGAAGAGCGGAGACTCCCCTTTTTCGGAGCCATGCGGGAAATGCCGGACAGGCCTGACATGCAACCTCTGTGAGAATGGATCGTTATAGGCGAAACAAAATTCAGGCCGGGAAAGCTCCGGTCGGATATACAGGAAAGGGTTTGAAGATGAGCCGTAAAAGCGTCAAGGATAACATTGAAGTAGCCACGGAAACCACGCAGGCTCAGATTGACGGTCTGCGGAAGCAGTTGCAGGAACTGCTGGAAAACCGGATCAACCCCGCCCTGCTCGATGCGGCTGACCGTACGGATCACGCCGTTGCAAATGCCCGCAAAATCACGGATCATGAAATTGAAAATGTTTCGACGCGTGTGCGGGCGCGTCCGATTGCAGCCGTTCTGATTTCGGCCGTTGTCGGTTTCTTTGCCGGCCGTTTCTCCAAGTAACAGCCCGGTTCTTTCCAGGCGGGGGACGGGCGGCATTGCGTCCGGCCCCGTCCTGAAGAAGAGGCAAGCTACTTTCCATGAAGCCTATCGAACTTGGACAGGATGTCCTTTCAGCCCAGGGGCAGATCCTTTCCCGCTCTGCAATGCGAATCGGCCGCAGAGTGGCCTACGGTATCGTTGCTGCGGTTTTCCTGTTCTTTACGGCGATCTCTTTTCACGGGTTCCTTTGGGCGTTCTTCGTTGATGTCGCCGGTCTGAGCTATGTGAAGTCGGCGCTTTGTGTGATCGGCGTTGATCTTCTGTTCGTCGTGATTTTCGGACTTCTGGCTGCCCGTTCCATCCCGGATCCGGTGGAAATCGAGGCCCGTATCCGCCGTGATCGCAAATTCATCGAGTTCAAACAGTCTCTGGCTATGGCAGCGCTGACGGGGTTGGTCTTCGGACCGGCCGGCCGTTTCACGATTGCCCGTTTGTTCGCCATTGTGCGGAATTTGTTCGGTCTCAGAAAATAAGATATTTTGTGGCTGATATTGATCAAAGCCATATAGTCAGTCTCCGCGTAATGGCGTAAGCACTTCGCCAGCTACCGACTCTTTTCTTATTTGAGTGGG
>NZ_BJVA01000017.1 GCF_007988905.1 Gluconobacter kanchanaburiensis NBRC 103587
GGTCAAATCGTCCTTCGCGGTAATCAGCGCATGAATACACGGGTCAGGAAGCAGTACTGCCGGTTGCGGCAGCAAGGACAAACCAACGCACTGCACTCGCCTGACTGACACCAGACCGTTCAGTCGCCTGACATCGCGACAGACCATTCGATACAGCCGCAACAACACGTTCACGAAGATCCAGAGACAATGTACGTGATGACATCCGCAACTGACCCCCATCCCGACTCAGATCGCAACCAATTCGGGAATCCCAACTTTTTCATTCAGCGCAGCAAACGCTCTAATACTCGTGCCGAAAATGAGGCCATACTGATATCAAAACGTTTCGGGGGAACGATCTAACAACGGAAGAGCGGGTATCCCAACTAAGTCACGCCAAGACGAAAATACATAACATCAAAAGGCTCGGCCGTTGCCTCATGGCACGAAATTTTTGATGTCAAATTTCCGAATTCCACATCTGCTGGCCCCTACTCAATCGCTTCATCGCGCTCGGTATCCCGATCACACAAACCGCTCTGGAAAATAAGAGCACACCAAAGAATTTTCCCCGGCCAATTCCTATTTTTTGCGCCAGAATATAGAAAAAATTATAAAATTCGGATATAATTTCTACTATATGAGGCTAAGAGTACGAATTTTTGAGCGTGAAAAAATTTCTTCTTGAGAAACAACAGGAATTGATGATTGAACACGCTCAATTATTTTTCTTATTGGCAATCTAATACTACCACTTACCACAATAACAGGGGTCTCGCCCTGTTTCAGGGAATTATCAATACACACTCTCATACGGGACACAAACTCATTCATCTTAGATGGCGGAAGATTTATTTGTTTATTTTCACCAGATCCCACCAAGTGATCAGAAACTATACTTTCCCATTCCGCACTTAACGAAATAACAGCAATATACCCCTGCGCTCCCGTGACAGATGCGCTTATCTGACGAGCCAAACGACACCTAACATGTGAAACCAAGTTCACTACAGTCTTATATCCTAGACTACACCCCTCTTGCAGAGCTTCTAAAATACTTACTAGATCCCGAATGGAAATACGTTCATCTAAAAGACATTGAAGTACACGCTGAATCATACTTACAGATATTTGCGAAGGAACTAAGTCGACGATTAATTTTTGTTGTTCTCGTGGAAGTTCGTCCAGCAGTTTCTGAGTTTCAGCATAAGTGAGAAAATCCGCAATATTATCTTTCACCAACTCAGTGAGGTGAGTAACAATTACACTCGTAGGATCCACAACAGTATATCCGCGAATAATGGCATCTTCCCGTTGATTTTGATCAATCCAGAGTGCGGGCAAACCAAATGCCGGCTCGTTAGTCATGTCTCCATCAATATGGATCTCACCTCCTTTCGGATTCATTACGAGGAGTTTGTTAAGTCTTACATCGCCGCGCCCGACTTCTATCTCTTTTACATGAATTGAATAAGCGTCTGGGGGAAGACTCAGGTTATCTTGAATACGAACAGGCGGAAGTACAATTCCCATATCACCAGCAATAGTTCTTCGTAATATTTTTATTTTTTCCGTCAATCGAGCTCCCTCTCCACTTGCTATAGCGAGAAGGTTGAATCCCAATTCCAATCTAAGAAGATCAATTTTTAGACTTTCTGAAATAGATACTTCTGCGGGAGTATTATTTTCAGGTATCGAAATAGTTTCGCTGTCATCACCATAACTGACAGGTGCGTTATAACGAGCCCAAGCTGCAACTCCGGACAATAATCCCAAAAATAAAAACGGTAATGTAGGCAACCCTGGTATCAGGGCTAATACAAGCGCACTGCCCGAAGCCAGCGCCAAGGGTTTTGGATTTCCACCTAACTGACGAACTAACGCTTCGTCCGTCCCCCCTTCCGTTCCGCCCTTAGTAACTACAATACCGGAAGCTGTAGAAACCAAAAGCGCTGGGATTTGTGAAACAAGGCCATCACCGATGGTCAATGTCGTAAAAGCTGTCACTGCATCAGAAAGAGACATACCATGGCGCATAACACCTATTATTAAACCGCCAACAATATTAATTGCTGTAATTACCAAACTTGCAATTGCATCACCTCGAACAAATTTAGCAGCTCCGTCCATAGCGCCGTAAAATCCACTTTCCTCCTCAAGCTCTTTACGCTTCTTACGAGCGATCACATCGTTAATAGTCCCAGATGATAGTTCGGCATCAATTGCCATTTGCTTTCCCGGCATCGAATCCAAAGAAAATCTTGCCGCCACTTCAGCAATACGACCTGAACCTTTGGTAATAACCATAAAATTAACCACAAGGAGAATAGAGAATAGTATGCCGCCGATAACGACGTCTCCCCCCATAAGAAAACCGCCAAAAGCGGCCACTACATGCCCAGCTGCGTATATTCCCTCAAATCCACGACTTAGAATCAAGCGCGTAGTGGCAACTTCAAGTGACAGCCTCAAAAGAGTAGTCAAAAGCAAAAGGGTGGGAAAAGATGTAAAATCCAAAGGTCTATTTAAAAAAAGAGCCACCATCAAAACAAGTATAGATGATGTAACAGATATAGAAAGACCGATATCCAATATAAAAGTCGGCAGAGGTAGAACCAATATAGATAAAAGCGCAGCTATGGCCAGTGCAAGTCCTATATCTGATCCGGGAATCCATTTGTTTATGAAGCTGAATCTTTTCGACAAACCAAAGACCTGGGATAAGGAATTTAATTTTTTAGAGATTTTTTCCATTTTTGCCATATCGATCATCATATTATACATAAGAAATATTTTATATTATTTATCTGACTTTATTATTTCTGTCATAGTTACACCAAGACGTGTTTCATCAACCATAACGACTTCACCTCTTGCTATCAGTCTATTATTTACCAAAATATCTATTGGGTCTCCAATCTTCCTATCCAATTCTACTACGGCGCCTCGCCCCAATCGCAATAATTGACTAATCGGCATTGCAGACCTTCCAAGGACAGCACTAACTGTTACAGGTATATTATAAATGGCACCCAAATCATGAGGACTCTTATATTCTTCTGAATTTTGTGAAAAATCATTATTTTCTGCATTGAAATCTTCTTTTTCTCGGTCCATGGTATTATTCTCCTTATTTTTCTACATTAGAGTTATTTAGTTTTTTTTCTATGTCTTCCATGATTATTCTTACATCATGCGTTAAAATGCCATTATCCCAAAAAATCTTAAAATCTCCTTTTTGTAAATTTTCATCTAATACTGTTGTAGTTATTGCATCTGATCTATTTATTATGTATTCATGTATGTTTTTATAAAGATTTTCACAGCAAGTGATTTTTATTTTATCTCTTGTTTTCAATAACGGAATTACGTTTTTTATATATTCTTTAGATTCCTTTTCTCCGTATTGTCTCATTAAGTTTAAAAACATTGAAAACGCTATTTGATATATTTTTTCCCCTGCTTCCATGAAAATAATATCAAATCTATTTCTAATTTTATTATTTATATCTTTTTCTATATCAAGTATTTTTTCTTCAATTAACTTAATAATATTATATTTTTCTTTATCCATATTATTTTTTGATAATATTTTCCCTTCCTCGAAACCTTTGCGGTAGCTTTCTTCGCATAAAGATACCTCTTTCACATCTGTTTCATTTATTGTATTATCTTTGTCTTCATAAAAAGTTTTCTCTGGAGATGGCATAATATCGAAATCCTCAAGATATAATGAATTTCTTGGCTCATTATCCTTTATGAATTTATTATCCATCAAACTATCATTTCATTTCCAGGCTGCTCATGATCAATTATATCAATTTCACCTCGCTCTATAAGATCTTTTGCAATAATGAGAATTTCATTCTGGGCCGTATCGACATCTTTGACACGAACAGGTCCCAAATCTCCTATTTCATCCAAAAGAATACGACCTGCTCTTTCGGACATAGAAGCAAAGAAAGCCTGTCTCAACTTATCACTGGCGCCTTTAAGAGCTAATGGTAGACTCTCCCTAGATATTTGATTCAAAAGAATTATTAAGCTTTCCGCCGATAGATTAACAAGTTCTTCAAATGTGAACATAAGACTCTTAATTTGTTCCGCATCCTCATGGCTACGCTCATCAAGAGCATTCATGAACCTACCTTCAAGACGCCGATCGAAGTTATTAAATATTTCTGCGAGGACTTCGTGGCTATTACGATTTATGCCCCTGGGAATATTAGAAACAAATTCAGATCTTAACGTTTTTTCAATATTTTGAAGAATATTTTTATGTATATTTTCCGTTTTTAACATTCTCATCATGATATCGAGAGAAAAATCTTCAGTAAATAGTGCCAATACCTTTGCTGCATGGGCAGGCTTCACTCTACTCAAGACTACTGCTACAGTTTGAGGATATTCATTTTTTAGATAATTAGCTAAAACTGTTTCAGATACATTTCCCAGCTTATCCCACATTGTTCGACCAGCTGGCCCGCGAATTTCCTCCATAATCGCGGCAGCTCGATTAGCGGGCAAAGCGTTTTTCAGCAGTTTTTCGGTGCTCTCTAAATCACCTATAAGCCCCTCTGCTGAGCCAAGTCCTTGACTAAATTCATGGCAAACTCTTTCAACAAGTGTTGCCGAAATCATTCCAAGCTGTGCCATTGCTGAAGAAATTTCTCTTATTTCTTCTTCATGCATCTGCTCGAAGAGACGAGAGCAATTGTCTTCACCCAAAGCCATCATGAGAATGGCAGCCTTCTGAACACCAGAAATGTTTTTTTCGATGTTCATTATCGCGCCAATCCTCCCTCAGGAGGCATTAACCAACCTCGTACCAGTGAAATACTTTCTGATGGATGCGTCTCCACAAGATCTATAACTTTTTGTACAGAGGACGCTCTAATCCGTCCTTGAACTCCATTTACCGACACCGTCTTTTCTTCCAGAGGCTCCGCGTTAACATAAGATGGTCCCGTCGAAGCGGGCAGTTGGTCCGAAGTCATAATTACAGAACTATCTAGATTTTCTTGCTGTGATGAAATTCCAGATTCCGCACCGACACTAGAGCCGGGTGGTGAAAGCAGAGCAGAGTTATTCTGTTTGCCCACAGGGCGCAGCAATGGCCGGACCACGAAGAACAAGACCATGCCAAGACAGATTACAAACAATCCAAACCTTACGGCCTCCATTTGATTGGATCGACTTAAGAATTTTTCCCAGGCCGAAGCCGATGGTTTCATGTCTGTCTCGACATCATTGAACTTCATAGACATCACTGTCACGATGTCTCCACGGTTTTGATCAAAGCCAATTGCACTTTTCGTTAAAGCGGTTAGACGCCCCAGTTCTTCAGAACTTCGGGGCTGCCAGACTGTATGTCCCTTGACGTCAGCTTGGCTAATCCCGTCGACCATTACCGCCATACTAATCCGCGAAATTCGTGGCTGATCCTGGATCAAAGTCCGAACTGTTTTACCAATCTCATAGTTATTAGTCTGCTCTTGCCTACTACTCTGACTACCGCTCTGTTGTTGTCCTGCATTAGCATTAGGAAGGTTGTTTGATACCGTAGTATTTGTATTTCCTTGCGTATTGATATTTTTTTCACTTTTTGTTTGCTGCGAACGAAGAACTTGCTGATCGGGATCATAGCTTTCTTGTGTCTCACGCACCTTATCGTTATTCATCGAAATGTTCGTCTCAACACGGACATGCCCCGGGCCTAATGAAGCTCCAAGCAAATCTTCAACTTCCCGAGCCACACGTTGTTCTATTGATCTTCGCTGCTCTTCCGGAGATTGACCACCGCCCAACGCCCCTTGTCCCTCTTTCAGTAGAACATGCCCCCTATTGTCTATAAGGGAAATATTTCGGGCATCGAGACCAGGTACCGCGGCGGAAACAAGATTTACAACTGCAGAGATATTCTCTTCATCCAAACGACGACCACCGTCCATGGAAAGAAGAACACTCGCCTGAGCACTCTGTTCGTCAGTTGAAAATAGTTCCCTGTGACGCAGAACAAGGTGAACACGCGCATTCCGTACACCGTGTATAAGACGAATTGATCGCTCTAATTCTCCCTCAAGTGCACGCGTTTCATTAATGGTTTGCTCGAACTGTGTGGCTGTAAAACCATTACCTTTGTCGAAAATTTCGTATCCAACCGAACCGCCCGAAGGCAACCCGTTTTCGGCGAGCATAAGCCGAGCGCGGGCTACGTCATCTTCGGCCACCATGATTGTACTACCTTGGTCTTCAAGACGATATTTGATATGTGCCTTTGCAAGCTGATCTACTATTTCGCCAGCTTCGTGAGCTTCGAGATCGCGGTAGAGCAGTCCGGTCGTAGTATTCATGCCATGCATGACCAAGACACCGAGCAGGATCAACATCGCTGTACCGACGCCACCTAGAGCAGCCAGGCGGGGCAAGCCCAGTTGTTTGAGATTCGTCAGAAGCGCTTTCACCGTTTGCTCTCTTTTCCCATGACCGGTGAGGCGTGGCCTTTACAAGCTGCTTCAGGAAACTCTTTCCGTTTTTGCCGCATGTACAAACCCTCCTCATAAACGGACTATCAATGAGGCTTATTGTGGAATAAAAAGGTTAACACGCGCCTAACAAGCTTTTTGGCTTTCCCTTAAATCACGCTCCCGAAAAGCCTGTTAGAGCGGTCATATCGATCTTGACCCCCCCCATATCGACATCAACACCTGTCGAAGTTTTTGAAACACCCGTGACCAAGCCAGTTACCGTTGTCGGAAGTGCAACGCTGCTGCCATCCGTAGAGCTTCCCTCAACAGCGACGTTATAGGCGCCATCTGTTAGCTGAGTTCCACTGTTGGTAGTACCGTCCCATTTCCACGTGTTGATCCCTGTTGTCGCGCTGACTGTCTCTGACTTGACAACGGTGCCCGAACTATCGGTCACCGCAATCGCCACGTCTCCTGCCTGAGGCGCAGTGAACGAAAGAGATGCTGCGCCACTCTGCAAGGGTAGACTCGAACTACTCGCCGTTGTCGTCTTGCCAATAAGACTCACCGCGGATGCCATTTGATTGTCCTGTGTCGCTGAAATGAGACTCGTAAGATTTGTATTGGTCTCAACTTGCTGCTGAACGCCCGCAAACTGGGCCAGCTCGGCTGTGAACGAATCTGTACTTGTTGGATTGCTAGGATCCTGATGCTGCAACTGCGTTGTCAGCAAAGTAAGGAACTGATTGAAATTCCCTCCTAGCGACGATAGGGAACTGCTTGAGCTACTTGCAGATGTCGACGCACTAGAAGCTGAATTTGTTACAGCATTACTTTGTGCAGCTGAAATAGCGTAGCTCAAAAGAGACGCACTTACTGACGTACCGCTAACGGAAGAAACCATGATTTATTCCTATTCTAAACAGTAAAATCTACAACACTGCGTAATGTACGACGCTCGTGTCTAGACATTGAATTTTGGGAGGTTTTACTATGAGAGACGCTTGCTGAATGATTATCGTCGCCAAATCGATTCTCATCAGAGGCAAATTCTAGAAACGCCCCTTTTGAGAGATTGATCTGAATATTTGACGGAACCATCGAATTTAGGTCAGGAATAGATACTGAATTCTCGCTTAACGCTGCAATTAAAGTACCCTGATTATCTTTGAGTGACTGATAGATTTCCGGATTATCCGTATCGATGTGGATACGGTTTTCTTTATTGGAATTTCCGCTGATCTGAACATGGACCTTTTCGTGTGATCCCACATTCATCTCAATATGAGTTGTTGTAACACCATTATCAGTTTTTTGATAAAGAAGTGGTTGCTGCACAGATTTATGAGATAACTGCGTTTCCGAGAGACCTGTTTCGTCCGTATTTTGATCTGGAAAAGCCGAAAACTTTTCACTCGACGGTTCAGTGCCGTGAGTCTCGTCAGCAGTATTTTCTGTTTGGGGCGACGAAACATTTTCCGTGAGTACTGATATTTCAGAATGCTCATTCGTTGCCGATACGACTGTTGCATCAGATCCAACCGCAAACTCTCTATTTTCTGGAGTAAGCGAATTATCACCCTCTTTTCCGGCACATGAAAGAGTGGCATCCGTTATAGTATCCTCAGAGAGAACAGGTTGTTCTTCCGAAGTTTCAGGCCCCGATATTTCCGGCGTAACGGGGCCTGAGTTGGATGTCGCTGGTGCTGGCAAAGCAGACTCATGCTGCGCCGAGGTCGAAATCAGCTTTCCTGCAGAACCTGATTGTTTGATTTCAAGCCCCTTTTGTAAAGATACAGGCTGTGAATTGTCCGGACTTTGATCCGGCTCCTGCACGTTGATAGAATCCTGGCCCTCTTGCTGGCTACCTTCAGAAGAAGTCGATTCGGTTACAGAATGAAATTCATCTGCAAGACCGTTTCCACTTGAAGCACGGGCAAAATCGTTTTTACCGGCGTCCTTTATCTCCTGTTGTACTCTCGGAAATTTTTCCGACGGCGTCGTCGGATCGTTATCCAAGTATTGCTGCTTGGAAGGAGACAGTCTGCCGGTCTGCTCTTCCTGATCAAGGAGCGCATGCGCCGGCGCCTTTGAGTACACGTAACTTTCGAGTAGGTCATGGAAACGTTCATTGGACGCAAGCTGCACCTCGGGCGCAATTGCACTGCGCGCCACTCCGACCGTCTGTAGCGTTACGGGTGTCGTGACCTGTGACAATAGGTGTGCCTCCGGATCCGCTGAAGATTGGAAATCCGCGAATTTGATGGCACAAAAAATGTAAAGAAAGCGTTTAGCTTACAGAAGAACGCATGATGCAACTCGCCCACTATGGGCACTTCCCTCTGCGGGCTGCGCCACCTTTCCGGACGGCCTATTGAAAGCTACATGGCTTCCCGAGAGAGTTAAATCAAAAAACCGGCGACGTTCATGGACGAATGGCATCATACGCAGGCGAGCCTGCAAACGGGCCGCGTGGAATTGCTGGAACGCTTGGACAGACAGGCGGCATCCCGTCCAGAGCCAGGGCCTGGACTGTATGTGTGGCCGTTGAAACTAGCCCTCTCACAGCCAACTTCTGGTTTAATCGGACGCTTGCCAGAAACTCATCGGGCAGGATGACTGTCGTGCCGTCACGAAGTTTGACACCCTTGGGGGTAATCCCCGAAACAATTCCCTGCGTCACTGGCAGAGGCGTCATATCATAAACGCAGGGCGCGGCCTTAGCCACGCAGAAAGAAGATGCCAGCAGCAGACTGACGAGAACGAACTGTTTCAATGTCTGAAATGCCTCATGCCAGTGAATACCATGGCGATGCCCGCTGCATCTGCCGCGTCGATCACTTCCTGATCACGAATGGAACCGCCCGGCTGAATAACTGCCACGGCTCCGGCTGCAACGACGCTCTCCAGACCGTCTGCGAACGGAAAGAAAGCATCCGAAGCGGCAACTGAACCCTGTGTCAGCGGCGTATGTTCGCCCGCTTCCTTTGCCGCATCCTCACTCTTGCGAGCAGCAATCCGCGCACTGTCAACACGGGACATCTGCCCTGCACCAATTCCGACTGTCGCGCCGTTTCGGGCGTAAATGACAGCATTGGATTTCACATGCTTGGCGACCCTGAACGCGAATAGCAGGTCCTTCATTTCCTGTGGGGTCGGGGCCCGTTTCGTCACGACCCTGAGATCTGCTTCAGTCACACGACCTGCGTCACGCGTCTGGGCCAGAAATCCCCCCGCCACAGAACGGAACGCCAGACCTTCAGCTTCAGGATCAGGCATCCCGTTCGTCAAAAGCAGACGCAGATTTTTCTTACGTTCCAGAATTTCGACAGCTTCTGCGTCAGCATCAGGTGCTACGATCACTTCCGTAAAAATCTTGCTGATGCGCTGGGCTGTTGCCGCGTCCAAGGGGCGGTTAACCGCCACGATGCCACCAAACGCCGAAACGGGATCACAGCGCAGAGCTGCAATCCAGGCCTGCTCCAGAGTCGTGGCGGAAGCGACACCACACGGATTCGCATGCTTGACGACCACAACTGTTGGCTCATCAAACTCGGCAACGGCTTCAAAAGCGGCGTCTGTATCATTGATGTTGTTATAACTCAGGGCCTTGCCCTGAAGCTGACGCGCACTCGCAACCCCGTAACGCTGGCTGCCGTCACGATAGAATGCTGCTTTCTGATGCGGGTTTTCACCGTAACGCAGAAGGTCGTCTCGTGTCCCGCTGAGTGTCAGCACGGGGGGAAGGATTTCACCCGCCTGCTTTGCGAACCAGCGGGAGATCATGCTGTCGTAAGCAGCCGTATGAGCGTAGGCAGACGCCGCATAGGCCCGACGTTCGGCCAGAACGGTTCCCCCCTGCCCGACAGATGCGATAACTGCAGCATACTGCTTCGGGTTCGTCAGGATTGTGACATGATCGAAGTTCTTTGCTGCGGCGCGGATCATGGCGGGACCACCAATATCGATATTCTCGATACAGTCTTCGTCCCCGGCACCAGACGCTACGGTCGCGGCAAAGGGATAGAGATTCACACAGACCAGATCGATCGGCGCAATGCCATGTTCCGCCATTTGGTCGACATGGGCCGGAAGATCACGACGCCCGAGAATGCCACCATGCACCTGCGGGACGAGGGTCTTGACCCTGCCATCAAGAATCTCGGGAAAACCCGTGTGATCGGACACATCCTTAACTGTCAGGCCCGCATCCCGAAGAGCCTTTGCTGACCCTCCCGTCGAGAGCAGTTCCGCACCGTGGGCGGCGAGTGCACACCCCAGTTCGATCAGTCCCGTCTTGTCAGAAACGGAAAGAAGGGCGCGACGGACGGGGAGTCGGGTCTCAGTCATGATGAGAATGAAATATCCTTCAAAACATGTCCACGCAACCGCGAGTGATGCGCGAAAGGAGAAACATGACCCTTAACAGGTCTGTTTCCAGAAAATCCTGCCCAACCCAGAAGGCAGAGAATGGGCACAAGAAGCATGATTTCCCCGATTCCGCCAGTCCGGACATAGGGCCAGAGCGAAACCCGTGACCGGCTGAGCGGGGCAAGAAACTGGCACCCTCCCGTCGGCAGGTCCGCAGCAATATGGGTTGCCACTCCAAGCAGAAGCGCACCCCACGGGCCACGCAGCCCCTCAGATCCTGCAAAAGCGTCCACCGCGGCCATCCCAAGCAGCAGCATCAGACCCGAATGTGTCAGACCCCGATGCCCGAAAGTCTTCGCGAGAAAGCGGGAAAGAAACTTCAGACGGCTTCCCAGCATGGAGCGCTCGGTGTCGAGATCCGGAAGAAGGCTGCCCAAAAGCCCCGTACAAACGGAAAACGGCTCAGGCGATAACATATGCCAACGCATGGCACACAGGACGGCAAAGCCGCCAATCAGCAGGTGGGAACGTCCAGTCACATGCCCTTATGATCAGCTTCCGTCTACGCCGCAAACCTTTTGTTCATAAAATGTTCTGCCCGAAATCTTAACAACAGACTGTCACGGGCGCAGGCTAGTCCACACGCACCCGTGACGCAGAGATCTGGCCCAGTCGATCAGACTTTTAGTAGTGCCGCTGCCGTTGCTCTCTGCCGGACTGTATCCGCATCGAATGTTCCAGCCGTCACCCATGACCCCCCGACGCATCCCACGAACGGCAGAGCAAGCCACTCCGGCGCACTGTCTTCCGTAATGCCACCTGTAGGGCAGAAACGAACACTGCTGCCGAATACGCTAGCCAGACTCTTGAGTGCCGGAATTCCGCCGTTTGTCACAGCCGGGAAGAACTTGAAACGCGACAGCCCCAGATCAAGCCCACGCATGATGTCGCCGGCATTGGCCACCCCCGGCAGGAACGGGACATCATGGGCAACGGACGCCTTCGCAAGAGCCTCGGTCAGACCGGGACTGACGATAAAGCGTGCCCCTGCCTGCACGGCACGATCCATATCTGATGGATTGAGCACGGTTCCAGCGCCAACAAGCGCGCCCGGCACTTTCGACATTTCCTGAATGGCCTCAAGAGCGCAGGGCGTCCGCAGCGTAACTTCAAGTGTCGACAGCCCGCCGGCGACCAACGCTTCAGCCATCGGGCGGGCCTGGGCCACATCATGGACAACCAGCACCGGCATGACCGGACAACGGCTCATGACGGCGTCAAGTTTGGCAGTATCGATCATGGGAAATCTTCCTTAGTGAATATCGTCGCCGACGGCTTCGATCACGCGATCCATCTGGGCCAGCATCGCAGAACCGCCCGCTTCAGCCGGATCATGCACTGAACGCATCAGTGCGAACAACTCACGCCCTGTTCCCAGAGCCGGGAGCGGCGGGGCGACAGGCTTGCGGCTGTTCCATTCCGCCGCATCCACCAGAACCTCGATCTGTCCCGTCACGGCGCAAACCCGGATCATGTCCCCGTCCTTCACGCGGGCGATCGGGCCACCAACCTGCGCTTCCGGCCCAACATGAATGGCCGCCGGCACCTTGCCGCTTGCACCGGACATGCGTCCATCCGTCAGCAGAGCCACCTTGAAGCCGCGATCCTGAAGCACACCCAGAGTCGGGGTCAGCTTGTGCAGTTCCGGCATGCCATTGGCTTCCGGCCCCTGGAACCGGACGACAACGACGACATCACGTTCGAGCTCGCCGCTCTGATAGGCCGTGATGACATCGTGCTGGTCCTGAAAAACCCGCGCAGGCGCTTCAACTGTCAAATGCTCAGCCGCAATAGCGCTGCTCTTATAGATTGCGCGCCCCAGATTTCCCGTCATCAGACGCATACCACCATCCGGGCGGAACGGCGAAGACACGTCCCGCAGGATATCCGTATCCGTTGAGGGCTTCGCATGACTGTAAACAAGTTCCTCGCCCTCAAGAGAGGCACGGCACGCGTAGTCGGAGAACCCGCCGCGGGAAACTGTCAGAATGTCCTTGTGCAACATTCCAGCGCGCGTGAGCTCGGCGATGACGGTCGGCATGCCCCCAACGCGATTGAACGCATTCACGTCTTCAGACCCGCTCGGATAGACACGGGTGATCAAGGGGACGACAGACGACAGGCGACTGATATCCTCCCAGTCAATCTGAATTCCCGCTGCGCGGGCGATGGCGGGCAGGTGGATCGAATGGTTAGTCGAACCGCCCGTGGCGAGAAGGCCAACCGCAGCATTCACAATGGCCTTTTCATCCACGCAATGTGCCAGCGGACGTACGTCCTCACCATTCAGGCCGATTTCAGCCAGACGATGGATTCCCGAGCGCGTCATGGCCTGACGCAGCTTCGTATTGGGATTGATGAACGCCGAATCCGGCATCATCAGCCCCATGATCTCGACCATCATCTGGTTCGTATTGGCAGTGCCGTAGAACGTGCAGGTACCCGGGCTGTGATAAGATGCGTTTTCCGCCTCCATCAGTTCGTCCTGGCCAACCTTACCCTGAACATAAAGCTGCCGGATGCGCTGCTTTTCCTTGTTCGGCAATCCAGAAGGCATCGGACCAGCGGGGATCAGCATGGTTGGCAGATGACCGAAGCGCAGCGCCCCCATCAGCAGGCCCGGAACGATCTTGTCACAGATCCCCAGAAGAGCCACGCTTTCAAACATGCCATGGCTCAGCCCGACCGCTGTGGACATCGCAATCACATCCCGGGAAAACAGCGAAAGCTCCATACCTTCCTGCCCTTGGGTGACACCATCGCACATCGCCGGGGCACCCCCGGCCACCTGGGCCGTCGCCCCAACCTCGCGGGCGAACAGCTTGATCTGCTCCGGATAACGGCCGTAAGGCTGGTGCGCCGAAAGCATGTCATTGTAAGTCGTGATCACACCGATATTGGTCCCGGTGGGACGCATCAGTTCAGGTTTGTCCGGACTAGACGCTGCAATGGCATGGGCCAGATTGCCACAGGCGAGTTTGGGCCGTAGCACGCCTTTGGCCCGGTTGCGCTCCATGAGGGCAAGATACCGGCGCCGAGAGACTTTCGAACGCTCGATGATACGGGCAGTCACACTCTCGACGACGGAATTCAGGGACATCTGGAAATACTCGCTGCTCGGCTATGCCTGCGATGCACTTGGGAAAGGCCGACTTTCCCCGTGCATGCACGGTATCGTGATTGAGGCCCCGTACATACGGAATGCCTCTGACCAGAGCAAGCCATCGACCAAACGAAAGTGCCGATATCTCCTTTTTTATTTCAAAAAAATCAGCATATAAGTTTGTAAGTTGCAAAAATAACACCGCATGAGAAATAAAACGAATTACATATGTTACGAGCCGTTTTCTGAACTCCAAAGACTTTTTCCAATGAATACACCTCCGTCTTCACGAGAGATCAGGAGAGCGACCCCAATCACTAAATGATCGGTAATTTGCCCAATCAGGGCCTATGAAATAACTCTGACAATCAGAAACAAATATTCATGGAGACGTTATAATGAAATTTATTCCGGCCCTCGCTGCGATTTCAGCCCTGATTTGTACATCGCCGGTTGCAAAAGCCGATTCACTTCATACCCATTGGGAAAAATTCAAAGCTCATCGCGCCTTTCATCATCTTTCCGCCGATGGACAGCGCGCCTTCCAAGATATTCTCAAAGCCCGGGATATCCTTCAGACCACCGGCAAGACCGAAGCCGCCATTCCGGCTCTCTATGATGCGCAGAAGCGTCTTACTGCCGCCGTGAAAGCCGACAGGACTTTCCAAGCCGCCGAAAACGACCTGCACCCCGCCCCACAACATCCCCTGTCAGCCAATCATCAGCCTGTCACAGGTCAGACCGACTGGCTCCCTGTCGGCGGTGAGTTCATCGTCAGCGAGACACTAGCTCCAGAGAAAAAGACTGCCATCGCCTCTGCAAATGCGCAGCTCAAATCAGGCAACACGGATCAGGCGGCAGAAACGATGAAAGTTGTTGGCGAAGATGCCGATTTCATTCTGGCTCTCGCCCCGATCACTCCAGTTCAGGGTGCTCTCTATCGGGCCACAGTCTTTACCGAGGGCCATCACCCGAATGACGCTGTGGAGGCCTTAAATCAAGCTCTCGATTCCGTCATCTTTGTTTCGGAAAATACCCTCGCATCACAACAGCCGGCTGCTCCGGCTCAATAATTTTCCGGCATAAAGCAAAAAAAGAGCGGTGCAGACCTGATCTGCACCGCTCTTTTCGTAACGGCGACATGAGCACCGAACTCTCGTACCTCAGCGCCAAGCCGAACCTGAAGCCGGGATCAGAACCGCATTTTCCATGGCCACCAGCCCTTTTCCGATCTTGGGAGGCCAGACCCCACTGGCGACCGCCTGAGCACGAACATCAAAACGGGCGTTCATATCCGCGTAAGGCCAGATATGGACCAGGCGCGGTCTGCCCTCGATCGAAATCATGCCGCATAGCAGCGGAGAAAGCTCCAGACGATGCGGGACAGCGGCCGCGAAAGCCTCTTCCACATCCCCTACCTGCCCAACCTTCAATTCATAGCAGCGCCATTCATAGATGCTGCCATGCTGTCCGGCCGGAAGTAGCGGAGATATGACGCGCCAGGCAGTCACATCAATGCTTAGAAGCGCATCTTCGGGCAGAACCGACAAAAGATCAGGGCGCCCGTCGAGGAGCTCGGCATAGCTGTCAGCCGTACGGAACAACACGACACGGTTCAACACACCGATTTCACTCACCCAGACCGCAACCCCGGGCCGACCGGTTACGACAGAAACCACCTGCGGCACCTGAGCGATGCGGACATCAAGAACAATCGTTTCTGCGTAACCCATAACGTACCTGCGCCTTACTTACCGCCCTGCCGGGCCGCCACAAAGTTTTCCAGCCAGTGGATCGTATAATCCCCCTTCTGGAACGATGGATCTGCAAGGATCTTCTGATGCAGCGGAATGACCGTCTTCACACCGTCGACCACACATTCGTCCAATGCACGCCGCATGCGGGCAATGGCCTCTGCGCGGGTCGGAGCATGCACAATCAACTTGGCGATCATGCTGTCGTAATACGGCGGGATGCGGTAGCCAGCGTAAATGGCGCTGTCCATACGAACACCCAGCCCACCCGGAGCATGGAACACCTTGATCGTGCCAGGGCTCGGCATAAAGGTTTCCGGATCTTCCGCGTTGATACGGCACTCGATCGCATGACCGGACATTTTGACGTCGGCCTGCGTATAACCAAGCGGCTCACCGGATGCGATGCGGATCTGCTCACGCACGAGATCGACGTTACAGACCATCTCCGTCACCGGGTGCTCGACCTGAAGACGCGTATTCATCTCGATGAAGCAGAACTGCCCGTCCTGATACAGGAATTCGAGCGTCCCAGCATTGCGATAGCCCATCCGCGACAGAGCCTCAGTCGCCGTACGGCCGATTTCCTCACGCTCGGCATCCGTCAGGGCCGGTGAACCGGCTTCTTCCAGAAGCTTCTGGTGACGACGCTGGAGCGAACAGTCACGCTCGCCGAAATGCACAACATTGCCATGCGCATCACCGAGAACCTGAAGCTCGATGTGGCGCGGGCGATTGAGGTACTTCTCGAGATAGACCTCGTCATTCCCGAAGGCCGCACGGGCTTCGGCACGGGCCACCGACCAGGCTTCCTCGATGTCGGCAGCGGTCATCGCGACCTTCATCCCGCGTCCGCCGCCACCGGCGGCAGCCTTGATCAGGACGGGATAACCAACCTTCTCGGCGACGTCGCGGGCCGCCTGAAGATCCAGCAGAGCGCCGTCGGAGCCCGGGACCAGAGGCACGCCAAGCGCACGCATGGTCGTCTTGGCCGTGATCTTGTCGCCCATCGTGCGGATATGCTCCGCCGTCGGTCCGATGAACGCCAGACCATGCTCTTCCACGGTCTCGGCGAATTCAGCATTTTCCGACAGGAAGCCATAGCCTGGGTGAATGGCATCCGCCCCCGTGATCGTGGCAGCCGAGAGAATGGCGGCAACATTCAAATAGGAGTCGCGTGCGCTCGGCGGACCGATGCAGACGGCTTCATCGGCCAGACGCACATGCATTGCATCCGCGTCGGCCGTCGAATGTACGGCAACGGTTTTGATGCCCATCTCGCGGCAGGCGCGCTGGATCCGCAGCGCGATCTCACCACGATTGGCAATGAGGACCTTGGAAATCATTACTCGATGATCGCCAGCGCTTCGCCGAACTCGACCGGCTGACCGGATTCGACAAGGAACTTCGTCAACGTACCGGCGCGCGGTGCCTTGATCTGGTTGAAGGTCTTCATGGCTTCAATCAGCATAATCGTCTGACCAGCGGCCACCGGCTGGCCTTCAACGGCGAACGGAGGCGATGCCGGATCGGGGGTCAGATAAGCCACACCAACCATCGGGCTCGGAACCATGCCAGGATGCTTGGCCGGATCTGCAGGCGCCACGACGGGAGCTGCCGTAACCACGGGAACCGGGGCAGCAACGGCCGGAGCAGCCCCCTGAACCACGTTCACGGTGCGAGCCACGCGGATCCGGCTGTCAGCTTCGGAAATCTCGATTTCGGTCAGGCCAGTTTCCGTCAGAATATCGGCCAATGCCCGAATGGCATCCTTGTCCACGAGCATACGGCTCATCCTTCGTCTTCGATCATGTCGGTGATTGCCTGAAGCGCGTGCGCGTATCCCCTGACGCCGAGGCCGCAGATCACGCCGATGGCGGCCTGCGAGACGTAGGTGTGATGCCGGAACGGCTCCCTGCGATGGATATTGGAAATATGCACCTCGACCACTGGCAGCTCGACGGCCAGAAGCGCGTCGAGCAGGGCAATCGAGGTATGCCCATAAGCAGCAGGATTAATCACGATTCCGTCTGCACGGCCGCGACATTCCTGCACCCAGGACACAAGCTCACCCTCTCCGTTCGTCTGGCGGAAATCAATGGCGACATCAAGCCGTTCGGCAGCCTGAATACACACCTGCTCGACATCGTCGAGTGTGGCATGGCCATAGATTCCGGGCTGGCGGAGACCCAGCATGTTGAGGTTCGGACCGTTCAGAACGGTGATCAGAGGGCGTTTCATCTGGCCGCGCGATAGCACTTTCGGAGCCGTCATGAAAGCGTCATTGCCCTATTGCTGCCGTGTTCGGGGTGTCAAAAACGGGACAGGGCCGCATTTTTGTGCTATCCGGCAGGAATCAAGCCCGTCCCGTTCACTGGAGAAGAACCTGATATAGTGCGCTTTGAGCTACCTGCCCTTCGCAAACCCTTCCGTTTCATCCCGCTGCGTAGCATGACGTTCGCCCTCGCCCTCGCGGGGCTCGCCAGCCACCACCCGGCACAGGCCAACGACGAGTCTGCTCTTGATGGAACCCCAAGGACAAGCTGGGCGGACTCGGTCCGGGCCGCACTCGCCAAGCGGGCACATCTGGCCGCACACACATGGTCACAGCACGGGGTCGCCAGCTGGTACGGACGGCATTTTCATGGACGGCACACGGCCAGTGGCTCGATTTTCAACACCAATGACCTGACGGCGGCGCATCCCTCCCTGCCAATCGGTACAAAACTTCTCGTGACGTCACAGGATACGGGCCGCTCCGTGGTTGTGACGGTAAACGATCGCGGCCCTTTCAACAGCCGCATCATCGACCTGTCCCACGCCGCCGCAGCCCGGATCGGTATGCTCGGTGCGGGAACGGCCCACGTCACGATTGCAAAAATGGCGGATGTCTCCCCCGCCATACACCCCGCAACGGAGACGGAAGTCGCAGAAGCGCCCCCCGAAGATACGAGTGCGCAAGCCATTCAGGCCGCAGATCCCGCTGCAACGGCTGTGCCCCGCTCTCCGGCTTCAACGCGTCAGGTTCCACATCATCATCGTTAAAAGCTGATGCCAAAGCAGACATCAGGGCGAATTCAACCGCCCTGACGCCGCTATATCGAATTCAGACAGAAGCCGCCTGCGGCGATATCGCCTGACTCTGACCGGCGCGGGCCTCAAGACTGGCATTCAGCTCTGCACCAAACAGCACGACATAGGCGCTGACGAAAAGCCACATCATGATGGCCGCAACCGCACCAAGAGGCCCATACGTCGCGCCATAGCTCGCGAAATGCGCCACATACCAGGAAAATCCGAGCGACGTTGCTACCCATAGAACCGTCGCCAGTGCCGATCCCGGAAAAATCCACCGCCACTTCGTATGAACCCGGCACGGTGCGAAGCGGTAAAGCAGCGTCACGGCTATGAAGACGAATAGCAGCATGAGAAGGGGCGCCAGCGTATGCACCACCATCGGTGCCCCGTAGGACAGCAACAGATCAATCGGAAACGGCGGATCGCTCAGAAAGCTGACATGCCGTGGCAGGTAATCCACGAGAGCAGGCGCGGCTACCATCAGGGCGAGGGTCAAGGCAGCCCCCAAAATAGCCATCAGCGTCGTGGAGAATGCCAGCGCTTGAAATTTGAAAAAGCTGCGCGTTTCCTGCGCGTTATACGCCATATTCAGGGCCGACAGGATTGACTTCGTGCTGGCGGATGCCGACCACAGTGCAACGGAAAGCGAAAAAATCAGTCCAATCGTAAGAGAGGAATGAGGCTGGGAGATCAGTTGATGGATCCTGTCTCCGATAAGCTCATAAGCCGAGGGCGGCAAAAGATGACGTAGAACCTCAAGTTGAGGCTCGACGGTCTGAAGATCAAACGCCAGGCCATACAGGGAAATCAGGCTGGAGATCGCCGGAAAGAGAGACAGCGTAGCATAGAATGCACACCCTGCTGCTGACAGTGATGTCTGGCTGGAGCCAACTTCCGCGAAAAGGTGTCTAGCGACGACGCGCCAGGCGGCATGATGAAGTCGATCGGGTGACAGGGGAACTGCCGGGTCATCCGCGGCCGTCACAGCGCCGGATTTTCTAGGCTCGGTCGATCCCATCGGTTCCGGATCGGAACCGGAAAGGGTCGCGGACTCGGTTGTCAAACTCACGCAGGGTGTCCTCGGCAGTTTCCTGTTGGGGCAGCGGGTGGCGTCCAATCCGAAAAACGGATGCTTTCCGGACTGGTCCGACCAGTTTGGTACGATACGAGCCAGTACCTACGCGAAAGTCCCCTCCCGCGTTCCGAATTTGCCCTGATTCACCTCTCCAATATTGCCAAAAGCATCACAATGCAAAATTATCAGTTGCACGACAGGGGATTTGGTCCCATATGCCGCCCTCACGCAGCAACGCACGTGCCACTGGCCCTCTAGAGGTTACGCAACGACGTCAAGCGTTCTGGCCTTCAGGAATCCACCCGTTACGGATTCCCGCTATTCGCCGGTCCGTTCGACCGTTTCGCAACACACTCGCAGGGCGATGTCGTTCCCTGACGAGTCTGGTTCTGGGAATTGAGTGTCATGACTCCCAAAATCACCCGTTTCCTTGCCGAGCAGCAGCCGGCAACCCCTTGCCTCGTCGTCGATCTCGACGTGGTGGAAACGCATTTTCACGCCCTTCATCATTCCATGCCGGAAGCAAAAATTTATTATGCCATCAAGGCGAACCCAGCACCGGCGATCCTGAACCGCCTGGTTGCTCTCGGCTCCTGCTTCGATGCCGCTTCCATCGCGGAAATCCGGATGTGCCTCGATGCAGGCGCCACACCGGACCGCATTTCTTACGGCAACACGCTCAAAAAGCCCGAATGGATCTGTGAAGCCTACGATCTGGGAATCCGGCTGTTCGTCTTCGACAGCATCGAAGAGCTCGAAAAGCTGGGCCAGCATGCCCCCGGCGCGCGTGTCTTCTGCCGTCTTGCCGTCGAAAATGAAGGTGCCGACTGGCCCCTGTCACGCAAATTCGGGACCACGCTGAAACACGCACGCGCACTCATGCTGCACGCACGGGATCTGGGACTGAAGCCTTACGGGCTCTCCTTCCATGTCGGCAGCCAGCAGACCGGTGTCGCGGCCTATGACCATGCCATCACCAAGGCGGCAGCCCTGTATCACGACCTGCGCGCACAGGGCGTGGATCTCGGAATGCTCAATCTGGGCGGGGGCTTTCCGACGCATTATCGCGAGAACGTGCCATCCGTTCAGGACTTCGCCGATACGATCCACGCTTCCCTGACAACGAACTTTCCCGACGACGCACCCGAAATTTTACTGGAACCCGGTCGCTACATGGTAGGACAGTCAGGCGTGGTGTCCAGCGAGGTCATTCTCGTCAGCCGCCGAGGCGGTGCTGCGAGTGATCCGCGATGGGTCTATCTGGATATCGGCCGCTTCGGTGGTCTGGCGGAGACCGAAGGTGAAGCCATCCGCTACACGTTTCGGACATCACGCGACGCAGAGGAAGGCACCCGCTCCCCATGTGTCGTCGCCGGCCCGAGCTGCGATGGCGTGGACATCATGTACGAAAAGAACCGCATCACGATGCCGGATTCACTCACATGCGGCGACCGGATCGAAATCCTCGCTACCGGAGCATATGTCTCCACCTATTGCTCAGTCGGGTTCAACGGTTTCCCGCCACTGACCGAATATTACATCTGAAAATGCGTCTCCGGCTCTTTCGGGAGCCGGAGGAAACACGCTTTACCCAATCTGTTTCCGTACATCCTGGTCTGGACGCAGCGCAGCGGCCTTCCGATATGAAAAGAACAGGCACGTTCGCCTGTCATCCAGATTGAGGACGTTTTCATGAAGCTCAGCGCACGCAATCAGCTTCGCGGCCGTATCACGTCGATCACCAAAGGCGCGACCACATCTCACATCACAATTGACATCAACGGTGTCATCATTACGAGCGCCATTACCAACGAAGCGGTCACAGATCTCGGCCTCGAAATCGGCAAAGACGCCTATGCCGTGATCAAGGCCTCCAGTGTCATGGTCGGCGTGGACTGATCATCCGGCCGACCTGTCAGCAACATTACTGGAGACAGCGACTACAGGCCGCCCTGATATCCTAGGGCAGCGAGAAGGTCGTCAGCCGAGATTTCCAAATTCAGACATGCCAACCAGCAGAAGCCGCCAACCCCAACAGCCAGCAAAAGCAGACAGACCGTCATATGTTCCAGCTCTTCAAGGCGTGGGCGGCGCATGACAGCCGCGCCGTGCAGACGGCGCACCCGCAGCGGCGACATCAGTGCATCACCCGATCTGTTTCCGGCATCATGCTTTTCCCAAGCGGACCATTGTCCTGAGGCCAGAGGACGCGCATCCGTGACGGGCTGACCGACCGCCAGCGACTAATAGATGACAGCGCCCCTCCTCCGGAAATGGTTTTCTCGTCGTGCACCAGCGCCCTGGGCAACCAGTGCCCGGCGCCCGCCAGGCAATCCGCCAGCAGGGTCAGTGCCATAGCCAGGCATCCCTGCACGAAACGGTCCGGAAACGCTTCGGCAAGAATGACGAAGACTTCCCGCTGCCCCTCATTCTGGGCAGCAACAATTCCTTTCAGAAACCGCTCTTCAAGCGGCGTGAGAGACTGCATGCCAGGTGCATTCACCGTCAGCAAAGGCCGCTCCGCAAGTCTCAGATGATAGGTAGCATCCGCGAAGGCCCCCTCGGCTGCATCAAGAGCAGGGCGGAAACAGGCCGGAAACAGGCCGTCCGTCGTTTTTGTCTCGGGGCAGTTCGGAAGCCGGTAATGACTGACGAGGCAGCGGATGCTCCACAGTGCGAGGCGTTCGCAGCAGCATAGATCGGACAGAGAAAGCGACAGCCGTGTCATGGGAAAACTCCGAATCAGCAGAACCGGAGTCACCCTAATTGAGAATGATTTGCAATTACAACCTAAAAAGCATCCTGCGGGACACGAAGCCGCTCTCCCGCAGAAACCTTTCGTCAGTGATGATGATGCCCACAATGGCCGTGATCATGGTCATGACCACCGGACTCTGAAGCACGCGGCGCGGTCTGGCAGTGATGGCACGCCACCCATTCCGCATCCCCGTCCAGATAATGTTCCTTTTTCCAGACGGGCACGCGATGCTTGATCTCGTCGATGATGTAACGGCAGGCGCGAAACGCGGCATCCCTGTGAGGTGCGGAGACCCCGATCCAGACCGCCACGTCCCCGACCTTCAGACTTCCCGTCCGGTGCATGGCCACTGCCTGGCTGATTTCGAAACGTTCCAGAGCCTCAGCGACGATGCGCTCGCCCTCAAGCTGCGCCAGTGCCTCATAGGATTCATACTCAAGACCATCCACTGGACGGCCCTCATTCCTGTTGCGGACCCAACCTTCAAAGGTGCAGAAGCCTCCCGCTTCGGCCAAATGCAGATCTTCACGCAGCATGTTCAGATCCACGGGCGCAGACGCCATCCGAAAGCGGCTCATCCTCCCGTCACCGGCGGGATGAACACGATATGGTCCCCATCCTTCAAAGCCTGCGTCCAAGGTGCGAAATCCCCGTTGATCGCCACGCGCAGCCTGGAGGCCTCGAACGGGAACGCATATGTCCGGCGCAACTCCTCATAGAGCGGCCCTGCGGTTGCGGACTCCGTCTCGATTACCTGCTCCCGCATTCCGGCCAGCTCGCGAAGCTGCGCGAAGTATTCCAGTCTCACGCTAATCATGGTCCCTCCCGTCTGATCGTCGAGACGCCGGACCGCGTCCTCACGATCCTGCGGCGTATTGATGTTGTCGAGCGCACCCCGGACATGCGGCTCCAGAAGTTTGGTGGGGCTGTTGATTAGAAGACTGCGGGGACAGAGCCGCCCCGTCTCGACCTGATGGGCGAGGCGGTCCAGCGCTTCAGGCTCCCAGATCGCACAGAGTGGTTCCGGCAGACCATCATGTTCACTGCGATACGCCACTGCGACGGATTGCCCGTCCCGTTCCACAATCAGGTTTTTCAGTGTTCCGCGGTCCAGCAGCGGCAGATCACAGGCGAGCACCAGCCAGGCGACGCCCGGAAAAGCCCGATGAGCCGAAAGCAGCCCCGCAGCGGGACCATCGATCTCGACGGCATCCACAATCTGCGGAAAACCTGCACGGAGCGGCTCAGCCGCCTGATCCGGGCGCACGGAGACGAAGCATTTTTCAACCAGCGGCACCATCTCATCGAACGCCGCCTGAAGCTGCGGCAGACCGTGATAGTCGAGCGCCGCCTTGTCCGTTCCCATACGCCGGCTGACGCCGCCCGCCAGAACCAGACCGTACAGGGGCATCATCCCTCGATCCTCTGGAAATCCCGCTTGCCACCTGCCTTGCCCATCAGCCGCACGTCGCGAATGATCATGTCATGGGACATCGCCTTGCACATGTCATAAATGGTCAGCGCGGCCACGGAAGCGCCAGTCAGAGCTTCCATTTCCACGCCCGTCCGCCCCTTGCAGGACACGCGACAGTCAATCACGGCTTCGTCGCCCTCGATCGTGATGTCCACGCGACAGCCACTGAGGGACAGCGGATGACAGAGCGGGATAAGCTGCGATGTGGATTTCACACCCATGACGCCCGCAATCTGCGCCACCGTCAGAACCGCGCCCTTGGCCGTCATGAACCCGGCCTCAGACAGGGTACGCGCCATCTCCGACGGGAAAACCAGACGCGCCTGGGCATGCGCGCTCCGCTCTGTCACGTCCTTGCCGCTGATATCCACCATGCGCGGATCCTCGCCGCGCTCGTTGACATGGGTCAGCGTTTTCATCGTGTTCGATCTCCCGGTCCGACTGCCGTTTCTAACCGCCGATATAATTCATCTCGATGCGGCGGCGTGCTGGCGCATCCGAAGACGCGGCCCGCTCCTCACTATACCGGTCCGTCCGCTGGCGCCACACCTCGGCCAACAGCGCACGAAGAGCGGCATCATCATCGCTGCTGCGCAGCAGCGTCCGCAAATCGGTCCCTTCCGAAGCGAACAGACATGTATAAAGCTGCCCTTCCGACGACAGGCGCGCCCGTGAACAGTCTCCACAAAACGGGGCAGTCACCGAGGAAATGAACCCGACCTCTCCGCCCCCATCGCAGTAGCGGTAGCGACGGGCAACTTCCCCGCGATACTGGGCATCGACAGGTTCAAGGGGCCACAGGGTCTCAAGACGCTCAAGCAGCTCACGCGACGGAACCACCTCAGCCCGCTCCCAGTGATTGCGCGTTCCGACATCCATATATTCGATAAACCGCAGAACCACGCCACTATGACGGAAACGCTCCGCCAGAGACTCCACGCCTTCATCGTTCAGCCCGCGCTGGATAACGGTATTGAGTTTCACCCCGCCGGAAAACCCTTCGGCTGCGGCACTGTCGATCGCCTCCAGAACAGGGTCAAGCTGCGCACGGCCACCGCTCATCCGCGCGAAAACCGCGGGATCCAGACTGTCGAGGCTGACCGTCACGCGATTCAGTCCTGCTGCCTTCAGCTCCGCGACATGACGTTCCAACAGAACACCGTTCGTCGTCAGCGCGATGTCTTCCACCCCATCAATGGAGGCCAGCCGTGCGACAAGCTCCGGGAGTTTCGGACGCAGCAGAGGCTCCCCGCCAGTCAGGCGCAACTTGCGGACCCCGAGCGAAACCGCCACGCGCGCCACGCGCTCGATTTCGTCGAAGCTCAGGCGCTCCTTCGGTTCCAGAAAACGGAAATGCTCGTGATAGGTCGCTTCCGGCATGCAGTACGGGCAGCGGAAATTGCACCGGTCCATGACGGAAATCCGCAGATCATGCAGCGGACGGCCATGAACGTCGGTCAGAGCGGAAACATCCTTACCAGCCATGAAACAACGCGACTGTTCCACGCGGCGCCATACCCTCTCCGCGCGGCAGCTCCACAAATCCATCCGTCGCCGCAAGGAAACTGAAATCGCCCGACGTCGGCATTGGATAGGGTATCGCGACGGCCTGACCCGTCTCATCATGCCCGACCCTAACCGGCAAAAAACGCGTCAGTGTCGGGATCAATTCGGCCTCAGCCTTAAGTCTGACAGCATGGGTTTTGCCCCGGCACAGCCCCTGCCCCGCCAGAAGCATGGGCATGACGTACCGCACTCCACAGGTCGTGGCGGAAACAGGATTGCCCGGCAGACCGAACACACGTTGCCCCTCTGGCCCGACACCGAACCAGAGCGGCTTGCCCGGACGCTGCGCCACCTTATGAAAAACCCGCTCGACACCGAGTTTGGACAGCGCTCTGGGAACATGGTCGAACGCCCCCATCGAAACACCGCCGCTGAGGATCAGCACGTCGTGTCGCGAAAGCTGTTCCCTTAAGGCGGCCATCATCAGCGGGAGGTCATCCGGCACGACCGAACGCTCGATGCAGTTGAATCCCCGCGAAAGAAGCGCGCCGGTCAGGGCATATTCGTTGGAACGCCGGATTTCCCAGTCGCGCACCGGACCACCCACGTCCACGAGTTCATCGCCGGTCGCCACGATGCCGATGGAGGGAATTCGTGAGACCGAAACCTGCGCATGTCCATTGCCTGCCAGAACCGCAAGCGCTGGCCCGTCCAGCCGGCGGCCGCCCGACAGCAGTTCCGTTCCCGCCGCGCAGTCAGAACCGCGACGATGGATGAACTGACCCTGACGCGGCTCATACCCGTCTTCAAAGCGCACCATGCGCCCGTCGCGGACTAGACGCTCAACCGGGACGACCGTATCGGCCCCTTCAGGCAGGACCGCGCCCGTCATTACGTCGAGACAGGCGGCCCCTTCAGGCAGCGCCTGCCCCGGCGCACCCGCACGCTGTGTGCCATGAGAGAGCAACGGCAGATCACTTCCGTAGCGGAATGCGATGCCGTCCATCATGACGCGGTCGTAAGGCGGCTGCGCCCGTTCGGCCCGGATCGTCTGCTGGAGAACGCGTCCGGCCGCCATCTCCAGATCAACCGTCTCCGTCCCGAAGGTGCCGGCATAACCCAGCACCAGTTCCATGGCCCGTGTGACGCTCAGGAGATCGCTCATTACCGCTCCGGTCGTGGTCTCTGTCCGCTGGCTGGAATGCCGAAGCGACGTTCCCTGCCGATATAGACCCGATGGCCCATGGATCAACAGCCCGTAACGGACAGGGTATGTCATAATCGTCTTTGACGTTACCCTTAAGTCCTCAAAGAGTATCAGGACCCCTCCATGACGGCCGCCGTACAGTTCTCTCCTCTTCCCCAATGGCCGGATTACGGCCTGACTGACGATCTGCTTCCGGCGCTGGAGCGCTGGGCTTCAGCAGGAAAACGCGCAGCCCTCGCGACGCTCGTCCAGATCGACGGGTCGTCGCCCCGACCGCTCGGCAGTGAGATGGCAATCTGCGAGGACGGCGACGTACAGGGCTATGTGTCAGGGGGGTGCGTTGAAGCTGCCGTCCGCACCGAAGCTCTCGACTCCCTGCGCGACGGACAGCCTCGTATGCTCGATTACGGTGCGGGCAGCCCGGTTCTGGACATCCAGTTGACCTGTGGCGGCCGGATCGGGATTTTCGTACGTCCCCTGCCGGATCTGGCCGCTCATGTGACCACACTCCAAACTGCGAGAACACGCCGTCACGCCATAACGCTCATAACGGATCTGCAAACGGGCGACATGAAATTCCAGAACGGCGCAATCCCCACGCCATCAGACCCTTCCGTTTTCTGCCGCCACTACCTGCCACCCATCAGGCTCATTCTCTGTGGCGGAGATCCCGTGACGCTCGCTACGCTGTCGCTTGCGACATCCATGGGACTCGAAACTTTTCTGCTCCGCCCCGGCGGCCCACATGATCCACCGTCCGGCCTGCCCCCGGAACGCTATATCCGCGGCAATCTGGACACAGCGCTAACAAAGCTCAGGCTCGATCGCTGGACAGCCGTCTACAGCCTGACACATGACGCTGCCCAGGATCTGGCACTAGCAGCACACGCCCTACACTCCGAAGCCTTCTGCGTCAGTATCCTCGGAAGCCGACGAAAAATTCCTGACCGGATCGAAGCGCTTCAAGCCGGAGGGATCTCCACGGAAGAGCTGACACGCCTGCATCTGCCCGCCGGGCTCGACATCAATGCCCGAAGCCCGATGGAGATCGCCCTGTCCATACTCGCCCAGATCACGGCGACGCGTCCCCGATGATGAAACACTCTGCCCTGCTTCTGGCCGCAGGGGGCAGTACACGGCTCGGGCGACCCAAACAGCTTCTGACAATCGACGACATCCCTCTGGTACGATACGTCGCACAACTTCTTCTGGCGACAGATCCGGAGCAGTTGGTCATCGTGACAGGCGGCGCGCAGGAGGGTGTCAGCAAGGCGCTTGAAGGTCTGGACATCATCATGACCCATAATGCTCACTGGGAAACCGGCATGGCATCCTCGCTCGGATGCGGTCTTCAGTCACTGAAGAAGGATGGAGCCGCCCTTCTCATTGCGGGGACAGACCAGCCCTGCCTGCGGGAAGCGCATTTATTCGCTCTTCTGGATCAGGGCAAAACCGGAAAAGACGCCATAACGGCTTACGGGGCGGAAGGACGGGGCATCCCCGTCCTGCTCACCGCTGCCACGCAGCGCCATATCGGGGATCTGCGGGGCGATACCGGGCTTCGCCAGATCTGGAAAAATGCAGGGAGCGCCCCTGCGATAGTGAGCGCTCCGGAACTCGCCTTCGATATCGATACGCCCGAACAGCTTGAGACAGCCGTTCGGAACGGATGGATCGACGAAAGCTGAAAACCCAGGCTCAGGAAACCCGATGAATCCAGCCATGGACGTCATTGCTCCGGCCACCCTGCACATCCGTCAGGGTCTTCTTCAGCATCTGCGACACCGGTCCCGGCGTCACACCATCACCAAACACCGCTTCTCCCGAGGGGCGGACAAATTTTCCGATCGGAGAGAGCACGGCCGCCGTTCCACACGCAAAGGCCTCGGTATATTTGCCCGCATTCGCGCCGGCGAAGAGTTCGTCGATCTCAATCGGCTCCTCGACAACCTCGATCCCCTGATCCGCAGCAAGCTGGATGAGGCTGTTACGGGTAATGCCACGCAGGATCGTACCTCCAAGCGGCGGGGTAACGATCTTGCCGTCCTTGCGGACGAACATCACGTTCATGCCCCCCATTTCCTCAACGAAGCGACGTTCGCGCGCATCAAGGAACAAGACCTGATCACAACCCTTCTCCTTGGCTTCAGCCTGCGCGACCAGACTGCCAGCATAATTACCGCCGCACTTGGCCTCACCCGTACCACCAATGGCAGCGCGCGTGTATGTCTCGGAAACCCAGACGGAAACGCAGCCCGAACCGAAATAGGCGCCAACAGGACAGGCGATGACAATGAAAAGATATTCCGTGGCGGGCTTCACGCCGAGGAACACTTCATTGGAAATCATGAACGGACGCAGATAGAGGCTCTGCCCGTCTCCGGACGGCACCCAATCCTGATCCACACGAACCAGTTCGTCTACCGCCTGAACGAACAGATCTTCCGGCAACTCGGCCATGCCCATACGACGGGCGGACGCAGCAAAACGCGCGGCATTGGCTTCGGGACGGAACGTGGCGACATGGCCGTCCTTTTCACAATAGGCCTTCATGCCCTCAAAGATTTCCTGCCCGTAGTGCAGAACCGTGGACGCAGGATCGATGCTGAGCGGTCGGCGGGCGGTAATCTTCGCATCGTGCCATCCCTTTTCCACCGTATAGCGAATGATGGCCATGTGATCGGTGAACACCCGCCCGAAGGACGGGCTGGCCAGAAGTTCCGTCCGCTTCACGGGATCGGTCGGGGTTGCGGTCTTTTCAATGAGGAAAGGCGTCATGAGGTCACAGCTTCCGGTAAGATCATGGTCTCGAAAAAATGGCGAGCGCAATGTGGCACAGGATGCACGCTCTGGCGATATCGGAATAAGATGATTATTAAAACATATTGATTATAATTTTATTATTTTTATAGGTAATTTTTAGCAATTTATCTGTTCTAATTCACTATGCACGCCGCCCCTAAAAACCGGACCAGATTTTAGAAGCCTAAATTATTATTGCTTTTCGATATTATCGTTTTACAATAAATAAAGAGACTATCGCCGTATGGAGAATCCATGATCCGCTCCGACCCCGCCCTCCCGACGACCCGCACTACAGCGGAAAGCATCTCCGTCCTGTTTCACATCCCGGCGGGCATCTCCGTCCTTGTGGCGGCTGGACATGTCTGCGCTGCCCTGCAGAATAGTCTGCCCTCATTCCTGACGCACTGGATCGGATGGCAGTTTCTGATGAGACCGTGGCAGGATCTGTCGACGATGACGCATCTGGGACGCGCCTTCCAGGATATCTGCCAGGCTGTCATTCTCTACCGGATCGCAGCCCTCGTGTTCGAGTGCCTTCAGGAAAAGATTTTCACGGCCACCAATGTCCGTTCCCTTCGCCTCATCGGCTTTGCGGGTCTTGCAAGTCTCGGGGTACCTTTCCTGTCGGGTTTTGTGCAGGGGGTCATGGGTTTCCCAGCCAACACGCCTTCCACCCATGCACCATTTTATGACGTCGAGACTTTTTCGGATCTCGGGCTGGTCGCACTGCCTTTTGTCATGGCGTGGATTTTCAGCAAGGGGCTGGAACTGCGTCGTGAACTGGACGACGTGGTCTGACCTACGGACGGTTTTCAGCAACCGGACATAAAAAACCCCGGCCATCTGGCCGGGGTTTTTCTGTTCGCAAAGTCTGACGAATCAGCGCTTGGAGAACTGGAAGGAACGACGTGCCTTCGCACGGCCGTACTTCTTACGCTCGACAATACGGCTGTCACGCGTCAGGAAGCCGGCAGCCTTCAGAATACCGCGCAGGCTCGGCTCGTAATACGTCAGCGCACGGGAGATACCGTGACGGACGGCGCCAGCCTGACCGGACAGACCGCCACCAGCGACCGTGCAGTACACGTCGAACTGGTTGTAACGATCAGAAATCAGGAACGGCTGCGTGAGGAGCATACGCAGAACCGGACGGGCGAAATACGTCGTGACCGGACGGCCATTGACGATGATGTCACCCTTGCCAGGCTTGATCCATACGCGGGCCACGGCGTCCTTACGACGGCCGGTTGCGTAGGAACGGCCCTGGGCGTCACGCTTGACTTCGTGAACCGGGGCAGCGTTGGAGGTAACGGCAGGAGCAACGCTCGCAAGGTCCTGCAGCGTGCCGGTGCGCTCTTGGGTCTCGGACATGATACAGGCCTTACGACTCGTGGGTTACGGTGTTCTTGCGGTTCATCGCAGCAACGTCCAGCTTGACGGGCTTCTGTCCGTCATGCGGATGCTCGGAACCGGCATAGACATACAGGTGCTTCATCTGGGCGCGCTGCAGAGGACCACGGGTGATCATGCGCTCGACGGCCTTCTCGACAACTTCACCCGGGTTCTTGCCCGTGAGACGCTGCGTGATGGTACGCTCCTTGATACCGCCCGGGTGCCCCGTGTGGTAGTGGAACAGCTTCTGGCCGACTTTGTTGCCCGTGAGGACAACCTTTTCCGCGTTGATGACGACGATGTTGTCGCCGCAATCAACATGCGGAGTGAACTGCGGCTTGTGCTTTCCGCGCAGGCGGGTGGCGATGATGGTGGCGAGACGGCCGAGAACGAGCCCTTCGGCGTCGATCAGCACCCAGTTCTTCGTCACCTCCGCTGGCTTCAGCGAACGTGTGGTCTTCATTGATGACATTCCAGCTTGGGGCGCGGAATAAAGCCGCGCCGTGGATGGCGCCCGTCGCAAAAGCAATGTCGAAAAGACACCGCCCCCGCGGCAAAGCGGATCAGGTGGCGCCTTATTGCCGTCTCCAGCGTCCGCGTCAAGCCCCGTTTACATATTGAATTATGTGATTCGCAGCAGTTTTCCGCCATTTTCCGCTATGCGGTATCATTTTACCGCAACAAATTCGACGTCCGCATTGCCCCATGTCAGGACAATGATATTCTGACGCGGCTCAAAGACCGTTTACGCCCGACACCGTGCGGGACCGTTTCAGACAGGAATATCAACGTGAAAAGACCCTGGCTCACGACGAGCCTGATCTCGGTGATCGCCGTCATCGGCGTCGCCGGCGTTCGTCACGAAGCTCACATGGAGGTTATCCGCGGCCTGTCGAGCTTCCGGGCCGCCCTTCCTCCCGGCACGACTTTCACCTACAGCAGCGCGACGCCGGCAATCCTGTCGCTGGGCGCTACCCTGACCGACATCACCCTGCGCGAGGGCACCACAACCTTCCGCGCCACCCGGATGCGGCTCGGTCATCCCCGTCCTACGCCGGATGGTGGAATTTCAATCCGGACAGTTGAAGTGCGTGAGCCTTTCCTCCAGACGCCGGGCCAGATCATCCACGGCACATCCCTGAGCCTGCGACAGCTCATTCTGCCTCCCTCCCTCCCGGCGCCTTCCCAGGCGTCCTCGTCAGGATCCGCACCGCATTCCCGCATCGATCTTGGCCACGTCGCTCTCGCCCACGGACAGATCAACCAGCTCTCGATCCAGAACCTGACCGCGTCCTCTTCTCCCGGCCCAGTCAATATCCACAGTATTTTCGCAAGCAATATTGTCGTGGACAATTATGGTCCGGCACTCGTGACCTCGGTTCACATGGCCGGCGGGACACTCGCTTACGAACGGACCGTAAAGTCACACGTCCCCTTTCCCGGCCAACTGCCCGGACCGCAGATCATAAGCGGCCAGGCCAGCCTCGAGCGAGGCGACCTGCGACAGAAGGATCTCGCCGCGCAGGTTGCCGCGATGTGGGAGGGGCAGCGCATGCCTTCCCAGACCCTTCCACCAGAAAGCCTCAGCCTGCATAATTTCAGGCTGAACATGCCATCAGGAACGGCGCGTCTCGATGATCTGCGCGGAACCGGCAATCTCGACAAACAGATCGCAACCCTGACGCTGGACCTGAAAGGCCTCCACTTCAGAAGTGATCGAAAACTTCCTTTCCCTGTCAACGGGACGGCTTCGACCGCGCATTACACTCAGGTGACGGATCTGGGCGTCCACACATCACACACGACGACAACCCTGACGATCCCGGATTTTGCGGCCATGAAGCTCGATCTTGTGATCAGCCGACCTTCGGCTCTGGGCAGCCCGTCCACCCCACAGGAAGTCCTTCAGGCCACAACACTGAAGTCGGCAACGTTCTCCATTCAGGGCGACAGGTTTATCGACACCGGCTTTACGCTGTCCGCTCGTCAGTCGGGCAGAGGCACCACTGCCGAGCAGATCCGTGCGCGGACGGCACAGGCACTCCAGGCCGTTCTGTCTGTCAATCCGGCGCTGACAGCCATCCCGGACTATGTGACACGCCCCGCCAACCGCACCCTGACACTGACCTATGTCCCCGTTAACCCCACACCGCTCACGGTCCTGAACGATATCGGGGCCTCTCCTCCCAGCCTGATGGCGCTGGTGGCCTCACCCGACCTGAAGGCATCCGTACAATGACCGACGACGCCAGAGTACGTCCCCCGTCGCTCTCAGACGGCCCTGTCTGCATCATTGGGGCAAATGGTCGGTCGGGCTCAGCCCTGTGCCGCGCCCTTCTTGCTGAGGGACAGCCGATCATCGCGGTGGTGCGGAGTCAGGGTACGCTCGCACCAGACATCGCGCAGGCCTGTCAGGCCGTGCGCATTGCCGACCTCACGCAGACCGATACCCTTCCACTGGCCTTCGAAAATGCGGCCATCGTGGTCAACACGGCCCACGCCCGACATCTGCCTGCCATCCTTGCCGCCACCACGGCCCCCGTCGTCGCCCTGGGCAGCACACGTAAATTCACGCGCTGGCCCGACGATCACGGACGCGGGGTCCTCGCCGGGGAGTCTGCCCTGAAACAGGACGGAAGGCCTTCCATCATTCTGCACCCGACCATGATCTATGGCGCACAGGGCGAAGACAATGTGCAGCGCCTTGCCAAACTTCTGGAGCGACTGCCAATCGTGCCGCTTCCTGGGGGCGGCAGAGCACTCGTGCAGCCCATTGACCAGCGGGATGTGACACGCTCCGTTGTCGCCGCCATCCATCTTCTCCGGAACGGAGAAGTTACCGGACCTGAAAGCATCGTGATCGCTGGTCCGACGGCCGTCGCATACCGGACTTTCGTCCGCATGGTGCTTTATTTTTCGGGACTTGGCGGGCGGCCGGTCATCTCTCTGCCAGGCTGGCTGCTCAGAGCACTGTCTCCCGTAACACGCCACATTCCCGGCCTGCCGAAAATCGCGCCTGAAGAAATCAGGCGTCTTCTGGAAGACAAGAATTTCGACATCGGTCCGATGGAAAAGCGCCTAGGAATTACTCCCGTGCCCCTCGCCAACGGGCTGCATACCCTGTTCGGGGCCCGCTCCCATGTGAAGCAGGACACCTGAACCACGGTCTTCAGTTACGGGAGTAAACGTCCTCAATTCGGACGATATCATCCTCGCCAAGATAAGGGCCGGACTGAACTTCAATGAGGGTCAGAGGAATCCGGCCCGGATTTTCCAGCCGGTGCACACAGCCAAGCGGCAGATAAACGCTTTCATTTTCACGCACCATGATCTGGTCGGCGTCACGCGTTACAAGCGCGGTGCCGCCAACGACCACCCAGTGCTCGGCGCGATGGAAATGCTTCTGCAGGGAGAGTTTCTGGCCCGGCTCCACCACGATCCGCTTGACCTGGAAGCGATCCGCCTGGATCAGGCTCTCATAAAATCCCCAAGGCCTATACATACGATTATGGGCCGCCGCTTCCTTGCGTCCCGCCTTCTTGAGGCGGCTGACCATATGTTTGACGTCCTGCGCACGGTCGCGATGCGACACCATGACCGCATCCTGCGTCACGACCACCACGAGGTCCTCGACACCGGCAACTGTCGCGACGATCCCGTCAGAGCGGACATAACAGTTGCGCGTGCCGTCAAGAAACACATCTCCGAACGTGGCATTGCCTTCCGCATCCTTGGGCGACAGATCCCACAGAGCATCCCAGCTTCCGATATCTGACCAGCCGAATGTCCCCGGCACAACGGCCGCACGCTTCGTACGCTCAGCCACCGCATAGTCCACCGAAATATCCGGTGACTGCCGGAAACTGGCATCGTCCAGCCGGTCGAAGTCGAGATCACTTTTACGGTTCAGCACCGCCTGCCCGACATGCGAGTGGATAGACGGCTCGAAAGCCTCGATCTCGGACAGGAACACATCCGCACGGGTGACGAACATACCGGAGTTCCAGAGATAACGGCCATCACGGAAGAACGTCTCCGCAGTTGCCAGATCCGGCTTCTCAACAAAACGCGAAACTTCGAAAACGCCGTCAATCCCTGACAGTAACGCGCCACTCTCGATATACCCATAACCCGTTTCAACGCGTGTCGGCGTCATTCCGAAGGTCACGATGCGTCCGTCCGCAGCGGCGGTCACAGCCTGTTCAAGCGCGGAATACAGGGCAGCCTCGTCGGTAATCGCTGCATCCGCAGCCATGATCCACAAAACGGCATCTGGATCCGTTTCGGCCACCAGAAACGCAGCGGCAGTAATGGCAGGAGCGGAATTACGCCCGACAGGCTCCAGAACGATCCGGGCATCATCAACGCCGACATCACGCAGCTGCTCAGCCACGATAAAGCGATGCTCCGCGTTACAGATGACGATCGGCGCCGCCAGCCCCGCACGGGCGCCCCGCAGAGCGGTCTCCTGAATGAGGCTCCGTTCCGTCAGGAGAGGCCAGAACTGCTTTGGATAGCTGCTGCGTGAAACGGGCCACAGGCGGCTGCCTGATCCACCGGAGAGAATAACTGGGACGATCTTCTGGGACATGAGAGGCTTACGCTTTTATCCACGAGACGGGGGCCATGCGGCCTGCCCAAAGGACCGGCACCATACATCAGGGGCGCAGCCTTTCCAATTCACGCGCAGTCGGCCTGTCGGGATCCGACCCTTCCCAGACAAAACACGCAACCTTTCATAACGTACAGAAGCACAGACAGAGCATGTTGACTGCATACGCGCGCGAAGGTTTTTCTGTGTCCCCAGACGCAGGGTATCCGCCGCCGATGGAGCAAGCACATTCATGAAACAGACCCTATTCTCCTCAGGCATCCTTCTGGCGCTTCTCGGTTACGCGGCCTTTTCGATCAGCGACGCATGTTCAAAAGGCCTTGCCGGGCACCTTGATCCGTTCGAGGTCGCGTTCTCAGGCGGCATATTCGGATTCCTCCTGCTGCCGTTTATCCGGCGCCCGGACGAGCCCTATTCCGATATCTTTGCAACGACACGACCGGGCATGTGGATCCTCCGAGCGGTATCCACTTTTGTCTCCACGGCCGCCAGCGTCATGGCTTTCATGCTGCTGCCCATGCCGGAAGCCCTGTCCCTGATGTTCCTGATGCCCTTCTTCGTCACCATCATTTCGGTGACGTTCCTGAAGGAAAAAGTGTCATTCTGGACATGGCTGTCCGTCGCCGTAGGTTTTCTGGGCGTCCTGATCGTTCTGCGCCCCGGAGCGAGGACTTTCCACCTCGGACATGTCTGCGCCATCCTCGCCGCTCTTGCCAATGCCGCAAGCGTCGTGGCCTACCGGCTGGCAGGAAACGGCAGCGCCCGCCTGTCCCTGTTCGGGTCGAGCCTGTTCGGCCCCCTGATCGGCGATGGACTCCTTATGATCGCCCATGCCTCATGGCCGCATGGGGCCAAAGCCTGGATCATCCTGTTCGGTTATGGATTTCTCGCAGCCCTGGGGCAGCTTTTCATGATGATGGCCACAGCCGTCGCTCCGGCAAACCGGGTCGCACTGCCCCAGTACAGCCAGATGGTCTGGGCGGTGGCATTCAGCTACCTGCTGTTTCACCAGCCTCTGGATAACTGGACGTTCGTCGGGATCGTGATCGTCACATTGTCCGGAATGCTGAACTGGATCCGGCAGAAACTGCGCTTTGAACGCATGGCCCTGGAAGAGCGCTGGGAACACCGGCACGATCATGCCAAAGCCGCAAAGCCTTAGGATCGACAGACAGCGTTTTAAATCTGGAAAGGATTGCTGGGGCGAATGACGGGGATCGAACCCGCGACAACCGGTACCACAAACCGGCGCTCTACCAACTGAGCTACATCCGCCACACAGCGACGCACTCTCTAGAGGATTGTCGGGGCTGTCGTCCAGTCCCCTGATGTATTTTTTTTCATTACCCTCGCACCATCCGCCCGAATCAGATGACCGGGATACCTCCTGTGATGGCGATCATCGTGCCCGAAACACAACTCACCTCAGTCACCTGCAAGAAAAACGCAGACTCCCGACAGCTCGGCAGGCTGGCCCAGACACTTCATCGGCGTATCGGCGCCAAACCGTTCCACATGCTCCGGCTCCATTATCGGCGGACTCAGCAGCGCGGCCAGCAGCCAGGCGCGCCATGCGGAACGTGGCTCACGCATTGATATCAAATGTCCTGCCCCATTCCTCATCACTGACACCTGCAAGCGACGGACGTTCGATCAGGAATGCAGCGTTGTTCACGAAAATATCGATCCGTACGAACTCCGTGACGGCATATCCGATTCCGGAGTCTTCGCCAGTAATGATGGCGATCCTCCTGTGCAGCAGATCATGACGACATAGCTCTGCTCCCCACGATCAGGACGCGGCGTTGCCCGGGATGCCTACCCCGGAATCCGATCCCGAGGCGACATCCTGAACGCCAGAAACGGATAGTTGGGCAGAGATTATACTCCGGAAACAGTGAGGGACAGCCGACGTGCAACTCACCGGAACCTCGGGATATTCAAGCCGCAGCAATGACGTCGTGTTTCGGCCCGGCCGCTATCCGCACCTTCAATCCTGAGGTCAACCGAGCTAGACTGTAGGTCTCATTGCCGCGCCGGGCCTGAATACGTCGCACCCCGTCACGCCCTGCTTTCAAGGATTTTTATGACTCCCGCTCTCTACCGACGCCAGTGGGCACAGAACCCGCTGCGCGAAGTGCTGGCCGGAATGGTCGGCACCTTTGCGCTCATCCCGGAAGTCATCGCCTTTTCCTATATCGCCGGGGTGTCTCCGGCCGTCTCACTGTTCGCGTCTTTCGTCATTTCCGTCTCCATCGCCATATTTGGTGGCCGTCCCGGCATGATTTCCGGCGCGGCGGGATCGGTAGCGCTGGTGGCCGCTCCCCTGGTCCACGCCCACGGCGTTCAGGCCATGCTCCTCGCCACCCTGGTGGCTGGCGCATTGCAAGTCCTTTTTGGCGTGCTGCGTCTTCAGGCGGTCATGCGGTTCGTATCCGCCGAAGTCCGCACGGGTTTCGTCAACGCGCTGGCCATCATGATCTTCGCCGCGCAGGTTCCGCAGATACTTGGCGTCACCTGGCATACCTATGCGTTGATCGTTCTGGGTCTCGTCATCATCTATCTGCTGCCCCGACTATCAGACGCCATCCCGTCGCCCCTGATCTGCATCGTCGTGCTCACCGCCATCACGATGCTCCATCCGATGCCCGTCCACACTGTCGCGGACCTCGGAGACCTTCCCACTGGCCTGCCCAGCCTCACCTTCCCGCATATTCCCCTGACCTGGACTACATGGTCCGTGGTGCTGCCGTATGCCTTGGCCATGGCGGCGGTCGGGCTGCTGGAATCGATGATGACGGCCTCCGTTGTCGATGACATCACCGACACACATGGCGACCAGCGTATGGAATGCACCGGTCTCGGCATTTCCAACATTCTTGTCGGCGCTTTCGGTGGTATCGCCGGCTGCGGCATGATCGGCCAGACCGTCGGCAACCTGCGCTATGGCGGACGCGGACGCCTGTCCACTTTCACCGCTGGCGCATTTCTGCTGGCCCTCATGGTTCTGCTGCACCGCTGGGTTGGTCAGGTCCCGATGGCCGCTCTCGTCGCCATCATGATTATGGTATCCGCCAGTACCTTCTCGTGGAGCAGCCTGCGGGATCTGGCACGTCATCCACGCCTGTCCAGCCTGACCATGATCATCACCGTCGCTGTCGTAGTCGTGACACACGATCTTGCCGCAGGTGTCGCGGTCGGCGTCATGCTGTCTGGCGTGTTCTTCGCCTGGCAGGCGTCAAAGCTGCTGCATGTGACTGAACAACCGGCAGGCGACACCCTGACCTACACTGTCACCGGGCAGGTCCTTTTCGCCTCTGCCAGCAATCTTTCAGACGCCATCGACTATCACACCCAGGCCGAAACGGTTGTCCTTGATCTCTCTCACGCCCGTTTCTGGGACATCACTGCAGTCCAGGAACTCGAAAAGATTATCGGAAAACTGCGATCACATGGGCATGACGTGAAGGTCACAGGCCTTCGCAGCGACCTCCACGACATCATTAACCGCCAGTCGGACGAGACGCTTCTGGCGCTTTGAAAAAGGCTTCCGGCAAAGCCGCGAGCCATTTCAGGCGGTCCGTATCCAACAGATACGGACCGTCACATCCAGTAATTCCGTCCAATCTTTAATCTGATCGTAATCAGTCACCCATACCCCTCCCCCTTTTGCGACGTTAAGAAGAAGTCATGGAGCCGCCCGTCACACATTCCGCATCTTTAGCGCGAAAGACCCCACGCGATCATCGCGTGGACGCTCTGCGGGGTATCGCCCTGCTGATGATGCTGGTGGACCATGTGCCTGACGATCTCCTCAACCGGATCACTATCCGAAACTTCGGATTTGCAGATGCCGCCGAAATCTTCGTCATGCTCGCGGGTTATGCGTCCTATCTGGCCTATGGACGACTGATCGACCGAGAAGGCTGGAAGACCGGCATCCACCGCATCCTTGCTCGCTGCGTCAGACTTTATCTGTACCAGACCGGCATGACCCTGATCTTCGTCTGGACCGTTCGCCAGTGGCGGCATTACCAGCCGCTTCCCGAATATACGATCGAACCCCAGCTTGCCCACGGCTATGGCTGGCTCTGGCGTATCCTGACTTTTGATGCGCTGCCAAGCTATCTCAATATCCTGCCGCTCTACGTCGTGCTTCTGGCACTGTTTCCGCTGATCTACTGGGTTCTCAAACGCAGCCTGTGGCTTCTGCTCGCACTGAGCGTGGCCATCTGGGCGATCGCCAACCTAGACCCGCACATAACCATACCCAACTGGCTCGATCCCAATGGATGGTATCTCAACCCATTCGGATGGCAGTTTCTCTATATTCTCGGGATTCTGGGAGCGGTGTGGGCCTCGAAGCACAAGGGCGATCTGCCGTACCGTCGCTGGGCCAAGGTTCTTTGCCTGACCTATCTGGCCGGCGCGTTCATTCTGTGCTTTCCCTACGAATACTGGCACGTCCCTTCCCTGAGGATCTTCCCCGCACCACCGAACACAGGAAAGTCGACGCTAGCCATCTGGCGCCTGCTGGACATCATGGCGATTTTCTATCTGGTCCAGTCTTCTACGGCTCTGCGTCGCCTTTCGGCGGACCGGATCGGACAAAGCCTCGCACTCCTCGGGCGCAATTCTCTGGAAGTCTTCGCCTTCAGCACCGTGCTGGATCTGCTCGGGCGCCTGATGTTCGCCAGCTTTGGCATCAACCTGTGGGATCAGGTCGTGATGAACGCCGTAGGCCTCGGCTTGACTTACGCACTGGCCATCCCTCTGGACCGGGCGCGACAGCGCGCCAAGGCGGCGCGGAGTCCAGCAGTGCCCCTGAAGCCTGCCCCTGCGTCAGAATAGGACAACCCGTCAGCTTTCGTAAGGCAGGAGACGGTCTGGATATAGCAGTTCGAACCGCTCAAGATCTGCCGAGAACAGACGGACCTGAACATCCATCCCATCCTCGAGATCCGTCCGTCCGGTCACTTCACCATGCTGATAGAGCCAGGCCAGAGCCGCACCGTCCGTGATCGCCAGACGCACATCGACGGATTTCATCGAACGCGTCAGGTACTGATCCAGAATTTCGAAAAGATCCGGCAGCCCTTCGCCCGTAATCGCAGAAATCGCAATCGCGTTCTCTCGCCGCGGCACCGCTTCGACGCCCCCGACCAGATCGGCCTTGTTCAGCACTTCAACGGTCCGGTCGGACCAGTGTGAATCGAGCATCCCGTCCCGCACCATACCGTCGAGCACGTTCAGAACATCGGCCCGCTGGGCCGCACTGTCAGGATGCGAAATATCCCGAACATGCAAGATCACGTCCGCCTGCGCCACTTCTTCAAGCGTCGCCCGGAAAGCCGCAATCAGTTCGGTCGGCAGTTCACTGATAAATCCAACCGTGTCGGACAGAATCACATTGCGCCCCGACGGCAGGCGCAGACCACGCATTGTCGGGTCCAGCGTAGCGAAAAGCTGATCCTGTGCATGGACAGACGCCCCCGTCAGGGCATTGAACAGCGTGGATTTTCCTGCATTGGTATATCCCACAAGCGCCACGACCGGGAACGGTACGCGCTTACGGGATTCACGATGCAATCCTCGCGTCCGGCGTACCTGTTCCAGCTCTTTTTTGATCTTGCCGATCCGCTCGGCCAGCATCCGGCGATCCGCCTCCATCTGCGTCTCGCCCGGACCGCCAAGAAAGCCGAAGCCGCCGCGCTGACGCTCAAGATGGGTCCACAGCCGCACGAGCCGCGAGCGCTGATACTCCAGATGCGCCAGCTCAACCTGGAGCACACCTTCACGGGTTGCAGCACGCGCGCCGAAAATATCAAGGATCAGGCCGGTCCGGTCTACGACCTTGCAGCCCAGAGCTTTTTCGAGATTACGCTGCTGACCGGGCGAGAGGCGGGCATCGATAACGACCACGTCCACGTTATCCAGCTTGACCGCCTCGGCAAGCTGCTCGACCTGACCACTCCCCAGAAGGGTCGAGGGGCGCCGTGCCCGCAGCAGGATCGCCGCCTGACGCACCACCACGAGCCCGATCGAAGCGGTCAGACCGACCGCTTCCTCAAGCCGCGCATCGGCTGCGCGAATTTCTTCCTGCGGTCCCGACTTCTCCCATGGCAGGATGACTGCTGCCCTGGTTGCAGGCTTTTTGGTCTCGAAACCGCTCAAAGTTCTTCTTCCATAAAATGGGACATTGGCGCAGCAGGCATGATGGTGCTGACGGCGTGTTTATAAACAAGCTGCACATGACCGTCACGACGCAGCAAAAGAGTGTGCGCATCGGACTGCGCCACAATGCCCTGAAGCTTCACGCCATTGACGAGAAAGACGGTGACGGATGCTTCCGTCCTGCGCAGATAATCGAGAAAGACATCCTGCACGGCCCGGTGTCCGACGGAAGACAAGGATTCTGAAGTCACGCTGTTATCAGTCGACTGAAGGAAATGAAAAAAAACGGCGCATGAACTCAGCCACTGACCGGCGTGGAAGGCCCACCCGCACGCTCGTCATTCGTGGTGACCCCAAGCTGCTTGAGCTTGCGATGCAGCGCGCTGCGTTCCATGCAGACGAAGCTGGCCGTCCGGCTGATATTGCCGCCAAACCGCATGAGCTGCACCTGAAGATACTGCGTTTCGAACAGGTCCCGTGCCTCACGCAGCGGCAGACTCATGACATCCGCTCCAGAAGAGAGGCGCGTCATCGAGGGCGCCCCCTGGCTGATCGTGGCGGGCAGCATGTCCGCCCGGATTGGATCGTTCCCCGTCCCCGGCATCATGATCAGCAGCCGTTCCATCAGATTGCGCAGTTCGCGCACGTTGCCTGGCCACTCATAGGATTGCAGCGCCGCAAGCGCATCCACGGAGAGCTCCCGGACCGGAAGGCCGGAAGACTGGGCACAACGTTCGAGGAAATGCCGCGCCAGACCCGGAATGTCTTCCCGCCGCTCCCGCAGGGACGGGATCCGCAGGGGCACAACCGCGAGACGGTAATACAGATCCTCACGGAACCGCTGTGCCGCAATTTCGGACTGAAGATCGCGGTTGGTGGTGGCGATAACGCGGATATCCACCTTCACCCGCGTATTGCCTCCCAGACGCTCGAATGTCTGGTCCTGAAGCGCACGCACGATCTTGCCCTGCGTTTCAGGTGGCATGTCGGCGACCTCGTCTAGCAGAAGCGTGCCGCGGTGCGCTCTTTCCAGCACACCCCGACGCATCGGCTGGCCGTCTTCACCCTCAAGGCCAAAAAGCTCTTCCTCGAAACGGTTGGGGGCCAGTGTTGCACAGTTCAGCGCAATGAACGGCCCCTCTGCCCGGCGCGAGCGCGCATGGATCATGCGGGCCGCCACTTCCTTGCCCGATCCGGCAGGCCCACTGATCAGCACACGCGAATTGGTGGGGGCGACACGCTCGATCTGGGCGCGAACCGCCGAAATGGCAGCCCCTTCTCCGGACAGCGTCGTCTCCGGTCCCGCCCGCAGACGAAGTTCCGCATTCTCCCGACGCAGACGCGCGGCTTCAAGCGCACGTCGCACGACGACCAGAAGCCGGTCCGACTGGAACGGCTTCTCGATGAAGTCGTATGCACCGAGTTTCAGGCTGGACACCGCCGTCTCGATCGTTCCGTGACCGGAAATCATGAGTGTCGGCAGCCCAGGCTCTTCCATCTGGAAAATCTTAAGCAGTTCGATACCGTCAAGGCGCGAGCCCTGAAGCCAGATATCCAGAATCGCCAGCGACGGACGGTGCGAGCGAAAAAGCTCGAGCGCCTGATCCGAATTGGCGGCGGTCCGCGTACGATAGCCTTCGTCGTTCAGAATGCCCTCGATGAGAAACCGGATGTCCGGCTCGTCATCGACGATTAGGATCTCATGTTCCATCTGCTGCCCTCGTGGTCTGGAGATCGGTGCCGCCGGGCCCATGGCTCTCCTGCTCCCATAACGGCAGGGACAGGGTGACACGCGTTCCCTTCTGCCCGGTCAGCAGGCCTGGGGACTGGTCTGGTACCCGATCAGTGAGCTGAAGCATCCCGGAATGGTCCTCCATGATCTTCTTGACAATCGCAAGGCCGAGGCCGGTGCCCTTCGCCTTGTGGGTTACATAAGGCTCGGTCAGCCGGTGGCGTTCCACCGTCGGCAGGCCGATCCCGTCATCTTCTATGTCTAGCAGGACATGCCCGCCATGAATGTGCAAGCCCACCACAATGTGTCCGATTGGCTGCACTACCTGTCCCACGGGTTGCCCTGACGGGTTTTCCCCCGGTTTTCCGCGGCCCGTCATACTGATCGCATCGGCTGCATTCTGTAGCAGATTTGTGAGGGCCTGGCCGATGAGTCGCCTGTCGCACCGCACCAGCGGCCCTGACGGCGGCAGACCGGAGGTATCGAACACGATTTCGGGATGAGCATTGCGCTGCAACACAAGCGCCTCCCGGCACAGCCGCGAAAAATCTTCCGGCTGCATGACAGGCTGGGGCATCCGCGCGAAGGCGGAGAACTCGTCAACCATCCGTCCGATATCGCCAACCTGTCGCACGATCGTATCAACAAGCTGCGTATAGGTCTCGGGATCGGACTGGATTTCCTTGAGAAAGCGCCGCTTCAGTCGCTCTGCCGCAAGCTGGATAGGCGTCAGCGGATTCTTGATTTCATGAGCCACGCGCCGCGCTACATCCGCCCAGGCCGCCTTGCGCTGCGCGGATTGGAGATCCGTGATGTCATCGAAAGTTACGACGTAACCCGCGACATCCTGTCCGCGCAGTTCCGCCACGACCCGCACGAGAAGCGTGCGCCCCGCTCCTGCCCCCGCCCCCTCGCCTGGACCGCCGGGACGCTGCGCGCCATCGGTATCGACCTGGATTTCAGCCGTATGAACGCGCTCGGGCGCAAGACGCGCCTCATCCAGAATAGATGAGAACTCCGGCACCCGATCCGTCATTTTTCTGCCGATCGAGGGCTGGAGATCGCGCTGGAGCACAATGGACGCCGCCCGGTTCGGCAGTTCGATGACCTGCGCCCTGTCCAGCCCGATCACACCTGCAGACACACCCGCGAGAACAGTTTCGGTGAAGCGACGACGCTCGTTGATCTGGTCATAAGCCTGCATCAGCTCGGAACGCTGGCTTTCAAGCTGATCGGTCATACTGTTGAACGCCCGGGACAGACCCGTCACTTCGTCATCCTTGTCCTGACCGGTGTCGTCCGGCACCGGAACACGAACGCCAAGATCCCCGCGCGAAATGCGCTGCGCGGCAAGAATGAGCAAACCCAGCGGATTGGCAATGCGATTGGCCAGCGCCAGTCCCGTCAGCATCCCGACAGCCAGCACCAGCAGACCCATCAGCGCGAAAATGACCGCGAACAGAACCTGCGTCTTGCCGCGATTGGTGATCAGCCGCTGGTAGTCCGCCACCAGCGCATCGGTCCGGCGCATGTGTTCAACCACATCGGGATCGACAGGACGGGTGATGACGAGCATGAGCCCGGAATTCCCGCCCAGTGCCACCACGGCGCGCACCTTGCGCTGATCGGGACGGTCGAGGATCACCGCCTCACCATGCCGGGCCAGTTCCACAACGGATTTGGGCGGCAACGGTGGCGCCGTCGACATATCCGCATCACTACCCAGAAGGCCGCCAACCGCCAGCACCTTGTAGGTCAGCGGATCGAAGACCTCCGCATCCGTCAGACCGCGCTCGGTAACTTCATCGTCCAGAAATTCCTGAAGACGCGCCGGATCATGAAACAGATCCGTCCCGCGGGAAAACAGCTCGTCGTTCTGAACGGTAATCAGGGTATTCGCGAGCGCGAACGCCTCTGTCCGGGCGTTATCGTTATGCTCCTGCAGGTACCCGACCGCGACTGATCGCGCCTCAGTCAGAGCATCGTTCACCCGGTTGGAGAACCAGATCTCCACGCCATAATGGAAAAACAGCGTCGCCACCGCGCCGACAACAATGGTCGGCGCGACCGCCACGATGCCGAAGAGGGTGATCAGCCGGACATGCAGCCGCGCGCCCGCCAGACCAAGCCGGCGTTCGGCCACCATGCGCCCGATCTGCACCACTGCCGCCGCCGCAATCAGCATGAGCATGATGAAGTCGAGCAGGAACACGATCGCCTGGACTTGCGGACGGTGCGCCAGAGACATGCCGCCCGACAGCACAACGAAGGTGGCGAAGGCGAGCACAAGGGCCAGAACCGTCAGAAGAACCGCCCCGTTGGTGCTCGTCAGCCTTGCGAACAGGCGCCTCAGGGACGGAATTCTCACTCGTCGATGCCTTTTGGGATCGTGATATCCAGTTCGCGGATGCGTTTGCGCAGGGTGTTACGATTCACCCCGAGAATGGCTGCCGCACGCAACTGGTTGCCGCAGGTCCGGCGCAGGACCATCGTAATCAGCGGCCGCTCGACTTCGCCCACCACACAGGCATGAAGATCACCGGCCGTATTCTCCAGATCACCCTCAAGATATTCGGACAAAGGCCGCTCCAGCGCCCGCTCCAGTCCCCTGGGACGCGTATTCCCCGTGCCGGCGACCAGACGACAGACCGCACTGATCCGCTCCGGCCCCAGACGCTGTCCGGCCGGCAGGGCCGCCAGCCACTGATGCAGCCCTTGCATCAACCCGCCCTGCCGCAGGAGCAGCGCCGGATCATGGCGACTCCCAGCAATCACGCGCAGATCTGTACTCTCCTGTCCCAGCCAGTCCGTAAAACGGTCCTGCATCTGCGGGCACAGACAGTCGATCTCATCCAGCAGCAGGGTTCCGCCCTGAGCCTGCTGGACCCAGCCTGCCTCACCGTTTCCAAACAAGGCGGCCTCGCGAAGGGCGCGGGGCGTGGCGGTCAACGCGGCAATCACAAACGGCTGCTTCGCGCGCGGACTGTGACTGTGCAGCCGCCGGGCCACGTCCTGCCTGTCGAGACGCGAAGCCCCGTACAGAAACACCGAATGACAGCCATGCCCGGCCAAGTCTGTCGCAGCATCAGTTGCAGGCTGCTCCGTCATGAGCCATGCCGGAAAAAGACATCACAGACCTTCAGAACAACGGTTCCCCGCACGGCCTCAGGCTGCTTCACGGGTGCCGTCGCGACTCAGGCTGCCCGCCGGCCCGGCTTCCCGGTTACGGACGACACCTGCATCGATATGCCGGTCATAAAACGCTTCAAGCAGACCCGTCGCTTCGGCCGCACTTTCCACTCCATTGATCGTGGAGCGGAACGTCGCCGACCCCGGAAGCCCGGCGGAATACCAGGACACATGCTTACGCGCGAGACGCAGCCCCGGCCGTTCGCCAAAATGATCGAGCATCATCCGGTAATGCCGCAGCGCGATTTCCTTTTCGGTCGCCAGATCCGGGTCCGGCACATCCTCGCCCGTCCGCAGGGACTGTGCGACCTGAGCCGTAAACCAGGGCCGCCCATAACAGCCGCGCCCGATCATGACACCGTCGGCCTGGGACTGATGCAGGGCTTCACGCGCGTCCCGGATGGTATTGATGTCCCCGTTGACGATAACCGGTAGCGACACCGCATCCTTCACCGTCTTCACGAAACGCCAGTCCGCCGTCCCATTATAGAACATCTGCCGGGTGCGGCCATGAACGGTTACGAGCCGGATGCCACTCTCTTCCGCGATCTTCGCCAGACGCGGCGCATTCAGCGAGTTATGGTCCCAGCCCATACGCATCTTGAGCGTCACCGGCACATTCACAGCGCGGACGGTAGCTTCCAACAGCTTTCCAGCCAGAACCTCGTCCCGCATCAGCGCGGAACCCGCCATCTGCCCGATCGCCACCTTCTTCACCGGACAGCCGAAATTGATATCGATGAGGTTCGCCCCCCCATCCGCCGAAATCTTCGCCGCCTGCGCCATCGCCTCAGGATCGCACCCGGCAAGCTGGACCGCGTTCGGCCCACGCTCGGCCATCCGGGCCATGCGCATGGTGTTTTCGTTCTCACGGATCATCGCCCACGACGCGATCATTTCCGACACGACCAGCCCTGCCCCCAGATCGCGGGCGAGCTGACGGAACGGCAGATCCGTGACACCCGACAGGGGCGCCAGGATCACCGGATCCTCGATCACGACGCCCTGCCCCAAATCAATGGGTCGCAGAACACGGTTCGGAGGCGCGGTTTCGGAAACGTCAGAAGGAGAGGGAGCTGTCATGGCCCGCCCAATTTAACCGTCACGTCCCGCAAGCGCAAACGCTCCTTTGCACGCAACTCCGCCCCCGGTCCGTACGCTATTTTTCCATCTCTTCAGGCCATCCCGCCAGGAAGATGAGCATACCCCACATCACGCCCAGCGACGGAACCCGCATTCACTACGAAAAACCGCGGCACAGCTACCTGATCGCACGCAAGGGTAGTCTTCTGTTGCCGGAAGGACCGTCCCGGGAGGCACAGCACATGTCCAACTGCACCGACGTCGAGTTCGAGGACAACGCCCATATGGTGTTTCTCGACGAACCTGACGTCAATCCGTCGCGCCGATTTCCGAGCGATGCCGCTTCAGACCGTCCTGCGTGATGACGAAACGTCCGTCCTCACGCAGTTCGGAAAGCCCCAGTCGCTCCAACCGTTCCAGACAAGGCTGGTCCTTCAGACCCGTCGGACGCCCCGCGGACGCACACAGCAAAAGCCGGTGCAGCGTGGAGCGGCAGCATGTCTCGAGATAGGGCTCGTCATAAAATTCACTGCCAGCCTGAAGGCCGGATTGCGGAACGAACTCAGGAACGGATTCAACTGCGGGGGCGTTGGGCATGTCTTCGCGTCTATCGCGTCCCCGTCCGCCCGCCAAGACAAAACCCCGTTCATCCTCACTCAGGCACGCCAAGCCATCCCCCACCTGATGCATAGCCCTCCAGTTTAGGGTAAGGAAACGAGTCATGATCGATCTCGGAACGCTCGTCACCCCGCTTCTGCACCGCTTCGATACCGAAACGGCGCATGAACTCGCCATTCACTCCCTTGCCCTCGGTCTCGGCGGTCAAGCCGCCAAGGACGTCCCGGCCCTGTCGACACGCACGCTCGGCCTGCGCTTTCCCAACCCGATCGGCCTTGCCGCCGGGTTCGACAAGGACGCACGGGCCATTCGTCCGCTGGCAAAGCTGGGCTTCGGACATATCGAGGCCGGGACCGTCACCCCCCGCCCGCAGCCCGGCAATCCCGGCCCCCGCCTGTTCCGGCTGGTCGAGGATGGCGCGATCATTAACCGCATGGGTTTCAATGGCTGTGGCGTCGACCGCTTCTGCCGTCGCCTTGGCCGCCTGCATCGTCCAATGCCCAACGGCCGGATGCGGGGCGCAACCGTACCGCTCGGGGTAAATATCGGAATCAACAAAACCGGCTCTGACCCGCTGCGGGACTATCCGGACCTTGTGGCCCGAGTCCGGCCCTATACCGATTACATCACCATGAACCTGTCTTCGCCCAACACACCGGGGCTGCGGGATCTCCAGTCGGCCGACATGCTGAAAGAACTGCTGGCCGCGATCAACGCGCGCAATCCCGAGCGTCCTCCGCTCCTGGTGAAGCTCGCCCCGGATCTGGACGACAGCTCCTACGAACCAATCCTCGAAGCCGCCATTGAAGGCGGTGCGCAGGGTCTTATCCTGACCAACACCACCATCGCCCGTCCCGGCAGCCTGCGCGATCCCGCGGCCCGTGAGATCGGTGGCCTGTCGGGCCGACCGCTCGCCCCGCGGTCACGCGATGTCCTGCGGATTGTCTCCGGTCTGAACAGGGGGCGTCTGGCGCTGATTTCCTGTGGCGGCATCGAAACCGGCGAGGACATTCTCGCCCGCATCCGTCTGGGTGCGGACATGGTGCAGATCTATTCGTCCTTCATTCTTCAGGGACCCGGCATTCTCACACGGATGAAAACGGAACTTCTGGATGCCATGCGCCGGGACGGGTTCGAATCCGTGGCCGATGCCCATGGCGTCGATCGCCCGCACTGATCCCTCCCGCCCTTTCATCTCCAAAGGTTTCTTTTTGCGGGGCGTCTTTATCTCAGGGCATCTTTCCCGCCGAGGGACAGATGCCCTTTTTTCCAGGCGCCCTTTTTCCGGCAGCCCCGGAAACCCCGACGCAATCGAACCTCTCCGCTCCGGGCTCGTTGAATCCCCTATCAAGCCCCCTTACCAAGCCACTGAACGGAATAAATTCGCATGACCACACGGCCTGCCGCGCGCGCTTTTCCATACCCCAACAAACCGCGCTCCGAGACTGTCCGTGGACCACTGCCGGGTTTTCTGTTTCTTGTTCTGACGCTGCTCGGTGCCGGCCTCTCCAGTATCGGTACACCCGCTCTGGCCGCTGCCCAGACGTCTACCGCTCCCGCCAAAGAGGCCCCGAAAGACGCGTCGAAAGGCGCACCTGCCGATCAGGCCACCTCAGGGTTGGGCTGGAGCGCGGTATCCGCATCCATAAGCCGCCAGCTTGACGATAATGCCACAGTCCTGCGCCAAGTCTTCGCGATCCTGAACCGCAAGGATGCGACCACCGGCAACAGTGAGCTCGACGCCCTGTCGTCACAGGTCCAGAAGGTCCAGCAGAACACGCAGGATGCCGTCACACAGATCCAGTCCTATGACAGCATCATCGAATCCTTCCTGAAGATTCTCGGCCCCAAGGCCGCAGACAACGAGGATGTCTCCGTCACCTCCCAGCGTCAGCGGATGCAGCAGAACTCCCAGTCCGTGAAGTCGGCGCTGATGAGAGCCAAGCTGTATAATCTTCAGGCCCAGCAGCTTGGCACCGCCATCAACGCCCGCCGCACCCGACTCCAGCACGCCGCCCTGTCCGAGCACACCGTCTCGCCGCTGGCGCCGCGTTTCTGGCGAACCCTTCTGACGGAACGCGCCGAGAACCGTTATTCCCTGCACGCAGGCGGCGTCCTGTCAGACTGGCTTTACCTCCTGATCGGATGTGCCATCACCTTCGCCGCCATCGGCGTGAGTTCGCCGTTGATCCTTCGCCTTCTCAAACGCTGTGGCGCCCATTTCCGCACGGCAACGGAAGACAGCGTGCGTGAAGCCCTCTCCGGCAGCATTATCGCCATCACGCTGAATGGCGCACTCGAAGCCCTGATCGCCACTCTGGCCTGGTTCATCTGGGCCGCCGCAGCCCTTCCCGAAGATGGAGGCCCGATCGCGGCCGTAATCGGCGAAACCGTACCGGTCTGCGGCTTCATCATTGGCGCGGGGCTGCCGATCTTCGGACGCAGGGGCGTTCTCGCACAGGGCAATCCCGGCGAGCGCAAAGCCCTGCACGGCGTGGACTGGATCCTCGCGATCAGCATCCTTCTCCTCGACCTCCTGCGCACCTTTCAGGCTCAGGATGCTTTCGGCCAAACACTTCAGATCCTGCTTGAAATCGCTTTCTCGATCGGCGTCGCCGCCTGCGCGGTGGATACGTTCCGCAGACTCGGCAACCAGAACGATACCCGCGGCTTCGCCCCTTCCGCCCTAGGCGTCTCCAGCCTTCTGCTCGTGGTAACGGTCATCTCGATCCTTCTGGGTTACGTGGCCTTCGCGTTCACCCTCAACGGCTGGCTGCTCTCCCTCGGTACGGGCGTCGCCATCGTTACATTGCTGGGACTGTGCTGGCGCGATGTGCTGGAGCGCCTGTTCTCCGAGGGCGGATTTTTCAGCCGCCGCCTCGTTCAGCTCGGCCTGACCCAACGCCGCCTGTCCCAGATCGGGGTCATTCTCTCGGGCGCGGGAAACGTCCTTCTCCTGCTGCTGCTGTTTTCCATCGCCCAGACGGATGGCAGCTTCAGCGTCGCCGACATCACCAACCGTCTCTGGCTTCTGTTCGTCGGCAACACGATCCACGGTGTGAAGATCTCACTGGACACAGTGGTCCTCGCCATCGTCCTGCTCGTCGTCGCCTATTACGCGATCCGTCAGACACGCTCGTGGATCCGGGACCGGTTCTTCCCTACCACCCGTCTGGATATCGGCAGCCGGACCTCCATCCTGAGCATCTTTACCTACTGCTCCTGGATCATCGTTGGACTGGGCATTCTGTCGATTGCCGGTGTGTCCGTGCAGAACCTGACCTGGGTAGTCAGCGCACTCTCGGTCGGTATCGGCTTTGGCCTTCAATCCATCGTACAGAATTTTGTCTCCGGCGTGATCCTGATGGCGGAGCGTCCCGTCCGGGTCGGAGACATGGTCGAGATCGCGGGCACGCGCGGAGACGTCAAGCGCATCAGCATCCGCGCCACCGATATCGGGTTGAGTGACGGCTCGACCATGATCGTTCCGAACTCCCAATTCATCACGACCAGCATCAAGAACGCCACGCTCAGTGGTGCGACCGGCGCCCTGACCCTGACGTTCCAGGTCCCGCTGACGACTGATCCGGAAAAAGCGAAAGCCATGCTGCTGGAAGTTGCGGCCCATCGGGACGAGGTACTCGCCACGCCGTCTCCCAAGGTCCGGGTCAGCGCCATCGCCGGAGACAGCCTGACGATGACCCTGAGCGTCGCACTTGCTTCAGCACGCGATGGCGGCAGCGTTCAGGATGCCATTCTTTTCGATGTGTTCCGCCGCTTCCACGCCGAGGATATCGCTATTACGACAGCCTGATCACAATTCCGGGACAGGACGCCGGGAAATGCTCGATTTCCGGCCGTCCTGTCCTTAAGGTCAAACTGTTCAGAGAGGCCAGAATCCCGACCGATGCCATCCCCGACACAGTTTCCTGATGAAAAGATAGCCGGACAGGTCTTTCACCTGCCGGTGCGCTCAAGGACGCTCTCCATGGCGGAAGCAGCGGTTTATCTGGGGCTGCCGGAGCGGCGGATGAAACTGCTGACGGTTCTTGGGACAGGCCCGGCACGGACCCAGACCCCGGATGGCAAAATCGCCTATCGCCGCGAGGATCTCGAACTCTATCTCACGGCGATGCATGAAAAAGCGGATATTTCCGGAACGGAAATGGTCCGCCGACGCTCACAGGCTGCCGCGAGCCGCCAGCGCGCACTCGAACTGGTTCAGATCGGGAGCCGGACCGGTTTTCCCGATCCGGACCCGTTCATGATGCTGGCCACCGGTGCGGAGGCCCGTCAGCACGCCTGTTTTTTCGTTATCAAAGTCATGGCGCTGTTCGGACTGATCATGCTCTGCATTTCGTCCACCCCGCTGCTGAGAGCCCATTTCAACTGACAGGCCGTCATTCAAAACCGCAGAGCACGGCCTTTCCAATGCCACGGCCGCTTTCAAGCAGTTCATGCGCCCTGCGCAGGTTGGCGATCGTGATTGGGCCCAGCATGTCATGCAGGGTGGTCTTCAGCAGCCCGGCCTCAACCAGAGACGCCACCTGCCCCAAAATTCTGCCCTGAACCTGCATGTCCGGCGTCTCGAACATCGGACGGGCGAACATATACTCCCAGTGCACGGAGAGCGATTTACGCTTGAACGGCATGATATCGAACTCACCGGGATCGTCGATCAGCGCCAGCGCACCCTGCGGCGCCAGAGAGCGGACGATCGCATCCCGATGTTCGCCCGATGCTGTCAGGCCTGCCACATAACGCACCTGCGGAAGTCCGATCCGCGCCAGTTCCTGATCCAGCGGGCGGCGATGGTCAATGATATGGTGGGCACCCATTTCGAGGCACCACGCTATCGTTTCGGGACGGGACGCGGTGGCGATAACGGTCAGCCCCGTCAGACGACGGGCAATCTGGGTCAGGATCGAGCCTACGCCTCCTGCCCCGCCGACAATCAGGATCGCATCCGGATTTTCCATCTGGCCCAGCGTAACCCCCAGCCGGTCGAACAGCAGTTCCCAAGCGGTCAGGGACGTCAGGGGCAACGCGGCGGCTTCTGCATCCGAAAGCGTCTTCGGAGCTAATGCGATCAGGCGCTCATCAACGGCCTGAAACCGCGCATCGCTGCCCTGACGCTGGGCACTGCCTGCATAGAAGACCCGATCCCCGGCGCGGAAGCCCCGCACCTGTCCTCCCGTTGCAACGACGGTCCCGACGGCATCATATCCCAGAACACGAGGCTCGTTGTCCGGCGGGTCCATCGACCGTAGTTTCGTATCGACCGGATTGACCGAAACAGCCCGGATTTCAACAACGACATCGCGCGGTCCGGGCACAGGCGTCGGAATATCCAGTTCCACCAGAGCGTCCGCCTCGTCCATCCGCGTGGCACGCCTGTGTCCGAAAGCTTTCATAAGAATGATCCTTCAGTCCGGAATGTCGCAGCAGAGTGGCTCAGCCGTGACGATCCATCAGCATGTTCGTCACCGCTGCCTTGAAGGGCAGAAGCCGGTTGGCCAGTGCCAGACCCGCCCGGCGCGCCATCAGGAATGGCGTCTCGTCGCGGGTATAAACGGTTGCGATTGCATTGGTGGCCGCAAAGAGCGGCGCTGTCGCCAGGCGGTGCGTCCTCTCGAAACGCGACAGGACCGACGGGTCTCCCGCGTCTCCCGGGCCGTCAGCAATGGCACGCGCCAGAACCTCCTGCCCCTTGAGCCCGAGATTGAATCCGTGAGCCGTGATGGGATGCATCCCCACGGCCGCATCGCCGATCAGCGCCAGACGCTGCGCCTGGAACCTGTGGGCATAGACAGCCTTGAGCGGATAGACGCAGCGGGCACTTTCCAGGGTCATCTGTCCCATTCGCCCCTGCGTCCGGGCCGTGATGTCTTCACTGAAAGCCCGCCCGTCCAGCGCCTGAAGACGTGCGATTTCTTCGGGTTCGAGCGTCAGGACCAGCGATGAACACGAGCCCGGGCGGTCGTCAGGAGCGACGGGAAGAAGAGCGATCGTCTGCCCTTCGTCGAACCACTGGAGCGCGGTATTGGCATGAGGCTCAGGATGGCGCATCCGGCAGACCATGATGTTCCGCTGAAAGTCATGAACAATCGCCCCAATTCCGGCTTCTTTGCGCAGGCGCGAGAAACGCCCGTCCGCCGCGACCAGCAGGTCCGCTTCCAGACGCTCCCCGTTCGCCAGCACAACCCCTGCCGACCGGGCATCATGCCACGAACTGGCAATGCCTTCGCCGGCCCGGATCTCCACGCCTGGCGTCCGCTGCGCCACCCGATAAAGGGCGCGACGGATCAGATGGTTCGCGACCATATGACCGAGAGCATCCGGGCCGTCCGCAGGCGCATCGAAAAGAAGGGGGGGATTCCCGGCCTTGCCGGTCTCGATCCGGGCGGTATGCATCGGACAGATGCTGCCCGCCGGGATTTCCTCCCATGCCCCGATCGACCGGAGCCACTCGGATGCATGGTGCGCCAGTGCGATCTCACGCCCGTCAAAAGGCGCGTCGGCCAGTACGGCTGCGGGAGAGCGCTCGACAATACAGACCTTCCGGCCGGCCCGTCCAAGAGAAATGGCGCAGGCCAGACCGACCGGGCCACCTCCGGCAACAATAACGTCGTAACGCATCCGATCAGCCGGCATCTGCGGGAAATTTTACGGGCTCTCCCTTCCACACCGCCATATAGTCATCGATTTCGGGACGCTTGCGTTCGTCAGAATGTTTGGCAGGCGTTCCCACAAACAAGAACCCCGCAAGACGATGGGGCTCGGGCAGACCCAGAGCCTCAAGCAGGGCACGATCCTCGCAGAAGGGACCAGTCACCCACATTCCGCCAAATCCAGCAGCATGAAGGGCATTGAGAACATTCATCGCTCCCGCGGCAACTGCCATTTCCTGTTCGATAACAGGGATCTTGCCTTCCGGACGCAGATGCATGCCCAGCGCGACAATCATCGGCATACTGGAGAAACGCTGGTGTCGCTTGGTCTTCTTGGCAGCAGGCGCATCCGGCTCCTGCCGTCCCATCGCCTCCACGACGAGATCGGCAAAGGCCTCCCGGTGCTTGCCCTTGATGACGGTATAGCGCCAGGGGCGCATCTTTCCATGATCGGGGGCCCGCAGGCCGGCCGACAGAATGGTCCGGAGTTCATCCCCCTTAGGCGGCGGCTCGACGAGATGGTCCGTCGAGGCGCGGGAGAGAAGGACGTCGAGGGGGGAATGATGATGTGCCATAGTCCGGAAATATGGCCCCTTCTCCCCGCCCCGCCAAGGGCAATTTCCCGTCCCGGCACATCTCAAGAAATAGTGAGGACAATTCAGGACGGTCGATACGCTTCGGCATCTTCCCAGGCATGGCTTTTCCTGCGGGCCAACTCAGGTTTTTACAGCCATGTTCGCCGCGGAGCGTGGAAATCCGCACCACTGTAGTGTAGCAGGAAGTTCATGAACGAAATCCGTCACGCCCGCCTGCATCGCGCAACCAGCGAAACCGATATCACGCTTGCCCTCACGCTTGACGGCCACGGCCGCTCGGACGTGGACAGCGGCATCGGTTTTTTCGACCATATGCTGACAGCGCTGGCCAAACATGGCGGCTTCGATCTGGAGCTGAAAGCGGTAGGGGACCTGCATATCGACGGTCACCATACTGTCGAGGATGTGGGAATCGTCTTCGGACAGGCCTTCCGCCAGGCCATTGGCGACAAGCGCGGCATCGAGCGTTTCGGTCATGCTCTCGTCCCGCTGGATGAAGCTCTGTGCGAGGCGGTGGTGGATATTTCCGGTCGTCCCTACCTGGCCTGGAACGTCGTCTTTCCCCGCGAAAAGATCGGCACGATGGATACGGAACTGTTCGAGGAGTTCTTCCGGGCCTTCGCCATGTCTGCCCATATTGCCCTGCATCTGACCTGCAAGGCCGGAACCAACGCGCATCACATTGCCGAAAGTGGTTTCAAGGCCGTCGCCCGCGCGCTGAAGGTTGCCGTCTCTCACGATCCCCGTCTTGCAGGGGTCATTCCCTCTACCAAAGGCGTCCTGTGAGCGCCCGCAGTTTCAGCCAGCCAGATTCGGGCTGTTACAGCATTCCGGAGGTCCCATGCGTATTGTCGTAATCGACTACAATGGAGGCAATCTTGCTTCGGCCGCGCAGGCAGCACGCAAGGCTGCGATCCGCAAGGGGATCGAGGCCGAGGTCGTCATTTCCCGTGACGCCAATGACATCCGGACGGCCGACCGCCTGATCCTGCCCGGACAGGGGGCCTTTGCGGACTGCGCTCAGGGCCTCGGGCCCGAACTGCGCGGCATGCTCGACACAGCAACCGCGAGCGGCACGCCGTTCCTCGGGATCTGCGTCGGAATGCAGCTTATGTGTGACTATGGCCTCGAACATGGCCGCACCGAGGGGCTGGGCTGGATTTCGGGCAATATTCGCCGCATGAACGAGGCGGCGGATGCGGGTCTGCGTCTGCCTCATATGGGCTGGAACACGCTGGATTTCGTTCCCGGTGCGCATCTCCTGACGGATGGCCTGACACCTGGCAATCACGGCTATTTCGTTCATTCCTATGCGCTTCACGATGGCGCGGAAAGCGATCTGGTAGCGACTGCACATTATGGGACGCGGGTTCCGGCCATCGTGGCCAGGGGCAATCGCTGCGGAACACAGTTCCATGTCGAAAAAAGCCAGGATGTCGGCCTAACGATCCTCGGCAATTTCCTGCGATGGACCTCATGACCATCACCTGCGAACGGGTTGTCTCATCCCTCTCGCCCGAGGATATGGATGCGCTGATCGAGGCTACCTCGGCCGGAATTCTGGACGGAGGGGGCTTCGGATGGGTTCAACCTCCCGGTCATCAGGCGCTGGAACGCTATTTTGAAGGCCTCCTGCTGGTCCCTGAACGCAGCCTCTATATCGTGCGCGACAATGGCGTCATCTGTGGGGCCGGGCAGCTCGTCCGACCGCCCGCCAGTTATGAAGCACATGCAGCAACCGCCAACCTGACCGGCTTTTTCGTAGCACCCTACGCGCGGGGCCGCGGTCTGGGACGCGCGCTTCTCGAAGCGATGCTCAGAGGCGCGAAGGCCATCGGCTGCAAGGTCGTCAACTGTGACATCCGCGAAACGCATGTGGCCGCTATCGGGCTTTTCCGGTCGTTCGGGTTCGGACACTGGGGAACCCATCCTTATTATGCACGGATCGGAGGGCAGACGGTGCGCGGAATTTTTCTCTCGAAACTTCTGGCAAATGACGATGAGGCCGCACGTTGGCAGTCCAGCGTTGCGATGCCCGATGCTAGCGGTCCTTCGTCTGCCTCATCGCATGATACTGCCTCCTCCTCTGCCCATGGTCTGACGCTTTATCCAGCTATCGATCTCAAGGACGGAGCCTGCGTTCGCCTGCGTCGTGGGGAAATGGAGGATGCAACCCATTACTCCGACGATCCTGCCGCACAGGCCCGTCTGTTTGCGGAAGCCGGATGCCGTCACCTTCACGTCGTGGATCTGAATGGAGCGTTTGCAGGCCGCTCCACGAATATTCCGGCCATTGAATCCATTGTGAAAGCCACAAGCCTTCCCGTACAACTCGGCGGCGGCATCCGCGATATGGCTGCCATCGAACGCTGGCTTGAAGCAGGTGTCTCACGCGTCATTCTGGGCTCCGTCGCGGTCAAGGACCCTGAATTGGTCCGTCAGGCCGCGCGTGCGTTCCCCAGCAGAATTGTTGCAGGCATCGATGCGCGTCAGGGCCGTGTAGCGACCGAAGGCTGGGCCGAAGTCTCGGAGCTTGAAGCCAATGATCTGGCTCTGCGCATGGAAGATGCCGGCGTAGCCGCTGTGATCTTCACAGAAATCACCCGTGACGGTATGCTGGCCGGGCTGGATCTGGAACAGACGGCTGACATGGCGCGCCGTTTGTCCATTCCTGTCATTGCAAGCGGCGGCGTCGGCAGCCTGGATCATCTGAAGGCCCTGCGCGACGTGGCGCGCAAGGTTCCGGGCATTTCGGGCGCCATTGTCGGCCGCGCGCTTTATGATGGTCGCATCGCGCTCAAAGACGCTCTGGACGTTCTCGGATCATGCTGAAACTCCGCGTCATCCCCTGCCTGGACGTCAAGGATGGTCGCGTCGTCAAAGGCGTAAACTTCGTCTCCCTGCGCGATGCGGGCGATCCTGTCGAACAGGCCAAACTCTACGACGCTGCCGGGGCTGACGAACTCACCTTCCTCGACATCACAGCAAGCGTGGAGAACCGGGATACCATCCTCGACGTGGTCCGCCGCACGGCCGAAGCCATCTGCCTGCCCCTGACTGTTGGAGGTGGCGTCCGCACCTGCGAGGATATGCGCCGTCTGCTTCTTGCAGGGGCCGATAAATGCGCCGTCAACTCCGCGGCGATCAGGAACCCGGATCTGATCCGCGAAGCCTCCGAGCGCTTTGGCAGCCAGTGCGTCGTCGTGGCTATCGACGCCCGTTCAAACAATCAGGGCGGATGGGAAGTCTATGCCAAAGGGGGGCGCGAGCCCACAGGTCTGGACGCCGTGGAGTGGGTGCGAAAAATGCAGGACCTGGGAGCGGGCGAAATTCTGCTCACCAGCATGGATCGCGACGGGACCCGCGCCGGCTTTGATCTGGACCTCCTGCGCGCGGTCTGCGCCGCAGTGACTGTTCCCGTCGTGGCCTCAGGCGGCGTTGGCGAATTGCACCATTTCGTGGAGGGCGCTGAAGTCGGCGCAAGTGGTCTTCTGGCGGCAAGTGTGTTCCACTTCGGCCAGTTTCGTATCGATGAAGTCAAGAACGCGCTGAACAAGGCCGGCCTGCCGGTCAGGCTGGGAGAATAAGAGCATGGGAAAACCCGCGACCAAACCGGCGCCAAAGCCTTCGAAGCAGCAGGACGACAAAAAATCCGATCTTCTGCAGGAACACGTTCTTCAGCGCCTTTACGATACGGTCCTGTCGCGCCGTGGAACCGACCCCGCACTCAGCCACTCGGCACGCCTGATGTCCCGGGGGCGCAACAAGATTGCCCAGAAATTCGGCGAAGAAGCCGTCGAATGCCTGATCGAAGCCGTCAACGGCAACCGCAAGGAACTGATCGGCGAAAGTGCGGACGTGCTTTATCATCTGATCGTCATGTGGGTAGATGCAGGCGTATCGCCGGAGGATGTCTGGGCGGAGCTTAAGCGCCGCGAAGGCACGAGCGGCATCGTCGAAAAAGCCTCCCGCCCCAAAGAAAAGCTCGGTTAAACAGGAAGCTGTCCATGGTCTACGATCCAGGCAATATTTTCGCACGCATTCTGCGCAGGGAAATTCCTGCACGCACGATCTATGAAGACGATTACGCCCTCGCCTTCCACGACATCGCTCCCCAGGCTCCGATCCACGTTCTGGTCATCCCCAAAGGCCCTTACGTCTCCATCGCGGATTTCGGTGCCATTGCCTCCCCCGAAGAAATTACAGGCTTCTGGCGCGCCGTCTCAAAAATCGCCGAAGCACAGGGCCTGACACAGGAAGGCTTTCGCCTCATCAGCAACTCCGGTCCCAATTCCGGCCAGGAAGTCCCTCATTTTCATGTCCATCTGTTCGGCGGTAGAACTCTCGGCTCCCTGCTGACACAAAAAACTTCCTAAATACTACTTGCCAAGACCTTAGGGGCCGACTATCAAGCCCCTCGCCTCGTCCCATTCGTCTAGAGGCCTAGGACACCGCCCTCTCACGGCGGCAACAGGGGTTCGAATCCCCTATGGGACGCCAATTTTATTTGGCAATGTTATCAGTGGCTTACTGGCAAATTGCCCGATTCCATCCAAAAATTAAGTAGCGATTTT
>NZ_BJVA01000018.1 GCF_007988905.1 Gluconobacter kanchanaburiensis NBRC 103587
TTCAGACCCGCTTTTATCGTGGTCAGGCCGCCGAAACGGGCTTCCCATCAATCGTGAGGGCATTATCAGTGGCCGAAACCTTTACGGCTTCACCATCGTGGATGCTTCCTTCAAGCAGCAGGCTGGCCAGCGGGTTCTGTAAACTGCGCTGGATCACACGCTTGAGCGGGCGGGCACCGTAGACAGGATCGTATCCTTCTGCCGCCAGCCACTCGGTTCCCTTATTGTCCAGCTCCAGATCGATTTTGCGATCTTCCAGCAACTTCTGGAGACGGCTGATCTGAATCTTAACGATCCGGTCCATGTCCTTCCGCTGCAAACGGGAGAACAGAATGATCTCGTCCAGACGGTTCAGGAATTCCGGTCGGAAGTGATTGCGAACCACCTGCATGACCTGCGGGCGGACCTCATCCACGGATTCACCATCCGGCAGATTGGCCAACACTTCAGAACCAAGATTGCTGGTCAGGACAATGATCGTGTTGCGGAAGTCCACCACACGTCCCTGCCCGTCCGTCAGACGTCCATCATCGAGAACCTGAAGTAGGATGTTGAAGATGTCCTCATGGGCCTTCTCCACCTCGTCAAACAGAATCACCTGATAGGGACGACGGCGAACAGCTTCAGTCAGCACACCGCCTTCATCGTAACCGACATAGCCCGGAGGCGCGCCGATCAGACGGGAGACTGCGTGCTTCTCCATGAACTCGCTCATGTCGATCCGCAGCAAGGCCTTCTCGTCATCGAACAGAAACTGCGCCAGAGCCTTGGTTAACTCGGTCTTGCCAACACCTGTGGGACCGAGGAACAGGAACGAACCGATCGGACGGTTGGGATCCTGAAGACCGGCACGCGCCCGGCGGACAGCGTTCGACACGGCCACAAGGGCCTGCTCCTGCCCGACGACGCGATCACGCAGCGTGTCTTCCATGCGGATCAGCTTGGCACGCTCACCTTCGAGCATCCGGTCCACCGGCACACCGGTCCAACGGGAAACAACTGCCGCCACCCCCTGATCCGTCACGGTATCAGCAAACAGACCACTCTTGGAGGCGGCGTCTTCTTCTTCCTGAGCCTTGCTAATCTGGGCCTCAAGGTTCGGAATCAGGCCGTACATCAGCTCCGACGCTTTGCCGAGATTGCCCTGACGCTGCGCAACTTCCACATCCGAACGTGCCGTATCGAGTTGTTCCTTCAGCTTCTGAATCGCATTCACACGATCCTTTTCGGCATGCCATTCGGCACCCATCGCATCTGACTGCTCTTCAAGATCGGCCAGTTCTGCCTCAAGCGCGACCAGACGGTCCTTCGATGCGTTATCGTCTTCCTTGCGAATGGCCTCCCGCTCGATCTTGAGCTGGATGATGCGGCGGTCGAGTTCGTCCAGCGCTTCGGGCTTGCTGTCGATCTGCATCCGCAGACGGCTGGCAGCCTCATCAATCAGATCGATCGCCTTATCCGGCAAGAAACGATCCGTGATGTAGCGATTGGAGAGGGTTGCAGCCGCAACGATGGCATTGTCCGTAATGCGGACGCCATGATGCAGCTCGTACTTCTCCTTGATGCCGCGCAGGATCGAGATCGTGTCAGCCACGGTGGGTTCACCCACAAAGACCGGCTGGAAACGACGGGCCAGAGCCGCGTCTTTCTCAATATATTTACGGTATTCGTCGAGCGTCGTCGCACCCACGCAATGCAGCGTGCCGCGTGCCAGTTCCGGCTTGATGAGGTTGGACGCATCCATCGCGCCATCGGACCGGCCGGCGCCGACAAGCGTGTGCATTTCGTCAATGAAGAGAATGATCTCGCCTTCAGCCGTCTCGATTTCCTTGAGAACAGCCTTCAGACGCTCCTCAAACTCACCACGATATTTCGCACCAGCAATCAGCGCGCCCATGTCGAGCGACATCAGCTTCTTGTTGCGCAGGGCCTCGGGCACGTCACCATTGACGATCCGCTGTGCGAGACCTTCAACAATGGCCGTCTTGCCCACACCCGGCTCACCGATCAGGACCGGATTGTTCTTGCTGCGACGCGCCAGGACCTGAATGGTCCGGCGGATTTCCTCGTCACGGCCGATGACAGGATCAAGTTTTCCAGCCTGCGCCACAGCAGTCACGTCACGGGCATATTTCTTCAGGGCGTCGAACGTGTTTTCCGCAGATGCGCTCGTAACGGTGCGCCCTTTGCGGATTTCCGCAACAGCACGCTCCAGAGCAGCCGCGCTGGCCTTACCGTCCACAAGCGCCTTCCCCGCGGGCGTTTTGCTGGCTGCAATCGCCACAAGCAGACGGTCCTGCGCCACATGGCTGTCGCCCGCAACTTTCGCAGCGGATTCCGCACCGTCCAGCAGGCGGGCAAGATCCGGCGTCATCTGGGGCTGACCGGCACCGGCACCCTGCACCTTTGGCAGTTTGGCAAGAGCGGCATCATTGGCGGTCTGGACAACCTTCGGATCGCCACCTGCCGCGCGGATCAGACCGGATGCGGCGCCCTGTTCATCATCCAGCAGGGCCTTGAGCAGATGTTCCGGCGTCAGCTGCTGATTGTAGTCCCGAAGCGCAATCGTCTGTGCAGCCTGAAGAAAACCCTGGCTACGTTCGGTGAAATTCTGAATGTCCATAGTCTAAAGTCCTCGTATGCCCCGTTGCGGCAGCATTGATGTTCTTGGCCGCCCCCGGAGGCAGCGGCCTGTGACTAATATTTAGGCAGTCATTTTTTCGTTTCAAGAGCCTCGCGATGACGTTTTGCCGGCCCCTGCAACACAAGATCCGCTTTGGAAAGACGGTCGAACGCATTCCGGTTCTGGTGCCAGTACGGATAGATCAGATCAGGCGCACTCACATCGTCAAGCCTACGGACCTGCTCCTGCGTCAGGCGAAGCGACGCGGCAGCGAGATTGTCCAGAAGCTGGCTCTCCTTGCGTGCGCCCAGAACCAGCGACGTGATCCCCGGCTTGTGCAGCGTCCAGGCCAAAGCCACACGGGCGGCGGAAACGCTGTGCTCTTCCGCAATCTGCACCAGAACCTCGACTGTATCGTAGAGCTTTTTCAGATCCCGGACTTCCGGCTCCGGCCAGCCGGAAATGCGGCGGGAATCTTCCGGGGCCGTTTTGCCGCGACGGTACTTCCCCGTCAGCAGACCACAGGCGAGCGGGCTCCAGACCTGAACGCCCAGCCCCTGATCCACGGCCAACGGCAGAAGTTCATATTCGGCATCCCGCGCTTCAAGGGAATAATAGAGCTGCTGGCTGACCAGGGCGATAAGACGATCCCGCTCGGCCGCGCCCAGCAGTTTCATGGCCTGCCAGCCTGCAAAATTGGAAATGCCCGCATACCGGATCTTGCCCTGATCGCGCAGAGTCTGGAGCGCTTCAAGCGTTTCCTCAACCGGCGTCAGGCCGTCCCATTCATGCAGATAATAGAGGTCGATATGATCGCGCCCCAGCCGGCGGAGACTGTCTTCGCACGCATTGAGAATATGATGGCGCGACAGACCCTGTTCGTTCGGACCTTTTCCGGTAGGGAAACGCACCTTGGAGGTCACGAGCAGTTCGCGGCTGCGTCCCTGAAGAACACGGCCCAGAATTTCCTCGGCCTCACCGCCGGAATAGGCATCCGCCGTATCGAACATGTTCACACCGTGCTCGACGCAGATATCCACCATTCGCGTGGCTTCGGCCACATCCACCTTGCCGGTGGCGGCAAAATTGCCCTGTCCGCCGAACGTGACCGAACCGAAATTGAGTGCTGAAATCTTGAGGCCCGAGCGACCAAGCTGACGATACTGCATATCCATCAGGCTCCTTCTTGCTAAGACGTACCGTGATACACAACACACGAGGCCGAGATCGGTCCCGCTAAAATCGCTCCCGCTCCCGAAAACGTGAGACAGTCCAGCCATCTCTTGCGGAAACCCTGTTCACAAATGGCGGGCCGGTCCATGATCGACGTCAAAATCCTGCCCGCCGTCATTCTTTCGGAGATGCAATGCCGTCACATCCCCTTCGTCGCGCCCTTCTGGCCTGCGCCCTCATCTCTCCAGTGCTGTCCGCCGGGATTGCCAATGCCTCCGATCCCGCGGCCTGCATGCTGGATCTCGCCAAGACCCGGAACGGGACGCTTGGCCTGCCGAACCATGCGGAAGTCACGCCGGACGGTCACTCCGTTCTGTTCCTGCGCTCGGGGCCGTTCGACACACATCTGCATCTTTACCGCTACGATCTGCCGGACCACGCAATTCATGAACTGGCCGCACCAGCATCGGGGCCAGAACACCTGTCGGTAGAGGAAAAAGCCCGGCGCGAACGCGCGCGCCAGAGCATGTCCGGCATCACCGATTACCAGATGAGCGAAGACGGCGGCACGGTTCTCGCCTCACAGGGGGGCCAGCTCGAACGGATCGCCACAGATGACGGCCGCGTCACACCGGTCGAGGGGCAATGGATCGCACCCCGCCTCTCGCCGGACGGCCTCAGCCTCGCCGCCGTACGGGATAATGACCTTTATAGTGTCGATCTGGTCAGCGGACGTGAAACGCGCCTGACAACCGGGGGCAGCGACACTCTGAGCCATGGCCTAGCCGAATTTGCCGCCGCCGAGGAACTGGAACGTGCGGATGGTGCCTGGTGGTCACCGGACAGCAAGACCATCCTGTTCGAGGAAGCCGATAACAGCGACGTCGAAAAGCATTACATCACCAACCCCGAGGCCCCACAGGCCGAGCCCGTTACGTTCCGCTATCCCCGCGCGGGCACGAACAACGCCAAAACCCGCTTCGGCCTTGTGGACGCCAAAGGCGGGCCGGTCCGCTGGATTTTCTGGGACCACGACGCATGGCCCTATCTCGGCCGTGTTGTCTGGCGGAAGAATGCCCCCCTCGCCATCGTCCTGCTCAACCGCGAACAGACGAAAGAGCAGCTTCTCACGATCGACCCCGCGACCGCCAACACCCATGTTCTCCTGGAACAGTCCGACCCGGCCTGGATTGAACTGGACCCGCGCGCGGCCTCCGGCGGCCACAACCTGCCCGTCTTCCTTGACAATAATGCGGGATTTCTCTGGGCCGCAGACCGCGGCAAAGACTGGCAGCTCGAACTCCATGCCCCGGACGGAAAGCTCGAACGCGTCCTGACGCCGCCCGGCCTGTCCTATATCGCCCTCAACGATTACGACGCCGAACACAACAGCCTTACGGTCACGCTCCGCGCCAACCGGCTGGACAACGAGGTCGTTCATATCGATCTGAAAACCGGGGCCGTCACACCATTCGTGACGGAACGCGGCATTCACAACATCCACGTCACGAATGGCACGCATATGGCCATGGTCGATACATTCGCCAGCGCCGCGGGCACGCGCCAGACTTTGGTGCGGGATACGGCAGGTCATGTCGTGGCGACACTTCCGGGTGTGGCGCAGACGCCGAAACTTCCGGTTCATGTCGAGTTCACGACCGCAGGGGCGCGTGACCTGGACGCAGCCATTATTCGGCCGGACCATTTCAGCGCCTCAAAACATTATCCGGTCGTGCTGTCCGTCTATGCCGGACCGGGCGTGAAGCTGGTGCGCGATACGCCAACAGCTTTTCTGGATGATCAGTGCCTCGCCAATCAGGGCTATATCGTCGTCACGCTCGACGGACGTGGAACGCCGGGGCGCGATCATGATTTCGAGCGGGCCATCAAGGGCAACCTGATCGACCTTCCACTTCAGGATCAGGTGGACGGACTTCAGGCGCTCGGCAAGCGCTACCATGAAATGGATCTCTCCCGCATCGGCGTGCATGGCTGGTCCTTCGGTGGCTATTTCACTGCCATGGCGACCATTCGCCGACCGGATGTGTTCAAGGTCGGCGTGGCTGGCGCACCGCCGGTTGATTTCGCGGATTACGACACGGCCTATACCGAGCGTTATCTCGGCCCCCCGCAGGACGACCCGGAAGGTTATCACAAGAGCAATGTCCTGACCTATGCCAACACACTGAAACAGCCGCTTCTGCTCATGCACGGCATCACAGACGACAACGTCTATTTCGAAAACACTATGAAGCTGACGCAGGCCCTGCTTCATGCCGGCAAACCCTATGACCTGCTCCTACTGCCGGGCACACACATGCTGCCCGACCCCGTCATCCGTGCTCGCGTGGCCCAGAGACGGGAGCAGTTCCTCCACGCGGTTCTTCAGCCCGGGAAATAATCGTCGTCCCGCAGACATAGAAAAGGCCGGATCATAAGATCCGGCCTTTTTCACAGAAAATCTTCAGCTCAGACCGCCCAGTTCAGACTGCTATGTCATCGAACAGTTCCACGCGGGACCGCTTCGACAGTGTCTGGCGGTAGGCTTCTACCTCCGGGGGATACACGACGCCGCGAATCAGCGACAGGCTGTGCAGATGTGCGAACAGGTGGATATCGTCCGTGGAGAGCGCTCCATTGACAGCGTCCGATGCACGGATCAGACCCGCCAGCTCCTTCAGCAACACGTTCAGTTCCGCCAGTTCAGGAGTCCCGTCCACCAGAAGAGCACTGAACGATCCGACGGAAGGCTCCTTGCGCTGAATGAACCCAGCGCGCGCGGATGTCGTGGCGAACTCCGGCAGAGGTGCCGAAGCAGCGCGGGGCAGGAACAGACGATAGAGCGGCTTGCCCGCCTTCTGCAGCCAATCCGCGATCTCGGAGCGTGTCTCTCCTGTCAGGACCGGGGCTCCTATCCCGTCGATATGGGTGACGATATCCATACTCTCGGGCATGAATGTTCCGTCTTCCTCAAGGATGGGCACGACCTTGCGGCCCACCATACGAACCGGCCCGTCCACATCATCATTGAGCAGGATGCGCTGCTCATAAGGAATGTTCTTCAGCCCGAAAATCATCCGCGCCTTGGTGCAGAACGGGCAGTGTTTATAGAGATAAAGACTGTAAGGTGCGCTCATGCTGCGGTCCTGTTGTGAGGGTGAGGACTGATCAGGCTTCCCCGACAGACGCCGAAAGAAGAAGAGGATCAATATCGATGGCCACCAGCGCCTGTCTCCATTTCCGGGCGTGATCTGTCCCAAAGACAATGTCGTCCGTTGCCGGGGCCACGAACCAGGAACTGTCACGCAGAATTTCCTGCTCAAGCTGCCCCGGCGACCAGGCCGCGTGGCCAAGCGCCATCATCGCCCGTTTCGGTCCCTGACCCGCAGCCAGCTCGCGCAGGATATCCAGACTGGCAGTCAGGCTCGTCTGGCCATCGACATCGAGACTGCCTTCCCCGGCCCAATCCGCCGAATGCAGGACGAAGCCCCGCGAATGCTCAACAGGGCCACCCATGCAGACACCGATCCGCCGTTCGGGCGGATTTGGTTCGATTCCAAGCTGGGCAAAAAGATCATCCAGACCCGGTTGGGACAAACGACGGTTGACGATCAGCCCCATCGCGCCATCCTGCAACGAATGAGCGCAGACATAGATGACCGTACGTTCGAAGAATGTCTCCGCCAGAGCCGGGGCGGCCACGAGAAGTTTTCCCGTCAGCCCGAGTTCGGCAGGAGAAGAGTCCGTCAGGTTGTCAGTGCGTCCGTCGAGTGTTTTCTTCATGCCTGCCAACATGGGTGCATCCCTTCCCGTATTGCAAGCGTTTGCCTTCAGGAGTGTTAATAACATCCAATGTCATTGAATCGGGTCCCCGGACCAGGTCATTGAACCGACTCCCCCCAAACCGCGCCTGCCGGGCGCGCGCTGTCTGTCTGGAGATTGCCATGCCTCTCACTGTTCTCGTTACTGGTGCCACTGCGGGTTTTGGGCACGCGATCGCAACACGCCTCGTCCGCGAAGGCCATCGCGTCATCGCGACCGGTCGCCGCAAGGATCGTCTGGAAGCTCTCAAAGATGAACTGGGCGAGAGCGTCCTGCCTTTCACGCTCGACATGACCGACCGTGACGCGCTGCGCAGCCTCCCTGCCGCACTGCCCGAAGAGTGGCAGGATGTCGACGTGCTCGTAAACAATGCGGGGCTGGCGCTGGGCATGGAGCCCGCACAGGATGCGGTGGCCGATCACTGGGAGACGATGATCGCCACGAACGTGTCCGGGGTCGTGGAACTGACGCGCGCCCTGCTGCCGGGCATGGTGGAGCGCAATACAGGTTACATCATCGCGCTGGGCAGCACGGCCGGGACGTATCCCTATACCGGCGGCAACGTCTATGGTGCGACGAAAGCTTTCGTTCATCAGTTCACCCAGAACCTGCGGACGGACCTGCTCGGCACACGGGTTCGCGTGACCAATATCGAACCCGGCCTGTGCGGCGGCAGCGAATTCAGCAATGTGCGTCTCGCCGACGACAGCAAGGCGGCCGCGGTCTACAAGGACACGACGCCTCTGACCCCCGCAGACATCGCCGAAACCGTCTCATGGCTTATCGGTTTGCCTTGGCACATGAACGTCAACTATCTGGAGATCATGCCGGTCTGCCAGGCATCCGGCGGCTTGGCGGTGAACCGTCATGTCGGCTGAAACCGGACTTCCCCCTCAGCTTCGCATCACAGACGGAAAAAATTTCCGCCTCTCCTCCATCGCCACGAACGACAAGCTCGGGCGGCAGAAGAATACGTCCCGCACCCGGATCCGCGACTGCGTAGACCGCATGTCGGTCCTCCAGCAACGGCTGGCGGCCTATGCGACGCATGGCATCCTCGTCGTACTTCAGGGCATGGACACTGCCGGAAAGGATGGCGCAATCCGCCACGCCTTTTCCGGCCTGAATCCGCAGGGCGTACATGTGACGTCCTTCAAGGCGCCGGTTGGCATCTCGACCCGTCATGACGATCTGTGGCGCATTCATCTTGCCGTTCCCTCACGCGGGGAAATCGGCATCTTCAACCGCAGCCATTATGAAGATGTTCTGGTGGAGCGTGTTCATCCGGATATGGTGCGGGCGCGCGGTCTCAATCCCGATCTGCCGGATTTCTGGGATCATCGTCTGGTGGACCTGCGGAATTTCGAAAGCTATCTGAACCGTCAGAACATCCTCGTCCTCAAGCTCTTTCTCCACATCTCGCCCGAAGAGCAGCGCCTGCGCCTTCTCAAGCGGCTGGACCATCCGGAAAAACGCTGGAAATTCAGTCCGTCCGACCTGAAAGAACGTGAATTCTGGCCGCATTACAGCGCGGCATACGAGGAAGCGATCCGCGCGACCGCCACCCCGGAAGCACCCTGGATCGTTATTCCGGCGGATCGCAAATGGCTGGCCCGGGTGCTGGTGGCCGAAGCCCTGCTTGAGACGCTCGAAAGCCTCCATCTGAAAGACCCGGAACAAAAACTGTCCGAACCTCTGAAGGAAGCCCAACAGGCCCTTCTCAAGGGAGAGGCGAAAACCGTCTGACCTTCATCATCATGCAGTTTCTCAACCGCCTCCGGCATATCCTGTCGTCGCCCGCCAATCCGATGCGCCTGACGGATATCGCCCGGGACGAGATAGTGCTTGAAACATGTCACGCACTCCCGGCACCTAATGTGCCGGAACTGCCTCATCCGGAACGCAACCCCTTCGTAAACTGGAGCAGTATGCCGGTCATGATCAGCCGGTATGCCCTGCGCGATATCGTGCTGGATCAGCCGCTGATGACGCTGCTTCACGCCGGGCGGGTGATCCCGGAGACGGCCTATGTTCAGGATCCCGAAGCCGTTCGCGCCCTGAAGCTCCGGCCTGAGGACCTGATCCGCTGCGCACCTTTCAAGGGCATCACGGCGGCCTGCGTCGATCACTGGGCCTCAAATTACTATCACTGGATCGCGCACACTGTCCCGACCCTGCATGCGTTATCGCTGCAAAAACTGCCGGTCCGCCTCGTCCTGCCAGAACATATGCACCCCTGGCAGTTCGAAACGCTTGAGCTCTTCGGCCTCACCTCGGAAGCCCATCTCCGCTTGCAACAGGGACGACAATACGCGTTCAGGGCGCTCGACTATGTAACCTTCGTCAATGGTAGCGCGGATTTTGCGGTCTCCGGGCTCTCCCGTGCCGCCTATGCCCACCTCCGCGCTGCTGTCGGCACCGAGGCTGGCAAGCCGCACCGACGTCTCTATATCGAACGCGGCCATTCAGCCAACAGACATGTCCCGAATGAAGAGGCGCTGGCAGAGGCGCTGGAAGCATTGGGCTTCGAACGCATCCGCCCCGAAACCCTTCCCCTCAAGGACCAGATCCGACTGTTCGGGGAAGCAGAAATGGTCATGGGGATGCTGGGCGCGGGGCTGGCCAATATCGCCTGGTGCCGACCAGGCACATTCGTTTACGAGCTTGTGCCTTCCCATCACGTCAATCCGTGCTTCACAGCCATGGCCGCACAGGGAGACCTGCGATACTGGGCCGATCTCTTCGAGACCGGTGCGACACGCGAAAACCATACGGACAATGCCGCCATTCCGCTTCCTGTCACGGAGATTCTCAACCGCGTCCGGGACCTTCTGGCGCGGCTTCCCCAAACTTTGAAAAATAGCCACTGAAAAAGCAAAACCCCGCCTGAGACAATCTCAGGCGGGGTTCGGCATCTGTCAGATCCGGAAAAGAGGATCAGGAACGGCGCTTGCGGCTGGAGCCGTCGCCCTTCGGACCATCCCCACGCGAACCGGCAGCAGGCTTCGGGCGGCCATAGCCTGAACCACCCCGGCCCTTGTAGCCGCCACCCGCGCCACCGCGCGGACCACCCTTGAAACCACCACCGGAACGGCCACCGCCACCAAAGCGCTTGCCTTCGCCGGGGTTACGGCCCCGCGGCCCCATGCCACCGGCAGGAGCTTCGGACGGCTCGATCGTCACTTCGTCCGCTTCCGCACCTGCGAGGCAGGACTTGAAACGCGCCACGCTTTCATCGGCGATCTGGAAATAGGTCTGTTCCTGATCGATGCGGATGCTGCCGATCTCGCGCTTCTGCACACCACCCAGACGGCAGATCAGCGGGATCAGCCATTTCGGGTCGGCGCGTTCGGTACGACCAACGGCCATCTTGAACCATTCGCCGGACATGGTGTGTTCTTCGCGCGGTGCACGCTCGCCACGCTCTCCACGTTCCGTGCGGCGCGGCGCCTCAACGGACATCGGGCGGATCTGCTCGACCTTCGGCAGACGCGCACGATACAGACCCACCAGTGCGGCAGCCAGCTTCGTGGCGTCGTATTTCTCGACGAGCTGGTTGACCAGTTCGTCGGACATGTCGTCCACGGCATTGCTCAGGATCGGATCGTCCATCAGGCGGGTCTTGTCCTGCTCGGCAATGGCATCAGCCGTCGGAACGGCTTCCCATTCCGCCTGAATCTTGGCCATCTGGAGCAGACGCTCGGCCCGGCGACGCTGATTCAGCGGAACCATCAACACGCTGGTGCCCTTGCGGCCTGCACGACCGGTTCGGCCCGAGCGATGCAGCAGAGTTTCAGCGGCTGTCGGGATGCTGGCATGGATGACCAGGCTCAGCGCCGGAACGTCAATGCCGCGAGCCGCAACGTCGGTCGCCACGCAGACGCGGGCCTGACCGGAACGCAGGCTCTCGATCGCACGGCTACGCTCGTTCTGCCCCATCTCGCCGGAAATGGCGACGGATGCGAAACCGCGTTCCAGCAGGGCAGCCTGCACCTGATTAACCATCATGCGGGTGTTGCAGAACACCATCGCCGTCGGGCTCTCGTAAAAACGAAGCACGTTGACGAGCGAACGCTCGATTTCCTGCGGCTGCGTGATGACGCAGCGATAGGTGATATCGGAATGCTGCTTGGCACCCGAGACCGTGTCGATGCGCTCGGCATTCTTCTGGTAGCGGCGTGCGAGCGAAGCGATCTCGCGGGCGATCGTTGCGGAGAACAGCAGGGTCCGACGCTCGGCCGGAGCTGCGTCGAGAAGCTGCTCCAGCTCTTCGCGGAAGCCCATGTCCAGCATCTCGTCAGCTTCGTCGAGCACGACGCAGCGCAGGGCGGACAGGTCAAGCGAGCCACGCGACAGGTGGTCGCACAGGCGGCCGGGGGTTCCGACCACGATATGGGCGCCACGGTTCAGCTCACGGGCTTCACTGCGGGCATCGGTGCCGCCAATGCAGCTCGCGATGCGGGCGCCGGTTTCGGCATAGAGCCATTTGAGTTCGGACTGGACCTGAAGCGCCAGCTCACGCGTCGGCGCAATCACGAGCGCCATGGGCTGAGGGGACGGCGGAAGGCGATCGGCGTCTCCGAGCAGGGTCGGAGCGATGGCCAGGCCGAAGGCGACGGTCTTGCCCGACCCCGTTTGCGCGGAAACCAGCAGGTCGCGCTCGTCCAGCCCCGGCTGCAGAACGGCTTCCTGAACAGGAGTCAGCTGTTCGTAGCCACGTGCCTCAAGGGCGCGCTTAAGGGCAGGATGGGTATCGGGAAAAGGCATATTTTATGAACACTCGGCAAACGTCACGCCGACGACAGGATGCGGCGGCTGGGATGCCGCTGCATAAAGACTTCCGGGCCGAAATGCCAGAAAGAACGTATCGCGCGGCTTTTTCTTCAGAATATGGCCTCCATACCACAGTGGGAAACGGTGGCCAGTGTTTGAGTTCCAGCCGTCAATTCCGAGGCTTGCGTCCAATCAGGGCATGAACGGTATCGCGCCAGGCTGTCAGGTCTTCAGGGGGAACGACTTCGCCGGTATCCAGTTCGGCCAGTCCGGCACGCGACATCAGGACACTGGTCAGCCTGACACGGTCGGCAGGTTCGAGTGCCTGCCAGATCGCCACAGCCTTCGCCGCATGAAACTGGTCGGAAAACGTCAGAATCAGCGGTGCACCTGGCTTTAACACGCGAACGACCTCGGTCAGGACGGCCAAAGGCTGCGTCAGATAGGCCAATCCGTCACACAGCGTCACCGCATCGAAACTCTCATCGTCGAACGGCAACGTCGTCACGTCGTTGAGGTCCTGAACGATGCGTTCCCCGAGCACCGGATTGGCGTCAAGAGCCACCTTCGAAACACCAAGCCCTACCACGCGCTCGAACTTCGCCTCTTCGGGATAGTGACTCAGAGTTCCGGCCATCAGATCAAGAACGGAGCCACCCACGGGCAGCGCCGTCTGATACAGCGCCGTGACCGCCGTCTGCGCACCCATATCCATCAACGAATCCGGAACGCGCTGCGCAAAGAAAATCGTATCGGGCTCGCTGTTGGCGCGCGTGAACGCCGCTGCGTGCAGTCCTTCAAGCTGTTCCGGGCCGCTCATGGTCACTCCTTGCTGGTCCAGCACGGACATGAGGGCATGTTCCTCGTGCGTCAACCCGCGCGATGCTTTATGAGATGCGCCATCATGAGCCTTTCCTTCACGAAAATGCACGGTCTGGGCAACGATTTCGTCGTCATCGATGCCCGCGACACCGATCCTGCCCTTAATGCCGAGACCATCCGCGGTCTGTGCGACAGACGCTTCGGAATCGGCTGCGACCAGCTCGTTCTCCTGAGTGCTCCGACACTGGAAGGCGCGGATGTGAGGGTCCGTTTTTTCAACCCTGACGGATCAGAAGCCGGAGCCTGCGGCAACGCCTCACGCTGCGTGGTCGCCTTCGTGGGAGGCACCCCGACGCTCCAGACGGCTGCCGGCCTCCTGCCTACCGCCCGGAATGACGCGCTCGTGACGGTCGATATGGGTCTACCCGGACTGGGGTGGCAGGATGTCCCCCTCGCCCGGCCCTGCGACACGCTGACCCTGCCCATGCATGAAGACGCTGCGGCCTGCTCAATGGGAAACCCGCACGCCACGCTGTTCGGCGATGCCGCCCGCGCGGAAACACTCGGGCCGGACCTAGAATGCGATCCACTCTTCCCAGAACGCGCGAATATCGGCTTTGCCCAGATTCTTTCGCCGACCCATATGCGCCTGCGTGTCTGGGAACGCGGGGCGGGTCTCACATTGGCCTGTGGATCCGGCGCCTGTGCGGCGGTCGTCAACGCCGTCCGACGCAGCCTGACAGAACGGACCTGCACCGTCACGATGGATGGCGGCGACCTGCAAATTACATGGAGGCAGGACGGTCACGTCCTGATGACCGGGCCGGCCGTTACGGTCTTTCACGGGACAACCACATGACGGCGTCTGTCCTGACATTCGGCTGCCGGCTCAACGCCCATGAGAGCGACGGCATGGCCCATCATGCGCGCGGGCAGAATAACACGATCATCGTCAATACCTGTGCCGTGACCACCACAGCCGAGCGACAGGCCCGGCAGGCCATCCGCCGTGCCCATCGCGAAAATCCGGATGCCAAAATCGTCGTGACCGGCTGCGCCTCCGACATCGCACCGGATCGCTGGGCCGAACTGCCGGGCGTCGTCCGTGTCGTGCCCAATGAAGACAAGCTCAAACCTGCCATCTGGGGCGATCGCGACGCAGGCCTGCCGCTGTCACGCCACGCCCGCGCCCTACTTCAGGTTCAGCAGGGCTGCGATCACCGCTGTACCTTCTGCATCATTCCCTATGGTCGTGGAGCCTCGCGCTCCACACCCGCCACAGAAGCCATCGCACGCGCTGAAGCGCTCGTCGAAGCCGGACATCAGGAAATCGTCCTGACCGGCGTCGACATTGCGTCCTGGAAGGGCCCGGAGAGCAGCAGCCAGAATGGCACCGGGCTTGGTTCGCTGTGCCGGGAGCTGCTGCGACAGGTTACGGGGATCCGGCGACTGCGCCTTTCATCGATCGATCCGGTCATCCTGGATGCAGAAAACGGCGATCAGGATCTGTGGTGGCTTCTGGAAAACGAGCCCCGCCTGATGCCTCATCTGCATCTGTCCCTTCAGGCGGGCTCGGACCTGATTCTCAAGCGCATGAAACGCCGCCATGACACAGCGGGCGTCGCCGCAACACTTCGCCGTGTCCGTTCCCTGCGCCCAGAAACCGGGTTCGGCGCCGACCTGATTGCAGGCTTCCCGACCGAGACAGAGGCTCTTTTCCACGAAACCCTGTCTTTCGTGCAGGAGCAGGAGATCCCCTTCCTACACGTCTTTCCTTACAGCGAACGCCCGGGTACCCCTGCCGCGAGAATGCCTTCCGTTCCCAATGCCACGCGTCAGGAACGCGCGGCGCGGTTGCGGAGCGCTGGTGACACTGTCAGGGACCGCTTTCTCCAGCGACTTGTCGGAACCGAATTCGAGATTCTCGCCGAAGCCCCTGACCGTGGCCATTCGCCGGAATTCGCCGCTGTTCGCCTGATCGACGACATATCCGTCTCGCCACCGGCCCGAGGAAGTTTTGTTCCCGTCCGCGCCACGGGACAGGAAAACGGCACAGTTCTGGCGGAAATACGCTCCTGAAACGCGTCCAATTTCTCTGATCCTCTTGACGTTCAGCCCCACCTGTCCGAACTCCCGTACATGGCTGGATTTTTCTCACGACTCAAACAGGGTCTCTCGCGGTCGAGTTCGCGTCTCGGCGCCGTCTTCACGCATCGCAAACTGGACGAAACGGCTCTCGAAGAGCTTGAGGACGAGCTGATTGCAGCCGATCTCGGGCCCGCAGTGGCCGAACGTGTCATCGAGAGCTTCCGGAGCACACGTTTCGGCAAGGACGTGACCAGCGAAGAAATCCGCGAAACCCTGGCAACGGAAATCGCCAGTGTTCTCGAACCCGTGGCCATCCCTTTCGAGCCCGATCCGGCGAAGAAACCTCACGTCGTGCTTGTTGTCGGCGTGAATGGGGTGGGAAAAACCACCACGATCGGGAAAATGGCAAGGCATTATACGGAAGAAGGCAAGTCCGTGATGCTTGTGGCCGGAGACACGTTCCGCGCCGCAGCAGTCGAACAGCTCGAAGTCTGGGGAAAACGCGCCAACGTACCGGTTATTGCCGGAAAACACGGTGCCGATGCCGCAGGCCTTGCCTATGATGGCCTCAAACGCGCCACGGAAGCCGGGACCGATCTGCTTCTGATCGATACTGCGGGACGCCTCCACAACAAGGGCGCCCTGATGGAGGAACTGGCGAAAATCATCCGCGTCATGCGGAAATTCGACGAAACGGCACCTCATTCCGTCCTGCTGGTTCTCGACGCCACGACCGGACAAAACGCCATAGAACAGGTCCGTGTCTTCCGCGAACTGGTGAACGTGACAGGACTGATCGTCACCAAGCTCGACGGTTCGGCACGCGGCGGGATCGTGGTCGCTCTGGCCGAACAGTTCAAACTTCCCGTACACATGGTCGGTGTCGGCGAACAGGCCGAAGACCTGCGGCCGTTCTCGGCCCAGGATTATGCCAAAGGCCTTGTCGGTGGCGCCAATGATCTGGCCTCGCGCCTGATGGACGCATCAACTGAGGATCAGACAGCGGAATAAAAGCCGGTCCCGCCCGTTCGTTCTTCAGGCGGCGGGAGAGTCGTCTGACGACATCCATTCTTCCTGAAGATAGGCGATACGCTTTTCAATGGACTTGCGCTCGCGTCGCGCAACTTCCGCATTCCACAGCCTGCCCCCGATGGCGGATGCCTCTGCGACAAGCCACGCTGCTCCGACGGCAAGCCAGTCCAGCGCAAGCGTAATCGGATTGGTGATCTGGGCAATGCATGTGTCCCAGTCACCATTTCCGGCCCAGGCTTCATGAAGCGGATGCACCATGACCGCGCCGACATAAAACAGAACAATCATGATACGCTGACTGTCCGCATTAGGATCGACAAAACGCAGTGCAACCAAGGGAAGCAGCAGGACTCCGGCAACCAACAGACTGCCAGGCACATAGGACAGCAGCAGACCAATAATGATTCCGTGCCACCAGCGAAATCCGGGGGCACGCAGCATCGTTTCTTCCGCCTGTTTAACCGATGCCATAATGGGTCCTCACCGACAGAATTCCAGCCAGACGCTTGCCATAGCCACTGCAATACCCGTCAGAAGTGAAAAAAACTCGCCGGAATTACGGGCTTCGCGATCGTTTGCGGCACGCCGTTCAGGCGCTTCATCCATGACACGCATCAGATTGCTGATCTCGGCCTCTGCTTCCTGTGCCTGCCTATGATCCAGCCTTAGACCGGTCGGGTCATTCACGACTGCCAGAAACACACCCAGATTTCCGTCTTCTGCTGCCTTTCCAAGCCGCACACGCCGGCGTGCACGGGACGTCTTGCTTCGCCACTGCCTGAGTTCCGTTTCAAGGAGAGGCAACGCCCGTTTTGCAAGAAAACTGAGCGGCTTGGCATCGAATTTCCGTTGGACAGCCGCCAGCAGGGTCAGATCGGCCAGCCAGACCGGAAGACCGGCCTTCTGGGACAGAGAAAGAGGCACAATGCCCTGTCGACCACAGCAGGCTTCGAGGAATGAACGCATCTGATCATCCAGAAAACCCGAACGACCGAGAACATCCTCGGGAAGATCTTCAATCCCCGCGTGGCGGTCAAGCCATTGCGACAGGCCGTCGGGAAGAGAGATCCGCTCTTCCCAACACCGTTTTGACAGGCAGGGAAGGAAACTGTTGGTGTCATAGGGAAGACGTCTGACCAGTTCGAGGCCTTTCGCCCCCGCACGCCGGGCCACAACTGACAAAGCTGTGATCTGCTGCCCCTGACGACGAGGCAGATGCGCTGAAACAAACGCATCGGGATTTCCAGCCATGAAGTTCAGGATATTGCGGATTGTCCGCTCTTCATCCGGCGTTGCAGGTTGTACCACTGCCTGCGCAACCATACGAGGAAGGGCCTCCGGCCAGAACCATATCCCTCCCCAGAACATTGGGGCCGCGGGGTCGAGCACCGAAATCGCATGTGTGAGGACCATCGTCGCAGGATCGACGGCCTTGCCTCCCCCAGCTGGCAGAAAGGACGCGCTCGCCTGTTCGATCAGGCTCGCCATGACAGACAGTTCAAGTTCGCTGTGCAGCCAGTTACTGACGACCTTCCGTTGCAGAAGCCCAGAAAATTCTGTCGGATGTCGTCCCGCGTACCAGGCCAGAGCCTGAGGGGTATAAACGGCATTTCCGCCGATCATGAGGGGGACACGGGCTGGCAGGATCGAACGGACGGTAAAAAGCTTACTGGGCGCGATCGTCACCAGATCCCGGGGAGACGGACGATTGACAGGATCGTCCGCCAGCATTGCCGTCAAAAGGGAACGCAGCCCCACCGGGACGTTCTGCCCCTCCATATAGGCCGCAGGCGTTCCCACTTCGAAACGGCGCCGGAGAATATCCGTGTCGGACAGCCCCTCCAGCGGCAGCTTTCCGATCGCAAGCGCCAGAATCATCACGCCCAGCGAGAAAATATCGTCGTCGATCGTGCCGTCGCCACGCGCAGAAGGGCGGCAGACAGCGGAGGACAGGGGCTCGAAAACGACAGCCTGATTTTCCGCAGGAGCTCCCACGCCCAGAGGGCCAAGGACAATCTTGTGCAATCCCTGTCCCACGAACAGGTTATCCGGTCGGATATTACGACAGGTCAGGCGTGCTGCTTCGAGGCTCTGGAACAGGGAGGCAAAGGGCCGGATGACGCCGTCGATCAACTGGCTTTCCGTCCAGAGTCCCAGACCTTCCGCAAGGGAGGGGCCGGGCGGATGCGGACACAGGATCCAGAGCGCGCCTGCAGAATATTCATGAGCCTGAATCGGAATCACGCTTTCATGCCGAAAGAACATAATTTCCGAGAGGCGGGCCGAGGGAGCAACAGGGGCGAGCGCGAGATAGGAGTTGCCCGCTGCCGTCATATCCTGGGCGGTATATGTCGCACAGCCAGCCAGATCGGGCTGTTTGTGATCCAGGCTGATCAGATACCGCTCAGCGATGAGCAGTTCCTGGCTATTGTCTGCCTGTGTGTCGGCCATTGAAATCCCGTTATGCCCCTGTCCGGTCTTTTGTGACGGACAGGGATTGAGACTTCGTTAATGCCCCGGCCGATTCCAGGGATCTCAGTTCAGTCTTCGAACGGATCGCGCATCAGGATGGTGTCGTCGCGTTCTGGGCTGGTGGAGAGCAGCGTCACCGGAGCTTCGATCAGTTCCTCGATGCGGCGGACATACTTGATGGCCTGTGCGGGAAGTTCAGCCCAGGAACGGGCACCAGCCGTCGTTTCCTTCCAACCCGGCATCGTCTCGTAAACCGGCTTCACGCGGGACTGTGCCCCCGGAGCGGACGGGAACGTTTCGATTTTCTGGCCGTCCAGTTCGTAGCCGATACAGATGAAGATCTCGTCCAGACCGTCCAGAACGTCCAGCTTCGTCAGGGCGATGCCGCTGACGCCGCCGACACGGACGGCACGACGGATCAGAACCGCATCGAACCAGCCGCAGCGACGGGGGCGACCGGTCACGGTGCCGAATTCATGTCCGCGCTCACCGAGGGTCCGGCCGGTCTGGTCGTGCAGTTCGGTCGGGAACGGCCCCTCGCCCACGCGGGTCGTGTAAGCCTTGGCAATTCCGAGCACGAAGCCGACAGAAGACGGACTGACACCGCTGCCCGAAGCTGCCACGGCCGCAACCGTGTTGGAGCTCGTGACATACGGATAGGTGCCGTGATCGACGTCCAGCATGACAGCCTGCGCACCTTCGAACAGGATGCGACGACCGGCACGGCGGGCTTCGTCCAGACGGTCCCAGACCTGGCAGGAGAACGGCAGAAGACGCGGCGTGATCTCGGTCAGGAAGTCCTTGAGCTGCTCCTTCGTGAACGTCTCGGCACCCAGACCGGCGAGCAGCGTGTTGTGGTGCAGGAGCAGTTCGTCCAGCTTCCAGTCCAGCGTCTCGGGCTCGGCCAGGTCGCAGATGCGGATGGCGCGACGGGCGACCTTGTCCTCATAAGCCGGGCCGATGCCACGACCGGTCGTGCCGATCTTGTGCTCACCACGGGCAGCTTCACGCGCACGATCGAGCGCGCCATGTACCGGCAGGATCAGCGGAGCGTTCTCGGCAATCCATAGCGTCTCGGGCGTAACGACAAGGCCCTGCCCAGTGACGCGGTCGATCTCGGTCATCAGGGCTTTAGGGTCCACAACGACGCCATTGCCAATCACGCCGATCTTGCCACGCACCAGACCGGACGGCAGCAGCGACAGCTTGTAGACCTGATCGCCCACAACCAGCGTGTGACCGGCATTGTGGCCGCCCTGAAAGCGGACGACGATATCGGCGCGGCTAGCGAGCCAGTCGACGATTTTGCCTTTACCCTCGTCTCCCCACTGGGTTCCGATCACGGTGACGTTGGACATGAGTTGACTTCCTAGAACTGACAATACGGGGCGGGAGAAACGAAAGGGATCGGCAGGTCAGAGCGGCTGGGCCGCACCATCCTTCCAGACATGGGTGCAGCGCAGATGACGCGCCTGAGCGAACTCGTCTTCGTCGTGAGACAAGGCGGACACCGTGGCGTAACCGGCCTTGTGCAGGCCGGAGAGACTAGATGCCTCCAGATTAACAGGCACATAACAGCGCGGGCGCGACGCAGAGATCGGGGCGGCACGCAAAAGGGCTTGCGGGCGGAGCGTCAAGCCACAGGCAGGCTCCTGCCCTGCCAGATAACGTCCACCACGTCCCAGTTCCTCACGCGAGCTGGTCGAAAATACCGTCACGCAGAGGCCGGTATGATAACGCCAGCCCCGGAAATCGACGGGATCAATGGTCAGCCGCAAATCCGGACTGCGCTCTCGGATCGCAGCCACGGAGGCCGCAAGACGTTCAAAATGTCCGGCAATGTCCTTGGGGTAATCAAGTTCCGCCAACAGATCCAGTGCACGGTCGGCAGGACCGGCAGCACGGAGCATAACAGCCAGCATTCCGGCAATCGGACCACCCAGTTCCGCCACGGCGCTTGCATCCTTGCGGTCCAGCGCATACAACAAGGGTTCGCGGTCGGCTTCGGGAATGACGCCTTCAATCAGTCCCAGCGCCAGAGCGGGCATGGACAGATCGAACGACACCCCCTCGATTCCGAGCTCTGCAAGCGCCTTTGCACCGAGCGCAATGACTTCAGCATCAGCCTGAGCACTGTCGGGGCCGATCAGTTCGATCCCTGCCTGCGAGACCTGACGGTCGGCTTCACGTCCGGGCGTGCCGACCACGATGCAGCTTCCCGAATAGGACAGGCGCAGAGGACGGGGGGCGTCCTGGAGACGAATGCTTGCGATCCGGGCGATCTGCGTCGTCATATCCGGACGCAGAGCCATCATACGATGCGAGTTCGGGTCCATGAGGCGGAAGGTCTGTGGCGCAAGGGATTCGCCCGCGCCACCCAGCAGGGACGTTTCAAACTCCAGCAGTGGCGGACGCACCCGCTGATAGCCATGACGGGAAAAGGCTTCCATAACGCTGGCAATGCCGCGGGCTTCGGCTTCGGCTTCCCCGGGAAGCAGATCGGCAAAGCCAGAAGGCAGCAGAGCAGCGCTTGGCACTTCAGAATACAGGCTCATGCTGAAAATACCGCACGCGTCTGTTCATGGGCCCAGTCCAGCCAGGGCAACAGCGCTTCAATATCTGCCGTCTCGACCGTCGCGCCCCCCCAGATCCGCAGACCGGCCGGCGCATCGCGATAGGCGGCCAGATCGTAACCCGCCCCCTCCTCAGCAACGAGGCCAGTCAGATGCTTGACCGCTTTGCCCTTTGCGTCGTCAGACAGGCGCTCAAACCATGGCGCCGTAATTTTCAGACAGATCGACGTACTGGACCGGGTCTCTTCCCGTACCGAAAGAAACGACACCCAGTCCGCCGTCTCGATCCATTTCGTGACGACCGCCAGATTCTGCTGCGAGCGTGCCTTGAGAGCGGGTAGCCCTCCGATCTGCTCGGCCCAGCGCAGACCATCCAGCGCATCCTCGACGCAGAGCATGGACGGCGTGTTGATCGTATCGCCTTCGAAAATGGCTTCGATCAGACCCTTTTTATTGGCCAGACGGAAGATCTTGGGGAGCGGACGCGGGGATGGTTGCGCCAGACGGGCAGCCGCACGGGGGCTCAGCGCCACCATGCCATGCGCGGCCTCCCCTCCCAGCGCCTTCTGCCAGGACCACGTCACGATATCGAGCCGGTCCCACGGCAGATCCATCGCAAACGCCGCAGACGTGGCGTCACAAATGACCAGACCTTCGTGTTCAACAGGAATGGCGCTGGCATCAGGGATGCAGACACCCGACGTCGTACCGTTCCACGTCAGGACGACATCACGGCTCCAGTCCACTTCCTTCAGGTCTGGCAACTCACCATAAGGCGCCTCCAGAACGCGAAGGTCTTCGATTTTCAAAACGTCATGCAGATCCTGAGCCCAGGTTCCGGAGAAGCTCTCAAAGGACAGGACGTCGATACCGCGCTCACCGGCGAGGGCCCACAGGATCATTTCCACGGCTCCGGTATCAGAAGCCGGAACAATTCCAACGCGCCAATCCGCCGGAATACCGAGCAGGTCTCTAGAGCGGGTAATGACCTCTTTAAGGCGCACACGACCTTCCGGCGCACGATGCGAACGGCCCAACAGAGCCTGGTCCAGGCCGGACAGGGACCAACCGGGGCGCTTGGCGCAGGGACCTGAGGAAAAGAACGGGCGGGAGGGTCTGACAGTCGGCTTGGACATGCTCGTTCCGGGCTGATCGGTCCTGAGGCCATTCCGGCAGGAAATGACCGCTCATGGTGCGAGAGAGGGGACTCGAACCCCTATGCCTTTCGGCGGTCGATTTTGAGCCGACTGCGTCTACCGTTCCGCCACTCTCGCGCGGGCGGTCCGCACCCTACTGCATTCCTCACGAAAGGACCAGAGTGCAAAATGAGACCTTTAAAGCCCCAGCATCAGAAGCAGGTTCTGGATGGCGGCCCCCGAAGCCCCCTTGCCCAGGTTGTCCAGACGCGCGGTCAGGACAGCCTGCGCGCCATTATGATGGACACGCAGTTCCATGTCGTCGGTATTGGCCAACGTGTCAGCCACGAGCTGTGTTTCGGCGGGGACAACGCGCACATGGTCACATCCTGCATAGGCGTCCTGCAGCACGGCTTCGATCTCGGCTGCCGAAGGCTGGCCCGGCAGATCGTTCAGGTGCAGCGGGATCGACACGATCATACCCTGCGGGAAATGCCCGACCGACGGCACAAACAGCGGCTGACGCGTGAGGCCAGAATAGTGCCGGATTTCGGGCAGATGCTTGTGCTTGAGGTTCAACCCATACAGGAAGAAAGCCGGCCCACCGTTCCTTTCATGCTCTTCGATCGCAACCCGCCCTGCCCCGCTATAGCCGGAGACGGCATTGATCGAGACAGGATGATCGGCAGGAAGCAGACCCGCTCGAACCAGCGGCCGCATCAAGGCAATCGCACCCGTCGGATAACAGCCGGGATTGGCAACGAAACGCGCATCCTTGATGGCATCAGCCTGTGCTTTATCCATTTCGGGGAAGCCATAGGCCCAGCCATCCGCAATACGGTGCGCCGTACTCGCGTCCAGAATCCGGACATCCAGCCCTTCGGCCAGCGCCACCGTTTCCCGAGCGGCATCATCGGGCAGGCACAGAATGGCGACATCCGCCTGCTCAAGCATGGAGCGACGGGCAGCCGTATCCTTGCGCAATGCCGGATCGATGGACAGGATTTCCAGACCGTAAGAGGCCGGAAGGGCTTCGATCCGCTGGCGGATGCCCAGACCCGTCGTGCCTGCTTCCCCATCAATGAAAATGCGTGCCATACGCCATCTACCCTGTCTGCAAATCCGTTTCGCCCCGGCAGATGCCTGAAACGTCCGGCAGTCGTTTTACGTCGGGAATGTCATGCTGTCACCCGCTGGCACCCTTTGCGACGCTTTCATCCATAAAGCCACACGGGTATGAATCCTGCAGCACGATAACAGCAGGATGTTTCCATGACACACCCCTCCCCCCGGCAGATCGACCGCCTGCTGGACGTCATGAAGCGCCTGCGTGACCCGCTAAGCGGCTGCCCCTGGGATGTGGAACAGACCCCGGCGACGATCGCTCCCTTCGCGATTGAAGAAGCCTATGAAGTCATGGACGCTATCGCCCGTGACGACCGCGAGGCCATTCCCGACGAACTGGGGGACCTGCTGCTTCAGGTCGTCTTTCAGGCCCAGATGGCACAGGAAGCTGGTCTCTTCGATTTCGAGACCGTGGCAGGACTGATCGCCGACAAGCTCGTGCGCCGTCACCCGCATGTTTTCGGCGATGCTGCCCTGGATGACGACTCCTGGGAGCAGGAAAAAGACGCCGAGCGTCAGCGCAAGGCCGAATATGGCGCACTGGCCGGTGTTGCCCTTCCGCTCCCCGCCCTGATGCGCGCCGCAAAACTGAGCCGCCGCGCCGCTCGCGTGGGGTTCGACTGGGACGACCCCACAGGCATTCTCGACAAAGTCCATGAAGAGATCGACGAACTGAAAGCCGAACTCGGCGGAGACCGGGATCGCATCGAAGACGAACTGGGCGACGTCCTGTTCACCGTGGCAAGTCTAGCCCGCAAACTGAATATCGATCCCGAAGCAGCCCTGCGCCGGAGCAATGCCAAATTCACCCGCCGCTTCGAAGCGATGGAAACCATGCTCGCGCGCAAGGGGCAGACCATGGCCGAGCAGGACCTGCCGACCATGGAAGCACTCTGGCAAGAGGCGAAGACACTTCCTGGCATGAAATGACGCCTTGATTACAGATCATACCTTCATTGCGATTGAAACTGCTGCGAATACCGTAACCGCATACACTCCGTATCACTCGGTTACAGGAGTCCTTATCCTTTCTTAACCTTCTGATCCGAAACTGGTCTTCGTGTCTTCCCAACGGAGTCTTTTTCATTATGACAGGCATTTCTTCCATCGGCTCTTCGGCCATGAGCAGCCTTTACAGCGCGAGCAGCGCGTCGTCTTCCAGCGCATCCTCATCCTCCAGCAGCAGCTCCTCCACTCAGGAAACTACGACAACGAAACTGAATGCCGACGGCTCCACGACGACCATCGTCGAGGACGCCCAAGGCAACATCATTTCCGAAACGACCTCTGGGGGATCTTCCAACTCCGGTTCCAGCAGCAATACGAGCCATCTGCTCAGCGTTTCGGCCTGAAACGCACACCTGCTACACAAAAAGATACGTCAGGCCCGCGGGTCTGACGTTTTCATGCGGGCCGAACCTGCTAGAGAACGTTCCCATGACGGACGATCTCGCCCCCTTCGATTTCGAACTCCCCCGCGATCACATCGCGACGGAGCCTGCACGCCCGCGTGACAGCGCAACGCTGCTGCATGTCCGGCCTGGTCTGGCGCCTGATCCGCATATAATCCGCGAATTGCCGGATTTCCTGCGTGAAGGGGATCTGCTGATTGCCAACAATACGGCCGTTATCCGCGCCCAGCTTGCCGCTACGCGTGGCGAGGCAAAAATCGGCCTGACGCTTGATCGTATTCTGGCGGACGGAAGCTGGCACGCCCTGGCACGCAATTCCCGCAAGCTGAAGCCGCAGGACATCCTCCATTTCGGCGACGATCCCGTCACGGCGACCGTTGTGGAAAACGAAGGCGACGGCGCGGTCAGCATCCGCTTCTCGGTGGAGGGAGACGATTTCGACGCGTTCCTCGAACGGGTCGGCGCGCTGGCCCTGCCTCCTTATATTGAGCGCCCTTTCGGCCCGACGAAACAGGACGATACGGATTACCACACCATTTTCTCGCAGTACCGGGGGGCGGTCGCGGCCCCCACGGCGGGCCTGCATTTCACGTCTGAAGTGCTCGCAGCACTGGACGCAAAAGGCATCCAGCGCCGGACCCTGACGCTGCATGTCGGCGCGGGGACGTTCCTGCCCGTCCGCTCCACCATTGCCGAGCATAAGATGCACGCGGAATGGGGTGAGATCGACGCCGAAACCGCCGCCGCCATCAACGAGACCCGCGCCCGTGGCGGTCGGATCGTCGCCGTCGGCACCACGTCCCTGCGGCTGCTGGAAAGCGCGGCCCGCGAAGACGGAACCGTGGCCCCATGGCGTGGCGAAACCTCCATTTTCATCAAGCCCGGATATCGCTTCAAGGCGGTGGATGTGCTGATGACCAATTTCCATCTGCCGCGTTCGACGCTGTTCATGCTCGTCTGCGCGTTCAGCGGCACCGAGACCATGCGTGAGGCCTATGCCTACGCCATCGCCAACGGATTGCGGTTCTATTCGTATGGCGATGCCTGCCTGCTGGAGCGCGCACCATGAGCGATCATAAAACCGATCACGCCACCAAAATGACCTGGGTGCCTGAGGCGACCTGCGGCATGGCGCGCGCGGGCCATCTGCACACCCGCCACGGTACAGTCCCGACCCCGACCTTCATGCCGGTCGGCACCGTCGGCACGGTCAAGGGCATGACGATGGACGCTGTACGCTCTACGGGTGCAGGCATTGTTCTGGGCAACACCTATCATCTCATGCTGCGCCCCACGGCGGACCGTGTGCAGAAGCTGGGCGGCCTGCACAGAATGATGGACTGGCCCGGCCCGATCCTGACCGATTCCGGCGGATTTCAGGTCATGTCACTCGGCGCGCTGCGCAAGCTTGACGAAGACGGCGTGACGTTCCGTTCGCATATCGACGGCAGCAAGCACCGCCTGACACCGGAAATCTCGACCGAAATCCAGTTCAAGCTCGATGCGACCATCACCATGGCGTTCGACGAATGTCCAGCCCTGCCCGCCACGCCCGAAGCCCTGCGGAAATCCATGGAAATGTCCATGCGCTGGGCCGCCCGCTCCCGCGAGGCTTTCGTAGCGCGTGAGGGATATGGTCAGTTCGGCATCGTGCAGGGCGGCACCGAGCGGGACTTACGCGAATATTCCATCAAGGCCCTGACCGAGATCGGCTTTGAAGGCTATGCGATCGGCGGTCTGGCCGTGGGGGAAGGTCAGGAACTGATGTTCTCGACGCTGGACTTCACCACGCCAATGCTGCCGCAGGACAAAGCGCGATATCTGATGGGCGTCGGCACGCCGGACGATCTTCTGGGCGCGGTCATGCGCGGCGTGGATATGTTCGACTGCGTGATGCCCTCGCGCGCGGGTCGCACGGCCCGCGCCTATACCGAGCGCGGCGCCATCAATTTGCGCAATGCCCGTTTCGCCGAAGACACGCGCACGCTGACGCCGCATGACGATACACCCGTCGCTGGCCGCTACAGCCGTGCCTATCTGCATCATCTGTTCCGTGCCAACGAAATGCTCGGCCCGATGCTGCTGACATGGCACAATCTGGCCTATTACCAGCGCCTGATGCGCCAGATCCGCGCCGCCATCGTGGACGGCACGCTTAATGCTCTGGCCATAAAACTGCGCGAAGACTGGGCCAAGGGCGACTGGACCGAAGACGAATGGCCGATGCCGGATCTGACCCTGTAATCCGGGGCGTTGCCCCGGACTCATTACGGCGCTGACGACTGCACTAAAGGCAGGGCCTTGCCATATCGGTCCCAGTGCGTCGCCAGTTCCTTCACGACGACGCTCCCAACCGTATAAGCCGCATCCACCGAGGCCTGAAAACCCGAAAAACCCGTCTCATGCGCTTCATCCGACAGAAGCTGCGCCGCACTCTGCCCCGGCGGAGGCATGTCGAAGTTGCTGGCCGTCCGCAGGATCAGCGCGCGCTTCGGATCAACGCGCCCAGCCTTGCCCTGAAGCGCCAGAGCCTGACAGAACGCGACGTCTTCTTCCGCCGTCGTGGCCATCACACCCTGTCCATCCGTCCAGTATTTCACCCAGCGTTCGGCCCACTGGTTCATTTTCGCACCGACCCAGAACGTTTCGCCCGAAATCGTGTCGCCAAGCTGCACGGAAGGGGGCTTCTGGGCGGGAGCAAAACCGGTGTAACGCAGGCGCGATGCTTTCAAACCATCATTATCGGGAAGGGCGATGTCCTTCGTCAGCCCATAGGCCCACTGCACGAGGGCCGGGTCGAGCGTGTATTCCATGTCTCCCATGCCGGAATGCAGCGCAGGACGCGGCTTTTCATCCGGAGTGCTGCCCTGCACAGGCGTAAATCCGTCCGGCCAGGAGGCGGGAATTTCGCGTGGGTCCACCAGATGGGACAGACCGCCATTGATAACACGCGGTGCCCAGACGGCCGAACCGATGGTGCCGAAATTGGGATCAATTCCGCCAATCCCTGCCAGCACGAAATAGGCATGGCGTAGATCGAACCGCGGATCAAGCACGAGAGCCGTGATGGCCGAGGCCATGTGTTCCGGTCCCTCGCCGCTTGCGATGCCCAGAACATGCAGGTCCGGATTATAGTGCATCACGTCATGATCGGTGCCGGGGGCCGGGATCGTCTGCTGCAAGGGCAGTTTTTCGATCCAGTTCTGGTATTCACCCGCCGTATCCCCTGTGTCCTTGCCGATCTCGAAAGTCGTGACGACGACGACGCGAACGGGGATCGGGGCATGGGCCAACGCCATACCAGACGCATAGAGGGACAGGAGCGCAGCCCCAAAAACGGTTGAGACAGATTTCACTGGTAGAGACCCTCATGTGTAACAGCGGCTTCAAACGTGCAGAACCGCTCTTCAAGCGCCCATTGCAGCCGGGCTTTTTCGCTGGATTTCAAAAACGCCGTGCAGGACGCGGATATGATGGGCAAAGTCTGGCAGGCCGGAACGAACTGCCCCGGCTGATGATCGGACCACAAACTTTCACCCGGCACGAATGCATAGTCCAGCCCGGCGCGAGACAGCGTTTTCAGATCGGCATAGGACAGATCATAGGTCTGAGCCGCGCGGACATATTCCTGCGTCAGATCCCCGCGTGAGACGCCCTCATCATCCGTGGACAGCGCCATCGGCACCCCGGCCCTGCGATACAGCGAAAACGGATGTGCCGCGCCTTTGACGCCGAGTATCTCGTCATTGCTGGTGAGGTTGATTTCCACCATCACAAAACGCCGCGCCATTTCAGACAGCAGCGATTCAGGATCGTCCTCCAGTGCCACATCGACCCCATGCCCGATCCGGCTGGCCCCCGCCACTTCGACGGCTGCACGGATATGGTGCCGCAGCCCCTCAGTCGGGACGAGGCCCGTCGTGAGCTCACCGGCATGCAGGCTCAATTTCACGCCGGGATACACGCCGTTCAGAAAATGGAACATCCGCATATGCAGGTCATAGTCACGCATGGCGGTGGGATCGTCTTCGGGTGCCACGATATTAAGCCCGACGAAGCGCGGATCGGCCTTCACAGTTGCATAACCTGCATCGAGCTGAGCATAAACGGCCTGAGGCGGCAGCGTCCGTAGGGTCTGGAACAGGTAGCGCACCGTAACAGCACATCCCGGATGGGCCTGCGGTGTTCCACATTTCAGCACATCCTTCGCCTGAGCCTCCATCCGATCCGTCTCAGCACGCGCTTTCTGCACCAGTGCCGGAATTTCAGAGGCAAGCGCCTGATGCGCGGAAGCGAGGTCGTCGCCCTGCAACGGATGATGAAAACCGGCCCCGATCATCGGGCCGATTCCAGGCGAGATCATCAGTTCCAGATACGTCACATGATCCCGTGCGGCGCGGTCGCGGGCTTCGGCCAGCATCTCGCCCCCATGCGCATCGGCGATGGCGTTAAATCGGGCGAAGGTCGCGAAGAAATGGTCGTGGCCAGACGCATCGCCCGCAGACGGCACAAAATCGCGCATAGACAACGCATCGATCAGCGCGTTTTCCGATCCTGTATGATGCGACAGATCGGCAGCAGGAAACTCGCTGTCTCCCGGATGCGTGCAGGCATGATCGAGAATACGCTTTTCCGTCAGGGAGACGCAAAGCCCATCGCGCGCAGCCCAGTCCAGCATACTTTCGGCGTAGATCGCGCCGACCAGATGATTGTGCAGGTCCGCTCCTTTTGGGAAAGCCCGCAGGAACATGTTCAGACGGACCGGATCATTCCGGACATAATCATAAATCTGCGCGGCGGACGGGGCAGCGCGTGCGACCGAACTCAGTGCCAGAATGGACGTCATGCCCAGCACAGAAGCGGGCAGAATGGAGCAGAAAAGATGTCGCATCGCCCAACGATGCCGCTCCGCCCCCGGCGTGGCAAGCCATTTTCAGATCGTGACAAATCCTGTCTAACACCGCCATCCGCAACAGCAGAAAAGCTGGCCCGCTCGCGCTTGCGATGGCATAACGGCCTCCCGTTCACCGGCAAGATCCGTCCCTTCCATGCGTACGTCCCAAAAAGCCGACACAGGGCTCGAAACCCGGATTACGGATCATGCCCGCCATCTGGGTTTTGATGCGGTTGGGTTCTGCAAGGCCGAACTTGGTCCCGAAGTAGCGCAGGGATTGCGGGAATTCGTCGCACAAGGCCATCACGGAACTATGGAGTGGATGGAGACTCGCATCGAAGAACGCGCCCATCCCCAGGCGCTGTGGCCCGAAGTACAGAGCGTAATTTCGCTGGGCCTTTCCTATGCTCCTGCGGAAGGCCCAACGACCGATCCCGAATGCGGCAACATCTCCGTCTATGCCCGTAACCGCGACTATCACGACGTCATCAAAGGCATGCTCAAACATCTGGCGCAGTATGTCGTCAAATTAGGCGGACCGGAGACGCAGGTGAAGGTGTTCGTTGATACCGCGCCGGTTTCGGAGCGCGCGCTGGCGGAAAAGGCGCAGCTCGGCTGGACGGGAAAACACACCTGTCTCGTCTCGCGGGAACATGGCTCCTGGCTGCTTCTGGGCGAAATCTACACCACGCTGGAACTAACACCGTCCCAACCAACAGGCGGAAGCTGCGGATCCTGCACACGCTGCCTGACCGCCTGCCCGACAGATGCCTTTACGGCACCCGGAAAAATGGACGCGAGGCGCTGCATCTCCTATCTGACAATCGAGCATAAAGGCCCGATCCCTCACGATCTGCGCCCCAAAATTGGCAATCATATCTATGGGTGCGACGACTGCCTGTCCGTCTGTCCGTGGAACCGCTTTGCGGAGAGCGCGCGGCATATCAAACTTCAGGCGCGTCCTGAACTTGTCGCCCCAAAGCTCGACGAACTGGTCCGGCTGGATGATGTGGCCTTCCGCACGTTTTTTTCCGCCTCTCCGATCAAGCGGATCGGGCGCAACCGGTTCGTACGCAACGTGCTGATTGCTATCGGCAACTCCGCCGACCCAACACTGGCCTCGTCAGCACGGGCTTTGTTGAACGATCCGGACCCTGATATTTCCGAAACCGCGCACTGGGCCTTGAACCGCCTTGAGGGGCAGTCGGCATGAGCGATCTCGTCAAACGCAGCCTGTCGCTTTCAGGGCACCGGACGTCGGTTGCGCTGGAACCCGAATTCTGGACGGTGCTAGACGCGATGGCCGCACTGCGTCAGCAGAGCTTTGCGTCTCTGGTGGCGTCTCTCGACGCAGCACGGCCACCGGAACGCCCGCTGGCTTCAGCCCTTCGCGTCGCGGCGCTGATACATCTTCAGAAAGACCACCGACCGGGTAACTAGCGCCCGGCACCATCTCCGGACAGACCCAGCCAGTCCGGATGTCTGCGCTCGACCCAGCGCAGGACACGCCCTTGCAGGCGGCGGAAAAACGGAATGTCCTGTGACAGCAGCATCACGCCGACCGGCAGCATCCACAGCCCCAGAACCGGCAGAATAGACAACACGCCCCCCAGCAGGAATAGCACGCCCGCCGGAATCCGGACCCATCGGTGATCCGGCTGCCGCAGCCAGTTCAGCACTTTCTGCAACCGCTCAGGCAGACGCTTGATCAGAAGATCCAGCAGTTCGTCATCAGAGCGGAAAGGGACCAAAGTGGCAGCCTGGAACGAGGTGGACATACAAGTATCCGTCATAAAACGAATTGAAGAACCTGCGCCTTAAAAGCATGAGACGGCGATAGGTTCGTAACTCCCGCCTTATACCACACCGCAGGCCCGGGCGGTTGGCCCATCCGGAGCACCCTGCCTGCGATCTGTCATTTGCCGCTGTGAGCAGGCGTGCTAGATTGATGAAATGGCTATCTGGGGCAAGATGTTCGGTGGTGTCGCGGGCTTCGCGGTTGGTGGTCCTTTCGGAGCACTGATGGGCGCGGCGCTGGGACACGCTGCCGATAATGGTTCGCTGCTCAAACCCTCGACAGGCGGCTGGAGCGATCGTTTCCCTGCGAATGGCCGTCCCGATCCCAACAGCGCGGCCTTTTTCGGCGCGGCCAAGATCGCAGCAGCCCTCGGCAAACGCGACCAGCTCTATGCAATCGGCCTCGTCGCGCTCAGTGCCAAGATGGCCAAGATCGACGGGCCGGTAAACAGGCACGAGATCAACGCTTTCAAAACATGTTTCCAGTTCCCGCCCGATAACGTCAAAGAAGTGGGCATGCTGTTCGATCGTGCCCGCGACCGAACGGACGATTTCGAGATGTATGCCCGCGAGATGGGCAAGGCCTATGCCGACAATACGGCGCCTCTGGAAAATCTCATGACGGCGTTGTTCCGTATCGCCCGAGCCGATGCGGGGCCGAGCCGTGAACTGCACCCCAAGGAACTTGATTTCCTCCAGCGCGTACACCGCGCCTTTGGTCTGCCGTCCGGAGCATGGGAAAGAGCGGAAAACGGTAACAGCCGCGCGTCCAGCGGGAACGAACCGGATGCCTATCGCATTCTCGGCATCACCCGCAGCGCGACGGATACGGAAATCAGGGTCCGCTGGCGCACGCTGATCCGTGAGCACCATCCCGACGTCCTCGCCCAGAAACCCATGACAGAAGCTGAACGCAGGCGTGCCCAGGACCGCGTTGCGCGGATCAATGCCGCCTGGGACCGGATCAAGCGCGACCGCCAGCTCTGACTGACCGTTCTGGCAAGCGGCTTTGATCTTTCGCGATCATTGCGAAACTTTCAGTCGTGCGAAAACTACAGCACTCTCAACCGGCAAGAAAGATGTGCCATGGGACTGAGCATGGTCATCTTCGTTATTCTCGTCCTCATGAGCCATGATCTGATCTCGAAAAATCTCCGCATACAAAAAAAACCGCGCCCCTCACGAAGCACGGTTTTTCTCTCCTCTGGGAACGAGGGTCAGACCGGAATGGCGGCCTTCACTCCTTTTTCGCGGATCACTTTCCGCAATGCGATGACTTTCTGATCCAGTTCGGACGTATCCAGATCGCGCCACCCGTCGAATGCCGGGAGCTTCAGAGAGCTTTCGAAATCGTCAGCCTTGGCAAGCTTCCATTCGGCGTCACCATAAGTCGGCTCGGACGATTCATACGTCCCGCCTTTCTCGTCCCGCCCACGCAGCATTTCGAGATAGGACGCAATTCCGAACGCAATGCGTGACAGATCCCGCTTGCCTTCGATCGCCCGGCGCACGGTTTCCGTCCAGAACACCTGAACCTTGGAACAGCCGTCGCTGGCAATCCGGAGTGTCTGGTCCGACATCGCTTTGTTGGAGAAGCGGCTGATGACGCTGTCCCGGTAGCCTTCGAGCGTCATGCCTGAAGGCGCCTTCAGTGTCGGGATAACATCCTTGTTGAGGTAGTTCTTCAGATTGCCAAGGAGTTCACTGTCTTCAATGGCATCATCCACATTCTCATAGCCGACCAGAATGCCTGGGAAGCACAGTGTGACGTGCCCGGCATTGAGCATCCGGATTTTGACGTGCTCCCAGTCCGTCACGTCCCGGACCATCTGCACACCGGCTTTTTCAAGCGGCGGACGGCCATCTGCGAACTGGTCTTCCAGCACCCACTGGTGGAAATCCTCAGCCACCAGCGGCAGGTCGTCATCCAGCCCGCTAGCCGTGTTCAGCTTCTTCGCAATGGCCGTTGAAACGGTCGGGGTGATACGATCGACCATTCCGTTCGGGAAAGTCGCGTTCTCCTCGATCCATTTCGCCAGTTCCGGATCGCGCGCTTTCGCATAGCCGAGGAAGGCCTTGCGGGCGACATTGCCGTTATGGCGCAGGTTGTCACAGGACATGACCGTAAACGCCTTGTGTCCGGCATCCCGACGGCGACGCAGGGCTTCGACGACATAACCGAAGACAGTGGACGGCTTTTCCGGGTTCTGCAGATCAGCTTTCACCGCCGCATTTTCCAGATCGAACGCACCCGTCGTCTCGTTGATGTTGTAGCCACCTTCCGTGATCGTCATGGACACGATGCGGATGGCAGGGTCGGCCAGATGCTTCAACACGGCTTCCGGATCGGCCGGGGCGAGAAGATAATCGCGTAAGGCCCCCATGACCCGCACCGTGCTTTTGCCGGAAGGTGCCGTCTCGGTCAGGGAATACAGGCAGTCCTGCTTTTTGAACTCCTCAGCCTTTTTCTTTGAACGGTCGCTACCCGTCAGACCAACGCCAATGATCGCCCAGTCAGGCGCATGTTCGAGAATCTGCTCCACATAAAACGCTTCATGCGCCCGGAAAAAATTACCGACGCCAAAATGCACGATCCCCGGTTTCACGCCATCAATATCGTAAGGGGGCGCCTGGACATTGGCTGGAAGAGATTTGAGGGTTTCGCGCGTAATCATGGACTTCTCCGTGGTTTCGGGCCGGTCGCTGACGGGGACCGACAAGGCCGGGCATGGGCCATCATAACGCGGAAACAACGTGAGAGCCGAATGACGGTTTCAACAGCACTCCCGGCGCCGGAGACCGTGATGCGGAGACCATGCCATATCGGACATGCCTTCAGAGGTCCTTCGCGGCACTCGCATCCCCGCGCATCACCACCCCGACAACCCGCTCCAGATCTTCACGGAACAGGGACATGACAAAGCGCATTTCCGGCCGCGTTTGTTCTTCCAGACGCGGGAGAAGATCGAGAATTTCCTCATCTTCGGATCCGTTTTTATGCTGGCTGCTATTCCCCGAAAGCTGTTTTTCACAGCAATGCGCCAACGCACGAAGCGCATGACTCAGCCCTTTGTAGAGCGGCAGAAGTCCCGTGTTACCGGCCGCACGCCCCGTAGCGATCGCACGGGCCACCAGCATCGTGTCATTCATCAGCCGCCGCATGAGTCGCGGGAGAGCCGCCAGAACCGGGTCGCGCGTTTCCAGTTCGGCCCAGCGCTCACGCCGCGCTTCGGTCACGGCGTCTTCCAGTTCCTTCAGCAACGCCACGCAGTCATCGTTCTGATGTTCGATCGCCGTCCAGCCGGTATTCTGGTCAAGGGCGCTTTTAAGAAGCTGGTCCATCCGTCGCAGCAGACGCGCGGCCGTATGAAATGCCTGTTTGCGGGCACTGCTGTGCAGAATGAAGAATGAGACCACGATCGAAACCGCGACACCAACGACAATAGCGAGAAGCCGTGTGATCATGGGCAGGAACGGACTGCCATGACTGGGGAACAGATAGACGATCATCAACGTAATGCAGGCAAAGCGCAGCGTCGGCTGAATGGCTGTGAGAAACACCAGCGGTGCCAGCATGATCCAGAAGGGGATCCAGCGCAGGCCCGTCGTAATTTCCAGCACAACCGCACACACACCCGCCATCGCTCCGATCAGCGTGCCGCTGATCTGGTCCCGGGCCGTCGTCATGGTCTGGCTGATGCTGGACTGTGTCACGATCAGCGCTGTCACCAGTGCCCAGATCGTTTCCTGCAGATGCATGAGCGAACCCACGATCCACGCCGTGACAACCGAGACCAGAACCCGGATGGTCTGACGCGTCGCAGGGCGCATCACTTCGCGCCAACTGCTGTTCCGGGGCGGGATGGAGAGCCATTTCCGACTCAGGCGCGTCATGAAATTCATGGGGCCGTTTCAGCGCGAAGAGAACAGTTCAGTTCCCAAGGAATGGAACCGGAACCCAGCGCAGTCCGTCATCATCCTGAAGCAGCAGCAGTACTTCAGTCTTTTTGCGATCATGCAGGCGTTGTATGGCTTTTGCGAAATCGTCGGGCGTGTTGATCTGATCCTGCCCGACTTGCGTGATCACATTCCCTTCCGCAATCCCACGTGATGCGGCGGGGCTTCCAGCCTCGACACGCGAGACGAGGACGCCGCGCTGATCGTCAGAGAGCGCATATTGTGTGCGAGCATCGGCGTCGATCGAACTGACCGTCACCCCAAGCTCACCCAGGGCTGCATGGCGATGTTCCGGCTGATGCGTGTCGGAAGGCGGCATGTCCGGCGGCGTTGGAGACTGCGCGAGCGTGATCGGCAGCGTTTTGAAGGCCCCCTTGTGCCAGACCGTCAACTGCGCCTGCGTCCCCGGCAGGATGGACGCGATGATACGCGGCATGGTCTGGCCGGTCACATCCTGATCACCCACGCGGGTGATGATGTCACCAACCTCGAGCCCGGCTTTCGCAGCCGGTCCCTTGGGGTCGATTTCCGAGACCAGCGTGCCCTTGCCATTGGAACCGTCCGGCTTGTGGAAATCGAGCGTCTCTGCAATGTCGTTCGTCACGTCCTGGAATTTCAGGCCCATCCAGCCTCGCGAAACATGCCCCGTACGTCGGAGCTGATCGATGATCCCCCGCGCATCATCGGCCGGGATAGCGAAGCCGATACCAATGGAATCACCACCCGCGCCGCCATAGATCAGCGTGTTGATCCCGATGACCTCGCCAGAGAGGTTGAACAGCGGACCACCCGAGTTGCCGCGATTAATGGCGGCGTCGGTCTGGATATAGTCGTCGTACAGACCATGTTCGACATTCCGCCCGCGCGAAGAAATGATGCCTGCCGTCACGGTTCCGTTCAACCCAAACGGGTTGCCGATCGCCAGAACCCAGTCCCCGATCCGCGCCCTGTCGCTCCGGCCCAGCGGAACGGTCGGCAGCGGGTGTTTCGGCTTGACTTCCAGCACGGCCAGATCGACCTGACTGTCCCGCCCCACAATGCGGGCTGGCATTTCGGTCCCATCCTGCAATGTGACGCTGACCTGATCCGCCCCTTCGATGACGTGGTTGTTCGTCACGATAATGCCGGATGCATCGATAATGAAACCTGACCCCAGCGCCTGCTGGCGGCGCGGCGGCCGGTTCGGAGCGGGCTTGTGCTTCAGGTAATCGTGGAAAAACTTCTCTAGCGGAGAACCAGGTTGGAAAGAGGGCACCTGCGGTCCATCGGGATCACTGGAATCCGGCCCCTTGTCATCATTTTTGGCAGGCTTGAGCACCGCGGATGTCGAGACATTCACGACCGACGGCAACAACCTGTTCGCCAGATCCGCAAAGCTCGACGGCACGGAACGCGGCGCAGGTGTCGGCACCGAAGACGGCTGACCCGAGACCGGTGGCGCATTCTGGGCAAAAGCAGAGCCACCGCTCCATCCCCCGGCGACGGACAGAGCCAGACCGGAAACAGCAAGACAGGCAGCACGACGGACAGCAAGGCGGACGCCGGAGCGAACAAACAGGTTTCTCATACCCACACGCTAACGCAGAACGTGGCCCTTCGTCACCATCCTGCCGTTCAGGATGCGTTTTCGGACCTGCCATGCTAGGGTCAGGGTCCCTATCCGATATGACATTTCCCTGATGAGAGCCCGGCATGACTGACACCACGCCTCCGAACGACACGCCGCCCGGCTTTCCCGCAACGCATCCCGACAGTGCCGAAACCCGCATCGCCAACATCCTGAAATCCGAACAGGACGGACAGGGCTCGAACGTCCTGTCCTTTGCGGCCCTTGAGAGCGTCTCCGTCCGCAATGGACACGCGCATGTCTCACTAGCGACATCACGGGACAATGCGTCCCGCGTGGAGCCCCTGCGCCCGCGCGTCGAGGCGGCCATCACAAATCTTCCCGGCATTACGGGAGCCACACTGTCCTTTACGTCACACCGGCCCGCAACGCCCCCAGCTGCCAATGCAACGCCCCAGGGCGGCGGTCATCGACCGTTCAATCTGGGCGGCAAAAAGCGCAATGCTACCAGCAGACATGCCCCCGAGACATTGTTGCCGGGCGTCAAGGCCGTCATTGCCGTCGCATCCGGCAAAGGGGGCGTCGGCAAATCTACCACAGCCGTCAATCTGGCCGCAGGTCTCGCACAGGCGGGTATGAAAACAGGACTTCTGGACGCGGATATCTACGGACCGTCCTTACCCAGGATGCTCGGACGCAACACACGCCCCGAAGTCGTGGACGGAACGATCCTGCCGATCGAGGCCTGGGGCCTGAAAAGCATGTCCATCGGTTATCTGGTGGACGAGAACCAGGCCATGATCTGGCGTGGCCCGATGGTCATGGGAGCGCTGACGCAGTTTCTGGGCGAAGTCGAATGGGGCGAACTCGACGTTCTCGTGATCGACATGCCCCCCGGCACCGGCGACGCGCAGCTGACGCTGGCGCAGAAGCTCGGGCACAAGCTGGCGATCGGCGGGGCGGTCATCGTCTCCACCCCACAGGATATCGCTCTTCTGGACGCAAGACGCGGCGTGGCCATGTTCGAAAAGATGGAAACGCCCATTCTCGGCGTTGTCGAAAACATGTCCTATTTCTGCTGCCCGAACTGCAACCACCGAACGGAGCTGTTCGGGCACGGTGGCGCGAAAACGGAAGCAGAAAAAATGGGCGTACCCTTCCTCGCCGAAATTCCGCTTCTTGCGGATATCCGCGCCAGCGGTGACGAGGGCACACCAATCATATTGTCTGCCCCGGAGAGCGAAGCAGCCCATGCCTATAACAGGCTCGCACATGCCGTAATGCGTTCGCTCTCCCCTGAAATCAGTCAGAAAGCGCCATCATGATCCGTATTCTTCTGCTCGGCGCCTGCCTTACCGTCGCAGGCTGCACCCACACCGTGACACATCAGGGCCTGTCGGAAGACGGATACGGTTTCACTCAGGACTCGCAGCATCTTCCACCGCCCGCGGATCTGATGACGCCTGTTTCGCACTAAAAATCCCGCGTTCAGAGAAAATCGCTTTCTACCGCTTGACCTGACATACCGGGACATGGAAAAAACCGCGTTGCCGATGCCGGGTTAGCACAGTGGTAGTGCAGCGGTTTTGTAAACCGAAGGTCGGGGGTTCAAATCCCTCACCCGGCACCAGGCTTCCACAGGAATCTGCGCATTTTCCATACTGCACGGAACGCGATTCGTACTAACAGCCCCAGACAAAAAGCGGGATGCTTATCGGGCCGTCAAATAGGCTAGAGCCCTGCGAACGTGTGATGAGAGGGCTTTGCTGCGTACAATCAGCGACAGGGCAAAAATACTGCTCCCGATGAGACTTGCGCCTGAATAAAAACAGCCACCCGAAAACAGTAATCCCTAAATAATTTCAACGCTCTCCATGAAATGTGGGTATTCCAAGAATTCTCTTGACAGGATTGGGAGAAATTCTCATCCCGACCACGATCAGGGTCGTATTTTTCATAAAACAAATCAACCACTTAGCTAGAAAAAGATTTTATCTAGTCCGAATCGACATCTCACTGGAATACCCGACTCTCCTGTGGATAACTCTGTTTGTAAAAATTTTATCTAACGCTGTGGCAAGATTCTCACAACGATCGGCCTAGGTCTCTGGAGGCCAAACAGGCAATAAAAAAGGCAGAGCCTTCTCTCTTATGCTTTAAACTAAAAAGGCGAATACCTCAGGAAGCCGGCCATAGAAAATGAATGGAAACAGAGATCAAAACAAGGAAAGCCGCAAGAAGCGCCCATACTATAATATTAGGATGTTTTCCCTGTGACTCTTCAATCGGATCAGCCGCCTGCGCTGCCCGGGCTTCCTGCATCAGGCGTTCGAGATCGCTTGAAGCTGGTCCCTTCTCAGGCTGCTGCATCCAGAACCGCCATCATCTCGGACCATTCGCGCTTGGTCAGCCCTGAAGTTTCCTGAGTGACGGCCTCGCCTGTCAGGCGCCGACGCACCACATCCAGCATACCGGCTGAAAACGTAAAGGCTCCAAGGCGGTATTCCTGAAAAGCAGCCGCCGTGGCCGGAACCCATGCTTTCAGGATATCAATCATCTTTTCTGCATAGACGCGGATTTCGTACTGCGCATGGGCGTCGGCCCGCAGCGCCAGAAAATGCATCAGATTGTGCAGATCGATCTTCCAGTACCACTGCGTATAGGTATTCAGCGTCAGGTTCATCCGGGCGAGTTCTCGCGCGAGACCCGTGCCTTCGGGGTTCAGAAGACTTTCGTAATCATCGTAGCACTGACTTGCATCGCGGCACAGGATATCCAGTACCTCACGAGCCGTCTCCGGATCCAGAGCGTCGCTCCGACCCTGCCGATTCGAACTGCTCTGCGCGGCGACCTGATCCAGCGACGGGAGGTAGAATTCCCTGTCGAGAATGGAATAGCGCGCCGAATACTCGTTCACGCTGGCCATACGGTGACGGATCCACTGCCGCGCCACGAAAACGGGCAGCTTCACATGGAACTTGATCTCGCACATCTCGAAAGGAGTCGAATGGCGGTGGCGCATCAGGTAGCGGATCAGCCCCGCATCCTCGGATACTTTCTTTGTTCCCCGTCCATAGGACACACGGGCTGCCTGAACGACTGCACCGTCGTCGCCCATGTAGTCCACAACGCGCAGGAATCCATGATCCAACACCTCGAAAGGCGTGAAAAGCAGATTCTCCATCGCCGCCACGGTCGGACGTGAGGTCATCTGCGGTTCGTTGCGCTGCGCTGCGATTTCAGCGCGCTGTTCGGATGTGAGTGCCATGGCGGCGGCTTTAGCATGTGATTTCCCGGCCCGTCATCTGCCTGAATCCGGTTGACACGATTCCTGCGGCTTATTTTTTTTCCGCCCCGCTTTTCCCTTGCGACAGAGCACGCGCACTCCTATGTTCGGCGGTGCAAGGGGTTCGTCCCCGGCTATGGCGATAAACGGTAAGTGAAATAAGTGTTGTGGACCCGGGGGCAGTGCCCGGCGTCTCCACCATAAACACCCCTCGCAAAAGGGGTCTGTGGGGACGAAACAGGCTCGACACGCATGGTAAAGACTTATCTTTTGCCCGGTATTGTACCACCGTCATCGGGCTAAACTTACAAGTGCCAACGATAACTCAGAGGTGCTCGCTGTCGCTGCATAAGCGATAAGCGCGGTTCGGGAGGGCACCGGGCAACAGAAGCCCTCCCACCTCATTCACCATAAATGTAGAAGGCCTCTTCCCGGCCGTTTGCGATAAAGACGGCTTGCCATTGGCCGCGGTCTGTCGCATCCCTGAGCGGATAGACCGAAACATCAGGCTTGCGACCATGAGCGACGACGATCACAACGGCCAGGACGGCTTCGAGCACGATCTTCCGGAGAGCCTTCTCCCGTATGATGACTGGGTGGAAGATGCCTATCGCGAGGTTATGCTCCGAGCCATCGAGCATGTCGCCGCCGAGGGCCTTCCCGGGGCTCATCACTTCTATCTGACATTCCGCACCAACCGCCCGGATGTCATCATCCCGGCCCGTCTGCGTGCGCAGTACCCCGAAGAGATGACCATAGTCTTGCAGCATCAGTTCTGGGATCTGGCGCTGGACCGCGACAAGGGCATCATCTCAGTCGGACTTTCGTTTGGTGGCGTCGGCAGCATTCTCTGCATTCCCGTCAATGCCATCACGGCCTTTGCAGATCCGCATATCCGCATGGCCCTGCGCTTCAACTACTCGCCCCTCGACGATGACGAGGATATCGAGATTCCCGAGGACGCGGTGGAACCTGACGATATTGATCCTGCCCATCATCCGGATGTTCAGCCCGAACCACCCAAAGGCGAGGATGAAAAAAAGGATGCAGAGGTCGTCAGTCTTGCTGCGTTCCGCAAACGCCCCCAGAACTGATCCAGTCGTTTCGTACGGCGGCCTGCCTGAGCGGGATGGATTACGGTTCAGGCAAGCCTCACTGTCGCTCTCATGAGGGATACGCATGCGCTTCACCGTTGACCGTCTTGACCACATCGTGCTGACCGTCCGGGACAGAACCCTGTCAGCATCCTGGTATCAGCGCGTTCTGGGCATGGACATTGAGGAATATGGACGCAACAACCGCGTTGCGCTGAGCTTTGGCGGCCAGAAAATCAATCTCCGCCCTGAAGGCTCGGAGGGCTGGGAAACAGCAGGAGACGCGGCACCCGGTACGTCGGATCTATGCTTCACGACAGCCATTGCCAGCGAACAGATCATCCTTCACCTGGAAAAATGTGGCGTCGGAATCATTGAGGGGCCCGTGTCCCGTCTCGGAGCACTGGGACCGATTACGTCGGTTTACTGCCGCGATCCCGATGGCAATCTGATCGAACTGGCGTCTTACAGCGGTTGACGGACCGGCAGGGCAGATGGCCTGCCCCTGCCGCGCGCGTCACCAGTTTTTGGAAATGAGCCAGAACTCTTCGGACGTCACCGTGATGACATTGCAGCCTTCGGTTTCCGCCGCAGCCTTGGCGAGGGCGTGAATACGCTCAATCATGATCGTCTTGCGCTGATGCGCTTCGGACGTTTCCTTGACGGTCGAGAGGGTCTGCAAGGCGGACTCGCAGGCCTTGGCGACACGCGATGCGTCAACGGCGGCATAAGACATGAACTGTCTCCCTGAATGTAAAACCGGTCCCCAGCTTACTCCAGGGCCGCCGCGATACCAACTCCCGCGCCTGCGTTCACGTCGTCCTGTGTCGGCGACATCAGGCGGGAGTAAGAGCTACAGCCGCCTCATAAGCGTCCAGCACGTCATCGGTTGGGCCGTCCATCCGGATCTCTCCACTTTCCATCCAGATGATCCGCGTGCACCACTCCCTCAGAACTGTGAGGGCATGAGACGTTACAACGAGAATTTCCGCCGCATCGACCATACCCTCCAGACGGGCCTTCGCCTTGTCCTGGAATTTCTGGTCCCCGGCCATGAACCACTCATCCATCAGCAGGATCCGCGGGCGCGGCACTGTCGCGAGGGCAAATCCCAGCCTTACCGACATACCCGAGGAATACAGGCGCACTGGCAGGTCGAAGAACGCTCCCAGATCGGAAAAGGTCTCCACGTCCTGTTCCAATTCCAACGCCGCCATCCGCGACATCCCCATCCGGCAGGCGAAAAGCTGGATATTTTCCCGGCCCGTGAGCTCACGGTTCATGCCAGCACTCGGATCAATCAGGGCGTGGGTATCTCCCTCGATGTCCAGCAAGCCTTCCCCGGTTTCGTAGATTCCTGCCAGCACACGTAAAAGCGTTGACTTCCCCGCGCCGTTATGTCCGACGAGCCCCACCCGCTCGCCTTCCGAAATCGTGAAGCTGACATTGATAAGGGCCTGCACTTCCACGACGTCGGTCGAATTTCCGCTGACACGCATGCGGCCGCCCACTGCGCCCGTTTTTGCCGTCATGGTGCTTTTCGCCCGCGCCAGAAGCGTCTTCTTCAGCGAACGCGAGTTTCCATGCAGAACAGGAAAAGACAGGGAAATATCTTCAAGACGGATATGAGCCATGATGTCAGAGCCAGAACACAAGACGCGCGCGCGTCCGGATAAAGGAGCGGACGGCAATGGCCCAGAATACGGCACTGACCCCGAGGGCGATCGCCCAGAGCTGGAACGACGGAACATGCCCGAGCAGAGGCGCCCGCACGATTTCCAGCAGCGGATAGAACGGGTTGTAAAGCAGGAGAGAAGCTTTCGCCCCGAGTTGCTGCGGCATCCAGATAATCGGCGTTACATAGAACACGATCTGCAGGAACGCTCCGATAATCGGGGAAATATCCCTGAAGCGCGCACAAAGTGAGCCAAAAAGCATGCAGGCAGCAAACCCGTCAAGCGCCCACAGGAGCAGAGCAGGAATGGCCAGGATAGCATTCATCCCGGGCCAGAGATGATAAAGGGCAAAAACGCCGAGAGGCACAATAATATTATGGGCGAAAACAATCGCGTTCCGCACCACAACCCGCACAGCGTACAGCAGCAAAGGAAGCTGCACCGACCGCACCATGTCCTCCGCGTCCAGAAAGCAGGTGCAGGATTCCTGGATCAAGCTGGACAGACCCGCAGCCCACAGCGTCAACGATAACGACAAGAATGGCAAATAGGTTGCGAGCTGCATGTGGAACAGGCGGCTGTAGAGCACGCCCATCGATGCCACCATCAATGCAGACGTGATTGTCAGCCAGAATGGACCCAGAGCGGAGCCGCGATAGCGCAAACGGATATCGAGCCAGCCGAGCCTTACCCCCAGACGCCACAGACGGTGTGTCTCCTTCCAGTCGGCCCAGGCCCGAGCAGCAGCACTCCCACGGGGAGCGTCACGACGCGCCTGTCGACGCGGCGCTTTGTCCCGTGCGACATCTGAAGCTGGAGAAGATACACTCATACCGTCGGCCTACCTGATCCCCTCTGCTCCGGCAAGCAGATGCGGAACTGAAGTTCATATTCGGGAAATGAATTCCCATTATACTGGGCATTCCAGACAAATCTCCGCCAGAAAATCCGCGCTGGAGTGACCTTTTTCCTAGTTTCGCCGCAATCCCCGTGTATGCTTGATTCAATCAGGCAAGTTTTTGTTCAGGTGCCCAGACCCGATGCCCAGACCCGTCTTTCCGTTCCAGCTTCCTGCCCGCGCGCCCTCAGTCTTTCGTGCAGGTGCCGCGTTCGGTCTGATCGGACTGCTCGCAGCCTGTGCAGGCAATAATGCTGATATGAGGTCGTCTTCCGAGCTTCCGGTCTCTCAGGAAGCGGCAAATTACCGTGCTCACGCAAAATCCTACTATGCGCCCCCCGGTCCTCCCAGCGACCCCTGGGGCCCGTATATACACGAAGCCTCAAATCGCTTCGACGTTCCCGAAGCCTGGATCCGGGCAGTGATGCAGCAGGAGTCCGGTGGCCACCTTTTTGATCATAACGGTAACTTCATCACATCGGTTCCCGGCGCAATGGGACTGCTCCAGCTCATGCCGCCTACCTATGACGACATGCGCCAGCAATATGGTCTTGGCGAAGATCCCTACGATCCGCATGACAATATTCTCGCGGGTACAGCGTATCTGCGCCAGATGTACGACATCTACGGCTCTCCGGGCTTCCTTGCGGCTTATAATGACGGCCCCGGTAGTCTCGACCGCTATCTGCGTCGCGGACGTGCGCTCCCGCGCGAGACACGGCGCTATGTCGCGGCCATCGGCCCTCACATTGCCGGTATTACCCCCCATAACCGCTCCGCAGCGGATCTCCTCGTTGCCCAGCATGATCCCAACGCTCAGGTCATGCTGGCCCAGAACACTTCTTCGGCAGACGTAACGCCGATTACACCTCCTTCAGAACGGCAGGCCGTCAGTGCAGCCTGGAGTCATCGCGAAACGGTCGAGGCCGCATCGGACGCCTCCGATACCGCACCTGCAACCGACGCGACACAGACATCGCCGGTCCAGATCGCCTCTTCTGCCACTCCTTCCACTGCCGGAACGGCCACTCCGGGCAGTATCAGCGCGGCCTGGGCGGCAAGAGGTTATGCTCCTGCTCCAGTTCATCCGCCCGTAAGGCAGGTTTCGGTCGCGCCAGATGAACTGGCTGACAGCCGGGTTACCGCGCAGGAAATTCCCATTGGACACCGCCTCCGGCCCCAACCCATCATGGCCGTGATGCCAGCCGGCCGCCCGCAATATCGCATGGCCCTGCCGGCAGCCTCTGCCGCACCCCGTACGTCTGCCGCCACGGCTACCGCGAAGGGAAACTGGGCCATTCAGGTTGGGGCTTTCGCCAGTGCGCATCAGGCAAGCCTCGCAACATCGGCCGCTCACAGCAAAGGGGGCGTCGTGGTGGCCTCCGCCAAATCACAAGTTGAAAGTGTCAGCGGAGGTCGTTCGCACCTCTATCGCGCCCGGCTGACGGGATTGAGCCACGAGAATGCTGTTGCAGCATGCCGTCGTCTGTCGCACGGTTCACCCTGTGTCGTCGTGCCTCCGGGCGCTTACTGACCGCCCGTTTCGACCTTTCACTTTCTGACAGGAATAGAACGCCCTGATGCGCCGTATCCTTGCAACGACCGCTTTCTGCGCTGTCGCCTTCTCCGGCGCCCTTTCTCAAGCCCATGCGGCACTCGAAACAGGGGCTCACGCTCCGGACTTTTCGGCTCCTGCCAGTCTTGGGGGACATGAATTCACTTACAGGCTCGCCGATGCCCTCAAGAGCGGCCCGGTCGTCCTGTATTTTTATCCGGCGGCCTTCACGAAAGGCTGCACAATCGAAGCTCATGAATTTGCGGATGCCATCCCCGAATTCAAATCCCTTGGCGCGACGGTTATTGGTGTTTCCATGGATCCGATCGACAAGCTGGATCGCTTCTCGGTCAGTGAATGTCGCAGCACCTTCCCGGTCGCAGCCGATCCTTCTGGCCGGATTACGCGGAGTTATGCCGCGAAAATGCCGCTCCTGCGCATGGCGAGCCGTACGTCTTACGTGATTGCACAGGATGGACATGTCGCCATGAGCTATGCATCGATGTCTCCTGACGAGCATGTCTCACGCGCTCTGGCAGCCGTGAAAGCCCTGAAGCGGACTCCGTGACTGACCGGTCCTCGGCCAAAACGTCCGATCTTTTCGGCGCGCACCATGTTGGCGATTCCCGCCCCCTGAAACTGGGCGGGGACGTCACCAGCACAGCGCTCTACGGTGGGCCTCAGGACTGTTACCGCTATGTCCTGCGCCGTGTCTGGGACACCGGGCGTCCGATGATCATGTGGCTGATGATGAACCCCTCGGTTGCCACCGAGTTCGGAGACGACCGCACTGTCGCCAAATGCCAGCGCTATTCACGCGCCTGGGGCTATGGCGGACTGTTTGTAGGTAACAGCTTCGCCTATCGCTGCACGGACCAGAAGAGACTGCTCGAAGTCGAGGACCCAGTGGGTCCGGACAATGATGCCCATCTGCTGGAGATGGCACGACAAGCCGATCGGGTCGTGCTCGCTTATGGATCTCCGCAGGCCAGGGGGCTGCGCGCCCGTGGGACCGAGGTAGCCCGGATTCTCAGCCGGAATGGCATTCAGGTGACTGCCCTGCGTCTGAGCCGGAGCGGTCGGCCTGAGCATCCGCTCTATCTGCCTTCCACTCTGGTTCCAAGCCCCATCGACCCCGAGCTGCTCGACTGAAATTAACCGCGCAGAAGCGTGACTCAGTCCGCTTTTTTTGACTCCTGTTCGTGGACGTCCCAGATCAGCACGACATGCTGGTCATGGTTAGGATAGGTCACCTGGGGCTGGATCGATCCACTGACTTTCTTTGCCTGATAGAGCGCCTGAATGGCTCTCTGGTCGCCGGCAAGCAGGTCGTTCGAAACAGGACCTCCAGCCCGGAGCTTCGTGGCTGCTTCAAGAGCCTCTGTCGAAACTTTCCGGTTTCCTTGGAACTCCACTTTGTCCAGCACCAGAGCAACCGGCCCGGCGGGTGCCGCATCAGCCTGCTCTTCAAGAACCAGCTTAACGGAAATGCCTTTCCCCGCGATGCGCATCTGTTCGGCCAGTTCGGCTCCGACATTGCGTGCGGAATAAAGCGCCGACACACGCTTCTGTCCTTCAATCAGATCATTCCGCGTTACAATATCACCCGCATGGTATCCAAATGCCTGCAAAATATCTGCAGTCGCAACATGATGATTTCCCTGGACAGCAACAGTCATCAACTTTAGCGGAACAGTAGGTGCCGGAATGGCGGCGGAAGCGGTATTGGTGATAGTCATCGCTGTCAAAGGCGCTACGGCAAGCGTCATGCCGAAGAAATTCCGGGTCAACAGGAAGCGAAGGGACATCTGGCAATCTCCTGTAATGAAAAAAATGAGAAAATCTCTGTTTTTTACGCTACAGGACTTCCGGGCTTTGGCAAATTACTCGCCACAGCCCCTTGCTGGCGAAACATTTCCCAGCCCGGTGCGTTTCGTACGTCTGATCTGCGCGATCTGCCCTGCCGGGCAATAGGGATCTGTCCGAACGTATTGAACGCCACTGATACCACACACTGCCGAGAAACCGTCGTTTCCCGAGCTTTAGGACGAGTACCGATCTCCCGTCCTCCCATTTTTACTGAAAGGCAATGCCCGGTTCATGACTGTACTCGCTTCTTTCGCCCGGACTTCCAAGAGAATCCGTTCCGAACACCTGCGGTCTGTCCTGACAGGGCTTTTTTCCGTCTCGGCTCTGGCGATAACGGTTGATACGGCGCAGGCACAGTCCACGCCGGATCCCAACAGCGCGCGGTCCCGCGCCTATCGGGCCGGAGTTCTGTCGCCTGCCCCTCAGAACAGTGAAACGCCTGCCAATGGCGGCAGCAACACGCCCATCATGCAGAACACTGTCTCCGGTTTCTCCCAGGCTGCCGGGGATCCGGGGCCTTATTTTGCCGCCCCCATGGGGTCGCAGCATTTTCTGGGTGACTGGGGTGGCATACAGCCCTGGCTACTTAAACACGGCATCCATCTTCTGGCGGCAATCAATGAGGAATTCGCCGGGAACGTCACGGGCGGCAAGGAACACGCCTATTCCGACGCAGGACAGGTCGGCATTGAGCTCGATATCGACTGGGACAAGCTTGCCGGCGTGCGCAATTTCTGGACCCACACCCTGATCGTCAACGGACATGGGCAGAGCGTATCGCGCAATTTCGGTGACTCTATTGCACCCGTACAGGAGATCTACGGAGCGCGAGGCAACGTCGTAGCGCATATGGTCGCAATGTATGGCGAAGCCTCCTTCGTCCATAACCGCATCGACGTCAGTGCAGGCTGGATTCCTGTCGGGAGTTTCTTCGCCGCCTCTCCCCTGTTCTGTGATTTCATGAACGTCGCCGTGTGCGGCAATCCCGCTCCCAACAAATATACCGAAGGCAACCGCGACTGGCCGTCGGGAAATCTGGGGGCCGTGGTCCGGGCTATGCCGACACTGGATACCTACGTGATGGCCGGTCTTTTCGCGGTCAGTCCGCATTCCTATAATGGTGGCATCTCCGGCTGGTCTTGGGCGCAGTCGGGGCTTGGCAAATTCTCCACACCAGTGGAAGTCGGCTGGACACCGCGTTTTGGTCGCAATCATCTTCAGGGTCATTACGTTCTGGGCTATTCGTACGACAATTCACGCTATCTGAACCTTTACGAAGATATCCACGGCAATTCCTGGCAGGCAACCGGCCTGCCGCGCCGTTATGAAGCTGGGCGAAACAGCGCCTGGCTGATCCTCGACCAAATGCTGGTGCGGAATGGTCCGGGCAACACGAATGGCCTGATCGCCATGGCGGGTGCGATGTACAGCGATGGTAAGACGGTGGCGATGCGCGACCATGAATGGGTAGGACTTATTGATACCGGGGCGGCTTGGGGACGACCACTCGATACGGTCGGTGCGATGTACCAGCACTTCAACATGAGCCACACGGCCGCGCTGCAACAGGAATCCTCGCTGGCACTGGGGCTGCCCTATCAGAACAACCAGTGGGGCGCAGTATACGGACCGCAGAGCCATGAGAACGTGTACGAACTGTTCTATTCGGCCCATGTCGCGCGCGCGATGGCTATCCAGCCTGACTTTCAGTACATCCAGCGTCCCAGCGCCACCACGACTTTCCATGATGCGGCGGTTCTCGGCGTACAGTTTACGGTCGTCCTCTAAGAGCAGGACACCCAGGCAAGAGCAACAGCCACCGGAGCTCAGCGGTCATCGTAATAATCAAAAAAAGCGCCTTTCCTTTTGGGGAGGCGCTTTTTTATATTCGGTCTCAGGTAATCAGGCTCAGAAGGTAATGCCTGTCTCGAAATCCAGAAGCAGAGGATTTTTATATCGGTTCGTACCGCCCGTGCTCCAGATATACTGTGCGCCTGGCCGTATCACGAGCCAAGGCGTCGGCCGCCAGCCATAGTTCAGTTCAATGGCATGTTCGCCGGATGGCTTGTTGATCCCCTGCGCACCCGCCGCCTGCATCTGGCGGGCCCAGATCGTCAGTTTGGGATTAACCCAGAGCATCTTCATACCAAGGCTGATCGTATCGTTCGGGCGGTTGCGGAACGTACCTTTGCGGGTCACACCCCAGGTAATGAAATACGGTGCGACGGACGTGCGTGGATCGCCCCACGTAAAAGATGTGAACAGCGTCGTGCCACGATTCGGATCAGCCGCATCACGCTCCAACATCCGGTCAAACTGAAACCAGCCACCGAACCGCCCACGAACCTTCTGTGTCGGAGCGGACAGCAGATACTCGGCTGGAACGGAGAACATGCTGAGTTTGGAATAGACATCGCTGACCTCAGACGTATCCCAGTATCCGCCGATCTTGACGTTGGTCTGGAGCGGACCGCTGTAGTCGTCCTTACCACCCTGATGCCAACCGAGTTGGAACGGAATGTACGTGCCGATGGCATCATGCAGGTTCAGTTTCCAGCCGTTATGGGTGTTCGAGATCGTCGGATCGATCGAATACGCGCCGAACTGTACCAGATAATGATTATTCCCGGCCGGGTAGAACTTCACCCATGCGCCCGGGTGAGCCGTCGGGTACCAGCCATAGCCCGAGTTCATCGCAATGGACTGCGGCATGCCGCAAATCGCGTTGGATTCGAACTGGCAGTACTGGCTCATACCCCAGTAAATGGACGACTGCTCAAAATCGTTCTCGGTATTGATCTCACCGACCTCGGTTGAGACATAACGGTTCCAGGGCATTTCCCAAGACAAACGCGTCAGACGCACCGTCTCACCCGAACCGAAAATCTGCTGCGGGCTATCCAGCGTCGGAAGCGTAGCGCCAAGGCCCAGCCCCTGACGCGCCGTAACCAGCGTATGGAACATACCCAGATTGAGACCCGTCAACCGCTTGAGGTTGAAATCGATGTTGATACCGAACTCATCCGCATAACGCACGGCCTTGGTCTTGCCACCCATCGGATTGCCGGCGCTGTCCTCAAGATAATGCCCACCGATATTGATGCCCTTGTCGGTCAGCCAGGTCCGCCACCCACCCCAGTCACCGGTCATGGTGCTTTGGGTCAGCCAGTCATGGAAGGATGCCGGGAAGAAACGGTTTTCAGTTGAATCAGACGTAGCTGCTGCGAGTTGGGCACTACCTTTAGCAGGAGCAGGCCTGACAAGCATCGGGACCGGCGTAATAGACTTTGTCCGGATCTGGGGTGTTCCCATTGTCGCGGCACTCGTGGCAGCGGCCACTTTCTGGTGTCCGTCAACGACGCCAGCAGGCGTTGTCTGCGCATGACCGACGGGTATGATACCAGCAAGGAGCGCCGTTATGGCACAACCTTGCAAAAGCGTTTTCGTCCAGTCCCGTCCGAACTTCCCCATATTCCAGGTCATCTCCCAGTGGCATCGCAACCGCTGCTGGCCTTCTGCGCAGCGGCCCAATGTCATACAGACCGGAAACGGTCCAGAATAGTGGGAGGAAGAGCCTGGTTTTCATAATTTGCACTCCATAATGCGGTCATGCAGAACAGGCGGAAGATTTTTATCGGGAGATTTTCCCCAGATTACAAAAAGTTTAACGCTACAGTTTCCCCAGCTCAATTTCCGATCACACTTGCGTGTTCGCGGTCCCAGCGACGGGTCAATGGATCAAGAAGAGCCAGTACGACAACCACACCACCTGCTACTTCACACAGTGTCCGGAACAGACCCGCATATAACGCGGCGCCCCCGCCACCAGCCACAACTTCCGGTGGCAAAGCGGCCTGATTGGCGACGAGGCTGCCGACATACATGGCAATACCCCAGAGCAGATAAAGTGCGCCCATCATGAAACCACTCAGCCGTGCAGGCGAATAGCGCGCCACGATCGCCAGTCCCAGACCGTTTGTCAGCAGTTCAGCCAGCGACAAGAATCCGTATCCGATCACCATGATCCAAGGAGAGACAAGCCCGCTGGCATGGGCTGCCGCCGCCCACCAGACCGCAAAACCGAGCGACACCATCGCATAGCCTATCAACATCTTGCGGGCATGGGACGTCTGCTTTCCGCGTTGCCCCATCCGGTTATACAGCATCGCCAGCACCGGACTGAGCACCATGATCCAGACAGAATTGAGAACCTGAAACTGGCCCGCCGACATGTGGAAAAGCGTGAAACCGGCGACCCTGTAATCGCCGGAGACCCCACGAAGCGCAAACAGGGTCAGAGACGTCATCATCTGCTGGTAGAAAACCAGATAAATGGTTCCCTGAAGACACAGTAGATACGTCATTCTCAATCCAGGCCGCTCGGCCTTGGGTGCACGGACATAAAGCGCGGTCCACAATGCCGCCAGCCCTGCTCCCGCCGCGATCACGCAGAGACGCGCGAGCGTATCATTGCCAAGGATCCAGGCATTGAAGACCGTCAGAAGCACAAGGCCGCCCGCAACAAGTCCAAAACGTGACAGGGGGACCGGCTGACGTTCCGCCATCGGCGTGGTTGGCTCCAGCCAGCTTGACCGCAGCATGTAATAGAGCAGTCCAATCGCCAGCCCGAGAGCGCAGGTCGCGAAGGCGACGGGGGCACCATAATGGATCTGAAGCCAGGGGGTCAGCAGCATGGAGGCTGTCGAGCCCACGTTGACGGACATGTAATAGAGCGTGAACGCTGCATCAAGCGCCGCGTCATCGTCCTTGTAAATCCGGCGAACCAGATTTCCGGCATTGGGTTTGAATAACCCGTTTCCGGTTGAAATCAGGGCCATTGCCACCAGAAGAAGCATATGTGAATTCAGCGCTGCCGCCAGAAAGGCATAGCCACAGGTCAGCGACAGCGCACCCATCACCATGGTCCGTCGCGCACCCAGAACACGATCTCCGATCACGCCGCCAATAACCGGCGTGATGTAGGTGAGCGCCCCGAAGGCACCCATCATCAGATTGGCGCTTGCATCGGCCATGCGGAGCTGCTCGACCATGAACAAGGTCAGGACAGCCTGCATGCCGTAATAGCCAAACCGCTCCCACAGTTCGATGGCCAGAACAACAGTGAAAGCCCTGCGACGCATCCGCTGAACGGGGGCGTCGGCTGGGGAAATGGAGGAAGCGATCATGCAGAACCCGTCAGAAACCAGAAGACAGGCCGCATCTTAGGGCAAATGCCACTCTCCGGCGAGGATCAGTGCATGGGTGCTGATGATGCCCAGAGCAGCAACAAAAATCAGCGCAACAATTCCGCCAACGATGTCACTCCATGGCCATTCCGGCAGTCTCGACCGGACGCGACGCGCCATCCCCATGTCTTCAGCTCTCCTGCTGGCTGAAGAAGGCCTCCAGCTCAGGGGAGACAGTACCGATATGGACCTGCAACGTCACCAGCAGATCGCCGGCCGGATGCTTTTTGTCCCCACCGATCCCACGCCCCGAGAGACGAAGGACCTTACCGCTGTCGGAGTGCTTCGGAATCTTGACCGAGACATCGCCTTTGGGGGTCGGAACGGCGATCTTACCCCCTAGAATAGCTGTTTTCAGATCCAGATTCTGGGTGATGCGAAGATTCCGTCCTTCCCGGACATAGCGGCTGTCCGGGGTTACGGTAATCGTTAGAAGGGCGTCGCCCGGAACGCCCGGCTGACCGTCCATTCCCGGACGGCCGGGCGCCCCCTTGCCGCGAACACGCAGGGTCTGGCCGTCTTCCACGCCAGGAGGAATTCGCACCTCCGTATGGCCACCCTCTCCCAGCGTCAGATCCAGCGAAGTACCCAGAACGGCCTGCTGGAACGAGATCGTCACCGCATACCGGCGGTCAGATCCCTTGGAGGCCCGCCGGCCACCTGTACCGCCGGGCTGAAAGTCCCCACTGAAGCCGCCGCCGAACATGTCGGAGAAGAAAGATCCCAGATCTTCCTGACTGAAACCGCCCTGAAAGCCCTGCGCACCCGGACGCGGGCCGCCAGGCCCGTATCCGCCGCCGCCGAAACCGCCGCCGAAAGGACCACGTTCCTGCCCTTCCGCGTCGATTTCACCGCGGTCGAAACGGGCGCGTTTTTCCTTGTCACCAATGATGTTGTAGGCCTGACCAACCGACTTGAAACGCTCTTCGGCTTTCTTGTCGTCCGGATTGTGATCCGGGTGATACTGCTTGGCCAGTTTCCGATAGGCGCTGCGGATTTCCTTGTCCGTCGCTGTTTTCGAAACGCCCAGTACCGAATATGGGTCGCTCATCTCATCTCCCCGTCTTCTTCAGGTCCCTCATCCAGCAGCGAAATCAGGACCGCAACAACTTCATCCTTCGGAAACCCGGCCCGCACACCGTCTGAGATCAGAGCCTGCAGTTTCGGGCGAAGATAATCCTCTGCGGGAAGTCCGTCGTCTGCCATTTCTGATCCTCCGTTACTCCCAGATGTGTGATCACACGAGGCTGTGGTCAATGTTTCCGAACAAACTCTGCAATATCAGGCACTACAGCGCCATCCAGCAAAAGCGATCCATCGGGTGCGGGAGATGTGCCGAGATCTGCCAGAGAATGACTTGCATTCGGCAGCAGAATAATGTCGGCCTGTGGATCTGCCGTTTTCAGCAAAGGCAGATCCGCAGTGGCGCTAACCTGTTTGTCCGCTCCTCCCTGCATGATCAGGACGGGACCATGATACGCTTTCAGAAGGCCTGCCGGATCATGACGGAAAAGGTCGATCATGAAATCCTGCACCGCGGGATGGAAGAGTCCACGCAGACCCGGATGTAGACTCTGGACATCGACGTGGCGACCAGCTTCAAGCGCCGTGATCGTCTTATCGATCTGCGGCAGCACGGTCCGGGCGGACGGAAGCGCATGAAGCTGTTCCCGAAGGACTTCGCCAAGCGGTCGGCCCGGTGTGGACACAAGAATAAGTCCACAGATATCGACTGATGTCTGCACTGTCGCCAGCGCAACAAGCCCCCCTTCGCTATGTCCAGCCAGCCAGACGCAATGTGCCCCGATTTTAGACCGAATGACTGCGATCCAGTTCCGGACGTCTGCCACATAATCCGCAATCGTGACATGATTACCGTCTGGGATAGCTTTGCGACTGCCGAACATGCCGCGTTTGTCGATGCGGACGGAAGATATCCCATGCAAGGCCAGTCCGTCAGCAAGCTGCTTCAGAGTAGCCGGTTTTGGCCCCAGAGCCGAATTTCCGTCACGATCCGTCGGACCGGAACCCGGGATCAGGAGAAGCACAGGTTTTCCCGGACCGGCGTTGACAAACGTACCAGCCAGAGGCCCCTGCGGACCAGGAGCCTCAATGGCCTCCTGCTGCGCTGCAAAAGCCTGGGAGGCCGCGCCGAACATGCCGGACAGAAGCATGACGAGACGGAAAATACGAGGCGTCATGCACTGTCTCCTGTGAAAGCAGA
>NZ_BJVA01000019.1 GCF_007988905.1 Gluconobacter kanchanaburiensis NBRC 103587
TAACAACAATACGCACGTATCAAATTTGTGATAATTATCTAAAATTCTGCAAAATTTTCAAACAACAGATTGGCAATGATAGTACCACTATATTACCATTCTTGTTTTACGTTTATTATTTTTATAAACCCTGAGATAATTTTTTCGAATATTTTTTATATTACATTTTCATGTATGTTTTTTTGTTCATAACTTATTTATTTCTGATCAGGGATAAATTAATGATGTCAACTGTCCCCTTGGTGTTGAAGTACAACTTTACTTACTAATGATGGTTATTGTCCCCTGAATTATCAAGGCACCGGTATGGGTAATTATGTCTATAGCTATCATAATTTCCTGGTGCTGACGGGGAATGGTTTTTTATTTTCTTACTGCACACGGGCCAGCCGATGTTTACCACGAATTCGTCTACATAACACAAACTCCAGAAATGTTAGATGAATTTTGCTTTGGAAGCGTAAAGGATCGGCTTGTTACCAGAATTCAATGAAGAAACATTATAAAAAATAATATTTTTATAATGTTTCTTCTTTTTTCTGCAATATAAACCATCCTTGTTTCCAAGAAAATATTTTGGAACGAAGCTGATTATTATCCATCCGCCCCGATGGTCATCTGCTTCAGGAGCTTTCTCGCGTTACCATGTGTGTTTTTGATACTTCTGGCGTGTAATTTAGAAAAAAAATGAAATAGGCCTAAAGATTATGCGCCCACCAATGTATCTTGAAAAATATCCTATGGAATTTATCTTTGGCATTTCTCGGTGATATTGCCTCTTAAAAAATTTCCTGGATGACTATACCGAAATGTATTTCTATAGTTATATGTTCACATTATTTTGACTATATTATAGTAGGATTTTTTCGAAAAACAAATTTATCAAAAGTTCACATACAAAAAGATGCCTGACACAACATCGTAAATATATCTTTTATTAAATTTAATTTAATCTACTAGAGGAGAAAACAGGATTGGCTCAAGAAACTTCAGAAATTTTGTTTCCCGTCTATCTTGCAGGTGATCTTGTTTTTCGAAAAGAGGCTATCCTTCTTTTCGAAAAACTGAAATCTATATGCTTTGAATATGGCCTGCAGGGAGTTGCGCCATTTGACGGTCAGGCCGAAGCACGCTCTCTTTCCCCGGGCCGGGAGACGATTCTAGCATTTGTAGATGCTGACAAGGAACTGATGGAAAGCTCCGTAGCCGGTTTGTTCTGTATTGATCCTTTCCGACGTTCATCTGAAATGGATCCAGGGACGGCTGTAGAGATTGGTTATATGCTAGGTCTACAAAAACCGATGGAAGCCTATACCGTAGACGGGCGTCCTTATTCAGAAAAAGTTTCAGACTACTGGCGCGATGCTTGGGGAAATTATTTGCACAACCGCTTACCCAGCGACGCTCCCGCATCCGGAAGCCTGGAAGATCCGGACGGGATGCTGGTGCATTCAGAAGGAATGCTTCAGAACGGTATGATAGAAGGTTTTATTGAAATGGCAGGCGGCCAAGTCGCAATAGATACAGATTTCTTCGAGGCATTTCGGAAGGCCTGTCAGAGACTTTCAAAACGGCTTTATCAAAACCATCAGGAAACATAAATTTAGTTTTCTGGTAAATTTTCTTCCGACAATGCGGGACCTGGCTACATATACTTTAAACCACCATCATAGATGGATCTTCGTTAAATTCACATGATGTAGGTCGTTCCATTGCATACCCCAATAGTAGTGGTTTCGTCTGAAAAACCGTCATAACCCTTATAATCCACTTCTAAAGGGTATGCAGCAATTCGTCTCTAGGTCAGCCCACCAGAGAATGTCATCTGCCGTACGCCTTATCTGCTGAGCAAGCTGATCAGGGGACCGTTGAATGAACTATAGAAAATCCATTAACATCACACCATGCAAATTCTATAACTTCCAAAGTTGCGCCATGAAATTCAGATATAATTCACTATTATTTTTTAAATAAATTATTAAATATAATTTTATTTATACCTCAACCATTGAACGGAACAAATCATTTAAAGGTGTTTTTAACACTTCCTACCTGTTCCGTCGCTTATTAAAGCGCTTTAATCCAAATTGTCCCACCTTTTCGAGGATAGGCATGCTCAATCGAAGCAGACCTGGAATTATCAAGCAAGCATGTGCGAATATCCCGTCTATCCAAGGAAGAAATATTTCTTTTCCAGCACCCTGACTAACCTGAACTATTTTTCTTGCTACAACCCGCGCAGACAGGGGCTGGCTGACATAATTGAGGAGGGAGCCACCATCCAAGGTTTCCCGTTGCAACATTTCTGTATCAACAGCACCTAGGAAAACTGACGAAATTCTCAAAGTCCGCGGCCTGAACTCAAGCGCCAGAGAGCGTGCAAATCCCCGAAGCCCAAATTTGGTAGCACTATACACAGCACTCCCTGCCAACGGCATGACGCCAGCTATAGAATTGACAAATATAATATGCCCATTGACGGCAATTACCTTTGCTAACCGTGAGGTCAGCAGAATTGGAGCAGACAGATTAATGTTCAATTGCGCAGAGAGAGCGGAAGAAGAAATATCTGTGGATCGTTGAGGATCTATCTGTCCCGCACAATGGATCAAAATCTCGATTTGACGACCACGAGCGATAATTTCATTACATACTTTTTCTATTGAAGAAAAATCATTTAAATCGCAGTAAAAATTTTCAACTTTATTGTTGATAATTTTATTTTCAGCTTTTTCTCTCTGAGTATTCCTTGTGAGGAGGAAAATATCCCACCCGTCTTCTAAAAGAAGATCTACAATCTCGCGCCCTATCCCACCTGTACCACCCGTTATAATTGCAAGTTTCCGTCGCGTTGAGTCAGAGGTGGATGAAAATCTATCTGTCATATTCTATGTAGACCATAAGGGAAGGAGGCATTCGAAGATCGCCAGCAAGTTTATACACAATATATTTCTATAGAATGCAAAAATTCAAACGGGTCCCGCTTATCGTCGCTGATTTTCATAAATAAATTTATAGAAGATGATTTTGCGGCTTTATTCCACAGAAATCAGCTAAGTTTATTTATCAACTTGTATGGACCATCAGTAGACGACAAAAAATCCGTCTAAATAAGAGTTAATTATATAATGAAAGAAAAAATGGCGGAGGGGATGGGATTCGAACCCACGATACGACTTACATCGTATAACGGATTAGCAATCCGCCGCCTTCAGCCTCTCGGCCACCCCTCCGCGCTATACGCGGTTCACACGGCGTATGCAGAGTGTTCTTAGGGGGTAACCGCGTTGTGGTCAAACCCCCTAAGAACTTTTTTTTAGGGTTACTCTGAAAGAAGTTTTTTCAGGGTTTCATTGACGAGGGCAGGGTTCCCTTTACCCTTCATGGCCTTCATCGTCTGGCCGACAAAGAAGCCAAAAAGCTTGTCTTTTCCGCCCCTGTATTCCTCAACCTTGTCGTTGTTTGCAGCAAGGATTTCGCGAATGGCGCTCTCGATCGCTCCCGTGTCCGTCACCTGACGCAGCCCCTTCCGCTCAACGATAGCGGATGCGGAATCACCGGTCTCGACCATGTCTTCGAGAACTTCCTTGGCGATCTTTCCATTAATCGTGGAGTCGGAAATCAGACCCAGCAATTCCCGCAGACCCTCCGCACTGACAGGACTGTCCTCAATCGAACGACCGGTCCGATTCAGTGCCGCGAAGAAGTCTCCCAGCATCCAGTTGGCCGCCAGGCGGGCATCGGCACCACGCGCCACGGTCTCATAGAAATCCGCGATCGCCTGCTCGACACAGAGCACAGATGATTCATAACGGCTGACACCGTATTCCTGCTCCAGACGAAGCCGCTTGGCTTCAGGCAGCTCGGGGAGGGCAGCCTTGAGTTCATCGACCCAGGACTGCTCGATCACCAGCGGCAGCAGGTCCGGATCAGGGAAGTAGCGATAATCGTGCGCATCCTCCTTGCTCCGCAGGGAACGCGTTTCACCACGCACATGGTCGAACAGACGCGTTTCCTGATCGACGGTTCCGCCCGCTTCCCACACTTCGATCTGACGCTGTGCCTCGACCTCAATGGCCATCATTACAAAACGGATGGAATTGACGTTCTTGATCTCGCAACGCGTGCGATATTCGGTTTCACCCGGCTTGCGGACCGACACGTTGACGTCGGCACGCATCGAGCCTTCTTCCATATTGCCGTCGCAGGTGCCGATATACCGCAGGATCTGGCGCAGTTTGCGCAGATAGGCGCCGGCTTCCTCAGGCGAACGAATATCCGGCTCGCTGACAATTTCCATCAGGGCCACACCGGCACGGTTCAGATCGATGAAAGAGCGTGTTGGGTCTTGATCGTGGATCGACTTGCCCGCGTCCTGCTCAAGATGCAGTCGGGTGACACCGATTTCACGCGTGCTGCCATCTGCGAGATCAACCAGGACCTTGCCCTTGCCAATGATCGGATGAGCAAACTGGCTGATCTGATACCCCGTAGGCAGATCAGCATAAAAATAGTTCTTACGATCGAAGCGGCTGAACAAGTTGATCTCAGCTTCGAGCCCCAGCCCCGTGCGGACGGCCTGGGCGACACATTCCTGGTTCAGAACCGGAAGCATTCCCGGAAAACCGGCATCAACGAGGCTGACATGCGTGTTCGGTTCGCCGCCATATTCCGCCGAAGCGCCTGAAAAGAGCTTGGCTTCGCTGACGACCTGGGCATGAACCTCAAGACCGACAACGATTTCCCATTCGCCGGTGCTGCCGGTGATACGATAGCTCATGCCGACACTCCTGCATGAATGGTAGGTCTGTGATGGAACGCCGCAGCCTGCTCAATGGCATGACCAGCCGCGATCAGGGTTTCTTCATCGAAGAACCGACCGATAAGCTGCAAACCGAGCGGCACCCCACGCGCATCCAGACCCGCCGGAACAGACAGGGCAGGGACGCCCGCCATGCTGGCCGGAACCGTAAAGATATCATTGAGATACATCTGCACCGGATCCGTCGGCTTTTCGTCCTGCGCGAAAGCACCCGAAGGAGCCGTCGGCGTCAGAAGAACGTCGACATTCTCGAATGCCTTGAGGAAGTCCTGCTGGATCAGGGTGCGCACTTTCTGCGCGCGCAGATAATAGGCGTCGTAATAGCCGGAGGACAGCACGTGCGTTCCGATCAGGATCCGGCGCTTGACCTCTTCGCCGAAACCGGCGGCACGGCTGGCTTCATAAAGGCCATCCAGTGTCGGGGCACCAACGCGTTCACCGAAACGCACGCCATCATAGCGGGCAAGGTTAGAGGAGGCTTCGGCCAGAGCCGCGATATAATAGGTAGGCAGGCCGTATTTGGTATGCGGCAGCGAGACTTCAACAATTTCCGCACCCGCATCCCGGAGCCAGGCCATGCCCTGCTGCCAAAGCGCCTCGATTTCCGCAGGAATGCCTTCAACGTGATATTCCTTGGGAATACCAACGCGCAGACCTTTCACACCGCGCTTGAGCGCAGATTCATAATGCGGAATGGGCGTATCAACGCTCGTTGAGTCACGCGGATCAAACCCGGCCATCGACTCAAGCAGAATGGCGCAGTCCTGAAGATTACGCGCCATCGGACCGGCCTGATCGAGCGAGCTTGCGAAAGCGATCGTTCCAAAGCGTGAGCAGCGACCATAAGTCGGCTTGATCCCGGCAATGCCCGTGAACGCAGCCGGCTGACGGATAGAGCCGCCTGTATCCGTTCCTGTGGCACCCAGCACAAGCCCTGCTGCCACAGCTGCTGCGGAGCCACCAGAAGACCCGCCCGGAACCAGCTTCGCGTCAGAGTCTTTGCGTTTCCACGGGTTTTCGACAGGACCAAACGCGGAGGTCAAGTTCGCGGAACCCATAGCGAATTCATCCAGGTTCAACTTGCCAAGAAAAACGGCGCCATCCCTGAGAAGATTGGCTGTGACCGTACTTTCGTAAGGCGGCACGAAGTTACCCAGAATCTTGCTGGCAGCCGTGGTGCGAACACCATTCGTACAGAACAGATCCTTGATACCCAGCGGAATACCGCAAAGGCTGCCGCCTTCACCCTTGGCAAGCGTTTCATCCGCAGCCTTGGCAGCCTCGCGGGCCTGATCCGGTGTACGGGTAATGAAGCTGTTGAGCTGACCGTCCAGACGCTCGATCGCGTCAATATGGGCGTTCGTCAGCTCGACTGCGGAAATCTTGCGGGCCTTGAGCGCGTCCCGGGCCGAAGCCAGCGTAAAATCGTGAATGCCGGACATTATTCGACCACCTTCGGAACCGTGTAGAACGGGCCTTCCCGCTCGGGAGCGTTGGACAAAACCTTGTCACGGCAGTTGCCGTCCGTAACGCGGTCTTCGCGCAGGCGAGGCTTTGCCAGACCCGTGCCGATCATTGGGTCGACGCCCGTGACGTCCACTTCCTTGAGCTGCTCCACCCAGTTAATGATAGAGCTCATATCTTGCCCGAGGGTTTCAACCTCTTCGGGCTGGAGACCAATCCTCGCCAGTCTGGCGATGCGCGTAACCGTTTTCGCGTCGAGCGACATGAATATTCCTGAACAAGAGGAAATTTTATGGTGGCTTTTCAGCCGTCAGGGGGATCATAACGCCGTGCTATGCCCCTGTTCAATCCACATGATCTCCGTAATCTTCTTCATTCCGGTCAGCGTGTCCTCGGTCTCGACCCAGGATCGAAGACAATTGGCGTCGCATTGACCGACGTTTCTCTCATGCTCGCATCTCCCCTGATCGGCCTCAGGCGCCGGAAACTGGGGGAAAACGCAAAGGAAATCGCACAGATCATCCGTGCTCAGGATGTCGGTGCCTTGGTGGTCGGCCTTCCTCTTTCGCTGGACGGATCTTTCGGGCCTGCCGCACGTGCCGCATCGGACTGGACGCAGGCACTATCTGAAAAAACCGGGGTTCCTGCTGGTCTATGGGATGAAAGACTGTCTTCAAGCGCCGTGAACCGCTTTCTGATTCAGGACGCGGACATGACACGTGGCAGGCGGGCGGAGGTCGTGGACAAGATGGCTGCTGCTTACATGCTGCAGGGATGGCTTGATGCCTCAATACCAGAGCAGTTGGATCAGTTCTGAAGTCCTCAGGATGGCCTCGCGGCCGACCTTCCAATGAGCCGGCTGCGAGAGTAAGTGTTGGCCAGGATCCCGAACCACATCCGGGCGGTCATGGCACCAAGTATCAGGCAGAACAGGAACTTCATGATATTTCTCCGATCATGACACCTGAAAACGAACCAGAATGGTCCGGGTTTCCGAAGATCCTGATTTCAAACTGTAAAGTGGCCTCAATATGATTTTCAGAATACTGGCCATCTCCGTACTTGTCGGGATGTCCTCATGCACAAGCCCCCGCACCAGTGAGGAGGGAAATATTCCAAAATCCCCTCATGCAACCGCCATTCACGGAGCCTATACCGGCGCGGGAAGCGGCTGGTCCGGATACTGATCAGCGTTGGCGCCAGGCAAGCCGCACAGGCATTGAACGGTATGACGCCAGATCACGTCCTGCCTGCGGGACTGTGCCACGCCCCTGTGATCCCGTCGCATGATGGATGATACGGGGCGGGGGCGCGTAAGACACCATCTGAGCCGAGAGGATAGGACGCATCTGTGGCGTAGAGATGCCTGCAAACAAAGTTGACCTGTGCGGTGCCGGATATGACCCGACGGACGGTAAAAGAGCCTGCAAGCCGTTTGCTGTCATTACGACCTGAGGCAAAAAATCAGGCGGACGATAACTATCCGGCTGTCCGTTCCAGATTGCCAGAACATGTCGCGCATAATCTGCTCCGAGCGCGGGCGTCAGAGAGTGATAGGCGGCTGTTGCCGCGGGCCAGCCCTGAAGCTGGTTATGCAATACCGACAGAAAATGCGCGCCGTATCGGGCGTTGCTATACGGATCAAAGGCGTCTTCGAGTGACACGAAGGCATCAGGATGATGGTGAAGATTGATCTGCATGCACCCGACATCGATCAATACCACGCCCTGCGCCTGAAACCCCTTTACAGCAGCAATCGCCTCTTCCTTACTTTCGTAGAAATAGCCCCTTCCGCCTGCATTGACGGTCCATGGCCAGGCAATGGTCGTGGTGCCGTTCGGGTCGCGTCTACCGCTTTCAACACGACTGATTGCATCCAACAGACGCGCTGGGATACGGGCCTGCTGTTCCGCCGCCTGCGTTGCCATACGACAGATGGAAGACGCGTCGTAGGCAAAGGCCGTGGATAGGCCGGAGTACGCAATAGCCGCCGCAAAGAGAAGAGATTTCCCGATCATCATTCTGCTTATGATCGGGAAAGGTAAAGATTAGGTTATGCGCTCAGTCCTGCCGCACCAGAGGTTTGCAGACCGAAGTCAGCCAGACAGAAACCTCGGGTTCAACATATGGCATCACCCGCTTTTCAACCTCCGCATGATAGGCGTTTAGCCAGTTCAGCTCTGCATCATTGAGAAGAGCGACGTCGATCAGACGGCGATCAATGGGCGTGAAACTCAGAATTTCAAATTCGAGAAACGCGCCCTTCGGGCCCACAAACGACGATGGGCGCACAAGCATCAAGTTTTCGATCCGTATTCCGTACTGTCCAGGCTCATAATAACCAGGCTCGTTGGAAACGATCATGCCTGCTTCGAGTGCCACGGGACGCGGGGCCGGGGAAATATTCTGCGGGCCTTCATGGACCGACAGATAGCTGCCGATGCCGTGTCCGGTCCCGTGATCGTAGTCCATGCCGACCTGCCACAGGGCCGCGCGAGCCAGCACATCCAGTCTATGGCCGGTCGTACCGGGGGGGAATCGGATACGGGAGAGGGCGATATTCCCCTTCAGGACCCGCGTGAAGGCTTCACGGACATTGGCGGGTGGCTCCTGATTGCCCACCCAGAGCGTGCGGGTGATATCTGTCGTACCGAACGGATACTGCCCGCCACTATCGATCAGATAGACATTTCCCGCTTCCAGAACCCGATCGTGACCGACCTGCGCGCGATAATGGGGAAAGGCACCGTTGGGTCCGACGGCGGAGATAGCGTCAAAACTTTGTTCCTGATAGTCCTCGGAGCGGGCCCGCAAATCATCCAGGCGGGTGACGAGATCCGTCTCGTGCTGGCCAATTCCTGAAACCGTCAAGGAATGCAGGAACCGAGCCATCGCCACACCATCATGGGTATGCGCCTGTCGTGCTCCTTCCTGTTCCGCAGCGTTCTTGATCGCTTTGGGAAGCGTGCAGGGATCGACTCCATCGACAACCGTTGCCCCCGCGTCGGCAAGCGTGGTGTCGAACCAGACTGCCGTCGTTACCGGATCCACACGCACTGTTCGGCCCTTCAGGGCCTCAAGCCGCTTAACCAAATCGGCAGGTGGACAGGCCGTCACTCCAGGACCGCAAACCTCCGTCACCCCTTCGGAGAAGCGATCGGACGAGACGAACCACTCAGCGGTACCGTCCGCATGCAGGATCACATAGCCATGTGCGACAGGGGTAAGGGGGACGTCATGACCACGGATGTTCAGCAGCCAGGCCAGCGAAGTACAGTCCGCGATAACGGCCGCATCGTGCCCGGCGACACTCAGGGCCTGACCAAGACGCCTACGCTTGTCGACACTGCTTTCCCCGGAAAACTCCAGAGGCTGTGGTATAATTCGACTGGCTGGAGCGGCGGGTCGATCAGTCCAGGCTTTATCGATGGGGTTGTGGGCGAGCGCAACGAGTTCGACACCCGGCACCTGCCAGGAGGCCAGCATGGACTGGCTCACCAGACGCGGGTCGTAACCGATCTTTAACCCCCTGGCATTTTCCGTCAGCCAACCAGCAAGCGGCTCGAGGGCACTGTGTCTGCGTTCCCACAGGGCATGCGGAACCTGCTCTTCCATCTGCACCGTATAACGTCCGTCGGAAAAGACGGCACCTCTGTCGGGAAGAATCGCGGCAAGCCCGGCACTCCCGGTAAAGCCCGTCAGCCATGCCAGACGTTCGGCACAGGGAGCCACATATTCGCCCAGATATTCATCACCGCGCGGGATGATGAAGCCATCGACGCCGAGCACCGTGCAGGCAGAGCGGACAAGGGAAGGGCGCTCGTTGAGCGGGATGGAGGACAGGGTCATGAAAAGTCCTTTTCCACGGAGGAGAAATCGTCGAGGCAGAGTGTCATGAACAGCAGGTCCAGCCACCGGCCACGCTTACGCCCGACCTGGGGGAGGCTGCCACGGCTGCGAAAGCCCAGTTTGTGATGCATCGCGACGGACGCGGCGTTGCCCGCCGTAATGCCGGCCACCATGACATGAAAGCCCGCGTCTCTTGCATACTCGATCAGTGCACGCAGAAGGAGCGGCCCGATCCCCAGACGCTGGTATTCAGGCGAAAGGTATACCGAATGCTCGACGGTGCGGGCATAGCCTTCATAGGACCGAAAAGAACCGTAGGAGCCATAACCGGCGATGTTACCATCGGAAGTAACTGCTACCAGCACAGGATATCCCTGCGCCTGCCTGTCTTCGAACCACTGACGCCGCTGCTCCAGCGTAAAAGGCGTCGTGATCCAGAGCGCATCGGTGTTTTCGATGGCATCATTGGTGATCCGCAGGATGGCTGGCAGGTCATCAAAACCGGCGTTCCGGATCAACGGCAATGATCCCGGCATGTCCATCAGCCACGACGGCGCAGGATCAGGGTCGCCCAGTCGCCCTCACGCAGGATACGCTCCAGAACAAGACCCTGACGCTGATGCGCCACCAGAACCATCCGCGCCTGACTGTAAAGCAGCCCGGCCAGAATGGCCGTCCCGTTCGGAGCAAGATTCAGCGCCAGAGACTGCGCCATCCGGCATAGCGGGCGGGCAAGAATGTTGGCGAACACCAGATCGTACGGCGCCTTGGCCCGGACGGCCTCGGTCTGCCAGCCATTGCCGAAACGGCAGTCCAGCAGATTGCCCTGACCGTTCAGCCGCGCATTGAGCTTGGCCGTCCGGACGGACCACGGCTCAATATCGACGGCCAGAACCGGCCGATGCAGCAACTTTGCCGCCGCCATGGCCAGAATTCCGGACCCACATCCCATGTCCAGAATACGCTGAGGCTTGCGATACGCCACCATCTCCAGAGCCCGCAGACAGCCGCGCGTGGACCCATGCTCGCCTGAACCGAAGGCAATCCCGGCATCCAGCGTAATCGTCAGGCGGGACTGATCGGGCGCGCCATGAAGATGGGTGCCGCGAATGGCGAAGCGTTTGCCAACATTCTGCTGCGGAAAGGATTCGTAAGTCCGGGCCAGCCAGCCTTCGGATTCGGTGGGAGTCCGCTCAAGCTCCGCCTCACATCCGGTCAGAAGCCGCGCAACAGCCAGAGCGTTCTCGAGTTCGTCTTCCTTGAACCCCGTGTCCTTCACCCCTTCCACGCGCCAGTATTTCTGCGCGTCATCGGCTTCGAAAATACCGACCGTTTCACAAGCGCACATGAGTGCCTGCTCGAACAAAGGAACAAAAGGCTCTTCAACCGTGATGGACAGGGTTTCGAGCGCACTGGCATGGCGACGGCCAATGCTGCGGGGTGCCATCACGATCTGATCTCCACGAAATTTGCCATGACGCGCTTGACGCCACCGTTTTCAAAATTGATGTGCAACTGCGGTCCATCAGCACCGATGACCGTGCCTTCACCGAACCTGTGATGAAAGACCGTAGCCCCGATCGCGACGGTCGGCTCCGGCTTGACGTCATGGAGTTTCGGACGCGGGGCACGAAACCCTGATGGACGTGTGCTGGTGAGTGGCCCCGACGCGAACATGGACGGTACCGCCGCAGCCTGACGGCGCGTTTCAAACGCCTGCCCATTCATCTGGACATGTTCCGACGGGATTTCCTCAATAAAGCGGCTCGGCATTGAAGACTGCCAGTTCGCATAGATTCGCCGGCTCGCCGCATGCAATACGATCGCCCGACGCCGGGCACGGGTTAGACCGACATAAGCCAGCCGCCGCTCTTCCTCGAGTGCCCGGTTTCCGCCTTCGTCAAGCGAACGCTGGGACGGGAACACACCTTCCTCCCAGCCCGGCAGGAACACTGTATCGAACTCCAGCCCCTTGGCGCCGTGCAGCGTCATGAGGCTGACCTTGTCGTCGGACGTCTCGCTCTCCGTATCCATGACAAGCGCGACGTGCTCCAGAAAGCCCTGAAGCGTTCCGAACTCGCCAATCGCGCGCAGAAGCTCACGAATGTTGTCCAGACGGCCCGGAGCCTCAACGGAGCGGTCGTCCCGCCACATCTGAAGATAACCGCTGTCTTCAAGAAGCTGTTCCGCCGCAACAACATGACCTTCGGTCTCGAGTGTCACCTTGGCCCGCTGGAACGCTGCCATCAGCCCGTCCAGCGCCTCTTTGGACTTGCCCTTGAGCAGCCCGGCCTGAAGCTGCCAGCTTACCGCCGCCGTCAGCGGGCCGGGCAAGGCGCGTGCCTGCGCATGCAATTTCTGCACTGCTACGGCACCCACACCCCGTTTGGGAACGTTGATAATCCGCTCGAACGCCAGATCATCCGCAGGCTGCGACAGAACACGCAGATAGGCCAGACAGTCCCGGATCTCCGCGCGCTCATAAAAACGCAGGCCACCTACGACGCGATAGGGGATGCCGATCAGCATGAGCCGCTCTTCAAACGGCCGCGTCTGGAACCCGGCCCGCATTAGGATGGCGATTTCCGAAAGAGGATGCCCATCAGCACGCAGGCGCTCGATGGCCCCGCTGACGATCCGCGCCTCTTCATCCGAATCGCGGACACCGATGATCTGGACCTTCTCGCCGTCTGCATCTTCGCGCCCGGGTCGCAGGGTCTTGCCAAGCCGCCCCTCGTTATGGGCGATCAGACCAGCAGCAGCCGCCAAGATCTGGGCCGTAGAGCGGTAATTGCGCTCCAGACGCACGACTTCCGCTCCCGGAAAATCTTTCTCGAAGCGCAGAATGTTCTCAACTTCCGCCCCGCGCCAGGAATAGATGGACTGATCGTCGTCCCCCACACAGGCAATGTTGGATGGTCCATGCTCGCGTTTGGCGAGCAGACGCAGCCACAGATACTGGACCGTATTCGTGTCCTGATACTCGTCCACGAGAATGTATCGGAAAATCCGGTGATACTGCGCCAGCACGTTGGGCTGGTTGCGCAGGATCTCCGTCATGTGCAGCATCAGATCGCCGAAATCGCACGTATTGAGCGCGATCAGACGCTCCTGATACGCCCGATAGATCGCCAGTGCATGACCATTCGCAAAATCCGAATCTTCCGCCGGGGTCACACGATCGGGCGTCAGCCCGCGATCTTTCCAGCGCTGGATGATGCCCATGAGCTGGTTCGGCGGCCAGCGCTTGGTATCGATCTTCCACGGCTCCATGATCTGCTTGAGCAGGCGGATCTGGTCGTCTGTGTCGAGAATATTGAAGCTGCTGGTCAGCCCGACATATTCCGCATGACGCCGCAGCATCCGCGCGCAAATTGCGTGAAAAGTCCCCAGCCACAGCCCTTCCGCCGGCTCACCGAGAATGGCGCTGACGCGCTCGCGCATTTCACGCGCAGCCTTGTTCGTGAAGGTCACGGCCAGAATCTGGCTCGGATAAGCGCGTCCAGTCAGGAGAATATGGGCGAACCGCGTCGTCAGGACGCGCGTCTTGCCCGTTCCCGCTCCTGCCAGAATGAGGAGCGGGCCTTCGGTCGTCTCGATGGCGCGTCTCTGCTCCGGGTTGAGGCGGGAGAGATACTCGGGCGCTGGGGCAGGGGAAGAGAGGTCTTGCGGCACCCTCCCGATATAGAGTGAGATACCGCCATGGCCAACACCTATCCCCGTATCGATCTAACGCGCGGCCCCTCAGGCAACGGCACTGGTCCGCAGGGGCATCGAGCAAGAATGCGCGCCCGTGTGCTGAACAATGGTGCCCAGACCCTGGCGGATTACGAAATTCTTGAAATGCTGCTCTTCGCCGGAATCGCACGCAGGGACACCAAGCCGCTCGCCAAGGGCCTGATCGGCCATTTCGGCAGTCTGACGGATGTCTTTCGTGCCCCCACACAGGCCCTCAGGGCCGCGGGCCTCAAAGACGATGCCATCCGCGTTCTACGGCTGCCGGGGGTGGCTGCTGAACGGCTGGCAGCGTCTGAACAGCGCGAGCGGCCGACACTGGGAAACTGGGACCAGCTTGTCACCTATCTTGATCAGGCGCTGGGAGGAGCGGTCACCGGGCAGTTCAGACTGCTTTATCTGGACAACCGTAACCGTCTGCTGGCTGACGAAGTCGCTCCTGATACGGACGTGTTGACGGAGCGTCATCGCGCGATTGCCATTCGCGCGCTGGCCTTGCATGCCACTGCGCTGATCGGCTTTCACGTTCGGCCTGCCTCCCATAAATCCGAACTTTCCCCTGCGGCGAGGCAGCTCGATTTCGCCATGCGTCCTCTCTCCATTACGCTTCACGACGTGCTCGTGACGGGAGAAGGGCGTCCTGCCAGCCTGCGGCAGGAAGGGCTGCTCTAGATGACCGACGAGAACAGGGCAGACAGTGGCTTTTGCGACGGCATGACAGGCCTGTCGTCAGCCGACCTTCGGCAGATCGTCGGAATACCCGCGTCTTCCTCGGAAATGGAACCACCGCTGGCGCTACTGACAGGACGCGGACGCCATTTGGGCGATGAAACACTTCTGCGCCTTCTGACTGTGCTCTTCACACATCGTGAGGAGGAGAGTGCTGTGCTCTCCCGCACTCTTTTCGCACGTTTTGGGTCTCTTGCGGCCGTTCTTTCTGCCACCGACCGTGAACTCGAAAGCGTCGCGGACATGGGTATGCACATGATCCCCCTGATCCGTGTCGTTCAGGAAGCAGCCCTGCGATATAACCGTGCGCGTCTGGATATAAAGGATGTTCTCGATAACGAACAGAAGCTTCTCGACTATCTGACGGCCCGTCTGGCACGGGAAAACATCGAGCAGTTCCGCATTCTGTTTCTGGATAAAAAGAACAGCCTGATCGCCGACGAAGCGCAGGCACGCGGCACGGTCAACCATACCCCGGTTTATCCCCGTGAAGTTGCCAGACGGGCTGTGGAAATCGGTGCGACCGCGCTGGTCCTGGTTCACAACCATCCCAGCGGCGATCCCACCCCCTCCGAAGCCGATCTTCAGATGACGATGCAGGTCCAGGCCGCTCTTGACGTCGTCGGTATCGCTCTCGCGGACCACTTCATCATCGGCAATGGCCGCCACACCAGTTTCCGGCGCAGCAAGCTGATATAAGATCTCAGGCGCGAGGCGGCAGAAGAACGTCTAGGGCCAGTTCGCCGGGCAACGCACCACGCGGGAAAATCGTATTCACGTGACCCATCTTCCGGCCCGGACGAGCCTCATTTTTACCATACAGATGCAGCGACGCTCCGTCCGTGGCAAGGATGGCAGGGACGCGCGCCATGTCTTCAGGTCCGATCAGATTGTGCATGACCGCATCGGAATGACGCCGGGCCGGCGGGAGTGGAAGCCCCGTTACCGCACGAACATGCATTTCAAACTGATCGACAAGACATGCATCCATGGTCCAGTGACCGGAGTTGTGGGGACGAGGGGCGATCTCGTTCACCAGAAGCGTGCCATCAGCGGCATGGAACATCTCCACGCCCATAATCCCGATCAGGCCCAGAGCATCGGCAATCCGTGCGGCCATATCCTGAGCCTGTCGGGCAAGACCCGGCATGATCCGCGCGGGGGCAAGTGTCACGTCCAGAATGCCGTCGCGATGCCTGTTCTCGACCGTATCGAAGCAGCGCACGGTCCCATCCAGGCCGCGCACCACCATTACGCTGAGTTCGCGCTCGAAATCGATCATTTTCTCCGCGACGAGAGGATACGGCAGGTCTGCCAGAGCAGCCAGTTCCCCGGCATCACGAACGCGGAACTGTCCCTTGCCGTCATAACCGAACCGCGTCGTCTTCAGGATCAGGGGAAAGCCGAGCGTCTCCAGTGCGGCAAGGTCTGCCGGACCATTGACGGCACGCCAAGGCGCAAGCCCGACACCGATTTCGGAAAGACGTGTCTTTTCTGCAATCCGGTCCTGGCTGATCCGAAGGATCTCGCCCGCAGGCCGCACCGGCCTGTGTCGTTCGAGGAGCGCCAGCCCCCTGGCGCTGATATTTTCGAACTCGAAAGTTACGACATCGCAGCGGGATGCAAAATCCTCAAGCGCCTCCGGATCGTCATAGGCACCGATTGTGACGGACGCTGCAACCTCGGTAGCCGGCCCCGGAAATTCGGGACTGAGGAGATGAACGTGATAGCCCAGCTTCGCAGCGGCCACGGCAGACATTCGACCGAGCTGCCCCCCGCCTATGATCCCGACTGTGCTACCGGGAGCAAAAACCCTGTCATGTGTCATTCGACAGGCACATCCGCTACGGCTGCAGTCTGCGTCGCCCGCCATGCATCCAGCCGTGCCATGACCCGGGCGTCGGTGACCGAAAGGATCGACGCGGCCAGAAGCCCCGCATTGGTCGCGCCTGCCTTGCCAATGGCAAGCGTACCAACAGGGACACCCCCCGGCATCTGAACGATGGAAAGCAGGCTGTCCTGCCCATTAAGGGCACGGCTCTGCACTGGAACACCCAGAACGGGAATACTTGTCCAGGCGGAGCACATTCCCGGAAGGTGGGCAGCGCCCCCGGCTCCCGCGATAATGACATGCAATCCCCGCTGACGCGCCGTTTTTGCATACTCAACCAGTCGATCCGGCGTCCGATGGGCCGAAACGATACGCTTCTCATGCGCGATTCCAAGATCATCAAGGATCTCGCAGGCGTGACGCATGGTATCCCAGTCGGACTGGCTGCCCATAATGACGCCGACACGGATCGGCATGTCGTTCTGGAGTGTTTCGTCGGTAGAGAGGGTCTGGCTCATTCAGGCAATGTTATCCGGGATGAGACGGGTCTCGATCCAAGAAATTTCATCTTTAAGCTGAAGCTTGCGCTTTTTAAGGCGCTGAAGCTGAAGCTGGTTAAGGGGATGATGGACGAGACGCTCGATGACGGTGTCAAGATCGCGATGCTCGCTGCGCAATTCGTGCAGACGTTTGAGCATGGCATTGTCGTCAGTCATCATGGCATCCGGTCCCGGAGAACGGTCAGGCGTGTGGAGAGACTGATTCTTTCCACTATTTCATTGCAGTATCATGCCTGACAGGCACCGGACCAGTACCTGTCAGGCTTTCATCAGAAGCAGGCGTATCAGGCCCGCTTCCTGGATCCTGCAAATCAGTCGTGACTGTCGCTTTCAGGAACGTAAGCTTCAACCACCGGAAGCGCATGACCCTCACGGGCCAGACGGTCATTGGCAGCCGTCACAGCTGCATGCAGATCCGTCTGGGTGCACAGGCCAAGGATCACGGGGTCACGCGGCTTGATGTTAGCACTGTTCCAGTGCTGGCGATCGCGCACCTTGGTGATGGTGTCCTTGGTCGTGCCCAGAAGCTTGACGATCTGCGCTTCGGAAAGCTGGGGAAACTGGCGCAGGACGAACGCGATGGCATCCGGACGATCGTTGCGCTTGGCAACGGGGGTATAGCGGGCCCCCTTGGCGCGACGCTTCACCGGGCTGGCGGTCGGCATGATCTTAAGGCGTGCTGTGGTATCAGCTTCACACCGCTTGATTTCAGCTTCCGCAAGTTGGTGGTTCTTGACAGGATCATAGCCGTTGATGCCGGCGGCCACTTCACCATCGGCGATCGCCTGAACCTCAAGCGGATGCATGCCGCAGAATTCCGCGATCTGGGTAAAAGTAAGACCGGTTTTCTCAATTAGCCAGACGGCCGTGGCCTTGGGCATCAAAGGCAGGGTCATGTCAGTGCGTTCCTTGCTGGGACACGGATGGAGCCGGCTTCCGCAGGCACCGATCGGGCGTATCCGGCGAGGAACCAATCCCGCCCGGGATATGATCGCGGCACCTGCTGGATGCTCTGCGATAATGCAAACGGGTATGGGGCACTCAAGCCGGAATGGTCAAGCGACAAAAAGAAAACGGGAATGCTTTTACAGGCATTCCCGTTCCCAAAGTGTCTGCTCCGAATGTTCAGGCAGCCTGAACCGATTCCAGGGAAGCATGCTGCCCTGAAACGCTCTGCACCGGAATGCGACGGGGTCTGGCGGCTTCAGGAATGACCTGCCTGACAGCGATCGCCAGCAGACCGTTCACAAGTTCCGCGCGCTCGATTTCCGTATGATCAGCGAGGACGAAACGGCGTTCAAAGGCCCGGGTCGCGATCCCGCGATGCAACCACTCACGATCACGGCTGTTTTCGGGAACACGTCCTTTGACAACAAGCGTGTTTTCCTCCTGAATTACGTCCACATCTTCAGGGTGGAAACCCGCAAGGGCCATCGTCAGGACGTAGTTAGTCTCGCCGGTTTTTTCGATATTGTAGGGGGGATAGCTCGGAAGGGCCTGAGCATTGGCAACATTACCTGCCATCGTAGCAAGCCGGTCAAAACCGATCGCGCTGCGAAACAGCGGTGTAAAATCGTAGGTCACTGAAACCTCCTTCTGGCAGGAATCATCTGGTGCATTTCCCGAAACGGCAAAATGCAATGGTTGAACCAGCCGCGACCCGAAAGGCATCGCGGCTGGTTCTCCAGATAGGTTTCAGCCTCGCAACCTTCAAGATGAAGGCGTGAGGAGGGCGCAGAATTACTTCGTGCGCGTACCGATGCCAGCAAAGCGCTTGTTGAACTTCGCGACCTGGCCTCCGGTGTCCATCATACGTTGGACGCCCGTCCATGCCGGATGGGACTTCGGATCGACGTCGAGACGCAGGGTCGCGCCCGGCTCACCATAGCAGGAATGCGTCTTATACTCGGTCCCGTCGGTCATGATGACGGTGATCTCGTGATAGTCGGGATGGATGCCGGATTTCATGAATGTCTACTCCATAAAGAAAGCTCCGATGCCGACCGGAGCGAATCATCAGGCGCGTATAACGGAAACTTCTTCCTGATGAAAGTGGCCTTTACTGGATCGCGTGAGTCCGTTTATCTCTTGTAAGTAAGGCAGGCTCGGATGTCAGGCCTGCGACCGTTGTTTTACGGGTACAGAGAAAGGTTTGATATGAGCGAAACCAAGCACGCGCTGCATACCCCGGGCTGGGTCGGCGATTTCCAGAAATTCATCATGCGCGGCAACGTGCTCGATCTCGCCATCGGTGTGGTCATTGGCGCGGCGTTCAGTGCGATTGTCAGTAGCGCCGTCAAAGACATTATGACACCGTTCATCGGGCTGCTGACAGGAGGTGTCGATTTCTCGAACCTGTTCATCACCCTCAAGGGGCCGGTCAAGGACACGCTGGCTGAGGCGCAAAAGGCTGGGGCAGTCACTGTCAATATCGGCTTATTCCTCAATGCCGTCATTCAGTTCCTCATCGTCGCCTTCTTCATCTTCTGGCTGACCCGGATCCTCAGCAAGCTGAGCCGCAAGCAGGCAGAAGAACCTGCCGCTCCTCCGGCACCGACCAAGGAAGAAGTTCTACTCACGGAAATCCGTGATCTTCTGGCTCAGAAAAACTCCTGATGAGCGGTATGAAGTCTCTCCGTTTCACCGCAATGCTGCGCTCCGCGACGGCGCTGTTGGTGGCGGGAGGCTTTCTGGCAGGATGCGCGGCACGGCCCGGAATTACCGGCGTGCCGCCATCCCCCAATTCACGGCTTTATGCATATCTGATTGCCCATGGCATGGCCCGTGGAGCCGTTATGACACGACAGATCGGGCCTGATGGCCTGTTCCAACTGGTCACGCTGGACAAGGCGGCGCAGCGGGCGACGGTAAACGCTCTGACATTACAGAGTTCCGCTGCCAACCGGGACGCCGACAAGGCTCTTTCCAACCTTATAGCAGACCTTCACCGGAAAATATCCTCCGGACCACCGGACGCCCTCCCAGACGCTTCAGAGCAGATACAAAAAAACCGGCTTCCCTGAGGAAACCGGTTTTTTTGTTCCAGTCCCTTATAGGGAAAGGGACTTATTCTCATCCGGCTTCGGTCTCTTTACGCAATCGCTTTTCCCCCATCAGGAGAAGGAGTGGTGCAGCAATGAAGATCGAGGAGGATGTTCCCACGACAATACCGAACAACATGACCGTCGCAAAACCGGTCAGCGTACTCCCTCCGAAAAGAGCGAGCGGCAGAGCCGCAAGAAAAACGGTCATGGATGTACCGAGCGTTCGATTCAGGGTCTCATTGATTGACAGATCCAGCAGTTCGCGCAGCGGCATTGTGCGGTATTTCCGCAGGTTCTCACGAATACGGTCATAAACTACGACCTTATCGTTCGTGGAATAGCCCAGGATGGTGAGCAGGGCAGCAACCATCACCAGATCAAATTCGAAGCGCGTGATAGCCAGAAATCCAACCGTCTTGGTCAGATCAAGAACCAGCGTGACCACTGCGCTGATGGCGAATTCCCTCTCGAAACGAACCCAGATATAAATCAGGATCATTGCAAGGCTGAAGCCGAGAGCCAGCAGGCCATCCCGGAACAGTTCCGAAGATACCGAGGCTCCGACCGCATCCGCGCGAAGAACCTGCGTGCCGGGTTCTGCCGCCGAAATCGCGCTCTTAACGCCATCAACGAGTTTCTGGGTCTGTGCCTCACGATCCGCCCCTTCCGGAGCATTGATCGAGATGCGGACATCACGCGGCGACCCGAAAGCCTGTACGGCGTCCGGATGAATTCCGGCATGATCCAGAGCCGCACGCAACTTGCTGAAATCAGCCGGCCCAGGCGTCTGGGCTTCGACGATGATACCGCCGCGGAAATCCAACCCGAGCTTCAGACCAGGCTGAAAGAACAGGATGATGGATGCGATGGAAAGAACCGCCGAGACGATCAGACCCATATGACGACCGCGCATAAAGTTGATGCGCTGATCGTCACGGACAAAACGGAAAAGGGGACGTGACAGCATGACGATCAGACCGGAAGTTCTTTGGGGCGGGCGAGGGCATACCACCGCACGACCAGAAGGCGTGACAGCAGGAGAGTCGTGAAGAGGGTCGTGACAATGCCTATAGTGATGGTCAGGGCAAAATTGCGCACAGGCCCCGTACCGAACACGAACAGCATGACATGCGCCAGAAAGGCCGTGGCATTACTGTCGACAATCGTGCCGGTCGCCCGGTCGAAACCGGCCTGCAAGGCCTGAAGGGGGCCTCGGCCACGCTTCACTTCCTCGCGGATACGCTCGTTGATCAGAATGTTCGCATCCACAGCCATACCAAGAGTCAGCAGCATACCCGCCATCCCTGGAAGCGTAAGCGTGGCCTGAAACAGCGACAGGATCGCCACCATCAGAATCAGGTTCGCAAACAGGGCAATATCCGCATACAGGCCAAAGCGTCCGTAAAACAGAACCATGAAAGCAATGACCAGCAGCAGACCGGTCAGAAGGCTGATGATGCCGGCATGAATGGATGCAGCGCCAAGGCTCGGGCCGATCGTCCGCTGTTCAACCACGGAAAGTGGGGCGGGAAGGGCACCGGCACGCAGAAGAAGGGCCAGATCGGAAGCACTGCGAGCATCGAATCCTCCCGTGATCTGTCCGCTTCCCGCCGTAATCGGGCTGATGATGTTCGGAGCTTCGATGACCTTGTTGTCCAGAACAATTGCAAAGCGCTTGCCCACATTGGCCCGCGTGACATTCGCGAATGCCGTCGCTCCTGCGCTGTTGAGCTGGAACGTCACAGCCCAGCCGCCACTCTGTTGATCGATGACGGCACCCGCGTTTGTCAGATCGGTGCCGTCCACATCCACGTGGTCCTGCACAGCGATCTGCGCATGTACACTTTCATCCTCAAGCATCGTTGAGCCTGGGCTCGCAACGCTGGGATTGGGCGCGAGAAGCCGGAAGGTTAGTCGCGCTGTTGTCCCCAGAAGGTTCTTAATCCGCTCCGGATCGCTAACACCCGGCAACTCCACAACGATCCGGTCGTCACCCTCACGAGCGATGCTCGGATCGATCGCACCCGTCGCGTCAATACGGCGCCGTACGATCTCGATCGACTGGGCAACCGCTTCACGGGCCCGGGCGAGCATGGCATCGTGCTGAAGCGTCAGAACAATCCGACCATCCTTTTCGGAGGCTGCGAATTCGTCAGGAACTGCTGGAGGCAGCGATTGCATAGCCCTGAATGCGGCATCACGCTCGGCATCGGAACGTGGCGCGAAGCTCAGGCTGGCCGAAGCATCGTCGCGAACGAAATCCCGATATCCCAGAGACTTGTTCAGAAGGGTCTGGCGTGCCTGATCCTGCAGCGACTGAAGACGGTCATGCTCAAGAGATTTCAGATCAAGCTGCAGAAGAAGGTAGGACCCGCCTCGCAGATCGAGCCCCAGATGAATCTGCCGCCAGGGCAGGGACGGTGCGGGAGCACTCAGGAAATTGGGCAGACACAGGAGCACGCCGATCAGGCAGATCCCTGCGACGCCCAGCAGTCTGAGCCGGCTGTAATACATCATATCAGGTCGAGACGTCCTCGGCGGATTTGGACAGATCGTCTTTCAGATCATTTTCAGGCCGGGACCATGCCGTTTCTGCCCTGCCGATGCAACCTTTTGCCCTGTTTGGCGGAGGCCCTCCTTTTCGTCAAACGCCACGCCTGTTAATCGTGTGGGCATGAATACAGCGCAGCAGCTCCGGGTCGGTATCGTCGGTGCGGGACATTTCGGACGGTTTCACGCCCTCAAATCCGCGGCGAACCCGACGGAAGAGCTTATTGCACTTTTCGATCCCGACCTATCTCGGGCAGGCGTGGTCGCGGATGAAGTTCGTTGCGGAATTGCTACAAGCTATGAAAATCTTCTCGATCAGGTTGATGCCGTCATCATCGCCGCCCCTGCGGAATACCATTTCCCACTGACCAGCCAGGCACTATGTGCCGGGAAACACGTTCTCGTCGAGAAACCTATCGCCGCAACCCTTGAGGAAGCACATTCTCTTGCCGAACTAGCGGAGAGAACTGACCGCGTCCTGCAGGTTGGACATCTGCTGCGGTATTCCGCCGAACACACTGCGATTACTGAACGGATCAGAAGGCCGCTTTATATCGAAGCAACACGCATCGCGCCCTTCAAGCCCAGAGGCACCGATGTGTCAGTTATTCTGGACCTGATGATCCATGATTTGGATCTTGTCCTGGCCATCGTTGACAGCCCGATTGCAGAAATTGACGCCCTTGGCGCCGCAGTTTCAAGCGCCCATGAGGATATCGCCAACGCAAGAGTACGGTTTGAAAACGGCTGCGTCGCCGCTATAACGGCCAGCCGAATTTCTCTGAAAACTGAAAGACGGATGCGTCTGTTTTCCCAGGACGGCTATCTTTCCGCCGATTTCATGGAGCGAAAGCTGAGCTTCATTGGTCGGGAGAGAGGAATACCGCTACCCGGTACCGGAGGGTTCCGTCGTGAGGCTATAAGCTGGAAAGATCACGATAATCTTGCTGTAGAGCATGCGGCTTTCGCAGCATCCTGTCTGCATAGAACCCCAGTTCTGGTAGATGCTTACGCAGGAATCAGGGCGCTTGATGCCGCGATCAAAGTGACCGACAGCATTCGGAAGTCGCGTCAGATCATGGAATATTCCGGACTAATTCCTAACCCCGGTAAAGAATGATAATTTTCTGTCAACTTACTGGTTTTCAATAATTTCCTTCTTCATTTCCAGTTCAAGCCACTCTTCTTCACACTGCGCAAGCTCCTGCTCTGCTGATTGCAGAAGGCTCGTAATCCGAGTGAAGCGCGGCGCGTCCCGACTATAAAGTTCAGGGTCAGAGAGGGTATCACGATGGGCCTGAATAGCCTTTTCCAGTTCGGCCATTTTCTGGGGCAAAAGATCAAGTTTCCGCTTGTCATTATAACTGAGCTTCCTGGTCTTCTTTTCTGTTTTTAAGACAGATTTCGGCGCGATCTCTATCAGGCCCGCATCTATCTCCCGCCCCGCGGGAACATCACCCCGCTGGATCAGCATATCAGAGTAGCCGCCAGCATATTCGATCCATTCACCGCCGCCATCCGAGACCAGAACTGAGCTTGCGACCCGATCGAGAAAGTCACGGTCATGACTGACCAGAAGCACCGTTCCGGCATAGTCAGCCAGCATATCCTGAAGCAGGTCCAGCGTCTCGAGATCGAGATCATTGGTCGGTTCGTCCAAAACCATGAGGCTGGAAGGCTTTGCCAGCGCACATGCCAGCGCAAGACGCCCCCTCTCGCCACCGGACAATTTTCCGACAGGCGTGCGTGCCTGCTCCGGACGGAAGAGAAAATCCTTCATATATCCGATGACGTGGCGTTTTTCGTCTCCGACCTGCACCATGTCGCCGCTCCCTCCTGCAAGCGTTTCCGCCAGCGTTTTTGTCGGATCAAGCGCTTCACGCTGCTGGTCCAGGGTTACCATGGAAACAGACGGCCCCATTTTCACAGTCCCGGACTTAGGCTCCATTCGCCCCGTCAGCAAACGCAGAAGGGTGGTTTTCCCCGCGCCGTTTGCTCCGACCAGACCAAGCCTGTCCCCCCTTAAAATCCGCAGATCAAGATCCCTGACAATGGCACGATCATCAAACGCCCAGTTAAGGCCTTCCGCTGCGATTGTAATTTTGCCCGCACTTTCAGCTTCGGTAGCCGCCATACGGAGGGTACCCTTGCCACGGGAAGCCATGTCCCGACGTTGCGCCCGAAGCGCGGCAAGCTCATCGACACGACGGACATTGCGTTTGCGACGTGCAGTCACGCCGTAAATCATCCAGTCTTCTTCCCGGGCGATCTGACGATCCAGCTTGTGAGCGTCGCGCTCCTGCTGTTCGAGAACCTCGTCTCTCCAGCTCTCATAGCGTGCAAACCCTTGATCCAACCTGCGGGTCCTGCCGTTCTCGAGCCACACTACGCTTCTGGAGAGCGTTTCCAGGAGACGCCTGTCATGGCTGATGACGATCATTGCACACCGCGAGGCAGAGAGCTCCTTTTCCAGCCACATGATGGAAGGAAGGTCCAGATGGTTCGTAGGCTCATCCAGCAGTAGCAGGTCAGGCTCTGCTGCCAGCGCGCGGGCAAGGGCGCATCGGCGCACTTCTCCGCCAGAAAGAGTAGAGCAGCTTTCGTCACCCGTCATACCAAGTTCAGCCAGCATCGAGCGGGCGCGATAGGCCTCCGTCTCGTCGAGACCTTCCGACGCATAGTGAAACGTTGTCGGATACGCAGAAAGGTCCGGCTCCTGAGCCAAATAATGGACTTTCGTGCCGGGCTGGACAAAATGCTCGCCAGAATCGGCCAGAATATCTCCGGAGGCAATTTTCAGAAGGGTGGATTTTCCGGATCCGTTGCGTCCGACAAGACAGATCCGCTCCCCCGGAAGAACAGCGAGCTCTGCTCCGTCAAGGAGCGGGCGTCCACCGAGAGTGAAAGTAATGTTCTGCAGGGAGAGTATAGGTGCCGACATGGCTCCCTATGTGTCGCAGCACGACGTCCGCTGCAAGCTGCCGCGACCTGAATTGATGCTTTCAGACCGGCGTGACGCCACCTGTCACCGCTTGATAGGTCGCGACGGCGAGAGTCATAGGCTCGAAGGGTTTCGTAATGACGAATGACGGCTCCTGCGTTTCCCCGGTCAGAAGACGCTCAGGATAAGCCGTCACGAAAATGACCGGCGCTTCATGTGTCCGCAGAATCCGCCCCACGGCCTGCATTCCATCGCCGCCACCGCCAAGATTGATATCAGCAAGGATGAGCCCGGGTTTCGTTTTTCCTGCCAGTTCGACCGCGTCAGCCTCGGTATGAGCAACACCCGCAATCAGATGTCCGCAACGCTCCACCAGATCCTGAATGTCCATCGCGATGATCGGTTCGTCTTCAATGATCAGAACGCTGGTCTGTGCGATGCCCCGTAACCCCTCACGGGCTGAACGAAGTTCGGAAGCCGCCTCCTCATCGCTCATGCCCAGAGCTCTGGCGCTTGAGGCAAGGGACTGCTCTTCAAGAGAAGTTAGCAGCAGGAGCGCGCGCTGACGCAGAGGTATACCAACGGATACGCTGACCTCATGCTGCTTCGTGAACGCCTCAACCAGTAATCCATACAGCGCAGATCGCGGGGAAAGGGTGTTCTCGCGCGGGTTTTCCACCAACTCCCTGAGGGCTGTAGCTACGAGCTGATCGCCACTCTTCTGCTCTCCCATGAGGGCCCGTGCAAAACGGCGTGCATAAGGAAGCGCTTTGACGAGTTCCTGCCGCGCGGAATCACTCATTGCTCGATAGCCTCCTGGAAGAAAATTTCGGCAGACACATCCTTAAAGGACGCATCTCACTATGGAAGGTTGAATAATCATGACACGATGCCTAATCTACGTATAGTCTCCGTTTCTGTCGGCTCGTTGGCTACGTCGCGCGAAGGAACATCTTCTGAGCACACAAGTCCCCGCGGGCCATTCGTCAGAGCCTCTCTCGAACAAGGGAAATTTCCATCGGGAGCTTCTGCAATGCCTTCCCGACCTACGAGGATTTGCGCGCTTCCTTACTCGCGAGAAGAGTGCTGCTGATGACCTCGTTCAGGAAACCATCGTTCGCGCACTAGCGGCACAGACACAGTTTCAGGAAGGAAGTGTGCTGAAAGCATGGCTTTTCACAATTCAGCGACACGCTTTCTATGAGCAGAACCGACGCCGGAGCCGGGAACTGGAAATTATGCAGGACATCGAATTCGATGCCCCTGCTTCAGACGCGATGCCATTACGTCAGCATAACCGGGATACACTGCAGGATCTCGGGGAAATGCTCTGGAGGCTTCCGCACCTTCTTCGTGAAGCCTTGATTCTCGTAGGCGCGCAGGAGCTGTCATATGAAGATGCGGCCCGGGTATGTGATGTTCCGTCAGGGACAATGCGCGCCAGGGTTTCGAGAGCCCGCGCACAGCTTGCAGAACTTTCCGGACGGGAAAACATGGAAATCCATTCAGAATCCGAAAATAAAATTGTTTAATTATTATTATTTTTCAATGAGTTAGGGTTTTCCTTTCGGTTTTTGGATTTTTTTTGTGCTCCCAAATGCAACCTTTCCTTCTGGCTATTCATTGATTCCGTGAAAACAGAATGAAAGCAGGAGTGAGTTCCATGACATTCCACGATCAGGTCATTGCCATTCTTCCGAAGCTGCGTATTCAGGCTCTCTCACTGACCCGGAACCGCGCCGCCGCTGAAGACCTTGTGCAAGACGCCGTGTGCAATGCTCTGGCCGCCCAGAACAGCTTTATCCCGGGTACGAATTTTTCGGCGTGGATGCACCGTATCCTTCGTAACCGTTTCATTTCCGATCTACGCAAACGTCGTGAGACCACGGATATCGATGATGTGCCCGCATCCTCCTTTGCGAGCCCTGCAACGCATGAAGACAACCTAGCTCTCAAGGACCTGTCGATGGCGCTCTCCCGACTGCCTGCCGACCAGCGTGAAGCTCTCGTCATGGTTGTAATACAGGGCATGAGTTACGAAGCTCTGGCGGAAGCAACGGACTGCGCCGTAGGTACCGCGAAGAGCAGGGTTTTCCGTGCCCGCCGCCAGCTTGAAGCCTGGATGAATGGGGATCTTCCCGTGAACGACAGACTCCGCATGAAGGTCAAAGCCCTACGGGATGCCATGGATATACGTCATCGTGACGGCCAGTCCGCTCACGATCTACTACTTTCCTGATCAAGGCATCCCAGTTCATTCTCTGCGGACCCGTTCCAGTTTGGCAGTGATTGCAGAAAAGAGGCTGTTTCCGTAAGATAAGGTGGATAACTCAGTGAACGGGAACGCTTCCTAAGTGATCCGGAAGAGCGCCACAGCCAGAATCAGAGGTGCACGTTTTGCATCTTCTGACGTCACAGGAAGGTTCAGGACCAGCCAATGACCGCAGGAGACAAGCGGAAAGCGTCAGCCGATGATGACGGAGGGGATGAAAAAGACTCTCCCTTCGGAATTTGGTTGAGCAGGGGCCTGCATCAGCTTTTTGACGATGTTGCGAACGAGCCAATTCCTGAAGAGCTGCTCCGGCTGATTGAGGAAGACCGAAACAAGTGACTGGTACGCGGTCTGGTTCGCCAGACCAAGATTCGCGCCTTAACGCTCGATTCTGGTCTGGACAATGGCGTCTGCGCAGTCTCCGGATGCTGGACACGGTCGGTGCCAGGGTCATGGCGCTCATTGTTGCCACGACTCTGCCTCTTGCCGTTATTGCGTCTTTTCTAGCTTGGCACAGCTATCAGCAAAACGTTGGCAACAGCGCGCTGCGTACTGAACGCGATACCCAGCTGGCAATCTCGGAAATCACGACTGATCTTGATCAGACCCATACCCTTCTGGACATGCTGGCCGATGGGGATATTTCCTCTGGGAACGCCCTGAGAGAATTTGCGCTGGTCCAGACGATCTCCCAGCATAACTACTGTCTTCTAATGCTGACGGATGTGGCAGGACGCCCCTCGGTTATATTACCCCCGCCATCAACTCAGGACGCGGCAATATGCCGTTCGCCCGATTTTAACGTCTCATCGCTTACAACAGGCTCATCAAAACTGCCTATGGTCGGTGTTAACGTTCTCACGGGGGAACGTGGCCCGCTCCTCAAATTTGTTGTTCCCATTCTCAGTAACAATGCAGTCTCCGGCTATATTGTTGCCGTGAGAACATTGGGATGGCAGCGCAGTCATCTTCCCAAAAGGGACAACCGGCGACTACTCGGCATGGCCAGTGAAACGAAGCACTTTCTGGCAATGCCAGGCGGATCTCTTTATTCGCTTTTCCCGGATCAGCCAGTAGTTGCGGACCTGCCACCGAAAGCTCTGGCTCACCTCCGGCAAGACATATCGTCTCTCAGACTTCAGGACGTTTTTACGAGCGAGGGAACGACTTATGCTTTTCAGAACGCTTATGGGCCCGTCAGCCTGATTGTAGCGACTGAGCGCACTGCGGAAGAAAGTCGCGCCCTTAATATCTTTCTGCTTCGCGTCAGTCTGATTGTAGGCCTGCTCCTCATCGAACTGCTGGCTGTCGCGATGGGCGCGCGACTTTTTCTGGTTGAGCCGTTGGAAAAGCTTGCAAGTGCCGTAGCAGAATGGCGACGGGGAGCAGCTTTTGCACCCCGAATCAGTCACGCAATCCCTCTTGAAATCAGACATCTTGAGAAAGCATTTCTGCGAGCGACGAGACGCCTGGGTCAACATGAAAAGGATCTCGAGCAGTCCGCGCGCAACCAAGATATGCTTATCCGAGAAATTCACCACCGGGTTAAGAACAACCTCCAGGTTGTCGCATCCCTGCTAAACCTTCAGGCAAGCCGCATCCGTTCGCACGAGGCGCGTGAGGAATTCCGGCTCGTACGGGACCGGGTGAGGGCGCTCGCAACGCTGCATCGCTATCTCTATTCAGAGAACGGTCTGTCTGCCCTCGATGTACAGAGTTTTCTCGAGGAACTTTGCAGTATCCTGCTGTCTGCCAATGGCATGAACGCTCAGACCCGTATCCGTCTCAAGCTCGATATTGAACACGTGCTGATCTCACCGGATCAGGCAGTCCCCATTGCGCTGATCGTTACCGAGGTAGTCAGCAATGCCCTGCGTTATGCGTTCCCACAAAACAGATCGGGCCATATTGCAATCAGTCTTCATAAAATCGTTCATACATCTACAGACCAAGAAGGCTTGGTTGAACTCAGACTCGGAGATAACGGAATCGGAATCGACGCCGGTCGGGCCACTGAATCCCGCATGCGTCGGGAAGGAATCGGAATGCAGCTCATTCGTGGATTTGCGCGTCAGATCAACGCCGATATGACTGTGCAGACCGAAAACGGAACCTGGTATATTCTTCAGTTCGTGCCGGAACGGCCCTCTCTCACAGCTCTCGCCATGGCGCGCAGTGCGATCGCCCAGAGAGAAGAGACGGACGTGTAAAACCCGCTCTCCACTCCTTTTCAGGCTTCAGTTTTACAAAAAAATATAAATAAGCGGCAAGAAATGCGTCCCGCTCTGTCTTGTCGGGCTTTTGCACCCTATATGCAGGGATCATGAAGGCCGACAAGACAATCGCTAAAGCGTGGGTGAAGGCACAGGGGGGCGCAAGTCGCTTCCGGACCTCCGCCGTAGTACTCCTTGGACTGCTCTCCACAGCGTTCGGACTCCTTCAGGCATGGGCGCTCGCGCGAACTCTTGCCTCGGTGCTAATCCGAGACGACGACAGCACCGGACCTGCCATCGTCGTTTTTGCTGTGGCCTGCATCTGCCGTGTCCTGATTTCCACCCTCCAGGAAATTATGGCCTCATCCGCCGGCATTCACGCCCGTCGCCGCCTTCGCCGTGAGGTACTGGAGCGCATTATCGGCGAGGGACCAGCACTGCTTCGGCGTCACCATAGCGCGACAGTCGCCGCCACTCTGGTCGACAGGATCGAGGCGCTGGACGGATATTTCGCCCGCTGGCTTCCTGCATCGTCCCTGTGGCTGGTCTCGCAATGGATGGTCGTGATCGCGGTCTATGTTGAAAATCATCAGGCCGGTCTGATTCTTGCAGCTTGCTGTGCAGCACTCCCGATTTTTCAGGCCGTTTTTGGCATTGCCACCGCGGTCGCATCCCGTCGCCAGTTTCTGGCCATGGCTCGTCTTCAGACACGTTTTCTGGACAGGGTACGCGGAATTGCGACCATCGTACTCTCCGGCGCAACCGACCGTGAGACCGAGGCGCTCGCCAAAAGTGCCGATGATCTTCGCCTACGTACGATGAAAGTCCTGCGGATCGCATTTCTTGCTTCCGCAACAACCGATGTCGCAATGGTAGTAGCCCTCGTGCTGATCGTCGTGACACAGGCACATGCCCTGACCGGTCAAACCTCTGCAGGCACCCTGACACGCGCGCTTTATGCGGTGCTCCTTGTGCCAGAGGCCTTCGCCTCTTTCCGTGCCCTGTCGGCGGCCTATCAGGACCGCGCGCACGCCACTGCTGCGGCGGAAGCTATGCATCAACTGGCACCCATTTCCGAAAAAAGCGAAAAAAAACTCGCGTCCCTGAATACTGAAGAGGGACTTTCGGTCTCCGCAGAAAATCTCTGTTTCGCGTGGGATCGTGAACGTGGGGCTGTTATTCATGACGTCAATTTTGCTCTACCCGCAGGATCGACGCTGATCCTTGAGGGAGCATCGGGCGCTGGGAAATCAACCCTACTGGAACTTCTTCTCGGTTTTGTAGCGCCCTCAGCGGGACGCATCCTCCTGAATGGACAGGACATGCAGACCCTGGCGCCACGACAGATTGCATCCCTGATCAGCTGGATTGGCCAGAAACCGGTTCTTTTCGCAGGAACGATCCGGGAAAATATTCTCTTCGCCCGCCCCGATGCCTCCACCGATGATTTGCGGCAGGCCATACGAGCCGCCGCCGTTGATCAGTATCTTCCTTCCCTGCCGGACGGTCTGGAAACCCGGATCGGGGAGGGTGGTTACGGCCTTTCGGGCGGACAGGCGCAGCGTATAGCCATCGCGAGGGCCTATCTCAAAGATGCGCCGCTTCTGCTGCTTGATGAGCCCACCTCCCATCTCGACCCGACAACCGAAGCCGAAATCCTTACCAGTCTCAGAGAGCTTGCCCGTGGGCGGACAGTCATCCTGTGCAGTCACTCCACTCAGGCACGACAATTCCAGGGGCGTCACCTTGTTCTTGATGGCGGTCGTGTCATCGCCTTTACAGGAGAGGCGGCATGAGCAATTCCGTGCCTGAAGTTTCCACTTTTGGAACTTCAACACCTGAATCCCACAGTGCGACCGCGCTCTCCAGAATTCTCCACGTCTGGCGCCCGCAACGAAGCCGCCTGATCACAGGGCTCATTCTGGCGGAACTGGCGGTCTGTGCGGGTCTTGCCCTTATGGGGCAGGCCGGTGGCCGGATTGCTGGAGCAGCCATTGGAGTGAGCGCTGGATATCTGCTCCTGAGACTGTCAGGTATTGGCCAGATCGTCCTGCGCTACAGCGAACGCCTCTACACGCATGACGCCATGTTCCGCGCCCTCGCGGATCTGCGTGTGTGGTTTTATCGCAAACTCGCTGGTGGCGCGGCGGCTGGACTGGGCTTTCAGCGCTCAGGAGATCTTCTGTCCCGTCTCGTCTCCGACGTGCAGACGCTCGATAATCTTTATCTCCGTATACTCGTTCCTCTTGTCTCAGCAGGCCTCACACTTCCGATCGTCCTTCTTGTCTGGTTCCGGGCAGGGGTAGGAGCAGGCCTGACGGCAGGTGCTCTGTTTGCGGTACTCGCCTTCGTCCTGCCTCTGATGGGTGCGCGACTGTCCCGCCGCTTTGGGCCGGACATTCTTAAGGCTGAAGCCGACCTGAGGGTGGCCGCTCTCGATCTGACATCCGGACTGCGCGAAGCGCGTGCTTTCGGTGCAGAAGATGTTCTGGCAGCGGCAGTAACGAGCCGACAGGAAACCCTTTTCAGGGCGCAACGCCGCCAGCAGATCCGTATGGCTCTGATGCAGGGTTTTGCTGGGTTTGTCGCCAAGGCAGGTGTCGTCGTGATTCTCTGCGCAACGGCAGGGATCCTGTTTCCTCGGACTCCTGTCATCGCAGGTCTAACGGCTCTATTCGTCGCCATAACTGCCCTTGAGGGCGTGACGTCGCTGGGACGAGCCGGTCTCCTCAGCGGACAGGTGGCTCATGCTGCCCGGCGCATTGTTGAAGTTGCCGACCATGCGCCTCCCGCACCGGAAGGAACTGCGCCACTTCCTGCCAGTCGGGAATTGCAGCTTGAAAACGTAACCTTCCGGTGGGCTCCTGACCGTGCACCCGTTTTCCATAATCTGACCCTGACACTCCGACAGGGCGAGCGTGTCGCACTGATCGGTCATTCAGGTGCTGGGAAATCAAGTCTCGCAGCACTTCTTCTCAAGGCAGCATCTCCCGAACGTGGAAAAATTCTCCTTGGCGGAACGGATATTACCACGCTTCGCGATGACGATTTGCGGCGCCAGATCGCATGGTTGTCCCAGGCCAGCCATCTGTTCGACGACACCATTCGCGGCAACCTGCTTCTCGGACGAACCGACCTTTCTGATAAAGAGCTCTGGAGCGCCCTTGAACAGGCCAGAATTGCCAATGTTATCCGTGATCTCCCAGACGGTCTGGACACATGGATCGGGGAAGGTGGCTCAAAACTGTCAGGTGGGCAGGGACGGCGTATTGCGCTCGCACGCGTGCTGCTTTCCGATGCGCCAATTCTTGTCCTTGATGAACCCGCTACAGGTCTGGATGCCGAGACAGAACGGGCTTTCCTTGAGACGCTGAATGTCGCAACCGAAGGAAGGAGCGTCCTGCTGATCGCTCATCGTCTGACAGGTGTGGAAAAACTTGACCGCATCTGGCGCCTTGAGGACGGACAGGTTATTTCCATTGCGTGCTGACCGGTTCCGACCCGGTTCGGCTTCACGCTTACACACCCTGACAGGACGCTACCCCATGGCACGTCTCTCTTCTTTCATCCGCATTGCGGCCCCGGTCTTCGTTCTGTCAGCCGCGCTGGCAGGATGTGCTGAACAGCCGTCGCGTGACAGCTATGTCGTTTTCTTCGATCGTGAGTCCGTTACGCTGAGCCCCGTCGCGCAGGCTGTGGTCACAAAAGCTGCAACTGCCGCTCGCGCTGAACATGCAAGCGTCGTTCGAGTCTCGGGGTCTGCCGGAACCAATGGCGATGCAGCCGTCCTGAAGGAGCTGGCCACAAGCCGCGCCCAGACCGTCGCAACCCAGCTCAGCAATGACGGCCTTGGCGGCGCACGGATCGAAATGACGCCATACACGCCAAGCGAGCTTGAAGATTCACACGTCGCCCTGCGTCGTGTCTCCATCACAATCGTTCCGGGCCACTAATCCGGCCCCGGGATGACACAGGCACAGTCAGGCCTACCAGTCGCTCCGGGCTCAAACCCGCAGGTTTCGCCAGAAGGCATACTGGCGGATGTCTTCGGATTTTCCGGCTTTCGCGGTCTCCAGCAGGATGCCGTGGATACTGTCATGCAGGGTGGAGACGTTCTCGTTCTCATGCCCACGGGCGGTGGAAAGAGTCTGTGCTATCAGGTGCCTGCTCTCTGTCGTGACGGGATGGGTCTGATCATCTCACCCCTGATCGCCTTGATGGATGATCAGGTCGCAGGGCTGAGACAGCTTGGGGTTCGGGCGGCCGCTCTCCATTCAGGACTAGAACCCGACGAACGTGACCAGCTTCATGCCGACCTGCGTCACGACCGGATCGACATTCTTTATATTTCTCCCGAACGGCTGCTTCAGCCGACAACGGCAAATTTCCTCTCAAAACGCGTCATTTCCCTGATCGCCATTGATGAAGCCCATTGCATTTCCGCATGGGGCCATGAGTTCCGGCCCGAGTATCGCGCTCTTGCAAGCCTTCCGGAAATGTTCCCCGGCGTCCCACGCATCGCGTTAACGGCCACCGCTGATCCCCGGACACGTGACGACATTCTTACAGCGCTCGACATGCCTGACGCGCGTGTCCTGATGGCAAGCTTTCACCGTCCCAATCTCAATATCGAAGCCCACGCCAAGGCAAGTGAAAGCCGACAGCTCCTCGAGGTTCTTCAAACGCACAGGGAAGGGGCCTCAATCGTCTATTGCGGCAGCCGCACCAAAACGGAGCGGGTTGCGAAAATGCTTCAGGACAAGGGACTGACGGCGCTGCCGTTTCATGCCGGGCTGTCGACGCTTGAAAAACGTGCGACCCTGATGCGTTTCCGCTCCGGTGAGGAAATGATCATCGTCGCTACAATCGCGTTCGGTATGGGTATCGACCGGCCAGACGTCCGCTGCGTCGTCCATCTGGATATGCCCTCGTCCCCTGAAGCCTATTATCAGCAGATCGGACGCGCCGGACGCGACGGTGAGCCCTCAGATACACTCCTGCTGTATGGCGGCGAGGATATGGCGCGGGCGCGGTACTGGCTCGAGCAGTCCAGTGCGCCTGATCATGAGAAGCGGATCATGCAGGCCAGACTGGAGAGCATGATCGCGCTCACGGAAACTACTGGCTGCCGAACCCAGGCGCTTTTAGCATGTTTTGGCGAGAACCTGCCACAGCCCTGTGGCCACTGTGACAACTGTATCAGTCCGGTTTCAACGTTTGACGGAACACAGGCCGCACAGAAGGTTCTTTCCGCCATTTACCGGACAGGTCAGCGTCTCGGCGCGGTGCAGCTTTCCAACGTCCTGCGCGGTAAACTCAACGAGATAATTGAGCGCAACGCCTACCAACAACTGTCGGTCTTCGGAATCGGCAAGGAACATACCGAACAATGGTGGCGGGCCGTCATCCGTCAGTTGATCGCCCGCGGCGCCATTCGCATGCATGGCGAATACGGCAGTCTGGCCCTGCAGAGTGACATCGCGCGCCCAATCCTGCGGGGCGAAGAGCGCGTGGCCCTTCGCCTGGAGGCAAAGGCTGTCCTGACAGCTAGTGCCGGTTCAGATGGGCATACAGAGAACGATCGCCTCTCCGCAGAAGAAAAGTCCTATTTCGATGCGCTGCGCCATTGGCGCCTGTCTGAAGCGCGAGAGCAGGAAATTCCGCCATATGTTATTTTTCACGATTCCGTTTTACGGGACATCGCGCGCGAGCAGCCTGCCAACGCTACCGAACTTGGAACCATAAAAGGGGTCGGGACGTCCAAGCTGGAGCGTTATGGAAGTGCCGTCCTGACAGTCCTGCGCGAAATTCGGGAGCCGGTCTCCGCGCCTTAACGGACACGGCCTCACTTCAGTCGTGCGTCAGTTCATCAGGATCCGTAACGGTGAAGCTGACGGTAATACTGCCGCCATTGAGAATATCGAACGTAAAAGGCACCTTGCTTCCGCGTGCGGGCATCTGACGGATGCCCATGCACATCATGTGGTAACCGGATCGCGGAAAGATCATTGTGGAGTCATGCGGCAGGGCCAGATGGGTGAACAGGTCATTCGCCCCGTCAGTCTGCTGCTGATTCGTATGGTGCGCGACAACGTTCTGACAGAGGGGGGAAGAAATACCCTTGAGCAGATGGTCAACACTGTCATCATTGCGAATCGTAAAATAGCCTGCACCGCGATCGGGAAAATAGGCTGACGGGCGGAAGGTCCCGTCCATGACCACCACCCGTTGGGCATCATGATCTGCGTCAGGCGCTACGTGAGCGCCCGGAGGCACCTGCTGGGCCATTGCAGGCGGAATGGAGAGTATAAGGAGGGCGGTCAGGAAAAATACCCGTTGCAACGACAGTCTCCCGGTCATGAACAGGCCCGTTTGGGCCGAAACGCATCATCCGGTAAACTGCTCCCATTTCCCCGGCCGCGAAAGGCCCGAACACTCAGGATCGCGCATGCGTTGCCCTTTTTGCGGACATGACGACACACAGGTCAAGGACAGCCGCTCTACGGAGGACGGTGTCGCCATCAGGCGCAGACGCGTCTGCTCGGCGTGCACGCAGCGTTTCACAACCGTTGAGCGCGTTCAGCTTCGGGAGCTTTCCGTCACCAAGGCAGACGGGCGGCGCGTGCCCTTCGACCGGGACAAGCTGGCGCGCTCCATTCGCGTCGCCCTACGCAAGCGCCCGGTTCCTGAAGAGCGGCAGGAGAGACTGGTCAACGGGCTGGTGCGACAGCTTGAAGCGTCCGGAGAACATGAAATTTCTTCCCATCGCATCGGTCAGCTCGCAATGGACGCATTGCGTGAGGTGGATGGTGTGGCCTATGTCCGCTTCACCAGCGTTTATCGCGATTTTCGCGAGGTCGAGGCGTTTTCAAAAATCCTCGCCGATATGAAACCCATCCCCGGGGAGGCGGCCATTCCGCCTCCCGACGATTCCCAGGAGACACCATGACCGCCACCGACGCCCCTGCCGCGAACCCGACACGCCGCAGCCGGACTATCGCCCGCGTCGCCGCCGTTCAGGGCCTGTTTCAGTGTGAACAGTCAGGTGATACGGCAGAGACCGTCATCAGCCAGTTCATCCGCCATCGCCGGGTGAGCTCAACCGCCTCTTTCGAGGACGGTCACATTCCTGACGCCGATCTGAAGCTTTTTCAGGAAATCATGCTTGGCGTCACACGCCGCCAGGACGAGATCGACGCAAAACTGGGCGATGTCCTGCCGGAACAGTGGCCCCTGCCTCGTCTCGATCCTGTTCTGCGCGCCCTTCTTCGCGGCGCAGTGTTCGAACTCATCGGCACCGACACGCCAGACCGTATCATCATCAATGAATATCTGGACGTCGCGCACGGGTTCTTCTCAGGAGATGAACCCAAGATGGTAAACGGCATCCTCGATACGCTCAGCCGCCGCAGTGAGACCGGTAACGCCTGAACAATGACTGCGAGGGGCGTAACCGGAACGGGCGAATTCGATTTCATCGCCCGCTATTTCCGCCCCCTCGCGGGTTCCGGAAGTTTAGACCTGCGCGACGACTGCGCACTGATGCGGTGCCCGGATGGAAAAGAATTTGCCATCTCTACGGACACCATGGTCGAAAACGTCCATTTCCTGCCTGACGATCCAGCTGAGACGCTCGGATGCAAGCTCCTGCGCTGCAATCTATCCGATCTCGCTGCCATGGGTGCACGACCCCACGCCTATACGTTGAACGTTACAGTTCCGCGGAACGGGCGATACGACGAACACTGGTTTTCAGGATTCTCCCGTGGTCTCGCCGCCGACCAGAGAGATTATGGCATCCATCTTCTTGGAGGTGACACCACCTCGATAACGGGACCTCTGGTGATATCCGCCACAGTCTTCGGCCTATTGGACCGGGGAAGTGCTCTTCGCCGGAATGGAGCGGCACCCGGAGACGAAATCTGGGTTACGGGGACAATCGGTGACGGTGCACTCGGTCTGCTTGCACTTCAGGGGAAAATTTCTGATCCGTCCGGTTTTCTTGCAGAGCGATACCGACTTCCTCGTCCGAGAACAGGACTGGCTCTGCATGGCATTGTGAGTGCGGCGATGGATATCTCCGACGGTCTGATTCAGGATTGCGGCCATATCGCCCACGAGTCCGGCGTTCAGCTTCTTATCGAAGCGCAAACCGTACCCACTTCCGACGCAGCCGCGGCACTGGGTCCCGATTTTCTGATGCAGCGCCTGAGTGGGGGAGATGACTACGAACTTCTGCTCACCTGCGCGCCACAACAGGCGAAAACGCTTCAGGCCGTCTGTCAGAAAGCAGGCGTTCCGATACGGCGGATTGGGACTGTCCGTTCAGGTTCAGGCGTCAAAATTCTGGATGCGGCGGGTTGCGAAATTATCTCTGAAACGAGGGGCTGGCAGCATTTCTGACACCCCATGGTTCAGACACCTGTCATGCAGCATCTTCAATAGCCCGTTCGTAAAGACGGTAGCGCTTGTATGGTTCCGGCACGATGCTTTCTGCCAGATTGCGCATGTTGGAGTCCGAGGCCTGGATCCATCCCAGCTCCACCCAGGAATAGGGTAGGGATTTACGCCTGCGCATCAATTCCGCAATGGCCAGTGAGGGCAACAGAGCCCCCAGAACAGTACCACGGAGCTTCTGCGTCACCCCAAGCAGAATCACCCGGGCAGAATGGAAACGATGTGTCGTAAGACGGGCTGCCAGCTTCACCCACCCCAGAGGGGAGGGCGAGCCCCCGAGATCGCCGGCAATATCGTAAAGATTCGGAACCACCAGCGCCATCGCAACCGGTTCACCGTTCTGATCGATCTGGACGTAGTGTTCGGGACGCAGAACCGGGCCAAGCTGCTTGATCATGGCCTTCATTTCGTAATCCTGAAGCGGCACGAAATTGAATTTGTCACTCCATGCGTCGTTGTAGAGCTGACGCAGGATTTCTCCCTGCTGGGCAATCTGCTTCTTGGACAGACGCCGAATAGCAATCGAACCCAACCGGCCTTCCCCGATCTTCAGGTCGCCGGGGACCTTGAAGCGCGACTCGGTCTGGTCGTCGAGATCGAGCTTGTAACTGAGAAGATCCTCAACAGGCTTGTACCCTGCATCTTCTACCAGTTTGCCAAGCAGAAGGGGGTGCCAGGGCATGGCGACCATCAGCGGCTGATCCTGCCCGTCGATCATCAGCCCCGATTCGCCGTTCCCGCTCAGAGTAACCGGCCCGCGCATTGTCTGCATGCCTTGCAGCCGCAGCCAGTGCCGAGCCGTGTCGAGAAGTGCTTTAACGATCCGTCCTTCAGGAACTGCATCAAGCGCACCGAAGCAGCCGATCTTTGCCCCCCAGTGCTCTATGGCGCGATGATCGACGATCGCGGCGATACGCCCCACAGCCGTGGTCCCGCGCCATGCCAGGAAATAGCGGATGCTGGCATGGCGGAAAATCGGAGCTTTCTTCGGATTGAGCAGCTCGTCCTGTTCCATGTCCAACGCCGGGACGAACCCTGCCATTCCCGCGTAAATTCTCCGCGGCAGAGTCATGAACAGTTTGAGGTCGGCACGCGTAGTCACTGGCCGGACCACAAGATCATCATGTGGCGCAGGGATATCAGTCCTGTCGGGCAGTGTCATAACGGCAGATACACCTCTGGTCGAAAACAGCATCCCGTCCGACGGGCTGATGTGCCGGTGCGGCACGGGGTCGCATCTTGTTGCATGGGAGGGCTATACCCTTCCAGTCCCGATCCGACCACGATTAAAGCGGTTAACCATGTCAGATGCCCCTTTCTCCTCTTCAGACACTCCATTTCATGTCCTTGTTACCGGTGGATCAAGCGGCATTGGGGCAGCTCTGGCTCTTCATTACGCCCGCCCAGGAACACATCTGACACTTTGGGGACGAAACCAATCGCGTCTTAAGGATGTCGCAGCCCAGGTCGTCCGCAGAGGGGCCACTGCCGAGATTTTCTCGCTAGATCTGCGCAAGACGGACGCCGCTCTGCACGCTCTTCGCAAAACCGACGACGACCGCCAGATCGACATCTTGATTCTCGGGGCAGGACTGGGAGACATCCGTCCCGAAGGGGCTCTGACCGAGACGGCGGAGCAGGTGCACGAGATTTCTCTGGTCAATTTCACGACACCAGTGACGCTCGCGACCGAAATGGCATCCCGAATGGCCTTGCGCAAAGGGGGCAGAATCGCCCTGATCGGATCAGTCGCGGCGTTCCATGATCTTCCGGTCGCCACGGCCTATAGCGGCTCCAAAGCCGGACTAGCCCGCTTCAGTACGGCACTTCATGCCGCCATGACGCCCCATCATGTTTCTGTTACCCTGATTTCACCTGGCTATGTGGATACGCCCATGAGCCAGCGTCTGGAGGGGGCGAGACCTTTCCTCGTATCTTCGCAGAAAGCAGCGCGCATGATTGCCCGCGCAATTGGTCAGGGACGGGCGCACCTTCTTTTTCCATGGCCGTTCGCCATCGCGCGTTTCCTTGAGATGATCGTACCCCGCGCCATTGTCCACAGACTTCTGAGAACAGCCGACGTCAGGCAGCGTCCTGCCTAATGACGAAAGTGGTCATATCCGAAACTTGACGTAGCGATGGCAGTAGGCAACTGCTGCCTGTCAAGAAAAGCGTAGGCGATCAAGCCAACATTGCCAGAGGACCAGAGGTGCCATGAGGGAAATCGTAGCCGTCGATATCGGTGGAACGCACGCACGCTTTGCAATCGCGTCCATCGAGAACGGTAAGGTCGTGACACTGGGCGAGGCAACAACGCTCAAATGTGCCGAGCATGGAAGTCTTGCATTGGCGTGGGAAACATTCGGTCGCACCCTCAACCGTACGCTTCCACGCGAGGCGGGCATTGCCGTCGCATGTCCTGTCAGCGGCGAAATCCTGAAACTGACGAACAATCCATGGATTATCCAGCCGAGCCAGCTTGCATCCCGCCTACATCTGGACAATTTCATCCTCGTCAACGACTTCGGCGCAGTCGCGCATGCCGTGGCGCAGGTTGATTCCTCCTGCATGAAGCATCTCTGTGGCCCTGACATCGACCTCCCCACGGAAGGAGCCATCACGATCATCGGCCCCGGGACAGGGCTTGGAGCCGCCTGCCTGCTACGCCGGAATGAACGGTATTTCGTTATGGAAACCGAAGGTGGTCATTTGGATTATCCGCCACTGGACGAACTGGAAGACAAAATCCTCAGCGCACTGCGTCTCCGCTTCAGACGTGTCTCTGCCGAACGGATTGTCTCTGGTCCGGGCCTGACCAATCTCTACGAAGTCATCGCGGAAATGCAAGGCCGGCCGATAACGCTGCGTGATAACCGAACACTGTGGAAGAACGCCCTGGACGGCTCAGACACGGTCGCCGTTGCCGCGCTCGAACGCTTCTGTCTCAGCCTCGGGGCGATTTCGGGCGATCTGGCGCTCGCTCACGGCGCACGGGGCGTCGTCATTGGCGGCGGTCTTGGGCTCCGCTTGGCCAACATCCTGAGCTATTCCGGGTTTGCGGAACGGTTCGTAGCCAAGGGCCGCTTCGAGGCGATGATGAGCGAAATGCCGGTCAAGATCATCACACACCCACAGCCAGGCCTCTTCGGCGCAGCGGCAGCATACGCAGAGGCCCACCCGTAAGATCCAGCGGGGTCGTTTCCAGACAAAAAGCGATCCCGTCACCTTGAAAGATATCAAGGTGAAATATGGTATGGACGTTTTACGATTCGGAAGACGGCGTCAGAGGCCCAAGGCGAAAGCAACTGGCGTTCCATCATGTCACGCTCGAAAAAAAAGCGCCGTCTTTATAGACCTAACATTATCCGTCATAGACCCAGATAAGGCCCAACTGCAAAGGACTGCAACACCGGCTAGAAATTGGCTGTTTTCTGCGGGTTGAAATTGTCTCTGGAGGTTCGGACGGGAACGACATGCTGAACAAAATCAAACACTTAGCTGTGTAAAACCGCAAAATACACTCACACGAAACCGCCGTTTTTCGCGCATTTTGTAAAACGATTTTCTTCATTTTCACCTATATGCGACTCGTGCGTCTCTACCCCTCTGTATCCCATCCCCTTCTTGCAGGCCTCAGGGCAGCAAGATGGCATCGATAATCAGATTCCATGAGGAAGGGCAGGGGGCTTCCTATCCCATTGCAAACAAAAGACTTCCCAAAATCGTTCGCATAAAACCGTTGACGCGGCCCGATGTGTTCTCTTTCT
>NZ_BJVA01000020.1 GCF_007988905.1 Gluconobacter kanchanaburiensis NBRC 103587
TACCGAACTTGCGATAAGAACGCATCACGAACCCCAGTCCGGAAACGGCCTGGGGTTTTTTTTGTTGTCGGGCCGATGCATAGGTCACGTTTATTTTTGTTCTGTTGATTTTCTTTCGTTTTTCTTGCACGCTCGAGGTTCGTCAGGGGGGTCCCGCCTTAAGGGACTGAGAGGCTGATTAGTGTTGCTAGGGTAACCTGCGGCACGGTGAAGCGACCCTTTGAACCTGACCCAGTTGATACTGGCGTAGGAAGACCGAGGGAATCACATTTCCATAATCGTATGGGAGTGCTCCTATCGGGCCGATTCGGCCCTGTTTGTGTCTATGTGCACAAGGGACGGCGGCTCCCTTTCTGCTTCACGTTCTCCCTGGGTCTTTTCGAGTGCGCTTGAGGAGACACCACATGAACGCTTCCATTCCCGCTATTACGACCGGCCCTCTGCCGGCCTCCAGCAAGATCCATGTCCGTGGCGTGCATCATGACATCGCGGTTCCCCTTCGGCAGATTGCGGTTTCGGGTGAATGTCCGCTGAATGTCTATGACAGTTCAGGCCCCTATACCGATCCATCCGTTAGCATCGACATCGCAAAGGGCCTGTCGGATAGCCGGGGAAACTGGCTGCGCGATCGTGGAGACGTGGAAGAGTATAAAGGGCGGACGATCACGGCAGCCGATAACGGTTTTGCACAGGGTGACCGCCTGACTCCGAGCTTTCCGCAGCAACGTCGCCCCCTGCGGGCTGTTGGAGATCGCGCCGTCACACAGATGGCCTATGCTCGTGCGGGGATCATCACACCGGAAATGGAATTCGTCGCGATCCGCGAAAATATCGGCCGGACGGAAGCCCTGAAAGAGTTTCGCGACGGCGAGGATTTCGGAGCCAGCATTCCGGATTTCGTGACGCCGGAATTCGTGCGGCAGGAAATTGCCTCGGGTCGCGCCATTATTCCCGCCAATATCAATCACCGAGAACTCGAACCGATGATTATTGGCCGTAACTTCCTTGTGAAGATCAATGCCAATATCGGTAACTCGGCCGTGACGTCTTCGATGGAAGAAGAAGTCGAGAAGATGGTGTGGTCCATCCGCTGGGGCGCGGATACGGTCATGGATCTCTCAACGGGCCGCAATATTCACAACATCCGCGACTGGATCATCCGCAACGCGCCTGTGCCGATCGGGACGGTTCCGCTCTATCAGGCGCTGGAGAAGGTTGGCGGAATTGCGGAAGACCTGACATGGGAAATCTTCCGCGATACGCTGATCGAACAGGCGGAGCAGGGGGTGGATTATTTTACCATCCATGCCGGTGTCCGCCTGCACATGATCCCGCTGACGGCGCGTCGCGTGACGGGCATTGTCTCCCGTGGTGGCTCCATCATGGCGAAATGGTGTCTGCATCATCATCGCGAGAGCTTCCTGTACGAACATTTTGATGAAATCTGCGATATCTGCCGTCGTTATGACGTGTCGTTCTCACTGGGCGACGGACTGCGCCCCGGTTCGATTGCGGATGCCAATGACGCGGCGCAGTTCGCGGAGTTGGAAACCCTTGGCGAACTGACAAAAATCGCCTGGTCGAAAGATTGTCAGGTTATGATCGAAGGGCCGGGCCATGTGCCGATGCATAAGATCAAGGCCAACATGGACAAGCAGCTTGAGCACTGCCACGAGGCACCGTTCTACACGCTTGGCCCGCTGACGACCGACATTGCGCCGGGTTACGACCACATTACCTCCGCCATTGGTGCGGCCATGATCGGCTGGTTCGGAACGGCGATGCTCTGTTATGTGACGCCCAAGGAACATCTGGGCTTGCCGGACCGAAACGACGTCAAAACCGGTGTCATCACCTACAAGCTTGCAGCGCATGCGGCGGATCTGGCGAAGGGGCATCCGGGCGCGCAGATGCGTGACGATGCACTGTCCCGTGCGCGGTTCGAGTTCCGGTGGGAAGACCAGTTCAATCTGGGTTTGGACCCCGATACGGCGCGGTCCATGCATGACGAGACCCTCCCGAAAGAGGCGCACAAGGTCTCGCATTTCTGTTCGATGTGTGGCCCGAAATTCTGTTCGATGAAGATCTCCCATGACATCCGGGCGGAAGCGGAAAAGCAGGCCGGAATGGAAGAAATGGCCGGGAAGTTCCGGGAAGGCGGCGAGCTTTATGTTCCCGTGACGGAACCGGCGGAATGATTTATTCCGTCCTGGGGGAGGGGGTTGCGGCGCTATGTTGTGCCACGGCCCTTTCCGACCGGGGTCTTGACGTGGAAGTCATCGTCCCGGAGGGCAGTCGAGAGGCGGCATCACGGTTCGCAGGGGGAATGCTGGCCCCATTCTGCGAGGGGGAAAGCGCGCCCGACCTGATCGTAGCGCAGGGGCAGGCGGCGGTAGATTGGTGGGCGGCTCATGTTCCGGGCGTCACAAAGCGTGGCACGCTTGTCGTCGCCCCACCGCGTGATGGTGCCGAACTGGATCGTTTTGCGCGCGCTACGCAGGAGCACGACTGGGTCGTCCCCGGCGATCTGGAGCCGGATCTGGAGGGGCGGTTTGCACGCGGACTGTTTTTCCCGACCGAAGCGCATCTGGACCCGCGTAAAGCGCTCGCCAGTCTGCGCGATAGCTTGCTGGCAAAAGGCGTGACCTTCCGTTCCGGGACGCCGCGCGGTCATGTCGTGGATTGTCGGGGGCTGGCATCGCGGGACAGTCTCGCCGATCTGCGTGGCGTGCGAGGGGAAATGCTGATCGTGCATGCCTCGGACGTAACGCTGACGCGGCCGGTCCGGCTGCTGCATCCGCGCTTTCCCTGTTACGTCGTGCCAAGAGACGGGGATCGGTACATGATCGGGGCGACCATGGTGGAAAGCGCCCGCCCCGGCCCGGTGACGGCACGGGCGGCGATGGAACTGCTTTCGGCGGCCTATACGCTTCATCCGGGCTTTGCCGAGGCTGAAATCCTTGAACTGGGCGCGGGACTGCGCCCGTCTTTTCCGGACAATATTCCGGCCGTCCGCCATGTCGCGGGGCGGAGTTACGTCAACGGGATGTACCGCCACGGTTTCCTCATGGCGCCCGTCTGCGCCGAGCAACTGGCGGCAGAACTTGCGGAGGTTTATGCGCATGCGGATTGATCTGAACGGCGAGATCGTCAGGACACAGGCCCGGACGCTGGCCGACCTGCTGACCGAACAGGGTTTCGATGCCCCCTGCGTGGCGACGGCCTTGAATGGTGATTTCATTGCCCGTTCCATGCGTGATGCAACCCGTCTGGACGAGGGCATGAAGGTCGAAGTCCTGTCTCCGATGCAGGGAGGCTGACATGTTTTATGGCGTTGATCTGACGTCGCGGTTGATGCTCGGGACGGCTCAGTACCCGTCGCCAGCGGTGTTGCTGGAGGCGATCGAGGCATCTGGCGCGGAGATCATCACGGTTTCGCTGCGGCGGGAGGGCGTTGCGGGGGCTGCGTTCCGGAACATTCTGTCCGAAAGCCGCTGCCGACTGCTGCCGAACACGGCAGGGTGTCATACGGCCCGCGAAGCCGTCACCACGGCGCGCATGGCGCGCGAAGTGTTTGGAACATCGTGGATCAAGCTGGAAGTCATCGGCCATGCCGACACACTCCAGCCGGACCCGTTCGCGCTCGTCGAAGCCGCGCGCGTGCTGTGTGCGGAGGGGTTCGAGGTGTTCCCCTACACAACCGAAGACCTGATCGTGGGGGAAAAACTCCTTGAGGCCGGATGCAGGGTGCTGATGCCGTGGGGCGCGCCGATCGGATCGGGGCAGGGGTTGCGCAATCCTGAAGGTCTGCGGACTATGCGGGCGCATTTCTCCGGGATTCCGCTGGTTGTGGACGCGGGGATCGGCGCGCCAAGTCAGGCGGCACAAGCCATGGAAATGGGTCTGGACGCCATCCTGCTCAATACGGCGGTGGCCAAAGCCGTGGACCCGGCAGCCATGGCGCGGGCATTTGGGCGCGCCATTCAGGCGGGGCGGGAAGCGTTCGAGGCCGGGCTGATGCCCAGACGGGACATGGCCTGCGCCTCAACGCCAGTCTTCGGTTTGGCGGAGCTGGCGTGATGACAGTGCTTGATCCGTTTTATCTTTTGGTGGGCGATGTGGCGTTTCTGGAAACGCTGCTGCCCTGTGGCGTGCGTCTGGTTCAGCTTCGGCTGAAGGACATGACGGAGCCGGAACTGCGCCGTCAGATCCGTCATGCGCGGACGCTGTGCGCGACACATGGCGCGCAGCTTGTCATCAATGATTACTGGCGTCTTGCGCTGGAACTGGGATGCGATTTCGTCCATCTCGGGCAGGAAGACATGGAGACCGCTGATTTTGATGCTCTGCGGCATGCGGGGATCCGGTTCGGACTGTCCACCCACGATCCGGCGGAACTCGAACGGGCCCTGTCTTACGACCCGGCCTATGTCGCACTTGGTCCCGTATATCCAACGCTTCTGAAGAAAATGAAATGGGGGCCGCAGGGGCTGGAGCGCGTCAGGAACTGGAAAACCCGCGTCGGGGAGACGCCGCTCGTCGCCATCGGCGGCCTTACGCCGGAGCGCCTTGAAGGGGTTTTTGCGGCGGGGGCGGACAGCGCGGCCGTTGTGACGGACATCCAGCAGGCCGAGGACCCGGTGGCGCGCTGTCGGGAATGGGTCGCAGCGACGCAGGCCTACAGACGATGAGCCGTTATTCGCGACAGACCGGGCTTTTCCCGCAGGGGGAAGCGGACCAGAAGCGCCTTTTGGACGCCCATATCCTGGTGGTGGGCGCGGGAGGTCTGGGTGCGACTGTTCTGCCTGCGCTTGCCGGAGCCGGATGCGGGCGGATGACGGTGGTCGATCATGATCGTGTGGATGAGAGCAACCTGCATCGTCAGACGCTCTTTCGCACGGACGATATCGGCCGCTTCAAGGCATCCTGCGTGGTTAGCCGGCTGTCGGACCTGAATCCGGACTGTCAGATCGTACCTGTGGCAGAGCGTCTGGAGCCGGCACTGGCCCGGAGCCTCCTGACGGATGTGTCCGTTGTCGTGGATGCGGCGGACAGCGTGGCGGTCACCTATCTGTTGTCCGATCTGTGTGCTGAAGCAGGTCTGCCCCTCGTGAGTGCTTCGGTGCTTGGACGGTCGGGATATGCGGGCGGGTTCTGCGGCACGGCGCCGGATTACCGGGCTGTTTTCCCGGATCTTCCCGCCATTCTGCCGAATTGCGCGGAAGCCGGTGTGATGGGGCCTGCTGTGGCGGCGCTCGGAGCCATACAGGCGCAGTTGGTGCTCTCCGTTCTGCTTCAGACACAGCCCTCTCCGCTGGGGCAGATCATGACGCTGGATCTGGAGCGCTGGAGAAGTTCGTCTTTCCGCTTCGATACGGCTCCTCCGGCGGAAGGAAACGGCCCTTTCGTTCTTGGTCTTGCAGAGATTGCGGAAGCGGATCGGGTGTTCGATCTTCGTGGGGCGGACGAAGAGGGCCCCCCTTCCGTGGAATGGGCGGTTCGTGGCGCGATCGAACACCCGGAAATGCTGGCTCCAGCGGCCGGAAGAACCGTTTTTGTCTGTGCCAGTGGCCTGCGGGCTTGGCGTGCCGCTAAGCGTTTTTCCGGGAAGAACGGTGGCGCCGCGTTCATTGCGGCAACGGGCCGGTGACGCGTCCCGTCCTTCTGATCGGCGGTATGGATTCCAGCGGCGGGGCCGGACTGGCGCGTGACCTGCTTGCGGTTCATGACGCGGGTCTGACGGCGCATATGGCTGTCACGATCGTCACGGCCCAGACCGATCGCGCCGTGCTGGCCGTGGAGCCTGTCTCACCGACAGTGCTGATCGCCCAGATTGATGCTGCGCTGGAAGACGGCGTGGGAGCCGTTAAGATCGGAGCCATGGGGAATGCAGCGTTCGTGCGTATTGTGGCGGCACGTCTGCCCGATGTGCCGGTCGTTCTGGATCCGGTCCTCTGTTCCAGTTCGGGTCATACCCTTCTGGAGCCGGCAGGAATTCGGGCGCTTCTTGAAGATATCCTGCCGCACACGACTGTCCTCACGCCCAATCTGCCGGAACTTGCCACGTTGGGAACTGCTCTGGGGTTTGACGTGTCCGCAGGGCAGGGGGATGTGGTGGCTGCACTTCTGGCCCAGGGCTGTCAGAGCGTTCTGGTCAAAGGCGGGCATGATCATCAGGCCCCGTCTGCGACCGATATCCTCTATCAGCGCGACGGCCTGCCTTTGTCCTTCGGGTCCGTGAGATACCCGTTCGACCTCAGGGGAACGGGATGCCAGCTCGCCAGTGGGCTGGCTGCGGGACTGGCGCAAGGAAACTTCATACCACAAGCTGTGAGAGCCGCCCGGGCCGGGCTTGAGGACCGTTTCAGAATGGAGCAGGCGAGACTTTCCCGTGCCTGCTCTGTGTGAGCCGACGGCTCAGCGATGATCGAACGGTCGTTCGTCGCTGCCGACCTGACGGAGATACAGATGACGAAAGTCAGGTTTCGTATTGACGAAAACCGGCAGCGTCATGCCGCCGATGACAGGACCATCGGTGAGGAGCGTTGCGGTTGTCAGACGGGGTAATTCCCGCTCCCGGATAGCGCTTAACGAGGGGAGGAGCGGATAGGCGCGTTCAACCAGTGCCGACAGGACCGAGTGCGGAAAGCCGCCGCTGAGAAAAATCGTTTCGGGATCAAAGGCCGTCTCCACGATCGCAACCAGAACGCGCAGGGTTCTTGCAGCTGTCTCCATCCAGTGCATGAGGGCGCTGTCGCGGCGGGCGTGCATGTTGCCAATGGCCTCTGGTGTCAGTTCCGCGACCGGACAGCGCAGCATGCGGGCGATCGCATGGAGGGAAAGCTGGTCATCGATTACGTTCCCCGCGCTGTCGGGCACACAGAGCGAGAGCGGCAGAAGACCGAGCTCGCCCGCGTTGCCACGCGCCCCTTTCATGGGCATGCCGTCCACGACGATGCCGGCTCCGGTTCCATATCCGATATAGATCAAAACGGCATTTCGCGGTGAGATGCCGGGATGAGAAAACAGTTCGGCCATCGCGGCCGCGGTCGCGTCATTTTCCATGAGGACGGGCAGGCCCAGCAGGGAGCCAAGTTTGCCCGCCATATCAAAGCCGCGCCACAGATCCCAGCCCGGCATGGTCATCTCGGCTTCATACGTATCCGCGTTCAGCGTCGGAAGAACGAGGCCTATTCCCCAGATCTTGTGTTTTTCGATACCGCTCTCACGGATCATCGTTTCCGCAAGACGTGCCATGACTGTCGCCGTAGCCGTGGGATCGGTTGTCTCTCCCGTCCACTCGATCCGCTGGCGGATATTGAGCAGAAGATCGCCGAGGACAACGGAAATCCGCCCCTGATCAACATGCATCCCCAGCGAATATCCCGCATCCGGATTGGGGGCGAGATAGGTCTGGGGCTGGCCGCGCTGGCCTACGGATTTGCCGACCTCGTGGATCAGACCCTGCGTCAGAAGTTCGCGGGTGATCCCTGAGATCGTCTGCGGTTTGAGGCCGATGCGGTCCGCGATATCCACGCGGCTCAGCGGCCCCGCCTGATGGAGAAGCTCGAAGATCAGGCGACGGTTGTAAATCCGGGAATAGGCCTGCCCGGCACCGTCTGATCTCGTATTTTCAGTCATTTGACAGCCCCCGCAGTCAGACCGGAGGCAATGCGGTTCTGAAAGAACAGGACGAGCAGGATCGGAGGGAGAGTGGCGAGGAGAGATGCGGCCATGATGGTTCCGAAAGGAAGTTCAAACCGGCCTGGGGCGGAAATCAGTCCGATACCGACCGGGAGGGTACGGGCTGAGTCGTTCAGTGTGAAGGTCAGGGCAAAAAGAAACTCGTTCCAGCATGTCATGATGTTCAGAAGTCCTGTGGCGGCAATTCCCGGCCAGACGAGTGGCAGATGAATGCTGAGGATACGGCGCGTCAGGCCACAGCCATCAAGTTTTGCAGCGTCGTCCAGTTCTGCCGGAAGGTCCCGGAAGAAGCCGCTCAATAACCAGATCGTGAAAGGCAGGGCAAAGAACAGATCAGCGAAAATGAGGCTTCCCACATGGTCATACAGCCCCAGGGCCGAGATCAGTTCAAAAAGTCCCGACAGGATGGCGATCGGGGGCAGCATGGAACACAGGAGCAGAAGAACCAGTATCGTTTTCCGGCCGGCAAAGGTCATCTGCCCAAGGGCATAGGCGGCGGGAATGCCAAGAATGAGGGACAGGAGTGTAATCGAACCGGCGCAAAGGACCGAGTTGAATGTCTCCCGCCACAGCGCCGGACCGCCAAGAACTGTTCTGTAATTGCCGAGATCCGGTGTGGTGAGCAGGGCCGTGGAAAAGAGTGTGGTTCCGTGACGGAAGGACGTAACCAGCGCCCAGTAGAGAGGGAAAAGGGTATGCAGGAGGATGAAAGCCAGCATGATCAGGCGTCCGGCTCCCGGCATGTCCGTTGTCACTCTCACGAGGAACGCAGCCACGTGGGAACCTTCAGGCACATCGCATAGAGAACGCCTGCAAGACCGATAATGCCAAGGGTCCCGAGCGCCGCTGCTGCGCCATAGCCAGGTGCGCCGAACTGGACGATCTGGGTCTGGACGAATGCCGAGAGGGTCATGCCACCTGTATCCGTTCCGTACAGCACACTGGCCAGATCGAACATCCGCAGCGCATCCAGCAGACGGAACAGCACGGCAATGGACAGGACCGGGGCAACAAGGGGCAGGGTTATGGCGATGAAGCGCTGCCGGGCAGAGGCACCATCCAGTCTGGCCGCTTCGAGAACATCCGTGGGGATGGACTGCAATCCTGCAAGCGAGAGCAGGGCCATGAAGGGCGTGGCCTGCCAGAAATCTATGGCGACCATGACGGCGATCATGCTGCGCGGATGGGTGGTCCAGGCCCCCCCCTGATGCAGCAGACCGGCGCGGACCAGCAATGCGTTGATGATGCCGTACTGGTCGTTGAGCATCCAGTTCCACAGCCGTGCGGCTACCACCGCGGGTACGGCCCAGGGCAGAAGGATGATGGCAAGTAGAATGCCCCGGGTCCTCATGCCGTAGCCCTGAAGAAACCCCGCAATCGCCAGCCCTGCACAGGTTTCGCTGATGACGGCTGCGGAGGCGAAAAGCAGGGTCGTGCCGACGGCTTTCCACCATGCCATGTCCTGAAGAAGCGTTCTGAAATTGGTCAGGCTCCACCCCGGCTCTGCCGGCATGAAGCCGTGTGGATCATCATGAAACGCAAGCCAGACTGTCCGCGCGAACGGGAGAGCGATCACCCCTGCCAGAACGATCATGGCCGGGGCAACGAGAGCCCAGGGCCGCCAGTCGAAACTCCTGAATGCAAGCCTCATCGGGCGCGGTACAGTCAGCACGGAGCAGTCAGTCCGCCGCCAGCGCGCTTAGCGCCGCACCGATGATGCCGGACTGTTCGCCCAGCCCGGCGATCAGGATGGGAATGTCCGCACAGGACCGCTCCCAGATATTCGCGCGGACATGTTCCTCCAGTTTCTGACGGTACAGCCCCTCGGAGCATCCCAGGCCGCCCCCCAGAACAATTTTCTCGGGGTCGAGCATGTTGATGGTCTGGGCGATGAGACGGCCTGTCATGTCGGCGGCATCCTCGATGACGCTCCGGGCGAGCGTGTTTCCCGCAGAGGCAAGGGTTTCAAGCGTATGTCCCCCTTCCTTCAGGCTTTCACCGCCCCGCGCGGCCCACAGGCGCTCCATCCCCAGTCCGGACGCGAAATCCTCTGGAATGGCGACGCTAAGACGGCCGCGATCCTGTGTGGGAACGGCAAGGGCGGAACTGGCAAAATGAATGGCGAACCCGTGTGTTCCTTTGTAGGGACGCCCCTTGAGGCACAGCGTATAGCTGATTCCCGATCCGAGCGAGAAATAGGCAAAACTGTCGCAGGACTGTCCTGAGCCAAAACGGGCTTCCGCGAATGCCGCGGCCCTGACATCGCTTTCCAGACGAACGGAAACCCCTGTGCGTTCACGGATGATACCTGCGAGACCGGGAAGAGCGAAATTCCAGGTGCTGCGGATCTGTCCCTGCCTGTCAACAAGTTCCGGTACCGCAATGCCCGCTGTCTGCGGCATATCCTCCGGACCGTTGGCATCCCGCCGGGCATCGGTCAGGACCTGCGTGACGACATCGCTGATATCGGAAACGATTTCGTCCGGTGTAACATGACGCCGTGTGGGAATGCGCGTGAGAAAACGGATGTCTCCCGTGCTGGGATCGACAACGCCCGCAGCGATCTTGGTGGCACCAACATCAATTCCGAGAACCGGGGTGCAGGAGAGGGAAACGGTCACAGGCCGAGCCGTTTCAGCACGTTTCTGTTGTGCCGTGCGATGGGAAGAGGCTTGTCAGGCGCACAGGGATACATGTCCTGTTCGACGACGATAAAACCATCGAAGTTCCGTTCGCGCAGGAAATCCACGACTTCGCCAAAGTCCAGAACGCCTTTGTCCAGTTCGCACATCACACCGTTCTGGAAAACGTCCATGAAGGGTGTTCCCGCAGCCATTGCCTTGGCATGGATGTCTCCGTCCAGATTCTTGAAATGATAATACGGGATGCGCGATGCGTGCTGCCGCATGAAAGCGAGGGCGTCCGCGCCCGTATAGGCATGGTGGCCGAAATCGAAGCAGAGTTCGACCTGATCGGCGGGCGTGTCATTCAGGAGCCGCAGAATTTCAGCTTCGGTCTCGATGGCGGTGCCGACATGAGGATGGAACAGGAGGCGCAGGCCGTGCTCCTGCCGGATTTCCTGCGCGATCGTCGTGATGACATGCATCATGCGTCCCCAGACCCCGGATGTTGCGATCCGGGCCTGAGGGGTAAGATACGCGTCGGAATCGTCCATCAGCAGCAGCCACGGAGTGCCCGTGGCAACCAGGTTCCGGCACAGGGGGCGCAGCCGTTCCCGCAGCGTCGCCAGAGCATCCGGGGCACTCAGGGAATGGACGACCGCTGCGCCGCAAAGGCCGAGGCAGCGACTGGACAGGGCATCCTGAAGCTGCACGGGATCAGTCGGCAGATAGCCCCACGGTCCCAGTTCGGTCCAGTCATAGCCGGATGCGGCAACCTCATCGAGATAACGCTCCCAGGGGGTCTGCTTTGGGTCGCTGGCATACCAGACGCCCCAGGCGTCAGGTGCTGTGGCGGTTCGGAAGGTCATGGCTGTTGTCTCTCAATGAGTGAACTGGAAGAGGATCGGAAAGGGGACTGTCGCGACCACTGACCCAGCAGGGCAAGACGTTGCAGATCGGAAACAAGCTCGGTAAGGGCCTGTTGCGTGACCCCCGGAGTACGAAGAACATCCTTGAAGCGGTTCGCCATCATCCATGAGACGCGGGGATAATCGACGCCCGTCTGCGCCACGGGACGCAGCTCCAGCGATGACAGGGCGGGGCGAATGGTGTCGAGGATGGGGATCGCGCGCCGGACTTCAGGATCGTCCAGAAGGTCCGTTCGGGCGGGGATATAGCCTCCTGCAAGCGCCTGATGGCGTTCGGTGCTGCCGCTGGTCAGAAAACGCAGCAGGGAGAGGGCTTCGGCCGCATGCTCCGTATTGCGTGCGATGCCGAGATAGACTGTGCCGTCCATCCCCGTTGCGGAACTCGTGGCATCCCGTGGAAGGGGGGCAACGCCGATCTTTCCCGAGACCGGGCTGTCGGGATTGTTGGCGAGGGCCCAGGCATACACCCAATTCCGCATGAACACTGCCTGACCCGACTGAAAAATACCGCGGGCATTTTCCTCGTCGTAATTGAGAACGCCGGGAGGAGAGACCGTTCCGACCCAGTGAGCGGCCCGCATCAGGGCATGCTGCAGTCCGGGCAGACTGTTTTTGACCGTTCCATCGGCTTCGACCGGATTTTCCGAAGCGTCCCATTCCAGAACATTGCAGACAAGACTTTCCGTTGTCCGACCCTGCCACACATACCCCCAGACCGGGCGGCCTGCCTGACGTTCGGCGCTCTGGATGAACGCTGCGGTCCGTTCCAGTTCGTCCCAGTGCGTCGGAACGGGCATGTGGTAGCGCTCAAGAAGGTCACGACGATAGAACAGCAGACCGATGTCGCGGTACCAGGGAAGGGCGACCCGCCGACCCCCGACCTGAAAAAGACCGGGCTGGATGCCTCTGTCATCGTCGGCAGGAGGAATATCAAGAAGAAGCGGCGCCAGGGTTCCGATCCAGGTACTATCAAGGATCAGGATATCGGCAGCAGGGTGGGCGGCCGGGAGAAGCTGCCGATACAGTGGCAGGACTGTTCCCCAGTCAGACGGAAGGGCTATGACCCTGACCTCCTGTCCCGTTTTCGCCGTCCAGGTTTGAACGGCCTGATGGCACAGTGACAGCTCGGTGCCACTGGAAGAGCAGAAAATGGTCAAAGGAGCGGCTTCGGCCGAACGTGTGGCGACCATTCCTACCAGAAGCGCGCCGCAAAATATCCATGAACGGCATTTCTGCTTCCTGCGCAGGAAATCTCTTCGATATTCTCGCTTTCTCACGGCGTTTCCGCACTCCGGGTCAGAGCATCAGCCATGAAGAGAGAGGCCGCCGTAATCTGAGCCTGTACCGACGGGTGAAACGGCCTGTCGCTCCATGTGTCGCTGATTCTGGTGCCCGCTTTTCTGGTCGCCCAGGCAGATCGTGCCTGTTGCGACAGCCAGGCTGCTATTTCGGTACATGCTGCGGCGTCGATTCCGGTTGCTGCAATATGCCCAAGTGCCCGAACGAAGATACCGCGAAAAATCCTCGCATCCGTGTTCATTGGTCCGCCGGGCTCCCTGAACGCTCCGGCCGCTGGTGTGAATGCCCGAATGGCGGCCAATGCAATCCGTAACGCTGTCTGTTGGGGCGCACCGTCGTTCGTTAGTGGGACAATTTCCAGAAGTCCATCAAGAATAACGCCCTGATTATAGCTGTAAGCCGGACCGCCATTATTGCGGCACCGGCTGTCCAGCCCATCACTGATCAGGTTGGCGGACGTGATCATTCCGCTCTGCCGAAACCATGCCCAGCTTTTGAGGGCCCAGTTTTTGTAAGCAGGATCATGCGTGGCCTCGTAGAGCCGCGCCGCCGTGCTCAGAAAAAGCTCGTTGGTGATGGCGTTCTTGTAAGTCCGCGCATGATCCCACCAGACGCCGCCTCCGCAATGCCCGTCCCAGTATTTTGAGGCAATGGTATCGAAAATGGCGCGTGCATCCTGAGCCTGGCTCGGGTTGTGAGTGAGGCGCACCATGTCGAGATCGGCCTGTGCAACCCACAGGTCATCGTCGTTTCCATCAAGACCCCGACGGTTCTGAAGTGCGCGTAAAGCAGTACGGCGGAAGAGAACGTTTCCTGAGAGGGCTTCGTAATCCGTCAGCATACTGACTGTCACAAAACGCTGCCAGGCATGCAGTCCCCGCCAGTCCGGGCCGTCAGGCATGCCGTAGCGGGTCATGAGTGTCTGGAGTGTTTTCTCAGCCCGTTGCTGATTGACGGTGGGAGCATCGTGCGACTTCCGGGAGGTCTGTGCGCAGGCATTCCGCACAGAAAGTATTGTGCCGGACGCCAACAGGGTCAGCAGAGCAATCATCCCGACTGCACGGCCGGTCCATCTCCGCCCAGCTCGCATGTGAGCTGAGGGTTTTTCAGCCTGAAATCCTGTGGGGCCTGGGCGGGGCGAAGAACAGTCTGGCATGACGTATCCGTGGTTTATCGCTTAAATTGATACTCGGAGTGGAATAAATCAGGCAAGTTGCTTTTTTATGCTGGTTCGAGCGAGAGCATGCATTCGAAAGTGGCTCAGGTGGAGCAATGGTGACAGATATCATTCGTTCTAAAAAATCCTGTTTCTAAGAGTTTTCAGGTCTTTCCTAATTAAATCTATTATTTTGTTCTAAGTCTCAAAATTTAACGTCATACGTTCACCATTGAGCCCTTCCTGACCCGCATGAGTCATATTTTTCACAGTGCTCAGGCTTTGAGGGACTTCGTAAGAAGTAAAGTGAAGTTTTTGCGAAAAACGTTTACTTCTCGGTCTTATAACATTGAAATACCTAGATATCCCCCTGTTTGTATGGAGATGTTCATAAGAATCACGATCGGTCTCGGGGGATGTCAAAAAGGGTTTTTGGGTGTCATGATAGTTTCATCAAGTTCCCGTTGCTAAACAGGCCTGCTGTCCAATAAATCAACTCCGGGAAATTAATTCGCGGCAGGGATCATTCATGATGGTGAAACGGGTAACTCTCGGGCTGATCGGTGCTGGCGAAGTGGCCCAGCTCATTCATCTCCCGATTCTTCACCAGTTGTCGGATCGGTTTGAGGTTGTTTCGCTCTATGATCCGTCCCCTTCGGTCGCGCAAATGGTAGGCGCGCACTGGGGCGTGCCGCATATCCATACCGATATCGAAAGCTTTTTCTCTGATCGGGTTTTTGATGCCGTCATGGTCCTTAGTCCGGATCAGTACCATGCCGAACATGCGCGCATGGCATTTGCGGCCGGACTGCATGTTTTTCTCGAAAAACCGGCCTGCCTGACGGAAGCGGAATTCAGTCTGCTGAACGCCGATTTTGAACGCGCCGACCGTGTAGGTATGGTCGGTTACATGCGCTGTTATGCGCCGGCGTTCCAGAAAGCGCGTGCGTTGCTGCCGGAATTCGGTCCGATCCGCCATGTCCGCATAAGGGACGTTATCTGCGAAGGGCCATGGTTTTTTGGACAGGTAACGCCCGTCGTTGTGCCGGAAGGCGATATCCCGGCCGATCTGCTGGATTCCGGCCGACGGGCACGACGCGATGCTCTTCTCTCCGTGTGCGGAGCAGATGCTTCACCGTCGCTTTTGCGGGGATATGAAGTTCTGACCGGGCTGGGCATTCATGCTTTCTCAGCGATGCGGGTTCTGCTGGGTAGCCCCGTTCGTGTGATTGCGGCGCATTTTGGCGCCACGGGAACGGAAATCAGTATCTGGTTTGATTATGGAAATTTCATCGCGTCTTACGAATGCCTGATTGACGACGTTGCACGATTTGAGTCGTCCATTGAAATACTGTCGAACACGCAGAGCCTCAAGGTTCGTTACGACACGCCGTATATCCGGAACCTGCCCGCAGGGGTCACTTTTCAGGAAACTGTCGGGGCCGGGAACCGTGTGACGGAATATGGTCCATATTACCAGGATCCTTTCAACGCCGAACTGATCGCGTTTTACGATGCCGTTGTGGCGGGTGTAGCGCCTGTCGATCGGTTTTCGAATGCGCTCGCTGATCTGACCCTGTGCCGGCAGATTATCGAAGCCGCAAAAACCACCATGTCGCCCGCCTGAGGCCACGTCTTTCCAACTGAAATCGACGCATGAGCAGGATCTTCCGGATGGGGAGGCTGTTCGTGTGTCCGCTGGAGAAATTCTGATGTCCAAATCTTACCGGCAGCCTTCGCCCTGGAAGGCGTTCAGCTGTCTTATTCCGGTGGTGATTGCAGGGGTCCAGCTCGGACATCCGGCAGCGGCCGAGACGAAATCGTTCAAGAAAGTTCATGCCCGCAAGGCTTTGAAAGCGCATGAGGTTCCTGTCGTTGCCCATGCAAAACCTGCTGTGCCTGCCCCGGTTGTGGCACCGTCCGGGCATGCTGCCCCAAGCGATCTGGTGAGCCATGATCAGGAGCAGATGCATGTCACGGGGTTCGGCACATCTTCAGGACGGCAGCTTAAAGCACCTAATGAAATGATGAGCCTGAGCGCAAAGGATCTTGCACGTCTGCCGGCGCAGAACGTGACGGAAGCGCTGGCTCGGCTGCCGGGCGTCACCGTCATGCCGACCAGCATGCAGGGCAATTTCGGCGGTATCGATACCGCTGCCCGTGGGGCAGGGGCCACGGTGTCCCTGCGTGGCATGAACGGGCAGTATAATATCAACCAGATCAACGGGATCGATGTTGCGGAAGCCGCACCGTTCAGCCGGACCGTATCTCTGGATCTGTTGCCGCCCACCGGTTTTTTCCGGATTGATGCCAATAAGACGCTGACCCCGGGCATGGACGGAGACGCGATCGGCGGTATCGTCAATTTCGAGATGCCGAATGCGTTCGATTATGGCCACGGGACGCACGGTTCCGTGCAGCTTGGCGGTCAGTATAATGAAAAAGCCGCCGATTATGGTGCGAGCGCCATCGGTGGAAATGGTGCGGCGGAAATTTCTTCGGTTTTCGGAAAGTCGGATGAATTCGGCTTTTACATGAGCGGATATTACAACCAGCGCTATTTCGCGGCCGGGGAGCAGACTTATTCAGGCGGCGAATGGGGTGTCTCGCGTGCGATGAATGCGCAAGGTGAGCTTTATCCCGGACAGGACCCGGTCAAAAGCCTTCAGCTTTTCGGCGTCGATCCCCAGGCCAGTATTGGTGTTACGAAGCGCTATGGCGGCACCGCAGGCTTCGAATGGCGCCCCGACAGTGCCACACGCGTATATATCCAGGGAACGGAATCCTATTCGGACACACAGCAGGACATTTATCAGGTCGCGGTGCATGGTAATGATGGCGGTGCTGCGGATAACGGCATGATTTCTTATGTAGAGCAGGCTGACGGCTCTTACGCGCCTTCCATCACGAGAACAAACGTCCATTACTGGTACGAAACAAACCCGACACTGGAACAGCTTGGCACGATGAAGCTGGGTATGGACAAGAAGCTCGGCCGCTTTTCCATTTCTCCCTCAGCATTCCTGAGCTGGGGCACGATCAGTCGCGATCATATCGAGACATCTGCCTGGAATTCGGGTGAAACCACTTTTGAAGGCTCCCCCAATTTCGTTTACCGGGACGGAATGCCCACACTGGGACTGACAGCAGCGCAGGCGGCGGTTGCGAATAATACGCTGAATTTTCCGTCCCATAACCGCGGCGAATATGTTCAGTCCGACGCCTGGCAGCTTCGCACAGGCGCATCGCTCGACATGAGTTACCGTCTTGAGAAATTTCATATCGACACGGTTTCCGCGGGCTTTAAATACCAGACAAGCTGGCGCAATTACGTCAATCGTGACACCGAAGGTCAGGATAACGGGGGCTCAGGCGGCTATCCCGCCGGGGGAACGCTCGCGCAGAGCGGTGTTGTGGATGGCGGACTGTCCTCGCTTATTCCGGGTGCCTATAATTTCTACACGCCGACCATCAGTCGTTCCGTTCTTCTCGGTAAATATCTGGCCGATCCGTATAACTGGAAGTATATGGACAGGGATTCCTGGAATGGAAATACGATCGGCGGGACGGAAAGCGTTTATGCCGGGTATATTTCCGCGCAGATGCATTTCGGAAAGCTTCAGGTCGTCCCCGGCATCCGGTTCGAACAATCCGACCTGCACAATACGTATTGGGCCAGTGGTAATGAAGGCGTATCGACCGCCGATGCCCATTACGGCTGGTCGGCCAGCAACAGCCATTACTTCAAGGCACTGCCGAGCATTCACCTGACCTATCGTCCCTGGCAGGACACCGTCTATCGCGCATCCGTCTGGACCAGCTATACGCGCCCGTCTTTCTTCCAGCTCAGTGGTGGCTCCCAGACCACACGTAATGATGACGGCACGCTGAACATCACGACGGGCAATCCAAACCTCAAGGCCACAACCGCCGTCAACTACGATCTGTCATGGCAGTGGATGCCGAGTTCGACCACGAGCGTTTCAGTGGCCGGGTTCTACAAGCAGCTTTCCAACTACATCTATGACAACGGCGGGTCGTATAATAACCAGACTACGACCGCAGGGATCGCCAACAGCGTATCCCACCCTGAAAACGGGGGAAGTGCTACGCTTTTTGGTGTGGAATTCGCGTTCGAACATCAGTTCAAGGGATTACCTGCTCCTTTTGACGGGTTGGGTGTCCGCGGTACGGCGACCTGGGAAATGTCCCGTGCGCATCTGAACAACGCCTATCTCAGCCCGACGGAAAATATGCAGGATGCACCGCGCTGGATGACCAATGCCGGAGCTTTCTACAACAAGGGACCGTTCCAGTTCGATGTGAACTGGCGCTTTGTGGATGCATATCTGTACCAGTATGGCCTGTGGGGGACGCCCAACAATTTCAAGACGAACCTGAACAGCAGTTCGCTGAATGCGTGGGTGCAGCCGAGCCTGAATCTGGATGCACATATTGGTTATGCGGTGACCAAGCGGCTGCATGTGGATTTCTCGGCGCAGAACCTTGGTGTGAATCGTTTCTATCGTCTGACGATCGGGCGGCACAGCAATGCGGTTCCGCAGAACATCCTGACGTCCCGGACTTTCTTCCTGAACGCCGGTTATCGTTTCTGATTTCCGGCCCGGTTTCCGGAATATCAAAACGCGCCGCCCGGACCTCGCAGTTCGGGCGGCTGCGTCAATTCTTCCACTGACGTGCCAAGACCTTAATGCGGAACACAGCCATGATCTCTTTTCCCCTTGCGTCGCGTCTGGCCATCGCCCTCATGGCGGCGGGAGGTGTCCTGACAGCCACAGGCGCTGTGGCGCAGGACAGTCTACGGCTGGATCAGCTCCAGGTGATCGGTTCGCATAACAGCTATCATGCCGGGCTGGACCCTGCGATCCGCTCCAGGCTTCTGGTTTCTGATCCTGACCTCGTAAAGGAACTGGATTATCAGCATCCGTCATTGACGGCCCAGCTTGATGGCGGCGTCCGGCAGCTTGAACTGGATCTCTATTCGGACAGGGCAGGTGGACGTTTCGCCCATCCGCATCGACCCGGTATTCCGGGAGAGGCGTGGCCGCTGTCGTTATCGGATCAGGCCGTCATGAACCAGCCCGGGTTCAAGGTCATGCACATTCCGGACCTTGACCAGCATGCAAGCTGTCAGCCCCTGCTCAGATGCCTGGGGCAGATCCGGGACTGGTCCAACGCCCATCCGGATCATGTGCCGGTTTTTGTCATTCTGGAAGTCGAGCAGCATAACGACGTCCCCGGCGGAACGGATGTGGAGCCGTTCGATGCGTCGTCATACGATGCGCTTGATGCGGCCATCCGCAGCGTATTTCCTCCTTCCGGGATCGTGACGCCGGACGATGTGCGGGGCGATGCTCCCGATCTGCGCGCGGCAATTCTGGACAGGGGATGGCCTGCCCTGAAACAGGCGCGTGGTAAGGTGATTTTCCTGCTGGATCAGCGGAATGACCGAACGCTTTACCTGAAGGGCCATCCGTCGCTTCGCGGGCGCGTGGCCTTCACGAACGCCGATCCACAGGCGCCGGATGCTGCGTTCACGGAACTCAATGACGGGCCGGCTGCCGACATTGCGGCACTTGTGCGCCGTCATTTTCTGGTCCGGGCACGGGCTGACGCCGATACGGTCGAGGGGCGTTCCGGGGACGGACAGCGTCGGGATGCGATCCTGGCCAGCGGAGCGCAGATTGTCAGCACGGATTACCCGGATGCCGAGCCTGCACGATGGAGCGGCTACCATGTCGGATTTCCTGAGAATACCCCAGCTCGCTGCAACCCCGTTTCCGCGCCGCCCGCGTGCCAGTCTCGTTTGATCGAACCACCCGCTCAGGGAGATTTTCATCTCACGCGGATGATCATGGTGATGCGCCATGGAATTCGTTCCCCGCTTGTCGGTCAGGTGCCTCCCGGCGTTGGAATTCCCGGAGGATGGCCGGCATGGAAGGGCGCGCCGGGCGATCTGACAGCACACGGCGCTGTGGGGATGATGGCGCTTGGAACCTTTGACCGGACCTGGATGACGGATGCGGGACTGATTCCGGCAAAAACCTGCCCGGCAGCAGGGAGCGTGGCCGTCCGCGCCAACTCTTCCGCCCGGACGATTGCCAGTGCCGAGGCTTTCGTGCGCGGTTTCATGCCGGGTTGTCCAATAACCGTCCAGCACAAGCCGCTTGGGCAGCCGGATGTTCTGTTTTCGCCGCTGGATGCGGATCCGGGGAGGTTCGACATGCGTGCAATCGTGCCGCAACTGCCTGATGCAGAACGGATTTTCCGCGAGAGGGAAGCAGCCCTCAGACTTCTGGGCAATGTTCTGACCTGTGCTCCAGGCGCCTGTGATTTTCTGCATGCGCCTGCGCATATTGCTGCCGATGCTACGGGACATCAGCTTGTGCTGTCGGGGCCGGTCGCGCAGGCCTCGTCGCTGTCAGAAGCGCTCATGCTGGCGTATCTGGACGGACGTCCTCTTTTGCAGACTCCATCCGGCACTCTGGATGTTGGACAGCTTGGGACATTGAGTGCGTTGCATGCCGGGATGCTGGAAGCGGTGGTCCGTCCGCGGGCGCTGGCCGAACTGTTGTCGCGCGACATGAGAACGCGGCTGCTCAAGGATCTCATGCAGGAAGACGGTCCTGTATTCAGACTGTATATGGGACACGACGACACGATCGCCCCGCTTCTGACCATGCTGGGAATTCATATCCGTGTTCCGGGTTATGCGGAGGATGAAATTCCCATCGGCTCGGCTCTGGGTTTTGCGGTGTATGATAACGGGAACGGAGAGCGACGTGTACGTCTCCTGATCCAGTCCCAGACACCCCAGGCTCTTCGCGAACCTGATAGGGCTGAACTGCCTGTCGTGCTCTACCCGCAGGTTCCTGACTGTATCCTTTCCGGCGGAATGTGCCTTCTGGAAAATCTCGCAGGCCGCCTCTCGGCGTCGCTTTAGGCTTATGGATCGTCGGCCGTTCGCGCGCTCTGCTGGGAATCAGGGCGCCGGGCGGCTTTCACAGCGTTTTTTCGATCTGACTGAGGAAGGCCGTAGCGGCTTTGCCTGGAGAGCGCTCTTTGTGCCGCAATCCGAAAAATGTTCGCGTTCCCAGATCCGCGGGGATGATGTGAAGCGTTCCCGCGGCGACGGCCGGCGCCACAACAAGCGAGGACAGGGCCGCTATTCCGAAGCCTGCCTCGACTGCGGTCCTGACACTTTCGTTTGACGGCAATACAAGAAATTCTTCAAGATTTTCCGGTCGTACACCGATTTTCCGCAGACAATCGTCGGCGCAGGACCGTGTGCCGGATCCCCGTTCGCGCATGATCCAGGGAGCCTTTTCAAGCCATGTCGCACTCACCGTACGGGTCTTGAATACTCCGGCCTGCACCAGATGAAGACGGTCCTCCCCGACAGCCCACTGGGCAAGGAGCGGGTCACGGATTTCGCCTTCGATAAAGCCCAGATCAGATTGCCCTTCCCGAATATGGGCTGCCACCTGTTCGGTATTGCCAATTTTCAGATCGACGGTCACTCCCGGGAACTGACGGCGAAATGCGCTGAGCGGTGCAGGCAGCCAGTAAGCCGCAATCGTCTGGCTGGCGACGACCCTCAGAGTGCCGCGCTTCAGGCCATTGAGTTCATCCAGAACGGCTTCCGCGCTCCTCGCCTGGGCCAGAACGCGACGGGCTTCTTCCAGAAAAACCTGACCTTCCTCTGTCAGGACGATGTTTCGCCCGACCCGGTGGAAGAGCTTGACGCCGTGGCGCTCTTCGAGAGCCGCAATGGCCGCCGAGGCGGTTGACTGGGTGATATTGAGCATGCGCGCAGCCGCAGTCACATGCTCCAGCTCTGCAACACCAACGAAAATCCGCAGTTGTTCGAGGGTCATGAGCAGCTTCAATCAATCGTTTTTGACGAACGGAATAAGGAAAACAATTTGTTATATTAATTATTTCCTCGGCGATAGAGGAGGACGCGAAAGGACAGTGTCTTGCCTCGAAATACAGCCTCACGCTTTTTTACAGGGGCCTGCGCCTCTCTGCCCGGCCTGATCTTATGCTCCGCCGTCACCCTGTTTTCTTACGGGCTGGAGGCAGGAGAACGCGCGCTGTTCGGCCGGGCATGGCTGGAAGCTCTGGTTCTGGCCATTCTGAGCGGGGCCATTGTCCGCAGTATATGGAAACCCGGGCCGCGATGGGACGCGGGAATGGCCTTCAGTTCCGGCTTCCTGCTGGAGCTTTCCGTCTGTCTGCTCGGAGCCTCTGTCCGTGCGGCGGATCTTCTCGCCATGGGGCCGCTGCTGATCGGCGCTGTTGCCATTGTTGTGGTGGGTGCTCTTGGCGCAGGATACGGGATTGGCAGAATGCTTGGGCTGTCATCGCGCATGGCGCTGCTGGTTGCCTGCGGAAACGCCATTTGTGGGAATTCGGCGATCGCTGCTGTGGCGCCTGTGATCCGTGCGAATGCGAAAGATATCGCCGCTTCCGTTTCCTTTACGGCGGTTTTCGGAATTGCTGTCGTTATCACGCTGCCGGTTCTGGGACAGGCCTTCCAGATGACGGACGTGAGGTTCGGGGCATTTTCCGGGATGACAGTCTATGCCGTTCCGCAGGTTCTTGCCGCCACGGTCTGCATGGGAAGTACCGCAGTCCAGACGGGCACGGTCATAAAACTCGTTCGGGTTCTGATGCTCGGGCCGGTCTGCTTCATGCTCTCGCTGCTGGTATCGCGCCTGCCAGACGGACCAGCCGAAAACACTGGGGTGAAAGTCGGTGAACGTCTCCAGTACGCTGGGCTGTTCAGTTTCGTCCCCTGGTTCATCATCGGATTTATTGTGCTTGCTGCGTGCCGCTCCTTTGGCCTGCTGCCGTCATGGTTTTTTCATACTGTCAGTCCTGCGGCAACGATAATGACGGTAGTTTCAATGGGTGCTCTGGGTCTGAGTGTCGATATCAGGGCGGTTGCTTCTGCGGGGAGGCGTGTGGCGGCCTCCGTTATCCTGTCTCTCTTGTGTCTGGGAGTCTTCAGCTACGGCGCGCTCACACTGTTGCATGTCGGATAAATCCAGACGTCGATCGCCTGCACGGCCTGCAGATGTCAGCCCGGGGGATGTCATGAAACTGTCAAGTGTTCCCGCGTTGAAAACAGCTACATGCAGACGCGCTCACGCTCATGCAGGTTGCTGGATTGGAAGATTTTTCAGACAATAGTTCCGGGCAGAACGCGAAAATCGAATGGCTCTCCCGGCATATCATCCCTCACGAGGGAGCCCTGCGGGGATGGCTGGCGCAGTTTCGCGACATCGATGTCGATGATGTCGTGCAGGAATGCTACGCGATGCTTCTGGACATCGAGACCGATCGGATCCGTACACCCCGCGCCTATCTTTTTCGGATGGCCCGCAATGTGGTGCTTCAGAGTTATCGGCGCGCGCGGATTATTTCCATCACCGCACTGGCGGATTTCGACACCCTGAGCATCATGGATGATGCGCCGTCGCCTCACGACGTGATCGAGGCACGGCAGGAGCTGGAAAACCTTCATCAGATGGTAACCCAGCTTCCGGAACGCTGTCGGCAGGTTTTGTTGCTGCGCCGGCTTGAAGGATTGTCACAGAAACAGGTTTCGGAGCGGTTGGGCATTTCTGAGAACATCGTCGAAAAGCAGGTGGCCCGTGGATTGCGTGCCCTCAGCCGCCTGTTTTCGGATGAAAACAGGGTGACTGCGCGCCCGTGCCCACGCTCCGGGTCTCGCGGGAAGGTAACGACAGTCGTTGACAGGTAAGGAACTGAAGGGAAACCCGGTTGACGCCATAGCCTTTGAGTGGGTGGCGCGGTCTGACAGAGCACCGCTTCATGATGCCGAACGTGCGGCCCTGAAGGCGTGGCTCGAACAGGATGTCCGGCATCGTGGGGCGTTCATTCGTGCGCGTGCGCTGTGGGCGTCAGCAGAGCGGCTGGCAGCGTTTCAGGGCATGTCGTCGTCTCCTGTGTCGTTACCCTGTGTGCCTTTGCCCGTTACGCGTCCCCTTGCAGCATCTGTCTCCCGTCGCGAGACCCGTCTGACGACAGGGCGGCGCTCTTTTGTCCGAATGGCGATTGCGGCCGGAATGGCAGGGATGGCGTTGGTGCCCGGATCTCCTGCCGAAGCGGCGCGTGTCTATCAGGCGCGCGATGGCCTGATGCATCTGCATGACGCGCATTGGGGTGACATCCTGCTCGATCAGGGTGCGCTGCTGCGGGTCCGCGAAGGACGCGGGCAGCCCTGCCTGGATCTGCTGGAAGGGCAGGTGCATCTGATTGCCGGCAATACGGATATGCAGCTCAACATGAACGGGCTGTCTCTTGTCCTGCCGCGCGCTGCCAGTCTGATGGCTCATGCCGGAAGCGGTGAAAGCGATGCCCTCGTCATGGCGGGGAATATTTCTGCGCGCTGCGCCGGGGAGCGTACCGGGCGGCTTCTGCATGCCTGCGACTGGATCCGTTACGACCACCGGCATGTTTCGATAAAGAAGGTTTCCCGGAATGATATTGACCGTTTGACGGCCTGGAGTCGGGGTCTGCTGGAATTTCGCTCCGTCGAGGTGGTGTCAGCCATCGCGCAGATTAATCGCTACAATGCCCGGAAGATCGCCTTGAAAAACTCCCGCTTGGGCGGAGAAAGAATCAGTGGTGTGTTCTCGCTCAACGATCCGGAGGCTTTTGCGCGTGTGCTGGGGGAAATCTTTGGCGCGGAAATTCTGATGTCTTCCGGCGGGATCACTCTGCGGTGAGAGCGTCGCGCCATGTCGGGCAGTGAGCGTGTAAGAAAAGCTTCATAACAGCAGGGCGGCGGATTTTCGCGTGCGTCACACCGTTTGGGCGAACCTATCCATACGGGGATCCAACCTGCTGTGTCTCGCTTGATCAGTCGTCGGTATTTCTTTCCTGTCCTTGCCACAACATGTCTCGCCGGAGGGGGGCTGACACAGGGCGCGTACGCCCATGCGGTGTTTTTCAATATCGGCCGGATGCCGATTTCCCGTGCCATCGTCGCATATGGGAATCAGGCCAATGCGCGGATCGTTCTTGCCGACCCGGCACAGCAGGGGATCGCTGGCAACGCTGTCCGGGGAAGCATGGACAGCGTAATGGCTTTGGACCAGCTTCTGTCCGGGACGGGACTTGCGGTTCTTTCCCGGCGTGGGGATGTGATCGTGGTGGGGCGTATGACATCCGCCACACATCCAGCCCCAAGGTCTTCGAAAAAAAACGGAGTGGGTGCTCTGAAAGCGGAAAGCGTCATGGTGCATGCCAGACGCGATACCGTCTCGACGAAGCGTTATGCCGCACAGATCGTTGATACGCTGAGTGCCGAGCAAATGCGGACCGCTCCAGACCTTACGGTCGTGGAGGCAGCGCGGCGTATCGTGGGTATTTCCGTGATGCCGAGTACGGATGACAACCGTTCGGACAACAACATCGAAAACATTACCATCCGTGGCCTGAACAATTCCTATAACCTGATCACGATCGACGGGGCGCAGCTGGCGAGCGCGAATAATACCTATCGTGGTGCCCGTCTCGATCTCATCCCCTCGTCAATGCTGGGCGAACTTCAGGTTCTCAAGACCATTGACGCCTATAACGATCCACAGGGGATCGGCGGTCAGGTGAACATGGTCACCAAAAATGCGTTTGATTATGGCAACAGCTTTGATACCCAGCTTCTGGGCGGCTGGAACAATCTTGCAGGCAGTGTCGTCCAGCCATCACATGAAAACTGGCGTGTTGATGGCGCGCTGACGCGTGTTTTCGGAAAACACAAGGAGTTCGGTTTCGTCCTTTCCGGAAACTATCAGGAACTCCACTCGGCGACCCATGCCATTCTCCCGGGAGACAGCACCGGAGATGGCTGGAATTACTATGCCGCTTCCGGGACCTCTGTTGGATCGCCGACGAATACGGACGCTCAGGCCGCGACGGGTAGTGCGGTGCCGGTTCGCTCACAGGACTACGCGTTTGATGACGCCTATCGCCGATACAGCCTGACCGGGAAGTTCCAGTACCGTCCTTCGCATCGTTTCGATCTGTCGGTATTCGGCGGATACTTCCACACATTCGATCAGGAGACCCGGAACGAGGCGCTGTCGATGCCGTCAGGAACATGGACGCAGGGAGACACGCCCAACACCGGTTCCGTCACGCAAGGGCAGTATCAGTTCGGTATCACGCAGCAGCCGGAAACGCAGCGCACATGGTTCGTCAATGGAAAAATCCATTATGACATCAATGACCATATGCATCTGAACTTTCTGGCGTCGGATTCCATCGCGTGGGACGACAGTTATCGCACGATGATCAAATACAACACCGGAATGAACGAAAATACCAACAAGACGACATATCAGACTAATTATGGCTACAGTTATTCCGTCGATAACGGTGCCCCCGTCATCTCGCTCAATGATCTGACATCTGCCAACAATCCCGACAATTACAATCCGCGTTACTGGCGGTTTTACGGATTTCACGTCAAAAACAATGTCCGTTTTCTGCGTGGAGACTGGCGTTGGGAGGCAGGACGGGGATTCTGGATGAACGCAGGTGTCACCCAGACCATGACCCATGTCACGAATAGTGAAACCTACACGCAGTGGATCCCGAAAGATGCGGTTGCGGCTGCTGAAATCGGCAATATGGATCAGGTCCTCGCCTCGAAAACCCTGACGATGGAATCGGCGCCAGGGCTGAAATATTTCACTCTTGATTACCAGCAGGCGCTGAACAGGCTTTTGAATAACAAATCCCTGTTCAAAACGACCAATACGCTCTCCACCACGAAGCCCGCTTATTACCGGCTGCAGGAATCCATTACGGCGGCCTATTTCCAGACGGGCTGGCACAATCGTTTCGTGTCGCTTCAGGGCGGTTTCCGCTGGGATCATACGCGTGCCAGCATAGGTAATTTCGATGGCATCACACAGGACAGCGCGACTGATTATGTCTTCCAGACCCGTGGGTCCGGCTATGACTATCTTCTGCCTTCGGTGCTCGCAACATTCAACGTGACGCCGACGATGAAGCTGCGCGCCGCCTTTACCGAAACGGTCGGGCGGCCCAATTACGGCAATTACGGTGCTGCGACGAGTACGACATTTGACGGCGCGACGGTCAATATTTCCCAGGGCAATCCCAACCTGAAACCCCGTCATGCCTGGAACTACGATCTGTCCTACGAATGGTATCCGCAGAAGGATACGATCCTGTCCGTCGGACTGTTTTACAAAGACATTCATGACGAAATCTATACCCGGACATCCTATGGGAGCGTCATGATGGACGGTGCCTCCTATGCGGCCGTCATCTCTGAGCCGCTGAACGCGCAGGGGGCGGGACTGCGGGGTGTGGAAATGCAGATCGCCAGACAGCGTTTCGGGTTTCTGCCGGGTATTCTCAAGAATTTCGGAGTGTCGTTCAATGCGACCTTCCTTCAGGGTTTCTATGAAGAGACCATGGATGACGGCTCGCAGCGCAGGGTCAACGGGTTGTCGAACCAGCCGTCCCATATCTACAACGCGTCACTCTTTTACGCGGACAAGCGCCTTGAAGCGCGTGTCGCTTATAACCGTATCGGAAAATCGCTCTATTCAACCTCCGGGACTGCCCGGTGGCAGGATATGTGGCTTCAGGAGCGGGGACAGCTTGACCTTCAGGCGAGCTATCGTTTCTTCAAATGGCTGTCCGCAACCGGTCAGGTTCAGAACCTGACGGGAGAAGGCTATGTCACCCGGATGGGGCCACGCGAAAATCTCATTCAGGATCGTCACCCCGCCGGGCGCAGTGTCTGGCTCGGTCTGCGTTTCCAGCCGGATTTCTGAGTCTATGAAAAACCTTCTTCTTGCTGCTTGTCCGCTCCTGATGATCTTGTGTCTGGGGTCAACCGCTGTGGCCGCTACGCAGGGTGTGTCGTCAGGTGACTTCACCGTTCTGCGCACGCTCCCGGCTCGGGAGGCCACGCAGGGCGTCGCGAACGACAGGCAGTTTCTGTATGCAGTCCAGAACAGCAGTATCGGAAAATACGACCGGGAAACGGGAAAACGTGTTGGCGGCTGGTCCGGGGACCCAACGGTTTTCATTCACATCAACAGTTGTCAGGTCCGGGGAAAGGACCTTGTCTGCGCGATGTCGAATTATCCTAATGTGCCGATGTGGAGTTCTGTGGAGTGGTTCGATACCGCGACCATGACCCATGTCCGCACGCACAGTTTTGGTCCAGGGCGGGGATCTCTGACCTGGATCGACTGGCATGACGGTAACTGGTGGGCGTGCTTCGCCAATTATGATGGGGATGGCGGCGAGGCCCCGCGCGATCATCGGGCTACGGTGCTCGTCAGGATGGACGAAAATTTTGTCCCGCAGGAACAGTGGCTTTTCCCTGAGGATGTCCTTGAGCGGTTCGGGCATCATAGCGCGTCCGGTGGCCGCTGGGGCAGGGACGGGCGTCTTTATGTTACGGGGCATGATGCCCCGGAGCTGTACGTGCTCGAGCTTCCCTCGGCGGGAGGGCGCTTGCAGCATGTTGCGACCTACCGCCTTCCGACACATGGGCAGGCCTTTGACTGGGATGCCGTGGATGACAGTCGTCTGTGGACGATCGACAGGGAAAGCCAGACATTGGTGACCAGCCAGCTTGCCGCGCCTCGGGCACATCTGTCGCAGGGGAAGTAAATTTTGACCGGAAGGGTTTCCTTCAGGCTCATGCCATCCCCTGGTCATAATAACTTAACTTTTAATCGTCGGCCGTTCTGACGGACAACGCTCACGGCACAAAGGGCCTTGGTGAAAAGGGAGGATGCCTTGTCCGACACAACGATATCGCGCGGGCGCTTTTCGCGAATTTCCATGAAGGGGGGAGAAAAACCCGTCTTCAGAATGATCTTTCTCGCGGTTCTGGTGGTTGTGCTGGCTTTTGTGGGTTACAGCGTGTTTACAGATCTCAAGGCCGCGGGAGAGCACGGTCTGGCAGTGAGCGCTTTCGCTCTACTCGCCCTGGCCCTTATCACCGCGCTGGGCTTCGAGTTCGTCAATGGCTTTCATGATACGGCGAATGCCGTCGCGACGGTGATCTACACCAACAGTCTTCCGCCTCTGGTTGCAGTGGTATGGTCGGGGATGTGGAATCTGTTGGGCGTCCTCGTGTCCTCGGGGGCGGTCGCCTACAGCGTGATCACACTTCTTCCGGTCGAACTGATCCTTCAGACCGGCAGTGGCGCGGGTCATGCGATGATTTTCGCTCTGCTGATTGCCGCCATTCTGTGGAACCTTGCCACCTGGGCGATCGGAATTCCCAACAGCTCTTCGCATGCTCTCGTCGGTTCGATCATGGGTGTCGGCGTCGCTAACCAGCTTATGGCGCCTGCCGGCGTGCCGACTTATGGCGTGGACTGGTCGCAGGTCGGAAAGGTGTTTTCCTCGCTGCTGTTCAGCCCGATCTGCGGGTTCGTCTTGTCCATGTCGCTGTTCTGGACCTTCCGGATCCTGATCCGTAACCGGGCCCTGTTCGAAGCACCGGAAGGTAAGACGCCACCCCCTCTGTGGATCCGCAGTCTTCTGATCGGAACCTGCACGGGCGTGTCCTATTTTCATGGTGGCAATGACGGGCAGAAGGGAATGGGCCTCATCATGCTCATTCTGATCGGCGCGGCCCCCACGGCCTATGCGCTCAACCGTGCGATGCCTGAGGCGGCCATGCCGGCCTTCGTGCAGTCCGCCAACGAGGCAACCTCGATTTTCCATACGCATGCGCTGGGCACCGACACTGTGGACGCGGCCACAGCCCGTACGATCGTCATGAACGGACTGCATGAAAAAGCGCTTGCGGATCGTCAGGTCTACGGTGCGCTGGCCGTTCTTTCGCGCGACATTACCGGTGCGGTCGAGGGCTACAAATCTCTTAACGCAATTCCAGCCGCGCAGGTGCCGAACGTCCGGACCGACATGTATCTCGTCTCCGATGCGATCCGCACCCTGAACCAGTCCCCTGCATTTGGTGGGGCGGAAGCCCAGCACCTGAAGCAGTTCATGGGGCAGCTCGATGCCGGAACACGCTTTATTCCCACCTGGGTGAAAATTGCTGTTGCCGTTGCGCTGGGGATGGGCACGATGGTCGGATGGAAACGCATCGTGGTGACCGTTGGAGAGAAGATCGGCAAGACCCATCTGAACTATGCGCAGGGCGCTTCGGCGGAGATCGTCGCCATGGGTACAATCGGGCTGGCGGAAGGTTTCGGGATGCCGGTCTCCACCACGCATATCCTGTCGAGTGGCGTTGCCGGCACCATGGCGGCTGCCGGTTCGGGCCTGCAATGGCGCACCCTGCGGACCATGGCGATGGCGTGGGTCGTGACTCTGCCGGCCGCGATGCTGATGAGTGGCGTGCTGTTCTGCATTCTGCGATACGTTTTCTGACTGTTTCGCTCCGGTACCGCAGACCTGCCGTCTCTTATCGGGCGGAAGGTCTCGTGGTGCTCATGTTTTTCTGCTGTTTTTCCGGGATGGTGGCCCGGGCAGAAACACGACCTCTGGTCACTGACGTCCTGCCGTCGGGCGTGCCCATTCCTGCTCCGGCCCCTTCTTTTCAGGTGCCCGCAGAAGATCCAGACGCGGAACTTTTGGGAGAGGCATGGGGCGCCCGGCCCTGGCTGCGGCATTACGGCGTCCATCTCAATATTCAGGATGTGGAAGAACTCTGGGGCCTCGCTGCGGGAGGCGTTCATCCCGGTCCCACCTATGACGGGATCACCGCCGCCACCCTTCAGGTCGAAACGCAACCCCTGTTCGGATGGCATGACGGACTGCTGAACATCAGCGCGCTCCAGATCCGGGGCCGCTCGCTCACTGGCGAGAGGCTTGGGGCGCTGAATGCGGTCAGCGGTTATGATGTCGGACGTTCGACGCGTCTTTTCGAGATGTGGTACGGGCAGGGCTTTTTTTCGAACCGCCTCGACATCCGCGTGGGATCGCTGGACCTGGATACGGAATTTCTCGTCAGCTCAAATGCCTCTTTTTTCCTTAATTCCAGTTTTGGGTGGCCTCTCTCGACGGCAAGTAACCTGTATTCCGGTGGGCCGTCCTGGCCATTCTCCGCATTGGGGGGGCGCGTCAAATGGGCACCCGTCGATCCGCTTGTGCTTATGGGAGCGGTGACGGACGACAATCCGACTCATGGACCATTTTACAGCTCCGTTTCCGCAACGCAGCGCGATCCGTCGGGAACAACTTTTTCCACGGCAGGTGGTGTTTTGTTCATGGGTGAAGCGCAGTATTCCCTGGACCTGGGGCAGCCCCACCCGCATCAGGACGGTCCCAGTCTGCCAGGAACATGGAAGTTTGGCGGCCTTTATGATACCGGCCGCTTCCCCGATCAGGCCTATGACAGTCGCGGCCTTCCGCTTGCTAGTCCCGGCAGTTCGGGTCAGCCACGCTATCATCGCGGAAACTGGCTGGCTTACGCGGTGTTTGATCAGATGATCTGGCGAAGCGGGCGGGACGAGCGCAAGACCATCAACCTTTTTGTTCGCGGTACGACCAGCGATGCGGTCCGCAACCGCTTTTCGCACGAACTCCAGGCCGGTCTCACTTTTGACGGCCTGATCAATGGTCATCCGGATGATACGATCGGTATCGCCTGGGGAACCAGTTTCTATTCCCATTCCTTCAAGGTGAATGCGCGGAACGCCGAGTACTTCGGTACGGATGCCTCGGGCCATCTCCAGCAGGAGCATTATGTCGAACTGACCTATCAGGCAGCGATGACACCCTGGCTTATCCTTCAACCTGATCTCCAGTATTTCCGGCATGTCGGTGGTGTGTCCCTCAATCCCGATACGGGGCGTCCGGTTCGTGACGGATTTGTACTGGGTCTGAACGTGACGACTACGCTCTAAGGCTTTGCAGCGGGTTCTCGCAGAGGCGTCTCCAGGACGATGAAGGGTTTCTGATGTGCCAATGAAGAACACTCTCCAGCCGGCTTCGGCTCTGGCGCAGCGTTCTACCAGGCTGGCTTTCCTGACCACGGTGCGTCATGTCGATGTACGGTATACGGGGCTGGGCTACGTTGCGTTTGCCAGTACGATGACGATCGGCCGACTGCTGGGCGACTGGCTTGTGAAACGTGTTTCAGGTCGCGTGCTTGTCACGGGGGGCGGCCTTCTGGCGGCACTGGGGATGGGTCTTGTAACAACGGTTCCGGTCTGGCCCCTCACGCTTGCGGGCTATGCGATGGTCGGGGCCGGATGTTCCAATGTGGTTCCAGTGCTTTACTCAGCCATAGGGCGACAGGATTTCATGCCTGAACATCTTGCCGTGTCTGCCATCACCACGCTCGGGTATTCGGGAATTCTGGCGGGGCCGGCGGCTCTCGGGGGCCTGGCGCAGGTCACCGGCCTGCCTTTTGCACTGGGAAGCGTCGGCGTTCTGCTGGTCGCGGTTGCGGTCATGGGTCTGTGTCTGCCCCGCCTGCTGCTCAACGGGGCGCCGTCAGAGGCATCGTCCCCTTCGGCCGACTGAAGCGGTGCGGGATCTGTCGTCTGGCAGGGGCGTGTTCTATAATAGGGCTCTCGGAGACGAAGGGACTGGATTTTCTTGATGCAGGGCAGCGGTGTGGGTGTTCTGGACAAATGCATGGAGCTGACGACCTGCCTGTCCCTCTCCGCGCGTGGTCAGACCGCACTGGAACTGGCGCGGCAGACCGGAATTGACCGCGGGACGGTCCATCGACTGCTCAAGGCCCTCGTGTACTGGAAACAGGTTGAGGCCGAGGACGGCCTTTACCGGCTTGGGGCAGGGGCGCTTCTGTCGGCCAGTTCCTATCTGACGCGTCTTCCGCTGCGGCGTGTCGCGCTGCCTTACGCCATCGATCTGCAGAATGTGATTTCGGATCGCCCCGCGATCGTCTCCGTCGCACTCCCCGTCGGTGACCAGATCGTCCTGATCGACCGCATGTGGACCGCCACGACGCCGTTCAATGTCATTGCCGATCTGGATGACCGCTTTGATATTGACGGCTGCACGAGCGGCCGCGCCGTTCTGGCGACATTCCATCCCTCTGCGGTGGAGATCCTCCTGGGGCAGGAGCGTTTCATAGCCGTGGAGCCCCGGCTGGACGCGATCCGGGAGAATGGAGGTTATTCACTGGGATACAGCGAGCAGCGGAAGGGGCTCTCCTCCATCGCCTATCCCATCTGCCATGCGGACAGGCCTGCCATGGGCGCCCTCGTCGTCGCGGGGCTGGATATGGAGGCAGACATGCGGGCCTCTTCGTCCCTGGCACACCATATGCAGCGCGCCTGCGCCGGGATTGCCGAGCGGCTGGTCATGTCGACCCCTTCGTGATGTCCTCCCCGAGCATTTCCAGAAGTTTGGTCTGCTGAACCTTCCCATAGTGGGATCGGGGAAGATGCGGGACGAACAGGATCTGCTTGGGCACCTTGTGACGGGACAGGATGCCCCGGCAGTGCTCGATGAGTGTTGTTGCCGGAACGTGCCTGTCGGCCTGGAGCACGATAGCGGCGCAGATGCGCTCACCCCATTCTGGATCGGGCAGCGCGAAGACATGGACGTCCTGAACGACAGGATGTTCCATCAGCGCCTCCGCGACTTCGCGCGGCTGGACGGACATGCCGCCCGTCCGGATGATCTCCTTGCGTCGACCGACGACATGGAGCAGCCCGTCATGGTCGCGTTCTCCCAGATCCCCCGTTGCAAGCCATCCATCCCGGAGGATGGCTGCCGTAAGGTCCGGACGTTTCCAGTAACCGGCCATCAGATGAGGGCCGCTAATTTCAATTTCTCCCTTCCGGGATATCGGATCCTGATCCGTCAGCCGCGCCTGTACGGTATTCAGTGCGAAGCCGACGGCACCGCTGGACTGTCCGGCTCTGCGAAGGGAGGCCAGCACATCTGCGGGAAGATAGAAGCTCCAGGGGGCTTCCGTCATGCCATAGAGAATGCTGAGACGAGGCCCCAGAAGAGCGGTCGCGCCATCAAGGACATCCTGTGACAGTGCGGCGGCCCCGACGTCGAGCGATCGGAGATTCAACAGGTGTTTCGGGGCGGACGGCGCTTCAGCTTCATGCCGGACAAGGCGACCAAGTTGTGTCGGGACGAGGGAGCTGAAGACGGCGGCTGTGGTGTACAGTTGGGACAGGAAAGCTGCCGGGTTGAAGCGGCCCCCGAGCACCACGGTGCCGCCGCTGCACAGATGAGCCAGAACGGAAATGGAGGCAATCGGCCATAGGGGGCGCACATTCAGCAGGACATCCCCCACAGAGGTGGGGCGTGCCAGACGGATGTTGCTGATGACGGCTGTAAGACTGCCGTGGGTATGCATGACGGCTTTTGGCTGCCCGGTGGTGCCCCCGGTGTAGTTCAGGGAAGCGAGAGTGTTTGGAGCAGTGGCTGGAAAGGAGGCCCCACGTCCGGCCCATGCGGTTGGGAGGGGCTGGCTGGGCACGCTCCCGAGGTTCAGAGCCTGTGCCTGTGCGGCTGTTCCGTACAGCAGAAGACCAATATCCGCGTCTTCTATCTGGCTTTCCAGTTCCCGCGGAGACAGTGAAGGATCAAGCGGAACGCGCACATAGCCGTTTGCCATCGCGCCATAATCAGCGACGAGATAGGGAATGCTGGCGTCCGAAAGAATACCGATCCGCGCGCCCCTGGGCAGGGAGAGCCCGGTCAGAAAATCTCCGAAGCCGGCCAGCGCTGCCACAAACTGGCTGAAGGTCAGGTGGTTTCCTGTGGCCAGGTCCTGAACCGCGACGGTATCGGGCCACTGTTCGGCAGCACTGGAGAAGAGAGCGCCCAGCGTCATGACGTTACCATCCGCTCAGAATGATGCGGCCGTCCACCTGTCTGGATTCAAGCAGCGCGTGGGCCCGTGAGGCCTCTGGGAAAGGCAGGATGCGATCGATCTGCGGCCTGACGATTCCCGAGGAGATCATGGCAAGAGACTGTCTGACCTCGTCGAGCGTTGCGCTGCCAGAGCCCTGCACCCGGATGCGGCGGCCAATCAGAAGGCCGGGCGAAACTGCCACATCGGCGGGCGAGACATTTCCCAGAACGACGACCCGTCCCCCCATTCCCATGCAACGCAGGGTCTGGGGGAGGGTGAAGCCCAGATTTTCCATGGCGATGTCCACACCCTGTTTTGCTGTCGCAGCCCAGACATCCCGACTGTACTGACCGTCTGAGACGAGAACCGTTCCGGCGCCAAGCTCCCTGAGAAAGCCGACTTTCCGCTCGCTGCCTGTGATGGCGATGACATGGGCCCCCAGTGCCTTTGCGATCTGGACCTGATGAACGCCCAGACCACCGCTGGCGCCATTGACCAGAACAGTATCGCCCGCCTGTATGCCGGCCTGGGAGACCAGGGCCCGCATTGCTGTGCCAATGGGACAGGACGCAAGAGCAGCCTCCGGATAGGGAACGTTGTCAGGAATGCGGATGGCCGAAATGGCGGGCAGACGAATGTATTCGGCGTAGGCGCCTTCGGTATCGATGGCTGGCAGGGAGAGGGAACGACACAGGTCCTGACGCCCGCGCAGGCAGTCCCGGCAGGTGCCGCAGAAGCGCCGCTGATACCCTACAATCCGGTCGCCGACGGTCAGGGCGGTGACGGAAGACCCTGTCTGGACGATCTCACCCGAGACTTCATGTCCCAGAATCACACCGGCGGGGGCACCAGGCAGCTTTCCGGCACGGTGCAGCAGGTCGTGATGACAGATCCCCGCCGATTCGACGCGGACCAGAACATCGTCCGGACCCACCTGAGGCACCGGAATTTCGCGGAGAACCAACTGCTCCGGGCCGCCGAAATCCTTGAGAAGAATGGCTTTCATCATGCGGTTCCCTGCATATATGTTCATATTATGAACCATTAGATCGAATTGCGAACTTTTTTATATTCCACATGGATTTCCGTTGCTATGGTAATTTAACGATCAAAAAATATGAGCGATCAGGGTTATACTATGATTTCAAGTGATATATCGGAAAACGTTCTGACGCTCACCCTTGATCGTCCCGAGCGTCTGAATGCTCTGGACAGTGCGGGCAAAGCGGCTCTGGGGCGTGCCTGGCATGATGCGCTCCGTAATCCTTCGGTGCGCGCGGTGGTGTTGCAGGGAGCGGGCGAACGCGCATTCTGTGCCGGGTCGGACCTCAAGGAGATCGGCGCAACGGGGCAGGTCGCACGGACCGATGTTCTGGCGTCGTGTCTGCCGGGCGTGGCTGAAGATTTCACCAAACCGGTTGTCGCAGCGCTTCATGGTCATGTGATTGGCCTCGGCATCAGCATCGCCATGTACTGTGATTTCAGGATTGCGGCTCCAACGGCGCGTTTCCGTTTTCCAGAAGTCGAACACGACATGCTTTCCGGTTTCAGCGCCATTGAACTGCCCTCCCTGATTGGTGAGGCCGCGGCTCTGGATATCATGCTGACCGGTCGTTCATTTGACGCGTTCGAAGCACAGAGACTGGGTCTTGTCTCGGTTGTTGAAGAGGACCCTCGGGAAGCCGCCCGTTCTCTGGCCCTTAGACTGGCGGCGTTGCCTGTTTCTGCGATGGGCTGGAGCAAGCGGCTGCTTCTTGCGGAGCGGCGGACCCGTATCGACAGGCATCTGGCTCTTGTGGACCAGGCGCGCAGGGAGGTGGGCGAGCATGAGCGCTGACGACCTTTCCCTCGCCACGCAAAACGCTGTCTTCAGGCGGATTGCCTGGCGTCTGATGCCGTTTCTCTTTGCGTGCCTGGTCTTTAATTGGCTGGACCGGGTAGCCATCAGCTTCGCCCATCTCCAGTTCCGTCAGGATCTGGGCATTACCGACACTGTATTTGGACTGTCCGTCGGCCTCTTTTCAGCCGGTTATCTGCTGTGTGAAATTCCGAGCAATCTGGTTCTGGAACGTTTCGGTGCCAGACGTTCTTTGGCACGGATCATGATTCTGTGGGGAATCGTTACGATCAGCATGGCGTTCGTGCAGGGACCATACAGCCTCTATCTGACCCGGACGCTGCTGGGGATGGCCGAAGCGGGATTCTTCCCCGGCGTGATCCTGTATCTGACGTACTGGTTTCCGGATGCCTACCGCGCCCGGATTACGTCACGCTTCATCATGGCGATCGCGGTATGCGGCATTGTGGGCGGCCCGGTTTCCACATGGATCATGACGCATCTCGCAGGGGTGTGGGGCTGGCATGGGTGGCAGTGGCTGTTCGTGGTGGACGGTCTGCCGCCGGTTCTCGCCGGGCTGTTGGCCTATCGCTGGCTGTCCGACCGCCCCGCAGACGCGCACTGGCTGAGCCCTGAGGATCGTGCCACGGTTCAACAGACACTTGGGCAGGCTCTCGGACCCGCGCAGGACCAGCGAGGCGTGGTGCTGAAAAGCACTCTCAGGGACGCTTTGGCGAACCGTACGCTCTGGCTGCTCTCCCTGAGCTACTGCATGACGATCATGTGCACCGGCAATGTCGTCAATTTCTGGGTTCCGTCCATTCTGCGGGCTTCGGGGGTGCGGGACCTTCAGACACTCGGAAATCTCAGCGCTCTGCCCCATGTCATCGGGATCGGCGCCATGCTGCTGGCCTGCAGGAGCTCCGACCGGAAGGGTGAGAGGCGCTGGCATTTTGCAGCGGGCGGCGGTCTGGCCGTGCTGGGCATGCTGCTGTTGCCCTGGAGCCTGCATCATGCGGCGCTGACCATGGTCTTCCTGACGTTGATGGTCTGCGGATATCTGATTGCCACCGCTATATTCTGGAGCATTCCGGCGACGCTGCTTCCGGTCGGTGAACGGGCGGTCGGGCTGGCCGTCATCAATTGCGCCGGTCAGATCGGCAGCATCCTAACGCCCGTAATGATCGGGTTTCTCAAATCCAGGCTGGGCGGCTTCGAGGCTGCCCTGACCACCGTCAGCGTTCTGGTCGCTCTTGGCGTGCTGGTCCTGCTGCGATGTACAGCCCCATCTTCCGCCAGACGCTCCTTTTTTTTCCTACCGGACGCAAAGTCATGACCGATTATTCAGCCCTTGCCAGACAGCTTGCTCCGGCCATCGCGGCATCCGCTTCGGAGCGTGATGCCGAGAGAATCCTGCCCTATGATATTTTCGACAGTATCCGGGCATCGGGTCTGGGGGCTGCCCGCGTTCCACTGGCGCTTGGTGGCGGAGACGTCAGTCAGACTGTCGTAGCGGATATTTTCATTACGCTTGGGCAGGCGGATCCGAATGTTGCGCAGGGGCTGTTTCCCCATTTCATGAATATCGAGCAGTTCCGCCTTATGGCGCCGTCTGCGATGCAGGAGCTCTATCTTGGGAAAATCGGCGAGGGCAAGCTGAGTTCCGGTGCGGTTGCAGAGCGGGGCGCAGGCTTCCGTGGCGATATTCACACCCATGTCGCCCTGGAGCACGGACAGAAAATCCTCCGGGGGAGCAAGTTCTACAGCACAGGCTGCCTGTTCGCGGATTTCATCAAGGTGCAGGCTGTCGATGAAGACCGCCGCGCACTCTATGTCGTTCTTCCCCGGGACGCGGAAGGGCTTGTCCTGAAAGACGACTGGGACGGGATGGGCCAGCGTCTCACGGCGAGTGGCACGACGGAGTTTCACGATATCGTCGTATCGGACGAGCAGGTCATTCCGGTTCATCACTGGTCAGGACGGCGAAACTATGCGGGGGCGGCGGCGCAGTTGATCCACTGTGCCATTGATGTGGGGATCGGACGTGCTGTCGTGGAGGACGCCATAGACTGGGCGAAAAACCATACGCGCCCTCTCAGGGAGAGCGGAGTGAGCAGGGCGAGTGACGACCCGTACATTCTTTATGCGATCGGAGAGATGTCCACCCGTGTTCGCGCTGCTGAAGTTCTGGTGCGTCATGCAGCGCAGGACATCGAGCGCGCAGCCCGCGCGCAGCTTGAGGATGTCGCACGCGGCAGTTCGGAAAATTCTCCGGAGACGGAACAACATCTGGTGCAGGCGTCCATCAGCACTGCGGGGGCAAAAATCGCTTCAACCGATGCTGCGCTTTTCGTCTCCCAGCGCATGTATGATGTTGGCGGTGCTGCGACCACGCAGAAGCGCTTCAACTATGACCGGCACTGGCGCAACGCCCGCACACACACGACACATGACAGTGTGGCTTACAAATACAAGGCGATCGGCAACTTCCTCCTGAACGACACGCCTCCGCCCATCACCTTCACCTACTGAAACGGTCTCCCATGCGTCGAAGGGCGCATTCCCTCTATATTAAACTATATAAAATAGTATATAAATAAAAAGGACTCAAATCTATGGTTGTTAGAGCGTTTCCGGTCAGGCGATACCTGTCCGTTCTGACGGTTGTTTCCGTTCTCCCGTACTCCGTTTTTGCAGCGGAAGACCCTGTGCGGAAAAACGAGGCCGGATCGAAGGTGAGGACCATCGTTACCCATCGTCATGCTCCAGCAGGTCAAAAGCCACCTCGAAATGTGGCTTCCGGAGCGGGACGAACAGGCCGTATTTCCGCTCTTCGTCAGCCGCCCGTCCAGTCTGCTCCGGAGAGCATTTCCGTTCTCGGGCGGCAGGAGGATCCTGTGCTGTCCCCGTCCACCCGTCGCCACAGCACAGTCAATGTGCAGGTTGTCAATGCCGAGGAAATCGTAAGGACGGGACAGAGTAACGCCATGGCGGCTCTGGAACAGCTTATCCCTTCGGTCAGTTCCCCGTCTTTTAGCGGCGTGGGTTCCAACCGCTTTATCCGGACTATGCAGTTAAGAAACCTGTCGGCCGATCACACGCTGATCCTCGTGAATGGGAAACGCCGTCATCTGACGGCCAATTTTAACGCAAATGCCGGACCAAACTCAGGAACGGAGCCTGCGGATCTTTCCCTGATCCCTCTGAGTGCCATCGACCATATCGAAGTCATAACGGAAGGGGCTTCAGCGCTTTACGGGCAGGACGCGATTGCCGGCGCGGTCAATATCGTTCTCAAACATAATACGAGCGGCGGATCGCTTAATTTTGTCGATAGCGGATATTATAAGGGCGATGGCGTCGGCGTGAACGGGTATGGTGATTATGCGTTCAAACTGGGGAAAAATGGCGGTTATCTAGACCTCGCGGCTCAGGTATCCAATCAGTTGCCGACCAATCGGTCGGGCCTTTACACCGGCTCCATGTATTTCCCTCTGGCTGACGGAAGCGTTGACCCGCGCCAGACGAAGGCTGGTCGGAACTACAACCGGCTGGAAGGGCTGGGGCATACGACGATGGAAACGGTGTCGGCAAATGGTGCCATACCGCTAACCGATCATATCCGCGCCTATATGACGTCTACATACGGCCATCGAACCGTGGAAAATCAGGTGACGTTCCGAAATCAGTCCAACAACAATACGATCCGCGCGCTGTATCCGGATGGCTTTATTCCGCTGATGGGGATGACTGAAAACGACTTTCAGGTGAATGGCGGCGTACAGGGAACAACAGCAGGGTGGAACTGGGACAGCTACGTTACATATGGCCGTGATTACGAAAGCTATACCACGCTGAATTCTGACAACCCGACATTTGGCCTGGCCAGCAAAAGAAATTTCTATGATGGCGCCGATATTGCAACGCAGCTTGTTGCCGGCTTCAAGACATCACACAATTTCCATCCCTCGTTTCTCTCCGGTCCCCTTCTGCTCGAACTCGGGGGAGAGTACCGGCATGATACCTTCCAGTTGACCGCGGGTGAATATCAGTCCTGGGCAGATGGCGGGGTAACGGTTCTTGACGGTCCCAATGCAGGTGCCCGGGCCACCCCCGGCGCATCGGGACATATCGGCGCATCGCCAGACACGGCCAGCAATACGGCACGGGACGTTTTCGACGGGCATGTTAATCTTTCGTTTCATATTCTGCCCAAATGGGAATGGACGCTGGGTGGACATGCCGTGAGTTATTCGAACCTGACCACCACGGAAACGGGTTCGATCGGAACACGATACGACTTCAACAAACGTTGGGCCATTCGCGCCAACATCAACACCGGCTACCGGCCACCCACCCTCGGGCAGGAAAACTATTTCTACACGTCGACCTTTCCAACCTATACCTTCGCCCAGCTCCCAACGACGAGCGCGGCGGCCAAGGCGCTGGGGGGAGGCAACCTGAAAGGCGAGTATTCGCGCAGCTACAGCATTGGAATTGATGCCCATCCTGTAGAAAATTTTACGCTGACCGCCAATCTGTACCGGATCGCGATCAACGACCGTATGGCCAATTCTACCCAGTTCGGTGGAACTTCGGTCGAGAATATTCTGAACAATCTCGGGCTTAACGGGATCCGTTATGTGCAGTATTATACCAATCCGGTTGATACCGTCACGAATGGCGGAGACGTCAATGCATCTTATGCTGTCGATCTGCATGATTTCGGGCATTGGCTGTTTTCGATAGGTGTGAATTTCGCGGATACGGAAATCAGTCATTTCAACCAGACGCCCTCTGCCCTCGTGGCGCTCAATCAGACTTATTTCGACGGGTATGCCCGTAATACGCTGCTTCATTCAGCCCCGAAAAATCGCGAGACGCTTGGTATCACATGGAACCTGAAAAAGTGGACGGTCGCGTTTGAAGAACAACGCTATGGCGAACTGACATTTATTGCGAACCCTAGTCTGGCCTCAAAAGACTGGAGCGTTGTCAAGCCGGGATTTATCAGCAATCTGACTGTCGGGTATGATATCAACCCGCGTTGGTCAGTCAGCGTCGGCGCCCAGAACCTGTTCAACAAATATCCTGCACAGGTTTCAAAAACTGCTCAGGCGTCATCTAGCGGCGCTTTCAAATATCCTTATTATTCCGCTTATGGATTCATGGGGGGATATTACTTCGCCAAAATCAGCTTCCATCTCTAAAAATTACAGAAAGTCTTCTAAATTCTATTGAGTGTTATCTGATCTCTCCAGTCTGTCAGCTTTATCTACCCGACGGGGTTGCCGTCAGTGGGACGATCAAGGGCGAACTCTATGTTAATTCGGGTGACGTCATGTTCCGCTCGACTGTCCGTAGTGGAGGGAAAGTCGAAGTTAATTTATGGGGACGGGGCCAAGATAAGATCGTGGCCCCGTCCGGCTCTGAAGTTGGTGGCACGATTGTCGAAATAGGCGTTTACTTTGTGGAGCTCAATGGCAATCATGGTGCCGGAACCCTCCTGTCTGGCGGAGCTCTCGTCTCGAGCGGTGTCATGGAACACGAGGT
>NZ_BJVA01000021.1 GCF_007988905.1 Gluconobacter kanchanaburiensis NBRC 103587
AAGTTGGGGGGCACTGGTTCGAAACCAATAGGGCGCGCCGTTCCATGTTTTGCTGCGCGCCCATTTTTCTAGAAATTTAGTCTGAAGGATTGTTGTCTTGATAGGCTTTTGCAAGAGCTTTCTGCATTTCCGGATCCGGACTGCCCAGAAAGTTTTGTTTCAGGGATGTCGCATCTTTGATGCTCAGTAGTCCCCAAGCTGCTGAGTGGTCTTTTGCAAATACGACTTCCATTTGTTGCGCCGCACAGTCGTGGGGGCGGCACATATGACCCAGGATATAGGGTTTTCCTGCAATATTGATAATGGTTACCGGGACAGATGTCGCCTGAGCTGTCTTTACCCAGGACGGCAGGGAAATCATGGCCTGATAAGCCTGTTTGAACTCCTTGCTGGCCAGATCGGCGGTTGTCTGTGGTGTTCCTGCAAAGGCCATAATGGGCGTTGCAAATGCAAGAAAAGTCGAAAGCAGCAGGGGGAGGCGCATCATATACCCTTCAGAAGGCGCTTACACTTCTGAGTGTAACACCTTGTCTTTCAAGTTTTTCCAGTGCCGGTTCCGGATTGCTTGCAATCCCCCGGCATGCTTCAGGCACAATCTCGGTGCGATAGCCGCTTTGCACAGCATCCAGTGCTGTGGCGGAAACGCAATAATCCAGAGCTAACCCACAAATGACAAGGTGGTTTATACCCAGGCCTTTCAATAACCCGTCCAGACCCGTTGAGGTTGCACGATCGTTATCGAGAAAGCCTGAATAGCTGTCCCGGCCCCGCAACACGCCTTTGCGCACAATATGTGTTATGGGTGCAGGAGAAAGACTGAATGGCAGGTCTGCTCCATGGGTCCCGGCGACGCAATGTGGGGGCCATGGCCCCCCCTGGGCGGAAAATGAGCAGTGGTCGGCGGGATGCCAGTCCTGCGTTGCGATTATGGCTCGAAAAGAGAGACGACCAAGCAGATTGGCAGGCTTGAGGATGCTGTTACCGTCTGGAACGGCAAGCGCGCCCCCAGATAGAAAATCATTCTGGATGTCCACGAGGATGAGGGCAGAGCGGTTCAGATCAGTCATGCCCCGATCTAAGCAGGGATCGAATAACGGCGGAAGTCAGTTGAGCCGTGTTACTAGGAGCTGATTGATCCGGAAGCCTTCCACATCCACGACTTCGAAGCGAAAGCCGGAAGACTGCACGCTGTCGGCTTTTCTCGCCATCCGACGCAAACGGTTCATGACAAAGCCGCCGACGGTATCGAAGTTCTGGGCGTCGTCGAACATGGGGATGTCCAGTTCGCGGATGACGTCTCCAATGGGTGCGGCGCCGTCGATCAGCCAGGACTTGTCATCGCGGCGTACAATCGCCTGCTCTTCGAATGGGCTGACCAGTCCATCCATCAGGGCACCCATGATGTCCTTGTAGGTGATGAGGCCCACGACCAGACCATATTCATTGACGATCAGTGCAAAGCCTGCCGAATGGGCTTCGAACTGGGCGAGTGTCTCCCATAGATTTAAGGTGTCGGGCAGGGAGAGGACGTCGCGTCGCATCCGGAAAATCTGACTGGCGACAGGGGCCAGGCCTGTATTTTTGGGCTGGGGTTCGTCGACGACTGCCACGAGAACGTCTTCGGCCCGGATCGAGCCTATGACCTTGTCCATGCCGCCATCGCAGAGCGGATAGCGGGAGTAGGGGCGCACTCTGACCTTGTCACGCTGGCTTTCCGGGCTTTCCTGTACGTCCAGAAATACGATTTCATCACGGGGTGTCATGGCGGATGTCACAGCACGATCCTGAAGACCCAGGACGTTCTGGATCATCTGATGCTCTTCTTCCAGAAGAACACCGGAGGCCGTCCCCGCGGCGAGAATGGCCCGCAGGTCTTCAGGTGTGACAGGTTCGACCGTTGCAGCAGCCGGAATCTTGAGAAGCCGGAGCAGCCAGTCTGAAATTTTTGAGAAGATCAGAACTGCTGGATAGAGGATTTTCAGTGCGACTGCCGGAAACCAGCCGACCTTGAGAGCGATGCGGTCGGGCGCGTTCATCGCGATGCGTTTGGGCAGCAGGTCCGCGAAAAGGACGAACAGACCGGTAATTAGGATGAACGAGCATGTCGAACCCAGCTTGTCGGCGAGGGACGGCGCGGTGCCGAGGGTACGAAAACCTTCGGCGATGGGGGCGCTCAACATCGATTCGCTGATGATGCCACCCAGAACGCCCACAGCATTCAGACAGATCTGGAGAACCGTGATCACCTGGCCGCTGTTTCGGCGCAGTTTCAGGAATGCAACGGCCCTGGGGTCTCCGGCTTCCGCTCTGGAGCGCAGCCGGACATCGCGTGCGGCTGCAAAGGAAATTTCGGAAAGGGAGATCAGAACAGACACGCCAATCAGCGCGACCGTGGCAAGAAGACCCAGCAGGAGAAAAGCAATCTGGTGCTGGGAAGAAGGGGAGACTGACATGCAGGAGGCTTTATACCTTTAAAAAGCAGCCTGTTGCGAATTTTCTTACGAGAGAGAGTTTAAGGTTCTCTTACAGTCCTGCCAGTACCCGCCACTCGTTTTCATCAAGGGTCTCGATGCCAAGGTCGGCGGCCTTCTTTGCCTTGGAGCCGGCTTTCTCTCCAAGTACGACCAGCGAGGTCTTTTTGGAAACGCTGTCCGTCACCTGTGCACCAAGCCGTTCTGCGATGGCCTTGGCTTCCGGGCGGCTCATGGTGGTGAGCGTGCCGGTAAAGACAATCACTTTTCCTGAAAGATGGCCGTCGGATGGGGCTTGCTCCGCAATGATTTCCGACAGTTGCGACGCTAGGTCGTCAAGGGTTTCGACATTGTGGCTTTCGGCAAAGAAAGCAGAAAGTTCGTCGGCGATCGCGTCTCCCATCCCCATGATGGCGCCGAGGGAGGCGCGTTCCTCCGAACCGGGGCGGGCTGCCAGCATGGCTTCACGCCAGTTTTCGAAGTTTTGATAATGCCGTGCCAGAAGCTGTGCGTTGCGTTCTCCGATACGACGGATGCCCAACCCGAAAATCAGACGCGACAGCGGAATGGTCCGGCGTTCATCAATGGCCCGAAGGAGATTGTCTACGGAAAGCCTGCCCCAGCCGTCACGCTGGACAAGAGCCTCCTCATGGTCGCGCAGACGGAAAATGTCGCCCGGGGCGCGGATGTAACCCGCCTCGTGGAATTCACGGATGCTGCGTTCTCCCAGTCCGTCAATGTCAAAGGCGGTGCGGGAGACCATATGGATCAGGCGTTCCACGACTTGCGCCTCGCAGGTCAGGCCGCCTGTACAGCGGCGCACGGCCTCCCCATGTACGCGTTCCGCAAGGGAGCCGCAGACCGGACAATGGTCAGGATAGACGAAGGGTTCGGAACGCGGACAGTCGTCCGGGACGGGGCCAAGGATCTGCGGAATGACGTCTCCGGCGCGTTGCAGACGCACCAGATCGCCGACGCGGACGTCCTTGCGGGCAATTTCGTCTTCGTTATGCAGGGTGGCACGGGAGACGATGACGCCCCCCACATTGACGGGTTCAAGATGTGCCACGGGTGTCAGGGCGCCTGTGCGGCCCACCTGAATTTCGATTTCCCGAAGGCGCGTAATGGCCTGTTCGGCAGGGAATTTCCAGGCGACGGCCCAGCGGGGTGCGCGGCCGATGAAGCCAAGTCGCTCCTGAAGGACGATATCGTCCAGTTTGAAGACAATGCCATCGATATCGTAATCGAGCCCGGAGCGCTCGCGCGCCAGCGTTTCGACATATGTCGGAATATCACGGGCATGTGCGATCATTCGGGACAGCGGGTTGACCCTGAAGCCCCACTCGCGAAGCTTTTCCAGATAATCCCAGTGCGTCTGAGCGACTGAAGAGGATGTATGCCCCTGAGCATAGGCAAACATCGAAAGAGGACGACTGCGGGTAATGTCGACATCAAGCTGTCGTAGGGAACCGGCGGCTGCATTTCGTGGATTGGCGAATGGCTTTGCGCCACGGGCAATCTGCTGTTCGTTGAGCGTCAGGAAGCTGCTTTTGGACAGGAAGACTTCCCCGCGGATCTCGATACGTTCGGGGACATCGCCATGAAGTTCACGAGGAATATCGTTCAGGGTCAGGAGGTTGGCGGTGACATCCTCACCTTCGAGCCCGTCACCGCGCGTTGTGCCTCTGACGAAGCGGCCGTGTTCATAGGTCAGGCTGATGGACAACCCGTCGATTTTCGGCTCTGCCACGAACCGGAGTGCCTGGATCGCCTCGTCGTCAAGGCCCAGAAAACGTCCGACCCGGGCCACGAAACCATCGAAACCCTCGGGGTCGAAGACGTTGTCGAGTGACAGCATGGGGACGAGGTGGCGGTATTTTCCGAAAGCCGAGTCAGGCGCGGCGCCAACACGATCACCTGCGCCGCCTTCGATACGAAGAGCAGGGTAAGTGTCTTCAAGTGCGACAAGTTCCCGTCTTGCGGCGTCATAAACAGCATCCGAAACTTCGGGTTCATCGCGCCCATGATAGGCTTCGTCCCAGCGCGCGAGGTCGGCTTCAAGCGCGGCGTGACGCTCGGCGGCGGCGGGTGGAGGCGTGGTCATGAATGGTGTTCCAGAAGACTGTCGGCAGCAGCACGGGCCGCATCCGTGATAATGTCACCAGCGAGCATCCGGGCAATTTCCTCGCGCCGGGCCGTATCGGGCAGCGGCTCGGCCAGGGTTTCGGTGCGGTCGTTGCGGACACGTTTGGCAATCCGCAGATGGTGGTCTCCGCGTGCCGCTACCTGAGGGCTGTGGGTTACGACAAGAACCTGCACGTCCTGTGCGACCTTGTGCAGGCGGTCTCCGATGGAAGATGCTGTTGCACCGCCCACGCCGGAGTCTACCTCGTCGAAAACAAGGGTGCCGACGTCTGACCGCTCTGCGAGAACGACTTTCAGGGCGAGCATCAGACGGGAGAGTTCACCACCGGAGGCCACTTTGGCCAGTGGTCCGGGAGGCTGACCGGGGTTGGCAGCAATCAGAAATGATGCCTGTTCCATGCCTTGGCTGTTCCAGTGATCCGGCTCCAGAGGCATGAGCGAGACAATGAAGCGTGCGCGTTCCAGCTTAACCGGACGGAGTTCGGCGCTGACGGCTTTTTCGAGCTTTTCGGCTGCCTTGCTACGGGCGGCTGACAGGGCACGCGCGGCATCTTCATAATCAAGCCGGGCTTCGGTCAGGGCTGTTTCGAGGCGCGCCAGTTCGGCATTGCCGGTATCGAGCGCTGTCAGGCGTTTTTTCAGTTCCGCCAGAAGACCGGGAAGCTCAGCCACGGAGATGTTGTGTTTGCGAGCCTCGGCACGGAGTGCGAAAAGGCGTTCTTCCGTTTCCTCCAGAAGGCGTGGGTCGCCCTCGGTATCTGCGGCGAGGCGGCTGAGCAGCATTTCGGCTTCGGCGAGCGCTTCTTCGGCCTTGCCCAGAGCATCCAGCGCGTCCTGGGCTTGGGTCTGATGACTGTCTGAAAGCGTTTCCGTTTCAGTGGGCGCAGGCAGAAGTCTGGCCAGGGCACGGCTGGCCGAGCGAAGGGCGGCAGCAGGCGCGGAAGAACGCCGATCACGGGGTGTCAGTTCGGACAGCGCTGCAGCGACCGCCTCTCCACGGCGTTCATCCCGCTGAAGGCCGACCCGGATTGCTGCGAGTGTTTCTTCTTCGCCCTCTAGCGGCGCCAGCCGTTCCAGATCGTCAACTGTCTGACGCAGCCACTCTTCCTCGCGGGCGGCAGCTTCCATGGTGGAACGGGCGGATTTCAGTGCCTGTCTGGCGGTGGACCAGCCTCGAAAAGCGCTGGCCGTTCGCTCTTGGAGTGCAGACGGAATGCCAAAGGCATCCAGCAGATCCAGATGTGTGCTCTGGTCCGCCAGCCCCATCTGTTCATGCTGGCCCTGAATTTCCACAAGGTGCGCGCCGGCACGACGGAGTAGTCCAACGCCAACAGGCTGGTCGCAGATATAGGCGCGCGATCGCGCATCTGGCGTCACGATGCGACGCAGGACGACCGGGTCGGTGGGATCTTCGCGGACGATGCCGTGTTCGTCGAGCAGTGTGAAGACAGGGTGGTCGGCTGAGACTTCGAAAATGGCAGAGACGCTGGCCTGCGTCGCGCCGGAGCGGACGAGGCCGCCACTCGCACGTTCGCCAAGCGCAAGGCCCAGACTGTCAAGCAGGATGGATTTTCCGGCTCCGGTCTCGCCGGTCAGGACAGTCAGACCTGGCGCTAGGCCGAGATCGAGCTTTTCGATCAGAACGACATCGCGGATCGAGAGATGGGTCAGCATGATAGCAATGTTGGGAGCCGGAGGTCCCGTTTCAAAGGAATGGACTCAGAAGACGCTGTGCCAGGCGCGGGAGAAAAAGCCCCGGTGATTCTGCTGGCCCGGACGTGTGACGGGCTTTTTGAGATCGCCCTTGAGCAGTTTATTGTCCCGAAGATAGTTGTAGGCATAACGATACCACTGGCTGTCGGGATAGTTGTAGCCAAGGACGGCTGCTGTCTGATGAGCCTGATCCTTGAGGCCAAGAGCCAGATAGACCTCCACCAGACGCTCAAGTGCTTCGGCAACATGGTTTGTGGTCTGGTAATCCTGCACGACGCGCTGATAACGGGTCATGGCGGCTTCGTAATTGCGCTGCTGCTGGTACCAGCGGCCAACCAGCATTTCCTTGCCGGCTAGATGGTCCCGGCAAAGGTCGATCTTCAGCTGGGCGTCGCGAGCATAGGACGTCTGCGGGAAGCGGGTGATGACTTCTTCAAGCGCGTCGAGTGCTTCGACAGTGCCCTGCTGGTCGCGTTCAACGTTTGCGATCTGCTCATAATAGCACAGCGCCCGCAGATAGAATGCGTAGGCCGCGTCGGGGCTGGTGGGGTGAAGCTGGAGGTAGCGTTCAAGCTGCTGCACGGAGAGGGCATATTCGCCCTGAAGATAATAGGCATATCCCTCCATCAGCTCGGCATTACCCGTAAAGCCGGAATAGGGATAATTCTGCTGGAGAAGTTCGAACTCGCCGCCAGCCAGTTCGTAGTGGCCACTATGGAGCGCATCAATCCCGTAATTATACAGGGTTTCCGCGTCAGCGGTTTTCGGAATCGCCGGCTTCTCGTGCTGACGTGAAAACATCGAGCAGCCGGAAAGCAGCAGAAGACCGCTGACAGCCGCAGCCCTCAGAATGAAACCACCATCTTTGACCGTTGCTTCAAAATGACGATGAGTGCTGCTTGTCATACCTGCTCTTCCCGTGGAAGCCCGTCTTATATCATGGGAACGCGCTGACGAAAGACCTGCCATGCGTCTCAGGCAGCAACACGGGAACGGAATGTCTTCGCGGAAGGGCGTGAGGCACCTGTCGATACGAAACGCCAGTTGTCAGGGTCGGCAAAAACTGTCCGGAGCAGCTGGTTGTTCAGCGTATGTCCGGATTTATGACCGATAAACCCGGCCTGAAGTCGATGTCCGGCGCAGTACAGATCGCCAATGGCGTCAAGTAGTTTGTGTCGTGCAAATTCCCGCTCGATTTTCAGACCCGCAGGATTGAGAATGGTTTCACCATCCACGACTACGGCGTTGTCTAGAGAGCCGCCTCTAGCAAGGCCGATGCTTTGAAGATATTCGATGTCCTGCCGGTTGACGAATGTCCGGCAAAAGGCGAGCTCTTCGCTGAAACGCTGTTCGTCAAGCTGCATGGCGTATCGCTGGTTGCCAATTGCCTGTGCCGGAAAACTCAGGGAGATCGCGAGTGAGAGACCGCGCTGTGCAGGGCGGAGTTCTGCAAACGCGCCGTTCTCGCCCTCGACGCGGACATTGCGAAGAATTTCGACGATGCGTCGGGGTGTTTCGGAAATTTTTCGTCCTGCGCAACCGATCAGGAACATGAATGCTTCTGAGGCACCATCAAGCACTGGGAGTTCGGGGCCGCTGACGGAGATGAGGATATTGTCGATCTCGCAGGCGTGAAGAGCAGCCATCAGATGCTCGATCGTTGCGACACGGGCAGCGGGATTGGATTCACAGGCCACGACCGTTGAGAGACGGGTATCTATGATATGGTCGTAAAGAGCGGGAAAGGGCGTTGAATCCGGAATGTCCGAGCGCTGAAATCTGATTCCGGTGTCTGTGGCTGCCGGAGAAAGCACCAGATCGACCAAAACGCCGCTATGCAGCGCTATCCCCTGGCAGTGAATGGAATTTGCCAGCGTCGTCTGGAAAACTTTCGATTTTGTGCGTCCGCGTGTTTCGTTTAGGTCGTGAGCGCCTGAAAAAGGTTCCTGACGCTTTGCATCAACGCCTTTCGCCGTGTTGCCACCATGCGTGGGCGTGATCTGCATAAAGCCTCCGAAAAATCTGGTTCCGGAGACTAGTAAACAGATACCGGCGTCAGGTTCCAGTCAACGATTGTTGCCGGATATTACCCCTTTGTCCGTGGGCTGGGAAAATGGACAAAGGGGTGTGCAGCATCAGCGGCGCAGGTAGGTCGGAATATCCAGATTGGAATCGTCACTATTTCCAGAAGACTGCTGCGGAACTGGCGCCGCCGGCTGCTGATAGATATCCTGCGTATTCGGTTCTGTCCGCTGTGGCGCCTGTCCGGTAGGCTGCGGCGGACGGCTGCGAAACGCCCCTGTCACAAGCCCAAAAAGGCTGCGGGGAGCTTCCGCTTGAGGCGGTGGCGTGTGGCGAGCTGGATCAGAGAACAGGCCTGCCCGTGGGGAGGGCTGATGTGGGTTTTCCTGCCGCGGAGTTGGAGTTTCCACGCCTGAAGTCTGCGACGCTGCCGGTTCCTGTGCGGGGGCAGGATTATGGGGTGCCGGCTGGTGCGGATCAATGGCAAAATTCGGACGCGGAGGGCCTCCTGCATAAGTGGAGCCCGGCTGGAAAGACGAGTTTGTCTGGCGCGGAGCAGCTCCGTCCCGTGATGCAGCAGGTGCAGAGTTTGGCTGGGAATGCTGCGTGGGAGCTTCTGTGACCTCGGGGAGCGCAGACGGGTCCTGACGGGGCTGCGTATCGATACCCGTTGCTACGACGGACACCCGGACACGTCCGTTCAGTGTTTCGTCGATCAACGCACCAAAGATGATGTTGGCATCGTCAGCCACTTCTTCCCGGATACGATCGGCCGCCGCATTGACTTCATATAGTGTGAGGTCTTCGCCGCCGGTGATATTGATCAGCAGGCCGCGTGCGCCTGCCATGGACGCGTCTTCCAGAAGAGGATTCGAGATTGCACGTTCGGCGGCGAGGATCGCGCGGTCTTCAGCGTCTTCCTCGCTGGAAGCCTCGCCTGTACCCATCATCGCCTTGCCCATCTCTTCCATGACGGCCTTGACGTCCGCGAAATCGAGATTGATCAGGCCTGGCGAGACCATGAGATCCGTAATGCCGCGCACACCCATGTTCAGGACGTTGTCGGCCATGCGGAACGCTTCACGGAAAGTCGTGTTCTGCGTTGCGGAATTGAACAAGTTCTGGTTCGGGATGACGATCAGCGTGTCGACATGCTTCTGCAGTTCAGCAATGCCGCTTTCGGCAGCGGCCGTACGGCGGCGACCTTCGAAGTTGAAGGGTTTGGAAACAACGCCAACCGTCAGAACACCGCGTTCACGCGCCATGCGGGCGATGACGGGCGCGGCACCCGTTCCGGTTCCACCGCCCATACCGGCCGTAATGAAAACAAGATTCGCACCCTCAAGCTGACGATCGATTTCCTGAGCAGCTTCTTCTGCAGCTTCCCGGCCGATTTCCGGTTTGGCTCCGGCACCCAGACCCCGCGTCAGGTGTGGACCGAGCTGGACGCGACGTTCAGCTTTCGAATGGGCGAGCTGCTGTGCGTCGGTGTTGGCAACAACAAATTCCACGCCCTTGAGTTCGGATGCAATCATGTTGTCAACGGCGTTGGTACCACCACCGCCGACGCCAATCACGGTAATCCGTGGCGCCAGTTCAACATGGGAATTGGGAGTGGGTGTAAGGTTTAGCGTCATGATCTGGTCCGGAACTGCATGAAAGCGACGGTTAAGGGCGTTATGATCTGTAGTAGACTATACGTTATTGCGTAAGAAGCCTACGAGACGTTTAACAAGTCCGCGAGGCTTGGGTTCCGGAGCGGAAATGTCTCCGAAATCCCGATCCGCACCTGCGGCCCAGGCCAGAAGCCCCGCAGCGGTTGAAAAGCCGGCCGAAGCCGCGGCAGTTTCGGGCAGGCCGTAAATATTCTGCGGTTTCCCCATCCGGACCGGACGGCCCAGAATGCGGGTTGCAACGGGAACAATTCCTTCAAGCAGCGAGGCGCCGCCGGTAAGGACGACGCGCCCGTTGGCCAGACGTCCGAGGCCGGCATTATCAAGCGACTGCCGGACAAGTTCCAGGGTTTCCTCGATCCGCGGCTGGATGACGGAAATGACTCTTGAGCGCTGGAGACGCACCAGGCGGTCGCTGTTTTCCCCGATCAGAGGAACCGAGAGGATTTCCCGCTGGTCATCCGACCCCATCTGCGCAGCGCCGTACATTGTCTTGAGGCGTTCGGCTGTTTCAAGGGATGTCGACAGGACGCCTGCGATATCACGCGTTACATGCAGTCCACCTACGCGGATCTGGGCGGTGTGAAGGAGTTTTCCTTCGCAAAAAACTGCCAGAGACGTCGTGCCGCCGCCCATTTCAACAACCGTGACACCGAGTTCTCGCTCTTCGGCTGCAAGAACCGAAACACCTGACGCGAAGGGGCTTGCGACAAGTCCGTCAAGTTTCAGTTCCGCATGCTGGAGGACTGCGTCCAGCGTACGGAGCGCGCTCGAGTTCATGTCAACGACATGCATCCGGGTGGCCAGCTCCTCGCACTGGTGCCCGATGGGATCCGCGATTCCGGGGATGGAATCCACAACATATCCGATGGGCAGGGTATGAATGACCTCTCGGCCCTCCATCCAGGCGCGGGCCTGTCCTTCGGCAATCAGACGCTGGACGTCTCCTGCGGTGACTTCCCGCCCCCCGATGGGGATCTGTGCGTCGACCAGACGGCTCAGAGGCCGACCGCAGGACAGGTTGACCACTAGCGAGTCCATGCGCCGTTCGGCTGCTTCTTCTGCCTGACCGACCGTTGCACGGATCGCGGCTTCGGTCTCACGGATGTCGACGATGGATCCCGAACGAATTCCATGGGAACGGCGCCAGCCGTATCCCAGAACCTGAATGGAACCATCCGCCTCTCCCTTGCCGATCAGGCAGGTCATTTTGGTGGTGCCGATATCGAGCGCGCCGAATACCCCGGGACGCCATGAGACGTTACGCCGCGATTCCTCCGGAGGGAGGGGGAGGATATCGCGGGGAAGGCGGTTGACCCCGACATCCCGCTCACCGCCGACGGGAATGAGGGAGCGGCCTCTCAGGCCTCCCCGGCGACGGAAGGCAGGAAGATCCGACATGGTGGGAAGATCGGTCATGGCTGTTTCGTACCGTCTGTTCGCGGTGAGGGTAAGGACGGATCGGGTTTTGCGTTATCCGGCTTTTCGGGGGTGGGTTTGTCTGGCGTCGGAGCCTGGGGCGGCGGGGCGGGCTGATGGACAACCATCCGGTCCGGGAGTCTGAGATCAATGGACTGCACAGGTCTCTCAAGTAGACGCATGCTCTGCTGGTATCGGGCAAGGCGCGCGAATGCCGCAGCTTCCTCGCCTTCCGGCAAAAGAACGGTGGTTCCATCCTTGAGGGTTGCGTTCCAGCGGCGGTTGCCGACGCGGATCAGGGCTGTGATCTGGCTTTTGACGACCGGTTCGTGGTTCATCGCATCGATCACGCTGGCGGCTGCGGTATTGGCGCCTTCACCCACGACAAGCGGCAACTGAAGGAAGGCCTGAGCATTTTTTCCGGTCATCCCTTGATCCGGAACCTCTTCGCCCGCTCGGTTGATGAGCATGAAATGCCCTCGATCCTGCCACACGGCAATCGGTGTCCGCTCAACGAGCGTAATGATCACGGTGTCAGGCATATGACGTTCGACGGTGGCATGATCGATGAAGGGGAGTTCGTCCAGTCTCTGACGGGCGGCTTCGACGGAGAATCCGAAAATGGGATGACCGGTGGATGTCCCGAGCGCGTCAAGAATTGAGGCTTCGCTGGTCATGCCGCGACCGTTGATGACGATGTGCCGGATGGGCAGAGGTTCCATCTCCACGAGACGTGCGCGCAGAGGGGCGAAACGCTCTTCGGAAGCCGCGTCGTAAAGCAGTCGCATTCCTGCGCCTGCCAAGCCCATCACAACCAGAAGGACGATCGCAGGCCTGACCAGACGCCTTTGCCGGCGCCAGAACAGCTTTGCCCGTGAAGGACGGTTTTCCTGAGGCGGCATGGCCCCGGAATACCGTTCCCGGACAAAATCATCTCTCTGAAAGGACGGATCCTCTCGCATCAGCGCGTCAGTGCCTCCCTGACCATCCAGTCACACAGGTCCGGATAGGAAATGCCGCAATAGGCGGCCTGTTCTGGAAGCAGGGACGTCGGCGTCATCCCCGGCTGTGTGTTGACTTCGAGAATGACCAGCGTGTCGGTCTCTCCGTCGTAACGGAAATCAGTGCGACTGGCGCCCTTGCACCCAAGCACCTGATGGGCGCGTAGGGCATAGTGGAGAGCGCGATCCGTAACGGCCTGGGGAAGGTCTGCCGGGACGACGTGACGTGAGCCGCCTGCCTTATATTTAGCTTCGAAGTCGTAGAAATTCGCGGTTTCGCAAGGCAGGATATCCGTGACGGCGAGGGCGCGATCGCCCATCACACCGGCCGTCAGCTCGCGGCCGGGAATAAAGCTTTCGACAAGCGCTTCTTTTCCGAAGCGCCAGTTCTTCGCGATCTGGGCACGTCGATTATCTCCCACCCGGACGATTTCAACGCCCACGGAAGAGCCTTCTGCAACCGGCTTGATGACATAGGGCGCGCAGAGCGGGTCGGCTTCGAGCAGTTCATCAATCGTTACCACACGTCCCTGTGCAACGGGCAGGCCTGCAGCGGCCAGCAGGATTCGCGTTGCGCCCTTGTCCATGGCCACGGCAGATGCCCGGACGCCGGAATGGGTATAGGGCAGTCCCAGCCATTCCAGAACGCCCTGAATGGCGCCATCTTCACCCAGTGGTCCGTGCAGCGCATTGAACACGACATCGGGGGCAGCGGCTCTGAGAGCGGAGATGGTCGTGACGATATCCGGACCGACATCAATCGGCGTGACGTCGTGCCCTTTTTCGCGAAGGGCCTCGATGGCTGCGGCGCCACTGACGAGACTGACAGGCCGCTCACTGGATGTTCCGCCCAACAGGACTGCGACCTTCATGACGTCTTTTCTCCTTCGGATCTGCGTCCGATACGTTTGATTTCCCAATGCAGGTCGATCCCGCTTTGCGCCAGCACTTTGTCGCGTACTGTATCGCCCAGGGTTTCCAGATCCGCGCTGCTGGCCTGTCCCAGATTGAGCAGGAAATTGCAGTGCTTTTCGCTGACCTGTGCGTCTCCGATCCTGAGGCCACGACATCCCGCATCGTCGATCAGTTTCCAGGCCTTATGACCGTCGGGATTGCGGAATGTGGAGCCGCCTGTTCGCGCCCTTACGGGTTGGGATGCTTCGCGGGACGCCTTGATTCCACTGATACGGTCGCGGATGGAGGAGACATCGTCTGCGACGCCGCGCAGGGATGCCCGCACGACGACGCTGTCCGGCGGAAGGTCCGAATGACGGTATGCAAAGCCGAGTTCGGACCGCGAGAGGCGGCGCAACTCGCCATTGCAGGCCAGGACATCTGCCCATTCCAGAACGGCGTCGATATCCGATCCGTAGGCGCCGGCGTTCATGCGGACGGCGCCGCCAATTGAACCGGGAATACCTGCGAGAAACTCCAGACCGGTCAGACCGGCGGCCGCGGCGTGTTCGGCGACCGTGACGTCCAGAGCGGCTGCGCCCACGATCAGACTGGTGCCCTGGACCTCAATGTCGGCAAAACCGCGTGCGAGCCGGATGACTGTCCCCGCAATGCCGCCATCGCGAATAATGACGTTCGAACAGGCTCCCAGCACCGTTACCGGCATGGAGGCAGGTTTTTCTTTCAGGAAGACGGTAAGATCTTCCTGATCTTCCGGGATGAACAGCCAGTCCGCCGGGCCACCGACCCGGAACCAGGCGCGAGGCCCGAGAGGTGCGTTTGGTGTCAGTCTGCCGCGTAGTCCGGAAACGGGAAAAACGCTAACGTCCGTCATGCCGCGCCTTCAGTTGCGGGTTGGCGGTTCAAGGCTTCGAGCTGGGCGGGGAGGGCCTGTGCCCAGTGGGTGATGGTGCCGGCGCCAAGGCAGACAACGTAATCGCCCGGTTTGGCGATGGCGTTGATCATTTCCGGCAGGTGGGCGGGGTCAGGAAGCGGTACGACCGAGCGGTGACCGCGGTCGCGCAGCCCCTCGACCAGAGCATCGCGATCGGCATGTTCGATAGGTGTTTCGCCAGCGGCATAGACATCGGCCACGATGACCGTGTCGGCGTCGTTCATGCAGGTGCAGAACTCGCTGAACAGGACTTTGAGGCGTGAATAACGGTGCGGCTGCATGACCGCGATGACGTTTTTCGCGCCAGCCTGGCGGGCGGCTTTGAGGACGGCTGCGATTTCCACGGGATGGTGGCCATAGTCATCGATGATCGAGATGCCGTTATATTCGCCGGTACGTGTGAAACGGCGCTGAACGCCCTTGAATGTCGTCAGGGCGGACGCGATGACGGAATCGCTGATTTCCATTTCGAGGGCTACGGCGATCGCGGCGAGCGAATTCAGGACATTATGGTGTCCGAGCATCGGCAGGCGGAATGGGCCTGCGCGTCGTGAGCGGTTGCGCTGACGGTTCGTCACCACGACCTCAAATGTCGCGCCGCGCTTGTCCATCACGACCTTCTCGGCGCGGATGTCGGCCTGCGGGCTGAAGCCGTAGGTTATGACGCGGTGGTCGGACAGGCGCGGGATCATCTGCTGAACCTGAGGGTGATCCACGCACAGGACCGCGAAACCGTAGAACGGAATATTTGAGACGAACTGGTCGTAGCCGGCCTGCATGGCTTCTTCCGTTCCCCAGTGATCCAGATGTTCCGGATCCATGTTGGTGACGACGGCAATCACGGCCGGAAGACGCAGGAACGAGCCGTCGCTCTCATCGGCTTCGACCACCATCCAGTCGCCCGAGCCCATGCGGGTATTGGTGCCGTAAGCCTCGATGATGCCGCCATTGATGACGGTCGGATCAAGTTTGGCATGCTCCAGAACACAGGCGACGAGGCTTGTCGTTGTGGTTTTGCCGTGTGTGCCGCCAATCGCAACCGACCAGCGAAGACGCATCAGTTCTGCCAGCATCTCGGCCCGGCGGACTACGGGAATAAGCTTGGCACGGGCCGCCACGACTTCGGGGTTGTCCTTTTTCACGGCGGTCGAGGTTACGACGACCTGTGCGTCCCCGAGATTGGCGGCGTCATGTCCGATATGGACTACGATCCCCGACTGTCGCAGGCGCTGTACATTCGCGCCCTCTGAAATGTCGGATCCCTGAACCTTGTATCCCAGCATATGCAGGACTTCGGCTATGCCGGACATGCCGATGCCGCCGATACCGACGAAGTGAATGGTTCCGATGTTCAGGGGTAGCGCGCGCATAAGGCAGGGACTCTTTGGGTAGAAACTAAAAACAGGGGATCAGGAGAGAGTGGATTCAATCAGATCAGCAACTTTTGCGGCAGCATGAGGGCGCGCGCAGTGATGAGCGGCATTTGCTGCATGTTCGAGCTTCTCAGGATTGGAAAAGAGATCTGTCAGAAGCGCTGTCAGGACGGGTGGGGTAAAATCGTTCTGACGGATCATCCAGGCGGCCTGTGTATCAACCAGTGCCTGAGCATTTGCCCCCTGTTCGTCGGAGGCGGCTATGGGCAGAGGTACAAGAATGGACGGCCGACCGGCCATGGTCAGTTCTGCCACCGATGAGCCACCTGCGCGCCCGATGACAAGATGCGCCTTTTCCAGACAGGCGGGAACGTCTGTAAAGAAGGGGGCGGCTTCGATCTCGATTCCGGCTTCCTTATAAATCAGTCGGACGCGTTCCAGATCTTCTGTGCGGATCTGCTGCGTGACGGTGAGCCTTCCTCGGATTGCGACGGGAAGCTCGGCCAGTGCCCGAGGGACGATTTCCGAAAAGACCCGCGCCCCCAGAGAGCCGCCCCAGATCAGAAGATGGATGCGGTCTGTGGGTGCTTCATAGGGACGGCCATAAAGAGCCTCGATACCGGCGCGCACAGGCATGCCGGTCAGGGTCGTCTGTGCGTTCAGGGGCAGTTTCGCGACGGCTGCGTAGGATGTGGCAATCAACGGCTTGAACCGGGAAAGGAAAGCATTTGCCTGTCCAAGCACGGCATTGCCCTCATGAATGACCATCTTGGGCCGCTTCGTTGTTGGCAGCACGCGTGAGGCGGTCAGGGGGGGGATGGAAGGATATCCGCCGAAGCCCACGACGGCTGCGGCGTCCAGTGATTTCAGAACCCGATGGGCCTGTATCATGCCGCGCATCAAGGCCAGAACCCCGCGGATTTTGCCACGTAACCCTTTGCCTGCGACGCCCGCGCCGTCCAGAACGTATTGGGGCCTGTCTTTGAACAGTCCCGTCTCACGCTTGCCATGCCGGGCATCGGTCATCAGGACGAGATCGTGACCACGTTCCGCAAGTACGGACGCAACGGCTTCTGCCGGGAAAAAATGACCTCCGGTGCCGCCTGCGGCAATAACGATGGGGCGGCTCACGGGGCGTTCCTTTCAAACAAGGGGCTTTGGCCATAAGGCACAGAGGTTTTCTGGCTGATCCGGCTCGGGCCGACATGATGGCGGGTCAGGGCCAGAACCATTCCCACGGTCAGAGCCACCGACATTGCCGAACTGCCACCATAGGAAATGAAGGGCAGGGTCATGCCCTTTGTGGGGATCAGATGCAATGTCGAGCCCATGTTGACGAATGCCTGAAGGCCGAAGCCTGTCACCAGACCCGCAGCGGACACGATGACGAACGGATCGTCTTCATGCATCAGTTTGAGCAGGGTTCGCAGAACGATGATGCCGAAAAGCAGAATGATGCCAACACACAGGATCAGACCGTATTCTTCGCCGGCAACGGCGAACACAAAGTCTGCATGGGCGTCCGGAAGCAGGTCCTTGACGCGACCCTCACCAGGCCCCCGTCCTAGAAGGCCACCATTTCCGAATGCCCGGAGAGCCGTATCGATCTGATAGTGGTCGCCCACATCAGGATGCAGAAAGCGCTGAACACGAGACTGGACGTGCGGGAAGACGATATAGGCGACTGCAAAGGCGCCTGCCATGCCTGCGACGCACAGCCCGACCCAGTAGAGCTTGAGACCGTCGACAAAAAGCTGGGTCATGAAGACCATCGTGATGACGGACAGCATGCCGATATCCGGCTGGGATTTCAGCAGAACCAGAATGAAGCCGAAACACAGAAATGCGATTAGCATTCCAGGAAAGGCAATATTCCCCCACATAACAACTGAGCGTCGGGCAGACAGCAACCAGCCCGTGACGACAGCAAAGCAGGGCTTGAGGAATTCGGAAGGCTGAACTGACATCATTGGCAGCGCGATCCAGCGGCGCGCACCTTTGATTTCCATACCGTGAACCAGTGTCATCGCGGTGGCGCCGAGCGCAATGATTCCGCCGATGATCGCGAGTTTTCTGACAGCCTGTCGCGAGAGATAGGATGTGCCGAGCACGATGGCGCCGGCAAGAGCCAGAAAGATCACCTGTTTAAGAATGAACATGTTGCGCGATGCGCCGATACGCGATGCCACTGCGGGGCTTGCGGCGAGCATCAGCACATATCCCAGTCCGATCAGCAGACCGACACAGGCTAGCGTTACTCGATCAAGATTGCGCCACCAGCGGGCAACGGCAGAGGCATCGACGCGGGACAGTCCCGACATGGTGTCAATTCTCCTGCATCTGCGTGAGGGTGGCGCCGGAATGGGCTGATTTTACGATATTATCGCAAATCCTGAGAAAGTGTGAACCTCGATCCTCAAAACTGCGAAATTGATCAAAACTTGCACAGGCCGGTGAGAGCAGAACGACAGGAAGACCCTGATGGAGAGCAGCACTGAAAGCTGCGGGCACAGCTTTTTCCAGTGTCTCACAAAGTGTATAGGGTACGTTGTTCGTTTCCAGCGTTATCGCCAGTTCGGTCGCGTCCTGCCCAATCAAAAATGCCTGTGCGATATGACCGAACAACGGGGTCAGGCTTTCGATACCGCCAGCTTTTGCGACGCCGCCTGCGATCCACATGACTTTTTCATAGGATGCGAGCGCCTTAGATGCGGCCTCGGCATTTGTGGCTTTGCTGTCATTGATGAATGAAACGCCGTTGCATTCGGCAATTTTCTGCAGACGGTGCTCCAGACCGGGAAATGATTTCAGACTGGTTCGGATATCGTTATCATCAAGGCCCAGATGATGCGCGACCGCTAAGGCGGCGCCGACATTCTGGGCATTGTGCCGACCGGGCAGGGCGGGGCCGTCGAAAGATGGCAGGGTGTCGACATTCAGCTCGATAACCTTCAGACCCCGCGCGCGCAGTTCGGATGCGATCGAGCGGCACCAGCTGTCGTCCACACCGATGACTGCGAGATCCTGCGGTCCCATATTATCGAAGACATGCGCCTTGGCCGCAGCATAGCCGCCCATGCTGCCGTGCCTGTCCAGATGGTCCGGTGTGAGGTTCAGAAGACAGGAGGCGCTGGCATGGAAACAGTCCAGTCGTTCAAGCATATAGGACGACATTTCGATGACGTAGACGCCGTCATCGGGAAGAAGTGGCAGCGCAAGGGAGGCCGTACCCAGGTTGCCACCTGCCACGCAGGGGCGCCCCGCCGTCGTGAAGAGATGTGCGATCAGGGCCGTCGTGGTCGATTTCCCGTTCGTTCCGGTAACAGCGACGAATGCGGCCTTTGAACCGGATTTCCGGACGGCCCGATACAGGATCTCTGCATCGGACAGGATCTGGATGCCCTGCTGTCTTGCGAGATCGGCAACGGGATGGGGGTTCGGGAAAAGATGCGGAATGCCAGGCGACAGAATAAGCGCCGTCATGCCTGAAAGGTTGTGCAGAGGAGCGAGCGTAAGATTGGGATGGGCTGGGAGATCAGCGTTGCGATCGTCCCATGCCTGAACCTGTGCTCCCATTCCAAGGAGTGCTTGCACGACCGCTGCGCCATTGCGTCCCAGGCCGCAGACGGCATAACGCTCGCCGGTCAGAAGGTGGGGAGAAAAACTGCTCATCGCAGTTTCAGCGTTGCGAGGCCGCACAGGCCGAGGACGATCGAAACAATCCAGAAGCGTATGACGATTTTCGGTTCCTGCCAGCCTTTCTTTTCGAAATGGTGGTGCAGGGGGGCCATCAGGAACACCCGCCGTCCTGTTCGTTTGAACCAGAAGATCTGAATGACGACCGACAGGGTCTCTGCGACGAAAACGCCGCCCACGATGCACAGGACGAGTTCATGTTTGGTGGCAACGGCTATGGCGCCCAGTGCGCCTCCGAGCGAAAGCGAGCCTGTATCGCCCATGAAAACGGCCGCAGGAGGTGCGTTGAACCAGAGAAATCCGAGGCCTGCTCCGATAAGCGCAGCGCAGAAGACAGCGAGTTCACCCGTACCCGGCACGGGGTGAAGCTGGAGATAGTCGGCAAAGACGTGGTTGCCGACGAGATAGGAAATCAGGGCAAAAACGAGAGCCGCGATGACGACGGGAACAATGGCGAGACCATCCAGCCCGTCCGTAAAATTCACGGCATTGCCAAAGCCCGTAATCGTGATCATGGCAAAGATCGGGAAGGCATAGCCCAGAGGAAGCAGCACGTCCTTGACGAACGGGAAGGCGACCATGTTCCGCAGTTCAGGAGGGGTCAGGGACTGGAGCCATATCCCTGCGACAAGCGACGCCAGAAACTCACATCCCAGTCGCGTCCGTTTGGAGACGCCCGTGGTATTGCGTCTGGAGAGTTTCAGGTAGTCATCCGCGAAACCGACAGCCCCGAACGCCGCCGTCGTCAGCATGACGGCCCAGACGAAACCGTTCGTCAGATCAGCCCAGAGCAGCGTTGCGGAAAACAGTGCGATCAGAATCAGCATTCCGCCCATTGTGGGCGTTCCGGCCTTTTCCAGAATGTGACGTTCCGGGCCTACGGAACGGATGGGCTGTCCTTCACGCTGAATGCGCTTGAGCTGGGCAATGAACGGATTGCCCAGAGCCAGCGAAATGACCAGCGCTGTCAGACAGGCACATCCGGACCGGAATGTCAGATAGTGGAAGAGATTGAAAAACCCGCCGTGTGACGTGTCATGGGCGGCGATAAGATTGAAAAGCATCAGGCAGAAACCGGGCTGGCAGCGTTATCGAGAACTGAGATCACATCACGCATCCGGCTGCCGAAGCTGCCTTTCACGAGCAGAAGATCACCGGGGCGGAGGGCATTGAGCAACATGGGGGCAAGAGACGCGGCGTCGCCTGCGTAGCCACCCTGAAGGGTGCTGGGCAGCGCGTCATAAAGGGAGCGCATATGGGGCCCGCAGCAGAAAGCGAGCGCGCCTGCTTTTGTGACCGCATCCGCCAGGGACCGGTGTTCGGCATCGGCAAATGTGCCGAGCTCACGAATGTCGCCGAGTGCGGCCACATGGCGCTGTGCCGGGAGCAGAACGAGCGTTGCAAGTGCCGCGCGGACACTGGGTGTGGACGCGTTATAGCTTTCGTCCAGAAGCTGCACGTCCTTCAGGATCGTACGGATCTGGCCACGGCCCGCGCCGGGCACGAAATCTTTCAGGGCTTCAGCCGCGGTTTTAATATTTTCACCAAGTGCCGTGACTGCTCCAAGAGCCAGCGCGGCATTGCGGGCGAGGTGTTCGCCAGGTGCGGTCAGAGTGACGGAAACGGTACCGATGGGCATGTGAAGCGTATACTGGCTGCCCTGCGCCGAACATTCCAGGCCTTCAAGACGCAGGTCCGCGTTCGGGGACAATCCGGAACGCCACAGAGTGCATCCCTCTGGAAGGGCAGACATGAGAAGATCCTGTCCGGGCGCGTCGTCCGGTACGACTGCAATACCCTGAGGCGGGAGCGCGGAAAGGAGAGAGGCTTTTTCGCGGGCAATTGCTTCAAGACTGCCCATGTGTCCCAGATGGGCGGTTCCGATCGTGGTGATGACCGCAACATCGGGGCGCACCTGAGCGGCGAGCGGGGCGATTTCTCCCACGTGGTTCATGCCGATTTCGCTGACGCAGAAAGAGGCGTTCTGAGGCAGGCGGGCCAGCGTGAGGGGAACCCCCCAGTGGTTGTTATAGGACGCGATGGCGGCATGGGTGGGGCCGATGGCCGAGAGGGCGACCTTCAGCATGTCCTTGGTTGTTGTCTTACCCACACTTCCCGTGACGGCGATGACTTTTCCCCTGAAGCGGGCGCGGGCATACCGCCCCAGGTTCACGAGGGCCGTCATGGTGTCAGGAACGATGAGCAGGCGGGGATCATCCACTCCGCCGGTTTCATGGACGAGCACGCAGGCGGCTCCCCGGTCGAGCGCCTGCTGCACATGCTCATGACCGTCGCTTGTTTCGCCGCGCAGGGCAATGAACAGGTCTCCCGGTACAAGCGTCCGCGTGTCGATCGAAATGCCGGTGACGCTGACATCTGCTTCAAGCGTGCCGCCGGTTGCTGCGCGAAGATCCGCGCTGGTCCACAGAATGCTCATGCTGCACCTGCCAGTTCACGGATGACGAGGCGGTCATCAAACGGAAGGATCTCCGTTCCCACGATCTGCCCCTGTTCGTGTCCCTTACCGGCGACCACAAGGATGTCTCCGGGAGACAGGGCCTCGAGGCCGGCTGCGATGGCGCTGCGCCGGTCTGCGATTTCCTGCGCGTTCGGACATGCGGCCATGATCTGCGAACGTATGGTTGAGGGATCCTCGGTGCGCGGATTGTCATCCGTGACGATGGCAAGGTCGGCAAGCCGGGCCGCGACCGCTCCCATCAAGGGACGTTTGCCTTTGTCGCGATCGCCACCTGCGCCAAAGACGACCACAAGTTTCCCGGCCGTGTGCGGTCGCAGGCTGGAAAGAACACATTCCAGAGCGTCGGGAGTATGGGCATAGTCGACATAGGCTGCGGCACCTCCGGCAAGGGTGATGGCCCGTTCGCAGCGACCGTGTACGCCTTTGAGCTCCGGCAGGAGTGCCAAAACCTTGTGTGCGTCCTCATCTTTTTCCCAGCACATGGCCGCTGCCAGCATCACGTTGTCGGCCTGAAAGCTTCCGGGAAGGGTGAGCGTGATTTCCGGCAGTTCCTCTCCATGCAGCATCAGGCGCAGGATCTGTCCCGAGGGTGTGGGACGTGCGGAAATCAGTCGCAGGGTCGAACCGTTGCGCCCGACGGTGCGAAACTTGAGGCTGCGCCGGGCGGCAATGTCCCGCAGGGCCACGAATGTTTCCGGGTCCATATCCGCATTGACAGCAGCTGGTCCGCCAGCCGCGAGAACGCTGCTGAACAGGTGCAGCTTTGCACTGCGGTAAGCGTCGATGGTCAGGTGGTAATCCAGATGATCGCGGGTCAGATTGGAAAAACCCGCAGCTGTGATCTTCAGGCCATCAAGTCTGTGTTGCTCAAGTCCGTGCGAGGATGCTTCGAGGGCGACATGCCCGACGCCTTCACGGGCAAGAGCAGCGAGAGTGCGGGACAGCGACACCGGATCGGGCGTTGTCAGGCTGGGGGGCTGCGGCACATCCGTATCGGAAATCAGACCCAGCGTGCCAAGGCTCGCGGCTCGGTGTCCCTGAAGGATCCAGAGCTGACGCAAAAAATCCGCTGTGCTGCTCTTGCCGTTCGTGCCCGTGATGGCCGCGATACAGGAAGGCTGCGGGCCTGCCAGAATCGACGCCATGCGGGCCAGCAAATGCTTCGCGTCCCGGCGTTCAATTACGCCCGGTCCGCTGCCCCGTTTCGTTGGGTCATGATCGGCAATGACCGCCGAAGCTCCTCGCGACAGGGCCTGGACGATGAAAGCAGTTCCGTCCTGCTTTACGCCGCGCAGGGCGAAAAAGAGACTTCCGGGACCTGCCGTACGGCTGTCGGCTGTGACCGAGATGATATCAGGATCGCCACTGAGGGGGGGCAGGGACGTGCCGCAGAGCGTGAAGAGTTGGGAAAGGCGCATAAAACGGTTCAGTGCTGTGTTGCGGGCTGTGTCTTGGACTGCGTTCTCGAAAGGGCAGCCTTGGGCGTATGCGCCTGATTGCGCGGATCTCCCGGATCGTTTCCCGGCCCGAGTGCATGAAAGCCGGGGGGAACAGAAGGATTCATCGGGATGGCAAGGGACGCGTCGATCGCATCCCTATTCGCAAGATCAGGGAACTGGTTCAGGATGGGCCCGACCCGCGAAATGATTTTCTTGACCGTCGGCGCCGCGTTCCACGCAGCCGTCGTCCAGCCATGCGTGGCAGCGGTGCCCTGAGGGCTGTCGAGCATGACATAAACGGCGTAATGCGGGTTGTTCATCGGGAACACGCTGGTGAACGCTGAGACGTTGACGTGCTTGAGGTAGCCACCATGCGCGCCGATTTTCTCGGCGGTTCCGGTTTTTCCGCCGACATAATAGCCGGGTACTTCGGCCGATTTTCCGCTACCCATCGTTACGTCCAGTCGCAGCAGCTTGCGTAGGACTGCGGATGTCTGTTCGGACAGCACGCGGGTGCCCACGGGGGTTTCGGCGCCGATCTCGTCGCTGTCGGCCTCGGGGCGGTAGGCAACAGGGCGCAACTGTGCCGTATCGGGAGCAGCTTTGGCCTCGTCCTCGGTGTCCCTTGCCACGAGTGTGGGCTTAAGCAGGATGCCGCCGTTGACGGTTGCCGCTGTCCCGCGGACGATGGCCAGTGGCGGTTCAGCGACACCGTGCCCGAAACCGACAGTCATAACGGTGGAAAGGCCCCAGTTACGCGATGCGGGAACCAGAGGACGACCGGCTTCGGGCAGCTCCACGGGGACACGATTGAAGAAACCCATGTTCCTCAGCCAGTCCTGCTGCCGCGTTGCGCCGACATCCAATGCGATATGTGCTGCCGCAGGGTTGGATGAAAACGCCAGCACGCCCGGTAGCGAGAGCCAGGGGGCGAAATGGTCCGTTTTCATGTCGCGGATGGTAAAGCGGCCGACCTTGATCGGGATCGTGGAAAAGCGGTCCCAAAGATGGATGACGCCAAGTTGCAGCCCCATTGCGGCGGTCTGTAGCTTGAAGGTGGAGCCTGGTTCATACATGCCCGTGACCGCCCGGTTGAAACGGGCGTCATTGGGTGCGTGGCCGAAATCATTCGCGTCGTAATCGGGCAGACTGACCATGGCCAGGATCTCGCCAGTGCGGACATCCATAACGATCGCACTGGCGCCAATTGCGGAAAATTCGTCTTTCGCCGCCTGAAGTTCGTCATGGGCGACGGTCTGGACGCGAACGTCCAGTGAGAGGCGCAGTGGAGACTTATCCGAGTTCAGTCGTTTGTCGAAATAGCGCTCCACACCGGCAATGCCATGATCGTCGATATCGACGCTGCCCATGATTTGGGCAGCGGTGCGTCCGAGAGGATAATGACGGCGTTCCCCGGCTTCGAAATAGATGCCGGGAATGCCCAGATTGTTGATCGCGATTTCCTGAACGGGCGAAATGTCACGCGCCAGATAGACGAACTGTTTTTTCAGTGAAAGACGACGGATCGTTGCATCTCGGTCGAGTTGCGGCAGAACCTTGCGGAGCTTGTCCGCTGCATCCGCGGGGTCAATCAGCTCCATGGGATTGGCATAGACCTGTGCCACGGGTAGCGAGAGCGCGAGGGCCTGCCCCGTACGATCGGTGATGGTTGCGCGTCTGACGGTCGGAAGAACAAAATCTCCTGCCATTTCTCCGCGTGGGTCGCTTTTGGGGATTTCCGGAACCTGCGGAGCGATCTGGCGCTTTTCAGGCTCCATCGGCATCAGAACCGTGGCTACCGTCGCCTTAAGTGCAACGGCGCCGTAGATCACAAGAAAACCCATGCCGACGCCTAGAAGGCGCCCGTGCATCTGATCAAGATTCAGCCTGCTGCGTGCACGCCCTGATCCGGTTTCCCGTGGACGTGCGGAAGGCCCAGTCGGACGTCCGGGGCGCTTTGGGCCGGAAGAGGGTGGCACGTCCTGAGGCATGGTGCGGGGGTGGGTCCTGCTGAAGGGCTCGCCCTAAGCTATCTGAAAATGCTGAACGAGCGGTTAACGAGAAGATGCTTTCAGTTAGCCAACGGGACCGGCGCGGGCAATGCGTCATTCACACTCCCCAAAGCCGAAAGTGAAGTGTGATGTGTGTGCGGACGCTCATCAAGCACGTGCGACGCCGTGGAGTGCGTGGTGTGCACGGTTTGCGGATGCCATGCGGCGACCATCAGGGGGGCGGGATGGCTTTCATGATAGCTTACGAGACGCACACTTGCAGCACTGTCCGAGCGTGCATGTGTAGAGGTCGCAACACTGCGGAGTGTAGCAGACGCAATCTGCGTGTCCGCAGGCCGGGAATGTGAAACGTGAGGCTGCGGGGCCGCGGCTCTGGTGGTTGCTGCGGGATGGCTGACTGCGGCCACAACAAGCGGATGCGGGACAGCAACGGGTGTTGTCTGGCTTGGAGTATGAGAAACAATTGCCGGCGCGGGCAGAGGAAGATGTGCTGCTTCGGCAGCCCGGTTTACGACCTCGTGCAGACCTTCGCGCGGATCTGCGGGCTGGGCCTTGGAGCCGGGAGCCGGGAGGTGAGCTTCAAGAGAGACCATGCGGATGAACTGGTCAGGTTCCATCGGGTGCAGGGCGGGTACGAAACGTGCAGCCAAAGTGTTGAGACGATCAGGCTGGTTGAGAAGCGCCCACTCCGTCCGGAGCATAGCGGTCTGTCCTCGTACGCGCTGCGTTTCCTGCACGATCTTCGTGATTTTCTGGTCCAGAACCGTGGTCTCGTGCTTCTTCGTATAGAGAAACAGGCCAGATCCTGCTGCGAGGACAGCGCACGCGACGGTGAGGGGCCGGATCATGAGGATATTCCTGAAGCGGGTATCTTGGAGGGGGAATTGCGGACCAGTGCTCGCAGGCGGGCGCTGCGGGCACGCGGGTTTTCCCGGGATTCCTCTTCCGTGGCGGCGAGGGGGCGGGAATAGAGAAGCGAGAAGGCAGGCGCTTCCCGACGAAGAGGCGCGGGTTCATGACGGGACGGGTTGCCCGTACGTCCTGCGAGGATTGCCATCGCGCGTTTCGCGAGACGGTCTTCGAGGGAATGGAATGTGACCACGACGAAGACGCCGCCGGGCGCAAGAAGTCGGGGAGCGGCCTCAAGAGCGCGTTCCAGTTCGCCCAGCTCGTCATTCACCGCGATGCGAAGACCCTGGAAACTGCGTGTCGCCGGGTCGATATTCGCTCGGTCACGCGGCACGCAGCAGCGGATGATGTGGGCAAGCTGTCCGGTTGTCGTGATCGGTGCTTCTGTGCGTGCGGCCACGATGGCGCGGGCGATGCGACGTGACAGCTTCTCTTCGCCATACCGGTACAGGACGTCCGCAAGTTCGGCTTCCTTGTATGTATTGACGAGATCTGCTGCGGATGGTCCGTCTGCGCCCATGCGCATGTCCAGCGGTCCGTCATTGCGGAAGGAAAAGCCGCGTTCAGCCTGATCGATCTGGAAAGAAGAGACACCGAGATCCAGAACAATACCGTCGAAGGGACCCGCTGCTCCGACAAGTGTTTCCATATCACCAAACGTACCCTGGTGCATCCTGAGGCGACCGTTGGCCTGCACGGCCATGGCATTTCCACGCTCGATGGCAGCGGGATCACGGTCGATGCCGTCAAGGGTGCAGTCGGCAGCGTTCAGAATAGCGCGGGCGTAGCCGCCACCGCCGAATGTCCCGTCAAGGTACCTTCCACCAGCGCGGGGCGAGAGGGCTTCGAGCACCTCGTGCAACATGACAGGAACATGACCGGAATGGACCAGCGTAATCGCGTTCATTCCGGTGCTCCGTTGGTAGTCATTGGGGGTGCGCTGCCGGGGCGGCGACTGGTGGCAAGGGTTTTTGCGCGGCTGCGTGCGGCCTGACGTCGTTCTGCGGCGGCGACAGGGTTCCAGATCTGGAACGTGCGGCCAAGCCCCATGAAGGAGACTTCGTCGACCAGAGCTGCGTGGGTGCGCAGGGTTTCCGGAAGAATGATGCGTCCTTCTTTGTCGCTGTCCAGCGGGTAGGCATCCGCGTACAGGCTTGCGGCCAGATCTTCATGATCTTCCGAAAAAGGATCGTATTCGTCGAGTGGCGTTGCGAGAGACGCAAACGCGCCGACCGTCCAACCTTCGATGCACGGATGGAGATGTGAAGGGCGCAGAATGACGAGGGGGTCGCCTGGCTGAGCCTGGGCGCGCAGGGCAGTGCGGAACGGGGCAGGAATGGAAACGCGTCCCTTGGCGTCGAAACGGTTCTGATGCGTGCCGAGGAACATGCTCATGGGTGATGTGCCTCCTTCCTGCATTCAGAACCGAATGAACGGTCGTCGGTTACTTGGCTTGGTCTTGTTTGGGATATCATGGGATTTCATGGGACGTCAAACAAATATCGCCCGAAAACCGCAGAAAACTGCGATATTTTCAAAAATACAAATGTGACGGAAATTTTTGCATTTTGTTAGGGTTTATCAGGGATAATCGTGAGGTCGGAACTATACTTGCCGCCATTTGTTCATGTTTTGTTCTTGTTGGTATAGATCCATAATTACTTTGGATGCTGATTTTTTGAGGATGCCAGACGGCCTGTAAGCCGGGTTCTGTCCGCCTGAAAGGCGGGACGATCATTCCTCTGGGACCCGCATTGCTGCGGGCCTCACGCAACCAACCCGAACGACGAGGCGAGAAACCCCCGGCTTTCTTGCAAAAGCCTGCCGCTCCTATTCGGTCTTGCTCCCGGTAGGGTTTGCCGTGACCATCTCCGTTGCCGGGGATGCGGTGCGCTCTTGCCGCACCGTTTCGCCCTTACCCGCAACATGCTCCCCGGCGAATGAACGCGTAGGGCACAGTCCGGCGGGCGGTCTGTTTTCTGTGGCACTTTCCCTGAGGTCGCCCTCGCCGGCAGTTAGCCGGTACCGTCTTCCCATGGAGCCCGGACTTTCCTCCCTATATGCGATCCTCATCTCATACACAGCGATCGTCCAGCCGTCTGGCGGGGCAGACACTGCTCCGGGACGGCGATGGGGTCAAGGGCAGATTTTTTCTTCAGAGCCGTGCATGATGAAGCAATGCGTCCGACCCTGATCCTGAGATTTTTTCTTTTCTGGCTGGCCTGGCAGAGCCGCAGGCGCGGTATGGTGCCGCGTTCTTTTGTCATCGATGATATTCCGCTGATTCCTGCAGTACCACCCTCGGCGGAAATGCTGCGCCACATCCGGCGACTTACCGGGAGGCCCAGCTTTCCGGTTCGGCTTTCATCCCTGCGGATCCGACGCTGGCAGGATATCCGGATCCCGGGTGCGGAAGACTATCGTACGGCCCGTGTGTTCCGTCCTCGTGGCAAGGTGCGGGGCGTCGTGCTTTATCTGCACGGGGGTGGATTCGTGCATTGTGATCTCGTGTCACATCACGGGATCTGCTGCCGTCTTGCTGCATCGTCCGGGGCGGTGGTGGTGTCGCTCGACTATCGGCTCGCGCCGGAACATCGTTTTCCCGCGGGTCTGGAGGATGCGAAAGCGGCATTGGAATGGATTTTTCGAACCGTTCCGGTCGATGTTCCAGTTGCAGTGGCCGGTGACAGCGCGGGCGGAAATCTTTCTGCCGCGCTGGCGGTCTGGGTTCGGCAGAGCAGGTTGCGGCCCCTGAGTGCGCAGCTTTTGTATTATCCGGCTTTGAGTGGTCCGTTTGCTCCGCCATCGCGTGAGGCCTATGCCACCGGCTACATGTTGAGCGCCGAACTTCTGTACTGGTATTGTGGACAGACGCTTCAAAGTCCGGAGCAGCTTTTCGACCCCGCATTCGCGCCATTGCTGGAGGAGAGTTTTTCGGATCTTCCGCCTGCCATGATCGTGACTGCTGGATTTGATCCGCTTCGGGGAGAAGGCGAGTTATATGCACGTTGTCTTCAGAATGCGGGCGTATCCGTACAGCCCGAACTTTATCCGGGAATGATTCACGGTTTTCTGAACGGTTATGCATTGCTGAGAGACGGGCGCAGAGCACTGCGGAGAGGAGGCGTGTTTCTGAGAAGTGCCTTCGCTCTCAAGGGAAGTGCGTCCGTCAAACGGACGCACTGATGACGCTGAGGGTGGACCCAAGACTAAAGTGGCAGGTTGTGGAACGTGCCGGGCGTTCCGGCGTCCGTCTGCACGGTTCGCTCGGAACGGTCGATCTTGAGGCTGAACAGCTTGTCCGCCGATGAGGTCGTGCCGGGACATCCGTTTCCGTGGCGTCCCAGAACATCCATCGTCGGCGTGTTGTTGTCGGCACTGCCGTCGACAACGAACACCAGACAATGGCGGGGAAGGTCTGTCAGATTGTCTCTGACGACCACCAACCGCAGATGTTCGACAAGCGCCGTGTTGTCGAACCAGCTCAGTTTGCCGAAGGTGATCTTGTCATAGGACATGTCGAGCAGGCCTGTCCGGACCGCAACGACCATCAACAGGAAAGCAGGAATAACAACAACGAGCCGCCGCAGCAGAAGCTGTTTGAAACTGCGCGGCGGTTTGCGCGTACCCTTAGCCGCTGGGCGGCCGAGACGGGGGGATGCGCTCTTTTCATCGGTCAAACGTGTTACTCCGCTGTTTCATGCCAATTGTCTCCATGTTCGGCGAGTAGGCGCACGGCCTGTTCGGGGCCGTAAGACCCTGCGCTGTAGGTCTGCATGGGAACTTTCCCGTCCTTCCATGCATCCAGAATGGGCTCGGCCCAACGCCACGCCGCTTCGACTTCATCACGCCGGATGAACAGGACCGGATCACCTCGAACCGCGTCAAGAAGAAGACGCTCATAAGAGTCTGGGAATGGCATCCCGCCCTCCATGCGAATGGGGGTGTCGAGATCTGCAGTCTGGAGATTGAAGACGTCCAGCGCTGGGTTTTTGACGTTTAGTCTCAGTTCGACGCCTTCATTCGGCTGGACGCGGAGGACGAGTCGGTTACTGGCAGGTGTAGCGCCAAACATCGCGGTTGCAGCAGGCCGGAATGTGATTACGATCTCGCTGACCTTACGGCCTGAACGTTTGGCCGTGCGGATGTAGAACGGAACGTTTTTCCAGCGCGGAGTATCGACCCAGGCGCGGATAGCGGCATATGTCTCGGTCGTGCTGTCCTTCCCAAGCTCATCAAGATAGCCGGGGACGTTTTTCCCATCAATGACACCTGCCGTGTACTGCGCACGAACGGTTTCGGCCGCTGCTGTGCCTTCCGTGATCGGACGCAGGGCGTTCAGAACGGCAAGCTTGGCATTGCGGACAGCATCCGCTTCCAGAGAGTCCGGCGCCTCCATGGCCACCAGGCACAGAACCTGGAGCAGATGGTTCTGGATCATGTCACGCAGCGCGCCGGACGTGTCGTAGTAGGCGGCACGCCCCTCCACGCCAACGGTCTCAACCGCCGTGATCTGCACGCTCTCAATATGTTCGGCCGACCATGCCGCGTTCATCAGCGGGTTCGCAAAACGCAGGGCAAGAACGTTTTGAACCGTTTCCTTGCCCAGATAATGATCGATCCGGTAAATCTGGTTTTCCGGAAAAAACTGGCCGACGCCGTCATTGATGGCGGTCGCCGTGGCCATGTTGGTGCCGATCGGCTTTTCCAGAACCACGCGCGAACGCGGGGTGATCAGGCCATATTCGTGTAGGTTTTCACAAATGCTGGCGTAGAGCTGGGGGGCGGTCGCAAAATAATAGACGCGGATGCGATCGGGGTCTGCGCCGGCCAGAAGGGTTTTCAGGCTGTCCCATTGGGCGCCCTTTTTGCTGCTGTCTAGCGTGACGTAATGAATGTGCCCGAGGAAACGCTCGACCAATCCGGAATTGAAGACATCGGCGGGGAGGAAATGCTCGAGCGCTTCGCGTGCGCGGGCGACATAGGCGGCACGATCCAACTCACTCCGGGCAGCGCCGATAATGCGTGCATTATCAGGGATCTGTCCCATTCTGAGACGGTTGTAGAGCGCAGGCAGGAGCTTGCGCATCGTGAGATCGCCGGTGGCGCCGAAGATGACGTAGTCGAAGGGCTCGACCTGCTGGAAATGTTCCATGGAAGACTCTCTGACCTCTCGAACCCGCAGTCCGGGAAAAAAGGGTTAGGGTTCAGGCCCTTTCGGGCACCGACTAGTTCTCTTTCAGGGGCCATTCTGTCAAGGGATGAGGCTCGCACGTCCTCGGGAGAAAAGCCGGTTCATGTTCACGCGTTCATGAAACGTGCACATAATTCCGTTGACCGTCCGGCCCTCCTCACGATAAGCCGCCCGGCGGATGCTGTGTTCAGGCAGTGTCTGATAACAGCTCAGTAACAGCTCAGACGACGTCTCAGGAAGGAAACCGGACATGGATGCAGAAAGCAGAAGCGAAGGCGCCGCAACGGGCGGAATTGCCGCAGACCGTCTGCGCTCCATCATCGAGCGTGTCGAGCGTCTGGAAGAGGAACGCAAGGCGCTGGCCGGCGATATCAAGGATATCTTCTCCGAAGCCAAGTCCGCAGGGTTCGACGTGAAGGTTATCAAGCAGATCATCCGTCTTCGCAAGCAGGAGCCTGCCGAGATTGAAGAACAGGAAACCCTGCTCGATATTTATCGCCGTGCTCTTGGCATGTAACTCCAGTTTCCGGAAACCCGATCACATGATGTTCAGAGTGGACCAGGCTTCCTCATGATGTCTGATTTCTCATGGCTGCCAGGCTGGGCTTTCGGGTGCCTGGCGGTGGTCGCTGCGCTGTTTGCGCTAGCGCTGCTCTTCATGCCCTTCGCAGTTTTCGGAACCAAGCCACGTTTACAGGATCTCGAGTTCCAGATCGCTGAAATGCGTGCTGAATTACGGACGCTGAGTCTTCGGCTTGCGGTTTCAAACCGGCCGGACAGTGCTCCGGTTTCTCTTGATGGCCCGGGTGTTGCAGGGCCTGTCTCACGAATCGATCCGTTATCCGGGGCACGTGCGATGCGTCCATCTTCTGTCCACACGGACGAGGATTATCTGATGCCGACCCAGACTCTGCGGTCCGATTTTCCTTCCTATGAAGATGGCCCGGGGGGCAGTGATCCTGATTCGTTGCCGCGCCGGAGCAACGCCGCGCCGGTGACAGGGCGACGGGAGATGTCTGGTTCTGCCGAGCGGAACTGGTCCCGTGCCCCGTGGGAGCAGGATGCGGCCCAGCCACAGCATGCGTCCGGATCCCAGCCAGGCCGTCAGCCCATGGGACGCGGTCTGGAAAGGAAGCAATCGGGCAGGGTGGTCGAGGACGATACGTCCTGGCAAGCAAGGGCTGAGCCCAAACTGCGCTGGCCTCCCCGGGCCTGAATTCGGGCCTTCAACGTGAGAGGAGGTGTTGTTGCGGTCAGGGGTAATCGAGTGCCAGATCATCCCGATGGATCAATGCGTCCCGACCGCGATATCCAAGAATCTGCTCCATCTCTCCTGAGCGGTGCCCGATCAGTTTACGGCTTTCTTCAGAATCATACGTAATCAAGCCACGTCCGACCTGAGTGCCATCAGCAGCCTGAATAAGGACGAGTTCGCCTCGTCCGAATGTTCCCTCAAGGTTAATGACGCCGGCCGGAAGAAGTGATGCACCTTCTTTCAGAGCATCTGCAGCACCTTCATCGATCGTCACAGTGCCTTTGGGCTGAATGCTTCCGCCGATCCAGCGCTTGCGGGCCGACCCGGCGTCGGTCTGTGCAAGGAACCATGTGCACGGTGCGTCATTAAGAAGCCTGCGAAGCGGATGGTGCTGCTGGCCAGCGGCGATGACCATATTTGCTCCGGCCCGGGTCGCAATCTTCGCCGCCAGAAGCTTGGTGCGCATTCCTCCAGATGAATATCCCGGTGGTGGCTCTCCACCCATGGCCATGATGTCATCGGTCATCTGGGCCACGACCGGAATGTGACTCGCTGTTGAATCTCGTCGGGGATCGGCTGTGTAAAGACCATCAATATCCGAGAGCAGAACGAGGCAATCTGCGCCTGTCATCTGTGCTACCCGTGCGCCCAGCCTGTCATTGTCTCCGAAACGGATTTCACTAGTCGCGATGGCGTCGTTTTCGTTGATAACAGGGATGCATCCAAGGTCCAGAAGCGTCTGGAGTGTCGCTCGGGCGTTCAGATGCCGCTCCCTGTTTTCTGTGTCGTCGGGTGTCAGCAGAAGCTGGGCGGCTACGAGATCGTGGAATGCAAGCGCCGTGCTCCACCCCTGTGCCAGGCCGATCTGTCCTACACTCGCCATGGCCTGTTTCTCGTCGAGGCGCAGGCGACGTCCTGTCAGGCCAAGGCGATGACGTGCAAGCGAGATGGCGCCGGAGGATACTACGATGACCTCCGCGCCTCGAGCCCGTAGGTCAGCGATATCCGCGCAAACGCTCTGCAGCCATTCCAGTCGTAAGCTGGCATTCCCTGCATCGACAAGCAGAGCGCTTCCGATCTTGATGACAATCCGGCGGGCCTGCGCCAGATGAGGAGCACAAGCCGTTGCCGTCATCCCTGACGATCCTGTTTGGCAGCCGTGACACGGTCCTGAAGCAGACGGAGGAGTTCGGGAAGTCCCTCCTGCGTCGCCCCTGAAAGTATCATGACTTCTGCCCCCGATGCCTTCGCAAGGGCGCGCTTTTTGGCGGTGCGCTGTGCGGGTGTGAGGGAGTCACACTTGTTCAGAACAATGATTTCCGGCTTAGCGGCCAGAACAGGATCATAAGCCTCGAGTTCTTTCCGGATCATGCGCCAGTTTTTGACGATCTGGCTTTCCGTGCCATCAATCAGATGCAGCAGGGTAGCGCAGCGCTCCACATGACCCAGAAAACGGTCTCCAAGTCCGGCGCCCTCGCTGGCCCCTTCGATTAGGCCGGGAATATCCGCGATCACGAACTCTTCGGTATTGTTCAGACGGACAACGCCGAGTTGTGGGTGAAGCGTCGTGAACGGGTAATCGGCAATTTTGGGCCGGGCGCGGGAGGATACGGAAAGCAGGGTGGACTTTCCTGCATTCGGTAGGCCGACAAGTCCAATATCGGCTATAAGCTTGAGGCGCAGCCAGACCCAGCGCTCTTCACCCGGCCAACCCTTGTCGGCCCGTCGGGGCGCACGGTTCGTGCTTGTCTTGAAGCGTGCATTTCCAAAACCACCGTCTCCGCCGCGGCAGAGCAGGATTTCCTTACCTTCTTCATCAAGGTCCGCAAGCAAGGTTTCACGGTCTTCGTCAAAGATTTGTGTCCCGACCGGTACGTTGATGACGACTTTTGTGGCGGCAGCGCCGGTTCGATCCGAGCCGGAGCCATTTCCGCCTTTTCGCGCCTTGAAATGCTGGGTGTAACGGAAATCAATGAGGGTATTGAGCCCCGGAACCGCCCTAAAAATAATATCGCCACCACGGCCGCCATCGCCGCCGTCCGGACCGCCGTATTCGATGTATTTCTCGCGCCGGAATGCGATCACGCCGTCACCGCCGTCACCGGAACGTACATAGATCTTGGCCTGGTCGAGAAACTTCATCGTATTGTCCGCAAGAAAAGGTGAGGGGCGCTTTATACGCAAAAAGGCCGGTCCCGAACAGGACCGGCCCCTTTCGCTCGCGCTGGAAAACGCGGGCTGCTTATTCAGCAGCTTCCGGCAGTGCCACGGAAACGTGGACGCGGCCTTCTGCGCGGCGCTGGAATTTCACATGACCGTCCACGAGAGCGAACAGCGTGTGGTCGCGGCCGATACCGACATTGGCGCCAGCCTTCATCTTCGTGCCGCGCTGACGGACGATGATGTTGCCTGCGATGACGCTTTCGCCACCGAACTTCTTCACGCCCAGACGACGACCTGCACTGTCGCGTCCGTTACGGCTCGAACCGCCTGCCTTTTTTTGTGCCATGGCTGTTTATCCTTACCTGGAGTGTCGGGCCGATCAGGCCGCGTTGATCGCGTTGATGCGCAGGACGGTCACCGGCTGGCGGTGGCCGTTCTTGCGGCGGCTGTTCTGACGGCGACGCTTCTTGAAGATGATCACCTTCGGCAGACGATCCTGAGCAACCACGGTTGCCGTTACGGTTGCGCCTGCAACCAGCGGTGCGCCAACGGTAACGGTGCCTTCGCCGCCAACCATCAGGACGTCGGTGAAGGTGATGGTGCTGCCGGCTTCAGCTTCGAGCTTCTCGACCTTGAGGATACTCTCGGGAGCAACGCGATACTGCTTGCCGCCGGTGCGGATGACTGCATACATTCTGGAAACTCTCTCTGTTCCGATCTCGTGGCCGCTGCTGCCGGGTTGACCCGATCTGGCGCGACCCAGTCGCTTTTTGTCGTTGGCTCCACCCCGGTCAGCATATGAAACGGCATGGAACAGTCGCGGTCGATACAGATATGACGTCTTTGCGTCAATCAAAAACGCTGAAAAATTACGTCTCAGTGTCTTTCTCGGGAGAAGCGCTTTCGCCCCTCTTGCAATGTGCGGAAATCCCAGTCATAAGCCCCCGATCGATCAGGTTCAGCCGCAAGGTAGAGCCGTACGGAGAGGTGCCAGAGTGGTCGATTGGGGCGGTCTCGAAAACCGTTGTGCCTTCGCGGGTACCGTGGGTTCGAATCCCACCCTCTCCGCCAATTACCCTTACAATCCAGTATCAACTCGTATCATAAATGGCGGATTGCTGCGGATATCCTCTCATTTCGTGTTGCATCCCGACTCATCAAATTGCACTCTATCCCACATCGCGCGTGGTATGGAGTGTGGGAATAGATGGGCCGGTTATCAGCGACCTCTGTAAAAGCCACTAAAGAGCCTGGACGCTACGGAGATGGCGATGGGCTCTATCTCGTCGTGACGCAGTCAGGCAGCAAATCTTGGGTTTGCAGGGTTCAGAAGAACGGCAAGCGGCGGGATATCGGCTTAGGCTCAGGACTCATAGCCAGAACATAACGGTT
>NZ_BJVA01000022.1 GCF_007988905.1 Gluconobacter kanchanaburiensis NBRC 103587
CGGCTTCGGCTTCGGCTTCGGCTTCGGCTTCGGCTTCGGCTTCGGCTTCGGCTTCGGCTTCGGCTTCGGCTTCGGCTTCGGCTTCGAAGCTGTCATTTCTTGACGCGATGTCAATCACTTCGTTTACGGCACTATGAGGTCCAAGGTCGGGATGTTCGGGAAAAACAATATCATCTTCATAATCTGATATTACTTCGACGCGGTGAGCGTCGTTTTCCATCACAACAGGATCATTTTCGAAAACAGTCATGTCTTCGGGAACAATTTCACTAGCGACCGGAGGAGCATGACCTGATGTATCAGCTTCCGCGAGCACGTCGCTTGCCTGAATACTTTCAGCCCCTACAGCCGGAGCAGCAGGGACCTTTCGGGAGCGCCGCTCACGCAGAACGCGCAGAACCCCCTGCCCCTTGTAACCCTGAACATAAAGCAGATCCGAAATCAGACGGAGCGTTTCGATATGCTCAGGACTGTAATACCGCCGGCCACTTTCCCCACGAAAAGGTTTGACGCCCGGATAGATCGTCTCCCAGGAACGAAGACGGTGCTGCGGAATGTGAAGCTCTTCGGCCACTTCGCTGATGGTCCGATAGGCGTCCGGAGCTTTTCTGACTTTTTCAGAAGACGCCGACAAACCGTCCCCCGAGGAAACGCTGACCGCTGGATCAGTGGCTTTATCTGTCATGAGATGTCGCCTCGGCCCCTGCATCTGCTCCGGAACCGTTCATGCGATCTCTCAGCAACTGCGACGGCCGGAATACCAGGACTGCACGCGGCAGAATGGGAACTTCCACACCTGTCTTGGGATTGCGGCCGATACGCTCGCCCTTCTGGCGAACCGAAAAAGTGCCGAATCCGCTAAGTTTCACGGACTCGCCAGCTTCAAGCCTGTCCGAGATCACGCCCAGAAGGCTTTCGAGAATCATGGAAGAATCGTGTCGGGATAGACCAACACGACTGTAGAGATGCTCAACGAGATTCGCGCGCGTGACTGTGCTCATGACACTTGCGTATCATGACGTTCAGAACAGTCAAAGGAATCAATCATTAACATGCCCCTGTGACAGGGCGACCCTACATGCGGATCAGCGCGGAACCCCAGGTCAGACCGCCACCAAGCGCCTCCATCAGCACCAGATCCCCCTTGCGGATACGCCCGTCACGAACGGCTTCGTTGAGGGCGAGCGGGATGGACGCTGCGGACGTATTGGCATGACGGTCAACAGTTACGACCACCCGCTCCGCCGGGAGAGCAAGTTTCTTGGCCATTCCGTCGATAATTCTCAGATTAGCCTGATGCGGAACCATCCATTGGATGTCTTCGCCTGTCAGGCCATTAGCTTCGAGAGCTTCATCCACGGCCTGCGACAGTTTGACGACAGCGTGACGGAAGACCTCACGCCCCTGCATTCGCAGATGTTGTGTCGTGGACGGGCAGCCCACAGCACCATCAACATACAAAATGTCTCCCGTGGTGCCATCAGAATGCAGATGTGTGGACAGGATACCTTCACCCTGTTTGCCGCCCGCTTCGAGAAGAACAGCGCCCGCTCCGTCCCCGAACAGAACGCAGGTTCCACGATCGCTCCAATCCAGCAGGCGAGAAAATACTTCACTGCCAATCACGAGAACTTTCTTGGCCTGACCGGACTGAATGAGCGCTGATCCTGTCGCCAGGGCATATACAAAGCCCGAACATGCAGCGCTGATGTCGAAGCCGAACCCCTTCGTCATTCCGAGAATAGCCTGAACCTGTACTGCAACCGCCGGGAAAACCCGATCAGGCGTTGAGGTCGCCACAATAATGGAATCAACTTCCGAAGCGGAAACCCCTGCATAATCAAGGGCCTGCCGAGCAGCTTCTGCCGCCATGCTGGCCGTCGTTTCATCTCCGGAGACGATGTGTCGCTGGGCAATACCCGTTCTCGTCCTAATCCACTCGTCCGAGGTCTCAATTCCGTATTTCGCCGCAAGATCGTCATTGGAGACAATGTCGCGCGGCAGATAGCCGCCGACACCTGTCAGGCGCACTGGAATGAAATCAGGCATTTCTTAGCTCACAGGTTCGGGGGTAGCCCGGACGGACACCGGAGCGACGGGATCGACAGCACCCATTCCCAACTGTGTCAGACGATCACGGATTCGGTCGTTCAGATGGTGCGTGACAGCGTCCATCGCAACATCGACGGCTGAGGCGAAGCTTTCCCCGTCAGCGCCACCATGTGACTTCACGACAATGCCGTTCAGACCAACAAACAGGGCACCGTTGTAGCGACGCGGATCAATCCACTCCCGCATGCGCTCAAGACCAGGCTTGACCAACAGATATCCTAGACGTGTCAGGACATTGGTCTCAAAAACGCGCCGTAACAGGCCGAAAGCCAGTTTAAGTGCGCCTTCACCCGTTTTGAGAGCAATATTTCCGGTAAATCCGTCAGTGACGATGACATCCGTGGTGCCGGCGGTGATGTCATGACCTTCAACAAAGCCATGGAACTGCGACGACAGAGCACTCGACCGAAGGCGTTCGGAGGCCTCACGCAACCGGTCATCCCCCTTCAGTTCTTCCGAACCGACGTTAAGGAGACCAATCGTGGGCGCAGGCAGACCCAGAGCAGCCTGCGCAAAAGCTTCGCCCATAATGGCAAATTCGACGAGGTTCCGTGCATCACAAGCGATATTGGCGCCCAGATCGAGCATCACCACGTCACCCCGGGCGGAAGGCTGTACGGCAACCATCGCTGGACGGGAAATACCCGGAAGGGCTTTGACGATAATTTTTGCCAGCGCCAGCATGGCACCACTGTTGCCAGCGGAGACCACGCCCAGCGCTTCCCCTGCGGCAACAGCTTCCATGGCCATCCGCATGGACGAGCCTCTGACGCGAAGTGCGGAGGTGGGCTTCATTTCCATCGGAATACTCGCAGCGGAATGGCGAATATCACAGATGCGTGCCGCTTTGGGATGCCTGGAAAGAGCCAATCTGAGAAGCTCTTCATCTCCGATCAGGAGAATACGGGCTTTAGGGTGCCGGTCGGCAGCCAGATCGAGTCCGGCAAGGACGATATCCGGGGCTTTGTCACCGCCCATTGCGTCGACGGCGAGGGCGTAAGGCCCGGAGGCCGCGATGTCACGTTCAGGCGTGACAGGCGCTATGGTCATTGAGACAGTTCCCGGACAGCATCACAGATGCGGGTCACACTTCCAAGGAAATCGTGACCCGCAGATAGGGATCAGGCGCGGACGGCGGTCTTCAGGCCCTTGCCGCTGTTTCCAGCAGCGACCACTTCGCGGCCGTCATAATGACCGCAGTGGCTGCAAACGTGGTGCGGACGCTTCATCTCGCCACAGTTCGAGCACTCTGCATGAGCCTCGGCACCCAGGGCATGGTGGCTGCGACGCATGCCACGACGGGACGGCGTGGTCTTTCTCTTAGGGACGGCCATGGCTTTTATGCCTCTTTCTGCTTCAATGTCGGCACCCCTGCTCCGCTCCCCGCGGCATCCGGTGCCCTGTTATTCGTCGTCTCGCAATCACGTCGAGTTCAGGCCGGCGGCTCTAGCAGAGCCAGGACAAACCCGCAAGCCAGACGTGGGATTTTATTCTTTCCTGCCCCCGTTTTTCAGGACTGAGAGTGCCGAAAACGGATTGGGACGGCGCGGACCATCCGGCTCCTCGCCAGACAACTGTGTTCCTTCTTCCCCTTCCGAGGGAGCGACGTCAACTGCATTTTCGAGACCACTGCCCGGTTTGCGCGGATAGGGGTCAAGCATCAGGGCAAGCTGCTCCGCCGCTGCCTCGCCGATATCGATCCCTTTTCCGTCATGGGGAACCTCGTCAGGACCATCCATATCCAGGGAGTCGATATCAAATTCGTCTTCAGGCATATCCTCGGCAGGAATAAAGCGCAGGAAGAAGGTTTCTGATAGGACATCTTCGAACGGCTCGGACGTGATAACGCAGATCTGCGTGACCTTCGCCGAAAGAATGCCTTCGGCCAGCACACTGCGGTTCTCGGACGGTGTCAGATGAAAACGGCATGTCAGGGTCTCAATGTCAGGAATGCCTAACCTGGCGGCAAGCGCCCTGCGCTCGGAAGCAGATGCCTCGATCGTCTCGTCCAGCCCTGATCCCAGCCGGTTAAACGGGATGCGTCGGGAAAATTCGGGCGAATGGGACATTCAGACACTCCACCCCCCGGAAAGCGGGGGAAATCGTTGACATGCAGGCGCCGATCGGGCACGCGCTCATTTAGAGCCGTTCTCTTGCACAGGATAGTTTCCGGATCCATGAATAACGCATCTTCCCTGACGTCCCCAAGCAGAACACGCCGCTTTCGCCGCTTTGCACAGGCGGGACTCACATGCGTTCCACTGCTGCTCGCCGGATGTTCGTTCTTTTCACCCATTCCCGAGCCCCGAGGCTCACTGATCGAAAAAACCGACTATGCCCAGCTCGTTCCGGGAACGAGCACCCGCTCGGACGTGCTTGACCTTCTGGGTTCGCCCACAGCGCACGCCACGTTCGATGACAATACATGGATCTATGTCTCCATGATCACGTCGCCGACGCCACTGACCTTCCCGAGCGTGAAGAAACAGCAGGTTGTGGTCCTGAACTTCGACAACGGGGGTGTCCTGCGCAAAATGGACACTCTGAACAAGAAGAACGCCATGTATGTCGGCATGGTCGGCGCGAAGACGCCGACGCCGGGAACAAGCTCTTCCATTCTGCAGGAGCTGCTGGGCAATGTGGGCCGCTACAACCCGATGAGCGGCATGAGTAGCCAGTTCGGCGGCAGCACCGGACCGATGGGCGGTCAGGGCACAGGCAATGGTGGTGCTGGTAATACGCTTCCCTGAAATCTTGCGGAGCTGATTATTTAGGAAGCTCCAGCAGGACCCTCAGACCGCCCAGCGGACTTTCCATCAAACGAATGGAACCGCCATGGGCATGAATGATGTCCCGCACGATTGTCAGGCCTAGACCACCTTTTCCGTCCGTGCCTGGGGCGGTTTCCCTGAGTTCGGAAATCGCGGCACGTCGGTCGGCGGGAAGGCCGGGGCCATCATCCTCTATTGTAATTTCAATGCTCCGCTCTCCTTCGCGCAGGGAGAAGCGCATGGCGCCTCCATGGCGACGCGCATTTTCCGCGAGATTCGTCAGCACCCGTCTCAAGGCGTCAGGACGCACAATGGCTTCAACCCCTTCGCGGCCTTCAACCCCCAGAACCCTCCCTCCAGCACGCACCGTTGCGACGGCCACATCATCCAGCATGCCCCGAAGGTCGATCGGAACAGGCTCCTCCGCCCCCTCTCCGCGCGCGAACGACAGATAACTTCCGATCAGGCGCTCCATATCCTCAATATCGGCAACCATATCTGCAAGATCCGGTGCAAGATTTTCTGCACGGATCAGCCCTGTGGTCGGGATCATGGCCACCGTCAAACGCAGACGAGTCAGAGGTGTCCGTAGATCGTGTGACACACCCGCCAAAACAGCCGTTCTCTGCGCCACAAAACGGTTGACACGCGCCTGCATGCGATTGAACGCGACAGCAGCCTGACGCACCTCCCGGGCACCCTGAGGGCGAATCGCTCCCTGATCCCGTCCCATCCCGAACAGTTCCGCCGCGTGACCCAGCCGGCGTATGGCCCGGACCTGATTACGCATGAAGAGCCCCGCGATCAGGAAAAGCAGAATGGAACTGCTGACCGCCCAAACGACAAACAGCCAAATCGGCCCAATGTTCAGACGCTTGATCGGGACCATGACAACCATCACGCCATCGGAAAGCTGAATGGAAGCCCGTACCGTCTGCGGCGATTCCGACCAGTCCACATCATAGGCACGCCCCAGACTCTGCTGGATTGAACGGGCAAAATCATCATCCACCGGACCGAGCACGTGGTTGGTGCCTTGTCTGGACAGAGTTTCGCCGGGGTGAAATGTGAAGCCGAGCTGGGTGCGGGATGAGGCGTCCTGCAGAACGACCGAACGCCTCGAGGCCAAAGGCTCATGCTCGATCATCGCCATGACGAGCGAAATCTCGCCCGTAACGCCGTCCGACAGGCGTCGGGAAACGACATTCAGATAGGTCCCGTAAAACAGGCCCAGCGCGATCGCCTGCGTGACCAGAAGCGGGATGAGCACGATAAGCATCGAACGCCCCATGAGGGAGCGCGGCAGCAGACGCCTGAGAGGACGGTCCAGCCTCTGCCAGGCATCGTCACGCCCGGCGATGGGGTCAGCGTCCGGGTTTGAGAACATAGCCTTTTCCACGAACGGTATGAAGAAAACGCGGCTCCTTGGGATCGACCTCAATACGACGACGCAGGCGTGTCACCTGAACATCCACAGCACGTTCGCCGATCTCGTCCATGTCGAGCGCGCGCGCGATGGCCTCACGGGACAGTACGGTTCCGGGCTGGCTTGTCAGAACCCCCAGCAGGGCCGCTTCCCCTCCCGTCAGATGAACCGGACCTTCGGGACCGCTGAGCAGGCCGCGCTTGATATCGAATTCCAGCTCCCCGAGGCGAAGCGTCTCCGGCAGTTCATTCACAGCTGGCAGAGAGGGCACGACACGCCGCAGATGCGCTCTCAGACGCAACAGAAGCTCCCGAGGCTCGAACGGCTTGCCAAGATAGTCATCCGCGCCGGCCTCCAGTCCACCAATTCTGTCCGCAGGCTCCCCACGGGCGGTAAGGAGCAGGATCGGTAGCGACAGACCATCCCTGCGCAGACTGTTGGTCAATGACAGGCCGTCCTCGCCCGGCATCGTTACATCCAGAACAAGTGCATCAGGCTGAATACGCGCAAGAACCTCGCGCGCAGATCCGGCATCAAGGGCCGTGCTGACACGGTACCCGTTTTCCGAAAGATAGCGCTGAAGCAAACGCAGAAGACGAGGATCGTCATCGACGACCAGAATATGCTCGTCACTCATCGACCCGGATACTCCTCTGGAGGTTGAAGTGCTGTCAGAACCCGTCGATAGCCTTCAACTGCACTCATGCCGGCTTCACGATAGGCGCGTGTCATGACGTCACGGATTATGAGGAACAGTTCACGCTCAAGCTGCTCTCCGGCTTCCGTCAGCCGCAACGGACGTCTGCGGCGGTCATGACGGTCCTCTTCCTGTATCAATAGTCTGCGCTCACGGAGATCGCCCAGAGCGCGCCCTAAGGACTGTTTGGTAATACCAAGGCTGTTGAGGAGCGCGCCCGGCGTTATGCCTGGGTGGGCGGCCGTCAGAAAGAGAATACGGTGGTGCGCAGATCCAAGTCCTTTTTCACGCAGACGAATTTCGCATTCGGCATTCATGATGCGCCATGCCAGCATCATCGCTTCATAGGACTGGCGGATACGGTCTTCACGCAGATACAGATGCGCAGAAGCAGCCGAAGAGGGAACATCCATACCTCTGGAGTTCACCGAACGATTTCCTCCACATATCCGAAGCGATCGAAATCCGTAATTCGCTGCGGGTATAGAATCCCGTTCAGATGATCGTTTTCATGCTGAAGCACATTGGCGTGAAAACCCGTTGCTTCCCCTTCAACCAGCTCGCCCCTTTCGTCCAGTCCGGAATACCGGACCGTCGCATACCGCGGCACATCCGCCCGAAGTCCCGGAATCGAAAGGCATCCTTCGCTGCAGACCATCATCTCGTTACCGACCGGCGTAATCTCGGGGTTGATCAGAACGCGCGGCAGCAATGCGTCGTCAGGATTCTCCACGCGGTTCGTCGGAACATGATAAACGAACAGACGCAGGGACCGATGCACCTGGGGCGCTGCAAGCCCTGCGCCACGGGCATCAGACATCGTTTCCAGCATGTCCGCTATCAGGGCTTGGATTTCCGGAGCTTTCGGGTCGGAAACCGGCTGCGCCACCTGATTCAAGACGACATTCCCCATCCGGGCGATCTTGAGCAGGGTCATAAAACTGTCTGTCCTTAAAGAGGGAGTGGAATCAGTGGTACGGCAGAGTGCGCTCTAGGAATAATCCATTCAAGCGCGACTGAGGGAATTGCGTTCCCGCCGAAAGATGTGTTAAGGCCACGATCCTTAGTTGGAATGCCATATCACGGGTGGCGCTGAAGAGCGGGCCCATAAGGAGTTGACGGCACCGTGCAGGTTCTCGTTCGTGACAACAATGTTGACCAGGCGCTCAAGGCGCTCAAGAAGAAGATGCAGCGCGAAGGCGTATTTCGTGAGATGAAGCTGCGTCGCCACTTCGAAAAGCCCTCCGAGAAGCGCGCCCGCGAAGCAGCTGAAGCTGTTCGTCGCGCCCGCAAGATGGAGCGCAAGCGTCTGGAGCGCGAAGGCTTCTAAGTCTTCCCGTTACCCGAACGATAAAAGGCCGCGTCTTGGGACGTGGCCTTTTTTTATATCCGTCAGAAATGGACGCCGTACGTCTTCCCTGCCTGCGCTAAACAGACAGGGAAGACAAAAAAAACACGGTTCAGGGCGCGTCCATCAGCTTCCGACTGAGATAAATGGCCTCAAGCGCACGCTCATGCGCCACTTCCGCAGCGTTGACCGTTCCGGCATGACCACCCTCGACGTCCTCATAATAGAGGAATGGCAGATGCAGGCTCTCAAGGCGTGCGGCGAATCTGCGGGCATGGACGGGCCCTACACGATCATCCCTCGTCGAGGTGAAAATAAATGGCTCCGGATATGAAATACCGGGTTTCAAAGCCTGTAAAGGTGACATCTTCTCCCAGAAAGCGCGCGGACCGGGCTCTGAAATACTCCCATATTCCGCCGCCCAGGATGCACCCGCCGCCATCTGTTCATAGTTCATCATATCCAGAAGCGGCACGCCAATGATCGCCGCATTCCATAGATCCGGATGCTGGGTAAATTCCACGCCTGCAAGAAGCCCGCCATTGGAGCGGCCACGCAACCCGAGATGCCGAGGAGACGTGATGTGACGCGCGATCAGATCCCGGGCTACGGCCGCGAAGTCATCATATGCCTTCTGGCGCCCCTCCCGCCGGGCCGCTTCATGCCATACAGGCCCGAATTCGCCGCCACCACGGATATTGGCCATCACATAGACGCCTCCCCGATTGAACCACGTGATCCCAAGATCGGGATGATATACAGGAAGGTAGGATAGCCCGAAGCCGCCATAGGCCGTCATCAGCGTCGGCCTCACACCGTCCCGCTGCCAGTCCTTTGGGTGCACGATGAAATAAGGAACTGCCGTTCCATCGACGCTTGTGGCCGACATCTGCTCGACCGTCAGTCCGGAAGCCTCAAAAAGATCGGGTTGCCTGTAAATGGGGCGCACAGACTGCGATGCCGTATCCAGTCCCCAGAGCTGGGGCGGTTGTATGAAGCCTTCCATCTGAAGATAAGCCTGTGACAGCGTAGGATCTGACGAAACGATTTCCGCGGCCATGTTCCGGGGAAGCGAAATGGTATGGGCCGTCCATTCCCCCGCCTCGTTCCGTCTATACAGCTTCAGAACAGGCTGAACATTATCATACAGAACAACCGCCAGCCCGTCTCTGGTGACAGCCATCGCGTCCCCCATTCCATCCCCGATGGTCTGACGGGAAGTCGGGGAAAGAACGAGCTGTGGCTGAGCAGGGCTTTGAGGATCCAGGGCGACAATACTGTCCGCATTGATCGTTCGACCGCCAACAGACCAGTCCTGAAGCAGATGCAAGATCAATCGACCATCGAAATAGGAGAGGCTGTCATATTTTTCTGGCAGGGACAGAACAGACAGGGTGCGGGTTGAGGGATCGAAAAGACGGAGTTCTGTATGAAAGAAATCCTTATGACGGCTTACAAGAAAAAGTTGATGTCCTTTGTCGTCACGCAAGCTCTCTGGTGAAACATCCATGTCCGTGCGTTTTCCACGATAGATCTCCACGGCCTGGGACAGGGTCTGGCCACGATGCAGCAGTCGCACGGAATAAGGATAGCCTGACTGCGTCAGCCCAGCACTGCCGGCTCCCCAGTCACGCGCAACAAGAAGCGTATCGGCATCAACCCACGTTACACTCTGTTTGCCTGAAGGCAGGACAAAACCATCCGGTAAGAAAGTATTCTTCTGCGTATCATATTCACGGACGACATGAGCGTCCTCTCCTGCCTGAGAGAGGGACATAAGGCAGAGACGTTCCTGTGGGGCGAGGCAGTCGAGCCCTTCCATAACCCAATTAGCATGTTCTGCCCGGGCCAGAGCATCCAGATCGAAACGCTCCCGCCATTGCGGATGCCCGGAATTAAAGGAAGCGGGAGAAGCACTACGCCAGATCCCGCGCACATGCGCTTTGTCCTGCCAGAAATTCCAGATTTCGCCACCCTGCTGATGAGGAGCCGCAAGACGCGCTGGTGACTGCTCAGCAGTCAGGATTTTACTATAAAGAGGTTTGTAACGGGGATCGGACGCAAGCACCGACTCTGTATGAGCATTTTGTGCCTTTACCCATGCCAGAGCCTTACTGCCGTCTGTCCGATCGAGTTCTGAGGGAGAAGGAACAGAGATCGTTCCAGCGTATGCCGTCAGAGGCAGAATGGAGAGAGACAGACAAACCGCTCTCGCAAAAACAGGAAACATAAATAGCCTTTACGATGCCGACAATAACGGCATCGTAAAGACAAGCGGACGATCAGGCCACCGCCGCTGCGCTGACTGCCTCCTCGACTTCCTGAAAGCTTGGCATGAGATCGGAGGGAATACTCTTGCGACCGATCTCCACACTGACCTGCGGCGCATTTCCCTGAAGATGAGCCACGACAACCGAACGAACGAGATCAAGATAAGACGCTTCCTCCTCAACCACGCCACCCAGACGGCTCGCAATGGGGGCAACGATTCCATAGGCCAGAAGAATGCCAAGGAACGTTCCCACCAGCGCTCCTGCAATCATCTCGCCGAGGATAATAGGTGGCTTGCTGATCGAGGCCATTGTCTTGATGACACCCAGAACGGCCGCAACAATACCCAGCGCCGGCAGTGCATCGGATACAGACTGAAGCGCGTGCGGAAGATGCATTTCCTCACGCATGTTTTTTTTCAGCTCATTCCCCATGACTTCATCCATCTGATAGGGATCAGTCGCATTCATTCCCGCCATCCGAAGGTAATCGCAGATGAAGGAACAGATGTGAGGGTTATCACGAATTTTGGGAAATGCACCGAAAACAGTGCTCCCCTGCGGATCCTCAATATGGGATTCCAACGCCATGAAACCTTTTGAAGACGCCATCTTGGCGATATGAAACAACAGGCTCAAAAGATCGACATAATCCGATCGGGTATACTGGGAGCCCTTTATCGCTTTTTTAATGCCGCCAGGCAGATGCTTCACGGCGGCAATGGAATTGGCCATCAGGAAGGTTCCAACCGCAGCTCCGAGAATGGTCAGCAGTTCGAAAGGCATTGAGGATACGAGAGGCCCGATGGCTCCCCCCGAAGCTACGAACGATCCGAACACACAGCCCAGAACAACAACCAGACCGATAATAATGAACATCCGGAAATTTCCTGATTTTTGAATTTACTGAGAAATATCGGGGGACAGCATCAGCACAATCCGACGGTTGCTGGGACTGAGAGGATGGATGGCATCTAAAAGATTGCGATCAGCGTAACCGCTGACAGATTTAAGGCGCCCGTCTGGAAATCCGCTTTGCACAACGAGATCCCTTACGGCGACAGCCCGCGAACTGGAAAGGCTCCAGTTACTGAGTTGTCCGAGCCTATATGGAGTAGCATCGGTATATCCAGCGATGGAGAGCTTTCCAGGAAGCTTTTCAAGATAGGGGACAATAGCCCGAAGCAGTTTCACGGCATGCGGATCAGGGGAAGACTGCCCCATCGCAAACATCGGTTGATGGTCAGAATCAACAATCTGGATATGCAGCCCATCGTCGCCGACAGTAACGGAAACCTGGGATCGCATATCAGCGAGAGCAGGCGTGTTGCTGATCAGCGCCTGAATCTTTTTGGCAGCATCGGCCCGTGCTTCCTGCTCAGCCTTGAGGGCCGGAGGAGCTACTGGAGGCTCCCCGGGCTGAATCTGGCTGTCATGCAGAACGACGATCTGGGCCGTATGAACACTTGAAGCATTCTGCTCCCTGCCCTGTCGAGCCGTAGCAGCACCCTGGAGAGGTTTTCCATACTGGTCTTTCCCAGGCGTGAGAGCCACGGCTTTAGTTTCCAGAGAGACGGGCTCGGGCGCGGCTGGCAGAACATTGTCCACCGGCGGCGGCATATCTTTCCAGATCGCCATGGGATTGAAGAAGTTTGCAATACCCTTGCGCTGCTCCTCGGTCGTGGCATTGATCAACCACATCACCAGAAAGAACGCCATCATGGCCGTTACAAAATCGGCATAAGCAATTTTCCATGCACCGCCATGATGCCCGCCCGCGACCACATCAAAGCGCTTGATGATGATCTTCCGAGCCTCCTTGCCATTCTGATTAGACATCCTGCCTCCTGAATAGGGGCAGTATGGCAGCCGAGTCTTAAGGAGAGGTTTAAGAAGGCCCAGGAAGCTGCGCGCCAACGACCTCTTCGGGAGAACTCAGACTGTAGCAGCGTATGGGTTGACCCCGGACGTTCCGGCACAGTGTGGCCGATTGATCGACAGGTGCCGCATGTCGTTGCTCCTCGATCCTGATGGCTCTGGGGGAAGAGGTTGAGGGAAAACGAAACAGTCTCCAACGGGAATCCGTTCCCACCACAGGGAGAATATTCTGCGTAAACGCGAGGCGGGCAGCCAGCCCATAGTCGTCAACGGCAAGCGCAGTAGCCCCTTCTGAACGGGCTTTCAGCGCAACCGCCTTGGAAAAAGCACTCCATCCGCCGGTGAGACGCAAGACCGGATCCCGATGTGGTATCAGATGAAGAGGGGAAAAAAGGGCCTGAATGGACACAAAAAGCGTCACCAGGAAACCGCTGATGACAGCCGGTTTTATACGCCACCCAGCTTCCAGAGCGGCCAGAGCGAGAACGGGATAGATAACGGCGGGCCAGTTCGGCTGAACTCGATCCCCCAAAGCGTGCGTTCCAAAGACCACAACAGGAACCAGAGCCATCCAGGCCAGAAGCCTGTTGCGTCTGATGCAGGCCCAAAGCCCCATGACAAACAGAATAAAGATCAGAGGCGTCGCCAGCCCGATCTGTCCTCCCAGCAATTCACCGATAAACTGCATGGCGCGCGCTGGACGCCAGTCGCCCGCACGGCCACCCTGTCTCAGAAAGCTGGCCCAGTGATTATGGGCGTTCCACAGGATGACGGGAAGCATCGTTACCGCAAGAGCGGGAATGGCAAGCCACGGCCCAGGCTGTCGACGCAGGCGCGCGGTACTGAGAACGGCGCCTCCCAGTCCCAGCCCGATCAGAACAGCCGTATATTTCGAGTCAAATGCGAGTCCGAGCAGAATGCCGGATCCTAGCCACCAGGGAATGGCCCCGCGTGCTGTCAGTGTCGGATCAATGGCGCGACTAAGCGTGTAGAGGAACAGGGTAACAAAAAACAGAAGGGGCGTATCGGGCGTCATGGTTGCCGCCCCAAGACCGAGCATGAGGGTCGCATTCAGCAGAAGCGCCACCTTGAGGCCTGACTGGGGCCATGCAAAGGACGGCAAAAGCCGCCGCGCCGCATGATAAAGAGCCCAGCTTCCTGGCAACACCGAGAGCGGCCCCAGAAGACGAACCCCCAGGGGCGTGTTTCCTGCGATCCAGGTACCAGCACGGATCCAGAGCGCCACCATGAAAGGATGGTCCAGATAGCCGCACTGAAGACTCCGGGACCAGACCCAGTAGTACGCTTCGTCAGGAGTCAACGGGACATTTGCAGCAAGAAGCAGCCGAAGGACGGTCAATCCCCCAAGGAGCCCCCAGAACCAGCGGACAGACGTTGAGGCTTCACTCAAGATGTCAGCGCCACACGAGCGTGGAAGAGACAGCATAGTTCCACACCACCCCCACAACGGCTCCGACGGCAGACGAACGGTCCCAGTGTCCATGGCCTGCACTGTCGAGCATCATGCGGGCAATTCCAATATTAGCCACTGCACCGAGCGAGCAGACGGCAACAAATATGATCAGCCCCCTCCAGAAGTCTGCGCCGCGAAGAGTACGATCATGGTATGTAAAGCGGTTGTTGAGCAGAAAGTTCGTGAGAATGGCAACCGCGGTCCCGGCCAGTTGTGACCACGAGAAACTGAGCCCGCACGCTCCGGCGATATCCAACACCGCTACATTGACCCCTACCCCGATCAGCCCGACGAGAGCGAAGGCCATGAACCGTGTGGGTAGCCAGCCTCGGGTCAGCTTATCGATGAGCATGGTTGCGAACTGAAGCAGCACGACGATGTCGAGTTTGCTTTCGCCGGCCAGGCGAGGACGGAAAACAAACGGCACTTCCACAATACGCACGCTACGCGGTGCGGACATGACGAGATCAAGCAGGATCTTGAAGCCGGTTCCGGACAAATGAGGCAGCAGGACCTCGAACAGATCGCGGCGGATGGCGAAAAATCCGCTCATCGGATCACTCAGGCGATGCGGCATAATGGCCTGTGCCGCCCGAATTCCCGTATTGGAGAGCAGTTCTCGCCAGTGACCGGACAGGCCGGAATTGTCGCCCCCCTCAACGTGACGACTCGCCACGACGATTTCGGCACCCGCCTGCAGCCGCGTGAGCATCTCCAGCAGAATTGCCTCGTCATGCTGAAGATCCCCGTCCATCACCGCCACCAAAGGCGCACTGGAAGAGAGCACGCCCTCAATGACGGCGGAGGAGAGTCCCCGTCGTCCGACACGACAGAGGATTCGGACGCGTGGATCCAACTGCGATAGGCGGCGTACTTCACTGGCCGTTCCATCAGGGGAACTGTCATCGACGAAAATGACTTCCCATTTCTGGCCAACAAGGGCTTCGTCCAGAGCCACAACCATGGGTGCCACATTGGCAACTTCATTGTAGCACGGGATGACGATGCTCAGTTCGGCCGGAAGAAGCATCGGCCCTGACACTGTCATGGGTCAGACGTCAGATCGGAACGCCGGCGAGATCACGGCTTGTGTGAATGGTCTGGAGCGTCTGGACGCGTACCACATGGGGGCTGTCAGTCAGCAGACGCGTCAGCGCATTCTGATGCGCTGCATCACGAGCGACAAGACGAACGAGAAAATCGCCACCGCCACGGATCATGTGGCACTCCCGGGTTTCAGGCCAGGCGCCTACCTGCGCCTCGAAAGCTTCCAGAACACTTCCCTTCTGACTCTCCAGACCGATCAGCGCATAAAAATTGAGGGACCAACCCAACAGCGGAGCGTCCACCTCAGCATGATACCCCCGAATAATTCCCAACTCCTCAAGGCGCCGGACACGCCGCAGGCAGGGCGGTGCGGAAATGCCCGTCCGCCGGGCCAATTCCACATTGGTCATGCGTCCATCGACCTGGAGTTCGGCAATGATCTGCCGATCAATGGCATCAAGTTCAATCGGTGCAGAGTGAGAAGAAGCGTTCATTTCAATCCGACGTATATGGCACGTGACATGATCCGCAAAGATGGCACATGCGTCCGAAGTCTCTATATGAGGAGGCCAGAGACCCTATGAGGAGCCATCATGCCCGAAATCCATCACACGGATCTGCTGGTCGTCGGAGCCGGCCCCGCTGGTTATACAGCGGCAATCTATGCCGCCCGTGCAAGCCTAAAGCCGATTCTCGTTACCGGCATGCAGCCTGGCGGCCAGCTGACCATCACAACTGACGTGGAAAATTATCCTGGCTTCGCGACTCCTGTGCAGGGACCATGGCTGATGGAGCAGATGCGGACGCAGGCCGAACATGTTGGAACACGTCTGATCTACGATCTGATCGTACATGCGGATCTCAAAAATGGACCGGGGCCGGATGGATATTTCCATCTTACCGGCGATTCGGGTGATGAGTTCCGGGCGCGTACGGTCGTGATCGCGACGGGCGCGCAGGCTAAATGGCTCGGTCTCGAGTCGGAAAAGCGCCTCCAGCGCGGGGGCGTCTCAGCCTGCGCGACCTGTGACGGCTTCTTCTATCGTGGGAAGACAGTTGCGGTCGTCGGGGGGGGGAATACGGCGGTCGAGGAAGCTCTTTATCTGACCCATCACGCCGACAGGGTTCATCTGATCCATCGCAGGGATCACCTTCGGGCAGAACGCATCCTGCAGGAGCGTCTGTTTTCCAATCCGAAAATTGAAGTCCACTGGAATCAAGCCGTTGAAGAGGTTCTCGGCTCCGGCGACCCTGAAGTCGTGTGCGGCGTAGAACTGAAAGACACACTAACCGGTGCAACGTCCCGTCTTGCCATTGATGGTCTTTTCATTGCTATCGGCCATACTCCCAATGCAGGGCCGTTCCGGAAAGAAGTCGCCTGTGACGAAGATGGCTACATCCTGACCGAAAGCAGTGGAACTGCAACCTCGGTAAAGGGTGTTTTTGCCGCCGGAGACATTCAGGATCGTATTTTCCGACAGGCAGTTACCGCTGCCGGAACGGGCTGTATGGCAGCTCTCGAGGCAGAACGATATCTTTCTGGCATACCTGCCATGACAAAAACTTGACCCTCGCCCGCGGTTCAGACAGTTTCGACCAATCAACGACATATCTTGACGGACAACGCCGGGACGTATGGGTAAGAAGGACGAGGACCGTCGCATTGGCGAACGGGGAGAAAACCAGATGGACTGGGACAAGCTGCGGATTTTCCATGCCGTGGCCGAAGCCGGTTCCTTCACCCATGCCGGCGACCGGCTGGGACTGAGTCAGTCAGCGGTCTCACGCCAAATTTCAGCCCTTGAAGACGTTCTGCGAGTGCCGCTGTTCCATCGGCATGCCCGCGGCCTGATTCTGACGGAACAGGGCGACGTGCTGAACCGCACGGTACGGGAGGTTTTCTCGAAACTTGCGCTGACCCAGGCTTTCCTGAGCGAAAGCAAGGAACGCGCGGCAGGAAAAATCAAAATCACCACGACGACCGGATTCGGTCTGTCGTGGCTGTCTCCGCGTCTGAACCGTTTTCTGGAACTACATCCGGATATCGAGGTTACGCTTCTTCTTGAAGACGCGGATCTGGATCTGGGCATGCGTGAAGCCGATGTGGCAATTCGTCTCCATCCTCCCACGCAGCCGGATCTTGTTCAGCGGCACCTCGCAAACTTCCCCATGCCCATTTACGCCAGTGCGGAATATCTGAAACGCCACGGCACACCACAGTCTCTTGAAGATCTGGCGAATCATCAGATCATCAGTTTCGCAGGATGGCATCTGCCCCTGCCTAACGTGAACTGGCTGCTAGATCTGCTTCGGCAAGAAGGCGTAGCCCGTCAGGGAAGCCGCCGTCTGGCCATCAACAATATCTCCGCCGTGGCGAATGCCATCGCGGCCGGCACAGGCATCGGTTCCCTACCCCTTTACGCGGCTACGGGATATCCCGATCTAGTCAGGATCCTGCCTCAGCAGCAGGTGCCGCTGGTTGAAGCCTATTTTGTGTATCCGGAAGAACTGCGCACATCCAAGCGTATCGCCGTATTCCGGGATTTTCTTCTTTCGGAAATTAGCAATCTGAAGGGGCAGGACTAAACTGCAGCAGCAAATCCGGTCTTCTCAGCCCCGACGCCCATGAACAGACGGGCACGGGGACAGACGGTTGCTGGAACGAAATACTGCTTCCCCTACAGGCGCAAAACCACTGCCTCTGCCCAAATGGCGAAAACTACCCGGCATTTGCTCTGGGACAATCACACCTGACGCAAACTGACGGCATCTCCCGCCCTGAATCACTTTATGTCGGGCGTTCACGTGATGATGATGCCGCTGGCCCGGGAATGCCGATGTGCTTCCAAATGCTAGGGACAGCGAATGCATCAACAGAGCCAGACCCAGCAGTGACATGCTGGCAGACCTGAAAAGCAAAGACCGGTTCCGGGAAATACGCTTCATACGGCGATCCTACCCTGAAACACTCTTTTCAGACCAGACCCATCGCCTCCCACATCCATTCCACATGACACCTGGTGGCCAGATGGCCACAGCGAATTCAGTCATCAGTTTTCTGAAGGGAGAGACGCTGATTGACCCGTTCTCTAAGCTCTTTTCCAACCTTGAAAAAAGGTACGCTCTTTTCTTCCACCGGGACCACATCTCCTGTCCGGGGATTGCGTCCCGTTCTGGCAGCTCTCTCACGAGGCAGAAAAGCGCCAAAGCCGCGCAGTTCAACGCGGTCTCCACGAGACAGAGCCGCCCCTATCTCGTCAAATACCGCGTGAACAATACGTTCGATATCGCGAGTAAGCAGATGAGGATAAGCCGCAGCCAGCTCGGCAATAAGCTCGGACCGGGTCATGACAGTTCTTCCACCTGACTCCGCCTTCTGAAGCACTTGGTAAGAGTTGCAGAGTCGCAACGGCCTCGTCAAGACCCCAGGCTGCCCTGGCCGCTACGACATCTGATCTTTAACAGAAGAGCAAAAAAGCTCAGTCCTCCTTTTTGACTTTGCGCGTCCGACCGGTTTCCTTTTTTCCGTCTCCTGCAGCGCTGATTTTCCGCCCAAGACCGATTTCACGAGCCAGCGCCGACCGACGCTGCGCGTAATTCGGTGCAACGAGGGGGTAATCTGACGGTAGCCCCCAGCGCTCGCGATACTGTTCGGGCGTCATGTCATAAGCGCTCTGAAGATGCCGTTTCAGCATCTTCAGCTTTTTGCCGTCTTCAAGACAGATAATGTAGTCAGGAAATACAGACCGCTTGATGGGAACTGCAGGCTGGGGACGCTCGGACTGCGGCTCTTCTTCAGGAACTCCCGCCTTGGCCAGAGCATCATAAACCTGCCGGATAAGGGCTGGCAGAGCATCAGCCTCGAGCGCGCCACGGGACGCCTGTGCAGCAACGATTTTAGCTGTAAGCTCAAGAAGGCCGTTATTGGAAGTGTTTTCGGACATGGTATTTCATCCCTCTGATCGAATGAATTTTTCAGTTTTATAACGCGCGCAAGCCGTCAGGTAAATCCGGAAGGCAAATATTTGATAATCTCATCTTCCGCATCATGAATATCATCATTCGTAAATAGACAACAAACAAAAAATCATATACACAAGACCGAGAGTATTCAAACCGTAAGACTAAATAGAAAGATTCAACGGAACACACAACCGTTTCGATATTAACAACAAGTAATTTTTCCGAATAGCGGAGCTTACCCATAAAAATGCTACATGAAAGCCGTGCGTCTGACGATTTATGCTGGGTTACAGCCCCCCCTTGACACAACGCACGCTCCGAGTAACCCTTCCGTTACACTGGCTCTCCATGCTCCGATCCGAATTTTTCCTTCTGTCTTCATGCCGAAAACTCCAGATCGTCTGGAATTACTTTGTTTTATGCTGCGTGACGGCCAATCAGTGCCTGACGATCTCATCTTGAAACTTGAACAATTTGCCGCAGCAAGTAGACGGAGAGTGCCAAGGTTGCGCTGTCAGATGCCAGATTCTAGTGGTCCTGACTGAAAAAACCTGATTACCTCCCATTTGGCCACATTGATCGACAGTCAGGTCAAAGCGCTTTCAAACCCAAGGACAACACCGTGGGTTATGAGCGGCGCAGACCGTACACTATGCTGGATTGGCCCCAAACATCGGTTTGGCTCAGGCTTCGATAGCGGCTCGGATGATATTCCTGAACTTATTGAGATAGCACTAAAGATTGCAACAACAGGGCCGGATAATGTCTGGTGACAGGACATGGTATTGGTCCGGTTCGGTACTACACAAAAGAATCGGATATCCAAGCATCATCGTCTTTTCCGAATCTTCCTGGACAGACCATCGACTGTCAGGTCTGCGGACTCTATAAAGCGGCACACCGGACATTACGCGATGAAGGGCCCTCAAATGCCTGAATTATATTCATCGGAGAACAGCACGGACATCAGGAAGATCTGCAAGGTCGTCGGTTTGTCCGGCCTGCAGGACAACTTGTTGAGCGCGCCCTGCAGGATGCAGACGCTATCGTACGGATGCCTGGGTGACCAATGCGCTCAAACACGTCAAATACGCTCCGAAAGGCACGCGTGGCATACCCCAGAAACCTGACGCGTCATACGTCGCACCTGTCATCTTTGGACGGATTGATTCAGAGCGGCATCTTCTAAATCCGAAGGTCACGATCGTGCTGGGCGTCACAGCCGCGAGTGCCATTTTCGGGCGTCCGGTTACTATCTTATGTAGACACTCAAGGTATATCTATCTGGATAACGGAAGTATCGGACTGGTAACCATACATCCCCCTTATTTTTTGACGCTACCGAATGAGGAGTCCAAGACACGCGAATATATAAAATTTGCCAACAATCTCAGAATGGCCATTTCCACCCTCGCCGAATAATCTGCTTGGGAGTAAGAAACTCTGGCAATGAGTGGCAGTACCATATTCTCGGGGCAACCGAGTCCAGATAAGACGACGTCCCGCCCCGCACCATTACGGACGCGCGGCCGCCCTTTTCTTGCTTGGCTCTACGCGCCAAGTCCTTCATCTGTTACATTTGCGTTGCGCAATACCATCGCAGCCTGTCTTGCGATTGGAATCGCATTCTGGATGGAACTGGACGACCCCGCTTGGGCTGCCATGACTGTCTGGGCCGTAGCGCAGACCAGCCGTGGCGAGAGTCAGTCCAAGGCGAAATGGCGCATCGTCGGAACAATCAGTGGCGGTATTGCGGCTATTACGATCATGGCCGCCGCCCCTCAGGCCCCGTGGCTGTTCTTCCCGATGATTGCAGTATGGATAGGACTTTGCAGCGGATTTGCGACATTCGTCAGCAACTTTCGCTCCTATGCCCTTGTTCTTGCAGGATATACCTGTTCGATCATTTGTATGGGCGCCGCGTCCAACCCTGACAATGTCTTCATGGTTGCGATGTCACGCGGCACCTACATCGTTCTGGGTGTTCTGTGCGAAGCATTCATGGGACTTATCTTCGCCACAAGCCAGGAGAGGCATGCACGTGCACAACTGAGACAAAAGCTTGAATCAGCGCTCGTCCTCGTCACGACCACATTATGTAGCCTTCTTGGTGAAGAACGGGGGGCTCTCAATACAGCCCGTCGACAGTTCGGCACGATCCTGACAATCAACGACCAGATCGAGTTTGCGGAAGTCGAAATGGGCCCACATGGGCACGAAGGCGATCACGCCCGTGCCGCTCTTGCTGCGGTCTCTGCGCTCTTATCGCGCGGCTTCGGGATGGCCATGCGTCTGCAGGTACTCAATCATAATCATCCAGCGTTCAGTCGAACTGCAGACGAAATTCTGGCCTTTCTGAAACAGTTTCCCCAACGACTGCCGGATCAGAACGCCGTCCCTGCCCTCCTCGCAGACCTTCAACACTTTCGGGATGTCTGTCGGCTGTCTGCAGCCCCCCATCGGGAAACGGACATCAGAACGGATCTAGAACCGATCCCCGGATTGGAGTCATTCGATCCACTTGTGGAGACACAGGCCCAGCAAGAGGACAGGCTGGATGAACGGATTTTATTCGTGTCTCTGGGAGAACTTCTTGGCGATCTTGAACAGGCCATCAAGGAATACGAGGCTAGCACTCACCGCATCCGAGGCGATCATTTCCACTTCCAACTTGAAACCCACCGCGACACCCGCGAGGCAATTCATAATGGTTTGCGCGGCGCATGCGCAGTTTTGATTACGGCCTATATCTACGAAGTGACAGCGTGGCCGAACGGACTCGGGTTCATTGCCATTACGACATTGGTGTGCGGACTTTTCGCGACAAAAGAAAATCCGGTTCTCGGAACCACCGAGTTTCTTAAAGGAGCCATAGCAGCTTACTTCATGGCATGGATACTGGTCTTCGTTCTCATGCCCAAAGTAACAACATTCGAAACGCTAACGCTTTTTCTTGGGCCTGCGATGTTCATCGGTGGACTGGCGAAAGGAAATCCATCAACCGCTGGCGGCTCCGCGGCCTATGGATTGCTGCTTCCAGCAATGCTAGGCCTCGAAAATCATCACGTAATGAACGAGATCGCCTTTTACAATGGCAATATGGCGACGGTTCTAGCCGTGGCCGTAAGCGTCATCGTCTTCCGCAGCGTCCTGCCTTTCAGTAGCGATGCAGAGCGTTTCCGGCTCCGCCGCATCATGCTCGGCGAGCTGCAGCAATTGGCCCATCCCGGATTTACGCCGCGAATCAGCGTCTGGATTGGACGCAATACAGATCGGTTTGCACGTCTGATCAGACATGCTGGCCCCACGCCAGCTCCACTGATTGAAGCCTGCATCCTCGGAACACTGGCAACCCTTACACTAGGCCTGAATGTTATTCGGCTGCGAGCTTTGCTGGATCGCGAGTATCTACCTGAAAGTGCTCGCCGCCCTATCCTGCTGGTACTTCACTATATTGAGGAATCCACTAGACGCCACGACAAGGCCGCTCGCATCGCAGAAGCAGCAGTAAGACGGCTACGTGCTCTGGATGCTCAGGAAACTGATCTCGTAACCCGCCTGGAATTAACTCGGGCTATCACCTACCTCGTCGTCATCGCATACACGATGAAAACAAATGAAGATTTCCTCGACGCGAGCAAACCGTTCCGCGGAGAAAAGAACAGGCACCTGGAGGGATCGAAGAACCGTTAATTGATACGCTTGGCTGGTGATTTCAAGCTTTTGGCGATTGGATTGACTACTTTTGGGTTCTTTTTCGCTCTGCGTTTTGAGCAGATCGAGTGCTGCCCCTCGCTGGATTGCTACACCTTCGCGCTGATCCGCTCCAGGAAGAGAAAGCGGCGCATGTTGTAGGCAATATTGGCCAGTCCGATCCTCATGCTGGCCCGGGTGACACCGACAGTTTGGATGAACAGTCCCGTCTGCAACTCCTGGTCAGCAAAGACATGCTCGACGCGGGATCGGATCATGGACTTTCCTGCAGTGGAGCGCTGGATATGCTGGGGCATGGGTTTCAAGATGCGGCTTTTTCCTGTAAACCTTCAAGACAAAGCCCTGCTTGTCCATGAAGTCTTCGTTGGCTTTTGAGCAATAGGCTGTGTCTGCCCAGACGCCTGAGGCCGTATTGGCTTTATCCAGCAGCCCTTCTCGCAATCGCGCGCCATCACTTGCGGCGGTATCTGTTGTCTTCCATTTCCGGATGAACCGATACTTCCGGTCGGTGGAAACGTGGGATTTGTAGCCAAAGAATGGTATAGCGAGATCCGTTGACGGGATTGTTCCGTCATCCTGCCGTTTTGCTTTCGTGAAGTTCAGCGTCCAGCTCGCGTGGCGATCCTTATGGGACAATCTGGATGGCTTGTCCTGCCAGTCTTCAGGAATACGCCCTGCCCGGCGGTCGGCTTTCTCAGCGTTGGAGTTCCGCTGCTTTGGAACAACGACCAATTTTGCATCCAGGATCTAGCCGGACATCGGCAGATAACCCGCGTTCCGCAGAGTTGCATCAAACCGGTCAAACAGTCTTTCAATGGCTCCCGCCTGGGTCAGGCGTTCACGGAACAGCCAGAGTGTTTTGGCATCCGGCACCCGATCTGAAAGCCCCGATCCCAGAAAGCGCATGAAGGAGAGGCGATCGTTGATCAGATATTCCGTCCGTTCACCGGACAAATTGTTCAGCGTCTGGATCACCAGGATCTTGGACATCAGCACCGGATCAAACGGCGCTCGCCCGCCTTTGCTTCCGTCGGAATACGCCAGCGCCTGCTCCAGATCAGGGCGAAATACTTCAAAATCCACAGTCCGGGAAAACGCTTCGAGCTGATCGCCAAGCCCCGCTCAGCCGGGCAAGTCGCTCTTCAATATCAAAGAAGCCCGGCTGCTTCATCTTCCATCATCCACAATCAACTAAGGGGAAATGGAATCATAAAGGTAGACTCAAAACCAGAGGGTTTTTCGAACCCTCCAGGTGACGATCATGCCAGACGTGACGCCTCCGAAGTCCAAAACTCGATATCGCCCGACATGATCATTGTACCAGAAACCACGCCTCCAGAGGACGCCATCACGCTCCCTCCCGTCAGCGTGATGTCTATCGCGGCCCCTCCGCCTCCGACCTTCAAGACATCGCCAACCACAAGAATGAGGCCACTGTCTGTTACTCCGGATGAAACACGATCAAGGGTCATGGCGTCAGGTTTCCCGATATATGGTGAGTGGAGGAAGCAGTTCTTGCGACGTAGGCAGGAATTGTCTTGATGGTGTTGATCACCTGTTCAGCCGTGATCAGGCGCGTGCACTCAAATTGACGAGACGTTCCCATATGGCGCGGACATTGCAGAAAGTCGTGATGATCGAAACGCAACGCCGGATCGTTCCAACAGGAATTGCAGCCATGCCAGTTGACGATCCGGAAGGGGGTGTGAAACTCGTTAGTAGGATGTGTGAAGCCCGAAATCAGAACCACAGGCGTTCCTGATGCCCAGGCCAGCCATGACAAACCACTTGATAAACCAACGAAAAATTCTGAATGACGCAACCAACGGGCACGCTCGCTTAGGGGCCGGTCACCTGTCTCGTCTTCTGCGCCGTGGGGGATATGGTTCCAGACGATACCACTCCCATGTGTAGGTTTTTTATCAATACAAATGACGCGGTAACCTGCCTCTTTCAGGAAACAGATAAGATCGCGCCAGCCATCCGGATTATTCCAGTATTTGCATTGGGCACTGCTTTGCACCGCGATGCAGACATAAGGTTCAGCAATCGGTCGACTACTGTCGGGTAGGGCCAGCTGCACCGGTTCCTCGGCCGGGTCTACGCCAAGAATATATCCAGCTGTTCGATGGAGTCCGACGAAACGAAAATCAGTCGGCTGCCGATTGTTCTCCCTGTCGTCAAAGAATAGCCCCAGACAATAAGTCGCATAGGCGTTCTCAACGAGTTTCTGCTCTTCTGCTTCTTCCTTGGTCAGCAGCGTCAATTGTGGGTAGGCATCACGCAGAAGCGGAATGATCAATCCGGACATAACGCACGTCACGCGCGCCCGATGACGCTGGGCAAAACGTGCTGCGTAAGGGAACCATGCAAGCGTGTCACCCAAGGTTCCAATAGGGAACTGAATGAGGACCAACTGCTCGCCTGCATCATAGACATGAGAAACAACGGAATGTTCCGCACCGTCTGAGCCAATTTCACTCACCTCGATCTGAAAGCGCACATAATACTGCTTCGAGGACATAACGAATGCTCCCGCGTTCTCACTCGCGAAAACAATATTGCCGGTGTCGAGGTCCCGCAGCCGAATCCGCCATTTCCCGTCCGACCGAGGAGGGAGTGACACTCTGGCCCCCTGATTGAAGTCGAAACGAACTCCTAATGGAGCCTCAATGACAGGCATCGGACAAGGTTCCACAAACGGCGACTTCCGAGTTTCTGCACCCGATGTCGCACCCTGACGTGTCGGTGGAATGATTTCAGTATGGTTCAGAGGATCGCTCATCTCGAGATTTTCCCGGCGAGCATATCGCCACTAAGAGGATATGAGACAGCATGGCATGAACACATTGCAAATAATTCCCCCTCCTGGGGACTACTTCTTAAAATACTCAACATCGCATTTATTTTGTTGTTTAGAGCTTGATCACTACGCGTCAAACGGACAGATGACATTCCAAAATACGAAACCAAAACAGAGACCGATCGAGTATTCTCGGTACGGCATCCAATATTCTGAAAAAATTTTCAGGATCTTTAATTGATCACACGATTTTTCTACGTCACAACTCCAAATAAACATTCATCTTCCTACCCGACGCATAACAAAAATATTCAAAAATCCTCCGTTATGCTTGTGGATTTCAGTAAGTATTGCAAGTGAGTACTGGCGATACCCCCAAAAAAGTTACACAATCCTTGGATCGGGCCCCATGGACTTTTGTAAGGAGACTGAACATGAGCCTCAGACGATTATGATTGATGCGACCTATCTCAAAGCACACCGCCCGGCTTCAAACCTGCAGTTAAGCACCGGAATCCAGGCTGCATGCAGTCACTGATCAGAACAGATGATCGTGGAGCTTCTTCATGACTGGGGTCAGGTCAGCGATTGATTATACCGGTGCCGCTGCCCTGCTGGACAATTTTCCTACAACACAATGGATGCTAGGAGATTGCAGATATGACGTCGGCTGCTTCAGGGACGCCTTGGAAGAGAAAGGAATAAAGCCCTGCATTCCAGGAAGGACATCTCGCCGAAAACTGCTCAAATACGACAAAAGGAAATACAAACGCCGCAACCACATCGAGGTCATGTTCGGTCGCCTCAAGGACTGGCGGCGTATCGCAATACGCTATGACAGATGCCCGAATGTCTTCTTCTCAGCCATCTGCCTCGCTGCAACCGTCATCTTCTAGCTATGAGTCCTGAGCCTAACATCATTATCCAGACACGGACGTCTCTGCCGGTAGCGCGCAGCACTTATAGGCACTTTGGAAATCCACCTGCGAGGTGATCGATGAATGCACGCACCGCTGATGGCAGCCCACGCCGCGTTGTAAATACAAGATGGACGATTCCTTCCGGTCCTCTCCAGTCCGGAAGGACCTGCACTACCAAGCCCTTCTCCAGTGGCTCCCGAACGAAATGATCCGGGAGCCACGCAACCCCCAGTCCCGCAATCGCCGCATCCCGCACTATGCCCATATCCTGCGAACCGAACCGGGGCATTCGGCGTATTTCATGGGTCTCGCCATGATTATTCGTCAAAGGCCAGATACAGTCTGTTGCCTCATCGCTTGTTGTTAAGAGCGATGCATTCTCCAGATCCTGCAGGTTTCTGATGCTTGCAGCTACACGCGGATGCGCGACTAACACACGTGTGGAGCGCCCGAGAGTACGCATTGTCAAAGCTGCATCCGAGGTGAGAGCCAGACGAACCCGTAACGCAAGGTCGATGCGTTCCTCTATCAGATCCACTGGCCGGTCCACTGCCAGAAGTTGCAACCGCACCTTAGGATAGCGATCCAGAAAGCCTGTCATCAGATGACCGATCACAGCAACCATGCCGGTCGGACAACTGAACCTAACGACGCCCGCTGGCTCAGCCTGGGCCGCGCTGATGATTGCCTCTGCGGCTTCTGCCTCATCCAGCATAATGCGGCAGCGCTCATAAAATGTCCGACCAAGGTCCGTGACGCGAAAGCGTCTACTGGACCGTTCGATTAGACGTGTACCAAGCCGGTTTTCCAGATCGGTGATGCGGCGGCTGAGTTTTGACTTCGGCTCACGCAGCACACGCGAGGCGGCCGAAAAGCCGCCATGCGCGACGACCGCTACGAAATACGCATAATCGTTGAGATCTCGCCGTTCCATCGTTCCTCTTTCTGAACGCTGTGTGTCAATATTGCCGTCTACAGCGATGATCGTTCCAATGGCATCTCTTTCCTGACGGCGCAAACGGAGCGCTAAAAATCAGGAACAGAACAATGACTTACGGATTTGATGGCAAAGTCGTGATTGTAACCGGCGGTACAAGTGGCATTGGTCTAGCTACCGCCAAAGCTTTCGCCGATGAAGGCGCATTCGTTTTCATCACCGGAAGACGACAGGAAGCGCTCGACGCCGCTGTCACTCGCATCGGCGGCAAGGTAACGGGTGTACGCGGTGATATGGGGCATCTGGACGATATCGACCGTCTGTATGATACCGTTCAGCAGACGCATAACCAGATCGATGTCGTCTTCGCCAATGCCGGTGGCGGGGAATTTGCACCACTTGGTGCCATTTCCGAAGAACACTATCAGTCCACTTTCGACAGTAACGTCAAAGGCGTGCTCTTTACTGTACAGAAGGCGCTTCCCCTGCTGCGCGACGGGGCCTCGATCGTGCTGAATGCTTCGAATGTCAGCGCCGCGGGCACCCCGGCTCTCAGTGTGTATTCTGCAACGAAGGCAGCTGTACGCAGCTTTGCGCGAAACTGGATGCTTGACCTCAAGGACCGACATATTCGCGTCAATGCAGTTAGTCCGGGTGTGACCGATACGGCAGGTTTGAATCAGCTTTTTGGCGGCGGCGAACAGGCCAAAGAAACCAAAACCTATCTTTCTGGCCTGATCCCCTCAGGTCGCGTGGCCCAGCCGGAAGAAATCGCCCGCTCGGTTCTGTTTCTGGCGTCTGACGAGGCTAGTTTCATCAACGGGATCGAACTTTACGTTGACGGTGGTCAGAAACAGATCTGAACGCCATCAAAACTGCCCCCCGGACGTGTTCCGGGGTAGCCCCGAGACAACTGTCACCATCTGAATTTTGGAGAAATAATCATGTCGTTCGTTACCACCAAGGATGATGTCGAGATCTTCTACAAGGACTGGGGACCGAAAGACGCCCGTCCCATCATGTTCCATCATGGCTGGCCCCTCTCTTCCGACGACTGGGATGCCCAGATGCTCTTCTTTTTACAGAATGGATTCCGCGTGGTGGCCCATGACCGCCGCGGCCACGGGCGCTCTGAGCAGGTTTCGACGGGGCATGACATGGACCACTACGCATCAGATGCGTTCGCCGTGGTCGAAAAACTGGACCTCCGAAACGTCGTACATATCGGTCATTCCACTGGTGGCGGCGAAGTCGCACGTTATGTGGCCAAATACGGTCAGCCGTCCGGACGCGCCGCCAAAGCCGTTCTGGTCAGCGCTGTCCCGCCCCTGATGCTGCGCACAGAAGCAAATCCCGAGGGTCTGCCGCTTGAGGTGTTCGATGGTTTCCGCGCTGCCCTCGCAGCCAACCGGGCACAGTTCTTCCGCGATGTGCCAACCGGTCCGTTCTATGGGTTCAATCGCGAGGGTAACAGCTCGCAAGAGGGCGTCATTCAAAACTGGTGGCGTCAGGGCATGATGGGGAGCGCCAAAGCGCACTACGAGGGCATTAAGGCATTTTCCGAAACAGACCAGACCGAAGACCTGAAAAGCATCGCGATACCAACACTCGTGCTGCATGGAGAAGACGACCAGATCGTGCCTATCGCTGATTCAGCACTCAAGTCTGTTGAATTACTCGTCAATGGCACCCTTAAAACCTATCCCGGCTTCTCGCACGGAATGCTGACGGTCAATGCGGAGGCACTCAACATAGATCTCCTTGCGTTTGCTGCAAGCTGACATCCATCAGCAGCCACGGCTTAATCGCCGTGGCTTTCTTGAGAGATCGGATCCAGACGTTCCCGAAGCAGCATACTGCGAAGTACGCCATCGCGTCGGATCAGGCCATGAAACAAAGCGGCGGCGACATGCGCCAAAACGAGACCAAACAGCAGAAAGGCCAGTAAGGTATGCACCGACCGAAGTTCCGCCCAGAGTACCGGGTCGTGAGGAAGGATCGGTGGCAAAAGCACGGACTGACCCCATAGCGGGATGGGGTACCCCCCTGCCGACAACATCCCCCATCCAACAAGCGGCAAAACAATCATCAGCACATAAAGCAGGATATGCGATGCATGAGCTCCAATTTTCATCACCGGGGGCAAATCCTCCGGCAAGGAAGGTGGAGGCGTGTGCAGCCGGTTTCCCAGACGCAGCATAGCAAGAACAAGGATTGCGATCCCCACAGAGCGATGCAACGCCACCAGGCGATAGTAACCAGATCCAACGGTCGATGCCATGAACACACCAATGAGGAGCATGGCCAGAATCATAACGGCCATAACCCAGTGCAGGATGCGAGACGGTAGGGTGAAAGATTTCACGTTTTTCATGACTTTTTGTCTCTCGCATTGGCAGACGGGACCGTCATTTCAGCTGAAACAGCAGGGGCAGTCGGCCGTTCGCCGGAACGCAGATAGAACGAACGCATATAGGCCGCAGATCGGGCCTGTAGGATCGGATCGCCTGACGGCATTATGCCCTCGGGCAAGACAAGCGGATCAAAAGTTATGCCGGTACATGGGCCGTTTTCCTCACTCCCGATACCTGTCAGGGTCAAGGTTCCCGCATTGATCTGTCGATCATCCTGCGACCATCCCTTGCTCGGGTTGTCAATTGCGTCGCCGCTACCTGCCAGCGTTACCATCAGCCGCCATTGCAGTGGATGGGTGTGAATGTCTTCAATAACTTTACGAAAAAGATAATCATGATCATTCGCATGACCAATCTCAGGCATAACTGGTTGGACCGGCACCATAGCCCAACGTACGGCTGTCTTCGTTCCGTCTTCCGCGACAAAAAGAAAGCTGTCGAGACTACGATAGGTATCATCGGCGAAACCCGACGAAACAGGTCGTCGGCCAATCTGTGCCATCGCAGGTTGTAACCAAGGATGGCTTGTACGGAAGGCCTGCATGCGTGCTGGGTCAGGTTTTCCCGTCGTCAAATCCGGGTGCGATGCAAGCTGAAGGTCGTGGAATTCCTGCGGCGTTCCAACAGGAAAGACAGGAATATCGTTAATTCCCATGCGCCATTCCTGACGGTCCGACGGCATCAGACGCAGGGCCATACTGCGAACTTTCTCAGGAGCATCGGCCTGATATGGAAGGCCGCCAGCAAGTGCGAACCGCCCAACGACAGGAACCCGCCCTTTCTGCAGGACGGTGGCCATCGAAAGGCTGGAGGCGCTCCCATTACCCTCAAACCATCCAGCTACACAGACACCTTTGGCGTGGTTGCGGCGAAATCCAGGGTGCATGCCACTCCCTTTCTGCAAAGCGTCCAGCATAGCGGCCTGTGTCAGGCGGTAAGGTGTCAGCCACCCGCCCGCCCAAAGAAAGGACAGCATGAGAAAAAATGGAAGCGTGATCACACCGAGCCAGCGCAGGATGGAACCAGACAGCATATGAGTGTTCGTCGTCATTTTTTCGATCCTCTGACATCGTCTGGCTTAAAGACGATTGAGCAGGCGGATCTATTCCCTCTGAGTAAAACATTCAGCGAAAACGCACCTGTCTCGCCATCCGGTTCGAAATCAACTGGCCCCATAAGCGTTCACATTCAGGAGGATGAAAAGCACATGAAACAGAGGCCGGGTTGAACGAGAACAACGACATCAGGTTACAACGGGCGATACCGGCCTTGAGACGGTACTCGCAAGTCCTGACGCGCGATCCCCACCGAGCAGAAGACCTTGTGCAGGACTGTTTGGAGCGTGCCCTTACGCGAATGCATCAGGTACACGACCTGTCGGATCTGCGACCGTGGCTGTTCACCATCGCTTATCGCCTCAATATTAGCCACTGGCGTCGTCTGAAATCTCTGGTCACTTCACCGGGAAGATCTCCTGACCCAATTCAGGATGCTACCCAGATCCCACACCTTGAGTGGAAGGAAGTCATCAGTGCCTTTGACCGGTTATCTGATAAGCATCGACAGGTCCTGCTACTCGTTGGGGTTGAAGGCCTGGAATATGAAACTGTCTCGGACATCCTGGGAGTGCCGACCGGAACGGTAATGTCCCGACTGTCCAGAGCCCGAGATGCTTTGCACCGCCTTGTCGATGAAGACAAACGCCCCAAGCTCAGGAGGATAAGATGACACGGTCTGCCCCATAACTGAGGATGATCGTCATGCCTGGGTCGACGAGCTTCATTCGACAGAACAATTGTGAACTGCAGAAAGATAGCTGGGTGAAAATCCTGCAATGCAGCAGCGCCTGATGACATGGCGAAAAGAGATAAGCTTGCTATGGACTGCCCTGAATACTGACTTCGGACAACACCTACCCGGACGTTTTATATTGCGAAAACAAAATATTATAGTCTTTCCATTTCAGTACGCCGAAGACGTGTTGCGTCCATTCTCCCAGCATTGTCCATTTGGACTTGCAGGGAGCCTTCGTACTGTGTTGTCAGCAAAATCAAGAACGCTAGCCGAACATGGACAACACTTTGAGGAAATTTCTTACGATTTTTTTTTGCAGGCCACGGCTTCAGCTCATCTGGATATTTCTGGGAAAAGCAGAACATCAGTCTGCAAACCGCGTTGGAAATTTATAGAGCGACACATATCGCGTCCGGATGCCGCACGATAATGCATTTCTCAAGAATAAGATGGGAGCCGAGGTCGAATGGATTTCGATAAATCAGATAACCGTCTAGGCTCAGGACCCATTGATTTTTGTAGGGAATTTTGATTCAGGCTCTGCGAGGAGACTGGCAATGAGCGACCTGTTTTGGCTGACGGACGAACAGATGGATCGT
>NZ_BJVA01000023.1 GCF_007988905.1 Gluconobacter kanchanaburiensis NBRC 103587
GGTAAATCCGGCCACAGGATACATATGTGAGCATGACAAAACCCGCCTTGAAATATTTTGTTATAATTCTTGCTGCTGCGGAAATTCTCTCTGCCCAGAAACTGAAAACGCCCCGCAAAAATAATATTCGTAACGAAAGCGGAAATACTTCCTTCGGTTTCCTGTTGAATTTTACTGGATACTTCCGACTATCCTGAATGCGGCACAGGGAAGCAGTGAGGACGGACGTGTGGATCACCGGAATAACGGCAGCGCCTGCGAGGTCATGACTTCGAGAGAAGCGGCGCAATACCTGCGAATATCATACGATGCCTTTCGCACAATGCGATCCCGCGGTCAGGGGCCGACCGTCTTTATTGCGATCGGTCGACGGCTTCGCTTTCGCAAGCGGGATCTGGACGCTTTTCTGGCATCGCACGTGCAGCGCAATACCCCTGTACCGGACATGAATAACTCTGCTGCAGCTGACCTGCATGGTCTTGCGGTCAGGCGTAAAAGAGGTCGCCCGCGAGCGACAGGCCAGATCGTGGTCATGCCGGCGTCTGTTTATGTAAATGCCGGTATTCTGCTCGTTTTGGCTATTGCCGGGCGCATGATCAGTCTTTTGTTTCCCTGAAAAGCCAGTGCTGAACTCGGAAAGAGTGAACTTCAGTCATGAGCGTCTGCAAAACTATGAGCCATGTAAACAGTAACCCTTTGGACGTCCTCCCGCACTGGCACATAAAGACGCCTCACATCCTGCAGGAAGCTGTCTCAGAAATCGGAAATTTTGAACCGACTCAACGCATCATCGCTGAAACGCTGTTGCCTCGATTTCCGCGCTGGACAGAGACATGTAGCGCATTCAGCGAGCAGGTTAACCGCGTTCCGCTTCCTGTTGCAGTTCATCAGAACTACCTGTGTGCGAATACACGGCAAGCGCGCAATATCCTGATCTGCCTTCTCAACCCGGGCTGGGAGACGCGCCTTGACTTGCTCCCGATCTCTGTCCGCCCCTGGATCATAAGAGATCGCGTGACCGGAAAGGTTTTTGCAGTCCTATGGCTTGAGGATCCCGTCATTTTAGGAAAAAGGGCCAGAAAGGCACCGCAGCGTTACGCTGACCTCGCGAAAAGCCTGATAGGAAAATTTTTAGGAGCAACACCTCAGCCACCTGAAACACTCGTCCCAGCGCCCTGGGGGACACATGTTGAGACAACTTCCGGAACCGCACCGGTCGATCTGCATTTTCTCAATTGTGCATTACTGAAGCTTCTTGCAAAGCAGCCCATCCTTAATGAACGTCTCGACGAGGGTTTGTCGATTCCCAAGCGAAACAGGCTGCTTTTTGACATCGTGCGTTTCCGGCTTCGGAAAGCCACACCTCTAGAAACCATTTTACGCTTTGCCTGTCAGACAAACAGACGTTTCACGCCTCCGCTGAAGCGCCTGAATGTCAGGGAGATGTGCGAGCGTATTCATCCTATCGGGTAATCCAGGCCGAGAAGGATGTTCGCGATAGTATCCCGGGTCGGGAGCGACAGGCGGCAGCAGGACGAGAAAGTGCACGACGCAGATCCGAACGTTTTCTTAAACTGCTCGTCGACACCGTCCGCGTGTGGCCAGCAGGGAAGAAGATCACACAGACGGCGCTGGCCGAAAAAGCCGGGATCAGCGAGCGCACAGTCCGGAAATACTGGCGATCAATACCATATCGTACGGCGGACTCAACCGGCAAGACGCTTTCTCCGTCTGGTAGTAATCCTGAAAAAGATAAGAATCTTTATAATGCGCCTCTTACTGCTCACATCATTCGCCGCGAGGCAGAGGTGAGAGATTGCCTGTATTATAAATCACACTTCGCCAGGCAAAACCGGCGGGGTGCTGAACCGGAACTTCCGCGAACGCCGCTCTCAAGCTGGAGCAACGCTAAAGTCGCCTGAGCGTATCGCGTATCCGAACGGGCTTATGAAGATGCCTTACGGCGCGCGGAAGCCAGAACCCGTGCTCGCAACCGTAAAGTGCTGAAGCACGAGTTAGGAATTGCAGGCGTCCAGGGAAATAACGCCAGATTAGAGGATGCAATTACCTTGACCCGAACAAAATTCGAGGATCTACGCCAGATCCGACAGACTTTGATTTCTCAATCAGCTTTTTTCAAATACCTCGATTATATTGAATTTCGGTCAATTTATGCACTTCGGCAGGCATACCGACGCGGGGCCATTGCGAGGGCGATGTGCGAAAGCCGAATGGCCACAGCGACGTTCAGGACTGAATGCCATTCCTGAATGTCGAAAAGGGTATTTATTCACTTTTGGGCAGACTGGTTTGCAAGCCGGAGAATTCGAACAAGGTTGAAACTCTCCGAACAGTCGCTGACAAACAGTATCGTCGAGCAGGCTGCGGAAGGCCTGACCTGACAGGTGTCATAACAGCATCATCACCTCGAAACCGGACCTCTCATCAAGGCTTCTCTCAACCCTCGACGTTCAGGGTCTGATCGGGCAGATTGTAACGACCTGTTCTGTCAGCCTGAAAGCCTGTTTCCATGCCCCGTGGTCGCCCCCGCAAGAACCCGGACGCCGCTCCTGCCCCCAAGAAGACGACGCGGACAAAAGCGAAGACAACAGCCGCCAACCTTGGCTTCGAACAGCAGATGTTTCTGGCAGCTGACAAGCTGCGCAAGAACCTCGAACCGTCCGACTACAAGCATGTCACGCTCGGGCTGATCTTTCTACGCTACATCTCCACAGCGTTTGAGGCTCATCACGCCATTCTGCTGCATGATGACCCGGCCGCTGCCGAGGACCCGGATGAATATCTGGCCGAGAATATCTTCTGGGTGCCAGAAACTGCCCGCTGGTCGCACCTTCAGGCCAATGCCCGCTCATCCGGCATCGGCAAGATGATCGATGATGCCATGTTGGCCATCGAGCAGGCCAACCCTGAACAGCTCAAGGGCGTTCTCCCCAAGGATTACGGACGTCCCGCGCTGGACAGTGTCATGCTGGGCGAACTGATCGACCTCATCTCCGAGATCGGCATGGGCGGCAGCGAGGATCAGGCCCGTGACGTGCTGGGGCGCGTCTATGAATACTTCCTCGGCGGTTTCGCGGGCGCGGAAGGCAAGCGCGGGGGCGAGTTCTACACTCCGTCCAGTGTCGTCCGCACGCTGGTTTCCATGCTCGAACCCTATAAGGGTCGCGTCTATGACCCCTGCTGCGGGTCGGGCGGCATGTTCGTGCAGTCGGAACGCTTCGTGGAATCCCACGGCGGCAAGCTGGGCGACATCGCCATTTATGGGCAGGAGAGCAACCACACCACCTGGCGTCTAGCGAAAATGAACCTCGCCGTCCGGGGCATCGGCGCGGATATCCGCTGGAACAACGAAGGCAGCTTCCTGCGGGACGAACTCAAGGACCTGCGCTTCGATACCATTCTCGCCAACCCACCATTCAATATCTCAGACTGGTGGAATGCGTCGCTGGAGGACGACCCCCGCTGGCAGTACGGCAAACCGCCTGCGGGCAATGCCAACTATGCATGGCTCCAGCATATTCTGTGGCACCTCGCCCCGAACGGGACAGCGGGCGTCGTGCTGGCCAACGGGTCCATGTCGTCCAACCAGAACAGCGAAGGTGAGATCCGCCGCCGCATGGTCGAGGCTGACACCGTGGACTGCATGGTCGCCCTCCCCGGCCAGCTTTTCTATTCGACCCAGATCCCGGCCTGCCTCTGGTTCCTGACCCGCACCAAAAACCCGAAAGGATGGCGCGACCGTCGCGGGGAGATGCTGTTCATCGATGCCCGCAAGCTCGGCACGATGGTCGATCGCACCCGCCGCGAACTGACGGATGCGGACGTCGCCCGCATCGCCGACACCTACCATTCCTGGCGCGGCGAGAAGGACGCGGCCCCCTATGAGAACATCCCCGGCTTCTGCAAGTCCGTCACGCTCGACGAGGTAGAGCAGCACGGCTTCGTCCTGACACCCGGCCGCTATGTTGGTGCAGAAGAGGCTGAAGAAGACAGCGTGCCTTTCACCGAGCGCTTCGCGGCGCTGGAGAAAACCTTGCAGGATCAGTTCCGACAGGGCGAGGAACTGAATGCAAAAATCACTGCGTCTCTGAAATTGATCGTCCCGCAGGAGGCTTCATGACCCTCTATCTCACACCACTGGAACGGGCGCTGGATCGTCTGAAGGAAGGCTGGGCGCGGCATGTTGCCCATCCTGATGATGAGCAGCTACGCGATGGGCTGATCCAGCGTTTCGAGTTCACCTATGAACTCAGCCACAAGACCCTGAAGCGATTTCTGGAAGCCAACGCGGCCTCTCCGGAAGAATATGACCGCATGGGCTTTCCGGACCTGATCCGCTCCGCCAATGAAGCCGGCTTGCTCAAAAGCGCCTGGCCGCAATGGAGCGTGTTTCGCAAGATGCGGAACATGACCAGCCACACCTATAACGAAGCCTCCGCAAAGCAGGTCGTGGCGACGATACCTGATTTTATCGACGAGGCGGCGTTTCTGCTGGCCGTTCTGAAAGACCGGACCGCGTGACGGACCGGATCGACATTACATCCGAAGAACGGGCCATCGTGCTGCGGATCCTCAACGACATTGTGCCTGACCGCGAGATGCGGGCGTTCGGCTCGCGCGTGACAGGCAAGGCCAAGCCGTTCTCGGATCTGGATCTGGCAGTGATGGGGGATGAGCCGTTGCCGCTGGAGACGCGGGCGCAGCTGGAAGAGGCGTTTTCGGAGTCTGATCTTCCATGGAAAGTCGATGTGCTGGATTGGGCGCAAGTCGATGAAGATTTCCGGGAGCAGATTGTCGAGACCTGTGCGGTATTACGCAAAAAGAAGGATGAACTGTGACCCGCCTTGTCGACGTTGCTGACTTTGCATCTGGTGGAACTCCATCCAAAACGCGGTCAGAGTATTGGAATGGCACCATTCCTTGGCTTACCCCGAAAGATACGGCGGATTGGGAAGGGAAAACCACTGATTACGTCACGACACAGGCAATTGGAAACGGTACGCGGATCGTCCCCGCTGGTAGCGTTTTTATTGCGGTTCGGGGAATGTCTCTCCACACAGAAATTCGTGTAATTTTTTCTAATGACGCGCTTGCATTCAATCAGGATATAAAAGCCCTTCTTCCCAAGAAGGAAACTGATGGACGTTTTGTCTACTACGCACTTTCAGCTCACAAAGAAGCACTGCTCGCTTTAGTCGAATCCGCCGGTCATGGCACGGGAAGGTTACCGACCGATCAGCTTGAGGCGATCGAAATTCCCGATTTCTCTTGTGAAGAGCAGCGGCAAATTGTTGAGCTGCTTGGCGCTCTCGACGACAAGATCGACCTCAACCGCCGGACGAACGAGACGCTGGAGGCGATGGCGCGGGCGTTGTTTCGGGATTGGTTTGTCGATTTCGGCCCGATACGGGCAAAAATGGCCGGTCAAACGCCTTATCTCGCCCCCGAAATCTGGGAACTTTTCCCTGACAGGCTGGATGATGAGGGGAAGCCGGAGGGGTGGAAGATAGGAGAATTACAAGAGTTAACTACTAACATCTGCAATGGCGGAACTCCAAAAAGAACAGAATCCACTTACTGGAAAAATGGCAACGTGCCTTGGCTAACGTCTGGAGAAGTTCGAAAGCAATATGTTCTAGAAACTGAAAATTATATTACAGACGAAGGATTGCGGAATAGTTCAGCAAAGTGGATATCTTCTGGCTCTATCGTTATTGCCTTATATGGTGCAACAGCCGGAGAAGTTGGCTTAACGGCCATTAAAATGACTACAAATCAAGCTATATCCGCGCTAATGCCCAGAGACGGTTGTAAATCGTACATTTTTTACATATATTGCGTTCAAAATTCGATTTATCAAACAAGGCCACAGGGTCAGCTCAGCAGAATTTAAGCAAAAATCTAATTGAAACATTCGAAACTCTCATTCCTGACGACAAAATATTATCGAAATTTGAGAGTATAACGTCGCCAATCTTTAATAGAATTATAGAAAATTATTTTGAATCGCGCACTCTCGCCCAACTCCGCGACCTGCTCCTCCCCAAACTGATGTCCGGCGAAATCCGCATTCGTGACGCCGAAAAGATGGTGGCGGACGCGCTATGAGTTTCCTGTCCGAAAACGAGATTGAGGACTGGGCCTGCGAGATCCTGCAGGAATGCGGCTATGCGGTCACTACCGGGCCGGACATCTCCCCCGGCGGTGCCCATCCCGAACGCACCTCGTTATCGGACGTCATTCTAACCGCCCGCCTTCGGACCGCCATCGAACGCCTAAACCCGCATCTGTCACAGGCCGCACGGGATGAGGCCCTGCTAGCCCTTCGTCGAGAAGACACGCCGGATGTCGTGGACGAAAACCGTCGCCTCCATGGGTATCTGGTCGATGGCGTGCCGGTGGACGTGGTGCGCGAGGACGGTACCCAATCTGGCGACCGAGCGCGGCTGGTCGACTTCGACCATCCCGAGCGCAACGACTTTCTCGCCGTGCGTCAGTTCGTGGTGGAAAAGGACGAGGCCAACCGGCGGCCCGATCTCGCGCTGTTCGTCAACGGCCTGCCTCTGGGCGTGATTGAACTGAAAAGCCCGAGTTCCGAGACCGCCACGCTGGATTCCGCCTGGAACCAGTTCCAGACCTATCGCGCCTTCATTCCTTCCCTGTTCCGCTTCAACGAAGTGCTGGTGATTTCAGACGGCACCTAGGCCCGCGTCGGCTCGCTCACGGCAGACCGCGAGCGTTTCATGCCGTGGCGCACGGTGGATGGTGAAGAGCTGGTGGCGAAGAACCATCAGGAAATGGAAACCGTGCTGCGCGGCGTGTTCACCCCGCGTTGGCTGCTCGCTTTGGTGCGGGATTTCGTGCTGTTCACGGAGAAGGACGGTAGCCCGATCAAGATTCTGGCCGCCTATCATCAGTTCCATGCCTGCCGGAAGGCCGTGGCGCAGACCGTCCGGGCCACGGCGCAGGGCGGCGACCGCAAGGCCGGAGTCATCTGGCATACGCAGGGCTCGGGCAAGAGCCTGCTGATGACGTTCTATGCCGGGATCATCGCCCGCCATCCCGAGATGGAAAACCCGACGATCGTCGTTCTGACCGACCGCAACGATCTGGACGATCAGTTGTTCGCCACCTTCTCCGGCGCACAGGCGCTTCTGCGCCAGACACCGGAACAGGCGGACAGCCGGGACGATCTGCGCAAACTGCTCCGGCGGGCGTCCGGTGGTGTGATCTTCACCACGTTGCAGAAGTTCCAGCCCGAAGGCGACGAAGAGACCGCGCAGCTGCTGACGGACCGGCGGAACATCGTGGTCATGGCGGATGAAGCGCATCGCAGCCAGTACGGTCTGGAAGCGAAATTCAACCATGAGACAGGCAAGGTGTCCTACGGTTTTGCCAAACACATGCGGGACGCCCTACCCAATGCGTCGTTCATCGGCTTTACCGGAACGCCGATTGAAACAGCCGATGTGAACACACGCGCGATCTTCGGCGATTACATCGACATCTATGACATCGCCCAGGCGGTGGAAGATGGCGCGACGGTCCCGATCTACTATGAAAGCCGCCTGGTCCGCATTGAACTCGACGACGACGTCAAGGAAGAGCTTGACGATGAACTGGCCGGGATCGTCGAGGGACTGTCGGAAAGCGAAGAACACAGGCTTAGCCAGAAATACTCGCGGGTTGAAGCTTTGGTCGGCGCGGAGCCGCGTCTGAAGCGCGTGGCGGAAGATCTGGTCCGGCATTTCGAGAACCGGCTGGAGGCGCTGGACGGCAAGGGCATGATCGTCGGCATGAGCCGGGCCATCTGCGTAGCGCTTTATGACGAGATCATCCGTCTGCGTCCGGACTGGCACAGCGACGACGACAACGAAGGCGTCATCAAGGTCGTGATGACGGGCAGTTCGGCCGATCCCGCCGGGTTCCAGCCACATATCGGCAAGCGCCCCAAGACAAGACGCGAATTGCTGGCCAAGCGCATGAAGGACAACGCTGACCCGCTAAAGCTGGTGATCGTCCGGGACATGTGGCTGACGGGATTCGACGTGCCGTCCATGCACACGATGTATGTGGACAAGCCCATGCGTGGTCATGGTCTGATGCAGGCCATTGCCCGCGTGAACCGGGTGTTCAAAGGCAAGCCGGGTGGTCTGGTCGTAGATTATATCGGCCTCGCGCAGAACCTGAAGGCCGCGCTTGGCGAATACTCCGCCGGAGACCGGGAGCAGGTCGGCATTGATGAGGCCGAAGCCATCCGGGCTCTTCAGGAGCGCTATGAGATTGTCCGGGCAATGTTCAATCCCGAACAGGCCAGCGGGTTTGATTACCGCCCTGCCCTCGTTCCCGGCGCGTCTGCCAAGGTGAAGCTCACGATCATGGCCGGAGCGTTGGACCATGTGCTCGGCCAGCAGCAGCGGGACGCCGCGCAGGCAACAAGCGATGAGGCCCGTAAGGCGGCACAGAAACGCTTTCCTGACGCAGTGAAGGCGCTTTCAGTCGCCTTTGCGCTGGCATCAGCCAGTGATCAAGCGGCGGAATTGCGCGATGAGGTCGGGTTTTTCGAGGCCGTACGGGCGGCTCTGGTGAAACAAAGCGGCGATGATGCAGACCGAAAAAGTCCGCAAGAGCGCGACCTGGCGATTAAACAACTGGTCAGCCGGGCCGTCGTCTCCACGGATATCATTGACATCATGGAAGCCGCCGGGATTGGTCGGCCGGACATCTCCATCCTGTCCGACGGATTTCTTCAGGAAGTCCGGGAGATGCCGCAGCGCAATCTGGCGATCGAGGCGCTGCGAAAGCTGCTGGAAGGCCAGATCCGCAGTCGCAGCCGGTCCAACCTGACCGAAGCCGAGGCCTTCTCGACGCGCCTTGAGCAGGCGGTCGGCCGGTATCACACCAATGCCCTGACGTCCGCGCAGATTCTGGATGAACTCATTCGGCTGGCGCATGAAATGGCGGCGGCCCGCTCACGGGGCGAAGAACTCGGTCTGACGCCGGAGGAAGTGGCGTTCTATGACGCCCTCGCCCGGAATGACAGTGCCCGCGACGCTATGGGAGACCCGGGCCTGCGGGTCATCGCGGCGGCTCTGGTCAAGACCATTCGGGAGAATGCGACGGTAGACTGGAACGTCATGGCCCCGACACGCGCGAGAATGCGCACGGCGGTCAAACGCATACTCCGGAAGTACGGCTACCCACCAGACATGCAGGATGAAGCGGTGCAGAATATTCTCAGGCAGGCCGAGGAGTTCGCACCGCTATGGGCAGGGAGTGTTAGGTAAGCTACAGGCGTCTTATTTGGAGGGGAAAGCGGAATGTCCGCAATGGAATTGAACGAGGTGAACAGCGGACATAATGGCGGCCCTAGAAGAAAGACCAACCCCTTCCCTGATCGTATGTCATCACTTTTCCAGCGGCTGTCATCGGAAAATGCGATGTGAATAATGCCGCGTTGTGCTCGACAGCGTAATTCAAAGCCCATTTGCGCGATATGATGGCTATCTGAGGATCTGCATCAAAAACGGCACTCCACTCCGGAATACATACCTGAATGGGGTGATGCATGACATCACCCGTGAAGAGCGCACGCTCCATACCTGATTTCAGCACAAGAGACGCGTGATGGGGCGTATGCCCAGGTGTGGGGTGAAAGGAAATTCCTTCAAGAACTTCGGATCCGTCTAGGTCAATCTGATCCGCAAGATCCGCCGAGATAATCGGATCAACGCTATCAATGCGTGTCATGAAACTGGTTTTATTACGGGCACTATCATGAGCTGGATTGCTGAAAAAATCATATTCGGCTCTAGAAAAGACATATCGGGCATTCGGGAAGGTCGGAACCCAGATGCCATTTTGCAGGCGTGTGTTCCACCCGACATGATCGACATGCAGATGGGTGAGAAGAACAAAATCGATATCTTCTGGCCGGACGCCAGCGCGCATCAGATTTTCAAGCCACACGGTCTGCAAGTGATCGAAATACAGAGCAGCAGGTCGAGCCTTGCTATTCCCGGCCCCCGTATCCACAAGAATGTTCCGACCGCGATCCTTGATGAGCCAGCTATGAACGCTCAAAAGAGCTTTCGTTTCTGAAGCATCCAGCGTTTCAGACAGATCAGGATAGACCTGAAGTGCCGTTGCATCATCCCAGTCAGGAAGCAACTGTTCTGGAGTGAGTGCTGCCAGCGTCAGATCCTGTATTTTTAGTATGCGGGCATCTCCTACAGCATACCACTGAAGATCGTTCATAATCCCAAGGCTCTCTTTTCGTTTTTATTTCTTAAAAAACACAGCGCTGTCGTCATGAAGGGAAAAGAGATTTCAATTCTTGCGGGAGTTTGCCTGTTGCATGGTTTGACAGGCACCCGAATAGTGGGTCCCATTCTTCAATGCGCAGATCACAAATCAAACCTTCGGATGCAAAGGGATCACCGGCAATAATCGCGTCAATCTCTTGCCGATTGGCGCCTTTCATAATCAGAAAGCCGGAGCGCAATGAGGTCCCTTTCAACGGACCGGAGGCCAGCAGGCTGCGTTCCTGAATAAGGCGCCTGAGATACAACACGTGTGCTGCGACATGCTGTCCCCATCCCTCGCCGTCAGGGTGGTCCATGCGCACAAGATAAACAGGCATTTCGAAAGTCTCCACCAGAACTGGACTTGCCAATCACTCGAAGCTTTCAGCATATTCCTCTTTTTTGCTGAATAAATTGTCGATATTATACATCAGTCACAACTGAGGATGATGAATGCTTGACCGGTTAACCAGCATGAAGATTTTTATCAAGGTCGTGGAATTAGGGTCCTTTGCTGCGGCCTCCCAGTATCTGACTTTGTCGCCGCAGATGGTCGCCAAGCATATAGAGGCTCTGGAGCATCACCTTGGTGCTCGCCTGTTGCATCGAACGACACGTCGGCAAAGTCTGACTGAAACAGGACGCCTCTATTGCGAGCAATGTCGGCTTGTTCTGCAGGCTGCTGAACGAGCTGACGGTCTGGCAGCCAATACGCTTGGCACACCCCGCGGCACATTATCTGTCAGTGTACCCGTCACTTTCGGGCGAACAGTATTCCTGCCATTTGTTCGTAATTTTCAAAAAAGATACCCAGAAATTCAAGTCCATTTGTCACTGACAGACCAACTGGTTCACCCCACAATGGACGGTCATGAGGCTGTGATCCGAATTGGTGAACTTGAGACGGACCTTACAGTGGTCAGTCGTCCTTTGACGGCCTATCGTCGTGTCATCTGCGCAGCTCAAATCTATCTGGAAAAACACGGTTTTCCAGGGCAGCCCGAAGATCTGATGCGCCACGAGTGTCTCGTGTATGAAAATTCCGGCGGTCCTATAACGACCTGGCACTTTTCTCAAGGCAGCGTTACGCGGCCAGTCACCGTCTCCGGGCGGATAATCAGTAATGATTCAAGTGTTCTGCATTCTGCAGCACTCGCTGGCGATGGCATTCTGCTGGGTTACGAGCAGGCCCTGCTTACAGATATTAAAAGCAAACGGCTTGTCCGGCTTATGCCGAGGTGGACAGTTCCGGACAGACCCATGCACCTGCTCTATAACGCAGGTCCTGTTATGACACCAAAGCTGCGGGTCTTTGTGACCGAGCTTCAAGAGGCTTTCCAGCCTTAAGCCTCTTTTCGACGGTAGGGTGCCTGCCTCCTAAGCTCAGTTGGCGATCAGTTTCTGTTCACCATCCCTGTTCAGTCGGAAGAACAAACAATTCTGCAACATCCATACGTGCAGGTGATTTCAGAGCAAAAAGAATACTGTCTGCTATGTCCTCGCCTTCGAGAAAGGTCATGGACGCTGCAAGATCATCCATCTGTTTGCGGTAATCAGCATCTGTAATGTGGTCATAAAGCTCTGATTTTACGGCTCCCGGCTGAATGCAGGTAACGCGGATATTATGCTTTGGTCCGATCTCCATTCTGAGGCCGTCTGAAAACGCTGTTACCGCAGCCTTGGTGGCGCAATAAACGGCGAGACCCGTAAAGACTTTCCGGCCTGCAATCGAGGACATGTTGAAAATATGGCCCGAATGCTGTGCGATCATCTGCGGAAGAACGGCTGCCGTTGCATTAAGAACACCAGATATATTGACGTCCACCATCTGCTGCCATTCGTCCACTTTCAGGCTGTCAACGCTGGATAGGGGCATCAGGCCCGCATTGTTGACCAGAACGTCAATCCTTCCAAATTGGGCGATCAAGCTCTTTGCCGCTTCTTGACACGAGACAAGATCAGTAACGTCCGTCACCAGAGGAATGGCTCGACCGCCAGCCTTGGTAATTTCACTGACAAGCGTCTCCAGGCGATCATGACGACGTGCCGCCAGGCCGACTGTCATTCCTTCTGCTGCAAGTTTGCGCGCTGTTGCCGCACCAATGCCACTGGATGCTCCGGTCACCAGAGCAATTTTTCCTGCAATATTCATAATCTTCTCCACACGACGAGCCTTCAATCGGCCTTAATTGTCGAAGGAGGTGTAAATTATGCCAGAAGATATCTCGCATGGCTTCTTGCTGAAACTATTGTGATTTTGCGCTATAGATAGTCGCGCAAAGTGAAGGAGATGTCTGGAAGGATGTTGACGTCCAGATATTCACTCGCCCGGTACAAAAAGACGAAATTCTTGTACCTGCCGTCGCAGAACCCTTGCTTGTCTGGGTTATCCGCGGAGAAGCAAATATTGAAGAGCGTGAACTGACAGGGCCTTGGGAACAGAGCAAGGCAAGAGCAGGAACATTTTACCTCACGCAGACGGACACACCCTATCTGATGCGTTGGCAGGGCAAGGGAGATACTTGTTTTGAGGTGTTGCATCTCTATCTTGGACTTGAGCTTGTCGATCGAGCTGCCATGTCATTAAATCTGAATTCATCCCGTATTCGAATGCAGGATGTTTCAGGCAGGAAGGATGCTTTCATATCAGGCATTTTGAGTGGTCTGATAGCTGAAATGCAATTTTCTGTTATTGCAAATCCTTTATTTGTAAATGGCCTTCTGGAGAGTCTGACAGTTCATCTTTTAAGACAGTATGCTGATACCAGGGCTAAGATAAAGCTACGATCCACACTCTTGCCCACATGGAAACTTCGTAGAGTTCTTGATCATATGGAAGCACATCTGGCTGCACCATTTGATTTGGATAGTCTTGCTGCTTTGTGTGGCATGAGCCGTTTTCACTTCAGTCGCTCATTCCGTACAACCACGGGACAAACTCCCTCTGGTTGGTTCATGCAGCGCCGCGTCCAGAAGGCATCAGAAATGCTTCGTAAGACCAATGTTCCTATTATCGAGATTGCCTTGGAGATCGGCTACGAAAGCCCAAGCCACTTTGCTCAGGTCTTCCGCAGAGTGACGGGTGTCAGTCCTCGTGATTATAGAAAAATGTAATCAGTACATGAATAAGGTTTCAGCAAAGACCTTGGTAAAAAAGTTCACCTAAATACAGGCCAATTCCGAAGACCGCATGAGCGCTGATGCTGAGAAATAGTCCTTTTCCAGGATTGGGAGCCCTAAGCCCGAAAAACCCGCCGCCCAGAGCGGGTTTCATAAACAGGAAAGGAGCCAAAAGGGTAACAAGTCCGAAGAGTAGACCATTTAGCAATGTGGGGACTGTCTTTGCTATAACCACCACAAAACTGAGGTACAGTGCGGCATAAGCAGCACCAATTAGGTAATGAAATACCCAGCCGACAGGTGCCTCTCCTTTCAGGGAGGGTCTTTTTCCAATCACTGGGTCATAGATCCTGCCGTCGCGCCACCCTATGACCCAGCGCCCCGTGACGGGCCAGTTGGCTGCAGGAATTCCGGTCAATGGTTTCTGGGCCTGTTGCCAGATATCGGATGCAGCAGTCGCCACGACGCCGACTGTCAGAATTTCGAGCAAATTCATACAGCATGTCCTCGAAGTCAGAGTGTTCTCACATAGTTTCATGATATACTGACGAAATTGCACTCTAGCAACACATGAAGTTACATGAGACAAGATAACAGATTATCCTGTGTGCTCCACGTACTCCTGCATATGGCAGAAGCAGGTGGTCCCATGACATCAGAAGTGCTGGCTCGCGCCCTTAACACCAACCCCGTGGTTGTGCGACGTCTTATGGGCGGTCTGCGTGAGCATGGATATGTGCACTCCGAGAAAGGACATGGCGGGGGGTGGACGCTCTCATGCCAGTTGGATCAGGTGACGCTGCGGGATATTTACGAGGCTCTTGATGCTCCAAGATTATTCGCCATAGGGAACCGGAGTGAAGAGACTGAGTGCCTTGTCGAAGAAGCCGTCAACCACGCCATGAGTAGCGTCCTGACCGATGTTAAGGCCCAATTTCTGGCGCGTTTTGGCCAGATTACACTTGCAGCACTTCACGCCGACTTCCATCAGAAGCTAGCAGAGCGTTTCTCAGGTGGATTAACTTGAGAAACGCTGATGACTTGTCCTGATTGTGGTATGAAATGGCTTTGAAGACTGTCGCCATTTTAATGCCGTCTCACAGACAGCCTATCAGTTACCAGCTGTAGCCGACCGTAACCTGCCCAGTGCGACGTTCTCCATACCAGCACCATCCGGCAGATGTGCCTGATGTCATGCAGTTGGTAACGTAACGCGTACCAGCGAGATTCCGCATACTCGCCCGAATATTTAACCCGCGATAATTTCCACCAAGATGAGAAAAATCATAGCTCAGCATGGCATCTCCCAGAATGTAGGAAGGCGTGTAAACTGGGCCCGTTCCCCATTTTCCCCCATATGTCTGGTCGACGTAACGGAAGCCGCCACCAACTCCCAGTCCCTGCAATGGCCCGTGATGAAACGTATAGGCTGTAAAGAGAGAAGCATTTCCTTTCCCGGAACCAACGAGCGGTAAGTTGGTAGACGAACTGCGAATTTTCTGTCGGCTAACGGCTGCTATAATACTTAGGCCTTCTGTCAGATCTGCATGTGCTTCGAATTCGAAGCCATCAGAATGCACTTTAGCGCTTTCGGTACTGTAACCCAGATTACCGACTGCTGTGAGAACATTTGTTTGCTCAATGTGAAACCCGGTAGCCGTTAACAGTATGGGTAAACCTGGAATTTGATATTTCAGTCCTCCTTCAAGCTGCTTCCCACGCGTAGGATTGGCTTGCCGCGTTGTTTTGCCACCATCATCCGAGACAATGCCGCTTTGTGGTTGGAATGACGTTGAATAACTGACATACGGAGCTAGGCCGAATTTAAAATGGTACAAGCCTGCAGCTCTCCAGGTAATGGGTTCGGATGACTGTGGTGTCGTTTTTCCGGAAATAGTATTTATCTGGGTTGAGCGATACCAGTCGTTACGAATACTTCCTGTAAAATGAAAACCACCGTAGGAAATCTGATCCTGCGCATAAAGACCGATCTGGTGAGATTGAATGTCGTAAGCAGCACTTGCTTTAGGGCGTGTGAAGTTGATCCCATAGACTGGAGAAAGAAGATTGATGGCAGACACACTGCCATACCCCGTTACTTCAGTTGCATGACTTTGCTGGTAATCAAAACCAGTCATAAGATCATGCTCAAGTGGTCCGGTAAAAAAATGTCCTTTTATCTGGCTGTCAAAAGCATAATTTGACAACCGTTCGTTCGCAAAAATAGCGTATCGATTAACATTAGTTTGATCGGCATAAGATGTCGAATAAATGCTTTTATAATCAGCATGAATATTGTCATGCCGACCTCTGGTCGAAAAAGACCAGCTTTTATTGAATTTATGATTGAAAATATATGTCGCGGCCCAATGTCGTCGGTCGAACTGTTCGTAATTCGGGTCTCCAACATAAAAATTCTGAGGAATATAGCCATAACTCGCTCTGTAGAGCGATCCTTTAATGGGTACACCACCATAGGCGTTATTTTTGGGATCGTCCTGAAAGTTGCCAAGAAGAGTCAAAGTTGTGGGGCCGTCTCCGCCAAAGGTTATGGCAGGACTAATACTATAACGCCTGTTTTTTGTGTAAGTCAGCTGGCTATGAGACCCACTGACCGTTCCATATAAGCGATAATGCACAAAACCATTTTTATTAAGGCTTCCCCCGATATCTCCATCTACCCTGTAAAGATCATACCCTCCTCCTGTTGCTTCAAGGCTGCCGTAGCTGTCCTTCTTGGTAGGCAACTTGCTGGACATCGCCACGAGACCACCGGGGCTTGATTGGCCATAAAGAGCAGAAGCCGGCCCTTTGAGAACCTCAATGGTGTCTAATCGTGATGTGTCCACCTGCGGCACAGCATATCCCAAAGGGCTGCCCTGTTGCCGAAGGCCATCTAAAAAGTTGGGAATGGTAAAGCCTCGGAGCGAATACAGATCATAGCGTGTTGCTGATCCACCGCGTAAATCTGGTGTTACACCAGCAACATAGCGAAGCGCCTGGTTAAGCGACAGGACGCCTCGTTGATCCATATCCTGTCGCGTAATAACAGTTACCGCCCGAGGTGTATCGATTAAAGGCGTACTGGTTTTGGTTGCAGCGGATGTTACAAGGGTACGACTTCCCTTAACAACAATTTGTTCAGAAGCGATTTTCTTCGAAAACTTGTTCTTGGAGGTGTCTTTTGTGAGCTCTTCTTTTTTGGACGTATTCTGTGCAGAAGCTTCTGAAACAAGAGAGAGGCCAGCTAGAAATCCATAAATTATAACTCGTGATCTGCACATCATATCCCCCACCCCATAAATTGCCCCTCATCTTTAATGTGAATGATATTCGTTCGCAACAATGGGTGGGGGTTTTTAGCTCTTGTTGGAAAAAATATGTTTTCGGCATATACGGAGGAGTCCAATACATCCTGCCGCGTGTAGGCCTCCACCGCAGCGTCATCTGGTCGTCAAGAAATCCACAGACAGTGAATGATCTACGCTACATGACGTTGCTGGCGTTTTAGCCAGGTCATGACGTCGGTCACTTCAATGCCCTGTAAAGCGTTGAAAGTCTGTTTCTTGTCCCATGCCACGCCAGTATCGCGTGCGAACGCAAGACGATATTTCCGTATTCCGTCATCAGGGTGTGCGGCGACTTCTGCGCGTAGCCTATCCATATCCCACAGTTCCCGAATGACAGGGCGGCCAAGATAGTGCTCCATCTTTTCGGCGAGTTGAGCGTAGGAGAACGTATCCCCGGCAACGTAAACCACCTCGTTCTGGATCGGCGGTTTATGGGCGAGGATGCTCGCTGTAAGTCGTCCTATATCTTCGGAAGAGGTCACCGTCAGACGGTTATCCCAACTGCCGAGTGCGCGAACTGTGGCACCTTGAAGATCCACCAAACCGAAAGCTGGTGAAGATTCCTGTCGAAACGATTATCCATCGGGTCGCAGACTGACAGCGCAGCATGTCCCTTACGTCTGATTGCTCATCAAATACTGGCTGCCCGCTGCCACGTCCAACAACATCGTAATCGACACCAAACTGCCACGGCACATAACGGTCCACCCCAGCCTTCAGGACGGCACTGGTAATTTTACGCTGTGTACCGGGACCCCCAACAAACCCGGTACAACATATAATCGTATTGAACTTGGCGAAGAGGACGGAGAGGTCCTCCACCGTTTCCGTCGCAAGATCAGCATAAACGATCTGCAGGCCTTTTTGCTTTAATTGCCGCGCAATATCCGTTCTGGTGCTCCTGCTTGATGGTCTGAGAAGAACGCTGATCGATCGGGCGCATTCCGGTTTCTGTTCAAGCAGGCCGGTCAAGCTCTCCGGCGCCGATGACAAGGGTTTCAATGACAGGGGTCTTCATCGCTGGCATCAGGAATTCCTTCTGGTTATGAAGTTAAAATAAGACGCGATGCGGGAAAGCGAAGAAGGTACACGAGTGATACCGTTCGACAATTTGGACTTTGATGCAGTGATGGCTCAGTCACAGGCTGCCTGCGACGCTCTCAGTGACGATGATGACGGGTTGAAGCGAGAAGTGCTTGCGCATGCCGGCAACAGATGGTCACTCGGTATTGTCCATCTTCTCGGTGTCGCTGGCACACTGCGGCATGCTGAACTGGCGCGACGGCTTGACAGGGTTACACAGCGTATGCCGACGCGCTCCCTTCGTCAGTTAGGACGCGACGGTCTCATTATTCGCCATGATTATGGTGAGGTCCCGCCACGAGTGGATTATACTCTCACTCCTTTAGGAAAAGGCCTTCTCGTAGGAATGATGCCACTTTGGCGGTGGATTATTGACAACGCTCCTGCATTCAGAACGGCACGCGATCGGTTCGACAATGAAAGGAATAGCACTTTCGTTGAGCCTTGTGACGGTCTGATTTAGACGTTTGGTCCCGTGGTTTGATGGTGTGATATTTTCACGAGAGTGGACGCAAGCCTTCTGGGACAAATACGTGATGGGAGCGCCACGACCACGCACGCCGTGCGAGCAGCAATACAGCGATCGCAGGCTTGATCCCGAACTCTTCGCTCGGCGCCGCGAGCGAAACCTGTCATTTAAGGAGGTCGAAGATCTCTTCGACATGTCCTGTTTCAGGCCGGATTGGCAGCGTCATGCCATAACCCGGCCCTGAAAGTTGTGGCAAAACGTATGAAACAGCGGGGTAAAGCGCATAGATTGGTGATCGTTGCTATCGCACAGCGTCTTGTCACAATCGCTAACGCCGTCCTCAAAACAGGCAAGCCGTGGCGCATTAACACCGTCGCTAGCCGCTTCGGCAACGCCGACATCAGCTGGACTACGCCTCCAACGTGGCCATACAACCCCCACAGGCCTACTTTCGCCAGTACCAGCCGCCGCTGATGACCGTCTGGGGCCGATGCCTCGAAGCGCGACATCCCCCACGCCGAGGTGTGCTCCTACGATACCGGTCATCTGGCACTGGAGCCCTATGGCGCTGAGATTGGCGCAGTCATCCGGGCGTTTTTGGATCGAAACCTGGGCGCAACGTAAACACGCGCCACCATCACGCCAACCCCGCCTCGGCCATCCAAAGCTCGGCGTCGGCACCAGCAGCGATACGCAAGGGCGCGGCTGGGTCGGTGGCCGCGCGCCAGACGGCCTGCGCGACGTCGGTCGCGTGGGTGACCGGGCCCTGGTCCTCCAGCACGCTCTGCACGAAACCCTGGAGTTGCGGCGAGTAATCCAGGTCGTCCATGCCGCGCAGATGCGGCATGGCATTGTCGCCAAAGCGGGTCTGCGGGGCACGTCCGGGCAGCACCAGGTGTGCGCGCACGCCGAAAGGCTGCATTTCCAGTGCCAGCGAAGCGGTGAAGGCGTTTACCGCCGCCTTGCTGGCGCTGTACACCCCGATTAGAGGCAAGGTCTTGACCGTCACCGTGGAGCTGACATTGACGATCACGCCGGCGCGGCGGCGACGCATGTGCGGGGCGACGGCACGCACCATGGCCAGCGTGCCGAGCACATTGGTTTCGAACAACGCCCGGGCCGTCTCCGGCGCGGTCAGTTCCACCGGCGCCACGGCGCCGAAACCAGCATTGTTAACCAGAACGTCGATAGGCCCGGCCGCCTCGACGGCGCGCTCGACGCTGGCGGCATCGGTCACGTCTAGCGCAAGCAAGCGCAGCGAGGGCGGCAGCAGATCCTGTTGCGGCGTGCGCATGGTTGCAATCACCTCCCAGCCGGCTTCGTGGAAGCGTTTAGCGCTTTCCAGGCCGAAGCCCGACGAGCAACCGGTAATCAAGACTGTAGACATCATTTTCTCCTTTCAAAAATCAACGGCGCCATGCTAGGCCCTCAGCTCGAGACTAACTACAATCTAAAGTCGCTATTTCATTTGAATCCGTCCTGATGGCTACCATCGACCCCCTGGCCGAGATCGTCACCCTGCTGCAACCGATGGCCCGCTTCTCCAAACAGGTGGCGTGCACCGCGCCTTGGCGCATCTACCGCGATGGCACCGGCGAGCCGTTCTACTGCGCTATCCTTGAAGGCTCCTGTCGCATCGCGTTCGGCACCGGGCCAGCAGTAGTGCTGCTGACCGGGGACTTCGTACTTGCCCCTGCGATGCGCGCGCTGCGGATCGAAAGCCTTGATACGCCACCGGACCTGCCCGCCAATCAACCTGAAAAACTCGGAGAGGGGCTTTTCCATGTTGGCCGACGTGACGGACCGACCGATCTGCGCATGCGCATCGGCCATTGCCGGTTCGACACCCACGACGCTGCTCTGCTGGTCTCGCTGCTGCCTGATCAGGTCATTGTCCGCGATCAGCCCCGGCTGACCACGCTGATACAGTTGATCGACGAGGAAGCGCGGGCGCAACGGGCAGCGCACGAGCTCGTGCTGGAGCGGCTGCTGGAGGTGGTGCTGATCGAGGCCATGCGCTCGGCATCGGCCATTGCCACGGCGCCCAGCCTAGCCCGCGGCCTGGCCGACGAACGCTTGGCCGCGGCTCTGCGCGCCATGCATATGCAGCCGGAGCGGGCCTGGACCATGGCGATGCTGGCGCAGGAGGCGGCCCTGTCACGCTCTGCGTTTTTCACGCGGTTCAGCCGCAGCGTTGGCCTGCCGCCGATGGAATACCTGCTGATCTGGCGCATGGCGCTGGCTAAGCAACTGCTGCGCCAGCCGGGTCTCGGCCTCGAACAGGTGGCGCAACGCGTCGGCTACGGCTCGGCCAGTGCCTTCAGCGTGGCATTTGCACGGCGGACGGGGATGCCGCCTGCGCGCTATGCGCGCGCCCATACGATGTAAACCCCCGCATCGCGCTGGAGTGAGCCGCGTTAGGCTTGCACCGGTGGTGCGGGGCCCTCGTCGACTGGCGCAGCAAAGCACCCAACAAGTGCGGGGCTACGACTGCCCCAGTCCTCCGGCGGTACTCGCCAGAATCTCGGCCAGGGAACATGGCGTGCCTCCGGTCAAACGCACGATGTCACCGCTGACGATGTCGTAGGCGCCACGCGCCTGCCGCGTCTTCATCGATACCACGGCATCGGCAACAACCTCAGGCAGACCCGTTTTGAGCAACCCGGCTCGCAACACCTCGGCGCGCATCACGTTCAAGGAAAACGGCCGCTGGATGTGCTGCGCGACCAGCCTGCACACCGCTTTACCGCGCAGGGTTTCAGGGCCTGTCAGCTGATATATGGCGCCCTCGTGGCCCTCACTGGTCAATGCGGCGGCGGCAGCTTTGGCCACGTCGCCGCGCGAAACGAAACTGACGCGGCTGTCCTCAAGCGCCGCAAGCCCGCCTGCCGTCAAAGACATCCGCACCTCTTCGACCAGCGTCTCGGAAAAATAGCTCATACGCAGTATCGTCCATGCGGGGATCGCGCTCTTGATCAACGCCTGCTCACTGTGCCAATACGCCGCGCCAACGGCGGACTCCCCCTCACGCTGCGTCCCGGTTGCCGACAACAGGAAGACGTGACCGACTTGGGCATGTGCAGCGGCATCCACGGCCGCCAACATCTGGCGCGAACGAATCCCCGGCCGCAGATCAGCCCCTGGAATCAACAGCAGGCGATCCAAGCCCTGATAGGCCGCCACCAATGTCTCAGATTGGTCGTAGTCGCCCAAGCGACCTGCGTAGGATAGATCGGTCTTGGGGGTGCGCGAAATCGCCACCAAATTTTTGGCCGAAACCGTTTCCGCCAACGCCTGAACAACTGCGCTACCGAGCTGACCGCTGGCACCGCTCACACCTATTTTCATCATCAGATTCCATGGTTATTTATGGTTCTTTAGGATAAATTTGTTCCTATAAGCTAACAAGTACGCATGAATTCATGCGTCAAGAACACCCAGGTTCCTGTCGCCCCAAGGAGTAGCAATGGAAAATGTAGAAGCGGAATGTCGCAGCCTGGCAGAGGTGATTGCACGCATTGGCGACAAGTGGACGGTTATGGTCTGTGGCCATCTCTCAGAAGGCACCCATCGTTTCAATGCGTTGAAGCACCGCATCCCCGGCATCTCGCACCGGATGCTGACCATCACCCTGCGCGGGCTCGAACGCGATGGACTGGTGGCTCGCAAAGCCTATGCCACCGTGCCGCCGAAGGTTGAGTACTGTCTGACCCCATTGGGGCAAAGCCTGACAGGACCTCTGGCAACCCTGGCAAGTTGGGCACGTGAGAACCGGCCCGCACTTGAACAGGCCCGCACCGCATTTGATCGTCGTGCCGCGCAGGGCTGAACTGGCGTTGAGGTGTGATGAAGCGCGCCGTCAATCAGCGGCGCATGCGGGGCATCATTCCATCAAATTGAACCACTTCACCATGCGCTCACTCAGGTGTTTGTCCAGAAATGTCGGTTCATTTTGCTACAGTATAATTACCAATATGCGCAGCATCGTGAGGCACATGAGCGGAAATTACTGGCAGACAGGAACAACGGTGACGGTATACGCGAGTATGTCGGACTTGCCACGCGCACATGTCCGGTTTTGGAAATCTTTATGGCGCCTTGTATGTCGAGGATGAACGCGTGTGCTGCCTGTCTGGTCTCACCACTCAACAGACAAGCAGTTTAGGGGGTAGTCAGCCTGCGATCAGTTAATAGAGTTGGGATTGCGAATATATCATCACTACTGATCAACTGCCTACGCGCTTCCCTCGATAAGTGAACGTAGGCCGACCGTAGCAACCGCTGCGACCTGCTCCAGACATACACAGCTGACACCATCTCGCGCAGCAGCCGACATGCCGGCCATTGTCACCGTCACGACGTCGGTTGCGATGAATGCTACCGCTGGTGCCCCGCGGGCGATGAAGGCTTGCAGCTTTTCACGACGGATCTGAGCAACGCGCATAGCGATGCGCCTTCCTTCGCCGCTACGATCGGCCCGCAACGCTTCAAGGACCAGGCACCCTGCTTGATCACTGCAGGTCGTGTATGTGCGTGCGGCTTCGCCCAGCAGCTCGGCAATACTGTCGACAATCGGACAGTCATCACGAAAGAAGGCCTCCAGCGGCAGAACTTCGGCCACATACGCTTCTGCAATTCGCTCGAAATAGGCGGCCTTGCTCCCAAACGCAGCATAGAAGCTGGCCGGCCGGATACCGAGTGCCTCGGTAATGGCGGCAATACCAAGCGCTTCATAACCGTGCGTATGAAATAATGCGCGCCCGGTGATGAGAGCGGCATTTGGATCGAACCGGCGGGGGCGGCCACGCGCTCCTTTTGATAATAAATGATCGGTCACTCAAAAAGCCTTGACGTTAGTGCTGGATAAATTATGTAGCGATCAATCAATAAATTCAAGGAGCTCCTAATGTTGGCTTCGGCAACACGCAAAATTCTGGTCATCGGCGGCAGTCGTGGAATTGGGGCGGCGATCGTCGCGCGCTTTGCTGCAGAAGGCGACGACGTGTCATTCACCTGGGCTGGATCGCAGACAGCTGCGGAGGCAGTCGCGGCTCGTACTGGCGCACACGCGATCCGCAGCGACGCTTCAGACCGCGATGCGACGATTGCCCTTCTGCGCGAGATAGGGCCGCTTGATGTTTTGGTCTATAATTCCGCCCTTCTGTTGCCAGGCGACCCGCTAACGCTGGAGCTGGATGCAGTAGACCATCTGATCGACGTCAATATTCGCGGCCCTTATTTCGCATCCGTCGAAGCTGCGCGTCAGATGAGTGAGGGCGGCCGGATTATCCTGATTGGTTCTGTGCATGGAGACAGAATGCCGTTCGAAGGTCTTACGGCTTATGGAATGAGTAAATCGGCATTGCAGGGCCTTGCGCGTGGTCTGGCACGAGATTTTGGCGCGCGTGATATCACGGTTAACGTGGTGCAACCGGGTCCGACGAACACCGACATGAATCCTCATGACGGTCCCCTCATGCAGGCGATGCATGACGAGATGGCGCTCAAACGGCACGGTACAGCAGAAGATGTGGCACATTTGGTGGCCTATCTCGCAGGTCCGCATGCAAGTGGGATCACAGGTGCCATGCATACGATTGATGGTGGGTTCGGCGTATGAGTGAGCCGGTCCTGTATGTGATCTATCGCGGCACGCCAGCCGATCGTTTCGACCGGGCGTACTATGTGGAACACCACCTACCGCTAGTGAGAAACGCCTTTGCTGCCTATGGGCTTGTGTCGCTCGCTGCGTTCTTTCCGGCGCAAGGCACCTCTGAAACTATCGCGATCTGCGAATGCCGCTTTACCGATTCAGCCAGTATCGAGGTCGCATTTAGTAGTCCGGAAGTTTCAATCGTCATGGCGGATGTGCCTCGCTTTACCGATCTTGAACCACTGCGCCTGCGCGTATTGCCTCTCTGAGGTTCTGATATGAATTTTCATCACTCATGGTCGAATGCACCGCTACGCAGTATTCGCCGAGGCCATTTCTGGATACCAGGCGAGCGCGTGATCCAATCTGGCCGCACCTATCAGCGTGCACCGATGTATGTGGAGTGGGAGGCACCCGAACAGGTTTCACGTCCTTACCCGATCGTTTTGATGCATGGGGGCGGGTTTCAGGGGACGGAATGGTTCGATACGCCCGATGGCCGAGCGGGATGGGCGCAGCGTCTGGTTGAAGCAGGTTATGCAGTGCTAGTGATCGACCGGCCGGGGCACGGGCGTTCGCCTCTGCATACGGACATCACCGGGGCAATGGGACCGCCGTTTTCCTATGAAGGCGGCCGTCAGATCTATTTCCCTGGTACCGATCCGCGCCATACACAATGGCCGTTTGCTGCGGATAACGAGTCGGCAATGGACGATTTTATCGCGGGTTATGGGCCATTGCCCGCTGATTTGTGCGTCTCCCAGACGATGGATGCCGACCGGACCGCAGCCCTTTTGGATAAAATTGGCCCTGCGATCCTGCTGACGCATTCTGCCTCCGGCCCGGATGGCTGGCTGGTCGCTGATCGGAGACCTGATCTCGTGCGGGGTATCGTTGCGATCGAGCCAATGGGGCCGCCTTTTGCGACCATTCCCAACATCGGACCGATGACGTGGGGCGCTGCTGCCGCGCCACTGGCGTTCGAACCGCCTGTGAGCGATGCAACGGTCCTGCAAGCTGCAGAGCCAGGTACGTATCGCCTGCCGTCTCTGGTCGGATTGCCGATCCTGATCGTGACCGCCGAGGCTAGCGACTTTGCCGCCGCAAGCCTGCCCACTGCTGCATTTTTGAATAATGCGGGGGCCTCAGCCGAGTTGATGCACCTGCCGGATTATGGCGTGCACGGCAACGGACATGGCTTGATTTACGAGAAAAACTCTGACGAAGCACTGGCTCCAGTACTGGCATGGCTTGCGTCGAACACAGAGGCGTTAGCATGAAGATAGCCTTTATCGGCCTCGGTGCGATGGGTCGTGCCATGGCCACCAATCTGGTCCGCAACGGCCATGACGTTTCCGCTTGGACGCGCTCGGCCCGCACGCTTGCAGGTGTGACCACGCTGGAAATACCGGATAAGGCCTTCGAGGGCGATGTCGTACTGACAATATTGTCGGATGATACGGCTGTTCGCTCCGTAATCGTCGATCCAGATTTGCTGTCACGCGCAAAATCAGGTGTGATCCATGTGATGATGTCCACGATTTCGGTCGCGTTTTCGCGCGAGCTAACGGCGCTGCACAACCAAGCCGGGGTGGCATTTGTGGCAAGCCCTGTTCTTGGCAGGCCGGATGTTGCGGCAGACGGCGCGTTGCAGATCCTGACGGGTGGCGATCCAACACATTTGGCCAGCCTCGTGCCTGTATTCGAGGTTTTGAGCAAACGTATTTGGCCGATGGGGGACAAACCTTGGGGAGCTCATGCGGCCAAGATTGCGTGTAATATGATGATTACCATGGCGATTGAGGCGATGGCGGAGGCAGTTGTTCTGACAGAGGCTAATGGTGTCGCACGCGAGGTATTTTTTGATCTGATCCTAAATACGCTGTTCGGCAGTCGATCTTATCAGGTCTACTCGAAGAATATCACGAACCGGGTTTACGAACCCGGCTTCCGTGCGGCTCTCGGCCTCAAGGATCTGAGGCTTGCGACAGAAGCGGGGGCTGCGACCGGTCGTGAACTGCCAATGCTGGCTGCGATCTTCGGACAGATGGGAGAAGCCATTGATGCTGGGCATGGAGAAAAGGACTGGTCGATCGTCGCGGCACAGACATTGGGTGAGGCAGATAAGAATTCCTGAGAGATTATTGGATACATAGTCAGGCGTATGAGAGGTAGTTAGACGGCATACAGAAAGCATGTCTGCTTTTGGAAATTTTCTACGGCGCTTTGTATGTCCGAGATGAGGCGTAAGCGGGAGGTCTGCTTAGCCCGTCGTAAGCAGACAGGTGG
>NZ_BJVA01000024.1 GCF_007988905.1 Gluconobacter kanchanaburiensis NBRC 103587
CGAGACAGTCGGTCGTATTGGGGTAAGAAACGCAGCCAGAGCCATCCCATCAGGGCAGACAGGACAGAGCCTGCGAAGATACCCATCTTAGCTGGTGCCACGAGATTTGATCCGGAAAATGCAAGATTTGCAATGAAGAGGCTGATTGTGAATCCAATGCCACATAGCATTGAAAGCCCAAGCAACATCGCTGTTGGCGTTTCAGCTGGAAGCGTGGCAATTTTCAGACGGGCCGAAAGCATTGTTGCGCAAAAGACGCCGACCGGTTTGCCAACAATCAGTCCTAACATAATCCCGAGCGGAGCAGTCTCCAGGATCATCTCTGGGTGAACGCCAGCTAGTGAAACACCCACATTCATGAAACCGAACAACGGCAGAACGATCCAGGTGACAAAAGGAGTCAATGCAGAAGATATTTTATCGAGGGGTGTAGCCTCTTTGGCATTCATACCTGAGGTGACTGCCGGAAGGCATAGGCCGGTGATGACGCCGGCAAGAGTTGGATGGAGGCCGGAATCCAGAAGTGCTATCCATAATAGAGCGCAACCGATGCCATAGCTCCAGACGCTTTTAACCCCACGCCTGTTCGCTTCGACCAATGCTGTAGTCACAACCACGGCTGCAATAAGTGCTGGCCAGTATAAAGTGCTCCCATAAAACAGAGCGATCACCACGATCCCCAGCACGTCATCGAATATGGCAAGCGCCATAAGCCAAGTCCTTGCTCCCGGCGAAACATGCTTTCCAAGAGCAAGGATGATTGGCAACGTGAACGCAGCATCCGTGGCAACAGGAACGGCCCAGCCGCGTATTGCTTCCGGATGCCCGTATGTCACCAACAGATATGTCAAAGCAGGCACGATCATTCCGCCGAGTGCTCCAATCAGCGGAAGAGCGATACGGCGTAATGACGAGAGGTGCCCGGAGACAATTTCTTTTTTGATTTCGAGAATGACTACCAGAAAAAATAGGGTCATCAGCCCGTCAGAGACCCATGCGTCAATGTTTGATGGCCCTCGCTCTCCCAGGATGGGCAGTGTCAGGGGCGCTGTTATCAACGCGCTGTAACCCGACGCCCATGGCGAATTCGCCAAGAGAAGACCAAGCAGGGATGCAAGCACGAGGGCAGATGCTCCACCTGCAGGAGAGGCCAGAAAACGCCGCATATTCGCTGTGGACCCAGTAGAAATTTCTTCCATTGCTCTTTGTCGAACGAGACGGGTTTCCATACAACCCTGTAGCGTTGCGTTATCTTATCATAGTATTTCCACATGCCTCCTCTTCTCAGATGACCGCTTGACGCGGTTTGTGTTCAGTCAGGGGCAAACTAAAGGCTCGCTGGCGGGGATGAATGAGAAGGGAGCTACCCGTTTCAGAGGTATTACATTGCCTGAAACCGTTACAGACCCTTTCACGTCACACGTGAGGCGATTGGCATTTGCCAAAAGCTGTCTCTGACGTAATCAAGGTTACTTTCTCCGAGACGACGCTTTGTCTACCTTTTCGTTGATCCATCGCAAAATGAGATCGGCAATCTGGAGGTTGTTGCGATCCATCATCATGAGATGGCTGTTACCGTGAATGCCGAGTGCGGGAGGCCAGATCAGGCTGGCCTGCCCGCCCACCTTGTTAACGCGTGCGATCATCGTCTCGCAATCGGAGCGTGCGCCCGCCCAGGTGAACCCCGGCGTGCCTGTGTCGGTGCCGAGGTGGTCGCCGAAAACCACCAGGATGGGATGTCTGGCCAACATTTCAATCTGTCCGTCATTCAACTGTCTGCTCTCACACGTGCCTGGCTCTACCAGCACAAGGCCGCGTACCCCGCTATCATCCGCTAGCGTGGCATCAATCGGTAAAGAGCCGCCTTCGGAATGAGCCAGTATCACCGCACCGTGCAGCTTGTGAGCCAATGTGGAGAGCGCCAAGGCGTTCGAATTGGGACTTTCCAACATGGCGTTAAAGTCTGGAACGCCTTGTTTGGATAATTCTGCAGCATAAGACGCCGGGAACTGGCTGTCTGGATAGCTCTGCCCTGGACGCGGGCCGAAGCGAAACATCATCCAGTTGTATTCGTCGCTCTCGCGAAAAGCATGAGGGAGCGTTTCAGGTGCCTTCGCCTCAAGCCGAACATCATTGTAATCGGCGATATCGACGCCAGAGCGTCCTCGTGTAGCACCGTCTGGTACATAGGTCGGGTAGCCTTGGCGTACGAAATATTCGTACCAGCCCATACGACCGTCCGGGGTTGTGTCGTAGGTCTTTCCTGTCACCGTTCCGCCATGCATCATGATGACCGGTACGCCGTGCACGTTCTGCGGCACCATGAAATCGACATACATCTGGTCGATGGTGACATGGCCGTTGGCGTTCAGCGGTTTACCGAAGATCGATGAAAGCTCCGTGGGTGTTTCCTCCACGCTCTTTCCGCCGATAAAGAAACTGCCACGGCTTTTGAGAACGAGCGGCACGTCAGGCACTTTGATCATCGCAACATCCTGCGCGTGCAAAGTGGAGAGGGTAACCAACGCCGGCACGACCACACTGAGGGTGCACGAAACGTACGTCCATAATTTCATAGCAGTCATCCTTCAGGAATGAGCGATAGCTTAGATGCCGACTGCCGCATCTGTAGCAATGGCGGACTTACGCCGCCGAATAAGAAGACCACCGACGATCGCCGCCAGTAGCAGCATACCGCTACCGAAGGTAAAGACGGCGCGCGTTCCAGCTACCAGCGCCTCAGTCGTGGAGGCATGCCCTTGCCCTGCGGCAGTCGCAATCGAGGCGAGTAAACCCAAGCCGAAGGAGGCGCCAACCTGATGAGCGACGTTGACCAGCCCAGAGGCCGCCCCAGCCTCTTCGCGTGTAGTATCGCTGATGCCTACTGCTGTCATCGGGGCGAGGCTAAAGCCTTGTCCTGTGCCAATCAGGACCATGGGTAGAGCGATTGATGCCCAATAGCTGGCACCGGCGTCGATGAAGCTCAGCCACGCCATGCCGAAGAATATGGTTAGCAATCCGCCTATCATCACTGCGTCATCACCAAATCGACGGATCAGTCGGGGGCCGATGAACGGTGCAGCAAAGGCACACGCTGTCATTGGCATGAAACCGAGTCCGGCCTGCATCGAAGAATAGCCAAGGACGCCCTGCATGAACTGCGAGCCGAAAAAAAAGAAGCCGACCATCGGTCCGAGAAACAGGAATCGCGCGATATAGGCGCCCATACGCCGACGATGACAGAAGAGGTGGAGCGGGACGAGTGGTGAACGGGTACGTGCCTCATGCCAAATGAACACGGCAATGAGCAACGTGCCAGCAGCCAGGCTGGTGAGCGTAACCGTACTGGTCCAGCCCGTCTCAGCAGTTTGCGAAACGCCGAAGATTAGTGATCCGATCCCCATCGTTGAGAGGATCGCACCGAGGCTGTCTAGATGCCCCGCCGCGGGCTTGTCTTTGCGGAGATAGCGCGATGAGGCCACCAGCATCAGGGCTCCGACCGGCAGGTTCAGCAGGAAACCCGCGCGCCAGGAAACAGCGTCAGCCAGCCATCCGCCCAGCACGAGGCCAAGCGCGGCACCAATACCCGCCGTCGATCCATACCAGGCGACGGCCCGGTTACGAGCTTCGCCCTGTTCGAAATTTGTCGCGAGCAAAGTCAGCGCGGCAGGCGCTATGATTGCGGCGCCGATTCCCTGACCCGCGCGGGCAATCAACAGCCAAGCTGCGGTCTTGGCCAGCGCAATGGCCAGCGACATGATCATGAAAATTACCAACCCGGTGCGGAGTGCTTGTTGACCACCGAGCCGGTCGCCAATTCGAGCCCCCAACAGTAGGAAGCCACCAAAAAATAGCGTGTAGATGCTCTGAACCCACGATAGTGCGGTGGCGCCCAAACCAAGATCAGCCTGGATATGCGGGATGCCGGTGATGACGATCGAGGTATCCAGGAGGATCATCATGTAGCTGCAGATGATAATGACAAGAATCGCGTTGGGGTTGGGTTTTCTGATGGTCACAATCCTGTATCCGTGGCTTGCCAGCCCTGATGGGTGACTGCATCGGTCCGTGTTACGAGGACGGATATAGGGGCTGTGCAGACCAAAGTGTATAGGGGCATAACTTTCACTATTGAGAAGTAGAGCTTCGCAATGTTGAGGATGCACCATGCCTTTCGCACCGACCGGTGACTTCGGTCAGTTAACAGTTTTTATGAACGTGGCAGCTCTGGGCAGCTTTGCCGCTGCAGGGCGAAAACTGGGCATTTCAGGTTCGGCAGTCGGCCAGAACATCCGGCAGCTTGAACAACGATTAGGGCTTCAACTCTTTGTCCGCACGACACGCAGCGTCAAGCTTACGCCTCGAGGCGCAGCATTTCTCGCTGAAGTGTTGCCTGCCGCCGAAGCGCTTAAAATTGCAATTTCGAATGCCCAGGGAACCTCAGACCGGCCTGCTGGCGTGATCCGGCTCGTCGCCCCCCGAAGCGCAGTCGAGCAGGTCCTTATGCCCATGCTCCCCGACTTCACGACCGCTTATCCAGAAATTGCCATCGAGGTGACGGTCGACGACGTCGATCACAACTTTCCGCATCCTGACTTTGACATCGCCTTGAAGATCCGAGAAGTGATTAGCGGGGACATGGTCTCAGTGCGTGTTGGTCCAGAGCTTCGTCAACTCGCCGTAGCAGCGCCTGACCTGATCGCCCGTGTTGGGAAGCCCGGACACCCTCGCGAACTTATTGATTTTCCGTGTATTCGTTGGCGTTGGGCGGGGCATTCACGCGCGTATGCCTGGGAATTTTTCGAAAACGGAAAATGGTTTGCGGTCGAGGTTTCAGGTTCTCTGCTTCTGACCGATCGTCAACTGGCGCTGCCGCTTTGCCTCGCGGGCGTGGGCGTCTGTCTGGCGGGAGAAACCGAAGTCAGTTCTCTATTAAAGGAAGGTAAGCTCATCAACCTGTTCGATGATTTTTGCCCCGGTTATCCCGGTTGGCATCTTTGCTTTTCGCGACAGCGTCATATGCCGCATGCTTTACGGCTATTCATCGACGCGATGCGCCAAGATCACAGTCTATGTGAGGACAGAAATTAACGTCAGGATGATGGCAAACCACAGTGGATACCGCGATGTTTGATAGTGACCCATAATTAGCGCTACGCGAATGGCGGCCATGTCCAAATTCTAGATCATTACCGGACTGTCATCTCCCCCACCGAACTCGCTTCAAAGAGATCGCGCTGCTCGTGTTTGTAATACGAAAAGGTTTTCTTTCATTCGGGGTGAAGACGATGATTTTACGATCAGTATTCTCCTCGACTTCTTACGCCACCCATCCCATTAAGAATAAGAGCGGCGATCAAGACGCTCAGCACCAAGCCGATGCCCCAGATGCGACCCGCGTTGATGTATCCAACGCCGTGAGCCAGAAAGACATTGCGCAGGCCCGTCACGAGATGTGCAAGCACGAAAAAAAACGCCAAGCGCATAATGCGGCACCAGTCGTATATTCCATGGATCGAGCAACAAGCCACTCGGTGCACCAGTCGCGAAATTCCAGCCTGTTGGTATCTGCAGGTAAAGCCTAGCAAAAATGAAGATAGAGTTCATAAGGCCAAGGATGAAAGCTGAAAGATAGAAACCTGATGCAACCTGAAACAGGTGATACAGGTTCGGGCGCACGCTGCTTCAAACCCAGGCGAGCGCCAATCCGCTGCCGACCTGGAATAGCATCGCGGCGACAAGCAACGGCTCGATCAGGCGATTGCGATAGATCCTTTGCCCTGCTTGCATAATGTCCGTGTGGCTTGTTGGCCTAGTAAACCGGACAAATGATTGCCGAGATAAAAGAGCACGAAGAGCAGCACGATCGTCCTCGCCGCGCCATGCATGTTTCGTAAGCAACCGCAGACAGCGGAGAACGTTTTCTCTTGCCTGTCACTAGTCCGCACGCTCAAAGAAGCCAGAATGCACTAGCGCAAGCCGCACCGCGCGGGCCTGGACCTCAGGAGAAAACATCGTTCCAGGATTGCTCACCAGACTTCCTTTTCAGGAGAATAGGCTTTCGCCAAGCTTGGAGTGATTTATATCCGTTATCGTCAAGAGCCGATAAATATGGTGGTCATTCATTGGCCAGGGCTACTTCCAGGGCGGCGCCGACCACGTCGTTTAGCATGTCCGCCTGCTCATTAGAAAGTATGAGCGGGGGGCGAATTTTCAGGATATTTTCGTTTGGCCCGGAAGCATTAATGAGTACACCACGCGCGCGCATTTCGTTGACTACTCGTGAGGCGAGTTGTCCATTCGTAAGTTCAGCGCCAATGAAAAGTCCCGCACCGCGGACATCTTTAATATGCTTATATCGGGCGAGTTGCGTGCGGAGATAGGTGCCAACCGAATGTGCGTTTTGCATCAGGTTTTCGTCTTGAATTACGCAAAGTGTTGCCATGGCAGCAGCCATGGCAACCGGGTTCCCGCCAAATGTATTGAAGTAACGGATATTGGATCCGAACTTCTTGATTACATCTGGCCGGCATACCAGCCCGGCGACCGGATACCCATTTCCCATGGGTTTGCCGAGTGAGATCATATCTGGCTCGACGCCATGGCGCTCAAAGCCCCACATATGAGTGCCGGTCCGTCCGAAACCTGACTGTACTTCATCGGCGAGGAACAGACCGCCAGCTCCGCGGATCGCCTCCACCGCATCAATAAGAAAGCCAGCAGGTTCAGAAAACACTCCGTCCGACGAAAATATTGTGTCCACGACCAGCATTGCAGGGCGAATACCGTGGCGGTGCAGGTCAACTATGGCGGATCTCACGCCTGCAGCAAAATCTGTACCTGCTACAGGGGGGGGTACTGTACGGACATGCGCTCCGAGGTTTACGCTCTTGCCTAATGAAGGCGAAATTTCGGCTGTTGTGGACGTCACGCCATGATAGGCATTCTCGGTTACAATTATGCCCTCGCCTCCTGTAATATGACGAGCAATTCGTATGGCTAGGTCATTGGCCTCGCTGCCCGAGCACGTGAATGTTGCCTGGGCAGGGAAGGAAAAAGTTGCAAGTAGGGCATCTGCGTAATCTAAAATTATATCATGCAAGTAACGTGTATGCGTGTTTAGACGTTCCGTCTGTGCCACGATCGCGGCCACAATACGCGGGTGGCAGTGTCCCGCGGGAACAACATTGTTATAAGCATCTAGAAACCGATGGCCATGTACATCAGTCAACCATGCTCCGCGCCCGGATAGCAAGTGAAGTGGGTCATCATAAAATAGCCGATAAGACGGACTGAGTAGCTTCTGACGGCGTTCAAGGATAGATGTCATCGAAAGTGGTATCCAGTATAGATAATATAGTTGAAGTGCATGGTTGTATTGGTGAGGTATTGATAATGTATTATTTTAAAAGAAATAGAAGATATGTTTTCATTTCGTTTTACCATCGGTAACGAAGTGTTTTTGATCGGAAAAATAAGAACTCATTTTAACTTTTTGACATTTTCCGGTAAGCACTATGGTGGTTATGTTGGCAACGAGTCCAATCAAGCCGGGATTTATGCCGACCATGTCGATTCCGCTCAGATAAAGTCCGCATCCCAAAACATCACCAATGATGATTCCGGCGCATAGTGCTTGGGGCTTGGCGCGGATTGACAAGATAGCCAGCAGGAAACAGGGTAGGATCTGCGTCACGCCGAAATATGTCATGTTATAGAGGTGTGAAATTAAAGTTGGCACCATGGTCGCTAGAGCCATGGAGATGACGATATAGAGTATGATAACCATTTCTGATGTGGTTTTCTGGTATTTTTCAGCCAGGCCCGGGACGAGGTTACGTGCTACCAGTGATCCAATGACAAGACATGTGCCAGACAGTACGACAAGCGCAGACAGGGCAGCACCTCCTGCAACAATCCCGATCATGGCGGGTGGGAGAAGGTTTTTTACCGTTTTAATGAAAGCATCATTGGGGGATGTAAGTATTAAGTGATGATACTTGGCATAAAAGGCTATTAACATCATGAAAGGGAAAACCACCATGTAAAGTGGCATAAAGATTTGTGCCCGCATTACGGTACGTGCGCTGCGCGCCGTCATTAGATAGGCGCAGCTGAGCGGAAAAATAGGCATGCCGATTGCCTGGAAAAACATGGTCGACATGGCGAAGCTTTCCTGCCGTCCGCTGAAACCTGTATTGTAAAGCTCATTCGTGCCGACCCTGAAAAGGGTGCTGATATTGTCAGTCTTTAGCAATGCCATGACGATCGTTATTATAATGAAAAGTACGAGTAGATCTTTCATAACCGAAACATAAGCGGAGGCACGGATACCAGAAATGGCGATGTACAGGAAAACAATCCCTCCTGCGGTGAGCATGAGCAACCATCGTGATGAGACAATGTTTAATCCAGACAAGATAAGGTTCAAACCTGAAAACTGGATGGTTGCCCACGGGATCATAAAAAATATGATGTTTAAGGCCACAGTAATTTCAAGCGCACGGCTATCGAATATTTTGCGGAAGATATCTGGCACCGTGGCGGCGTTGGTGGTCCGCGCGAGTTGCCAGATGCGCGGCGTAAGGAAATATCCTACGGGATAGGCTAAGAGTACATAAGATAAGAACCAAGATGCAAATGGGTATCCAGAATGATATATCCCTCCTGGAAAAGCAGTCATTATCCCAATACTGTATGTCTCACCAATTCCTAAGAAAAATATAAAAATAGAGCCAAAGGAACGTGAGGCCGTAAGGTAGTCCTTAATATTCTGCTTACCAGCGCGGCGCTTTGAAATGATTGCGACGATAATGGACGCAATGAGAATAAGAGAAAAGAAGATGATAGCCATTAATACGCTCCCGGCGTGCCAGAGAGAAAACTTATTATTTCAATGGAAATTGTAACAGTCTCTTGATAGATTATCCTGCATTGATAGTAGGGAAAACGGGGCCAGATTTTTTTTCATCAGATATAGGTGGGTATGCCTGAAGATAACTCTGGAACTGCTCAAGAAAAACCCTTTCACTATTACTGTAGCGACCATCATGATTCCAAAGCAGGAATATCCCTGATTTCGCAACGCCCGAAGCTGGTGGGAGCCGCCATAATTTTCCTGCATCCACCCATGGTTGAGCAATATGCTCAGGCAGGCACCCGATCCCATAATTTGCAACGATCATGCGGGTGATTTCCTGTATCGAGCATGATGTACCCGATATCCACCCGCTAAAATCCATTTCATTGCGGAAAATGGTAATTTTGGAAAGAAGCCCATCAATTCTGTCCGCTTCTGATCGAACAAAATTTTCCTGCTTAAGTTCTCTGATGGTGATATCATTTCTGCCAAAAAAACGATGTGACCGTCCGCAGTATAGTCCATAGGATTGCTCCATGATTAGTGAGCGCCCAATGCCTGGTAGGGCACGTGGACAGAGTCCGATGCCGATATTGGCTGTTTTTTTTTGAAGAGAACTAAGGATGTCCTCGCTACGTATGCAGACAATTTCAAGCGATATACGCGGAAAGCGTTCGTGAAACCGGGCGAGGAATGTATCATATGTAAGAGATTCGATGCTGCTGAGTGTAAGTAGCCGGATATGGCCTCCCACTTCTTCCGCTACCGGTTCGATCTCATTGCTTATTGCTTTGATAGAACCGTAGATATCGGATGCGAGGCGTAATACCTTTTCGCCGTGGCTGGAGAGTGTGAAACGACTGCCATTACGCACAATAAGGGCATAGCCAATCTGCTTTTCCAGTCGTTTTAGCGCTTGACTGACCGCTGATTGAGTCAGGTGCAGACTACCAGCTGCGCGTGTAATATTACCTTCATGTGCGATAGCGATAAAGGTGCGTAGTAGGTTCCAGTCCAATCGGTCGATCAGTTGCTCATTTTTTTGAGGAATATCATGACCAGCTTCAGCCCTTGGATTTTCAGGTTCAGACATGGACGGATAGGAGAGCATGGGCATTGCGATATAGCTCAACTTCTATTGTCGGATCATAGGATTTCATAAATCTAACCTGCCAGTCGTTAGAAATTTAATGTTTCGGACGTTGTGACGGGCTGACAGTGACCTTTTTTAGTGAAATCAGAACTATAAAAAAGTTGCAAAAAGACAATGAAATATCTGAAAACAGGATGTCAATTGCTCATTCGCTCTTTCTGGCATTAATCCTGTTTCTGATCAGCATCTGTGGATGAATGGGAGAGTGTCATTAGGTTTGGATAGATTCGGTCAGATTTTCAAGGGCATTGAAGCATATTTTTAAATAAATCAGGAATAATTTTTGCAATTATCTCAGTTAATAATAACTATTATTAATGCTAATGAATATTTATTGTTTTCATATCGAAAGGTTCGTGTAATCGTATTTCGGTAGCGGGACTATGATACGGCCGTGTCCGTGCTCCTCGCGTGTGTCTTTAAAAGTTTTCCGGAGGCGTATCTGTGACTCTCCCTTCCGAATCTTACTCTGCAGGTGAGTGGAAAGCCCGCTGTGAGCTTGCTGCGCTCTACAGGTTGATTGCTTACTTCCGTATGACGGACCTGATTGATACCCATATTTCCTTGGCTATTCCTGATGACCCGGGGCATTTCCTTATAAATCGCTACGGTAAGGTTTTTGACCAGATGTGCGCCAGTGATCTGGTGCGGATTGACAAGTTTGGTCATGTGAAGGAAATGCGCCTTGAGCAATCCAATGTGAATGCCGCGGGCTTTGTTATCCATTCAGCTATTCATCAGGCCCGTCCTGACCTGAAGTGCATCATTCATACCCATACACCCAACGGAGTGGGGGTTTCAGCCCAGGAAGACGGGTTGCTGCCGATCAGTCAGCATGCTCTCAAATTCTATGGTTGCCTATCTTATCATGACTATGAGGGCATTGCGCTACGAGCTGAGGAAAAAGAGCGTCTCATTGCCGATTTGGGCACCAACAATGCGATGATTCTACGTAATCATGGGCTGCTGGTTGGGGGGCGGCATGTGGCGCATGCTTTTCACGAAATCTATTTTCTTGAGCGTGCGTGCCAAATTCAGATTCATGCTCTTTCAGGCGCAAGGCAGCTTTCCTATCCTCCTGAGGAGGTCCGACAGCGCACTGCGGAGCAGTTTCAGCGTGAGGAAGCCGAAGAAATTATTCAGCGCGCCTGGGCAGCGGCGCTCAGTCTGATTGCGGACAAAAAAGACTCGTACTGTTCATAAGCAGGCAAATAGCCAAAAGGGGGAAAAATGGAAAAAATATCTAACGATGCCGACACTCTGGAAATGCTCGATGCGCGTTACCTGATGCATCCCTTCACGGATGCTCGGGCTAATCTGCAGGGCGGCAGCATGGTGATTGACCGCGGTGAAGGTATTTTTGTTTATGATAGTTCGGGTAAGAAATACCTTGAAGCGGTCGCCGGACTGTGGAGTGTAGGCCTTGGCTTCAGTGAGCGCAGACTGATTGATGCTGCTGTGCGCCAGATGGAAAAACTTCCTTATTATCATACATTTACAAAAAAATCGCATGCACCACAGATAGAACTGGCCGCCCGTTTGATCGAAATGGCGCCAGTGCCCATGAGTAAGGCTTTTTTTACTAACTCCGGATCGGAGGCGAATGATACGGCGATCAAGATGATCTGGTATCGCTCCAATGCGATGGGCGAGGAAAAGCGCAAGAAGATCATCAGTCGTAAGCGGGGCTATCATGGGATCACGATTGCTGCGGCCAGTCTGACCGGCATCTCTGTGGACCACCAGTCGTTTGATCTGCCATTGCCTGGTTTTCTGCATGTTACCGCCCCACACTATTACCGTGAAGGGCAGGAAGGAGAAAGCGAAGACGCCTTTTCAACGCGATTGGTGAACGAGATCGAGGCGTTGATCCTAGCTGAAGGTCCAGAGACTGTTGCCGCCTTTTTCGCCGAGCCTGTGATGGGAGCTGGTGGCGTGATTGTCCCACCAGATGGTTACTGGGAAAAACTGCAACCCATATTGAAAAAATACGGGATCATTCTTGTCGCGGACGAGGTTATCTGCGGATTTGGGCGTACCGGATGTATGTTCGGGAGCCAGACATTCGGCATCGAACCCGACATGATGATCCTTTCCAAACAACTTTCATCTTCCTATCTACCGATTTCTGCCATTCTCATGAATGACATGGTATTTGAACCAATTGCCGATGAGTCGCATGCAATTGGTGCTTTTGCCCATGGTTTTACGAATGGAGGTAATCCGACGGCCGCTGCTGTGGCGATCGAGGTGCTAAACATCATGGAGGAGCGCGACCTTATGGCGCACATCAAAGATGTCAGCATCCATTTTCAGGCACGGTTGCGCGCGCTTGGTATGTCGTCCACTCTGGTGGGTGAGGCACGAGGCGTAGGACTCATTGGTGCGCTTGAACTCGTGACAGATAAGGTTGCGCGATCTTCGGCGTGGCCGGTTGGGCAATTAGCGGGATATGCGTTTAATCTGCTTGAGAACAAGGGTGTCATTGCCCGTGTAATGGGTGATACGCTGGCATTTTCGCCACCTCTGATCATCACGCGCGAACAGGTTGATATGATCTTTGATCGTGTTGAGCAGGTTCTTGTTCAAGTGGAAAATGAAATTCGTTCTGGGAAATTCCAATAATATTTCACTGGTTAATTCTCGAATTATTTGTAGTTCACAAATAATATTACTATTAATAAACGAAAATATAATAGGAATTTCGTATGATTTCAGTGGCGGTATATATCAAGGGTGAGGTTGAGTATTATGAAAAAATAAAGAAGGAATTTTCTGAGAAGGCATCTGATATCCAGATATTAGACTGGTCTTCTGCCTTAAGGGGGCCCGACAGTATTGATTATGCGCTGGTCTGGATGCCGCCCATTGGTAATCTTGCGCGCCTGTCGTCACTCAAGGCGGTTTTCAGCCTGTCAGCCGGAGTCGATCATATTGTGGCCCGTGATCCGGACTGGCCAGCGCATCTGCCTCTTATTCGCATGGCTGGTGAGGAAACTGGCCGGCTGATGACGGATTATCTGCTTTGGGCCTGTATAAGTGTGATCCGTGGTTCGCGTGGATGGGCACTGCAGCAACAGAAAAAGTTATGGAAACGAAACGTTATCACGCGCTCGATTACAGACTGTACTGTCGGTATTATGGGGTTGGGCCAGCTTGGCCGCTATGCAGCAGAGCATCTCAGTCGATGTGGCTTTGTCGTGCGCGGATGGTCGCGCTCACCCAAAGAGATAGAAGGCGTCAAGACTTTTGACGGGGCGGCTGGAATGAAAGCTTTCCTTGCCGGGGTCGATATCCTGATATGCCTGTTGCCCCATACTCCGCAGACCCGCAACATCATCAGTGCCCAAGTATTGCATGCGCTTCGGCCGGGTGCCGCTTTTATTAATGTGGGGCGAGGGGAGCATGTTGTTGAAAATGACCTTTTGTCCGCCTTGAACGAGGGCATGTTATCGGCCGCAGTTCTTGATGTGTTTCATCATGAGCCATTACCGGAAAGTTCTCCTTTGTGGAGCCACCCATCTGTAATCGTTACGCCGCATGTTGCTTCTCAGGCATCGGTCTGTGCGCGGGTGAACTACCTGATTGGTTCCATACGCAGGTTAGAGCGCGGGGAGCGTCTGGAGCAGGCGTTCGATATCAGTCAGGGGTATTGAAGGTAAAAAAATTTTGTTCGTTGATGAGTAAATTTATGAACGTCATTAATATAGATTATAAAGAAAAATAGAAATATTGCATTTTATCGTATTTTATTCTTGAAAATTTTTTGAGTTAATAACTAAATACCGTTACGGTAAAATACCGAATATCGCCACAACGGCTTCAGGCCGGTCTCTATTTTTTATCTATGTCATCAGTTTTCCCCGCACGGGACGACAGGGAGAATATGAATGCAATTTACTTCTTTCGGTGCTCTGGTGTTGTCTACGACCGTGCTGTCGGGCCTGCTTGTGACACAACATAGCTATGCAAAAACTCCTCATTCTTCGGGCAATGCGCGGAATCGGCCGGCTAAAGTCCATGTTAGTCCCCGCGTGCGTCCCGACGCCAAACTTACGGGCATTGCTGCGCAAGGAGAAGGCGAAACCGTTCGTGTTCATACCGGCATTTACACGCCCAATGGCGTGACCGGCACGACCCCAGGGGGAGGGCTTATGCCTGTGCAGACTGTGCCTAAGTCGCGTAGCGAGGTGACACGCGATTTTATCGCCAAGCAAAGTTCCAATACGACGCCCCAGGCGCTTGTGGCCATGATGCCGGGTGTGGCTTATGCCCGGACTGATCCGTACGGCCTGACATCTCGCTCGATTGTCGTGCGAGGGATGAACCAGAGCGAAATTGGATACCTGGTTGACGGTGTCCCGCTGGTAGATGGTGTATATTACCAGCCGGATCCAATCGGTAGCTCGCCGGATGCTGAGAACATGTCTTCCGTCTCCCTGACGCAGGGTTCTCCCGACATCACGAGCCCTTCCTATAATGCTGTTGGCTCATCTGTTGATGTGACTGTGCGCGATCCTTCGTTCCGAAGAGGCGGAATGATCGAAAGCAGCTACGGGAGCTATAATATGAAAAAGGAATTTGTTCGCTTTGATACGGGCGAAATCGGGCATACCGGTATCCGGGGCTTCATGTCGTATTCATACATGTTTAGCAATTTCTGGCAGACGCCCGGCTCCATTAACCGCCATCATGTGGATGCCAAATTTGTGAAGGAATGGGGGCACGGAAACCGGGCGGCCGTGGAAATGATATTTGGACAATATTCGTCCAGCGGTATCAATGCCAATGGTGCGGCTACCCCAACCAAAGCGGAGTTCGAAGCTGAAGGGACATCCTCCCTATATCTTAGTCCAAATTATACGCCTGGTAGTGCAAATTATTACCGCTTTAACCGTTTGATGAACAAAACAATTGCAGTTATGGCACCTCTCAAGTTCAATCTGGGCCATAACCTTAATCTGCATCTGACGCCCTATTTCATTAATTGGGATAAAGACAGTGGATTTGGTGAAAATATCAACGATTCACAAGCCTATTATGGTACGCAAAACGTGGGGGCACTCAATCTGCCGACTGCAGTAACTTTGGCTAATGGTACAAAGGTGGACACAACGCAGGTCGTGGACGAACAGCACCAGCATACCCTTGCCCTGATGGGGCACCTGGACTGGAAGTTTAAGAGCAATCTGTTTCGTATCGGCGCCATGTACTCCTATCTGGATATGGTTGAGCCAGCCAATTATGCGGCAGTCGGCCCGAGTGGCCTTCCTGCCAATGCCTGGGGGCGATACGGTATCAAGGATGCGGCAGGCCAGGTACTGAGTCCATGGAACCTTGTTTTTCGGCAGCAGCAAGTCTCTCTCTATTTCGATGATACACTGTCGCTTCTTCATGACCGCCTCAAAATTACGGCAGGGTTCAAGGAAGTCATGATTAATCGCTGGGCGACGAACGACCTTCCCGGTATTTCTGATTACAAGAACGGTGGCAATTATGCGGAGCCGTTGCCTCAGGTTGCCATCAGCTACAATATCACGCCACATGACCAGATTTTTATTAATGGTACCACCAGTTTTCGCGCTCCGGATCGGACTGAGGCGTATTTGGACATGTATGATGCCAAGTCGCCATCGCCTATCGACGTACATCCAGATAATCTGAAGCCGGAATATGCGATTGGTGAGGAAATTGGCTTTCGCCATAATGGCCTGCTGCATATTGCAGCCTCGTTGTTCAATTACAATCTCACCAACCACGACGTGAACTCGACAGCCTATTCGGCAGGCGGCTCTCTGGTGACCACGCCAATCAACATGGGTGGCGAGACCGTGCGTGGGGCGCAGCTAGAATTGGCTCTGCGACCTTGGCATCATTTCAGTCCTTATCTTTCCGGATCTTATGTCCATGCCACAACGGATAATAATTTCCAGATCCAGGGGACATATATCGATACTAAAGGAAAACGATCTGTTAATACGCCAGAATTTACTGGTGCAATTGGTCTTTCCTATGATGACGGTACTATCTTTGGTAATTTCGGTCTGAATTATATTGGCAGGCGCTATACTACCTTTATGAACGACCAGAGTATTCCCGGTTATCTGACATCAGACATTACGCTTGGATATCGATTGCGCAATGTCCATATCGACAATTTCACGCTTTATAAGCCTCAACTACAGCTCAATTTTATGAATATTGGTAATAATCTGTACTATGCGCAGGCTGCAAGCTTTACGCCAACTGCAAAAGGTGTACGTGCGGCAAATGGTCAATGGATCGCTGCAGGTCAGCCCGGTTACAATATTGGTGGTGGTTTTGCAATGTCTGGTGCAATTACGGTTGGTTTCTGATGTCGGATGCGGGCGCTAATGGCAGGAAAAGGAGCGGAAATACTCCTGATTTCAGTTTATAGTGCTCCTGATATTGCTTTCCATTAGGGTAGAATTATAATGAACTCAAAAATAAGCCTTGTCATTGGACTTATTATTCCTTTTGTAATGGTTGATTTTCTTTTTCCAGTCATTGATAAAATCAATATGGATATCGCGGGCCTGCCTTTCTTTATGGTCTGGATATTTGTGTGGTTCTTCCTGACGTCCGGCTGTCTTGGTCTATGCTGGCTTATGTTCGACCGCAGACGTCATCTGGAATGAAGGAATATGCCCCCCGAAAGGAAAACAGTGCAACTGGCAACGCACAGATGTGGAAAATGAAATATGCCTGACGAAGAAATTGGGTTCATGTCGGCTGTGGAACTGACGGCGCATTATAAAAGCGGTAGCCTTTCCCCCGTGGAAGTGACGGCGGCTATTATGCGCCATATTGAAGTCACGGAAACAAAGATCAACGCTATGGCCGAGATGACTGCAGAGCGGGCGATGGAGAATGCCAGGCTGGCGGAGGCTGCTTACCGGGCGGGCACGGCTCGTCGGCTCGAAGGCGTGCCGGTTACTATTAAAGACCTTCAGGAAACTGCAAATATTCCGACCCGGTATGGCTCCTGGTCGCGCAAGGATAATGTGCCCTCTGTCGACGCTCCATGTGTCACGCGGCTGCATGAGGCAGGGACAGTGATGTTGGGAAAGACGACTGTGTCGGAATTTGGCTGGAAGGGCATTAGCCAAAGCCCGCTGACAGGCGTTACCAGCAACCCCTGGAAAGCTGGATACAATGCGGGTGCGTCATCAGCCGGAGCGGGAGCTGCAGCGGCAGCTGGATACGGTCCTTTCCATCAGGGTGGTGACGGGGCAGGATCTATTCGCATGCCCGCACATTTCTGTGGGGTTTTTGGTATGAAGCCGACACATGGCCGAATCCCTAATTGGCCTATTAGCAATAATGATCTGGCGACACATATGGGCCCAATCACGCGCACGGTAATGGACGCTGCCTTGATGCTTGAGGCTATGAGTGGCCCTCATTCATGGGATTATACCTCCCTTGAATCTGCTCCGCTGCCTTACTCGAGTATGCTTTCGGCTTCGCTCAAGGGGCGTCGGATTGCCTACAGTCCCGATCTGGGCCACGCCCGTGTTGATCCGGATGTGGCGTCTGCCGTTGTGACGGCAGTCCGAGTGTTTGAAGAGATGGGCGCGACCGTTGAGGAAGTGACGCCGGACTGGGGACCAAAAGGCCCGGAACTGGCACGTTTTTTCTGGCCAGCTACTTATAGCGCGAAATGCATGCTCCTGCCGGAGTGGGAACCACTGATGGATCCGGGGCTGGTCGCGATGCTTCGCGAAACGCAGGGTTGTACCATGCAGGACTTTACCCTCGCGCGCGAACGCCGTTTTTCCTATGCGGTGGAAATCCATAAATTTTTCACTCAGTGGGATTTTCTTCTGACACCGGCGGTCAGTGTGACGGCATTTCCTGCCACGCAACTTCAGCCTGATACATGGCCACAGCATGACTGGGACTGGCTGAGTTGGGCGGAGTTTTCCTATCCCTTCAATTGGGCGGGTAATCCGGCAGCCAGCGTTCCCTGCGGCTTTGGTGCGAACAATATGCCTGTGGGGCTGCAGATTGTTGGTCGCCGTTTTGATGACCTGGGTGTGTTGCAGGCCTGCGCCGCATGGGAAGAAGCTCGGCCATGGAGTGCCTTACGGCCGGACCTGAACTGTCTGGAGCATGTCAGGGAGAAAATAGCGTGAAACGCTCAGGCTGTTTTGTAAATTTCAGGATCGCGAATGCTATTATGAAACGAAAATACAATGAAATGCAAAATGATCTCTTCTGCAAAGTATTCCGTTCGTGGGGCTGAGATAATTTTTTCCTTGTTCGTATTTACCTGGCCGGTCTGACGCAGGCCGTATGATTTGTGGAAGTGTCATGAAGACCGGCCCCCGTTGTACCTGCTCCCGTTTTCGGGACACATCAAGAAGCAGAGAAGATTTCCATGACTGAATTATGTGAGCTGTCGGCCGTTGAGCTTTTGTCGCTGTATGCGGCGAGGAAACTTTCGCCGGTAGAGGTACTCCGCGATGTCATTACCCGTTCCGAGGCAGTGCAACCTGTATTGAACGCATTTTGTGGCCTCGATCCAGAAGGTGCCCTTGCCTCTGCAATCGTGGCCGAACGGAATTGGGGGGCTGGCCTTCCCACGCGCCCGCTGGAAGGTGTACCGGTTTCCGTTAAGGATACCGCGATGGTAAAAGGTTGGCGTTTTGCTCGTGGTTCGCGTCTTGCTGAACATAATCCGCCTGCTACTCAGGATTCTCCTTCTGTCGCTCGCTTGCGCGAGGCTGGTGCGGTATTATTTGCATCCACCACGACGTGCGAGGGTGGATGGAAAGCCGTAACCGACAGCCCGCTGACCGGCATTACCCGCAACCCACACAATACCGATCATACGCCTGGCGGCAGCAGTGGTGGTGCGGCGGCCTCGGTGAGCGCCGGGTGTGGCCCTTTGGCGCTGGGAAGTGATGGAGGTGGTTCCATTCGTGTGCCCGCCAGCTTTAGTGGCGTATTTGGTTTGAAGGCAACGTTCGGTCGTGTGCCGATGTACCCTATCGGCCCGCATTATTCTGACATGGCCCATTTTGGACCGATCACCCGTACAGTAGCGGATGCCAGCCTGATGTTCTCGGTTATTGAAGGGCGCCACCCGATGGATCCCTTCACTACCGATCCGCTCCCGGCCTCGAATTTCCCGGTCAGGCCGATGTCGCTGGCGGGGGTGCGCATTGGGGTCACGGAAGATTTCGGTTTCATGAAGGTCGATCCGGAGGTTGCGGCGATTTATCGCGCCGCGATTGCGCGTATTGAGGCAGCAGGTGCCATTCTGGTGCCGCTTGCTCCGATGGTAGACTGGCGCCCGACCTATCGCACGCTGTGGCAGGTCGGTGCATGGCAATCGCAGCGTCGTCTCAACGCGGCCGAGCTTGACCTGCTTGATCCCGAGTTTCGTGAATGGGGTGAGCGCGGTGCACATATTTCTACCGGGGATTATGTGGATGCGATGATGGCGAGGCTGGCTTACCGACAGCAATGCGCCCTGCAGCATGGGTTGGTTGACTTTGTTATTTCGCCGGCTGTTTCTATTCTTCCACTCAAGGCCGGGCTTACTGTGCCGGATGATAGCTGGCCAGACTGGCTGGAATGGGCAGGGTTCTCGTTGCTGTACAATATGACCGGTCAGCCTGCTTCTTCATTGCCAGCAGGGTACTCTGCCTGCGGCCTCCCGGTGGGTATCCAGATTGGCGGGCGTATCAATGATGATATCGGCGTTTTGAGTCTGAGCATGACGCTGGAAGGACTGCTTGCAGAGGCTAATCCTGCCCCATCCGTAGTTTTCGGAAAGGCAATGAAGAAAGGCTGCCCCTCCATGTGACCGCAGTGTCACGCTATTGCGATCACACCCATTGTGGTGGGATGTCGGCTACCACACATACGGTGACATTTCTGCAAGAGGAACATGATGATGTTCTATCCTGATACGCTGCTGTTTATTGATGGGCGGTGGCAAGCGGCCAGCGACGGGCGTACGCAAGACGTGGTTAATCCCGCAACCGGGCAGATGATCGGTAAGGTCGCTCATGCGGGTCAGCCTGAACTGGCATTGGCGCTGGCGGCGGCACAGCGAGGCTTCGCTGTCTGGAGTGCAACTCCTGCTTTCAGGCGCTATCAGATTATGCGTCTCGCTGCCACGCTGGTGCGGGAACGCACGGAAGAAGCGGCAACTTGTATGTCGCTTGAACAGGGTAAGCCTTTGGCAGAAGCTCGCGCTGAAATGGAGGCTGCCGCTGATGTCATCGACTGGATGGCGGAGGAAGGGCGGCGCGCCTATGGGCGAATTGTTCCTGCCCGCTTTATGGGGGTGACGCAGTCTGTTATCCGTACGCCGGTCGGACCGGTTGCAGCGTTCTGTCCATGGAATTTTCCGGTAAATCAGGTTGTACGCAAAGTAAGCGCGGCGCTGGCTACGGGGTGTTCCATCATCGTCAAGGCCCCGGAGGAGACACCGGCTTCTCCCGCGATGTTGATCCGCGCTTTTTCTGATGCAGGAGTCCCGCCGGGTGTAATCGGGCTTGTATACGGCACTCCCTCCGAAATTTCCGAAACTCTGATTGGCGACGATATTATTCGCAAGGTCACCTTCACGGGTTCAACAGCCGTCGGTAAAATTCTCGCGTCCCTTGCTGGTGCACACATGAAGCGGGTGACAATGGAACTGGGAGGTCACGGCCCCGTCATTGTCACAGCAGATGCTGATATCGTGCGGGCCGTCTCCCTTCTTGCTGCGTCCAAGACTCGCAATGCCGGGCAGGTCTGTATCTCCCCCACACGCTTCCTGATTGAAAAAGGAGTTTTTGAAGAATTCCGGTCCGCTTATGTGGCTCATATGCAGGCAGTTACTGTAGGAAATGGCCAGCATCCTGGTACGCAAATGGGGCCTGTGGTTAGTCTCCGGCGGCTCGAATCAATAGAATCTCTGGTTAGTGCGGCGCGCGATCAGGGCGCAAAAGTGGAAACCGGGGGCGTGCGTCTTGCAGGGGAAGGGTATTTCTATGCCCCTACGGTCCTGACGGGACTGACGCCAGACATGCGTATCATGAACGAGGAGCCTTTTGGCCCGATCTCGTTGCTTTGTCCTTTCGATAGCCTGGAAGACGCAATAACCGAGGCCAACCGTCTTCCATATGGCTTGGCGGCCTACGCGTTTACTGGGTCGGGTGCAACTGCTGCACGCCTGCGTGACACGGTAAGGACAGGCATGCTGACTATCAATCACATTGGCCTGTCTCTACCGGAAATCCCTTTTGGTGGGCTTGGAGATTCCGGTTACGGCTCGGAAGGTGGGTCTGAAGCACTGGATGCTTACCTGGATACCCGCTTGGTGACATCAATGGATTATATGTGAATAGGGAACATCCGATGGGCGCTCCCGTCTTTTCCAATGGCATAGGAAAAACCGAAGCTGAGTTTGAGGCGGCGCTGATCCTGCTAGAGCAGCCATCGCGCCCTGTATCGCTGGAGGAAGCTACCCGGATCGCAAATGACATGTTTGGTATGACCGGTGTGGTGTCACGTCTGCCGGGAGAGCGTGATCGCAATTTTCGCTTTCGTTGTGCGGAAGGCGGAGATTACGTTCTGAAAATCGCTCACTGTGCTGAACAAGCTGCAGTCCTAGATTTGCAGGATAGTGTTCTGGGCTATCTCAGGGCAAAAGATCCGGCTTTGGCCGTACCGAAACTGATGGCTCCGTCCGTGCCGAATGCTCTGTGGCGCGATAGCGCGGGTGAAGAACGGGTCGTACGGATGGTGACATTTCTGCCGGGGACACCTCTGGGTAATCGTATAGCCACCGTACCGCTCTGTAACTCTATCGGGCAGATGCTGGGGCGGCTGGATCAGGCATTGGTGGATTTTCACCATCCGGCACAGTCTCATGCGCTTTTGTGGAATTTACGTAATGCAGCTTATATGGGAAATTTCATCCGTTATTTTCCGACAGGGCAGCAACAGGCGCTTGCCCGCGCGGCCCTGAAGGCTTTCGAGCAGCAGGTGCAGCCTGTCGGGGAGACACTACCCTTGCAGGTTATCCATAATGATTTTAATGTTCACAATATCCTCTGTGGCGAACACACTATCGAGGGCGTTATTGATTTTGGTGATGTAATACGTGCGCCCCGCGTGCAGGATCTTGCGATCGCAGCGTCATATATGATGGGCAGTGGTACGCAGCCCCTGGAGCAGTGCATGAGCATTCTCTCCGGATATTGCCAGACCATTTCGCTGACGCGGGCGGAACTGAAGTGCTTGCCCGCCATGATGGGTGCACGGCTGGTGATGTCGCTGGGTATCAGTTCGTGGCGAGCAAGCCGAAATCCTGCTGATGCCGAATATATCACGCGTAATCAGGAGATTGCCTGGCGAGCCCTCGCTAGGCTGGAGGAACTGCAGGACATTCTGCGTGACAGAATACTGACCTTTTCTGTTGCGTAATGAAAACGTTATGTGTGGTTGGCCATAAGGTGTTTTCCAGTCCAAGATTACGAAGAAAGGTTAGTTAAATGCACAGAAATGCCAATATCGCGATTGATGGCGACCGACTGAACGAGGATATTGCCTTGACATCTCGTTTTGGCGCGACTGCAGGCGGGGGAATACGCCGTCTGGCCTTGTCGGCAGAAGACCAGGCTGTTCGGGACTGGCTGGCTGCGCAGGGAGATGCGCTTGGTTGTCGTTATACGATCGATACCATGGGAAGCCAGTTCCTGCGTTTGGAAGGGCGTGATCCAAAACTGCCTCCTCTAATGATGGGCAGCCATCTTGATACCCAGCCCACGGGTGGTCGTTATGATGGTATTTATGGTGTTCTGGCCGGGCTGGCTGTGTTGAGAGCTTTCTGGGCATCGGGTTACGTGCCGCGTCATTCCATCGAACTGGTCAACTGGACCAACGAGGAAGGAGCACGCTTTGCCCCGGCGATGACAGCATCAGGAGTTTTCAGCCGTGTCTTCACGTTGGAGCAGGCCTATAGTCTTGTCGACCGTGATGGAGTTCGTCTGGGTGATGCACTGCAAGCGATTGGCTACAAAGGCGAGGAACCTTGTGGCGCATACCCTCTCGCAGCATATTTCGAACTGCATATCGAACAGGGACCCGTTCTTGAAAATGAGGGCAAGACTATTGGTGTCGTAACAGGCGTGCAGGGGATGAGGTGGTTTGACGTGACCCTGACTGGTCAGGAAGCTCATGCTGGCACCACCCCCATGGAACTGCGCCACGATGCTCTGCTGGCGGCTGCTCGGTTGATGGTATTGGCAGCCGACGTCGCAGCAGCGCATGGGCCCGACGCCAAGACAACTATTGGCATTATCGAGGCAAGCCCAGGTAGTCGTAACGTCGTACCGGGTAAAGTGTGTATGACATTGGATCTGCGTCACCCTGATGATGCGGTGATCGACAGAATGGAAGCCGATTTTCGCATACAGGCGGCCGAGATTGCCGCTCGGGCAGGTATCGAACTGTCGGTCAAAGAAAGCTGGAGTTCGCCTTCTGTGCCGTTTGATCCGGCCTGCATCGCCATGGTTCGCGATGCAGCAGCAAAGCTAAGGCTTGGTTATGGTGACATTATTTCCGGTGCGGGGCATGACGCGGCTTATATGGCCCGGATATGCCCGACTACAATGATTTTCATTCCCTGCCGTGACGGGTTGAGTCACAACGAAGCAGAATATGCCACTCCAGATGATATTGTTGCAGGTGCGAACGTGCTGATGCGGGCACTTATGACAGCAGATGAACACTTCGATTCTGTTTGAGCTGCGACAAGGAAGTTATATCCACCGAGATGGTTATGACCCCGGTTCCGGTCGTGAAGTCTTGATGGAAGTCCAGTGTTTTCCCAAGCTTAGGACTCATAGGCAGAAGTT
>NZ_BJVA01000025.1 GCF_007988905.1 Gluconobacter kanchanaburiensis NBRC 103587
AGACCTCAAAATCCACAGTCCGGGAAAACGCTTCGAGCTGGTCGCCAAGACCGCTTAACCGAGTAAGCCACTCTTCAACGTCAAAAAATCCCGCCTGTTTCACATCGCCATTCCTCCAATCAGAACCGGAAAAATGGAATTACAGCGTAGGTCTCAATACCAAGAGGTTTTTAGAACCCTCCATGTCTACTTTTAGGCAACCACTAAAAACGCTCAAATGACCGATATGTAGGCGGGAACCGACTGGCAGCTCCTTTATTCACTCACCCGAGCCTCATGACTTTCCCATGGCGGGATTATTCCGATGGTCGTGCGCAGCGCTGCTATGACAACGCGCAAACGGGCCGACGGCTGGGCCAGTGCGCGTAGCAGCCAGATACCATCACAGTGAGTGTTCCACGCTTCGCCCGTCAAACAAATACGCGTGAGAGTACCTGCGTTAATATCCGGCCCAACCACCCAATCTGGCAGTAGGGCAATTCCCATACCTGAACGTGTTGCCAATCTCATAGCCTCGAAATCGTCACACCGGAAAACCGGCTTGATGTCGCCTCCGTCGATAAGACGCTGCCCCAGAATATCTGCCCAACCTAACAGATCATTGCCATGCAGTTTGTCGACCAGCCTGTGCTGACGCAGTTGCTCCAGAGTTTTGGGTTCGCCGTAACGATCAAGATAATGCTGGCTGGCAACAAGGAGGCGCTTCTGTTCGGCCAATTTAGTTGCAATCAAAGTGCTGTCGGCTAATTGCCCGATCCGGATCACCGCATCCAGCCGCTCAAGCACAGGATCAGCGAGACGCTCTGTCAGATCCAGCTCGATGTGCAGATCGGGATGCTTCAGGAGCACACTCTCAAGTGCCGGAATGACATAGCGTTTACCGAAAGTTGGAAAGCACGCAATCCGCACGGTTCCCGTCACGGCACCGTCGAACGCAGCGACTTCTGCATGGACGTCTGCCAGTTGATCCAGCAGTGGCTGAGCACGTTCAAGCATACGCTCACCTGCATCTGTCAACGCAAGCGCCCGGGTAGAGCGGGTCAGAAGCGGAACCCCCACGGAATATTCCAATGCGTCGATCTGGCGAACGATCGCTGAAGGTGTTTGTCCCCGCCTCCGCGCGGCAGCAGAAAAACTTCCCTGGCGGACCACATCGACGAAAACGCCAAGATGTTCGGCAAAGCGGGGGTCTTTCATCCAACAGGCCCATTTTTGCTAATTCGGCAAAAGTGCTCGCTCAAATCTATGCGTTATCATAGCTCTTCTGTCGAGGCATCCCTTGGGCACAGACGCGGCACAACGCCGCATCGTATAAAAGGGAAATGGGACATGAAAATTCTGGATCTAATCCTGTCGCAGTCAGCCTATTCGCATGAGATCGATGTGCCGTTCGCTCAGGTCGACATAGCAGATTGGCTGTTCACTGTGTCGGAGGCCGAGTATCTTCGCTGCTGTGAACCGGATCATATTGCTGCGGGTATCACGACCACTGATGACGGTCGGCGGATGTCGATCAATGTTGAAATGGTCGGAACGGGCCTGGTCGTGCAGCATTACGTCGCGGATGAAGCAACGCCCAGCTATTGCCGTATGAACTCGATCTCGGACGTCTTTACGGCCAACGGTCACACGAAGGTCAACGTTCTGTGGGAACTGATCGCGGAAGACGCCGGAAATGGCCGGACCCGTTACACGAACCGTGTTACAGCGCGCCCGACTGACAATTTCATGGCGTTTATTGAAGCAAACGAGATTGCATTCGAGGCTGCTGCAGCGGCCCGCCAGGCAGCTGGCAGCGATCATAATCGTCGGGAAACACCACTGTTCGCCGAGAGTATTGCACGTCGCGCCCTGTCTCGTCAGGAGAGCGTACAATGAGGGCCGTTCACTACGCCGATTTCGGCCCTGCGGATGTGCTACGTGTCGAGGAGGTTCAGTTTCCGGTTTTGAGACCAAATGATCTGATCGTTCGAGTTCATGCAGCAGGCGTCAACCGGGCCGATATTCTGCAACGCAACGGCTTTTACGCAGGCCAGCATTTTGGTGAAAGCCATCTGCTGGGCCTCGAACTGGCAGGAGAGGTCAGGGCAGTAGGCAGTGATGTCACAGGGTTCGAGACAGGCGACCGAGTCATGGCGATCGTGGGCGGCGGCGCTTATGCAGACGCTGCACGGGTGGATCAGGCTATGGCTGTGAAGATTCCAGATTCTCTGACGTGGATCGAAGGAGGAGCAATCATGGAATCATTCGTGACAGCGGTCGAGGTGTTGCACCATCTGGCGAACATCAAGTCTGGTCAGACGGTCCTGATCCATGCAGCGGCAGGTGGTATTGGCTCTGCCTGCGTTCAGTTGGCTGCTGCACTCGGAGCCCGGGTTATTGCAACCACAAGCGCTGTGCGTGCTCCAGATGTTCACGAATTGGGGGCGGACGTGGTTCTGGATCGCCAGCCTGAACTGTGGGAGGCCGGCGTCAAGGTGGCAACAGAAGGTAAAGGCGTCGATGCCGTCATCGATTTTGTCGGCGGCAGCTATCTGGCACCCAGCCTACAAAGCTTACGTGAAGGCGGGACGCTTGTGCAGGTCGGTGTGCTCAGTGAGGATGCCGACGTGGTGATCCCTTTGAACCTCGTCCTGCATAATCACCTACGCTTACTGGGAACGGTGATGAAGTCACGCACCGTCGCAGAAAAACGCGACATGATAGAGCGCTTCAAGGAGATTGCTCTCCCGCTCTTTGCAAACGGTACGCTCAGGCCAGTGGTCTATGCGACCGTCCCTTTACAGTATGCCGGCGAGGCCCACCGCATGATGGAAGCCGGCGGAGGGGTTGGGAAAATTGTTCTCACATGCGACTAGCTGATATCTTCCCTGAGCACCGACGGCGGATATATTAGAGGCTTCGCGGGAAAGCGGACTGTCTGTTTCAGGCAATAGAGATTTACTCGATCATGAAGCCGCGGGACCCGAAGCCAGCCCATCGGGTAGTGTCATTGAGAGCCGAGATCATCAAGGCTCCTCATGCCAGAACCCGAGGCTATGACGCAGACAAGAAGATCGTTGGTCGTAAGCGCCATATTGCGGCTGATACAGAGGGCCGAATGCTTCTGGAAGCCATCCGCAAACGCTGGCCGTGGATGAAGCATCTCTTCGCGGATGGAGCTTATGGCCGCCTTCAGTTGATGGATATGCAGATTTTTTCGACTTCACGCTCGAGGTTATTTGCTGCGTAGACACCGTAAAGTGTTTGAAATCCTGCCGCGACGCTGGATCATTGAACGGACATTCGGCTGGATGATCCGATGACGCCGACCTGTGAAGGATTACGCAGCGTATCTGAAACTGCGACATATACCTCAAGTTAACCATGCACTCGCGCAATGAACGATAGCAGTGCAGGCACAACACGTTCCGGCATTTCGGTATGTGGATAGTGCCCGGCACCGTCGATCATCAGGCTATCTGCATGAAGCTGGGTGGCGAGCCATTGTGCCTCGGCTTCGGCATCTGGAAAATCTGGATCACGGCTGCCCATCACCACAAGGGCGGGAACCCGGCTGCGAGGTATCAGAGCAGCAGTATCTGCCTTTGATAGACCGATCATTGTTCGGAGTGCTGCTATCCGTCCCGGTTCGCGTAGGTTTTTCATGATGGCAGCTTTAACTCGCCCCTGATCCACCGGCTTGCGGGTCGGAAACAGGCTGTTCCAATAAGTGACCCAGAACCAGATTCGCCAAGGCCCCGCGAAGCCAAGCTGCAAGGCAAGCATTGCAAACCAGGATACATGCAGGTCTCGCACGATAGGGCCAAGCAGAACTACTCCACGTACGTGCATCGGCGCGTCGTGTGCAGCCCATAGCGCGGCTCCGGCGGCGAACGAGTTACCCAGGATAACTGCGGATCCGGCCTGTAAATGCTCAATCAACGTCAGCGCATCGCACCCGACAGCATGGGCCGAATAGTCGGGCCATTGCGCTGAAGTCTCACCAAAGCCGCGAACATCCATGGTCACTACTCGATAACCCGCATTCTGCAGGATTGGTCGCAATAGTCGGTATTCGGACCGCAGATCACCCATGCCAGGGATCGCAAGGATTAGTGGGCCATCTCCGCCTGTGTCGTCGTAAGCGATGTGACCACCATCGACTGTCAGGAAACGGGTCTCCGAGGTGAATAATTCACCTGCTTTTGTGCGATGGCTACGGTCATGACTGGTCACAGAAACGCAGGATATCGATTTGATTGGCATGAGATTTTTCCAGGCATGGGTGATTTGTTCATACCCTAAGCTATGGAACCCTAAACATTAATTGCTTAATAATGCACATTTAGCATACGATAATGTATGGATAATCACATCCCAGACTGGCACTTATTTCGGGCGTTTCTTGCAGTCGTGCGCGAAGGCAGCCTGTCAGGTGCTGCCCGCATGCTCGCCACCACGCAGCCTACGATGGGTCGTCAAGTCGCAGCACTTGAAGCATCACTCGGCGTCAAGCTTTTTACGCGCTCGATTGATGGTCTGTCACCGACGGAAGCGGGTTTGCGGTTAATCCCTTCGGCCGAGGCAATGGCTGCAGCCGCGGAGACGGCATGGCGCTCGACTTCTGGTAAGGCCGATGAGGCGCGAGGAACTGTACGTATCACTGCGAGTGAAATGATTGGAGGCGAAGTTCTTCCTTTGCTCCTCACCGGATTTCACTCACTCTATCCCCAAATCTCGGTAGAGCTCGTCCTTTCGAACCGTAATGAGGACTTGTTGCGCGGCGATGCGGATATTGCCGTCCGAATGGTCCGACCTAGTCAAGCTGCTCTGCTAGCCAAGCGAATTGGAAATATTGACGCAGGACTTTACGCTCACCAGCATTACCTCAAAGAGCATCCGATGTCTCTACGACCTGCGACAACATGCATTGATCGGATATGACCGGAATTTTGCCCACTCTCGGATGATAGAAAGGATGGGAGTACCTCTTACCCGCGAAATGTTTGCCTTCCGCTCGGATAGTGATCTCGCACAGCTGGCAGCATTACGTGCTGGGTTCGGTATTGGTGCAAGCCAATTAGGGATTGCAAGGCGAGACAGAAATCTCGTTCCCATTCTTCATACCGAACTACTTTTCTCTATGGATGTTTGGGTTGCGATTCATCCCGACATGCGCAGCGACCGTCGAATTCGATTGATATTCGATTATCTGGTGGACAAGTTGATGCGCTATGCGAAGACTAGCCGTCATGAAACGTGAAAGCATCAAAGGCAGCTTGATGTTTTGGTGATTGTTCCGAGCATAGACCTCGCCTCATGCAATTTCCGGTTGGACTTGCGTGATATCAGGCCTGTGTTTGGGTCGTCGTAATCGCCGCCCACAAAGCGGGTTGAATAACGTCGCCGCCAGTCACGCGGATTGAGCATAATACTCGGCGGCCAGAGGCCCCTGTGTATCGTCATATTGCGCCCTGCTTCGCGTCATGGGGGCGATTACAAAACGATTGGGCAGGGTGGCCCGGCTCAGGGTAATCGGCTGCCAGATATCTGTCATAATCCTCTGTTTCTTGTTCGGCATCACGTGCTTTCAGCAACGCCGATGCTTGATGGAAAGACCCGCTAAGGCAACGGTTTGATCCCGTCCCACAGCAGGGTGATCACGTCAGCAACATGACGCGCGTCTGCTGCCTTGTCGGAGTCCTGTTCACCGCAGATGCTGTTTGAAAAGGCCCGGTTATGCAGAACCCCGAGAAGCGTGGACGCAAGAACCTGTGCATCGCATTGTGCCAGCTTCTTCTGATCCTGCGCTCGTCCGATCCATTCAGTCAGGGCGCGGAAGGCACGCGCTGGAGCCGATTTCTCCGGATCTTCCCCGGAGCACAGGGCCTCGGTGGGGATACCACTGGCCTGAAGCACCGTAAATCCGGCATGCAGATCTTCGAAAAACGCTGCAATCGTACAGGCGATCTCGACAATCTGTTCCCGGATCGGTCGATGATCGGGGCCGGCTTCAAGTGCTTCAATCCAGTGGATGTCCTTCGGTGCGCCCAAAGCTGCCAGCATGAGACCCTGCTTCGACCCGAAGCGGTTGAAGAGAGTTGTATGACTGACACCGATTTCCCGTGCGATGTCCGCAGCCGAGAGGCTTCCACCGCGTTCCAGAAAGCAGCGACGAGCAATGGCTATGATGTGTTCGTCCGAGACTTCTTTGGGGCGTCCGATTTTCATTCCTGATTCCGACTTGACGATTCACCTCATCATCATATCTTTCTGTCTAGAAAGAAAGTAAGAGGTATCCAAACTATGAAACGCGATCTTAGCCTGAAATGGCATAATGTGGATCCAGGCTCTCTGCGAGGCAGAAGAGCCATCGTCGTCGGGGGAACAGGCGGGGTGGGGCGTGCCGTGAGTCAGGCCCTTGCTGCGCGTGGTGCGCAGGTGACTGTCGTTGGACAGACATTCCGCGACGCCGATATTGCCAATATCTCCTTCGTACAGGCCGATCTCAGCCTGCTGAAGGATGCGGAGCGGGTTGCGCGGGAACTTCCAGTGGAACAGGCGGACCTTCTGGTTTTTACAACGGGTATCTTCGCCGCGCCCAAACGTCAGGTGACGGCCGAGGGGATCGAGCGCGACATGGCGGTTAGCTATTTGAACCGGTTGGTGATGCTCCGCAACCTGGCACCTCGTCTGGGTACACAACGGATCGACGGGTCACTGCATGCGCGCGTGTTCATCATGGGGTACCCCGGCACAGGCCAGCTTGGTACGCCAGACGATCTGAATTCTGAACGGGCTTACAAAGTAATGGCGGCTCATATGAACACTGTCGCTGGTAATGAGGCGCTGGTTGTTGAGTTTGCACATCGTTACCCTACTCTGGGAGTCTTTGGTCTGAATCCTGGTCTGATCAAATCGGGCATCCGCAGCAATCTGATGGGGGCGGACAGTCTCAAGCACCGGATCATGGAATGGCTGATTGGCAAGCTGGCCCCGACCGCTGACGACTACGCGGCGCGCATTCTACCTCTGCTGGTCTCTCCCGACCTGGATCAGCGTAGCGGGGCATTCTTTAATCGTAAGGCGCAGGCTATTCTCCCGTCCGAAGGCATGAATGAGATTTATGCCAAGCGTTATATTGCTGCTTCTGAAGCATTGGCTGCCAAGGCTGGCGTTAGCTTGAGCGACTAATCGACTACGGCGAGGCCATTTCGATCAAAGAAAATCATAAACAGGCGTCATAACGAGAGGTTTTCGAACCCTTCATATAATCCAATAAATGATCGGATAGTCGCTAGAATCTAGGCGTCAGCAATCTTCTTTGCTGGATTCGGAGAGCTAACGTCGTAGGCGCCTGTGGACCAATCAGATGTTTCCGCAACAGTTATCATCAAGACAATGGTGTGTCCTGCCACTCGTCTCCCACAAGTTCCGGGGTTTCAAACTGCTCCAGATTGCGAAAGTGAATATCGCAATCTTCGGTGAAAAAATGACTTACAATTCCCTTCACCAGCCGATCTGCCCCGTCACTGATGGCCGGAATGTCTCCACTAACTTTGCCATGAGACAGAGTTGCCGGGAAACAGAAGCAGTGGATATTTCGTAAATCAGGACAGATAACCTCAGCTTTTGGCTGGAACTCGAACGCCGGCCCAAGATCTGGTGAATTGGCCAACTCGCTGTTAATGATACCATTGCAGCGGTTATCCGGATCAGGGACGAAACGATCTTTCCAGAAACGTATCCGGTCAGAGAAAACCTGAAGTTCAGGTCGCTTTGCCAGATCAACATTAAAGCCTGTCGCGGCAATGATGAAGTCTGTTGTAAGCGCACCGCGTGACGTTATGAGTTCGAGAACATCTCCATCCATAGCGATTTCTTCGATCTGGCAGTTTAGATGGAAGAAGGCATTCGGGTGCTGCGACACACGCAGGACGCTTGGACGCGGGGGAGGCGTCTGGGCCGAGAGTGTTGCATCCAGAAAACGCCATTTCCATTCGTCGGGTAAGTTGACGAACCCCTGCACAACACCCTGACTTCCAATGCCGGTAAACTTGTTGATCCTTGGTATGTCTCCCCGCCTGATCAAAACATCGACCCGCGCGGCCCCTTGCTCGAGCGCAGTTGCTGCGTTGTCCATCGCCGAGGCCCCTGCCCCGATCACGACAACCCTCTTGCCTTTGAGGGCCGCAAAATCGATCATGTCGGCCGAATGCGCCCGAAACTGCTCGGGAAGTGTTCGGATCACGTCCGGCATATAGGCTCCACCAAGGCCGTCACGCCCCGTCGCCAGGACAACCTTACGCGTCAGCACCTCTTCCGGCTTGCCATTACGCAGAATGTTCAGCCTAAGCAGACCATGATCCGCAGTATCGATTTTCTGGACAAAGACCTCGTTTTCGACCGGAAGTTCAAGTATGTTGCGGAACCAAACGAGATATTCCATCCACATGGTTCTCGGGATCAGTCCGAGCGTCTCCCATGCCTGCACGCCGAAACGATGCTCGTACCAGGCTCGGAATGTCAGGACGGGTATCCCAAGGCATGGTCCTGTCAGCGTCTTGGGAGATCGCAGAGTGTCCATTCGGGCATAGGTGACCCATGGTCCTTCCTTATCCTTTGACGCCATATCGTAAACAACATGATTCAGCACTCCATAGCGCTTGAGCGTTCCGGAAGCTGTCAGACCCGCCATACCTCCCCCGATGACGATGACATCATGGACTTTCCTGCTCTGATACTTCCGCTCTGGTACCCAGGATCTGGCCGGGAATTCAAGCCATTTCAGTTCTTCACGAACACGCCGGTTCAGAGTTTCGATACCATTCATCGTATCTGTAACGTTATTCATGGGGAGCTTGATCTCTCAGATTCAAGAACGAAGCGCGGGATCATACCCGCATAATGCCTCTTCGATAATTTCAGATGAGGCCCGACCATGCAGTCTGAAGCCCGACAACCGTTGGGTCGCAATAGTTTTCAGGGCTTCTGAAAGCGCTGCGAGGCCTGGAGAAAGAATATGGCCGCCCGGCTTGATCACACCGAAAAAAAAAGGAATCCGCTCCGCGAGTGGACGGACTGTCATACCCTTGATCGACATCCCGGACGCTGTGGCGGGATCAACAATGGCCACACCCAGTCCTGCATTTGCCATGGAGAGCGCGGTCACACTGGCTGTTGATTCGAAAATTCTGCGGGGTCTGACATTTTCAGCCATGAAAGCGGCATCGATGCGTCCCCTCAGGCGAGAACGATCGGCAATTGTTACGATATCCCGGTCTTTGAACTGCCGCAGGCTGATTGTGTCCTGCTTAACCAGCGGATCGTTTTCCTGAAGTGCCACCATACAGCACGCTTCTCCAATCCAAAGGACATCCACTTCCGGATGATCCACTGGGAAACTCGTAATACCCAACCCGGCCCGTCGAGCCACCACGGACAGGGTCACCTGTGCGGCTGGAACGGACTGAAGATGAACATGTTCTGGCAGTAAATCTGGAGGAAGACAGGCAAGGGCTGCAGGCAACACCCCATTAGCCATAGCGGGAATGGCACTCAGTTCGAATGGCGCGGCAATCTCGTTCCGGATGTCATTGACACGTTTTACAAGCAACGAGCATCCAGTCAGGAAACGGTCGACTTCAGCGTGAAAGATACCGCCCTGTTCCGAAAGGACGATTCTGGGACCGTTCCGGTGGAACAGCACAAATCCAACGGTTTCTTCCAAATCCTGAATGAGTCGCGTCATGGCCGGCTGGGACCGCCCCAGCTGCCGCGCTGCTGCCGTTAGACTTCCCGCGGATACGACCGCACAAAATGCTTCAAGCTGCCTGATATTGAGACATTCCAGTTCCATAACGTCAATCATAGAAGGGATTTTTATATCCCCACAAGCTACAATGCAGAATAGTGATGAAAATTCGTTGCTATTCATTATCGGCATGATAGGCTGATCCAAACGCTGAACAGGAATCTTGAGGGGCAGGCTTCTACAATGGGTATTCTGGAGCTTTTGAGGGGGGCAGCGGCAAACTGCTCGGCCGAGGATTTCCTCGCCCAGCGTGGCACCTTGCTTGAAATGAGCTGTGCAGCAAACGACGCCGTTGTTACTCCCAGAAACCCGGGGCGGCTTTCATACGCGCTGCGACTGGCCATCGCTGCGCGTATCTCAGGGCAGTGCAAGGTGGACACGCTGAGGCAGATCTATCTGGAACGTCTGGCAGGTCTTCCTGAGTCAGACGAATGGAACGCTGTTGCCGACACGTCTGCACAGCCACGTATGGATATATTCACTGCCGCCATAGTTGCTTACTCTGATCTGGTCACGCTGCGTCCCGCCGAGGCTACCCGCAAGGATATCGTGATCTTACAGAAGTCGGGACTGGAAGACGCCGATATTGTTCAGGTCGCCGAACTTGTTGCTTGCATCAATTACCTCACGCGCCTGGTTCCCGGCCTCCGCGCTCTGGAGACTGCATCATGAGCCGTCCGGTTCACAATTTCACCACTGCAACACTGGACTGGCTGCCCTATATCCGCCCTGTCAGACTGGAAGACGCCACGCCCGAACAACTGGACGCCATGAAAGTTACGCCGTCCAACCGCAAAATTTCCGATTATGTGCTGACCCTCGCACATGACCCTGAAAGCCTTGCCGTCCGCTCTCCACTCTTCAATGCCATCATGTACGGACGGGACGGTTTGTCACGCGCAGGTCGCGAAATGGGTGCCATTGCGACCTCCATTCATAATCACTGCATCTACTGCACGTCCGTTCATGCTGCCCGTTTTTTACAGTTGACCGGACGCGAGGATCTGATTCAGGAAATTTTCGCGGAGGGTGAGGAAGCTGCGCTGGACGATTACTGGCAGCCCGTATTTGACTTCTCTCTCAAGCTGACTCGCACACCGGGAGAGATCTCTCCCACGGATATCGAAATACTCCGCACCGGAGGCTTGACGGATATGGAGATTTTCGACCTCGTCTGTTCAGTCGCAATTTTCGGCTGGGCCAATAGGCTCATGCACACACTGGGTGAAGCGATTACTCCCTGACGGTCACATGGCCCGAAGCATCACTCCCCAAGATAAGGTGGCATAGTGCATGTCTGAAACACGACGGAATTTCAGAGCCGTCATTGGCGCAATCGGGGGGAATGCCCTCGAATGGTACGATTTTGCAATATTCTCTTATATGATCCCGCTCATTGGTGATCTTTTCTTCGCGGATTCCAGCCATCGGGGAGCGGGAGGTCTGTTGCTGAGCACGGCTCTGTTCGCGGTCGGCTTCGTTAGCCGCCCGATTGGTGGTATTGTCTTGGGATATTACGGCGACCGTCGCGGACGTCAGGCTTCAATGCTGCTCGGAATGGGAATCATGGCGATTGCCGTCGCCATGATGACGTGTGCACCTACCTACCAGCAGGCGGGCCCTGTAGGTGCGATCATGATTGCACTTGCCAGATTGCTTCAGGGCTTTTCCGTAGGCGGCGAATTCGCGACTTCCACGACTTTTCTTGTGGAAATGGCACCTGCAGGACGCCGCGGTTTTTTCGGCTCCTGGCAGATCACGGGCCAGATCATTGCACAGGTTCTGGGAGGAACCGTGGGCTATGTGATGAGTACATTTTTTTCCACAGCCACCATTCATGCCTATGCCTGGAGGCTACCATTCGCGCTGGGTCTGTTGATCGTGCCTGTCGTTCTGCTGATCCGTCTGTCGGCCGCCCGAGGCGCAGCCATGCGTCCCCGCACGCCACCCGCTGCATCGTCGTTCTACCGAAGTTTTGGAGCACAGTGGCGTCAGATCGCCGCAGGTATGGGTCTTGTGACGGCCAGTACGGTCTCGTTCTATATCATTTACGGCTACGTCGTAACCTATGCCTCACGTGTGCTGCACCTCTCCGTAACCCACGCCTATCTGGTCCAAATGTCGGCGGCTGCATCAATGCTGCTCGTCGTCCCCTTCAGCGGCTATCTTTCGGACCGTATCGAAAAGCGCTGGATTATCCTCGCGGCCCTTGCTTCCTATCTTGCGCTGATCTGGCCTCTCTACAGCTGGCTTCTGAGCGCGCCGTCAATTGAACGCCTTGTTGTCCTGCAAGTCACACTCTCTGTCGCCAGCGGTATGTTTCTGGGTGCCTATGTTACCCTGATCACCGAAATCCTTACTCCCCAGACACGCACAACGATGCTGGCCATCGTGAACAATGCTGTAGTGATGGTCGTCGGAGGGGGCTCCCAGTTCATCGTCACATGGCTCATCACCGTGACCGGACGCGCCATGGCTCCTGCCTTTTTCGTCATGGCGGGTGTTTTGATCGGCGTCATTGCAGCATGTGCACTGCTCACAAGTCCTTCGCTACGTCGTCCTAGCGTCGCCTCCTAACTACGGCCATTTCCCCACTGCGCATGCCTGCGCGCATCGGAACAGAATGAGACTGACCATGAAGACAAAACATATGGTTGCGGGACTGCTGTTCGGTCTCGATTTCGGCACGAATGCCTTTGTGGACAGTGCCCGGGCCGCCGATCCGGCGCCCCTGCCGTCTCATTCTCGGAAAACATCCGCCAAGGCCGCACAGGTATCCGCGCTGTCCCAGTCCAAATCCTCGAGCGAATCAATCAGTGTCATCGGGGCGCAGGCCAGCGCCATGTCCGCCCTGTCGAACATGACGCCGCGCCACAGCACGACCAACGTGGAAGTCGTGACGGCAAAACAGCTTCTGGCTACCGGCCAGACCAGCGTCCTCGCAGCTCTGGCCCAGACTGTCCCTGCCGTGAATTCTCCGCCCGCCGGGGGAATTGGGTCCAATAATGTCGCGCGCATCATGATCCTGCGAAACCTCGGACCTGATGAGACCCTGATCCTGGTCAATGGCAAACGGCGACATGTCGGCGCGAATTTTAACTACAATACCGGCCCCGCTACCGGCTCCGAGCCTGCCGATATCAGCCTGATCCCGCTTAGCGCCGTCGATCATGTCGAAATCATCACCGAAGGTGCTACGGCCCTGTACGGACAGGATGCAATCGGCGGTGCGGTCAACATCGTTCTGAAAACCGGCGCACATCACGGCTCCGTCACCCTTCAAGACAGCGGATATTACGCAGGCGACGGTGTCGGAATCGACGGCTATGGCGACTACGGGGTCGCGCTGGGCCATAACGGCGGCTACATGGACTTCGCGGCTCAGGTGACACACCAGCAGCCTACCAACCGCTCCGGCCTGAACACGACGCAGAAATATTTCTCCCTTCCCAACGGGCAGCGAGACCCGCGTGAATCCATCATTGGCAACGATGTGAACCGTATTCAGGGCCTCAGCCGTTCAATGCTCGAGACCTTCAGTGCCAACGGCTCTATCCCACTGAGCAATGATGTCGAGCTGTATAATACGACGACCTACAGCCACCGGGATGTCGACGCACCAGGTTTTTTTCGCACATCCAATAACGATTCCAACGTCCGTGCCATTTTCCCTAACGGATTTTCTCCTCATCTGACGGCAGAAGAAAACGATTTCCAGGTCAATGGCGGCCTGCGCGGCAAAAACCTTCTGGGTTGGAGTTGGGATCTTTATACGACCTATGGTCGCGATCAGCTCCGCTTTGGTGCTTATGACACCATCAGTCCAACTTACGGTCTCGATAGCCAGACCAAATTCTATAACGGAACAGATATTTCCTCCGAACTGACATCCGGCTTCAAGGCCTCTCGTCACTATAACCTTGGATTTCTTCCCAAACCTCTAGGGGTAGAATTCGGGGGCGAGTACCGACATGACACGTTCCAGATGACGCAAGGTGATACCCAGTCCTGGGGCAATGGTGGTGTGCCCATTCTTGATGGTCCGGACAAAGGTCAACTCGCTTCTCCCGGCGCTTCTGCCTATGCTGGAACCCCACCCTCAGCCGCAGGCAATCATTATCGTGATATCTTCGACGGCCACGTTAATTTTGACGCCTGGGCGACCAAGAAGTGGGAATGGACTGCTGGAGGCCATGCGGTAAATTATTCGGATACCATTACGGCCTATACCGGTTCTGTCGGCACACGTTATAATTTTAGCAAACGATGGGCGGTCAGAGGCAATATTAATAGCGGATATCGTCCTCCGAGTCTTGGTGGCCTTTATTACAGCACCATCTCTTCCACTCCGAGCTACACAACAGCTTACGAGGCATCTAACAGTGCGGTCACACGGTTGCTGGGCGGTGAAGGACGTAAAGGGGAATATTCGCGAAGCTACAGCATTGGAATTGATGCGACCCCTGTCGACAATTTCCATCTCACTGCAAACCTGTACAGAATTGGTATCAACGACCGTCTTGAAAGCACGTCCAATTTCGGCGGAACCGCCATCGAAAGCCTCCTTCAGGAGCAGGGAATTTCTGGCGTACGCTTCGTCCAGTACTATACCAACCCAGTCGATACCGTCACGAATGGGGGTGACATCAATGCCACCTATCTCTGGCACCTGCCGCAAGGCCATAGTCTGGAATTCGGCGTTTACGTGAATATCGCTGATACCGAAATATCACGCTACCGCAAGACTCCGGCTATTCTCGCGGCTTATGGCCAATCCTATTATAACCAGTTCTCACAGAACGATCTTCTGCGCACATCGCCCAAAAACCGGGAGACACTGTCTCTCACGTGGCACAAAGGCCGCTATACCGTCAGTGTGCAGGAACTACGCTATGGCAGCGTCATCTTCATTGTCAGCCCGACACAAGCTTCCTCCTTATGGACGCATGTCCGTCCACAGTGGAACACCAACATCAACCTCGATGTCGCCCTTACCAAAAAATGGCATGTTTCGGTGGGAGCCAACAACCTGTTCGACAAGTATCCTACACAGGTCAATCCTGCTGCAGCTGCTCCAACAGGCTCCTATCGTTACGCCACCTATTCCCCATCTGGTTTTATGGGAGGCTACTACTACGCCAAAGCCTCATTCAACTTTTGAAATGGAACAATTTCAGAAGCGTTGATTGATGCGCATAATGCCTGCGTTTAGATTTTTCTACATGAAGGTTCTCAGGTCTGACTTCCACTCTGCATTCTCAAGAGAGGGGAGGTTTCAAGGAAATCCATAGTTTCATGACTGCTCTATGACCCCATTTAATTCGACGTAGATGTTCAAGATCTCGCTTATCCAGGCCTGGATAACCTGCCTGAAGAGTGAGCGGAGTGCCTAATTAACGGCCGCCGGTTTGAACCTCTCCGAGAATTAATTGGACTATTTCATATACCCCACACGCCATGTCCGCTTCGGGGAAGCATAAGCCTGCACTTTCGCGTCTCAGATGAGGTTATAGAGGTCATCAAAGATGGGCTTATTGTGCTATCTTTCCGAGGATTGACGGGGGAGGCATCTCCCCCTTGCCATCTGTTCGATGCACCTCTTTGGATAGCCATTGAGCACTTCTGGCTCCTGCTTAACTCTAGCTTTTTCCAGGCTCAGGCGCCATTGATATGAATGACTTGTATTGGCTAACGGGCGGACAGATGGAGCGTCTGCAGCCCTTTTCCCCGAAGAGCCACGGCAAGCCTCGCGTTGATGGCCGCCGTGGGCTGAGCGGGATCATCTTTGTGCACCGCAATGGCCTGCGTTGGCGGGATGTGCCCCGGGAGTACGGTCCACACAAGACACTCTGGAAGCGCTGGGACGACATGGGCATTTTCATGCGAATGATGGACGGTCTGGCTGCCGGAAAGGCAGAGCCGGAGACAATCATGATTGATACGACGTATCTCAAGGTGCACCGCACGGCTTCGAGCCTGCGGCTAAAAAAGGGGATCGAGGTCGTCTGATCGGACGGACAAAAGGGAACATGAACACGAAGCAGCTGCATCGAAATCATGTTCGGCCGTCTCAAGGACCGGCGGCGGGTCGCGACACGCTATGACAGATGCCCGAACGTCTTCTCTACAGTCACCTGCCGCGCTGTAACCATCATCTTCTGGCTATGAGTCCTGAGCTTAACGACGCGTCCACCATCTGCACTGGAGCTGCCTGTTCCCGATGAGCGAGAACAGGCAAAACGGCTGTTTTTCATGCACGTCATGACACGCTGGCCATCTTGGTCGATAAGGACAGCTGTCGGAACCTTCTGAATGAATACGCACGGGCAGCAGAATAAAAGCGGCGTAAAATCATCTTGGACTGATATGCGGACCATCAGCCCACCCGACAGGCGGCAGAGCAGCGGATGGAGCGACTGCGCGATGTGTGGCAACCGCCCGCCTCGGTATCACAGGAGACCAAAGCCTCCATCACAGCGCATAAACGAGAGGTGACTTGCCAGCAGCATTTAAAGCGCTGGAACAGGATCGAAGCCGAGGGGAGATTGTGCCCCATCCGCTGCCAAACTTTCAAAGGCTCTCTGGTTCGCTCTCCCCGTAGGCAGAGGTGTTCTATGGATGGAAGCTTGCCCGCTGTGCATCGGAACGCTCCCGCAATGCCTCATACAACTGTATAGGGCCAAGCAGAACGTCTTTGAGGCCATCGCGCATCCATCATTTTTAAGTAATATTTCAGAAAGTCACACCAGTTTTCACTCCAAGCACAGTAATCATATTTTTCTGAGTGTACCCGCCAGGATCTACCCAAAACTGAACATTGGGCTCGAAATAAAGCCATTTTGTTGCTTGAAACGTATAATCCGTTTCAATCGCAAATTCCGAATTACGTCTCGGCCCTTTTTTGCCGTCCTGATACCAATATAAAGTCGCCAGTCGGGAATTAACGTGGTTGGTTCCGAACGCGAGTGTGACAGCATCATTCTTTCGGCTGGGAAGCCCAAGATAACGGAGGCTTGCGGTTACCTGAGACGAAACAGGCCCTGTTTCCTTATCCACCATTGTCAATGTGACGTAAGCTGTGAGGCCTTGTGTAACAACAGCATCTTCTCCTGGTTTCTCCGTGAACGTGCCCGTCAATTGCTGCTGAAACCACAGATATCCACCATGGCTTCCACTCCTATGAAGCATTGACATCCCCGCCAGAGTTGCAGGCCTTCCATCATTTGCCAACAGAACGTCCGGAGCCGCCGCAGTATTGATCCATCCCCCAATGCGATACGCGCCCGGATAACCATGCGAGCCAATATGAACGCGTACACCCGTCTCAAATGGGAGCAGAACGCCAGGTAAAGGTGAAGTTAAAAGATGCCCCTTTCCAATGAAGGAGTTTTTCGGCATTCACATCAAGTCCAGAAGTGATCTGATTTGTCTGTGCGGCAGTTCGACGTTTCCCACCACTGACATTGCCAGCAGTTTCGTTCGTCCAACTTGCCCCCAGCTCGCCCCCTTTTCTACGCAGATATGTCCTTGCACCACCCCATTCTCCTGTCATTGTGGAAAGGGAGTTTGGACCGATATCAAGCAGAGAATAGCTTGCATCGTCGCTTTCATTGCCATTTGTTGGCTCTGCGGCCATGGCTTCACCAAATATACCGACAGACAAAACAACACAGCCCAACAACGCTCGGGAAACGCTGAAGCGGTCCATGAAATTACCTCTACATTTTGGGTAAACGCACAAAATTACGCTGATATTTGGAGCTTATATATTCCAAATAATATTGGATTGAATTTAATACCTATTCAGATCCGGAAAGAGAACTTCCCAGACCCTATTAAAGAGTATTTATTCCGACTATACTATGGGAGAGTGTAAGCCATCACATAGTCACCACGGTTTGCATTGGTGCCGGTACGCGTAGCACCGCCAACGACAACCACAACATACTGCTTGCCGTCCTGACCAATGTAGGACATCGGAGCTCCCTGCCCGCCAACCGGAAGCCGGTCACGCCACAGTTCCTTGCCTGTGTCGTTGTCCAAAGCACGGACATAATAGTCCAGAGTGCCATGAAAGAAGGTTAGGCCACCCTTGGTAACAAGCGGTCCACCCATCGTTGGCATGCCTAGTGGAATGCGAACACCCGGGACAATACCGTGGACAGGAGCATCCTGGATGCTACCCATCGGAACCTGCCATTTGGTCTTTCCTGTCGTCAGGTCAATCGCTGTCATGCTGCCGAAAGGCGGTTTGAAGCATGGAACGCCCAGAGGCGACACAAACATTGAGCGCTCAACACCCCACGGAGTACCGATCTGCTCTGAGTATTCACCCTCAGCGCTCGGCTTCAAACCAATGCGCTTGGCTTCATCCTGCTTGATGAAACGGCCCCACTGCGCCATACGAATATCGTTGACAATCAGCGTTCCGGTCGAAGCGTCGATTGCGCCACCGCCCCAGTTGGAACCACCGTAATAGCTCGGATAGATCAGAGTACGCTGCTTGTCTGAGAGAGGAGTGAACTCGCCCTTCCAGCGCATCTGTTTGAACTGGATCCGGCAATACAGTTGGTCAAGGATCGTACCGCCCCACATATCAGATTCCTTGAACGGCGTTGTGCCGATCGAAATCGCGGAGAAAGGCTGTGTTGGAGAGATACGCATGCCGGGCATACCGTCCGTTGGAACCTTACGATATTCCACCGGGACAACTGGCTTACCATCACGACGGTCCAGCACGAAGACTTCACCACGCTTGGTCAACTGAATAATGACCGGCGTCGTAGTGCCATCTTTGCCTGGGAGGTCGTAGAGGATAGGCTGAGACGTCACGTCATAGTCAAACTGGTCGTTATTAGCCGTCCGGAAATGCCAATGCTCTTTGCCGGTCTTGATCTCAACCGCGACGATGGCGTCCGTGTATTCATCCGAATATGGGAAACGATCACCGTTCCAGAAATCTGGCGTCTGGTTGCCCGTTGGAAAATAAGCCAAGCCCAGCTTGGGATCGTAAGCTGCCGTGCCCCAGAAGTTCGGAGTTTGCGGAGCATAATGCTCGCCGGGAGGCAGCGGTTTGCTGTCCTTGGCGCCGCGGGAAGCATCCCAGGCCCACAGAAGCTTGCCTGTGCGAACGTCATAGCCACGGACAACGCCAGAGGGTTCGCCAACAGAAATGTTATCGTTGATCTTGCCGCCAACCATAATGACGCCATCGGCGACCAACGGTGCAGAGGTCAAATAATACGATCCATTTTCTGGAGCGTCTGTCAGACCTTCAAGAAGGTTAACAAAACCATGATCGCCAAAATCTTCGCATGGTTTACCTGTCTCGGCATCTACTTCGAAAAGGCGAGCATCATTGGTATTGGAGACAATCCGCTTACGGCATGCAGCCGATAGAGTTGCAGCGTCCTGCGGAGGAGCTGCCTGATCCGTTCCCGTCTGATCCACAGCAGGTTGAGCATCTTCAGGCGGAAGCGTGGAAGTATCAGCATATCCAACGCCACGGCAACGCTTCCATCCTCGATTGCTGTCAGTGATTCGCAGCTTAGGATCAAAGCGCCACCGCTCCTTACCGGTGACCGGATCAATTGCAATCACCTTATTGAGCGGTGTGCAAAGATACATCGTGTTATCGATCTTGATAGGCGTAACCTGGTATTCTGATCCATCAATAGCGAGATCACCCGTGTGGTAAGTCCAGGCCAGCCTCAGATCTTTGACGTTGGATTTATTGATCTGATCGAATTGAGCGAAACGATTACCCGCAGTACTACGTCCATAAGCAGGCCAATCATCCCCACTGTCTTGCCCTGCCTGTGCCTGAATGACCGGAGCAGGCCCGGAAGACTCAGCCACAATGGTCGGATGTGGGAAAAACATTCCGACAATAAACGCACCGAGTGAGCCAAGCAGAGCGATACCCAGACTGTTTGTAGCTACGCGCGGAAGTGCCGGGCGGCCGTCTTGACGCGATAGTCGACGTGCAAGGGCCGTGACAATCAGCGCAATAATAATGAACGCCAGAAGGCGGGGCACGAGCTGCCAGAAATCAAACCCGACCTCCCATAGTGCCCAGAGCACACTGACGGCGAGCAGTGCAAGTGCTGTATAAAGAGCGAATGCAGCACGTTTATAAAGACCAAAACTAATGGCAATAATGGCCACGCCTGCTAGTAAATAGAATGGTGATCCTCCGAGAAAGAGCAACCAAAGGCCGCCAAAAACCAATGTCAAACCTAGAGCTACGCCTAACAACTCAACAACCCAAAAGGCTGCTATTTCCAAGGTGCTGCGCATCAGGAACTTCTCCCACCCCGTTATGCACGGGATCAACGACAATAAATTTTCTTACGGTCCGGTCTAGAAACACCCCATTGGACATGTTTGATCTTCAGGGCGTGGAAACGACCATGGATAACAAACATTTTCGCGAGTTATTCCCCGAAAAAGCGGGTACGATAGGTGTGATTCTTAACCATTCAGTGGTCATTATCTGTATCACTCACCGGGTTAATATCAATCAATTCCTGTCCCAAAACAGGGGCCGTTAAATCACAGTGTGGAGAGCAATCCTTGAAAATCGATGAAAACAGCATGCAAAGCGTGAGCCGTGTCGCGGCAATCCTTCGAGTTCTCTCAAGCTCTCACGTAAGTTTGGGGTATATTGCAAAAAGAACAGACCTACCCCGATCGACTGTTCAACGACTTGTCAACGCTCTTGCGGCTGAAGAATTGGTAGAAGTCACCAATGACGGTGTGTCGTTGTCTTGGGGAATCATGCGACTAGCGGAGGCAGCGCAGTCCAGCTTGCTCGACAAGTTCAGAAGTGCAATCGAGACCATGTTTCAAGAAACACATGAAACTGTCGACTTCAGTACGGTGTACGGAAAAGAAGTAACATTTATTGAAAAAATTCATTCCGATCAAGAAATTCGCGTTGTACCAAAATCCGGACGCCCAATGCCTTTACATGCGATGTCAAACGGAAAAGCCATGCTATCTATGATGTCAAAATCTGAAATACAGTCTCTTCTAGGTTCACAACCGCTCAAGATGACGCCACACACAAAAACTAACGTGAAAGATATTCTTAATGAAATTGAGACCGTGAAGGCGACAGGATACGCTTATGATTTTGAAGAACATAGTGAAGGAGTGTGCTGTATAGCATCTCCTATCGTTATCCCTGGACACAGACCATACGCAATATCAATTACTGTTCCTTTTTTTCGATTTAAAAAAAATATTCCATTATTTCAAGAGTCCCTCAATAGATGCAAAAATAAAATAGAACTTTTTTAAAGATAATTAGGCAGAATCCCGGCGGATGGATCGAAGAGCTGTTGGTTGATACGATTTTATCCTAAGCTCAGGGTTCATCG
>NZ_BJVA01000026.1 GCF_007988905.1 Gluconobacter kanchanaburiensis NBRC 103587
TACCGTCATGTTCTGGCTATGAGTCCTGAGCCTAAGACTTTTTCTGCGAACGGCCTAATGATAGGTCTATACGTTTTGTACTGAAGCAGTCATCAATAGACGATTGTTATCAGCATACCCACAGAAATTGTTTTCACATGCAGTTCCTGACTGATCGTTGTTAGGGCGCCCTCAATATCCTTGCAGTCAAAGACGCCGCTCACTCTTAGTCTGGCCAAACTTCGCTTCGCCAAAACGATCCGACCATGGCGGTATAGATTCAGGCGAGCGATCACGACCGAAAGTGGCTCATTATCGAAAACAAGCTGGCCACTCCGCCACGCGGTCAGTGTTGTAGTAGACACTGCATGCGGGTCATTCAGGCCCTCGCGGCTGAAATGGACGCTCTGTCCCTCTGAAACGACAACTGACTGTAAAGTACCGTCACGATCCTCTCTTGTGACACGAACAGTATGTTCGGTTACGGTTGTATCCACGTCCGAACCATTGCGTGTGACCATGAACTGGGTGCCCAGTGCTGTGGCCGTACCACCAGCCGCATCGACTACAAAGGGCCTGTGTTCCGCCTCACTTAGTGGGGCAACAGTAAAATAGGCCTGCCCTTCAACTACGATAACGCGTCGCTCTTTTGCTGTATAGCGTAAGGTGAGGGCAGCATGGGTATCCAATTCGGCAAGACTGCCATCATTAAGCTGGACAGTGCGAATCTCTCCTGTGCTCGTTGTGTAATCGGCAAACCAACGGCCGGGTTCAAGCCAGCTCACACCAATCCCGAGCATGAGTATACCTGTTGCAGTAACATATACGGCTGTTTGCTGCCGTCGGTTCTTCTTCTTTCGACTGCCAACATCAAGATCCGACCACAGATTGGATGCCCGGCAGAATGCCGCCTCATGAAGAGGCGATATAGATCGCCATATTTCGAAAGACTGTTGCTCTTCCAGTGTCAGTTCGTCACCGCCTCTGCGAATGACCCACTCCGCAGCTTCCGTATTGATCCTGTCCAGTTGACTGTTCGTATTATCCGTCATGAGATCAGCCTTATGATCGTGCGGGACCCGTTACAGATAAGACGTCTGGAAATCACAAGGTCAGTAACGAAAATCATGAAAATCAGCGAGGTAGGCGCGACAGAAGGTGCCGAAGCGCTATCGCAAGATGCTTTTGTACTGTGCTTTCTGAAACGGCGAGTTGTTTTGCTACTGTGCGATAATTTAGTCCAGTCACGCGATTGAGTATGAATATACGTTGAGTTGTTTTGGGTAGTTCATTTAGAAGTTCTGCAATATGGCGAATTTTTTGCCTGGCTGCTACTATGTCTTCTGTGTGAGGACTGTCGTCTATTGTGCAAGCTAGATCTTCGGTAGAGATATTTGATGTTTTGCGTCGGCGGACGGATCTGACGTGGTCGATCACTAGATTACGAAGTGTACTATATAGGAATGCACGACATGAATCTGCTGGCAGGGCGTCTCCATGCTCCATGAAGCGAATGAAGGTTTCCTGTACGAAGTCAGCGGCAAGATCACGGTCATTCAGTTGCCGCCCAACATAGTCAGTCAACTCCCGTCTGTGGCCTAAAAACAGGCGGCTGATTCGTATTTTGTCCACTTTCTGTCGTGATCCAACTCCGTGTAAGGCTCAGTCACATAGAGCAAGTGATAATAATTCGCAACAAGCACATGATTGCCGAGACCTGAAATTATTATCAGGTGTTGATATTTTTCGTGACCTTATACCGGATGCACAGGTGACCTTTATGGATCCAGGAGGTTTTGTTGATCTGATACAAAAAAATCCTCTGATTGCATGTTGAGAGAGTCTTTGTTGGTCAGAAATCACAGATCAGGTTGGCCAGTCCTCTCGCCAAAGGAGTTCGGCTTTCAGGTTTTGAAGAAGGTTTTGGCGGTAGCGTTGTTAAAATAGTTTCTCTTGTCGGATATGGAGGAAATCATCTTCTTTTCGGTTAGCTTTTTCGGGAAATCGTGTGAGCAATATTGGCTGCCACGATCGGAGTGAAAAATGCTGCCCGGGGTAGGGGCGCGTAGGTGAACCGCCATGCTGAAAGCCCAAAAGGCGAGATTTTGGTCATCCAGTCGCTTGCTGGCCAGCCAAAGCCATCCTTCATTGGCCACATAAAGCTGATACTGCCCGCCTATTTTTGATTGGGGGCGGCTGCGAACCGAGCGGATGCTATTGATCTTTATCAGCCGTCCGACGCGACGCTCATCAATATCAAGCCCGACTTCCTTGAGTTCTATGCTCACTCGGGGGGCGCTATACATATGGTTGTTCAGGGCGATCTTTATCTCTCACCGTGAAATTCTTCCGTATGCTTCATAATCATGGTTTTCCGGCACAAAACCGTCGCAAGGCCAATAAAAATATATTTCCATCTGGCGCTGTGCTGAAAGCCGCTTTAGATAAAGAAAAATGATGCGAATTACATGGCAGAACGGAGGGATGCAGGTCTTTTGGCCGCTGGTTCTGCTTGCCATTATGATTCGTCTCAGTGTTGGAAGTCTGCCATTACCACAGTTTCTCCTCGATGATCCGTTAAAGCAGTTCGCCAGCCTGTCGACCTTGTGTGACAGCCAGGATCTCGGTGCGCATAGCCCTGATCACCATCATGCAGCGGATGTTGGTGATGGCATTGCCGTAATTGATGACCTGTTGACGATCATTCTGACCGGATGCGTCGTTGCTATTTTTCTCGCAATTTTTCTAACAAGCCGCCACGCTTTTTGGTGTTTCCCGCCAGTGCGAGGCCCTCCCTCGTGGCGGCTATCGGGCATCTATGCTCAAGGACCTCCCCATCTGATCTAACATTGATTGAGCGCCTTTCTCGTCTTTACGATGAAAGGTTTTCTGCGTTTCTTAGATCAGAACAAACAGATGCCAATTCCTTTTATATCCAGCCGTCCTTTCGGCTCGTTTGCGCTTGCCTGCGTGTTTCTGGGCGGTGTCCCGGCTCAGGCTCAACGACCTCATACACGCCATCGTAGAACAGCAGCGGCCAAATCTGTGCCACATCAGGGCCTAATTCCGGAACGCATTATTGTACGAGGTGCTGCGCGTGGCTCGGCACTGCTTCATCTAACCGGTGAAACAACCTACAGCGCAGAACGCGAAGATTTCGCGAACAGAGCCGCCCAGACCGTGGGTGATATGGTCGCAACCATTCCTGGGGTCACTGTTCTGCAAGGTAATGGACCGCGTGACAGTGTCGTTTCTGTCCGCGGATCGGGCGCACGACAGTCCTATGGTTTGAAGAATCTTCAGATCACGGAAGATGGGTTTCCCATGACGCAACCTGATGGTACTGCCCGAGCAGATTTGATTGATCCGCATGCCTATGAGGGGGTGGACGTCTTTCAGGGACCAGCCTCCACACTATACGGTAATTATGCGATCAATGGGGCAATCAATTTTCGCACCCGGAACGGCGCTGACATTCACGGTCTGGAGCTGGGTTCAGACTTTGGCAGCTTCGGCCTGTTCAATAACTATATGACGATTGGGGCAGGCAATAAGCGCTACGACTTTATGCTGTTTGGCAGCGATGTGCGGGGTAAGGGCTTCACTGCGAACAGCCAGTACGACACGTCTACCGAAAATATGCGGCTGCGAGTCAATCTAACCTCATCAGATCGCCTTATCCTAAAATTCGTGAATAACGTTACGGACACATCACTGCCGTTACGTCTCTCCCTGAATCAGTTTCGTAGCAATCCCTACCAGAACGGTTGTGCCAATGCGGCATCGGTTGCTGCCGGATGCGCTTCAGTCAATCTTCTGGTGAATGGTGCATATGGCGTACGTCAGACGATGACCCCACAGCAGGCTGGGCTCGGCCGTTTTGATCGACGTACTATTGTAGGCCTTCGATGGGAGCACGACTTTGATCCCAGAACGACCTGGCATACCCAATTTACGTATGATCAACGTCATGTCGACCAACCAACCTCCACAACAGCCTTTGTGGGGCCGTTTAATTCTTACAATGTGCAGACGGACCTGACGAACCGCGGCCGTATTGGGAAAACGCCCCTGACCAGCTTTGTGGGAGCCAGTTTCGACTACATGGATTATGGCTATCGGGTCTATAATCTGACCCCGCAAGGCGGCGCGACCCGAGGCGCCCTGAATTCCACGTCTTACGGCCATCAGTGGAACATTGGTATTCGTTTTCAGGAAGACTGGCAGTTTTCGCCGCTCTGGCATGCGGTAATTGGGCTTGGTGGCACTCAATCCGACATTGGCGCTATCGAAACCCTCTACAACAGATCGGCCAATTCAACTACGCTGCAAAATATTACGGCCAATCGGCGTTTCTTCAATCTGGCACCGGAAGCATCGCTAGTTTATACGCCAACCAAGGACTGGACTCTCCATACTCGTGTTGGAACAGCCTACGCCACGCCCGGCTATTCCAGTTTCTTTGTCACTCCTCAGGGAACCTACGGGAACAATACGCAGCTTAAGAGCGAAACAAGTCTCGGTTTTGATCTGGGCGCTGAATGGCACCCGTCGCCCAGCATCAATATTCAGGCTACTGGCTTTTATGAGTTCTACAGAAACGAGCTTGTTAGCCAGTCGGCGGGTGTCAATACGCCTGCAGGAAGCTATACCTTCAACGCCCCGGCTTCAGAGCATCGTGGCATTGAACTTGCTGCAACATGGCAGCCATTACGAGCCTCTCTGCCGGGTGCACGGCTGAAGCTGTCTTATACCTATGACAACCAGATCTATACAAAATACACCGAGACACTGTCCAATAGCACGATAGCGCGTAATTTCTCGCGGAAGGGCAACCTCATCCCTGGTGTCATGCCGCATTTCCTGGATGCGCGTGTTCTCTATGATCAGCCAGACGGATGGTTGCAAGGGCTGGGAGGTTTTGCAGAAATGACGTGGAGGAGCTCCTTTTACCTCGATAATGCCAATATTCTGAAAGCTCCCTCCTACGCATTGTTAAATCTGGAGGTTCATTACGATCCTCCAGAGCGTCTGGGGTGGGTTCACCGTCTGCACAGCTATTTTGAGGTGCAGAACGTAACCAATCAGGTTTATGCCGCTGGTGCGACTGACATCAGTGATACACTTCTCTCGACCGGACAGCAGGCTGGGCGAAGTATTTTGGCCAATGAAACAGGATCCATTTACGCTGGATCGCCAAGAGCGTTTTTTGGTGGTGTGCGGCTTAAGTTCTGAGGGTATCCATGATGATGAACGCTTCCAGAACTCCATTATGGCCAGATTATCGGACAATCTGGCGATGGCATTTCTTTGCAGGGCTCTTTTGCCTGCCCTTTATTATGTTGCTGTGCCTCACAGGGTCAATTTACCTGTTCAAGCCGCAGGTGGATCATTGGATCGACTGGCGTTACGATCATCTCGCAGGCGGTGCGACACATTCAACTCCGGTACAGGAAGTCAGGGCGGCACTCAATGCTGTCCCCGACAGCCATTTTCTAGCTTATGAACTTCCGGAGACGACTTCCAGCGCAGCCCGGGTGATCGTTGATCGCCAGGGCACAGCCATACGCGTGTATGTTGATCCGACATCATGCGTGGTTCTCAAACAGGTTCCTGAAGAAGACCGTTTTGAACGTATCATCTTCAAACTGCACGGTCAGTTGTTATTGGGGAATACTGGCTCCATCATCATGGAAATGGTAGCCTCCTGGACAATAGTACTCATTGCTACCGGCTTATATCTCTGGTGGCCACGTCATATTCATGGATTAAAGGGCATTCTCTATCCTCGGATCACTCATAAAGGTCGAATTTGGTGGCGAGACCTCCATGCAGTAACTGGGATGTGGATCTCCTTATTTCTGGCGCTTTTTCTTATCTCCGGTCTGCCATGGTCATTTGTTTGGGGGCACGCTTTGTCGCGTGTGGAGACACAGATCAGTCGAATGACGACCGTTCCGGACTGGGAAATCGGGGCTGTTTCCGAGCGCAATCTTGTTGCTGGCCGTCAAGTTTCTCCGCCAAAAGTGGACACTATGCCCGGCATGGATATGGAGTCCATGACCATGTCGGACAGTTCTCTCTCAGACGGGCTAAACCGTGTGGTACTGGCTGCGTCTCAACTGAAATTCCCGGCACCTGTCCTTGTGACACCACCATCGACGGGCGAAACTACATGGCATATTCGTTCGGACACGCAAAACCGCCCAGAACGCATCAGTGCCCTCGTCGAACTCTCCGGTCATCTAAAATCCATTCAGCGCTTTAAGGACAAAGGGCTGATGGATCGCATTATCGGATATGGGGTTGCGGCCCATGAGGGGCAGCTTTTCGGAAGAGTCAATCAACTCTTAAATTTTCTTGTGGCATCGGGATTGCTAATCATGAGCGTGTCGGCGCTCATTCTATGGTTCCGCCGTAGACCGCCCGGACAACTAGGAGCCCCATTGGCTGTGCCTAATAAGAAGATAGGTGCAGGCGCGTTGGCTGTTCTGGTGTTATTGGGAGTGCTTCTACCGGAACTGGGCGCTTCTCTTTTGCTCCTTTGGCTTGCAACCTTGCCTTCGCAAATTATCCGCCGTAGCTAACTGGCAGCAACGAGACGACGCAGTCGTGTGGCGATTTCCTGCGGACTGGTGTCAACCGGCAGGACAGACATCAGTCGGTTATCGCCATCCATCAAATATAGAACAGAGCTGTGATCCATGAGGTAGTCTGAGGATATGCGATCCGCTGAAGTGCCACGACGTCGCGCCATGACGTGGAAACTTTTAATGACCGTCTGGATCTGGGATTCCGTTCCCGTAAGGCCAACGATGTCAGGAGAGAAATGACTGACGTAATCAGCGACAACTCCAGGAGTATCACGTGATGGGTCGACCGTGATGAAAAGCGGCACAATCCGGTGTGCCTCTTTTCCCATAAGATCGAGAGCTTGTGTAACGGTCTCGAGGGTTAACGGGCAGACATCTATGCAGTGTGTGTATCCAAAATAAATCAGTGTATATCGCCCCTGAAAGTGGCTCTCGGTGACAGTATGGCCGTGCGTATCGATAAGCGTGTAAGGGCCACCCAGGGCATGTGAAGCTCGATTAAGAAAAATGCCGCGCATTCCAATTGCTCCGAGAAAGAGAATCGCGATGATCACCACTGGAGCAGCTAGCTTCTTTGCTTCATTGCGACGAACGGGTTGTTTTTGAGTAGGTCGTTTTGGTTTTCTACGCTCCCTACACCGGTTTGACATAGTATCCTCCCTAGGTTTGCTTTCCTAGCATACGAAGCATGCGATCCGCATAGCTGGCTCTGGAGCGTTTCCCTCTCAATCTCGTTTATATCCAGCAGTTGTAAAGAAGTTTTCGCATTTTGCAGGAATGACCTGGAGTATTCGGAAAATTCTTGGGTTTCTTTGATATTGAAGAGTGCCTGGCCCGCTTGAGCGGACTTGGTTTTGCGACGATGGAACAGTGTCGTCGAGCGATTTCGTCATTCCGTTCTTTGGCTGCAAACCCCACGTTTCAATCGACCGGAAATTTCGACTGAAGCGCATTCATTGGCGGATCGGGCCGTCGTTCTCGAGCGCGACCGGATCCGTGTTGATGTGCTCATTTCTCTGCCGCGCCCAAGACGACATTCCGATCCCGCATTCGAAACACTGCGAACACTGCTTCTCGAGCTGGGAGCATACGCTTTCTAAAAACGCTGTTCGGGTCACAACGACCCATGGCCGTTATCTCGACAAACTGATCATTGAGTAGAGAGACTCTGGACTGGCAGGAGACGTGAATGGCGACGAGAAGTTTTTAGGCTTCAACATTCTGCAGCACTGTGAACCCTTCGAACACCGGCGGTCCTACCGTGAGTTTCCTGCCCTCCCCTGCACTCGCATGGGCCTGCTTGAACTGTTCGGAGCGAGTCCATGCGATGAAAGCGTCATAAGACGCCCAGACGGTATGCGAGGCGTACAGCGTGCTGTCTTCGCCAACCGGTCCCTTGAGAAACTGGAAAGAGACAAAACCCGGGACTGTCCTGAGCAGGACCTCGCGGTCGAGCCAGCGGCGCTGGAAAGCCTCTTCGCAGTCGGGCGAGACCCTGAAACGGTTCATGGCGATATACATGTAATGTCCTTGTTTTCTGTTTCCGCTGCCAGGGCGGAGGTGATGTCATGTGGCACGACGAACGGTCGGCCCGTTGTGTCGTGCAGATGGACGCGAGGTGCGGCGACAGTGAAGGTCTGCGCCAGCATGTCCGGTGTCAGAACCGCGCGTGGCGGCCCCGTCGCGCAGATGCGCCCACCGGCAAGGACGATAACCGTATCGGCGCGGGACGCCGCCCAGTTCAGGTCATGCAGCACGACAAGACAGGCTCCCCCGCGCCGAACATGGCTGCGCGCAATGTCGAGAACGAGCGCCTGCCGCGCCAGATCCTGCGCTGATATCGGTTCGTCAAGCAATAGCAATCCGGGCGTATCGGAGCGCGCACCCGCTTCGAGCTGGGCCAGAACACGCGCGAGATGAACCCGCTGGCGTTCGCCGCCCGATAGGCTGAGGACATCACGCTGTACGAATTCTGCCATACCGACACGCCGCAACACTTCAGCAATGAGCATTTCGGCCTCTTTTGCGGGAATACCGCGCAGGCCCGTCCGCACGAGGTCCCTGACCGGAAAACGCGTTCTCAGCGGGCTGTCCTGAGCCAGCATCGCGCGCCGTGTAGCCAGACGCTCTGGCGTCATGTCGTTCAGACAGACACCGTCGAGCATGACACGCCCCGCATCAGCCGGGATCAGACCGCTTGCCACCCGCAGAAGAGTACTTTTGCCTGCGCCGTTCGGCCCGACAATCGCGACCAGACTGCCCGACGGAACCCGCAGGGAGATGTCGTCGAGCAGAAGACGGCCGCCGATCCGGCAGGAAACGGCATCAATATCCAGTGTCATGACGGAGCATCCGGGCGTTCAGCGCGTGCGAGAAGCCAGACGAAAGCTGGCGCGCCGATCGCAGCTGTGACCACCCCCACAGGCACGTCAGCCGGGATGGCAATGACACGCGCGATCGTATCCGCACAGACCAGCAGGGTCGCCCCCAGAAGCGCACTGCATGGTAGTACGATGCGATGATCGGGGCCGGTCATAAGCCGGACGAGATGAGGCACGACCACGCCGACAAAGCCGATGACGCCCGCGAACGCAACGACAGGCCCGGTGGCCAGCGCCACGCCCAGCATGGCAAGACGCTTGGAACGCTCGACCCTGTAGCCCATCAGGGCGGCATCTGTCTCGCCCAGAAGCAGAGCGTTGAGCGGCGTTGCCAATGTGCCGATAAGCAGAGCAGCCACGATCAGAAATGGCATCAGAAGACCGATCCGCGTCCAAGTTGCACCAGCCAGACTGCCCATTGTCCAGAAGGTAAGGTCTCGCAGGGCTGTGTCATTGGCACGGAAAATCAGGATTCCGATCAGAGCGCCGGAAAAGGCACCCAGCGCCACGCCTGCGAGAATAACGGTGTTCGTCGACATTACGCCGTTACGCGTGGAGAAACCGTACAGCAGAGCCGTGCTGGCAAGCCCTCCTGCCATTCCCCCAAGTGGTACGGCCCAGTTCGCAAAAAGCTCGCCAAGGCCAAGAACAATAACCAGTGCTGCCCCCAGCGCCGCACCAGAGGAAACCCCGATCAGACCGGGATCGGCCAGCGGATTGCGAAACAGTCCCTGCATGACTGCCCCCGAAGACGCCAGCGCCGCACCCGCCAGCATCGCAAACACAACCCGCGGCGCCCGGATCTGGGTAATGACAACGCGGGCGAGACTGCTGGACGTTTGGGTTCCGAAAACCTCACCAAAGCCGAACCCGGTCGCCCCTAAGGCGAGTGCACCGATCCCCGTGACGACGAGCAGTCCGCACAGGACCGTCATTGCCAGTGTGGGAGAAGGATGTCTGAAGGTCATGTGGGCTGCGAAGCGATCATCTGTGCGAGATCCAGCGCGGCCTGAGGCGTCCGTGGCCCAAAGCCCAGCAGCCGTTCGCCCTCCATGGCGATGATCGCCCGGTTCCGGCCTGCGGGTGTGAGCCTAAACCCCGGATCGGCCAGCATTGCAGCACGAATGGCTTCGGTATCCTGGCTCATGGTTAGAACGATATCGGGGCGAAGCCCGATCAGGGCTTCGTCCTCGACAATCTTGTATCCCTGCATGGCATGACCGGCGTTCAGCGCGCCGGCCAGGCGGATCACGGCGTCCGCTGCTGTGCCGCTTCCCGCTGCGAGCGCATGACCCCCTGTCATGCGCATGACGAACAGAACGCGACGTGTCAGCGGGTGCGCCGCGCGCCAGTCTGCCAGCGCGCGAAATCGGTCGTCGATCGTCTGACAGAGCGCATCGCCCTTTGCCATTGTCCCCAGAAGCGTTGCAAGAAACCGTGTGCGACCGATAATGGCCTCTGGCGAGGGGGTTGCATCAACGAAAATAACGGGCGTTCCGGATGCGACGATTTGGTCCATGGCTGCGGGTGGGCCGGAATCATTCATGGCCAGAATCAGGTCCGGCCGCATCGACAGCACGCCTTCGGACGAAATCATCCGCATGTAGCCGAGCGATTTTTTGTCGCGCAATGCATCCTGCGGCCATGTCGATGTCGTATCGACAGCAATAATACGCTCTGCAGCCCCCAAAGCATAAAGCGTTTCGGTAATCGTACCACCGATGCAGGCAATCCGCCGCGTATCGCGCAGGCCAATCTTTCGCCCCCTGCAATCCGTAATGATCCGTTCGGCCGCTCCCGCAGAAGACCACGGGACTGACACTGTAACGAGGGACGCCAGCGTTGCGCGGATCACCGTCCGTCGAGCAGGGGGGCGGCGATGAGGGAAAGGGGAGGTGGAAAGAGAAGTAACCATATGAGGAGCATCTCCGGGGGAGGGGCCGAGAGCGACATCAGAAGCTTGTGTCAGAATGTGATACAGGGGAGTGATTTGTATTGCAAATAGGAATCGTTCTCATTAAGGATCCATGCCGTCATTCGCCTGCAAATACGACAGGATACAGCCTTATGCTCCGGACACGCCGCCTGCTCTTTTATTCAGTCGCCTCGCTGGCGGTCTGCTCCCTTCCTGCCGTACGAGGTGCCGAAGCTCAGGAGAAAACGGGGGATCTGTACCAGAATACCGCGACGGATACCGCGCAGACGCCGCTTCCCGCCCATGCACCGATCGCGTTGCCGAGAGTCCGGGTCAGAGGCACCGAAACCGCAACAGTTCCACAGGCATCGTCGAGCCTCTCACGTGCTGAGTTGCAGCGTGTCCAGCCCAACGAACCCTATGCAATCCTGACCGGCCTGCCGGGCGTTTATTTTCAGAACGACGGCACACCATCCTTGGCGGTATCCATGCGCGGCATGCAGGATTTTGGGCGCGTCAACGTGATGATCGACGGCGCGCGACAGAATTTTCAGGAAAGCGGACATGGTGCTGACGGCAGTGTCTATGTCGATCCAGCCCTGCTTGCAGGGCTGGATGTGCGGCGTGGAACTGTTGCGACTGGCGATGGCGCGGGGGCGATCGCAGGTGTAATGAACCTGCACACGTTCGATGTGGACGATCTGGTGGATCCCGGTAAACGTTATGGCGTCCTCGGTCGTGCTCTCGGCGGAACCAACAACTACGATGGCTCTGGCGTGGTCGGGGCAGGGGCCCGGATCAATGATTGGCTTGGTGTCGCAGCTGCTTTCAGCATGCGAAGCTCCGGCGATTACGAAGACGGCAATGGAGCCCGTGTTGCTCACACTTTTCAGCGCCTGCAATCCGGCCTCTTCAAGATCGACATTACGCCCGGGGTCGACCAGACGCTGAAATTGGGAACGGTCATCTATCACAATGCTTTCGGCGTGGGGTCGGAAGGGATCGCAACGGCCGACAGCGTTCAGAACAACACCGGGACGATCGACTACCGTTTCACGCCGCGTGACAACAAGCTCGTAGCCCTGCACGTAAAAGGCTATGTCGTCAGAACCAGTATGGCCAATTACACACCTTCCTTTATGGGTGTGAGTGTCGCGGCAGCGGATCTGACGCATTATGGTCTTACGACACTCGGCTTCGAAGCGGACAATACAACCACCCTGCGCGGTGGTCCGATCGATATCGCCCTAAATTACGGCGGCGAATACTATCATGATAGCGTTAGCACCACCGACCAGACGGGCTATACCGGCGCGACGCCCAGTGGGGGCCGGAGCGTTGGGTCCGCCTTTACCCAGGCGACGCTAGGCTGGAAGATCGTCCAGCTGACTGGCGCGCTACGCTATGACAGTTACAATCTTTCTGGTGGCGGTGTGAATGAGGCAGGCGGCTTTACAACAGCCGCTGCGGGCCGGTTCCATGTCAGCAAGGGATCGGATGCCGTGAATCCCAAAGTGACACTGGCTCTCAATCCTGTTCAGGGCCTGCAGATTTACGGCAACTACGGGCTTGGTTTCCGCCCGCCCGCCACCACCGAAACCCTTTATTCAGGCTCTCATCCCGGCCTCGGGTTTCTGAAATTCATTCCCAACCCGGCCCTTGATCCGGAACGGACCTATGGCTGGGAAGTCGGTATGAAGCTGCACTACAGCGATATTCTTGCCGATCATGACCATCTTGAGTTCAGTGCGGATTATTTTGATACGCGGATTAAGGATTATATCGGTCAGACGCTGGTTGTTGGCGCTCCAGCTGCAGGCTCCTACATTCCGACCTATGGTTATTTCTTTCAGAATATCAGCGGAAATACCCGCACCAGCGGCGTTGAAGGACAGGCGAAATACGACTCACGCTTCGTATTCGCGACCCTTTCCTACACAAATACCACCACAAAGCTGCCGGGAGAGGACTATACCGGATATGACCAGATGGTCACGACGCCACCGCGTTCGGTCATGGCCGGCACACTTGGCTTTCATTTGCTTGATAATCGTCTGACGCTGGGTGGTCGTATCCGTGCGGCAACGCATACTCTAGGGCAGACAAGCAGCGATTCCGGGGTTTCGCCTCTGCGAGCCGGTTATGTCGTGTTCGACCTGTTCGGCTCTTATCAGATCACAAGAAGCCTTCAGCTTTTCACCAGTGCCGACAATGTGACCAACCGGCAGTATTACACCAGCGCGCTGGCCTCGATCCCCAATCAGGGGCTGACAGTTATGAGTGGTTTGAATTTCGCTCTCTCCCGCTGAAGCGGGGGGGGGGGAGGAGCGGTCTGTTCTGAGGATCTTCGCCCTGCCTGGTATTTCCAGGATGGTCAGTGGCGATGATCCTGATTCTGGCGCTGCCTGCCTTTCCACCAGTCTTTTACGGGTGTGTGGTTTGCCCAGACAATCAGGGGACTCAAAGCTGGCCCCGAAAGTTAGGGAGGACAGGCCTTTCTGCTCCGCGCGAAGAGCAGCAAAAAGGAACACCCAACCAGACGGATTTATCCGTGTCTTATCATGGCGATGTTTTTTCGAGGTCGGCCCCCCCGCCCGGAAGAGGACTTTCGCCAACTTTGCGGAGTTGGGTGCCATTCCAGCTCAAGGTCAGCAGGCTACGATCCATGACACCCTGAACGAGAATGTCATGACCGTCTGGCGAGAAGGTCAGGCCCTGGGGCCACAGGGTTCCAGGAGCTTGTGCCAGCGGTGCCAGATGGCCGTCGTGGAATGAAAGGACCGTGACGATGCCCCGGTCATGGTAGCGGGGCGAGGACGGAGAGAGGGCCGAACCGTTCTGTGAAACGACGGCGACGTACTGTCCGTCCGGTGAGATATCCAGTCCTTCCGGTGCATTGGGAACAGGGACTCTCTGAATTTCACGGACCGAGTTGCCGCTCAGGTCGAGTACAGAAAGAGCGCCAGGCAGGCCCTCGCCATGTCCCAGCATTCCCATGACGGCGTAATGGCCGTCCCGGCTCAGTCGGATGTTCCAGGGGCCCGGCTTGATGTCGAGAGGATGGGGTTCGACGGAGATCTGGTCGCCGTCGATATGGAGGGTATAGACCCGGTCAGCCTGCCAGAGGCTTACAAGTGCGCGTTTTCCGTCTGGCAGAATGGCAAGACCGCCCGGAAAGCCCGAAACGGGGAGGGAAATCACACGCCGGTCGCTCAGGCTGTGTCCGTCGAAAGAAAACCACGTCAGAACGCCGGATTTGCCATTGGCAACAAGGAGATGGTGTCCGTCCGGTGTGAAGCGCAGGGTGGTCGCGCCGGGCGCGGACCCTGTGCGCTGTATGATTCTAGGCTGTGGACCCGAAACATCGACAACCGTGATTTCATCATCGGGAACGATGGTCCCGGCCTTCTGGTCTGCCTTGGAAGCGGCGGAGACGACAAGGATCTTGCCGTCGGGGCTGAAGGTTACAGCGGTTGGCGGTCCGATGACGCTTGTGGGGACGTCAATGCTTGTCCGGACTTTCCAGGTGCCATCCGCGTTCTTCTCAAGAAATGACAGGGAGTCCGGTCTGAGCGGATGGGGAAGAACCTGCACGCCATTGCGGAGGATGGAATGCGCATCGTTGGCTGAAACCACCGTCTGGGCACGGACAGGGGATGCGAACGCAAGAAGCGCGGCACAGGAAAGCAGATACAGTCTTTGCATCTCTGGAAACTCCTGGAGACGGGATACAAAAGCGCGAAAAGCCTCAGGCTTTCGCCTTTCTTGAAAGTCGGATGAAAAAGAAAATCGCGAGAGCAAGACCGGCAAGAGCCACGATGATTGCCGGAACCGTCAGGGCACCCAGTCGCGCGATAAGGGGTTTGGGGCCACCGGAACGGATGAGTTTCACATCATCAGGGGTGACCCTGACATTGGGATTTCCGAAATTCTGCTCAACGTAATTGCTGATATCGGCAATGTCCTGATCGGAGAGGGAATCAACATACGATCCCGGACCAAATCCGGGCATGTAGGTCGTGTGTCCGTTAACTTCCCGGCGGACACCCATGAGAATGGTGGTAATCAGGTTATCGGCAATGGGAGCACCCACCGCAGTGTTATGGAAGAGCTGCGGATAATATCCATCAGGGCTGCCCTGACCGGTCGGGCGGTGACAGGCTGCGCATTCTCCCGAAAAAAGATACTCGCCACGACTGATTCGGTTGGCGGGGAGGCCTCGGTAGACGGATTCACGTCCAGATGCCTTTCCGTAGCTTTCCCGTGCCGCTTTATCCTTACTGTCCGAGATCGCTGGAACCTGCTTGATGTAAGAAACCATCGCACGGATATCGGCGTCATCGAGATATTGAAAGCTGTGCTCGATGGCTTCGGCCATGGGGCCGCCGGCCTGCGCTTTGCCGGGGACGTCGCCAGTCTTGAGATACCGGAAAAGATCTTCGCTGCTCCAGCCGCCAATACCACTGACGGGATCTGAAGTGATGTTCGGGGCATACCAGGATGAGAGCGAGGCGCCGGCAAGAGGGCTTGCGCCTTTCTCCGCCATCATCGCATTGCGAGGGGTATGACAGGTATCGCAATGTGCGAGCGCATAGGACAGGTAGTGCCCGCGATTGACCTCTGCGGATTTGGATGGATCCGGTCTGAACCGTGTGTCATCAAGGAAAAGGGCATTCCAGATCCCCATGGACGCCCTGATATTATAGGGGAAGGGGAGAGCCGTTTTCTGCGGTGTGCTCTCAACAGGCTTCACCTCGGACATGAAATAGACGTACAGCGCATGCACGTCGTCATCAGTCAGCTTGGTGTAGGATGTGTAAGGCATGGCCGGATAGAGGTGGGCTCCGTCACGCCGTATGCCTTCCCTCAGGGCGTGGGCAAACTCTTTTTCGGTGTAATTTCCGATGCCGTGTTCTTTGGAGGGTGTGATGTTGGTCGAATAGATCGATCCAAGTGGAGATGCGATCCCGTATCCGCCGGCAAAAGGCTGCGTTGAGCCGGGCGCTGTGTGGCAGGCCGCACAGTCAGCCGCGATCGCCAGATAATGTCCGCGTTGGGCAATATTCCTGTCGGGGCCGTTGCTTTGGGCGTATGCGCTTGTGCAGAAACCGAGGACAGTAGCGGCAGCGAGGGCAAAAGCCCCCGAAAGGGGCGGGTTTATGCGGTGTTTCTGTTTCATGCCTGCCCCCGTGCGAAAGCGGCCTTGATGGAATCGGCGGCTTTCAGTCCGAGTGCGGCCATGCTGAGTGTCGTGTTGACGACGCTCGCGGACGGCATCGCCCCTCCGCCTGGAATCCACAGATTGGCGTGGTCATGGGCGCGGCAGTTGCCATCCACAACCGAATCCTTTGGGTCCCGGCCCATGATTGTTCCACCCATGATATGGTTGTTGGCGTTATAGTCCGTTGTGATACGGAGTTCTGTTCCCCCCATCAGGCCGGCAATTTCCTTGACCTGAGTGGTGACGGCATTCAGCCCCTTGCGTACATAATCACCCACATCATAGTGGATGTCCGGACACGCAAGACCAAGCGGATCTTTCCGGGTTTTGCTGAGTGTCAGGCGGTTTTCGGGATCGGGCAGCGGTTCAAGACTGATGGACAGGTCAACGCCGCAGGCCGCACGCCGCCGGATCTCATCATCAAGCTCCTTGCCGACCAAACCCAGTTTGAGTGCCTGTTCCGTTGCAGGTGCAACGCGGCTGATATTGTTCAGAATCATCTTGTTGGCTGAATAGTCCCGCCGGAAATCCCCGTCCCGGGGACCGACGATGCAACTGCTCTGTGCGGGGCCACGTCCGAACCAGAGGGGTTCGTTGGCCAGAAAAGAGGCGTGTACCCCGGAATGGTCCATCATGTTGCGACCAACCTGATCGGAAGAATTGGCGATTCCGTTCGGGTTGCGGGCATTGGCGGCAAGCAGCAGCAGACGGGGCGTCTCGATACCATTACAGGCCAGAACAAATGTTTTGCCGGTCGCTTTGTGAGACTGACGATGGGCGTCGTACCAGTGTACCGCTGTGACGCGATTGTTTTCGTCTGTATCGATTCGATAGACTACGGCTTCTGCAATGGTGACAGCACCTTTGGATTCGGCTTTTTCGATATGTTGGATACCATTGTACATTGCACCGATGGGGCAGATGGGCTGGCAATTATTGTTGCCGCAGCAGGCCGGGCGATCTCCGAAAGGTTCCATGCTTCGTCCCTGTGGAATAGGAACCAGGTGAAAACCATGAGGATTGACAATTTCTGCGACCCGACGATCTCCATAACCGAAGGGGATCATATCTCGGGGGTAGGGGCGGCTGCGTTCCTGCGGGGATTGAAGGGCTTTGTCATGAGGGCCCGAAACGCCCATTTCTTCTTCGGCACGACAGTAAAAAGGTTCAAGTTCGTCGTAAGATATCGCCCAGTCTCGCCCGACCCCATAACGTGATTTCATTTCGAAATCAGAAGGAAGGTGCCTCCAGCATGAAGCTGCCCAGTGCCATGTTGTTCCGCCTACGGTACGGAGATATCCTTGCTTGAAAGCAGAGCCGTTGGGACCGGAAAGTCCGACGTAATCATTGGGCGGAAAATACAACGGCGCCTGAGCCAGGGGAGACTGGGGATAGAGCCCTTGAAAATCCGAATGAAGACGGTTGTGGAATGACATATTGCGCCAGTTTTCCACATATTCGGCACGCTTTAGACGAAGTCCGGCTTCCAGAATCACGACGGAATGACCGGCAGCAGCAAGTTCGTTTGCCACCATACCGCCGACCACTCCGGACCCGACGACAACGACATCCGCCGAGACGTCTCCAGATGATGTAAAATCCGGTTTGGCCATGGTTCAGTGCTCCTGACGGGGTTTGGGGACGTAAGGGGGAGAGGACGGCGTCATGGGTTTAAGAGGGGGCGACTGGGGAGAAATTTTGCTTTCTACGCCCGGAGGAGCCGGGGGCGGAGGCGTCGCAGGCAACGGGGCATGAATTGGAATGCCGAGGGGGGGCGGTGCCTCCGTCCACCATCCGGGGCGACCGAAACAGTAGGTTGGTACCGGCAGGCCGTCTTTGGTGGGCTGGTACATGAGGGCGTCGTAGTAAGCGACCATCGGTGCGTTGGTTTTGTCTTCTGTTGAGCCTGTGTACCAGGCGGCATTGAGCGCTAGAAAAGCCTTCTTCAGGTCACCGGACCGATCCAGGATTTCATGTGGCTGCCCGCCTTGTTCGGTAATTCTGGCGAGAGACTGGATTGTGTTGGCGTAAGCCGGAAACGTTGTCTGCATGGCGGCGCAGAGCCGGCTGCTCAGAACGGGATCGAGATCCGGCCTTCCGGTAATCGCCTTTGAGACACTCAAAAATGTTTCATCAAGCGGCGTGGCTGCAAGAGCATTTGCGCGGCCGAAGACGGAATTGCCGATCGCTACAGAAACGCTGCCCATGACAGTGCCGAGCAGGAGAGAGCGGCGTCCCAGAACCGGGGTCCGTGAGGAAACGGGCTGAGGGCTAATTTTTTTCACAGCGCTGTTCCTTTTCCATCCCGTTTGTGGAGAGAAGCGGCCATCATTTCAAAGCCTCCACAGCGCTGGTCGCGGCGTCGGAATCCTGGGTATTGTTCCCGCCACTGACCCCAATGCCTCCCACGAGCTGTTGGCGACGGAATATCGGAACGCCGCCACCGGCCGGCATGGCATCAGGAAGCGCGAGAACCGCCATTTTCCCACCACTTAATGCGGCCTCAAAAGCTGACGAGGGGCGTTTATAAAAGACCGCACTGACGGCTTTGCGTTTTGATAGTTCGAGACTGGCAAGCTGCGCTTCTGCCATACGCTCGACTAGAAGAGGCTGTCCTGACGCATCCACGACGGTCACGACAATAGCTGTATGATTGGAAGCGGCCTTGTTTTCTGCGGCTCTCGCCAGAGCGCGTGCCTGAGAAAGGGAAAGGTTCGAAGGAGATGGCTCATCTGCCAGAACCAGTCCGGGAATGAAGGTCATTCCGAGAACCGCCGTATAGCAGATGCGTCTTAGGAGCCCATGATCAGCTTCGGTGGGCCTGTTCCTGAATAGCAGCACGTGGCGCGCCTTTCGGTCATATTTCGTAACGGCTAAGGGGCATTTGCCACGAGACTCAGGAGTCTACCTAGATCGGTCTAATTCACTATATTGTGACAAAATGTGGAAACTCAGGAGTCTGGGCGGTTTATGACGGTGGTTTTTGTCCTGCCGGATAGTAGAAAATGGTCATTATCTAGATGAAAAAAAACCGTTTTTCCAATTTGTAGGAAATAGGTCGATTTGTACCGATCTAAAATTTTTTTCTTATTTCTCAATTTCGTGAGGAACTGTTCACAGATTTCGTGATGATGGCCGGGATGGGAAATACGAAAATTATATGGCATCCCCCTTTTTCGTAGATGACCAGAAGTACTGATTCGGGATAATTCCACCGGATATAGTGAACTGAGAGTCAATATGAAAATGTTTCACTGTAACGAAAATGTCTGGAAATATATTCGAAATATGCCATTCGGTATCTTCGATATCGAGGACATCAAAGCTCTATAAAATATGTTTATATTTCTCTATTTTCTTTTCTTTATCTGTGATAAATCCTGTTGCTCTCTCTAAGGATTTGATAAAAAACCAAAACCAAAACCAAAACCAAAACCAAAACCAAAACCAAAACCAAAACCAAAACCAAAACCAAAACCAAAACCAAAACCAAAA
>NZ_BJVA01000027.1 GCF_007988905.1 Gluconobacter kanchanaburiensis NBRC 103587
GGGCCGAAGACGATCCATCTGTTCATCCGTCCGCCAAAACAGATCGCTCATCTCCAGCCTTCTCGCAGAGCCTGAACCAGAATTCCACAATCAAATCAATGGGTCCTGAGCCTAGTCATCCGGATAATGGCTCACGTTCACCGTGATATTAAGCGCGCGCTCTTCCGAAACTATTGCATCGCTTGAACGTTCTTGGCGAGTGATGGAAGAGCTATAATGTATATTGTAAAAATCAAGCACATAAAGAATATGACCACATTGTTGTGTCTGTTTGTGGGAGGATGTAATACCTCGCCAACGCAGGATCTGTTCGGATCTTTTTTTCCTTCTTGGTTAGTGTGTGCGTTTGCTGGTGCCAGCGTGGCGGCAGTGACCCGAATTATAGTTAGCGCACTCGATTTCGACGACGCTATCCCTCTTCCAATGCTTTCATGGTTAGCGTTTGGCACAGCTGTTACGCTGGGCCTATGGATCCTCTGGATAGGTATCTGAAAGATGGTATCTCCCAAGAAAATGACGGGTTATGCATTTCTCGTCACCAGTCTGTTGCTGTGTGCGCTGTTCGCCGTCATAGCTGCTTATCTTGTCGATCGCAGTCCTCACACTGATGATGCGTTTATACAAGCCAATATTGTCAATATGGCCCCGGAAGTCAGTGGTAGAATTATCACAATCAATGTACGGGATAATCAGTTTGTCCATCGCGGTGACACGCTATTTGTCATCGATCCAGAGCCTTTCCGTTACGCGCTGGAGCAAGCTCAGGCCAATTTGAATAATCTGCAGGCTGAGTTGCCGCTGGAGCATCTGCAAATTGGCTCGCAAGTGGCGACCGCCAAGGCCCAGGGAAGCAGCGTCGAACAGATGCAGGCCCAGCTGGCGCTGGCTCAGTCTACCGAAGTTCGATTGGCTCCTCTGGCCCGACAGGGCTTCGTGACGGCTCAGCAACTCGATCAGGCCAGAAGTAATGTTAAAACCTCGTTGGCAGCGCTTGAGCAGGCGATTCACTCGCAGAATGCTGCAATGAAGAGCGTTCGCGACGACAAGCCGCTTCGAGCACAGATCGTTGGAGCAGCCGCACAGCTGGCGGCCGCGCAGAGGGACTTGCGTTTAACCGAAGTTAAAGCCCCGTGTGACGGTCAGATAACAGGGCTCAATATCGCCGCTGGTGAGTATGCGGCAGAAGGCAAGGCTCTGTTTACGATTATTGACACCGAGCACTGGTGGGTAATCGCCAATTTCCGAGAAACCCAAGTGCCTGATTTTCATTCTGGCCAAAATGCGATCATCCACGTTCTGGCGCGCCCCAATGTTGTGCTGCGCGGTCATGTGGAAAGCCTCGGCGGTGGTGTTCAGCCAGATGTAGGCAGTCTGACGAGCGGGCTGCCGCAAGTTGCGCGCAACCTGAACTGGGTCAGAATTGCCCAACGTTACCCCGTACGGATCAGTCTGGATCAACCTCCTCCTGAGCTTATGCGTATCGGAGCAACTGTCGTTGCGACAATCCAGAGATGAATCTTCACCTCTTCTCGCTCAGACGTCGGACTGCGAGAGAGAATAAGTCTGACACTGTCCATCTTCTCTCTATTGATGAGGGGAATCCGGTTTTCACAATTCGGGGAATGGCGGCAGAAATGGCGCCGTCTCCCGGACGGCTGGGAAATACGATCCGGCTGACATGTCTCGCTATCTTGTTTCTTCTGATTGGAGAGACGTTCCGGCTGCCTGAAGTCGCGCTCTTTGTGTGGATCGGATTCCTACTTTCAGGAAATGACGCGGCGACCAGTTCGCGTATGGCGTTGACTGGCGGCGGCATGATCGTGATCGGTACCGGTGCGAGCATCCTGTGCATGATGTTCACGATGGCTGAACCGGCGATCCGCCTGCCTCTGATGGTTCTCCTGACGCTTTGTGCAGGATACCTGAGTTCCGTGTTGACGGCAGGTATGCTCGCCAACGTATTTTTCTTCTGGACCGTCTATCTGCTGACAATGGTGGATCAGGTCGAGAGTGCGGGCAATGCGATAGACGCCTGGGTTGGAAACAGCACTGATAGCGTCATACGCGACAGTGCGTATTTGTCTCCAGAAGAGTCATTTCTTCACGAGTGCCTCTGGTTTGCGCTCCTTTACGCCGTAGCGCTGACACTGATCATTATTACAAACCATCTGTGGGGGCGTGATCCCGGCAAGGTACTGAAAAAGGCGGAATCTGACAGATTGTTACTTGTTGCCGATGCAATGGACGAAGGATGCGAACAGCATAGCCATTCGATGGAAAGACTTTTCGCCGCTTCTGTTCTGGGCGTTTCCGGCATGAGAAAGTTGCATGATCTGGCGGTATCGTTCAAATCGGAGGCAGAGAATCCCGCGGCCAGTCGTGCGTTAATTCGCTATATTTCCCGTATCTCGTTAATGGCGACATTATGGGCTACCACCGTCAACGAAAAACGAATCTCGCAATCCGAGGCGTCACCCACAACACCAGATATCCTTCAGACGTCATCTGGCATTCTTCGACACTCAGCGCGACTGATCGTAAAAGCTGACGATGAGGTTGCATTATCTGCTTTCGGTCACGACGTTGCTGCCAATCTGAAGCGTCTTGCGAAAGCGTTCGCTCCTAGCCCCGCATTGCACCCACTGGCTCGGGAGATCGCCCGGAGCGTTGGAATTATTCTCGCTTTGAGCTCCAGGCCTGGCGAAGTCGATAAATCCTTGCTGCCTAAGGTCGACGACAAGCCTACACCGCTTTTCAAGCCCGGGATTGCCGTCAAACAAGCAGGTCGTCATGCTGCGGGAAGATTATGTATGTCGGTTATCATCTGTTACCTTATCGAGCGCTTTACAGACTGGCCTGCGATCGGAACTTGCGTTCTGACTTGCTTTGTCGTTCCGATGGGGACAATTGGCGATACAACACACAAGATGTTTCTGCGTTTGCTTGGCGCACTTTCCGGGGGCCTTGCGGGCATTTTTTGTATTCTTGTGTTCATGCCGATCATTACAGGCATCATGGGACTTATTCTCATGATGACGCCCGTACTGTTTGTCTCGGCCTGGATAAAATCAGGAAGCGATCGAATTGCTTACGCTGGAGTGCAAACAGCTTTCGCCTTCTGCCTCAGTATTCTTCAGGGCTATGGTCCCACACTGGATATGCAAACGGCCAGAGACCGGGTTATCGGCGTCCTGTTGGGCAATGTGGTGGTCGCTCTGGTCTCGACAACGCTCTGGCCCGTCAGCGTCGCCACCATCGCGCGCAAGAACCTGGCGGAGGCTGTAAAAACACTCGCGGACATGACAGTTTTCAAGAAAGAAAATCCGAAAGCACCTTTCGATCCTGCGCAGGAAAAAGATCGCGAAGCATTCGGCCAAGCCATTGCGGCCGTTAGATCATCGTTCAGTGGAGACGCATTGGAGGGAGCCGCGGTCAGCAAGCGACTTTTCGCCAGCGATTTCAACCACCGTCTTCTTACCGATATCCAGATTCTGGCAGTAAAAATATCAGTTGTTGTCGATATGGCCCATTTGTCGAGTGCGATAGCCGACACGACTCTTGTCGCGTTGAGAGGATGGCTCGACAGGTTCTCACAATGGATCGTGACAGGGGAGGGATATAACGAACTCAAATCTTCCGTCCCGGTTCCTCCGATTATTCCCGATGATCCTGAGAGAACGATCTGGTTTTCGTTAATAGATGACGGAATTAAAAATATTCTGGGCACATTGGATGCCGCACAGAGTAATAATGCGGGTGTTTCACATGGTTGATTTTTCGAACAGGAAATCTGCCGTAGCCAGAAAGAGAAGAACAGGTCTCCCCTTTGTCTCTTCACTATGCTGCGTTCTTGCGACGGTAAGCGGATGCCATGATACGTCGGACCTCGCTCCCTCGGCCGCAGACCACCCGTGGCGTCCGGCAAAACAGACAGGTTTGAAAATGCCGCCTGGCGGTGGTGACTTTGCCGCGCCGACCTCGGAGCAGACACACAGTAAAATTTCCCAAAGTTTGAGCAGGCTGGATCAGGCCTCAGCCGAAGCTGGCATGCCGTCAACTCGGCAGGACGCCGCTTCTGCGGATAGTCTTGTAATATCTGGGAAAAAACTTTCGCTTTCCGAATTGATTGACATCGCAGAGAGGCACAATCCACAAACGCACCTGTCATGGGAGCAGGCGCGGCAAAATGCGCTTGCCGTGGGCGTATCCGAGTCAGCCTTGGCCCCGCAAATCACGGCGACCTTGCTAGCGGGAGGACGTCGTACCGTGACCTCCATGCCGAACTTCCTGACTCCTAGAGGGTATATGGCGGCTAATGCGATGGCTGCCTTTCCTGAAATTCAACTGTCTTATCTACTGTTTGATTTCGGCCACACCCGCGCAACCATAGACAGCGCAAAAGCTCTTTCAATCGCATCGAACTTTGATTTCACACAGACACACCAAAAGTTATTCATGGACGTCATCAACGCCTATTATAACCACGAAGCCTCGATCGCCGATTATGAAGCTGCGGAAGAGTCAGTCCGAAATACCCGCTTGCTGCAGGTTTCGGCGGAATCTCGATACACCCACGGGGAAGCCACCATCGTAGACGTTACCTTGGCGCGTAGTAACGCCGCCACTGCAGTTTTTCAGCAGGACCAGAAACGCAGCGCCGAGCACAGCGCGCGATATGCTCTTCTGCAGGCAATGGGGTTGCCACCAGACGTGAACCTGTCAGTCGCGTCCTCTAGAGACACACGCCTTCCACAACAAATCCCGGGAGATGTGTCACGCCTGATGCGCGCCTCTCTCGAGCGCCGGCCGGATATCCTGTCCGATCTCTATAAGATGGACGCCGCCACAGCTGCCACACGCGCCGCACAGAGGGCTATGCTGCCAAAACTGGAATTCAACGCAAATGTGCAGGCCTATATCGGTGAGCAAAAGGTGTACGGATATACCCAGACTGCACCAGCTTCACGGGTAGCCCAGCCTAACGGCACTGTCGCAGTCCAGTTGTCATGGCCGCTCTTTCAGGGTGGTTTGTTGCAAAACCAACTAAGGCAGGCGCGATCACGCGAGCGAGCGCAAAGAGCTACCCTCGATAAGGATGTTCTGGCTGCAGAACAACAGGTTGCTAATGCACGCGACGCTCTGGAGACCTCCCTTTCTTCAGTGCATTCGGCCGCCGTCGCCCGCGATGCCGCACAAAACGCCTTCAAGGCAGCGTCCGCGTCGTACTCCGCCGGGGTCGGTAATCTGACAGACGCGACGCAGGCCCAGACACAGCTTGAGCAGGCGACAAGCGCGTACGCTGTCAGCCATGCTCAGGCGCTGATGAACGCTGCGGCCCTGGCGTTCGCTACAGGAGAACTGACGTCCGCTGCCGGCATGGAAACGTTTGGAGATGATAGCAATTAGCGGTTAAATCGTAAGTCATCATCTTATCAAATAGCACGAGTGCCTCGGACATGGCCGAGCGTCTGGTCGCCTATCTGGAACGCTCGGGCCTTGTGGTGATGCTCGCACCGACCAGAAATGCTCCTGATAGCATCTGGCACCCGCACGACGTATTGTGATCTCCAACACATGCTGTCCACTAGTCTCTGTATCAGTCATTCCTGGTTTTCCTGTTTGCTAACAGGAAGAAGATCATGGCAGCCAGCCGGCACTTGGTTAGGCTCAGGACCCATTGATTTGATTGTGGAACTCTGATTCAGGCTCTTCGAGGAGGCTGGAGATGAGCGACCTGTTTTGGCTGACGGATGAACAGATGGAGCGTCTGCGGCCGTTCTGTCCCAAGAGCCACGGCAAACCTCGCGTTGATGACCGTCGCGTGTTGAACGGGATCATTTTCGTGAACCGTAATGGCTTACGCTGGCGTGATGCGCCCCCTGGTCAGTTTGGTTTTCTGGAAGGATCATATCATGCGTTTTTCCCTACCCCGCGCTGCGCTTCTGGCAGCTTCGGTCGCGGCCGTGCCGGCCATCGCCTCTGCCCAGACGGTAACGAACCCGGCTCAGGTCCAGTCTGGCAGCTATGCCATTGAACCGGGCCATACTCAGGTTGGATTCTCCCTGCTGCACTTCGGTTTCACCTATGTAAGCGAAGGAATCTACGAAACCACTGCGGCGCGCCCCGTTCTGAGAGCTGGCGGAGCAGGATGGTATTCAGAACTGGCCGAAGCTTCCATGCTTGACCTGCGTCGCCCGTCATCGTCCGATACAGCTCTGGACGAAGGTGCCGGCTTGCCGATTCTACCTTCTACGCCCTGAAAGAAGATTACCAGCCTTCGTCCCATTCTGCCCGGCTCCTGAAGTAATCCGAGAGGAAATCGGACAGGGCCCGTACCTTTGCGGCAAGATGCCGCGCGGGTGGGTAAAGGGCGTGTATTCCTAGTGCAGGCGGCTCGAAATCATGTAGAAGGGGCGTCAGCTTACCTTCCCGTATTTTGGGGCCTGCAATGAAGCTGGGCAGATAGGTTATTCCCAGGCCCCTTTCAGCCGCCGTCAGGCACGCCTCCCCGTTTGAGAAGGCGATGCGTCCGATCACGGGGATCTGAATGTCCTGTCCTGATGACTTATCGTGGAAAGACCAACTGTGGGGTGTGCGGAAATTGGTATCGATGATGCATGTATGCTGCGACAGTTCTTCCGGACGCCGGGGTGCGCCACGGTCAGTGATGTAAGTCGGGGCGGCGACAGTGACGATCCGGGCATCGCACAGCCTGCGGACAATCAAGCTGCTGTCGGACAGACGCCCGATACGAATGGCAAGATCGAAACCCTCCTCAACCAAGTCCGCCAGCCGGTCCGAAAAACTGACATTGAGGCTGATGGCGGGGTATTGCTCCGCAAAGGCCAGTAGCGCGGGCACGAGTTGAGCGGCCCCGAACGACATCGGGGCCGTAATCCGCAATCGGCCCGAAGGTGCGCCCGATGTCTGGCGGATAGATGCATCGAGCGCGTCCCGCTCTTCGAGCAGAACCTTGACACGCTCATAATAGACCTGGCCGATTTCGGTAGCGGAGAGGGCGCGGGTTGTCCGCTTGATCAATTGTACGCCCAGGTCGGCTTCAAGGCGGGACAGCATTTTGGAGGCTTGGCCGCTGCTGACCCCTATCCGCCCAGATGCCGCGATAAAACTTCCTGTTTCCAGAACGGCGACGAACAGGCGGTCAAGGCTCAGACGATCCAACTCACAGGTCCTTAGGACGCAAACGAACCCGGAAGCAGAAGAGTCCGTATGAATTCCTGCGCCCGCGTTATTCCCGAAGACGTTAGAGTATGGCCGACGCCGGGCAGAATGTCACATGTGACGGTCATGCCGATCGTCGTCATGATTTGTGCTGCCCCGTGGACTTCCTGCAGCGGCATGATGGGATCCGCATCGCCATGAAGCAGCAGAATGCGTGTTTCCGTAGACGGTGCATAGGAGGGGGGCGAGGCCAGCCGCCCTGAAAAAGCGGCCACGCCAGCCACGGGCCAGCGGCCGGAGACCACGGCATCCAGAGCCATGATCGATCCCTGAGAAAAGCCCACCAGCACCACCTGGTCCAGCCTGTTTTCAAAGCCGGCCTCCGAGATGCAGGAGCGGAGCGTGTCGTCAAAAGCTTGCCGCGCAGCGACGATCCGTTCCGTTCGGTTGGCCTCCGTTACTCCTTTGATGCTGAACCATTGTCGCCCGTCTGGCGCAAGGTCGAACGTGAAGGGAGCATCGGGAGCGGCAAGGGCGATCGTGGGTAGATCCGCCCCCCACTGTGTCAGTAACGGCGCAAATGAGGCCCCCCGACTGCCGACCCCATGCAGGAAGATAACCAAGCCGGCACTCATGCCCCCACCCCCGATGGGCGGGGTGTTGCAGGCAGGTGTGACGCCCATGCAAGGTCGGGCCCAAGAGGCACGATGCCACTGGGGTTCAGAGCCTTGATCGAATAATAGCCGCGCTTAATATGATCGAGACTGACGGTTCCCGCGACACCTCTGACCTCCAGCATTCGCTCCAGATAGCGGCTCAGGTTCGTGTAGTCCGCGACGCGGCGGCGATTGCATTTGAACAGCCCGTGATAGGCGGCATCGAAACGGGCTAGCGTCACGAATAGACGGATGTCACTCTCGGTCAATTGGTCTCCGACCAGCCATGAGGTGCTTCCGGACAGACGTGCTTCCAGCGTGTCTAGCATGCTGAAAACACCCTCGAAGGCTTCGTCATAAGCCTGCTGGGTTGTCGCAAATCCGGTGCGATAGACGCCGTTGTTGAGCTGCGTATACAGCACGTCGTTCAGATCATCGATTTCACCGCGCAGGGCTTCGGGATAGAGGTCGTGGTTCGATGACGCCAGCGTACCAAACCCGGAATTAAACATCCGCACGATATCAGCGGACTCGTTGTTCACGATCGTCCGTCTTTCCCTGTCCCACAGGACCGGAACTGTGGCACGGCCTGTATAGTGCGGATCCACGCGGGTATAGAGTTCATGCATCCACGTTACACCATTGAGCGTATCGACGTCCGCTCCCGGATAATCACCAAAGCGCCAGCCCTGATCGGTGAGGGTGGGTTCGACGACCGATACCGACACGACATCCTCCAGCCCTTTCAGGCTACGGGCAATGAGCGTGCGTGACGCCCAAGGGCAAATCAGGGCAACGTAAAGATGGTAGCGTCCTTTTGTGGCTGCAAAACCACTCTCTCCTGTAGGGCCGGGGCTGCCGTCAGGGGTGATCCAGTTGCGGAAAGACGAGGTCTGGCGGACAAATCCGCCTTTCTCGTCCTTGGCCTGAACCGGCTGCCAGTTTTCGACCCATTGTCCATCAACCAGCATCTGTAACTCCTGTCCTATAGGATCATGATGATCTTCCGACGAAAGAACGATGTTTTCTTTCGCTGTCGAGATTATTTATTCGGCTATCATTAATATGGTCGAACGCGAAAGATTAGATACTGTAGAAGCAAGGTATTCCTTCCTTTTGGGAAGGAGTTTTGCAATTGGACGTCTCCATGTGATTTGGCATGTTCACTCTGTCATGCGGCGAGACGGGGTATCTCGCGATCCACCAATCGCAAGTATCGTTGGTTGTCTCCCCCCTGCAACAAATTCCCTAATAAAATCAAATTCTTAGACCACATCATGGGCGGCCTTTTACGTTTCTACCCCGCCAGCTGGAATCAGTTGGCAGAGAATTCCCGCGTTGTTCCGGGACGCGGGATGTGCGTCAGAAGACGGCCGGGAAGGGCGAGAATCGGGATGACGAAGATCCGGTCAAAAACACCCAGGCAACTCCAGCGAATGAACCGGCTGTATAAGGTCTTAATGCAGACCATAGGCCTCCGGGGCATCTTTCCACTGAAGACCATTGCGGATTACATAAACAATCCCGCTCAGAACCCGCCTGTCATCCACGCGCGGCACACCATGCGCCAGCGGAAAATACGCTCTGATTTTCTCCATCTGCTGCGCGGAAAGCAAAAACACGTCACTCACAGGCCACCCACCGGACAGAAGGTTTCCACCAGGGGCAAGAGCGAAGCCACCGGCTTTTGCGTCGGGTGCAATTTATTCCCGAAATACGGCATGTCGATCACGTCCGGCACCGACTGACCGGGCCGCTTCACGTTCCCTTTCGCCAAAAGGTAGGCACTTTCATGCTCGTAGCGCAGAAAACCCGAAGATGACGCATAGGACTTGCGGAAAACGATATGCCCGACCATACGAAATCCGGCCGCTTTCCAGGCTTCGGCAAACAGGTCGATCTTGTTCCATCCGTAAAAACTAACGGCAAGGCCGCCCCATTTCAGGACACGGTGCATCTGATTCACCGCCGGCCGGAGCCAGCGTGCATTATCGTCGTTGCGGACTTTCCGCCCGTCCCTGCTCTGATAGTTCACCAGGTAAGGCGGATCGGTCAAAATGAAATCCACCGCATTGCGCGGCATTGCCCGCATCAGTTCCACACTGTCGCCGTTGAGGATGGTATTGCGGAAGTTGGTCGGTGTGTTCGTGTTGCCAGTCATGGTCTTTGCCCTTTGTTCCGCGAGGAACAGCCCCCACTGTTCCTCTGCCTCGCAGCGAGCAGCGGGGTAGCAACGGCAAGGGCGACCGATGGGGAGGGCTATCTCCCGATCTGCACGGAGCGCAGCGCAGGAAGATCGGGGACACCTCATCGAACGGCGTCAGCACGCTGACGCGGATCATCCGGGGCATACGGCGTTTTGATGAAACCACCCATCGCAACCTCAAAAGCGAAACGCCAGTCGGACCGCATATCCTTGATCCACTCGTCGATCGCATAGAGCACGCGCACCGCCTCCCGATTGACAGGAGGAACGGCTTTCAGGCTGCATTCATCAATAAAGCGTAACTGGTTCTGCGGATCAGACAGGTCATTCTCCTACCGATATTGCCGACGCCGCTCGTCTTCCTGCTACCTGTTTGTTAAGCGTGGCGATCTGTCGACGAAACGTCTCGATCTGACCCGCAGCCTGTCGTTCGGACTGCACAAGAGCCTCTTTCGCACGACGATCTCGAATATAGAATCCGATAGCATATCCAATCGCCAGAAGAATGTTTACCTTTTCCACGGCCGATAAGCCTCCCTTTTCTGCGCGATCGCCGCCGATTACCGCATCGACCGGCGCACGGTCTTCTCAAATCCCATTGTCCTGTCCTTGATCGTTCCAGTCGCCCCATGAGCGGCAGGTGGACAGGATGGCACGCAGACCCGACAGGATCAGGATCGAGGTGTTCGCCTCCGCCGGTGAGGCGGAAACGGCCGAAGAGGCGTTCCGTCCGTCCAATGAGGCCATCCAATCACTCGCCCCGCCTGATCGGCCGTTAGATGGCCCGCGAGCAGTTTGAGCGTGCCCGTGCTCTGGAGCGGAAACAGGCCCGTCAGAAACGATCCTGTCCTCTGCGATAGCCTCTCCTTCCCGGCTGCGTTTCCCCCGGCGAAGGCCCTCTCACCGGGCAGTCGTGCATTTCTTTTATGACCATTATGGTCCCGTGATATAAGGTCAGTCAATGAGGATCATCGCCCGTCGCACGCTGAGAGAGTTCGTCGACAGCCAGCATCGCCAGCGCCGAGCGGATCGTCTTCAACATCAAGGGCAACGCCTATCGCCTGATCGCGGCGGCCGATTTCGAGACGAGCATCGTTTGGATCAAATGGATCGGCACACACAAGGCGTATGACAGGATCGACGTGACAGAGGTGGAGCATGACGGCTGATCTGAAACCCATCCGCAACGAAGCGGATTACTTTGCAGCACTCGACGAGGTCGGTCACCTGTGGGGTGCGAAGAGCGGTACGCCGAACGGCGACCGGCCTCGACGTACTGACGACGCTGATCAACGCCTATGAGGCGAAGCACCATCCGATCGACCCGCCCGATCCGGTCGAGGCGATCCGCTTCCGCATGGAGCAGCAGGGCCTCATGCGCAAGGATCTGGAGCCGATGATCGGCCCGCGCAACCGGGTGGCGGACGTGCTGAACCGCAAGCGCGGCCTGTCGATCGATATGATCCGCCAGTTGCATGACGGCCTCGGCACCTCGGCCGAGGTGCTGATCCGGCCGAGCCGGAGGGACAAGATCGCCTGACAAGGAACATCCCAGATCCGGGGCATCATCGAGGCCATCAAGGAAGGCATGTTCCATCCCAGCATGAAGGCGGAGATGGATACGCTCGAAGCCCGCAACGCCGAACTGGCAGTCCTGCTGTCCGACGTCCCCGATGACGTACCGGACCTGTTGCCGAGTGCGTCAGCCATCTATGCCCGCAAGGTCGGCCGCCTGACCGACGCCCTCAACCGTCTCGAGGAACGGCTGGAAGCCGCCGAGGCGCTTCGGGCATTGATCGAGAAGGTTGTGCTGACACCCGGCCCGAACCGGGGCGAGATCAACGCGATGCTGTATGGGGAACTGGGAACGATCCTCACCTAGATCGAATGTCAAGCAATTGGAAAGGCTAAAAAAAGAAACACCCCCGGAGCTTTGCTCACGGGAGTGTCGGTATCA
>NZ_BJVA01000028.1 GCF_007988905.1 Gluconobacter kanchanaburiensis NBRC 103587
CATAGACGCGACACACAAGATGTTCATACGAATACAGGACATCTCTCTGCTTGACATCATTTGTCATGTTTCTCCATGCGCGGAAAATCTCTCTAGCCAGAAACCGGAAATGCTTTTTGGAAGTAGATTTCGTGACGAGGTGGAATCTCTCAGGGTCGATTTACTGATTGATTTATAAATACGCCTTTCTACTCTATCGAATATACCGACAAGCATTGAGACGCGGACATAGACAGACCAGATGGCCGAACCTCTCTCACGGTCATGACTTCAAGGGAAGCCGCGGAATACCTTAGGATCTCGTATGATGGCTTCAGGACGATGCGATCGCGCGGGCACGGACCTGCCGTTTTTATTGCGCTTGGCAGACGGCTGCGCTTTCGCAAGCAGGACCTTGACGCATTTCTTGCCTCGCGCGTTCAGTGCGACGCCCGCGTTTCCGACTTGGGTCACGGCAAAGGTGTTTCTGCAGGGTCTGATCAGAACGCCACCGCAAAGCGTAAAAGGGGCCGACCGCGCCCCACAGGCCAGATCGTCCTCATGCCCGTCCTGGTATATCTCCGGGCCGCTACCCTCCTGGCTTTGATCGCAGGGTTGTATGTCGTCAGCTTTTCGCTGTCTTCAGCGATCCGCTGGGAGGCTGTACAATGTCTGATAAAATAGAATTTTCGTTGCACCGGAGCTCAGTGTCGGCAGCGGGTGCAAGCTATGATGCCTGCATGGCATGTCCGGCGTCCACACTTCTTAAAGAACGCCTTGGCAGTCATCCAGGAGACTTTGCCGACGGCTTCAGACATAGCAGGGCGCTATCTGCCCCGAATGCCCTGTCATGTCCGCGTGTCGATGACCGAAGACGAAACAGCGACGCAAATCATGGATATGGTAGACGCAGTTTCACAGGACTACGTCTCACCCAATACCCCGGACGCCCGGAATGCCCTGCTTTTCAGGCTAGGCTCTGACTGGAAAGAACCTTTGGCAGCCTTGCCTGACATGATCCGCCCGATGATCGTTACGGATGCCGAGGAGCAACGTGGGTTCGCCATCCTCTGGTTAAACACGCCTGTTATTACCAGCGCAAATGGTCGTCTTGCCCCTCAGATTCTTGCCGAGTGGGCTGAAAAACTGATGGCACACTTTCTCGGAGCATCACGTCTCCCGGCCCTTGCCCTGGTGGGATCGCCCTGGGCAATCCGGGGGAGCCGGCAGGGCAGCCCGACATCTGAGCGCCCCGTCTGGAAAATCCGGCCAGGGGCAGAGAGGGTTGAACTGCGCGCGGTTGTCAAACTGCTTTCTCCTGGAACAGGTCCGGATTTTGGTGAAAACTGCGACAGCACCAGCGACTTCTACAACACTCCAAAAGCGATCAGGATTACAAACCAGTACCTGTTCAACAACGTGAGGCGACACTTTGCACCTCACCCGTCGCCTGACTCCGAAGGCATCCTCGCCTACGCCCGCGCGATCAACAGGCAATTTCCTCGTCCCGTTCCCCCGGGAAACGTTATGGGAATGTGTCAGCGTATTCACGACTACCTTCACAAGAAACTTGCTCGCCGCGCCACTCGAAGCCGAGATCCTGAGGAAACACCCCGGCAGGCGCAGGCACGCTCAGGACGCGAGACCGGGGCAATGCGTCGAGAAGCCACATCGCGTCGACTGGTGGGGCTTATTCTTGCGTGGCCCTCCGATAAAAAGCTCACGCAGTCGGCTCTTGCCGTTGCCGCTGGGGTTTCCGAAAAAACAGTTCGAGATCACGAAAAGCGGCCGATCCCCCGAACACTCCGGTCTCAGGCTGGGACAATCCGGAGATTGAATTTGCATATCGGGATGCGGAGATTGCTTTTGAGGACGTCAGGAGCCGGAAACGTCGGTCCGTGCTGAAGGCCGCACGGGAACGACAATTGCGACAGGCCGGCATGAGGGACGACATTTCCTTAAGAAGACGTGCTCTGAACGCCGTTCCAAAACGGCTTGCGGTACTGCAACCGTATCTAAAGAAAAAATACCCTCCGGAGCGACTCAGCGTTCTTCTGAAAATCATCAGAAGGAACATGAAAAAAAATCGAAGCCGATTTTCACGTTGGCACTATGGCAAGAATACTTCGCCAGGCTTCGCCCTCTCCCATTGCACCCGTGCGCTTTCGCTCAGCACGTCGTCAGAAACTGCGCGACCCGCACCAGTCCGTGGTACTTCACATTCTTCGGCGGCACGCATCCGGCCTGACTGGCCTCGGCGATAATTTGAGCACGAGGCGTGGTCGCAAAGATTTCTGCGATAAGCTCGTGAATCATCTTGTCCAAGCGAGCTCTTTCAATCCGTCTAACACGGAACGCCTCAAAAAACAGCTCATGGAAGCGCTCAGGATTTACGGCATACAACCATGCCCAGATCGCGATTGAGCGAGCCAACCTGAAATTAGGACATCACGACCTCAATCAGTGGAAATTTCGTGATGCCACGACGATCTGCTCGGACTGTGGTTCCTGCTGTTCTCTGCCAACTCTGTGCAGAGAACGGTTTCCCACGTCAGCCAAAAGCGCAGAAAAATCGATGATCTCGCGGGCGACGAGATGCACGACCTCGCCTTCTTTCTGAAGACGACCCTTCACGCCCAACATCCGGCTAGAAAGCACGACGCGGCGGTATTTCTCGAACATGTCCGGCCAGACAATGACATTCAGCGCGGCGGTCTCATCTTCAAGCGTGAGGAACACCACACCTTCGGCGGAGCCTGGACGCTGCCGAACCAGCACAAGCCCTGCCGCGGTCACTCGGTGCCCGTCCTTTGCGTCCAGCGCCTGTCGGCAGGACACAATGCCCTGTTCACGCAGATCGCTGCGCAGGAAGGCCAGCGGATGGTCCCGCAGGCTCATACCGGTCCGGTTGTAATCGCGTGTCACTTCGGCTCCTTCCTGCATGGGCCGGAGCAACACATCGGGTTCCTCTGCCTCGCGTTCCACCATGGCCGCGGCAAACAGCGGCAAGGGCTCGTCACGCAGGGCTCTGATAGCCCAAAGCGCTTCACGTCGTGCGAGACCGAAAGCCGGCCGGAAAGCATCCGCTTCCGCAAGATGCGTCAACGAGGCTGCCTTCACCCCTACCCGACGCCACAGATCGTCTACCGATATGAACGGTTTTGCACCCCGCGCGATAACGATCCGTGCGGCCTCATCATTGGCAAGTCCCTTCACCAGGCTCATGCCCAGCCGGACAGCAAATCTGCCCTCTCCTGTCTCCGGCCCCTCGAGCGTACTGTCCCATCGTGACGCGTTGACGCAGATTGGCCTGATCTCAACGCCATGCTCGCGCGCGTCCCGCACAAGCTGGGCGGGTGCATAAAATCCCATCGGCTGGGAGTTGAGCAGGGACGTCAGAAACACATCGGGATGTCTGCATTTCATCCAGGACGAGGAATAAGCAAGGATTGCGAAACTTGCCGCGTGGCTCTCCGGGAAACCGTACGACCCAAACCCTTCAAGCTGCTGATAAATCCTCTCGGCAAACTCTTTCGAATAACCTTTGTCCTTCATGCCCTCGACCAACCGGGCCTGAAACTGGGAGACAGTGCCAGTATTCTTGAACGTCGCCATGGCCCGACGCAGCTGATCCGCCTCGCTGGCCGAAAATCCCGCGCAGACCATCGCGACCTGCATTGCCTGCTCTTGAAACAGCGGGATGCCAAGAGTCTTTTTCAGAACCTTCTCCAGCTCAGGCGTCGGATACTCTTCCGGCTCCAGTCCCTCGCGCCGTCTCAGGTAAGGATGGACCATATCCCCCTGAATGGGCCCCGGCCGCACGATCGCAACCTCAATGACCAGATCATAGAAAACGCGAGGCTTGAGACGCGGTAGCATCGACATCTGCGCACGGCTTTCGATCTGGAAGACCCCGATTGTATCGGCCTTGCGGATCATCGCATACGTGCGCGCATCCTCGGCTGGAATGGTCGCAAGCGTGAAATGCTGACCTTTGTGTTCGACCAGAAGGTCGAGCCCTTTCTTCATGCAGGTCAGCATTCCCAGCGCCAGACAGTCGACCTTCATGAATTTCAGGACGTCGATATCATCCTTGTCCCACTCGATGATCTGCCGGTTCTCCATGGCCGCGGGCTCCACCGGGACCAGTTCATCCAGCCGATCATGAGTCAGCACGAAGCCGCCCGGATGCTGGGAAAGATGGCGTGGCACGCCCATCAGGCATCGGGCCAGATCCAGGGTCAGACGGACGCGACGGTCGGAGGGATCGATGCCGGTGTCCGTCAGCGTGTCTGTTTCCAGCTTTAGCCCCCAGCCCCAGATCTGCCCGGAGAGCGTGCGGATCAGATCTTCAGGCAATCCCATCACCTTGCCGACATCCCGCAACGCACCTTTTGCACGATAACGCGTCACGACAGCCGTCAGGGCTGCGCGGTCCCGGCCATAATGATTGTAGACCCACTGGAGCACCTCCTCCCGGCGCGCATGTTCGAAGTCCACGTCGATATCCGGTGGCTCGCGCCTCTCCTCGCTGATGAAGCGCTCGAACAACAGGTTGTTCCGGGCTGGATCGATGGCTGTGACACCCAGCACGTAGCAAACGGCACTATTGGCGGCCGAACCCCGGCCCTGACACAAAATACCCTGCGAACGGGCGTAACGGACAATGCTGTGCACCGTCAGAAAGTAAGGCGCGTAATCCATGCGCGCGATCAGGGCGAGTTCATGATGGAGGCTCCTGCGAACCGCTTCAGGGATCCCCTCGGGATAGAAACTGTCCGCCCCTTCCCAAGTCAGCCCCTCAAGGGCCTGCTGCGGCGTCTGGCCCGGAACAGAGACTTCATCCGGATACTGATAGGCTAGGTCATCAAGGCTGAACCTGCAGAGTTCCATGATAGCAACGGACCGCGCCACAGCTTCCGGATACCGGCTGAACAGTCGGGCCATTTCTTCAGGCGGTTTCAGGTAGCGGTCCGCATGGCGTTCACGGGCAAACCCGGCGTCGTCGATGGTGGTGTTGTGCCGGATACAAGTGACGACATCCTGCAGGATGCGCCGGTCATAGGTATGAAACAGCACGTCATTGGTCACGACCGTCGGCACTCTTGCCTGATGCGCCAGGTTCGCCAGTTCATAGATCCGCATCTGGTCATTCGGACGCCGGAGCAGCGTCAGCGCCATAAAGGCGCGATCGGAAAAGATGTCTTTCAGTTTGCGCAGATGCAGGGCGCATGCGTCATCAGCTACGTCTGGAATCAGGATGACAAGCAGCCCCTCACCCCAGTGAACCAGATCATCCCAGACCAGATGGCACGTGCCCTTCCCGGCCCGAGCCTTGCCGATGGTGAGTAGCCGGCACAACCGACCATAAGCGGCGCGGTCGGTCGGATAGGCCAGCACAGGCGGGAAATCAGCAAAGTCGAGGCGACAGCCGACGACCAGTCGGATTCCGGTCGCTTTCGCCGCGACATGGGCCTGCACCATGCCAGCCAGAGAATTGCGGTCACAAATCCCGAGCGCCTCGATCCCAAGCGATTTTGCCTCCTCGAAGAGCTCGATGGGCGACGAAGCCCCACGCAGGAACGAGAAATACGTCGTGACCTGCAACTCGGCATAAGGAGGTGCCAAGGACATCATCCGAAGATGCCATGCAGAAACCAGGCCTGCGATCCGGTATCGCCATGTTCCCCATCACCCGCGCGATAGAGCCAGAACCGTTCGCCGCTCGTGTCCTCCACTCGGAAATAATCCCGGGCGATGGTCAGTTCGGTGTCATCCTTCCACCACTCCCCGAAAACCCGTTCCGGGCCATCCGCGCATTTCACCTTGCGCCGTACGCCACGCCAGATGAAGAACAACGGCGGCTGGTCCGGCAGCTCCGCCATGGCCTGCACCGGTTCGGGGCGCGGCAGCAGCCGGGTCGGACGTGGCCAGTGATCGGGCCAGTCCTTCGCCTCTTCCGGAGCAAGAGCCGGCACACGACAGAAAGACCTTTCGGGGAGATCGCTCTCCACTGCGGCAAACCGATAGAGCGCATGGGTACCGACACGATTGGCCAGCGTGTCGATCAGGTCGGAAACATCGCTTTCCTCCTCTTCGATCAGGGAGGAGGCGGTCTGGCGCCGGTCCATCGGCTCGGCCAGCGCGGCAATCAGCACCATACGCTCAATGCCAAAACCGGGATCGATGGTCTCGATCTTCTCACACAGCAGCCGGGTCAGGCATTTGATGTCCCGCACCGGTCTCGCCATGGCCACGCGAACAGCTTCGGTGCGGCTGTCGACGCGGTGCAGCAGCAGATCAAGACGCCGCACACCCTGCCCGCGTTCGTCCAGCTTTTCACACAGCACAGGAACCAGCTTGCCGATAGAGCGGGCTATGGTCTCTGCCGCCGCGATCGGCTCGGCAAAGTTTCGCACCACCTGCACCGGGTCAACGGGCCGGATCGGGATGATGGCTTCATTCACGCGACCGAAGGCCTGATCCAGTCTGCGGGCTATGTCGGGGCCAAAGCGCAGTGTCAGCGGAGCACGCGGCATCGCAGCGAGTGGGCCAATCCGCGACACCCCTAGCGCTATCAGCCCTTCGATACTCCTGGGGGGCAGACGCAGGGCTTCAATGGGCAAGTCAGAAAGGACGGAAGCCACGTCCCCCTGCGGCACGATAGTCAGCGACGCTTGGCCATAACGTGCGAGTGCGTGAGCGGCCCCCCACGTTTCGGCTAAGGCCGCTTTTGCTCTGAAGCCGGCACCGGACAGACGATGGATCATGTTTATGAGCATGGTGCGCTCACCACCATGAAGATGGTCGGCGCCCGTAGTGTTCAGAACCAGACCATCCGGCGGATCGGTTGCGACGAGAGGGGAAATCCGGTTCTGGAACCATAACGCCAGCTTTTCCAGCCCCTGCCGGTCGCCTTCGGGATCAGCATCCATGAAGAGCAAATCAGGATAGAGCGCCTGCGCCTTGGCGACTGGCGTACCAGGACGCAGGCCCAGCCTGCGGGCTGCCAGATCAACCGACAGCACAACGCGACGACGCCCTTCCCGCCCCACCAGCGCCAGAGGGAGATCAGGCGCGGGCGCGTCGTGCCCCAACCGCTTCCTGATCCGGTCTGTTGGCCAGAGCGGCAGGTAAAGCGAGACCACCCGCGAGACAACTCCTGTAGGCGAGCCTCCCTTTGGCATCGCAGGCCTCCACTTCAAAATCAGCACATTCGCCCGCACGGGCACGGATCAGTTCCAGCAACCAGCGGGGCCGGCCCACTCCCGGCACCGGCAACCCAACCGAGGGCAATACGGACACCCGCCAGCGCGTGGCACTCGCCGTCGGCTGACCAAAATCGGCGGCCTCGGTCTGACGGCGCCAGCGCCGGATCGCGAGGCCAAGCGCGCCAGATGTTTCAGCCGCCAGTTGCAGGCGACGGGATGCTGTCATCGACAGACGTGCCACGTCTGCGACCACGGCCCCAAGACCACCATGTCGCAGCCCTTCCTCGAAACACGCCAGAACGTCAGCCTCTGAGGCCGCCTCGACATAGATGACCCTTCGGCCGGACAATCCGGCCTGTTTGAGCGCGGGACCAAACACATCCTGACGGGTGACGATCCACAACACCTTGCCGCGTGTACGGGCCGCGATCCCGGCGACGAACTGTCCGGCTGCCGCACCATGCAGCGCATCATTGCCGCCACCGGCCACTTCATGCAGAGCCCCGAGCGCGAGCCCTCCCCCTGGCAGACGACTGTCGATCTCCCTCACACCAAAAGGCAGAACAGACCGACGCCGGTTTGTATGACCTTCCAGACGGCTGATGGCAGCACGCAACGTCTCCAAAGCTGGTTTCATGTTGGGAGAAGCACGCATTGCAAAGATCCATCGCCCCTTGTCTGGCAGAATTTCAGGACTATGTGTTCTTATTTTGTTCTTATATGATTGCGCAAGTCAACGCCAATTTGCATGTGACACGCAGGCTGGTTGCCCACTCGTTGCTCAGGCAAATCCCGGGAGGTGACGTAAAGATTTGAAGGTAGAGGATTCTTTCTCCTCAAATTTCCCCTGTGTGAAACCCAGGGGAAAATTCACATGCGCACAGCCGACGCTCCCATGACAACATTGCGCGCCGATGTCGTCAACTTGTTCGACAAACGCTACCAACTCAGGAACGGTAGTGGTGTTGGCATCTACTAGGCGCAGTATGGGCAACGACGCGGAACTTTTTTCTCCGTTGTCTCGGAGTTCTGACGACCAGTGGCAATGAATGGCCGGTGATGTCGAATTAAATATTCAGGACTGGCGGTGGCGCAGGCCTGAACTGCGAATTCGAAAGCCTTTAATGGAGCAGTGTCGGCTTTCCGACGACGCGAGTCCAGACACACATGCCCGACATGAGGCGAATAGAGGCTGCCCAATATCGGCGCAATTCCTTGATAATAGGATACTTAATACCGACAGTGAATCACTTCGACATAAATAATATAATTAACATTATATATAGATAATAATTTATTTAACACTATCAATTTCACCAATACAACGCGAAATATATGATACATTTCTATTTGAATGATTAACTTCATCTTGTATAGCGTATTCAAGATACTTCAACTTGTGAGAATCCAAATATGATATTTTTCCTTTGTATTTTTGAACGTCATCAATATTTAAGAATGTAATTCTACCCATAATGACCGAGTAACTATCCATAGAAATCGCTGACAGCGGCTCTACGTTCCCCGATGAAATTGAAACATATGATCGTATATTATTTATATTTCTCACGTCTATCTTTAAATCTTCGTTTACTTTTGAATCATTTATAATACATACAGGATCATTATGAATACAATGAATTGTGTGGCGAGACAGTCCGGCTGGGTTAAATAAATAAGCTGGGACCCCATGTACTATAGACGCGTACATCGCCATCCCTCCACCTAATGAATGTCCAGTTAATATTAGGTTATTACCGTATGCGCTCTTTAAAAATCTTACCAAAGTAGATGACCAAATGTAATAAGAAGAGTTCCGATTCAAAAACTGATCAATATCATTTTTTATGTCGGACATTGAAGAAAAATCGGTACCTCTGAAGGCAGCCACAATTCTCTTGTCGTTTTTAGAATGAAAAACAACAACTTGAAGATTACCGCTTCCCGGGTAAAGCAGATTAGAATAAACCTCTGCTACATTATCATCTTCGTCTATTTTTTAAAATTACCCTTTTCGTATCTATAACCGTCTTTTTCAAAGGAGTTATTATAAGATATTTCACTTAGTTTTGACATAAGAGCGGCATTTTGCATATCGATTAAATATTTCGACGCATCAACACGATTGCATGGAGTCGCGTATTTTTTAAACGAATTATTTGCTTCAGAAGAAATTTTGGGAAATGAAAAAAACAGCTCACTTTTGGGTTTTATACTTTTTAACGACCATTTATCATTTGCAAAACTATATGATGAAAAGAAAAGAATTTCACAAAACAAAATCAAAAAAAACATATTTGGACTCATTAAATATTTCGTTGAATATATTATTAATGTAAAATAATTATGTATTTATCATTAATTGTCAACGCATAGAGCCTAAATCAAAAAGAGTTTTGATTGATTTTCCGCAAAATCTTGCGGATGTGGGCGATTATCAACCACGCGCAGGATGACGAGGGTGTTACCTCGACATCCTGCGTGAAGCGGCGGCTGCGTCTGAGCCATGCAAAGCTGCGCTCTACGATCCAGCGTTTCGGCAGAATCACGAGAATATGGTTCATGGCTTCCTATCGTCCCTCGCGGATCCAACGGTAGAACTAGCCCTACACGGTCGTGAGGCGGGAAAGCAGAGGTGGCCCCATCCCTTCGGACAGCTTTACGGGCTTGATAAGCTATAGCCGGTTGGGCGCAATCCGCCAGGCCGAGGGTGTTCCTGATCTGTGCCGAGAGCATAGGATCAGCAACGCCACACTTTACCGGACGCACCCAAAATCCGCGGCCTTTTCCCGGCAGGAAACGGCGGCAATGGGGGGCTGTAAGCAGGAAGATACCGACTATCCGACGCTCCAGATGGGACAGAACATCTCCTAATGGCTAGTTACGGGCATTGGAAGAGCCAAATGCTTTCCCTCCAAAGCTGACAAGCTTCTCCTCTCCAGCGCCAGTCAGAACCTGGAGAGGAGAAGATTCCCCCGGCTGCGGGAGCAGCGTTCATACCCACATCGCCGCAGCACCGGAAAGACGCCCTGGGCCCACCGGCCATGCTCGGTGTCTTCCATGATGAGATGATCGGGCCACAACGCGGCCAGCGCCTCGGGAAAAAACGGCAGCAGTTCCCGGCCTTCGTAGTCTTCGATGTCGACTTTCAGAACATGCACGGCCACCAGGCCGAGCGGGATACGGCAAAAGCTGAAGCACTGCTGAACGCCACTGTGAACGAGCGCGAAGAGGAACCTGTTGTTTCGACCGAAACCCCAAAGGTTGAATCT
>NZ_BJVA01000029.1 GCF_007988905.1 Gluconobacter kanchanaburiensis NBRC 103587
GGGCTGGCGGAGGATAGCACTCGCTACGACAGATGCCCCACCGTCTTCTTCCGCCTATGAGTCCTGAGCTTAGTGAGAGAGTTTGAAAAGCTCTCTGATTTTGCGGTGTTCTACCCTGATCTGGAGAAGGCAACGGTCTATTCAGGTGGGAGTAAAGGCGGCAGATAACTGGCCCGAAGCGAGCGCGTCTGCCGATAATTCGGCAGTGCGCGCTGCTGTAACTCAACTAGTCAGGCGGCTATTATCGGCCTGTGCGACAGAGCAGCGTGCCAGAAATTTTCAAACGGATTAAGGCTCGCAATCCATGATGCCTCTCCGCAGTATCAATGCCCCCCATCGACGTCCTTCACAGACGCACCGACAAGACCCTTGATCCAGTAACCTGCCGCTTTGATCCATTGAGGGGTGATCTCACGCTCCTCCAGAAGATATCGACGCAGAGCCTTTGCCACATTGGCCTCCGCCGCAATCCAGACGAAGGTACAATCACGGATCTCAATTCTCTCAAGCATAGCAATTAGGCTATCAGCCTGATTTGCTTGCTCAGGAGAACGATAGATCCAATGTGCTGCATGATGGGCAGCAGTCACAAAAACCTGTTCGTCAGCCCCTCCGGGAATTGCTACAACGCTCGTGACCGAGGCGCCAGCAGGAAGCTCCTCAATCCGGCGACCAATGGCAGGCAAAGCGGTTTCATCACCAATCAACAACCACTGATCGATTTGTCCGGTAATGACCTGCGATCCGCGCGGACCTGCGATTTGTAGATGATCACCAGGCTTGACCGAGCACGCCCATGCGGCCGCTGGCCCCCCATCATGCTTTACAAAATCCAGAAGTAAGGTTCCGGTCAGTGGATCGTATCGACGCGGCGTATAGTCTCGGCGCGTAGGCGTACCGTCCAAATCAGGAATAAATATCTTGATATGATCGTCGGGAGACGAGCTGACGAACCCTTCCAAATCTGGCCCTGTCAGGGTGACCCGGATCACATGCGGGGTCAAATTTTGGACTGAATCCACCTTCAGAGTACGCTGACGGAGTTCATGACGAACCCGCTGGATTTCTGGTGCATCGCTACGATCAGAAATAGACTGAAAAATACTCATCTGCATATCCTTCCCTTCGGGCTGACAGACCATCGGTCTGCTAGATAGGCAGACGCACAGTTCGCCAGCCTTGAAGCTGCGGTTCTGTGCGTTGTTTCACGTTAACGCATACGACACCCGACCTAAAAGACCGGATGGATAATTAGAATAAAGCGTCGATCCACCCTCCGTGTCAATCGCTGTCAACCGCTCCTGATGCTCCTAGGCACCTCACAACATGCTGGGTTCTGCTCTTCAACAGCAAAGAAAGCCAGGCTGCTGCATGATCTATACCCCAATTAACATGGGAGTGATGGAATCACATAGAGAGACCCAGAACTGGTGGGTTTTTCGAACCTTCCAGGTGATGGCATCGCACCAGATCTGACTGGGTCGATCGAGCATCATATCCCGCAGTAGAGAGGGATATTTTCGATGCGCCGTATGTTATATCGTCGTGCGTGGCTTCTGATGGATCGTCCGCAGACCTATCGGAAGCCATGACCCGCAATACAGCATCTCCAGAAACTGACCATGAATCAGCCGCATCAACGTAAGATCGGCGTCGCTCCTTGGTACCGGCCGGTAATAGACACTCGACCGGTTTAGATGTAGCAGCGCGATGGCTGCGCCACAGATAATCGAGGCCGTTTCAGGTCAATCGTTTGCTGCCTCTATTCGCTGAACTGCTCATCCCTGAATTTTCACAAAGGTTCTAATAACTGCCGCGGAGAGTGAAATAGAATGTCCGTGGTTGACCATAGATTGCGCCATCATAAAAGCCTGCTTGTCTGTAATAGGTCTTATTAGTCAGATTGCTGATATTTCCGGTAAGATTAAGCCAGTTTGTAAGCCGATAGCGGGCCATTAGATTGATCAGCGTGTATCCGTTCAGGTACAGGTTAGACGCATCATACTTTCCGTTGCCTAACGGCCGGCCTGGGTTGACTGGCCAGGAGGTGCTGGTCTGTGTGGTAAAACCGCCGCCGATCGTCAGGTTGTGTAGTGCTCCCTGAAAATTATAAGTTGTACTCATTTTAATCAAGTTATGTGGATCTTCCTGATATCCCAGCCCTTTTTCCTGAAGATAGCTGTAACCAAACAGGATATTCCATCCACGCGTGAGTTGTCCGGAAATGTCAAAATCAACGCCTTCGGTTTTAACGCCATTGGCAGATGTATAAATTGTGTTTCCGGTAATAGAGTTGGTCAATCCAGTCGTTTTTGCAACGTTGTTTTGATTGTTAAGGTAGAACGCAAGTGAGCTATTTAGGCGACCATGGAAAAATTCGCCTTTAAGGCCGGTCTCATAGCTTTTGCCTAAAACTGGGGAGAGAGGTTGGTTATTAGCATCCCTATAAGCGGATTGCGGAGTGAAAATATTCGTATAGCTTCCGTAAAGTGAAATATTCTTGGTAATATTATACACAAGGCCCGTGAATGGTGTAAGAACCGCATTCTGATTCATCGAACCGGAAGAGGATGTATAAGAATTTTTATTGTTATAAACGCCTGAGTAGTACTGATAAGAACTCATTCTTCCGCCAAGGATAAGATTCAATCCTTTTGCTAATACGAAATGACCACTTACATACGCACCGTAGTTTCGTGTGACGTCCACCTCACGTGCGTTGGTGCGATGAGTACTGAAATTGGCATAATTCCCATCCCAATTTTTCCAATCGGTAATTGCTAAACCCGTGGAACGGTATTGGCAATTTGAGTATGGTGTAACATTGGATATATTACAGTTTCCTAAGGCTTTACTGAATGACCATGTTGTTAATTCATCACTGTATCCATTAAAGCCGAAGACGATGTTTTGTGTGTGTCCGAGTGCCCTGAATTGTCCTGTCAAACGAACGTCTGCTGTGTCACGAGTGTCATTATATTCAGCATGGAGCGCATTAAGGTAGGCACCTGTGCCATCCTGGTTCCAAAATCCAGCATATCCACCCGTACTTTTGGAACCATTGTTTACCTTAAGATTTCCAAGGTTTTGATAATTTCCGCTCCATGTATGCATGTAGCTCACGCGAAGATGCCAGTTTTTTGAAAATCTGTGGTCGTAATTTCCGAAGGCTGACATTGTATTGGCTTCCGAAAAGCTCCAATTGGCTACTGGGTTTGTGCTGCGCGGTAGGCTTGTACGCGTACCGTCCGCATACCAGATCGGAACATTTGATCCCCAAGAGGCACCATTATCTCGCGTCTTTTCGTATTGGAATCCCCAGTTTATAACGTCTCGACTGGAAAGATTCGCCGCAAAATTCGCAAGTGCACCAATGTTATAGAAGCTTTCGCGCTGCCTGAAGGTATCGGAGTCTTCCCAGGAAAATACATATCGGCCTCGTATCGTTCCGGATTTATTGAGAGGCTTATTTATATCCAGCATGACACGATGGTCATTCCAGTTTCCGAGCCGAAGCATGGCGTTGACCTGCTGGGTTTTGGTTGGCTGCTTGCGTTCGAGATAGATGGTTGCAGACGGATCGCCTGTTCCCCCCATGAGACCATTCGCGCCACGGATGATTTGAACATTGTCGTACAGGTCCATATTCATGGTCGAACCTGAACCACTAAATCCTGTAGATCCGTTTATCTGCATGCCATCGACACGATAGTTTGTAATATCAAAGCCCCGGGCGCGGTAAGTGGTGCGCCCTGCGTTATCATTCTGAAGTGACGTAACGCCCGCAGTTGTTTTCATGACATCGTCTAGCGTGTTGATCTGCATGTCATCCATCAACTGCCGTGTGATGACGGTAACGGTCTGAGGCGTTTCACGCAGGCTTAAAGGTAGTCCGGTCGATGCGCTGGTCTTGTGTATGGTATAAGTATTTAGAGTATTATTCGAGCCTATAACGGAAATATTTTCTATATTTTTATTTTTTAATGATATTTTTTTGGTAGTATTGTTATGATGATGGTGATTATCTTTGTTGTGTAAATGATGCGCAGCAAATGCAGGAGCAGGAAGAATAAATGCAGAGGCGAATAGGACGGAGCGCATAGAGAACCGAGACAGAGGAGGAGTTATGTCAAACATCTATGGCACTCGATGAAATTAAGAATAACTCGCAATAACATGCATTCTGCGGCGTGTGCAAGGCAGCGGGTTCGAAAAACCTTCTGGTTTTGCTAATTCGCAAACAGAGTCCAGTTCGTGGGGTGTGCCTCGATGTGACCGTATGGTGTCTGCGCCCTTCTGTCCGCATAGCGGACCCTTTAGGTGATCTTGCCGGCAGGTTATTCAGGCACCATTTTCCAAACCATTAGGAAACATCCTCTTTCTGCGGAATATCGCCATGCATGTCACTCCTGAAGCGCATCCTTTGATCGTCATCTGCGGTTATGGCCCGGGCGTTTCACATGCCGTAGCCCAGCAATGGGCACAGTCTGGTTATCGCCTCGCTCTTGTTGCGCGTAATTCCGAAAAGCTGGACAAGGCGGTCGAGCAGTTCACGGCGGAAGGTATCGAGGCCCATGCCTACAGCGCAAATCTGGCCGATCCGGAAGCCGTGACAAGAAGCATCGTTCGGGTCGAGGTCGATCTGGGTGCGATCTCGACGCTGCATTGGAACGCCTTTACTTATGCTACCTGTAATCTGCTCGAAGCGACCACCGTAGAATTGCAATCCTTGCTGGATATAACGCTTCATGGACTTCTTGCTGGCGTGAGAGCCGCCCTTTCTGGTCTGTGCGTCCAAAAGGGCGAGGTTCTGGTGACTGGCGGCGGCTTCGGTTTCTTTGATGACGAAGTTGATGCCTTCGTCGCCCGGATCGGAGCGATGGGCGGCGCTGCCGCCAAGGCAGCTCTGCACAAGGCCGTGGGCGTTCTGCACCAGAAACTAGCGGCAGATGATGTCTATGTAGGGGAGGTGGTCATCAACTCTATGGTCAAGAACACCTCTTTCGAGGATAACGCTTCCACTTTATTGCCGGAAACGGTCGCAGCCATGTTCTGGGATCTGCACATTGGCCGTAAGGCGGTGTCGATCACCACGATCTGATTACGAAACCTCCGTGTCGGAAGGACTCCAGAGGCTGTATCGACGAATACTCAAAATCTATGAAATTACGAACTAGGAATCTCAATCAACGGTTTCTTGATCCGTTTAGATGGACGTTAACGTCGGAATATTCCAGTAAAACCATCTGTCTTGCTAGGGGTGCCAGAAGGTTAGGCCGCCCCCCTAGAATCAGCGATACAGAAAAAGCAGAAAGTGATAGCAGACAGGCCCAGAGAAGAAATCCAAACCCTCCTCCATCGTGCCAAACAGCCATAATCAAAATACTAGTTTGCAGAAATCCTGCCAACAGACGAGCTATAAAAATGGCGTTTTGTGATAGTTCCGACGTCTTGGTGGCTCGACGATGCGGAAATTGCGTCAGTGCTAAGAGTGAAAAAGATATAAAAATGATTAAATAAAAAATCATATAGATAAGGATTGATACCATTACAGATGCTCTCCTGATGGGATTCTTAAGGTATTAGGTAATCGTGCTCTACGAGACAGACGCATCGATGTTATTAAGGCTAGTGCAGCTCCGACCACTAATACACCATCCATTCCGGCCACTGGCCAGAGATAACGATGGAAGAGTGTTCGCAGTGGGTGATCTCCTGTCGTAATCCAGTTTAGCAATGCGGCAAGGAGCGCAAGAACTCCGATGGTGGTGCTTTGCTCGATCCACATTTGGCGCGGCCGCATCCAGCCATGCAGGAATGTTGCAAGCCAGGAAAGATAGAACGACCAAACTTCCAAAGTGGCACGGTCGTGGCCAAATAAATATGCATCCGGAGGTAGCAAGCGGTTCGCGACGAAGAAGATCAATGTCGCAATGATGATCCCCGTTACTGACCCTGAGGTTAAGCCCTCCACTATACGGAAGCCGAAAGTGTTATTCTGTGTCTTTCGGCGCGTTTCAAGCCAGAATAAAAATCCTGTTCCAATCAAAACACAACTTCCTAGACCTAAAATGAAGTAGAACCAGCGCAAGGCCCAGTGATGAAATTGAATGAGATGCAAGCCGCTTAGAAAGCGTTCAGCACGAATAATTAGATGTGGCGTTGGAGATCGAGAAAAATATTTTCCGGTTGGCCCTTCGAATGAGATGACATCCCTGTCAACAACGACCTGCCGGTCACATTCGCGAAAAAACGCCATTCTGCTTGTTGTTGTGCCAGGATTGACTACGAGGATCGTATGAGGCTCCGCTCCAGCCCAGACTTTCCGAGCGAATAAGGCTGCTTTATCCAGCGAAGCAACGGGTGCGCCTGTCTTTCCGGACTTTATCGGGAGGAATGTCAGGCCGTTAACCTCAAAAAAGTAATCACGCGGGTTTGGATAAACAGCTTTCACATTGCTGGGGAAAAATGTTGCGCTCAGAATGATAAGACCGGAGAATGTAAGGATAATATGAAAAGGAAGACCAAGAACACCAGCCATGTTGTGTATATCAAGGAGTAATCGTTTTGAATTTTTGTTTGGCCTAAAAGTAAAAAATTCTGAAAATATTTTTCTATGGATTATAATTCCCGTGACGCACAATGCTAGCATGCTCATAGATGCCAACCCAACCACCCATTCTCCAATATTCATTAGTCTAATTTCAAGTGTATAATGAAATGGAAAAATGAAACCTGTGGCTCCAAGCGTCCCGCTGTTCGGAAGTTCTTTTCCTGTTACCGGGTCGAACTCACGCGTGATGAATTTTTGGCGGGTTCGGTAATGGACATGAACGACGGCCTGACGGTCATCAGGCATGATCACGTTCCAGAAGGCGGCTTTCGCAGTAATCGCGTCGTTCAGTGAAGGTCTAAACGTTTCGAGTGGTAAAGGGCTTGTCGCGGCAGGAAGTCGCGTGGCCGGCTCCATCCAGGAATCGATCTCGCTATCGAACACTGAAAGCGTGCCCATCCAGAAGATTGCAAACAGAATGCTTCCAAGTACGACCCCAGCCCAAGTGTGCATCCAACCCATAGAACGTCTGAAATTCTGATCCATGTTAGTGCCCGATGACAAAAAATATGCAGTTCTCAGCAGTAAGAACGAGAACAAACATTGTGAGAACCTGCCACAGCCTTCGGGAGGAGAAGACCCAAAGGGCCAGGCACAAATAGAGGATGAATCCCAGCATCATTCCCAGTGCTACAACATCTACACGGGGCATTCCGGAAGCAAACAGGATAATGCAGAATACTGAGAGCGTTGAGGAGGTGACAAAATAGGCGCCTCCGGTTGCTAAAATAACTCTTGCGAAGACGCCTGATCTGGACCGTCTCATTAGAAGTCAGCAGCGATCGAGAAGCGAACCGTTCGCGGTGCACTCAGTGACAAGAATCGGGCCCCGCTGGAATTCCAGTAGCGAGCGTTAGTCACATTATCCACGTTCAGGAAAAACGTTATCTTTCCTTTTTTTGTAGCTGGATTTCTCATGGCATAGCGGGCACCCAAGTCGAGACGGACCCAATTGGGAATACTTCTCCTGTAGGATGTCGAGTTTTCAATGTATTCTGACCCAGTATACATGATGTCAGACGTTACCGAGAGGTCTTTGATAAATGGTATGTCGTAATCTAACCCCATGTTGAAATTAACAGGGGAGGTGTTCGGTGCTCGCTGACCGTTGTAAGTGCCTCCCTGCGTATTTGTGAGAGTAGGGTCTAGAAGCATCACACCGCCCGTAGCGCGTAGACCATGCAAAACTTCACCAGCAATATTCAATTCGAGACCGCGATTACGCTGATTTCCGTTCACTGTAAGTATATTGGTTGCTGCGTTGGAAACAGTGTTGGGTTGGGATATCTGGAAAACATCGAATGTAGCTATAAACTTCCTGAAATCCGCTTTTACGCCGACTTCATATTGCGTCGATTTGTATGGAGCGAGGATTTCACCTGCATTGGCATAAGTTGTGCCAACCGTCGTTCCCTGCTGTAGTCCCTGGATCCAGTTTCCATAGATCGAGACATTCTTCAGCGGTTTGAACACGGCGAGCACAGCCGGACTTATGGCCGTTTTGTCATAAATTCCAGAAGCTGCTCCTGTTGTGGTGCTGTAGCTCGCGCTTTGTACGCGTTGAGCTCGCAGCCCGGCTGTAACTTGAATACGATTGTGCAACGTAGAAATCGTGTCGACAAACGCCAGACTGGACAGGGTCGATGTTCCAGTCTTCGGAGAACTATAGGGAACAGAGACACTGCGGTTCAGAGGATAATAATTTTTTCCGCTGTAAATATTCAAAGCATAAGCAGGAATATCAGTGTTCGAACCAAAAATCCGACCCATCGTAAGATCAAGACGGTTAGCTGAGAACGCCAGATCGTGCTTGAGGGGGCCGGTATCGACTTTTCCGCGAACGCCTAAATCGGCAGTCAGATAACGACCGTTCTGTACAATCCCAACCGGGCTGGAGCCAGACGCCGCTCCCTGGGCATTGCTAACAACCACATACTGAGAATATGCGCCCCTGTATTTGTAGTCATGAACACCAACACTGCCATAGGCCGTAAAATTACGGAAAAGATCTACTTCTCCTCGGAATACCCCGAAAATGTCTTCTCCATTGAAGTAACTCCAGGGCAGCTTGTAGTTTCTTTTAACCTTTGAGACATCGGGGACCGGCACGCCTGCAGCCAGCGAGTAGTATGGAAGAACCCCATCGATGTTACGAACCTGGTAGCCGAAGTCAGTCGATAGCCGGACATGGTGTAGTCGAAGATCAACGCCCGCTCCAACCAGCGCCGTTTTCATTCCGCTATAGGGGATTGCGGTCGAGCCCGAGCGGATCATGCCGTTTACACGAATACCAAGCTGCTTTTCCTTGCCATAACGCCGTCCGATATCAGCATGTCCCCCGAACTGCGAGTTGGAGGTATAATCCGCTTCGATCTTCGTAATCGGCGTATCATGGGCCCGCTTGGGCACGACGTTGACGACACCCCCGATTGCACCTCCAGGGGACATGCCGTTCAGCAAGGCCGCAGGACCGCGCAGCACTTCAACCCGTTCGGCAAGTTCCGAGGTGATGCCGCTGAATGGCATCATCCCGTACATTCCACCATAGGAAATATCCACATTATCCAGTGTAAAGCCACGGATCTGCAGGCGTTCTACGCCAGCCGTTCCTTCCGAGAATATTCCTCTGACAGAAGGGTCGTCTTTCAATGCATCCCGGATTGTTCGAATCTGTCGCTCTTGGATGAACGCTTCAGTATAGCTTGTCATATTGAATGGCGTGTCCATCACATCCCGGTTGCCCAGCAGCCCGAGCTGTCCGCCACGCGCAATCTCTCCACCGGGCAGCGTTGGTGGCAGATTACCAATCATTGCTGTGGCGGGGACTGCAATGCGATAACGTCCTCCAACCCGTACTGGGCCAAGCATAATGGGAGAGGAAACTTGCAAGATGGAAATGCGCTGGCCTGAACGTGAAAACGTATAACCACTTCCAGCCAGAATACGACTGAAGGCCTCATCTGGTGTCATGGTCCCTGACACGGCGTTCCCTCGTAGCCCGTCGACTTTGTTCATGTCGTAGAACACCTGCAGTCCGGCTTTTCGGCTCAAGGCAAGCAGGGATGCGTTGAGGTCACCCGCTGGAATATTGACCGAGATCATCAGCTGGGCTGTGGCATTGGGAGCGAATTGTCCCTGCGCATGTGCGGGTATTTCAGAAACTAAGAAGCTCGTAACAGCCAGGGCCGTTCCTGACATCAACCAATAAAAGTTTCTGCACTGTCCTGCCAAACGGTGCGCCTTCTGAAAGCTCATTCTTTTCCCATTTCCCGAAGCTTTGGGTATGCAATCGCGAATGAATTGCATTTTACTCAGGAGGTAGGACGACCAAGCCTGTGGGAATCAGTAAGGTTTTCTGATTTTTCTTGGTTTCCTTATGTGAATTTGTTTATTTACATATGCTTGTGTCTAGGCTCGGGACCCATTGATTTGATTATGGAAATCTGATTCAGGCTCTGCGAGGAGACTGGCAATGAGCGACCTGTTTTGGCTGACGGATGAACAGATGGATCTT
>NZ_BJVA01000030.1 GCF_007988905.1 Gluconobacter kanchanaburiensis NBRC 103587
GATAACAATTGTTGCGACGTGGCGTGTAAGCCTCTTCATCTGGCAGTCAGGTTGTGTGTCACATGACATTATGCGCTGAATTCGATAGGGTCTTCTACCTTGGAATAGTAGCCATGCGCGTCACGTAATTTTTAGGCTCGTTTCAGAGTATGCGCAGGAACGGTTGATCGTATTTGTTCAATAACTTCGCTCAATTAATGAGATATAGATGTAATTGGATGCCAATTTTTTCATCTAATCGTGGCGCGCGTTTTCATTTCAAATAACGAGACTGCGCGGCGTGTTTTTGGAGGTATTTTGATAGTCAAGCGAGGACGTTTTCTGGTCCCATCGGAAGACGTGATGTGCCCAATGTGGGAATTCAACTGCAGGGACTTTCTATTGTCATTCTCCAAAATAATGATGTCATCATGATAGAAAACAGTGGAGATATTTTTCCTGGTGATGTTCCCGAAAGTGTAGAAAGCGTCAATCATGATCCTTTTCTACGGGAAAAGGAGGCAGATCATGGTTGGCATGTTCTTGCAATCCTGAGCGTGTTGATGGGGTTTGCGTCAATTTCGACAGACCTCTATCTGCCCGCCATGCCAACAATGGTGCGTGACCTGAGAACAACAGTTGGAACAATTGATTTGACTGTTTCGGGATATCTGATCGGTTTCAGTATTGGACAGTTATTCTGGGGACCTGTTAGTGATCGATATGGGCGCAGGTTACCTGTTGCAAGTGGCCTTGTTCTGTTCGTCATCGGTTCAGGTGGATGTGCCCTGGCGGGGAGCGGAGAAAGTCTGATCATCTGGCGCATGATCCAGGCAGCAGGGGCTTGTGCGAGCGTGGTGCTGGCACGGGCTATGGTCCGTGATCTGTATGAAGGACCGCAGGCAGCCCGGATGCTTTCGGTTCTGATGACTGTGATGGCAATCGCGCCATTGCTCGGACCTGTCGTCGGAGCCCAGATCCTTGCTTTGGCGGGCTGGCGCGCCATCTTTGGGGTCCTGGGTATGATCGGTCTGTTAACGCTCGCTGCGCTGTTTACGCTGCCTGAAACTCTTCCTGAATCGCAACGGAATTCTGAACCGCTTGGGAGAGCCATACTCCGTTATGGTGATCTGCTCCGTCATAGGCGGCTTCTTGGATATATGGGGGCCGGCGGGTTTTTCTATGCTGGCATGTTTGCTTACATTGCCGGAACCCCCTTCGCTTATATCACTTACTATCACGTTCCTTCAGGACTTTACGGGATTCTCTTTGGCGCGGGGATCCTAGGTATCATGGCGACCAATCTGCTGAATGGTAGGGTTGTTGCGTTTTTTGGCAGCGATCGGACTTTGCTGTGGGGGACGGTAGTCACGGCACTTTCTGGCCTGCTCGCCGGCGGTCTGGCTTGGACTGGCTGCGGCGGCCTTTGGGGGGTGGTCCTGTCCCTGCTGGTCTTTGCTGCGATGGCCGGATTTATTGTGGCCAATGCAATTGTAGGCGCAATGTCTGATTTTCCACGGCAGGCAGGCGCTGTTTCGGCTCTTGTAGGCGCTACTCAATACGGGAGCGGCGTTTTCAGCTCAGCTCTTGTGGGGCTGTTCGCCGATGGAACGCCCTGGCCCATGGGCCTCATTATCGCGCTGTGCGGTATGGCCAGCTTTGCCTCCGCGTTAACGCTCAAATATTCTGCAACCTGAAACCAAGGATGACGGCCATGCGCCCGCATATTATCTGTCATATGATCAGTTCCATTGACGGACGGATTCTGACCGATCGTTGGACACAGCCTGTTGATGGCAAAGCACGCGATGATCTGGTCAATCGCTACTATGACATCGAAAAGACATTCAAAGCGGATGCTTGGCTTGTCGGCCGTCAGACCATGCAACAACATTTTGTCCATGCAGGAGAACCAGATGCCTCAGGGCGCAGGGAACTCCCCCGTCGCGCTTATGTCTCTGAAGCGGCAAAACGCAGAACCGGGGGGCTGGCCGCTGTCGTCGATCCAAAAGGAAAGCTGCGCTACGAAAGTGACAGTGCTGACGGTGATCCGATTGTCACGATCCTTTCCGAACAGGTGGCTGATACCTATCTCCATAAGCTGCAGGCGGCGGGTGTTTCCTATCTTTTTGCTGGGGAAGAGGGAAAAGATCTGATGCATGCAATGAACAGCCTCACGGAAGACTTTGGCGTAGAAACTCTGCTGTTAGAAGGAGGGGGACGGATTAATGGAGCCTTTCTCAAGGCCGGCCTTATCGATGATATCAGCTTGATGATGTATCCTGGTATTGATGGATTATCGGGCGTGACCTGTGTCTTCGAATATGAAGGCGAAAAAGACGAAGAGCCCGCAATCGGCCAGTCTTTGCGCCTGACTGCATCAGAAATGTTTGAAGACGGGATCATTTGGGCGCGCTACAAAGTGGAGCGAAACCACTAGCCGTAACTCCGGCCGAGCATCTTGCGCAGGTGGCTATGGAACTCGCAGCCGATGGGCAGCCTACATAGAAGGCTGGATGCGTGATTGTGTTTCTGAGTTCGTCGCGGGTCACAACATAGTCCCGCGAGATTTTTAGATGGGCTTCCAAAGCGTCCAGCCCGTACATCGAAACAAGTGCTGAAACGGTGATGGGGCTTTTATCACGCAGCGAGAGTCTCGGTCATTCACAGACGTTATCGAACAGGACTTTGTCTGTATAATCTGCAAGAGCAGGGGCAATGTCACCATAACAGCGCTGTCTGATCGCGGGTTTCCCGCTCATGGCAGAGTACCCTTTCTAAAACTTGAATCGTTTTGAGGCTGCCCCAGCCGAAATACAAACAAGTATCTTTATATCGAATAACTGGTTACTGATCGATTGAAGCTATATTGGGAGTTCATGAATGCGGCGCGAAGAACTGGTCGATCTCAATGCCTTTCTTATTGTGTCGGAAGAGCAGAGCTTTACCAGGGCTGCGGCACGACTGGGGACCTCTCAATCTACCTTGAGTTATACGGTCCGTCGGCTTGAAGCGCAGCTTGGCGTCAGGCTTCTGACCCGGACGACGCGACGTGTTTCCCCAACGGAAGCGGGGGAACGCCTTCTGCGGACCCTTGCGCCTGCGCTTGAAAGTATCGCGAGTGAAATCGAACAGCTTGGGCAATTGCGGGACAAGCCGGCGGGCACGATCCGCATTACCGCAGGCGAGCATGCGGCGAACAGATTTCTCTGGCCGGTTCTGGAAACACTACTTCCCGATTATCCTGATGTTCATGTCGAGGTCGCTATACAGGCGGGGCTGACGGATATCGTCGCCGAGCGCTTTGACGCCGGTGTGCGGCTCGGAGAGTCAATTGCCAAGGACATGGTCGCTGTGAAGATCAGCCCCGACATGCGGATGGCTGTTGTCGGGGCGCCATCTTATTTTTCGGCGAAAGAGAAGCCCAAAATGCCGCAGGATTTGGCGCACCATCAATGCATCAACCTGCGCCTTGAGACATCAGGCGGCATTTACGCGTGGGAGCTGGAGAAGGGGAAACGGGAACTGCATGTCAGGGTTGATGGCCAACTCGTCTTCAACAACGTCTCGATGATCCTGCGAGCAGCTATGGCAGGTTTTGGGCTGGCCTGTGTTCTGGAAGATCAGGTGACGGGTTATCTTGCTGACGGGCGGTTGGTCCGGGTGCTGGACGACTGGTGTCCGCCATTCTCCGGTTATCATCTCTATTATCCCAGTCGCCGACAGTCCTCCGCTGCTTTCAGGTTGCTGGTCGATGCGTTGCGCTATCGCCGATAATGGATTTTTGAGAGATGCCTCAACACCTGAAGAGGGATATGGGGCATCTGTCTTACGCAGTCGTTGTGTCCGGTGTGAGTGTCGCTATGTCGATCAAAAGTCTCGTTGCTCTGTCGCATACAGATCTTTTGGAGCAGGGGGCGGACATCCGCGTGGCAAAGCATACCCTGCCCGGAGCCAATGCAAATGTGGGTGTAGCGCGCGTGGCGTTCTTCCCTCACTTTACGTTGACGGCACGGGAAGCCTATACTATCTAGCAGCGGCATATGGACGAGCTGCTGGTGCAGTCGCGGCAGTGCATCCTCTATCAGGCACAGCAGAACGCAATCATGGTCAAGGCCACAAGGTTCCAGAATATTGTGGCACTGTATCGCGTCCTCGGGGCTGACTTCAGAAGTATTATATTTTATGGATTTTCTACTCGTGAATGCTTTCCGCTTGGCAAGCGGAGATAGAGACTGTTCTTCGGGAGGGCTCTCTCATCGGCTAATTAATATTCGGACCGTAGAAAAAATTCGCGGTAGCTCCGCCGTCGATAAGGAAGTCGCTTCCAGTGATGTATCCTCCTTCAGGGCCACTGATGTGGGCGGCTAGCGCAGCAACCTCATCCGGTGTGCCTGCCCGTTTAGCAGGATTGCTTGCAAGCATCTGACGGTAGAATTCGGCGCGTTCCCCGTGGAGTTCATCATACGCAAGGGGTGTAATGATGATGCCTGGGCTGATCGCATTAATGCGTGCGCCACGGGCACCCCACCGTGGGGCTTCCCCCCTGACTCGCAAAGAGTTGCATCGCTTAGACATCTGATAAGCATGGAGCGTATCAGTGATTTCTTTAACAAATGGGAGGTTGAGCAGCTCCTCGGCTGGTGCTGTAGCCAAAAGATGGTCTTGTTCCGTTGTCAAGGCGGGCATGCGATATCCAGATTGCGATGAAATGACAATCCCTGAGCCTCCCGGAGTAATGACTTTTCCAAATTCTTCAAGAAGCATCGCTGTGCCGTAGAGATCGACGTCTAAAATTCTAGAGACCGGTGCTTGAGAAGGGGAAACGCCAGCTGCCTGAACAAGAGACACGATATCTCCAATCGTGTTTGCTGTTTCAATGAGAGACAGTACAGATTCCCTGTTTGAAACATCAGCGCTCACAGCCGTTGTGTTATAGCCAGCTAATGTGAGTATCTCTGCGGCATTTTGAGCGTTTTCAATATGAAGATCAGCGAGAACAACGTGCCGGCCACTGCTAATACGGCGTGCAACAGCTTGCCCAAGAGATCCAGAGCCTATGACAACGGTAACATTAGTCATATCTTTACCTCACAATTCAGCACAATTTATTCCGTTTCGGGATTTGGAAATGACGAGAGCGCCGGTAGGGAAGAAACGCCATTCCAGAACCCTCTAATTTAGCAATGTTCTTTGCGCTGTTTTTCCACGGACCAAAGGTCGTCTTTAACATTTCTGGGTTCATCCGCGAGCGGCATATTGTTAAGGTCAGATACACCGTCAAGCGCTAAAGGTGGATCAATCGCTAATTGAGAAAAAAGAGCCTCCCAGTTTCCCTGCCATTCACCATGCTCGGCAACGAGTTCGAAGGTTTTGCGTGTGGCGGTGGCGGTCGTTAACGCGTGAACTAAGACTTCAGCGATTTGTCTGCGAGAGATTACACCGTCCTGAGGTGTGCCCGAGTGTCGTCTGTCACCTTGCAGGAGTACGAGGCGATGTTCGTCCGGTTTGTTGTAGTCAAACCAGCCTGGTCGCACGATTGTGTATGGATGTCCGCTGGCTCTGAGCAGTCTCTCTGAACGACGTTTCCAATCATGAGCCTGAGTACGACGGTTATACGAACCGTTGCGCTCGGTCACGCCAATAGACGTCATTAGGGCAACCTGAACCAGGCGAGAGCCAAACACCGATAAGATATTACGGACACCGCCGTAATCTACGGCTTCATTCGCTGCTTTGTCGCCGTTGGAGCCGTGGGTGAAGATAATGGCATCAATCCCATCTACGCACTCAGTAAGTGTTTCTGGTCGTGTAAGATCGCCTTTTACGACCTCTACGTCAGATGGCATGTTTCTGAGTTCGCTCGGATTGCGGGAAAGAGCTCTTATGTGATGTCTCGCTTCCCTTGCGACGGTGATGACGTGCCGCCCAACACTGCCTGTTGCACCTACGAGCAGGATGTTCAAACCTTTCTTAGTCATTGCTTTTGTGTGCTTCGGCGGCAGGTACGACTGCGTTGAGTGCAGCAATCGCGTTTAGGGTTCGTGGGTATCCAATGAACGGAAGAAGCTGGGTAAACATATCGATCATTACTGCACGTCCATTGCCGACATTCAGGTTAGCTCCGACATGGCCACGAACTTGAGGGTCACAGCCGCCATGAGCTGCGAGAATTGCTAAGGTCAGGAGTTCGCGTGTTTGGATGTCGAGGCCGCTACGGGTGTAATGGTCGCCAAAGCAGTTCGCCGATAGGAAGTGCTGTATGTGCATCAGGTCACTTGGTGCGGTAGCATACATCTTTTTAAGGGTTTCAAAGCCTATAATTTCGCCTTGAACAGCGTAGCCCTTTTCCTGTCGATTTTCCCTTGTTGTGGTGGATTGCCCGCTCAGAGGTAAGGTTACGCCACGGGATGTGAGTACTTCGTTTGTTGCTACAATGAAATCAACCGCCTTACCGATGCCAACATACGGCACCGCCTGATAGATGACTTCTTTTGCCTCGATAGGGGTCACGCCTACATTGAGGGCGGCGTCCAGCATGATGCGGAAATCAGTGAGGGCCTGACAACCAATGAGTGCACCAAGCGTGAAAATCAAACGAAGGCGTGGAGGAAGAGTGGTTTGTGCAATAACCTCACCAAACGCGAAATTTTCGAAATATGTGACGAATTCTGGGTCAGTTTCAGTGAGTGGAGAAGCGTGGTCTCCGAATTGCTCTTTTCGATTTTTTTGCGCCAGATCTTCGGAATTCATCGTTCATTCCTTTTTTGTCCCGTGTAAAGATAAGAGTTTATTTGTTATGTAAATACATGAAATATTCACGACTTCGGAGGATTGAAACCGTGAATGGCAGGGGGCAATCATAAAAACCCTCAGATTATGTTATTATAGAGGTAGAAATCATAGTGAGACGCCTTTAATGATAACAGGCGCGATGGAGGTGAAATTCTTCACATCTTCCATAATTATGGCTGTGTCAGGGGCTTCTAATGCAGCTTGAAGGGCGTTGTCGTCTTTGAATACGCACTCGCAAATTGCAAAGTCGCCGTTGGGAGCTGGATTGGGGAAAAAAGCTGTGGCGGAAGCTAGCCCCAAGGGTAACCAAGTTTTATTTACAAGTGGAATATGATGCGACACATAATAGCTCTGATCAAAAGTGGCATCGCCTGTGGATGGGTAGGTTACAAAGATTGTGGTCATATTTGTTGTTCCCTTGCCAACGATCACGGCATTCTGCTCACGAGATCGAGTGTCCCGCTAAAAACATGGGTTTTTCGGGAGCGTATAAACTCGATCTCGTGTTGTCATTACATGCGGAGTAAGGCTTTGATTGCGCGACGTTCGTCCATGGCCTTATAGCCTTCCGCTACGTCTTTCAGCGGCACTTCGAGGTCAAAAACCTTACCTGGGTTTATTTTTCGCTGCAGCACTAGATCCATCAGGTGTGGCAAGAAGCGACGAACCGGAGCTGGGCCACCCAACATACCGGTCTGCGAGAAGAAGAGAGATTGACCGTCAAACGTGACGCCGTGAGGCACGCCGACATAACCAATCATGCCGCCTGGGCGTGTGCAGTTTATTGCCTGTTGCATTGATTCATTTGTGCCGACACATTCGAGAACAGCATCAGCGCCGATATTTTTTGTTAACTCTTTGATCCTCTTAATACCTTCTGCGCCACGCTCTGCAACGATATCCGTAGCGCCATATTCTTCTGCCAGCTCTTGACGGCTTCGATGGCGGCTCATTGCAATGATACGAGTTGCACCCATTTGTTTTGCAGCCAGAACACCCATAAGGCCAACCGCACCATCTCCAACGACTGCCACAGTTGATCCAGGTTGGACGCGTGCTGCATCAGCTGCGTACCATCCTGTTCCGAGAACGTCGGACACTGCCAGAAGGCTAGGAATGAGATCCTCGGGTGGTAGTTCAGGGGTGGCTACCAGCGTACCGTCTGCTAGAGGAACGCGTGCGATCGAGGCTTGAGCGCCTGTCATGAACGTTCGTTGTTCGCAGGACGACTGGAACCCGAAGCGGCAATGTGGACAGGTATTATCGGAAATACAGAAAGATCCGACGACAAATTGTCCCGGCTTAATGGTTGTAACCGCACTGCCGACCTCGAGTACGATACCACAATATTCATGCCCCATATGCATGGGAGCCGTAATAGGGTTTTCTCCACGATATGGCCATAAATCTGACCCACAGACACAGCTTGCTGCGAGTTTGATAATAGCGTCGGTTGGTTCAATAATCTGAGGTTCTGGAACTTCTTCACACCTCACATCACGTGGGCCATACAAAACTGTGCCAAGCATATGTTTCTACCTTGTGTATACGAGGAAACTACGCCTCATGCGTTTTTTAGGAAAAGACAGGCTCTTGCATTTTGAGCTGGCTTCGTAAGTCACAACAACTTCGCCACCTCCCGAGCGCGAGTTGTTATGCGGTTGGAGCATATTAGCGATGATATTGTTCGTCGCTAACATGTTCTAACCACTCTGATGATTTTCCATCTTTTGATTCTGTGATGGCAATGTGGGACATAGCACACTGTGGCGAAGCGCCATGCCAGTGTTTTTCATCGGGCTCAAACCAGACAATGTCACCAGGACGTACATCTTCGATTGGGCCTCCCGCACGTTGAACCCAGCCAAAGCCAGCCGTAATCAGGATAGTTTGACCAAGAGGATGCATATGCCAGGCTGTCCGAGCTCCGGGTTCAAATGTTACGGTAGCACAAGAAAGTGCCCCGCTGCCGGTGAAAGGGGCATCCACACGAACATTCCCAGTAAACCATTCAGCAGAACCTTTGACAGATGGTTTGAAACCAGCACGCCGAATATCCATGAATCCTTCTCCTTAACAAAGCCCAGATAGATCTGGTACACTCTTTTTTCTCGATGATCTAAGCATTAATTCATTCTCACTATTATATGCTATGTTTCGATTGATTTTATATTTGTGATTCATAAATGGGATTTGTTGTATAAAGTTATTTAGGTCATGCTGACAAAAGACGTAGGCTCAGGCCCCATTGATTGGAGTGTAGAACTCTGATTCAGGCTCTGCGAGGAGGCTGGAGATGAGCGACCTGTTTTGGCTGACGGATGAACAGATGGAGCGACTGCGGCCCTC
>NZ_BJVA01000031.1 GCF_007988905.1 Gluconobacter kanchanaburiensis NBRC 103587
CTTTGGCGGCGGCGGTGCGCGCGGCAACAGCGGTGGCGGCGGCCGCTCGGGTGGCGGTGGCGGTTGGGATGCTCCGCCGGATAATGATCTGGACGACGAAATCCCGTTCTGAAGAGCGGGCCCGATACGAGAACCCCGGATGCTCAGGCATCCGGGTTTTTTTATTCTGATTTTTTAGCCGTATAAATAAAGCCCCATCCCGAAGGATGAGGTTTTTCTGTTTCAAGGCCGGAAGTCTCAGGCGGGACCGGCCAAGTGCCATGCGTCGTGATGGTTGTGGGCGCTGGTTTCGCTGCCGGGAGGCAGTTCGTCAGTCATGCTTGGCGTATCGGCCATGAATGGAATCTTTCCGAAAGATTGCCGACGCGGACTCGCCTGGAAGAATTTCGTTAATTCTTTTCCCGGCTCATTCGGGGGGGCAAAACAGGGCGGCCCGCAATTGCATGGGCGTCGAGGAGCCGGGTGTGGCGTGAGGGCGTCGCATGGGGTATGTTGATTCAACTGAATTCTAGTGTGGTGACCTGTCTTGACCGAGCTGACCGAGCCGACTGATCTGACCCCCTCCGGTCGTCTTCCTGTGACGATTGAGGAGGAGATGCGCTCCTCCTATCTGGCCTATGCGATGTCTGTGATCGTATCGCGTGCGCTGCCGGATGTTCGGGACGGTCTGAAGCCGGTTCATCGCCGTATTCTCTACGCCATGCGCGAAAGCGGCTTCACCGCTGACAAGCCCTATCGCAAGTCGGCTCGTGCCGTCGGTGACGTGATGGGTAAATACCATCCGCATGGTGACAGCTCGATCTATGACGCCATGGTCCGGATGGCGCAGCACTGGTCGATGCGCGTCAAACTGATCGATGGTCAGGGCAATTTCGGTTCGGTCGACGGCGATAGTCCGGCCGCAATGCGTTATACCGAGGCTCGTCTGGCCAAGGCGTCATCTTTCCTGCTGGACGATATCGACCGCGATACCGTTGATTTCCAGCCGAACTATGATGAAAGCGAGAACGAGCCGAAGGTTCTGCCGGCAGTTTTCCCGAATCTGCTCGTCAATGGGGCGGCCGGTATTGCCGTTGGCATGGCGACCAATATCCCGACGCATAATCCGGGTGAGGTCATTGATGCCACGCTGGCGATGATCGCCAATCCGGCCATCGAACTTGACGAACTGATGCAGATCATCCCGGGTCCGGATTTCCCGACGGGCGGTATCATTATGGGCCGCAGCGGGATCCGCCGGGCCTATGAAACGGGTCGCGGGTCCATTCCGGTGCGGGCGCGGGCTGAGATCGAGGAAATCCGCAAGGACCGTCAGGCCATCATTATCACCGAGATCCCGTATCAGGTGAACAAGGCCACGTTGCAGGAAAAGATCGCTGATCTGGTTCGGGCCAAGGAAATCGAAGGCATTTCCGACATCCGCGACGAGTCAGACCGGTCGGGAATGCGCGTTGTCATCGAGCTCAAGCGCGATGCGACGCCGGATGTGGTGCTGAACCAGCTCTATCGCTTCACGCAGCTTCAGACGTCCTTCAGCGCCAACATGCTGGCTCTGGACGATGGCAAGCCGCGGACGATGGGTCTGAAGGACATTCTGGAAGCCTTCCTGCGTTTCCGTGAAGAAGTCATTCTCCGTCGCGCCCGGTTTGATCTGAACAAGGCACGGGATCGTGGGCATCTGCTGGTCGGTCTGGTTCTAGCGGTTGCTAATATTGACGCTGTGATCGCGCTGATCCGAGCGGCCCCGGATGCCGCAACAGCGCGTGAATCGTTAATGGCGCGCGAATGGGATGCTTCCGAAGTCATCCCGCTGCTGAAGCTGATCCACGACGAAGGCAATGTCATTATCGATGGCAAGGTTCGTCTGACGGAGGCGCAGGCGCGCGGTATTCTTGAGCTGCGTCTGCAACGCCTGACGGGCCTTGAGCGTGAGAAGATCCAGGGCGAACTGAGTGAAGTGGCCGTCAAGATTGGTGAACTGCTTCAGATCATCGAGAGCCGTCCGCGCCGGATGGAAGTCATGCGCGAGGAGCTTCTGGCGGCTCGTGCAGAGGTCGCGACTCCGCGTGCGACGGAAATCTCCGATTCACTCGGCGATCAGACGGATGAAAGCCTGATCGAGCCGGGACAGATGGTCGTGACCATCACGCGTGATGGTTTCATTAAGCGGACCCCACTGGAAGTTTTCCGCTCCCAGAACCGAGGCGGTCGTGGTCGCACGGCGTCGGGCCGTCGTGGCGATGACGTGATCATCCGCAGCTTCAACGCGCATACGCATCAATGGGTGATGTTCTTCTCCTCGGGCGGCAAGGCCTATCGGATGAAGGTCTGGCATCTGCCGGAAGCCGCGCCGACCGCCAAGGGGCGTGCGTTGGTCAACCTTCTGCCGGAATTGGGGACTGATTCCATCACGGCCGTTCTGCCGTTGCCGCAGGACGAGGAGCTGTGGGACGATCTGCACCTCGCTTTCGCCACGGCCAGCGGCAATGTGCGCCGGAACCGTCTGAGCGATTTCCGCAATATCCGTGCGTCCGGCCTGATCGCCATGAAACTCGACGAGGGGGATTCCCTCATTGGTGTGGCGACCTGTCGTGAAGGTCAGGATGTATTCCTTGCAACGAAGAACGCGCGCTGCATCCGCTTCCAGATTACGGATGACACGCTCCGTGTGTTCGCTGGTCGTGGCAGCACGGGCGTGCGAGGCATTCGTCTGGGGGACGGGGATGCGGTGATTTCGCTGTGTATCCTCAATCATGTGGATGCCAGCGTCGAAGAACGCGCCGCCTATCTGCGGATGGCCAATGCCAAGCGCCGCGCCGAAAATGCGGCTCTGGAGGATAGTGCCGAAGACGAAGATGTGTCCGGTGACGAAGAAACTGTAGAAATCGCCGGTGATCTGACACAGGAGCGTTTCGAGGAACTGGAGCAGCAGGAAGAAATCCTCCTGACCGTGACGGATGGCGGCTTTGGCCGTCGTTCCTCGGCTTATGATTACCGTGTGTCGGGCCGTGGCGGTCAGGGCATCACCAATATGACCTTCTCCGCGAACCGTCGGGGTAAGGAAGTGGTGGGCACCCTGCCGACGCTTGATGGCACGGACGTCATGCTGGTCACGGATACGGGACGTCTGATCCGTCTGCCGGTCTCGCAGGTCCGCGTCATGGCGCGTCAGGCCAGCGGTGTGACGCTGTTCCGCCTGAATGACAGCGAAACCGTCATCTGTGTCTTCCCGGTTCTGGAAGACGACACGGAAGAGGGCGATGCCGACGAGACTGTGGTTTCCGAGGCCCCTGCCGCTGGTGATGATGCTGCACCTGAGGCCTGAGGCGCGGACGGATCCGCGCGTCGGGTTTTATCCCGGCACGTTTGATCCGGTCACGTTCGGACACCTGGACATCATTCATCGGGCCTCCGCGCTGTTCGACCGGCTGCTGGTCGGGGTGGCGGTCAATGAAGGCAAGCAGCCGCTTCTGGATCTGGAGGCGCGGCTCTCGGCTCTGCGGCATGAGGTGGACAAACTGCCGCATGGGGAGCGGATCGAGGTTATTGGCTTTGATACGCTTTTAGTGGATGCCGTGCGTCAGGCCGGGGCGGGCACGGTTGTGCGCGGCCTTCGGTCCGGCGGGGATTTCGATTACGAAAGCCAGCTTTCTGGCGCTTTGCGTCGTCTGGCCCCGGAAATCGAGACGGTTTTCCTGCTGTCTTCCGAGGAACATCGCAGTACGGCCAGCCGTATTGTGAAGGAAATCGCGCGGCTGGGGGGAGATATTTCACCCTTCGTCAGCGAAGATGTTGCACATATTGTCTTGTCGAAACTGGGCCGAGGGCCGACATAGGAACCTTCAACGATTTCTGGAAGGTTCCAAGATGTCCGATACTGCAGTGCCCGACGGCAACAAGCTGGTTTTCGAGCTCAAGACTGGCAAGGTTGTCATCGAGCTGCGTCCTGATCTGGCGCCTCTGGCTGCCGAGCGCCTGAAGCTGCTGGCGACTGAAGGGTTTTATGATGGCGTGAAGTTCCATCGTGTGATCGAAGGCTTCATGGCACAGGGCGGCGATCCGACGGGAACCGGCACGAGCGGCAGCTCCTATCCGGATCTCAAGGCCGAGTTCACGAATGCCGCCAAGTTCGAGCGTGGCACAGTCGGCATGGCCCGTACGATGGCGCCTAACTCCGCCAACAGCCAGTTCTTCATCATGTTCGCTGCCAGCCCGCATCTGAACGGTCAGTACACGATCGTCGGTCAGGTGACTGAAGGCATGGAATATGTGGATCAGCTCAAGCGCGGTTCCGGCGCGGGTGGCGTGGTCAAGGACCCCGACATCATCGTCAAGGCATATGTCGAGGCCTGAATCCTGCCTGAAAGCGGAATTCAGAAAAGCCGGTGCAGTGATGCACCGGCTTTTTTCTTGCGGTTTTGAGTATGCAGAAGGCGTTTTCTAAAGAGGAAGGCGCCTTGTAATGGGAACCTGCGCAGAAAGCTGGTTGTAAATCTGGGCGCCGCGGGAGTTGTTGATCTGCGGAACGCGGCGGGGTGGATGTTGAAGATGTTGTTCGCACCGCTCACCAGATGCCAGTGGCTGTTGAAACGGTACCCGACTTTGCTATCGGTCAGCCAGCGCGGCATATTCTTGAACTGCGCAAAGCAGCTGTTGGAATAGGAAAGCTTGCCGCGATGCCGCCGCTGGCGCGAGGATACGGACGGCCGTCAAGTTGACGGGCATCAGGCAGGAGGCACCGGTCGTCCACGTTCATGGCATGTAGTGCTGTTCTGCCAGTGTGGGCGCGCGAAAGCCGGTTCTGATCGTGCCAAGGATTGCGATGCGTTTGCTCACGTCATAGCGGGCCGAGACCTTGCCGCTTTCCGTAGTTGCCGACATCCGTGTAGTGCTCGAAGCGTCCTGCGAAATCGAGATCCCAGTCGAACCCCACGAAGTTGTCTCCCTTGAGGTCCAGCGTGGCGGCGTAGTTGTTCTTTTCCGACGTCTCGAGCGGCGAGAAGCCAGCCGGATACAGGCTGGGCGCGATGACGGGCGTGCGGTGGTTTTCATACGCTTCGTCATGGCGGTGCATATAGGTGATGATGCTCACTACACCGGCAATGGCATCCGCGACGTTCATCATGCCGGAATGATGTAGCATCGCAGCTGAAACTACGCTGACAGGAGACGGGCTTTCGCGGTTGGTCACATGGGTCCCGGTGCTGTCCGTGGAAGGTAGTTGTGTTCCAGAGGAAGTGAAGCAAGACTTGCGGTTTATAATGACTGATGCCCGAGGGGAGGGTTCTCAGTCGTCCAGCCGGACGGTGCGATTTCGTTTTGTGGTCGCCCTGTGGGATTTTCCGTCTAGACGGCGCTGTCTGGCGGCTTTTCCGGGTCGGGTGGCGATACGGAAGGACGGGCGGTGGCACGCTTTGCGGATCAGCTCGGCCAACCGTTCAATGACATCCTCGCGGTTGCGCGCCTGGGTGCGGAACCGGCGGCCGGTGATGACAATTTCGCCCTGCTGGGTTGCGCGACTTCCGGCCAGTTCGATCAGACGTGCGCGCGTGCGCTCCGAGAGGGCCGGAGACCGCAGGACGTCAAAGCGGAGTTGGGCTGCGGTGGCAACCTTGTTGACGTTCTGTCCGCCGGGTCCGGAGGCTAGGATGTAAGTCACTTTTAGTTCGTCATCTCCAATGGAGAGACCGGGATGGATCTGGACGGGCATTGGGTCTTTTCTTTGAAACGCGGGGAAGAAGCGTATTGCGGAAAACTCATGGCATCGCCACCATGCGCGTTTCAATTTTGTCGTCAGAGCGGCCCGTCGGAGCATTTTTCGGTGGAGATGAGGTTGACGTCCCGGCGGGTTGTGGGGTAGCCAGCGTGCGGATGAACCGGTAGCTCAGTTGGTAGAGCATTCGACTTTTAATCGAATGGTCCTGGGTTCGAGTCCCAGCCGGTTCACCAAAAATTCCTGATTTATCGCAGAATACAGACATTTTTGAGAGAAAATCTCAAATGGGCCCATGATAAAACCCATGTTCAATGTTGGGTTTTGGGGAAACGTATGGGGTCGTCTAGGGACGAATTATCGCCCCATCGTGACGGGGGACCTTATCCAAGTTGCAGGCTGAGGCCGGTTATCTGCGTCCCAGATAGCCATTGCGGTCGCTAGGCTCAGGACTCATAGGCAGAAGATGACGGTTGCAGCGCGGCAGATGGCTG
>NZ_BJVA01000032.1 GCF_007988905.1 Gluconobacter kanchanaburiensis NBRC 103587
ATCTCTGTGTCAAACAAAACAATTCCACCAATCATTAGTATTGAAGTTCGGTGAAATCAGTGGAGAATTTCTACTCAAATGTGGATGATAAGACGGGTCGTCGCAAATATAGCTTTTCCATTTTTCGTAAAATATTGCTGTATATTCTGCAGCTGGAAACTTCCTGCCTCTTGTTGCGCTCTCAAAATGAATAAGTTCTGAATACGGTGTGTAAACGACACGCAATCCAACAAGTCGCATCCGGAGGCAAAGATCGACATCATTATAGTCTAAAGGGAAACTTTCATCGAAGCCGTCAAGTTGCTCTAGAGTGCTCCGACGCGTCGCAAAGACCGCCCCAGTGACCATCGACCACTCCCGTTGAACGATTGCCCAATCCTGATACGTTTTCTCGTCCGACTGCATTCCAATAAACACATGAGTACATGGACCATAGGCTCCGCCAGGCATGCCTACATGCTGCAGGCGCCCGTCCGGGTATAGTAGCCGGGCTCCTACCCCGCCAACACTCTTATCAACAGCAAACGTCATCAAGGCATGCAGCCAGCCGGGACTACGTACTTGAATATCGTCATTCAGGAAAACGATATACTCTCCATCGACAGCTTTCCATAATGCATTCATTTTAGATGCATAATTAAAATTCTGTGTTTCTGCTCTGTGAGTAACAATTCTTTGAAATTCAAAAGAGTATTCGTTTTCTGCGTAAATACTTCCATCTTCCAAATCATCTCCTACAAGAACTTTCATACGGTCTTTGGGCCAGTCCGTGTTATCAAGGCTATCCAGAAGATTTAAAATCATCGGCCTTAAAGACGAACTATACTCTTCGGCAGGAGCCACGCTCTGCCTAGTAGGAATAACAAGTGTGACATGTGGAAATAATGTAAAATTTCTTCGCAACTGTAGCAGATTGTTTTGCAGGCCCGTAACGATTTCGCAATCCGCAAGTGCCAAGCTTTCACTCGCCACTTTGCGCCAGATATCACGACGTTTGATAGGATCAAGTTCGGACCGTCCTTCAGGATGAACAGCCAGAACTTCAGTAATACGTTCAACCGCAGTCCCACCGACGACAGCTCGGACGCAGACTTCATATAACCACAAACGGCTGTAAGAAACATTATAATCGGGAATAAGATTTCCAATGGATCGAGCCCGAATTGCAACAGGTAAACCCATGTACTCCTGGGAAAGGAATAATGTTCTGTCAAATGATGGCTTACACAGGTAATTTACTGTTCGATTATCCTTTGAAAGACAAACTTCATCGCCGTAGAATATCTCTACATCCCGGTGGACATGTCCATTATGGACGATAATTTTCCCAATATCCGGGTGTAGTTTTGCTTTGGAGTCAACAAAAACATACCAGACCACGTCATCAATTTCGTCATGATTAACAAACGTCGTGGTTTTCAGAATCCCATTTGAATTCACAGAATAAATCACAAAATCATTTGTCATTTTAATGTTCGCAATCATGAATTTTGAAAATTGACTTCAGGCTTTTTAGCATACATTTCGAAATTTCCTCTTCTGATAGCATGCTTCTGATACGTTCCCGCGCCTTCTGCTCTAATAACAGACGATCCTCATCGGAAAGAGATGCCGCCTTTATCAAGGTTGCTGTCAAAGCATCCTCATCTACAAGGCCCCAAACCGTACCCTGGGGGTAGGGACCGTCATCTTCAGAAAGATGCCAGGATTTGAACGGAACAGGGAAACCGCTTGTCTGGTCCAGAAAGTCCGTACTACCCCCAAAATCAGTAGCGATAACGATCTTACCTTTTGCCATCGCTTCGGCAATTGTCAGCCCAAATCCTTCTGAAGCGTGTGGAGACGCGTATATATCTGCCATGTCGAGTAGCGCGTTCACGACCTCACTTGGAAGATTACCATCTATCAGATGTGCGCCTGAAACAGCATCCACCATCTCACGCAAATTACGCCCGTCATCTCCCGCCTCCTCAAGATGTTTTGTCTTGAGTACAAGACGCCAGCCCATAGCTTCTAGACCAGATCTGGCAAACGCACGGACAAGCGCCTGCGGATTTTTACGGGCTAGGTAGCTTGATGCATCAAACGTATACAGAATGATCCTGCTATTTTCCTCCAACCCACATAGGGTTTTAACTTTTGAAAGAAGAACATTATCCGTCTGAATGTCTACAACAGGGACAACATGCGGGACAACATGTACTGGAACAGGAGAAACCCGCGCAAAGGCCTTGGCACAGAATGTAGATGGCACCCAAACCACATCGAGATACCGCATTCTTTCAATAAATTCAGAAGGAATATCCTGAGCTTCCCAGACAAAAATTCCAATCCGGAATTTTGCCGCTTTAATGAGTTCCATCTGTTCAGGAACGATGAGACTTTCCCATGAATCAGGATTCAGGTTCACGATGATCACATCTGCACGTCCCGCAGAAGTTGTCATCGACAACGAAGGAGCAACCTGCCGATGAATATGAAAAGATCGTTTCAGGGGCTCGATATTGAGTGGTAAACCTGTATGCATCAGTGCGCGTGTATAGCCACGAGCGGCGGAGCCGAGCCCATTGCTATAATTAAGCGGTCCGAGAAAAGTGATTTCCCGAGGGCTGTTCTCAAGCGCTGGATAATGCGGTTTCAGCTTGGGATCATAAGGGAAATTCTGTGGATTGGCTTTTTCGTCCAAAAGCCTGTCCGCCAAAATCACTCTATAGCCCTGACGTGCCAGCTCTTCACGCCAGCCGGTCTTGTCAACATGCTGAATATTATGAGTAACAGCAAGAACCTTCAGAAAAGGGAATCCTTCGTTGAGAAGTTCTTTCCAATGATAGATAGTTGGGTTGTGAATGCTGACTGAATTGAAGAGCGCTACAGTCTTGATCCCGGAGCTCTGGAGATAAGGCGATAGCTTGGTTTCGTATGCATTGATAACATCTTCCTTATCTGGAAGGCTTCTAAGATCAAAAACAAATTTCTGAAAACTGTATGATTGTAAAGCCTCTTGCTTCAAAGCAAGGAAATAGCTTTGGATATGATATCCACGCTCATGATTTCCCGTTAGCCCGATCATCCCTGCATCTTCAGCACGGATGCGCTGGATCATTTCATGGAATACCACCTGATTGACAGGACCGATGAGACTATCATTGAGCCAGTAAAGAATATTCGCTCTATACAGATGACGGTTGAGGCGAAGAACATGCGCCCAACATCCAAAATCCCATCCTTCATTAGCCCGAACATAAAGCCCGTCAACCAAGTTGTAGAGCCAAGGCTCATCATCTACAAATCCATGGTCAGCGGCTACAATGAGCGTAATGGCTATACCTTCATGAGCAAGTGACTCAAGATAATGTCTTACATGTGGTTTTATTCTACCATTTGCTGAATGGGTAACGAATAAGGCCACCTCTTCCGCGGCTGATGGTTTTTTGCGGCACTCGATTTGAGTGTTTGTTATGGGATAGGAATTTGTGAGATCAACATCCCATGTTGAGATATCTCGTCCTTCATTTTTTCCGTACAATAAATAATGCTGAAGAGGATTCAGACCGCAGTTTTTAACATCGGGATAGCGATCTACATACACATCCAACGGGAATTTTGACGAAGGTCTATAAGACCTATCAGCACCGATTTTCAGGAAATGTTCAAGAGGATCCATTCCGGAGGCGGCGACATCCGGATATTGTTCCACATACCATTTGGGATCGAAAAACGGATTAGGAGCGCGCCCTTCTGCCCGCCCATGACGAATATAGTGCAACAGCACCGGCAGACCGTCCGGGAGAGCGCATTGCTCGCGATACCAACCGGGATCAAAGAGCGGATGCGGACGCGCGTCGATGAATTGCCCTCGTACAAGGTAGTGCCTTAATGGTGACCAGCCGCTTTCGCTCACTTTAGGATAGCAAGAGGTATAAAAGTCAGGATCGAAGATAAAATCTTTACCGATTTCCTCCTCTTCGCGAACGAGGGTCTGTCGGTCTTTTATGCGTTTTTGAAGATGATCGAATTTTAGTGTTACGACTGACCATGCTACACGGGACGCAGTAATGCCCAGGCGAACTTGACGAGGGTGCTTTTCAAATATCTTTCTTAAAGGTGCTGTAGCTCTCCAACTGGCGGAACTCACGAGACGATGCTGATGATCACGGAGATCTGCTATCGTCTGCTCAGAATGAGCGATTGTTTTACGGGCTTCACGCTCTAAATTTTTAAAATTTTCGATTGTTTTGTTTTGAGATTCTAAAATCCCTTCGGATATATTGAAATCGTCTATTTTGTTCTGAAGTCTAGATAACTCTCTATTTTTTTCATCTAATTTATCGTTAAATTCAGACTGTTGTTTTGATAGATTCTGTTCATATTCGACTTTAATTTTCTCTAATTCTTTTTGATGATTAACGATCAGGCTTTCTCTTTTATTTTTTTCCGCAAGAAAATTTTCCGCTAATTCTAATTCTAATTTTTCTTTTTCGATTCTTATATCATTTTTTTCATTCAGAACGATAGTATTCTGTGACTGCATTTCATGTAGCAACCATAAATCTGTAATGGTTCGGCCCAAACGAGAGTATGTAGTCCGCAAAAAGCACTCAGTTTCTTTGGAAGCTGCAAAGAGTGCATCTACGCTTTCTGGAATTTTACCGCATGCAATAATGCCTAGTCCATGGCCATGAATAAATTCAAAACTAGGATAAGTCCTACTCAGTTCATGAAAGAGTTTCCAAACTCCAAACCCGTTTTCTCTAACGTTGGTGTCATGAAAAAGCACAATAGCATCAGCGGTTAACTTAGGCTTCCATGCCTCAAAATCCTGACGGACGTCTTCATAAAAATGACGGCCATCAATATGAAGAAAATCAATTGACCCATCCGCAAAAAGAGAAAGGGCATCATCAAATTTTGATCTGATAAGATTTGAAAATGCAGAATAATGCGTAGCATTCTGTATATTTACAGCCTGAAAGACTTCATCACTATAAAATCCAGCGTGCTCATCACCTTTCCAAGTATCAATAGCATAACATTGAGTTGAAAGATTTAATCTCCTAATAGTTTGACAGGCACAAAAATACGAAAATCCATGATGTGACCCCAATTCAACAAAAATTTTTGGTTTCAAAGCTCCTACTAACCACGACATAAAAGGTGCATGTTCCAGCCATGCAGAGGCAGGTATGTAATCAGGCACTTGGAACGTGTCGTATGTTATAAGATGATTGTCTGCCATGATAAATATGCCTGATTGAGATGTGGTCGAAGTTGGATTTTAGAATATGTAGACTATATATTCAAATGACGTGGAGGGTTCGACCCCCCCCCTGGTTATGAAACCAGTTCTGTGATTCCATTTGCCCGGTTCTGACTGAGGGAATGGCGCTATGAATCAGGCTGGTTTCTTTGATGTTGAAGAGCGGCTTGCTCGATTGAGTGGGCTTGGTGATCAGCTCGAAGCATTTTCCCAGACTGTGGGTTTTGAGGTGTTCCGCCCTGAT
>NZ_BJVA01000033.1:0-2500 GCF_007988905.1 Gluconobacter kanchanaburiensis NBRC 103587
TTGGTTGCGGGGGCAGGATTTGAACCTGCGGCCTTCAGGTTATGAGCCTGACGAGCTACCGGGCTGCTCCACCCCGCGGTGGTATTGTGTGATGTTGGGGGTTTGGTGTGGTGTATGGGTAGGCTGGGGGACCTGGCGGCGACCGACTTTTCCGCACCTTAAGGTGCAGTATCATAGGCGCTGAGGGATTTCACGGCCGAGTTCGGGATGGGATCGGGTGTAGGGCCCTCGCAATGGCCACCAGGTCTTCCAGCCCACCCTGTCTTTTGAGAGAGGGTGGCGGTTGGTGCATTTTGTGAAGTGAGTGTGGCTGATTTCTGTGCATGTGTTTGTTGTGAGAAGTATGAGCGATTAGGACCGGTTAGCTGCATGCATTACTGCACTTTTACACCCGGCCTATCAACGTGATGGTCTGTCACGGCTCTATGAGACCTCGTTTTGAGGTGGGTTTCCCGCTTAGATGCTTTCAGCGGTTATCCCGTCCATACTTAGCTACCCGGCTGTGCCACTGGCGTGACAACCGGTGCACCAGAGGTATGTTCATCCCGGTCCTCTCGTACTAGGGACAAATCCTCTCAAGTCTCTTACACCCACGGCAGATAGGGACCGAACTGTCTCACGACGTTCTAAACCCAGCTCACGTACCACTTTAATCGGCGAACAGCCGAACCCTTGGGACCTGCTCCAGCCCCAGGATGTGATGAGCCGACATCGAGGTGCCAAACCTCCCCGTCGATGTGGACTCTTGGGGGAGATCAGCCTGTTATCCCTAGAGTACCTTTTATCCGTTGAGCGATGGCCCGTCCACGTGGGACCACCGGATCACTATGGCCGACTTTCGTCTCTGATCGAGCTGTCACTCTCACAGTCAGGCGGGCTTATGCCATTGCACTCGACAGCCGGTTTCCGACCGGCCTGAGCCCACCATCGCGCGCCTCCGTTACACTTTGGGAGGCGACCGCCCCAGTCAAACTGCCCACCATGCAGGGTCCCGGACCAGGCTTACTGGTCTCGGTTAGACATCAGAAAAATTCAGGGTCGTATTTCAAGGATGGCTCCACCGGTGCTGGCGCCCCGGCTTCAAAGCCTCCGACCTATCCTACACAGAATGTCTCTGATGCCACTGCAAAGCTGCAGTAAAGGTTCATAGGGTCTTTCCGTCTGACCGCGGGTACCCCGCATCTTCACGGGGAATTCAATTTCGCTGAGTCGATGCTGGAGACAGTGGGGAAGTCGTTACGCCATTCGTGCAGGTCGGAACTTACCCGACAAGGAATTTCGCTACCTTAGGACCGTTATAGTTACGGCCGCCGTTTACCGGGGCTTCAATTCAGTGCTTGCACACCTCCTCTTAACCTTCCGGCACCGGGCAGGCGTCAGGCCCTATACGTCATCTCACGATTTCGCAGAGCCCTGTGTTTTTACTAAACAGTCGCTACCCCCTGGTCTGTGCCACCCGTCCATGGTTGCCCACGAGCGGGTCTCGTTTATCCCGAAGTTACACGAGCAATTTGCCTAGTTCCTTCAGCATCGTTCTCTCAAGCGCCTTGGTATTCTCTACCAGTCCACCTGTGTCGGTTTCGGGTACGGTCTATACGCCAGAGCTATTTCCTGGAATGATTGAAAAGCCTGTTCAATCCGTTAAGGACAGACAACATCTCTCATTCGTCACTTCTGGCAGGCCCAGTAATATTCAACTGGTTCCCATCGACTACGGCTCTCGCCCTCGCCTTAGGGGCCGGCTCACCCTGCGTGGATTAACCTTGCGCAGGAACCCTTGGACTTTCGGCGACAGTGTTTCTCGCACTGTTTGTCGCTACTCATGTCAGCATTCGCACTTCCGATATCTCCAGAGAGGGTCACCCCGTCTCCTTCGCAGACTTACGGAACGCTCCGCTACCGCGCATTCAAAGAATGCACCCACAGCTTCGGCACGTGGCTTGAGCCCCGTTACATTTTCGGCGCAGGGTTTCTAATAGACCAGTGAGCTATTACGCTTTCTTTAAAGGATGGCTGCTTCTAAGCCAACCTCCTGGTTGTTTTGGAATCCCCACATCCTTTCCCACTTAGCCACGATTTAGGGGCCTTAGCTGGTGGTCTGGGCTGTTTCCCTCTCGACAATGGACCTTAGCACCCACTGTCTGTCTGCCGGGCTATACTCCTGGGTATTCGGAGTTTGGTTAGGTTTGGTAAGGCTTTGGGCCCCCCTAGCCCATCCAGTGCTCTACCCCCCAGGGTAAACACCCGACGATCTACCTCAATAGATTTCGCGGAGAACCAGCTATCTCCGAGTTTGATTGGCCTTTCACCCCTAGCCACAGCTCATCCCCGACTTTTTCAACAGGCGTGGGTTCGGCCCTCCAGTGCGTGTTACCGCACCTTCAGCCTGGCCATGGCTAGATCACTCGGTTTCGGGTCTTCTGCCAGCAACTCATTCGCCCTATTCAGACTCGCTTTCGCTACGCCTACACCTAACGGCTTAAGCTCGCTGCAAACAGAA
>NZ_BJVA01000034.1 GCF_007988905.1 Gluconobacter kanchanaburiensis NBRC 103587
GCGCCCACACACCCCGCATATGCTCGATCTCGGCCGAGGCGGTGCTGGCCACGTCCAGAACCCGCGTCTTGGCCCCCAGCCCGTCTGCCCCGGCCGTCCGGGTCGTGGTCAGAATGTGCGCGTGATGGTTCCGGTTGTCCCCTTCCCGGCCGGGTTCATGGATCGCTACATCGGCCACCACCCCGTACCGCTCCACCAGATCACGGGCGAAATCCCGGGCTAGTTCTTTCCGTGCGCCCGCGTCCAACTCGGCCGGTAACGCCAGTTCGTATTCCCGGCCGGTCTTGGCGTCCTTCCGCTTCTCGGCTGCCTCGACTGCGTTCCACAGAGCGTTCCGGTCCTGCGCCCAGTCCGCACCATCCGGAGCCACGATGAACGCATCTTCTACCCCCTGTTTGCGGGTGTAGTCGTGTGTCACGCCCTGCCGCTCGTCCGTCAGCTCCTGACCGGCACGATAGGCAGCCGCAGCCACAACGCTGCGACCAGCCGAACGCGAGATGGATTTGACGGACAGGTGGTAGATCGCCACGTGCGAGAATCAAATCTCGCTATATGTCACATCATCTCCGAATTTTTCTTTTAGGTATTTTTCCAATTTAGAAGGGTCTTCGTCAGGAAAAAATAGCCCCTGATCGACAGAACTTGTTAGATCATCTCCTGTCGCAGAATCAGTTATAGATTCAATCTGTGCATGACCGCCCATACCAGCTCCTTCGGGTGTCTCACGGTCAAGAGTTATTTCTAAGTCCATTGTTAGTTCCTTATTTTCCATTTGGAATATCCAAACGCACGCATTGCAAAGCAATGCTAAAGTGCGCCCTTTACTCCTTTGTCACAAGGGTTGTCTGCACTCCACGGTAAATCAGGAAAACTTCCGAAAATCAGGTATCCTCAACAGGGTCACGCGAAAATGGAAACCACAACAGACCATTGCACCCACTTGGTGCGGGAGGAAAAATGACACCCATCGAGAAGGCGAAACAGCAGGTCGAACAGGCGAAGGCCCGGTATCAGGCTTTGCTCGCCAGACAGAACGCCGAGGAACGCAAGCTGGACACCCGACGCAAGGTCATTCTCGGAGGTCTACTGATTGACGTGGCCGGAAAGGATGAACGCTTCGGCCGTGTCATTGACGAGCTGATGAAACGTATCACCCGCGACCACGACCACAAGGCGTTCGAAGGGTGGCAGAAGCCGGAACCTGATCGGTCATGATCGACGAACGCGAGCTGGATGACGGACTGGCCGCGTTCGACCAGCTCGGCCGGGAAATGGCGGAGACGAACCGTCTGCTCCGGGCCGTCCGAACTGATCAGGCCACCCGGAACCAGCAAGAACACACCCTGTCTGCCGAAATGCGGGCTGCGCTTAAACAGGCCACAGGAGCCTCACAGGAGGCGCTACAGGCCAGTCAGACCGAAATACGTTCATCTCTACTCTGGACGGGACTGACGGCCTTCCTGATCGTTCTGGTGGCGTTTGGCGGGGGATATTTCTTCGGTCAGCGGTCCGGATGGGAAACCGGGCATGCGGAAGGATACCAGAAAGCCCGGAATCAGGAGACGGCCGCGAGCTGGGCCAACACCCCGGCCGGACAGCGGGCTTATGGCCTCGATCGGCAGGGTAGCCTTGACCTGCTGACCATGTGCCGTGGGAACGGATGGACCACGGAACGCCAGAAAGGCGGGACCGTCTGCTTCCCGTATGCGGACCCTAAGGGGAACGTGACTGGCTGGTATCTCCCCTGACCATCACCGGGGTAGGAAAGCCGGCCAGCTTCTTCATCGCTTCCTAAGCCATTTTCTCTTATCCGATTCTGCCGGCGTTACAGGGGCCGGGCGAGCGCGGAGCGGGAGCGGCGTAGCCTGCCCGTAGGGCGCCGGAACAGACATCGAAATGGCAGTTTTCCACCACAAAAAGGGGGGACAACAGGGGGATTAGATTCTTTTCTCTTTCTTAGGGATCGCTACATCCCGCAGGAATCAGGCAGAAACAGATTGTTTTAAGTCTCAGATTCTGAGACCACTAGGCCTCAGAATCTGAGACTTAAAGGCAGGTTCTCCACAAGGAGCGAGATATGGCCCGAATTGTGCGCCTCACCACTAAGCCGCAGCGATCCGGACAGGAGGAAGCCGCACAGACGGCAGAGCAGCTCTCGCTCCTGTCTAAAGAACTTCTGAAGCATTTGCCTGGAGAGGCGCGTATAGCCATCTCACGAGCTACATACGCGCTCCAAAAGGCAGCACGACCAGACACTACTGAGGGACTTTGGCCGGGAGGTTTCACCATGTTGAGCCGTATACAGACCGCCGCAATCTGGGACGCCATCCGCGAATTATCGTCAGATGATCGCCCAAATCAGGTCCGTCATGCTTTCGATCTGGTGCTGCTCAATCTCCGGCAGGATACAGGCGAAGTTTTACTCACGCGTGACCAACTCGCCGATCGGATCGGATGTGCGCCCAAAAACGTCAGCACCATCATGGGAACGCTAGAAAAGATGGGCGTGATCCGTCGCGAACGCCGCAGGATCGAAGGTGTACAAGGCCGAGGGATGGCTGTGTATTTCATCAACCCACATGTAGCATGGAATGGCTCACTGGATGCCCGTAAGGCACAGGCCGCGGAAAACAGGCCACCCATGCAGCTCGAACTTCTCCAAGGAGGGGCATCATAGCTTGTTTGACGGCCTCTTTGTCTAACATGTCAGACAGTTTTACGTGACATGTCAGACTATCGAAAGCACAGTGTCTGACATGACAGACAAAAAGGTCAGACATGTCAGACGAGCCTAAGCCGTGGTCTATTCGAGGCGTCACTCCGGAAATCCGAAACGCCGCTCTTGCCGCCGCCAAACGAGACAATGTGACCATCGGCGAATGGTTGGACAGAGCTATTCGTTCTCACATAAAAAACGCCAGAAATCCCGACGAAATCACATCAGGCAAACCTGTCAGACACGCGTCAGACCTGTCAGACGCAGAAAGAATTGTCGGCATGATCGCTCAACTTTCCAACGCGGGTGCCCCCATCCCCAAAGCCATCGCCAGCAAAGCCTATGCTGTCTTGAGAGAAAGCCTAAAGGGCATACAGCAACGCCAGCCCGCACTGCGCCTTCCGTCCTCTGACGAACCTTTATTGCCTCTCTAATAAACGCGCTATTGACGTAGTAGCGCCCTCCCCTTGCAGATGCCAGATGCAACAAGGGGATCGGTAGTAGCGACCCCCCTTGCAGATGCCAGATGCAACAAGGGGGTCGGTAGTAGCGACCCCCCTTGCAGATGCCAGATGCAACAAGGGGATCGGTAGTAGCGACCCCCTTTGCAGATGCCAGATGCAACAAGGGGATCGGTAGTAGCGAGTTTTTTATTGAGCCTATAATTAGTAATGTTGCCAGTAACTCAAAGAATTTTAGGAAAAAACCATGAACGAAATTATTCCGTTTTCTTTTGAAGGAAGCAGTGTTCGCATTGTTATGAAAGGAGATGTTCCTTGGTTTGTAGCAAAAGACGTAACTGATCTATTAGAAATATCAAATACAAGCGATGCAATATCTAGACTTGATAATGATGAAAGAGATTTTGGAGAAATATCAACAAATGGTGGAAGGCAAACAGTCGCAGTAATAAATGAATCTGGAGTTTATGCTCTAGTTTTTACAAGCAGAAAAGAACAAGCTAAAAAATTTAGAAAATGGGTAACTGACACAGTATTACCTAAAATCAGGAGAACAGGTAATTTTTCTCTATCTGGTGGAATGTCTAGAGATTGGATTGAAAGATTACAAAGAATAGGTGGCTTTGATCATCAGACTCATTTTTCTGTTTTTGAAGAAGTCGATTATTTAATTGGTAGAGCTTTTACTGTATCAGGAATACGTTTTCCCGATACTGGAGACTTATCACAAACTCCAAGGCCAGATATATCAGTAGGTAGATTATGGTCATCAAAAGTAAAAAGAAGAGAAGATGCTGACGACATATTAAGAGATACCATTATGTACCGTCATTGGACGCCAGCCATGACAATAGAAGCCCGTGCTTATCCTATAAGGGTTATAGGTGATTTTAGAGCTTTTGTTTTAAATGATTGGCTAACCGGAAGAATGCCTGATTATTTTAGTGATAGAATTTCAACGTTAGTGCCCTATATGCCTCAATTAGAAATGGGAGTGAGAAAATTACTTTCTCAAATGGGGCCTAGGTAAATCTGATTTTTTGTATTGCCGAACATATAAAACGACACAGACGTATATTTACTTGTCGGGGCAACAAAATAACGGATTAATGAAAAATGAAAATAAGCTCCCTCATTAGAACCTCATACTCGGCCCACGATCTCGGGGCCGCCTGAATGTTGGTTCTTCGATCTCCTTCGCAAGTTGCCTCTGCTGCGCCTCCTCAGCGATCCGAATGTCCTGCTGGCGTCTGATTTCAGCCTGACGCGCCAGCTCTTTCCTCTGGCGCTCGGCCTCCCTCTCCCTCTCCATCCGCTGCCCGATCTTCCGGGCCAGACCAACCGCCAGCCTTGCCCGCTTCTCAAGGCTGGAAAATAGCTCCTGCGCCGTCTCCACGGCCTTGCGGGCGGTTTCCAGCACCCGGTTCCGCTCGCGGATCTCCGCGTTCTGCTTCCCTAAACCCGTCACCGGCTCCCGGCCGGGAATCTCTCGGGCTGCCTGACGCTCCATGGCGGTCGCTGAAACCCCCATATGCCGGGTCGGCTCCTGTTCCTTCCCCTGGCGCTCGAAGCTCCGGTGATCCACCCGCTGTTCGACCTGGTGCCATTCCAGCGCCGTGTTCACCTGGC
>NZ_BJVA01000035.1 GCF_007988905.1 Gluconobacter kanchanaburiensis NBRC 103587
CTAAAAACAGGTTCATCTTGAGCCAGCGCTAGAACGGTTGTTCTGTGTCCTCGTCCTGATCTGTGTTCAGATCCAGCGGTCTAGAGAACTCATCCTCACCGAATTGGATTTCAGCTAGTTTTTCTCTTGTCTCATCCAGAAGCTTGCCAATCGTGGCCGCGCTTTCTTCTCGATGCCATCGGTCGCTGTCTCTGCTCATGCGGTCCACCAAAAGCCTCAGCGCGTCAAAGATCGCTCTTGCCTCGTTGTCATATTCTTCGCGCTTCGCACGCTTGCCCTCGCCCGCTTGGATCGGTTGTGCGTCTCTGCCGTAGTGTTGTCTGTAAAAATCAGGTGCCACACGTTTTACCGTGTTTCGCATCGTCTGCTCTGTGAGCGTCCCGCCCATGAGGTCGTTAGCGATCTCCCTGAGCGTCATTAATGAGCCATCCTTTTTCCAGACAGCACCACCTTCAATTAGGCGTTTGATTGTGTTTGCGTTTTCTTTTGGGCTCGCTGGCAAGCCGTGCATCTGGTTGGCTTTGGCAGCGCGTTGTGCTGCTTCCTTCCCGCTCATGTCCTCAATCTCAACGGCGATTGTGGTTACATTTTCTCGGCGTAGGGCTTCGGCTCTGTGGAATCCGTCAATGACTTTGCAGTGTTTAACGCCGGTCTTCTTATTCTGGAGCCGGGCTAGTTTCACTGGGTCTTTGAACGGATACGGCTTTTTGTTCTCACTGCTATCTTCCAGCCATGCCCGCACTACGCTTCGTAGCCTTGGCATATTCCGGTCTTCATCCAGCGTAGCGAATGATCCATCTGCCGTGCCTCTGAACTGAAAAACAGGATCTAGGTCAAAGCTATTCGCGTTGTTTGGCACCATATGAACGACCCCTGCGTTTAGGTCCGCAGTGTTGGGTGTTCCTGATAACTTTGTCGGTCTCGTCGTCTTCTTTGCCACTTGTCCTGGTTGGTTCCGTCTACCCGCCAAACTGCTGTTTCCTTTCCTTCTAAAAATTAGTTCTTCTGATCTGGTTTCATTTTGACACTTAGGTTGTGGATAAAGCCTCTCGGCTCCACGCCTGAACCGCCTCAAGCATCTCTTGCGGGGTTCTCTCAGGGCTCTGAGCGGCCCATTGCGGTCTAAAAGAGAAAAGAGGATTCACCTTCTCTGCCATTTTGACACTTAGAAAAGAGGTGCGGAAAACTGCCCTTTTTAAGTGGCCCGCCTTGGCCTTCATCTGCTCGGCCTTCGTCACGACTAGCGTGTAGGCGTTGCTGGTCCGCACTCGCCGGGCTCCACGCATCACGGTCCGCTTTGTGCTGGTCAGGATGCCGAGTGCATAGGCACGTTCTAGGGCTCGAATAACGGTCCGCACGGACACGTCAGCGGCTTTCGCAATGGTCTCATGGCTCGGCCACAAGCCGTCCCTGCCGAGGAACGTAGCCAGTCTCATGAGCACGTCCTTCTGGGCGCAAGTGATCTCTCGCCGGGCTCTGTGTTCCAGAACCTGATCGCGGAAAGCCCGCTTCGTCTGTGCTCTGTCTGTGTGGGTGGTAGTGTAGGCGTTCAACGTCTCTTGCTTCCATTTTCTAAGGAAGCGGACCGCCTTTCCATGCAGTAAGTGTTGAAACCGGGCTCCGGCCTCTCTATCCTACCTTAAGGGCCAATCGGACAGTTTGCGTTGTCCCGTTGGCAGCGACCGCTTGCTTGTACCAAGCGATCCAAACGAGGCTCCGGTGTTTGCGCACTGGGGCCTCACTCGTATCTAGGGCTATCCTGCGCCCGTCTGCATCACTTTGTAAACTCCCCTCTGTCGAGGGGAGCCTTCGGTTGCTTGTCAGCTAAGAGCTGCTTCGCGTCCATCGCGCTATTTTCCGGCGTTGGGGGCCAGAAAGTCCTGTAGGTCTTGCCTAGCTGCTCAACACACTTGAGCCCTTGGTAGGTTATCCCGAGAACAGCTGCAAAATGGTTTAAGGGGAGGTGGATCACATCGCGTCTTTCGTGCGTTAATGTGTGACCGCCATTCTCCAGATGGTTCAGGAATGTAGGACAGGTTTAACATTCGCTTTGAAACCGAGTTCGCATTTATGTTCGGAACTGCGTTCGCGTTTGCGTTCGGATTCAGTTTGACACCGTTTCGGTGACAAAAACGGTTTGCTCTTGTTACCATTATTCCATAACAATCTGATGCTGTCATTGGTCGTGCAGATTCATGACAAAGCGGTCGATGTAGCCATTGGCCACGCTTCAAGGGGGCGGGTGTTCCAGCACTCGTTCCCCTCTTGATTCCAAAATCCCACTTTTCGAGATCCTGCGTCAAATTATTAGTTTTCTTGCAAAACGACTGACGTTCTGATCTAGGGCCCGTCATCAATTCAAGATCTTCCTGAGGCCCAAAATGCCGTCAGATCCGGTGTCTAGGCGCTACTACCTCCCTCCGGGTGGGATGCAATATCGCAGTAATAGACACAGAAAACCAACAATGGTTTGTACTAATTTAAAAAAAATCTAATTCGATTTTTTGCAGAAAATAGGAGATGCTTTAATAACTCCGGACATTGATTCAGCCCTAGATTGCGCAAATTTAAGAGCTTCACTTGAGTTTTCAGCCTTAACAGTTAAAAGCCTTTCGCTTTTTTCATTTGTTCCTTTTAAAATAGTTAACATTCTCACTTGGAAATTAAACATTTCATTCTCCATAGAGGACCTGCATTGCGCAATCAGGTCATATGTCATGATGTGAATCTTCTCCGACTGCCGCAATCAATTTTATCATCCCTCTTACGCATCCTGGCCTTAGGGGGTACGCGTTAGCTACATCAATCAGCCTAAGACACAGAATGAGCACACGAAAAACCTACCGCGAGCTAGCCGATTTATGGGGAATTTCGCTCTCTGCGGCCAAGCAACGTGTGCGTCGGTACGACTGGTTCAGGCAGACCGCGAACGACGGCTCAGTGACCGTTGTAGTCCCTGATGATAGTCCCCACTCCCCCTTCAACTCCACCTCGAAAAATCAAGAGAAATCCGAGGAAAATGAGCTTCTCAAGCAAGCTCTGGAAACGATAGACCGGCTACAAGAGCGTAGTGACCAACGCATCAAAGAATTGACGGATTCTCTTTTGGAAGAGCGGGCCAAATCGTCTTCTCTTTCAGTGCGACTAGAGAAGGCAGAGGCAGCATTAGGGGGCTACATTCGTAGCCAGTCTCAAAGCGGGGTTCGTATCCGCTCCAAGCCCACCTTCTCCAGCTTGATAAAGCGCCTACTCAAGCCTTGAGGGCACTGCCTTAAGCCTTGCAAATCCTCGCCACGCTTGTCGCGCCCCATTGCGCCTTCCCTCGGCTGGTCTTCACGCCTTGTCGCTCTAGTTCAGCCGCAATTTGCCGGATGCTCATGCCCTGGGCTTTCAATCCTTCAATGATGGGCCGCACCTTCTCAGCGTGCTCTCTCGCCTTGTCAGAAGCGGCCTGAGCGGCCTTGCGCTGGTCTGGAACCGGACCGCCACGATAGCCCCCTAGCTTCCTTCCGCGTGCCTTTGCGGCCTGTAGGGCTTGCTTGGTCCGCTCTGAGATTGTGCGGCGCTCCTGCTCGGCCACGGCGGCATAAATGTGCATCAGGAACGGATCGACGGACTTGCCGAGTTCAGCGACGATAAATGGAACGCGCTCACTCATGAGCCCGGCGATAAAGGCCACGTCACGGCTGAGGCGATCCAGCTTGGCGACAATCACCGGACAATCTGCATTACGGGCTTTGTTCAACGCCTGAGCCAACACGGGCCGTTTTGCCAGTGCATCCACGCCTTTGCCTGTTTCGACTTCCTCGGCCCATTCCACCACGTCAAAGCCTTCAATCTCTGCAAAGCGCATGATCGCCTGTCGCTGTGCTTCCAAGCCGAGGCCAGACTTGCCTTGCTGCTCAGTGCTGACGCGGATGTATGCAATCGCCTTGGTCATGTCGTCTCTGCCTGTGTTCCAAACCCGTCAACGGACGTTGTGGGGATTGTGTACGTTAGGCAGATTCACGCTGTCAAACCCATTTCCTGCATCCGTGCCTCTCAAGTTTCCGTCCCGGTCCCTTTTGGGACTCAAAACGGGCCACCGCGAGCCGTAGCGACCTCGGCCAGAAAACTCCCGAAAATCCGCCTAAAGCCGTCGCGCTCCATTGTTGTTCGACGCATCAGGCCGCAAACATTCCCACAAGGCCCCTAGAGGGCATTTAAGCCCGCTCAGAGCCTTCCTGAGCCTCGCTATACCCGATCCAACGTAGGGGACTGTGACAGGCTCCTGCGCGGTTCTGTGAGGCTCTCAGGGGGTGGTCTTTGACCTGCTCGGCTTTAATTCGCCCTGGCGTTTCACCCCTCCATAACAGATTCCTGTTTTTGGCCTGAAAATGACGTGTTTTTTCATACAAAAAACCCCGGAAAATTGCCGTTTATTCTATATTTAAGTGCTTCCCTGAGTGTAATTTTATAGAGTTACCGGGTCTCTATGTGGTCAATATTGGCAGTTTTCCGGTGTTTTTTTAGGTTTCTCAGGCTT
>NZ_BJVA01000036.1 GCF_007988905.1 Gluconobacter kanchanaburiensis NBRC 103587
TTTACCGAGTAAAAGCTCTGACGAAGGCGTTCTGCTGTTTGACTTCGACGGGGAGCCTTGTGTCGGTGAGGGCTTTTCCCTGCCATCCGGCGCCGAGGGCGACGTAGAGGGCGACGGCGTTTCGGACACGGGCGAGGCGCCCGACGACGGCCTGGTCTTCGGCGGAGAGGGCGGTCTGTTCGGTCGTCAGTACGTTCAGATAACCGGTCAGGCCCGCTCCGAACAGTTTCTGCGCCCGGTCGCGGGCCAGAGCTGCATCGACGGAGGCCTGGTTCAGTTCTTCGACCAGTTCGGCATTGTGCCGCCAGTCGCCCATCGCATCCTCGACTTCCGCGAACGCCTTGAGCACCGTTTTACGATAGTTCAGACGGCTGCCCTCGGCTTCGGCCCGGGCCTGCGCGATCGCGGCGGTATAGCGGCCGCCATGGATGACCGGCAGCGTCGCCATCATCATGAAGCTCCAGGCCATGCCACCCGCCTGAAACGCCTGGTAGGCGGCCGAAGCATTCGGGTTGAAGGTCAGCGGGATCATGAATTTCGGATAGAGGTTCGAGACCGCGATGCCCACGCGCGCGGTGTCGGCTGCGTATTCGGCCTCGGCAATGCGGATATCGGGACGGTTGGCCAGCACGATGGACGGCAGGCTGTCGGGGAAGCGCGGCAGGGCCGGGATCGGGCGGCGCTTTTCCAGTTCTTCCTCAAGCTGCCCCGGCATGTCGCCAACAAGGACGGCGATGGCATGCATCAGCCGCTCTTCCTGCTCATGCAGCGGCGCCAGACGCGAGCGTTCGAGATGCTCTTCCGTCTGCGCCTGCGCCACGGCCAGCGTGTTGCCCAGACCATGCGTGTAGAGCTTCTCGGTCAGTTCGCGTGAGCGTCTGGCCACGTCGATGGCGCGTTCGGTGACGCCCAGACGCTCCTGTACCGAGCGCAGCGTCACGTAATCCGTCGCCATCTCGGCCAGCAGCGCCAGCAGCACGCCGCGCCGGTTCTCGATCGATTCCTCGACGATCCGCTTACGTTCTTCCACCTGCCGGGAAATATGCCCGAACAGATCGACTTCCCAGCTCGCCCGCGCGCCATAGGTCAGGACCGAAGCGTCGGGGCGGTTGGCCGGATTGCCCGGACGCAGCGGCCAGTTGTCCACATTGATGGAATAGCGGTCGTCGCCACCGCCCATGGCAGCATCAAGCTGCGGATACCAGGCCGACTGTGCCTGACGCCGCACCGCGCGCTCGGCAATGATATGCTGCGAGGCGATCTGCAGGTCGTAATTGCCCCTGATCGCCTGATCCACCAGCTCGTTGAGCATGGGGTCATGGAACTGCGACCACCAGTCCTTCATGTCGGCTGCCGACTGCGCCAGCGCATCGGCCGTGGCGGGGTGGGGCTGCTCGACGAAGGCATCGGGCACCTTGATCCGGTCCGGCTTGAAGTTCGGCCCGACCGTGCAGGCCGTCAGCGACAGGCAGGTGCCCAGGGCAAGGGCTACGGCCCGGGTGAAAGAGTTGCGTGACATGTCAGAGGTGGTTCTGCAGCCAGGTGGTCAGACGTCCGCGCGCCCCCGGCGTCTCACGTCCGATCGTCACGGTCGCCGTCATGCCGGCCGCCAGCGTGACCTCGGGCGGCACGCTGTCGAACTCCAGACGCACCGGAATGCGCTGTGCCAGACGCACCCAGGTGAAGATCGGGTTGACGTCCGGCAGGCCCAGCTTGTCGGACACGCCGTTCTGGTCGTTGATGCCGCGCCCAATGCTGACAACATGGGCCATGATGATGCGCTTGTAGCCCATCAGCTTGATGCGGGCTTCATCCCCAACATGCACGCCATGCATCTTGGTTTCCTCGAAATACCCGTTGACCCAGTAGCTGTGCGCGTCGATCACCGCGAGCCCCGACACGCCGGCATGGGCATAGTCACCCACCCGCAGGTTGAGGTTGGTGATATAGCCGTCCACCGGTGAATAAACCGTCGAGCGCTGGAGGTTCAGCAGCGCGGTATTCAGCTCGGCCTTGGCCGCGTTGACCTTGGCTCGCTGGGTCTCGACATTGGAATTGAAATCTTCCTGCTCTTCCGCCGAGACGATGCCGCCCAGCCCCATGCGACGTTTGGCGTCGGACGTGCGAAGCTTCAGGTCTTCCTCTGCCCCGGCTACCCGGGCGCGGGCGGCGTCGATGTCGAGGCGGAAGCGCACCGGATCAAGCACGAAAAGCGGATCGCCCTTGTGGACGAACTGGTTGTCCACGACCGGCACGGCCACAACCGTGCCCGAAACTTCAGGCGCGGCATCCACGACGTAAACACGCACGCGGCCGTCACGGGTCCAGGGGGCGAGGACATAGATGTCCCACATCGTCCGCCCCAGGCCGATGGCGAGCGCCAGGACGATGAGGGTCAGCAGGACACGGATCACACTGCGGGTCCAGTTCATCGCCGACCCCTCCTATACGTAAAGGATGAGCAGACAGAGAACACAGACATAAAGCGCTATTTCAAAGAGAGCGACGTGCCAGAACCATCCGAGCGCACCAGTGCGCCACAGGATGCTTCGAAGCAGTAACGTCACAAAGACCGCCGCTACGGCGTAAATGGAAAGCGGTGCAACGAAAACGCCAAACAGGTTAACTTCAGCCAGCATCAGGTACCGACCCCACCGTCAACCACCAGACCGTCACCCGCCTGACTGTAAGACAATTCGTACACAACGCCCCTCGCTCAGCCACATCAACT
>NZ_BJVA01000037.1 GCF_007988905.1 Gluconobacter kanchanaburiensis NBRC 103587
GGGCAATGCGACGGGTTTTGATCTGGAGCTGGAAGATACCGGACATCTGGGTCATGACGCTCTGCTGGCCGCGCGAAACCAGATCCTGCGGGAAGCGGCGAAGAATCCGCTCCTTCAGGCGGTCCGTCCGCTGGGTATGGAAGATGCGCCGCAGTTCAGTCTGGACATTAACCGTGAGCGGGCAAACGCACTGGGTCTGACCAATGCGGATATCAACACGACCCTCGAAGGGGCGCTGGGCTCCATCTACGTCAACCAGTTCATGCGCAATGACCGCGTCAAGCAGGTCTATATCCAGGGCGAACCCTGGGCGCGCATGACGCCGGAAGACCTGAACCGCTGGTATGTTCGCAATGCGATGGGGACGATGGTGCCGTTCAATGCCTTTGCGTCGGGGCACTGGGTCAACGGTCCGCAGAAGGTTGAGGACTATAACGGTCTGAACTCCTATGAAATCCAGGGTCAGCCCGCCGTAGGCGCCAGTTCCGGTCAGGCCATGGCGGAAATGGAAAAGCTTCTGGCCAAGCTGCCGCGTGGCATCGGTTACGAATGGACCGGACTGTCGTTTGAGCAGCTTGCCTCAAGTGGATCGACCGCCCCGCTTTATGCGCTGGCAGTCGTCGTGATCCTGTTCTGTCTGGCAGCGCTGTATGAAAGCTGGGCAATTCCGTTTGCGGTCCTTCTGGTGCTTCCGCTCGGCGTTCTTGGCGCGATTGCCGCGACGCTCGGCCGGGGCCTGTCCAATGACGTCTATTTCCAGGTTGGACTGCTGACGACGATCGGTCTGTCGGTGAAGAACGCGATCCTGATCGTGGAATTCGCCAAGGCCTTTTTTGAAAGTGGCGAAACTCTGGAAGACTCGGTTCTGGAAGCCGGGCGCGAGCGTCTGCGTCCGATCCTGATGACGTCGATCGCCTTTGTCTGCGGTGTGTTTCCGCTGGCGATTGCGACCGGTGCGGGGTCGGCGGCACGTGTGGCGATCGGTACCTGTGTCGTGGGCGGCATGCTGTCGGCGACGCTGCTCGCCATTTATTTCGTCCCGGTCTTTTTCGTGGTGGTGCTGCGCCTGTTCCGGGTCACGCGTGTCCGTGATCGCAAGAACCCGTATGCCCATCTGGATAACAAGGCGGCGCCTGTCGTCGAAGGGGAGCACGGCGCATGAAGGCCCGTCTCGGACTGACTTCCGGATTTGCCGGAATGCTGATGCTTTCGGCCTGTAATATGGCGCCGGTTTATCACCGGCCCACGCAGGCCATCCAGAACAGCTACCCCGCGGATACGGCATCGAAGAACACGCCTGCGGCTCAGGCCGCGTCCAATCTCGGGTGGGAGGATTTCTTCACCGACCCGCGGTTGAAGGCGCTCGTGGCACTGGCTCTGAAAAACAACCGCGATATCGCAGCGCAGCTTGACGCTGTGAGCGTTGCGCGCGGTCAGTACGAAATCCAGAATGCATCTCTGTTCCCGATCATTTCGGCTGGTGGACAGGGGATGTTCGTGGCGCCATCCGACACGGCCGGTTTCTCGTTTGCACCTGGCGTTGGTGAGCATATCTCGACCCTGCGTCTGTATCAGACGTCGATCGGGTTCTCGTCTTACGAAATCGATCTCTGGGGCCGCATCCGCAACCTGACGCGTCAGCAGAAGGAAACGGTGCTGAACAACGTCGAGAACGCGCGGAACGTTCTCATCACGACAGTCTCGCAGATCGGGACGACCTACATCCAGTGGCTGGCTGATCGCGAGCAGCTCCGGGTGACGCGTGCCACGCTGGTGTCCGAGCGCGATACGCTGCGGCTGACCCAGCTTTCCTATGACAATGGCGAAACGGATGCGCTGACGCTGGCGCAGGTCAAGACACAGGTCGAGCAGGCTTCCGCCTACGAGGCGCAATATACGCGCGCTCTGGCGGATGACGAGCATGCGCTTCAGCTTCTCGTCGGCTCGCCGTTGCCTTCGACCTTGCCGGAACCGGCGCCTTTCGGATCGCAGACCATGATCACGGATCTGCCGGAGGGCCTGCCTTCGGACCTGCTGGAGCAGCGGCCGGACGTTCGTGCGGCAGAGCATACCCTGCTTGGGGCCAATGCAAATGTGGGTGCAGCGCGCGCGGCGTTCTTCCCCCGCTTTACGCTGACGGCTTCGGAAGGCACGAGTTCGCTTCAGTTCCGCAAGCTGTTTACGCCGGGTGCCGAAACCTGGAGCATCTCCCCATCCATCAGCATTCCACTGCTGACATGGGGGCAGAGCGAAGGGAACCTGATGATGGCCAAGGCGCAGTCCCGTCAGAATGCGGCACAGTATGAAAAGACCGTACAGTCGGCGTTCCGTGAAGTTTCGGATGCGTTGACGGCACGGGAAACCTATACGAGCCAGCAGCGCCACATGGACGAGCTGGTGACGCAGTCGCAGCAGGCATTCGATCTCGCCAACATGCGCTACAAGGCCGGTATCGACAGCTATCTGACCACCCTGACACAGCAGCGCACCCTCTATCAGGCGCAGCAGAACGCCATCACGGTCAAGGCCGCACGCTTCCAGAACCTTGTGACATTGTATCGCGCGCTCGGGGGTGGCTGGAGCCAGAAGACCGTTTCGC
>NZ_BJVA01000038.1 GCF_007988905.1 Gluconobacter kanchanaburiensis NBRC 103587
GGGGCCTGAGCTTAGAAGTCAGAGCTTCTATCATTCGCATGACGTAATTGGTTTGATACTGGTGATAGGTTTTTACTTAATTTCCCATTCCATCAAATCGTCAGCAAAGCGACGTAAAAGTATTCTTAATTGATCGAGGTCTTGGTTGGTCCAATTAACGAGAATGCGGTTCGCTAACCTCTCACGTGCCGCATTCAGCAGGTTGACCATTTCCTGCCCCTTGCCAGTTACCGTCGCTTCGCGAACACGTCTGTCCGTGGCAGACGGCTGGCGCGTGATGAGGCTGAGTTCTTCAAGTTTGCCCATCTGTCGACTGATCGTCGTATGATCACGCCCAGTACGGTCCGCAAGGTCGACCACTCCGATGGGACCGTAACGCCATACACGCGCCAGTAGCGGAAACAGGGCCCGATCCAGCGGAATACCGGCTTCTTCGATCAGGCGATCATCCCGACGGGGCCGGTTGATTTCATCGACCAGATCGATGATCGCGGCATGAAGTCCCCGCAGGATTTCAGAATCGTGTGCATTATTCACGTTTTTAATTGCCCTCGATGCGAAGCCTATATATGTGAATATTACACATTGATTCGCGGAGCTGCCAGTGTCTTTCGATACAGACGTCCTGATCTCGGGTGCGGGGGCCGCAGGCCTGACACTTGCCATCGACCTTGCCCGACGTGGAATTTCGTTCCGACTGATCGAGCAGAATACTCAGCCGTTCAGCGGGTCGCGCGGCAAGGGTATCCAGCCCCGGACGATGGAGATCTTCGAAGATCTCGGAATTGTCGATCGTATGGCTGCGTCAGGCGGACCCTATCCGCCGCTCTGTCAGTATCGCGCTGATGGAACCCATAAAATGTCGCTTCTGACGGAAGCGGACGTTTCTCCAACAGCTGCCGAGCCCTATGCTGCGCCACTGATGCTGCCGCAGTTCGCCACTGAAGCCGTCATGCGGGAACGGCTTTCCGAGCTGGGCCATCATCCACATTTTGGGACACGGCTGACAGGATTTGAACAGGACGCCCACGGCGTTACGGCAAGAATAGAACAAAAAGGCGGCGAGCAGGTTATCCGCGCTCGGTTCCTGGTCGGAACCGATGGCGGCCGCAGCTTTGTCCGTCATGCATTGGCGATCGATTTTCCGGGAGAAGCACTGGGCGTGCGTGCGGTCGTTGCCGATGTGCGGCTGGAGGGATTGGACCGGTCCGTCTGGCATCGTTTCCAGTTCGGTTCCCCTGCGACACAACTCGTTATCTGTCCACTGCCAGGAACGGACCTGTTTCAGGTTCATGCACCCGTGAGGCTGGACGGAGAGATCGATTTGTCTCTAGACGGGCTAACCGGGCTCATTGGGGATCGAAGCGGCAGAAGGGACATTGCGGTCCGTTCGGTGTCCTGGTCCTCGGTTTATACGATGAGTGCGCGTCTGGCCGATCGCTATCGGATCGAGCGCGTCTTCCTTGCGGGGGATGCCGCGCATGTTCATCCGCCAACTGGCGCTCAAGGTCTTAATACCAGCGTTCAGGACGCCTATAATCTTGGCTGGAAGCTGGCGTCCGTACTTACGGGCGCTCCAGAGGCGCTACTCGACAGTTACGAGGCGGAACGTCGACCGATCGCATTGAATATGCTTCGTCTCTCAATGCGTCTGCTCGAAGAAGTCAAGCAGGGCATCATGCGGCGCGATCGCGAAGCGCGTCAACTCGACCTTGGCTATCGCGGCTCATCGTTGAACGTGCCCGGTTCTGCGGGGAAAAAAGTGCAGGCCGGCGATCGTGCCCCTGATGCGCCCTGTCGCGGACAGGCCGGCCAGCGCACACGGCTGTTTACGGTTTTTCAAGGGCCTCACTGGACCCTGTTAGGCTACCAGCCGCACGACCGGCCGTCGGCCATCGCGGGTGTGCGCATCGTCACCGTCGGTGCGGGGCATGAACTCGTCGACGAAGATGGTGATATCGCCGAAGCTTACGGTATCGGATCCGGTCAGTGGGTGCTTGTGCGTCCGGACGGTTACATCGCCGGAATTCTCCCGTCTGACGGACTGGCGCAGAAACTTTCTTGCTACTTGGCGCATGTGCTGCCGTCCCGCCCAAACAATACGCTCGGAGAGGCGTGAAAGAACGGTGAACCGCTTCGGGATGGCTTGGCTCAGGACTCATAGCCAGAAGATGATGGTTACAGCGCGG
>NZ_BJVA01000039.1 GCF_007988905.1 Gluconobacter kanchanaburiensis NBRC 103587
TCGCGCTGTAACCATCATCTTCTGGCTATGAGTCCTGAGCCAAGTATCGGATCTTAATCGTTGCCCCGGAACAGAGATCCGATCATTCATAGACGTTAAAAAAGGAAAAGAATGACCGCTATAGGGGGTAAGCGGAATATCGGTTGTAGATAGGTAAAAACGGACATTCAATTCTATGGTAAGGTTAAGTCGCATGATCAAGGTGAAAAACTCTTTCTCTGATGATCACGATCAGAATTATATTCAAAATAATAACAGTATGTATATCGTCATTACTGTAAATTAATGCAAAAATTATTGATAGAGACGTTATTCGTCTCAGAAATTATTTTTTGGGACCAATCCCTATGAAGGGAGGCATATTCTCTCTATGAAATTTTGAGCAGTAATGTTTTAATAATTAGGAGAGCATTAATCACAAATGGAATCTTTTAATGGTGAAAATACACTTGCGATGGAAGTTTTTTTATCTTTTATGCCTTGCAATATCGGCGTCATTAAATAGAAGTCCTGCTTCAGGAGTATTATTGCCTCCCCTTGAAGCTCCAACTATTCCTGCTGTTCCAGCAGGGAAAACTGTCCCCCTACTTGACGCCAGTAAAACTGAAAAACTCAGCGCACATATCTGGATGATCCCAGGCTATCCTAATATTCCAATCATTGTTGGTAAAAAAGCTGTACTCGTTGTCGATACTGGACTGGGAAATTCAGCGGCACACGTCATTTCAGAAGAAGTCGAGCGCCTCGCACCTGGTAAGCCGCTTTATCTCACCACTACACATTTTCATCCCGAGCACGCCGCAGGCTTTGGTGGCTTCCCTTCTGGCACAAAACTACTGCGTCCAAGCGTTCAAGAGAATGAGCTGAATGCTGACAGAGGACGTATGCTCGAAAGATTTCGCATTCATAATGCAGAAGCGTTGAGCCAAGCAGATTACGGAAAACCTGAGCTCTTTAAGGATGAAAAAATACTTGATCTAGGTGATGTGCATGCACGTATTTTTTGGGCCGGCCCTGCACATACTTATGGCGACACATTGGTGTACATTCCAGAAGATCGCGCTCTTGTAACGGGAGATGTCGTCCAGAATCTTGCCACGCCAACATTTCTTGGTGGCGATATTGGACCTGAAGAGTGGCTTCACACACTCCAAATTTTTGCGCCACTGAAACCTAAGCTGGTTATTCCTGATCACAGTCCCCCAGGACCAGGTGAAAAGCTAATTAGTGACGAAGAAGCGTTTATGACGGCACTGATAATAGAAACTCGCAAAGCTAAAAAAGATGATTTATCTGAAGATGATTCCGTAGAAAAAGTTACTACCTCACTTCATGCTCAATTTCCTGACTGGATCATGAATCCGCTCACCAAAGACGGTATTCGTCGAGTATGGAAGAAAAAAGAATAATGGTAATTTTGTATATGTCGCAGGACTTATTTAATCCTGTGACGTATACAAAAATAAATCAGAATGTCTGATATTCGGAGTATTGTTCGGAATATTTCTCGTCTTGGATGA
>NZ_BJVA01000040.1 GCF_007988905.1 Gluconobacter kanchanaburiensis NBRC 103587
GAGCGGCATACAACTTTTTGGATCAAGCGATCTGTCGTATTTTAGGAGCGAAACACGCCTCACAGCTGTCTGAGAGCTATAAGAATTTCTTTCGGGACGGTAGCGGTGGATCTTCTCGTAGCGTGTTGTCTTTACAGCCTTCTTTTTGTTTTTCTTAGGTATTTAGTCCCCGGGGTTTGATGGTGTGATATTTTCACGTGAGTGGAAGGAAGCCTTATCGGACAGAACCGTCATGGCGGCGCCACGACCACTCACGCCGTGCGAGCAGCAATACAGCGTTCGGGATCACCCCAAAACAGTTGCAAAATGGTGCAAGCGTCAAAACGGTTGAGGATCAGAAGACAGGTCCTGAAGAGCTGCGCGCAACGGTCTTGACAGAAATCGAACTTGATACCCTGCAGGCCAGCATCCCTTACCTGACACGTTCGACCCTGCATCGCTGCTTTCTGCGTCACGAGATCTCACGATTGCCGGACATAGAGGGAGATAAGCCCAAGGACAGCGTTTCAAATGCTGCCCATCGGCTTTTTCACATCGATATTGCCGAAGTCCAGACTGCTGAGGGTAAGCTGCGCTTCTTCGTTGCTATCGATCGGACAAGAAAGTTCGCTGTCACACAACTGGTAGAGAAAGCCGACCTGAAAGCAGCCATGAGCAGTTGAGGACCACCTCAACTGCTCATGGTAGCTTATAATTTCGGAGGTTCAAGACCTTCAGTGGCCTCACGCCTTACGAATATGTATGCAAAATCTAATTTCAAAGTCAAAAAGATCATCATCAATTCAAACTACCAAACCTCTAGTTTTAATTCTTTCAAGTGCCCTTGTCAGACACACTCCTTTTTTGCTACAAGCCCGTTCGACGGATGGGCGCGTAGCTCAGCGGTAGAGCACTGCCTTCACACGGCAGGGGTCACAGGTTCAATCCCTGTCGCGCCCACCATCTGAAACGGCGATAAACTGCCATTTTCTCCCAATATACAATCATGCAATTGGTTCAGCTTGGTACGGCTTAAACCGCATTTATCCGAGTCGGCGCACCTTAATCCGTGCCAGATCCGTGCCACTAAATTGCGAGTCGTGAGTAACCTGTAAGAGATCCTTACAGGCTTAACCATCAAGCGATCCTTGACGGTTCAGTCGTCAAGCATTCCTTGACGACTGAACTATTGAGCAATTCTCAAGAGTCCGAGTGCCCCTCACCTCCCCCTCAAACACGCCCGCACCTGCTTCGGGCCCATCCCATTGCAAACAAAAGACTTCCCAGAATCGTTCTTAAAAAACCATTGACGCGGCCCGACATGTTCTCTTTCT
>NZ_BJVA01000041.1 GCF_007988905.1 Gluconobacter kanchanaburiensis NBRC 103587
GGAGGGTTCGAAGAACCCCCTGTCTCTGAACAGTTGGCTGTGATTCTATCCTTGGTGTGATGACGGGAGGATGGGATGAAGCAGTCTGGTTTCTTTGATGTTGAAGAGCGCCTGGCTCGTCTGAGTGGGCTTGGTGACCAGCTCGAAGCGTTTTCGCGGACTGTGGATTTTGAAGTCTTCCGCCCTGATCTGGACAAGGCTCTGCCTATGCAGACGGCAGTAAAGGCGGTCGTCTGCCCTTTGATCCAGTATTGATGTTCAAGATCCTGGTGATCCAGACGCTGAACAATTTGTCTGATGAACGGACGGAATATCTGATCAACGACCGCCTGTCGTTCATGCGTTTCCTTGGTCTGGGACTGTCGGACCGCGTGCCGGATGCCAAAACACGCTGGCTGTTCCGGGAGCGTCTGACGCAGGCGGGTGCGATTGAAAGGCTATTTGATCGCTTTGATGCTACTCTGCGGAACGCTGGCTATTTACCGATGTCAGGTCAGATTCTGGACGCGACGCTGGTGGCGGCTCCAAAACAGCGCAATACCAATGCTGAGAAAGCGGATCTTCGGGCAGGACATATCCCACAGGACTGGCGGGACAAGCCCTCAAAGCTGTCCCACAAGGACCGTCATGCGCGCTGGACGTTGAAGTTTACCAAGGCGAAGCAGCAGGAGGACGGGACGATCCCATCAACAGATCTGGCCATCCCGTTCTTTGGCTATAAATCCCACATTTCCATCGATCGGAAGTTCAGGCTGATCCGGAAATGGAAAGCGACAGATGCCGCCGCCAGTGATGGCGCCCGATTGCGGGATGGGCTGCTGAATAAAACCAATACAGCCTCAAGCGTATGGGCCGACACGGCCTACCGTTCGAAAGCCAATGAGGATTTCATGGAAAAGCAGGGCTTTGTCTCGAAGGTCCACAGGAAAAAGCCTCATCTCAAGCCCATGCCACGACATATCCAGAAGTCGAATGCTGGAAAGTCGGTCATCCGATCGCGCGTTGAACATGTTTTTGCTGATCAGAAATCGCAGACAGGACTGTTCGTCCGAACCGTAGGTATCACGCGAGCCACCATGAGGATCGGACTGGCAAATATCGTCTACAATATGCGTCGCTTTCTCCTCCTGGAGCGGATTAACGCCGCGGCGTAGCAATCCAGAGCATGAAATCCTCTCTCTGCTCAAAACGTAGAGCGAAAATCATCATCCAGAACCTTCAATACCAGCCTGGCGCCCCCAAAATCAGGAAGAAAGGTCCTCAATTCACGGCTCTTCGAACCCTCCATC
>NZ_BJVA01000042.1 GCF_007988905.1 Gluconobacter kanchanaburiensis NBRC 103587
GGACCAATGACGATTCCGTCGCATTTCGGAGTTCGTCTCATGGCCCGTATAAAGTCCGCCGAAAATGCCAAAGATCCTGCAACAGGACGTCCGCTGCCCGATGGCGTGAGTTGCCGGGGGCCAAAGCAGTATCGGGCCCGCAAGCTGGTCAATGGCCAGCGGATCATCAGAACATTTGACACTGCCCGTCTGGCCCGTTCCTGGCTCGAGGAAACCTCGGTCAAAGTGCGCGAAGGGCGTCATATCGACGTCCGGGCCTTGGACGGCCTCGTGCTCCGAACCCTGATTGAGCGCTACCGTGACGAATGCATGGCTCACCGCGACGCTGACCGGACAGGCCATATCCCGGCACTGTTTCGCGATCCCATCGCAGACCTGAAGCTCTCCCGCCTGACGGTTCCAGCGGTTCGATGCTTTCGCGACCGTCAGGGAAAGGATCGGGCCCCTGCGACAGTCGTCAAGCGGCTCAACCTCCTGGCCTCCACCCTCAATCATGCCATGAGCGAATGGGATGTCCCGCTCTCGCTGAACCCGGCTTCGGGACGCATGATCAAGCGGCCGACAGGCGCCGATCGCAAGCGCAACCGACGACTGCATGAAGACGCTCCGGAGAACCCAACGACCACCGCCCCTCCCAACACGACAGAAGCCAGCGAATATGACCGCCTGCTTGCCGCAGTGACGTCCGAAAGCCATCCGGATGACGTCTGGTTTGTGAGATGGGCCATCGAGCAGGCCACCCGATTAGGCGAAGCCGCGTCCCTGCGCTGGCGCGATATCAATCTTGTGGCACGAACAATTTCGCTCCGACACACCAAGACCCTGCATCTTGCCGAGGAAATGGGCCCGGAATTGCGCCCGCTGATGCCCGGGGCACGAGCGCTGCTCTACGACAAGCTGAACACGCTTTCTGCTTCCCCCGATCCGGATGACCTGATCTTCCAGATCGGCGATGAACGCGCTTTTTCAGTACGATACGGTCGGTGTGTTAAAAAAGCAGGGCTTGTCGATTTGACGTTTCACGATCTCCGTCATGAAGCCACCAGCCGTCTTGCCAGATTTTTCCCCAATCCTTTGGACCTGTGCAGGGTCACCGGGCATCGCGATCTCAAAAGCCTGGACCGCTACTACCAGCCCGTGTTGACAACCCTTGCGGAAGACGCAGAAGAGCGCGCCCGTGTACTTGGCTTCATTTATGACAGCGATGAAAGCGCGGCCA
>NZ_BJVA01000043.1 GCF_007988905.1 Gluconobacter kanchanaburiensis NBRC 103587
CCGCTTTTTGCGGCGGGCTGTCAGAAAAAGACGCCTCCGCCACAGCTGCGCCCGCAGCCTGTTGATGTGGTGACGCTGAAGACGCAGCCTGTTACGCTTGAGACGTCCCTGCCGGGGCGGACGGATGCTTATGAACAGGCCCAGATCCGGCCGCAGGTGAACGGTGTTATCGTTTCGCGGGATTTTGAGCAGGGTGCTGACGTTAAAGCAGGGCAGCAGCTCTTTCAGATTTACATTGCGCCGTATCAGGCTGCCTACGATCAGGCGAAGGCCCAGCTTCTGAATGCCGAGGCATCGGCAGCACGTGCGAATGGCCAGTTGAAGCGGTATCGTCCGCTCGTGGCGGCTCATGCCGTCAGTTCGCAGGATTTCGATAATACGCTGGCGACGGCACGTGAGGCCGAGGCTCAGGTTGCGCAGGCCAAGGCGGCCGTGGAAGCGGCGGCCGTCAATCTGAATTATACCCATGTCCGCGCTCCGATCAGCGGTCGGATCGGCCGTACGCTCTATACGCCGGGTGCGCTGCTGACGGCGGGACAGACCCAGCCGATCGCGGTCGTGACACGGCTGGATCCGATTTACGTGGACGTCAATCTTGCTGCATCCGACATGCTGCGTCTGAAGCGTGAGCTGGCGGATGGGCAGCTGGAGCGGAATGGTACGGATGCGGCCGCGGTCGGCCTGAAGCTGGAAGACAGTTCCGAATATCCATTGCGTGGCAAGTTGCAGCTTTCCGAAGTCACGGTGGATCCGGCGACCGGAACGCTTGTGATGCGTGCCGTTTTCCCGAACCCCGATCATCTGCTGCTGCCGGGTATGTTCGTGAATGCCCATATTGAAGAAGGCATTGATCCGCACGGTCTGCTGGTGCCGCAGGTTGCGGTTGCACGGGATGCCAAGGGCAATCCTTATGTCATGGTCGTGGACGGTGAGGATAAGGTCAGCCAGCGTTCGATTCAGGTGTTGCGGACGCTGGGTGAATCCTGGCTCGTTTCGGACGGTCTGAAGGCAGGCGAGAAGGTGATTGTAAACGGCCTGCAGAAAGTGCAGCCGGGGGCAAAGGTGGCACCGCATGAAGCGCCGTCTGCAGCTCCCGCGGGCAAGGCGGAGTAAGCCCGCATGTCATTGTCCCGCTTTTTCATTGACCGGCCCATCTTTGCGTGGGTGATCGG
>NZ_BJVA01000044.1 GCF_007988905.1 Gluconobacter kanchanaburiensis NBRC 103587
GTCTGGTACTCGTCCAATTATGCGCTGTATGCCGACATGTCGCGGCGGATGTACCAGGTTCTGTCCGAGCGGGTTCCGGCCGTCGAACCGTACTCGATCGATGAAATGTTTCTCGATCTGAGCAATCTCCCCGGCAGCCTGTACGACCGCTGCCGCCAGTTGCGTCGGGACGTGCTCGACCATGCAAAGATCCCGACCTGTGTAGGATGGGGCCCGACCAAGACGATTGCCAAGCTGGCGAATGGTCTTGCGAAGGATCATCCGCATCTGGATGGTCTGTGCGACCTGATGGATCCGTTCGTACGCCAGGACTGGTATCGCCGCACGGGGATCGAGGAAGTCTGGGGGATTGGCCGGCAGACAAAACAGAAGCTCCAGGACAGAGGCATCGAGACGATTGCGGATTTCGTGGCACTTGATGCAAAGAGCGTTCAGCACATGCTGACGGTTGTGGGTGGCCGCGTTCAGGCGGAACTGCGCGGGCAATCCTGCCTGCCTCTGCCCGACATTGCCGCTATCCGCAAAAGCATCGCCTCAACCCGGACATTCGGTCGTCTGTTGCTGAAATGGGAAGAGATCCGCGAAGCCATTGCGCATTATGCTACGCGCGCCGCGGAGAAGCTGCGGGAGGAGGGACTGGAAGCAGCACATCTCTCCGTCCCGATGCAGACCAATCCTCACGATGGCGACCCCTGGTACGCCAAACACGCAGCCGTCTCGATCGAGCCTACGTCCGATGCCAAAGATCTGATCCGTCATGCGACAGAACTCGGCCGCACCATCTGGATTCCGAGATACCGCTACTTCAAAGCAGGCGTCATCCTGTCGGACCTGCGCCCTGCTGGCAGTC
>NZ_BJVA01000045.1 GCF_007988905.1 Gluconobacter kanchanaburiensis NBRC 103587
CAGATGACTGTAGAGAAGACGTTCGGGCATCTGTCATAGCGTGTCGCGACCCGCCGCCAGTCCTTGAGACGGCCGAACATGATTTCGATGCAGTTGCGTCTTTTGTATTTCCGCTTGTCGTATTTTATGGGTTTCCCTCAGGATTTCCGTCCCTGAATGCAAGATTTGATCCCTTTCTTCTCCAGGGCATCCCTGAACCAGTCAGCAACATAGCTCCGGTCCGCCAGAATCCACTGTGCCATAGGCAGACTGTCCAGCAGAGCAGAGGCTCCGGTGTAATCATTGATCTGTCCTGCCGTCATGAAAAAGCTCAGCGGTCGTCCATTCTGATCGGCAATTGCAGCCGCTTCGTGTTCATGTTCCCTTTTGTCCGTCCGATCAGACGACCTCGATCCCCTTTTTTAGCCGCAGGCTCGAAGCCGTGCGGTGAACCTTGAGATACGTCGTATCAATCATGATGGTCTGAGGCTCTGCCTTTCCAGCAGCCAGACCGTCCATCATCCGTATGAAAATACCCACGCCGTCCCAGCGCTTCCAGAATGTCTTGTGTGGACCGTATTCCCGGGGCACATCCCGCCAACGCAGACCATTGCGGTTCACAAAGATGATCCCGCTCAACACACGACGGTCATCAACGCGAGGTTTGCCGCCGCTCTTCGGGAAGAAAGACTGTACGCTCCATCTGTCCACCCGTCAGCCAATACAGGTCATTCATCTTCAGTCTCCTCAAGAAGCCTGAATCACATCATGACATTCACATCAATGGCGCCTGAGCCTAG
>NZ_BJVA01000046.1 GCF_007988905.1 Gluconobacter kanchanaburiensis NBRC 103587
AGATGGCCCGTCTGCGCGGGCGTGCCTTGCGCGGGAAACGTTGCTGCGCCGCTGTGCCGCACGGTCATTGGAAAACCATGACTTTCACCGAGGAGCTGCGTCTGACAGGGCTGACCGCGCCCTTCGTGCATGATGGTCCCATGACTGGCAGGATCTTTCAGGTCTATGTCGAACGGGTTCTCATACCGACACTGAAGCCGGGCGATATCGTCGTGATGGACAATCTTCCGGCGCATAAGCTTCCAGCAACACAGAAGGCCATTGAACAGGCAGGGGCGGAGCTGATGTTCCTTCCGCCATACAGCCCAGACTTTAACCCCATCGAAATAGCCTGCTCAAAACTCAAGGCCTTGCTGCGCGCCAAGGCCGAACGGACTGTCAGTGCTCTATGGGATACCTTCGGCGCGCTGCTGCCAGCTTTCACGCACAGTGAATGCGCCAGTTTCTTTACAGCCGCTGGATATGAACCAGATTAAAGTGGAACCGCTCTAAGCTCAGGCTCC